>CALWQT010000001.1 GCA_944383765.1 uncultured Lachnospiraceae bacterium
ACTCGAAAAAGATTCGGGTTGAGTTCTCTTTGGAAGATATGGATATGTCCGAATTTCAGGATGGGGCAACCTACACACAGATCAAGGACTATGTACTGGAACATAGCGGATTAAAAGTATCCAACCTATATATCTCACAGATTAAACGGAAATGTGGGATTGAGGTCGGCAAGAATTACAATCTGCCTAAGTCCGAGGCTTCCAGACAGCCCCAGTGTCCACTGGAAAAAGAGAAAGCTATTCGAGAAGCATTGAAATACTTTGGGATGATTTCTTAATTGAATGAAATAGTAGTTACTATATGAACGAAAAACCGTCTATGGGAGTTTTGATTCTCATAGGCGGTCTTTTTCATGCAGACATGGAAAGTCAGATATTTTGGGAACGGTAATCCTTTGGTGTACACTGATAAAAACGCTTAAACTGCTTGGAATAATAACTCGGCTGATCAAAACCGCAAGCGGCTGCCACTTCTGCAATGCTGGCATTTGGCGAGGACTGAAGCATGGATGCACTTTGCATCAGTCGGTATTTCATAAGATGTTGTACAGGCGTATCACCGATTGCCCGATGAAAGCAGCGAAGGCATTCACGTTCGCTTAAATCCGCACTTTGTGCAATATCTTTTAAGGTAATCGGTTCAAAAAAGTGTATATAGATGTATTCCAGCATTTTTTCGATGCGGATGGTGTCGGTATCTTTTTTTGTTTCTGCAATATGAAACACAGGTGCAAATTTCTGAATACAGGATACCATAATTTGGCATAGTGATTCCCTGACTGTAAACTCATAGGCAAAGGTTTCATCAGCCAATGCAGAATATGCAGTTTGAAATGCGGTAGTCAGTTCCGAGCTGTTCGGCTGATATACAGTAAAATCAGCACAGGTCAGCAATGGATAGATATATTTCTTGTAAAAAACTGTACTGCTTCCTCCTGTAATTAAAAATGGAGAAAACACAAGGGAGCGCAGTTCACAGAAAGGTTGTCCAATAGCATAGTGAAGCATATTAGAGTTGAGAACAGTTAAACTCTCCTCTTCCAGGATATATTCTCTGCTCGGAATCTGTAATTTCATAGTTCCCTTTTGGATAAAAATGATTTCTATTTCTTCATGCCAGTGCCACAGAACGGCGTCATTTGGATTATCAGTGTGACAGGATGTGTATCCGGCACAAGGGAAATCCACCGTTCCATGGGGCTGCAATTCTTTCTGCCCGCGGGTTATATTCAGACCACATTTTTGCAGTGCCATAATTTTTCACTCCAAATGTCAGTTTTGTTATATTATATGGCGGCATACAGCTTGCGTCAAGATAATTTGGGCGATATTATATAAGAAAAACATTGGAGGTTTATCTGTTATGTTTCAGATATTGTTAATTATCATCTATTTGTCCTTTATCAGCTTGGGACTTCCGGATTCTTTGCTTGGCTCAGCATGGCCTACCATGTATCCGCAGCTTGACGTTCCGGTTTCTTATTCCGGCATTGTGTTTATGATCATCTCAGTAGGAACGATCATTTCCAGCCTGCAAAGTGACCGCTTGACCAGAAAATTGGGAACCGGAAAAGTTACTGCTATCAGCGTCTGTATGACAGCAGTTGCACTTTTTGGCTTTTCTATCAGTAATTCTTTCTGGCAGCTTTGCCTTTGGGCAATTCCTTATGGTCTTGGTGCAGGAAGTGTGGATGCCAGCCTGAATAATTATGTTGCATTACATTATGAGAGTAAGCACATGAGCTGGCTGCATTGTATGTGGGGCGTGGGAGCTTCCGTAGGCCCGTACATCATGGGTGCAATCATTACTGGTGGTGGCACATGGAATGGCGGCTACCGCACAATCAGTCTGATCCAGGTGGTATTAACTGCCATTCTGTTTTTCAGCCTGCCCCTTTGGAAAGGCCGTCCTCAGATTAAGGACGAATCCGGCAAGGAAGTGGAAGTAAAAGCACTTTCCTTGAAAGAAGTTCTCAAATTTTGTGGCGTAAAGGAAGTTTTGATCTGCTTTTTCTGTTATTGTGCTTTGGAGCAGACCACCGGACTTTGGGCAAGCAGCTATTTGACTTTGTATAAAGGAGTTCCCGCAGAAACAGCAGCCTCTTTTGCCAGTATGTTCTTTATCGGCATAACCTTAGGCCGTGCATTCAGCGGTTTCATTACAATGAAACTGAATGATGTACAGATGATTCGCCTTGGACAGGGTATCATTGCTCTGGGCGTTGTCATTATGTTCCTGCCTTTGGGTGCGACGGTATCTTTGATTGGCTTTGTGATCATCGGTTTGGGATGTGCGCCGATTTATCCGTGTATCATTCATTCGACACCGACACATTTCGGTGCAGATAAATCGCAGGCAATCATCGGCATTCAGATGGCGAGTGCATATGTGGGAACTTCTTTGATGCCGCCGCTGTTTGGGTTAATTGCAGAACATATCACAGTTGCTTTGCTGCCGGTATATCTGGTTGCTATTTTGGTGCTGATGTTCGTTATGCACGAAACACTGATACGCAAAGTAGCACAAAAGGAGGGAAATTATGCTGGCTGATTATCATGTACACACAGAATTTAGTGATGATTCTGATTATGTAATGGAGCAGGTTGTGAAAGATGCCATTGGTTTGGGATTGGATGAGATCTGCTTTACTGACCATGTGGATTATGGAATTAAAAAAGACTGGGATGAACCGGGAGAAATGATTTACCGCAAGGGTGGTCCCGGCGAACCTGAGAAAATGCCTTTGGCAAATCCGCATTATCCTACCTATTACAGAACCTTTGAAGAATTAGGTTTCCTTTACGGTGACAGGATTTCTTTGAAATTCGGTTTGGAATTTGGAATGCAGGTGGAAACCATTCCAAGATACCAACAGCTTTTTGAACGCTATCCTTTTGATTTTATCATTCTGTCAGTCCATCAAATCGAAAACAAAGAGTTCTGGACGCAGGAATTTCAGCAGGGACGAACGCAGGACGAATATATCCAGCGGTATTATCAGGAAATATTGGAGCTTGTCCGGCAATACAAAAATTATAGTGTGTTGGGACATCTTGACCTGATCAACCGCTATGATAAAATCGGGAATTATCCTTTTGAGAAGATCAAACCTATTTTGACAGAAATTCTGCAAATGGTGATTGATGATGGAAAAGGCATTGAAATAAATACTTCCAGTCATCGCTATGGCTTGAAAGATTCCACACCTTCTGTTGATATTTTGAAACTGTATCACCAGCTTGGCGGTCGAATCGTCACAATTGGCAGTGACAGTCATAAAAAAGAGCATCTTGGAGCTTATATCCGGGAAGCGAAACGGTTACTTAGAAACCTTGGGTATCGTGAGTTCTGTACCTTTGAAAAGATGCAGCCAATTTTTCATCCTTTGAATATTTAGTTCTATATATGACATAAACCCGTTGGAACACTCATTCTTTTATGAATGGTAGACCAACGGGTTTTTCATGTTATCAATACCGCCAAGGCAGTTCCAGCCATACATTATCCAGAGCGAGTGCTTCCGTAGATTTTGCTCTGCTCTCAGACAGGTGGAAGTGCTTCGCTGTTTCGTTCAGCGGATGGTATACATCATCCTCGAAACCGAAGCGATACAAGAGATATGCCTGTTCCCGACGGTCAATCCGTTGCAATGCGGTATGGATTTCTTCGTGGGTTTCTTTTGCAATATATATATGCTCCGGATTCTTTGCTCTGGAGTCAGCGATAAATTCATGCTTGCCTTTGTTCTCGTCTTTTACAACCTCATCCAGACGGATGATACTTCCCAGATTCTTCGCTTCAAAAGTGGGGTTCCATCTGCGGATGTAGTCTACCATAGCATTGCGGATCGCAGGTGCTGCGTAGGTCAGAAACTTGTTGCCGGTGTCCGGTCTATAACCAGCGATACATTCCAACAATCCTAATGAACCTTCCTGCACCAAATCGTTGATTTCAATGCCAAGGGTAGCATTCAGTTCTCGCTGTGCGCTCCACATTTCATAGGCAGTTCTTTTTATGAAGCGCAAGTTGTTTTCTACAAGAGCATTTCTCGCTTCTGTATCGCCGTCCAAAGCAGCAATACAGAGCTGTTCATTACTCATCTGGCTTATCATTTGGTATTACCATAGTCTGCATCAGCCCGACCAGTGCATTATTAAAATCGTCCAATGCTTTCTGATTCACCCCGTCAACATTGGCAATCGTTCCGGTGATAGCATCTGCAACTTCTTCTGGTGTAACTGTGGGAACTGGTGCATCTTGCCCTTTCGTAAGCGTTGCAAACATTTCTGCTGTGATTTCCTTGCTGAGTGCTTTTTGTGCTTCCAGTTCGCTGCCAACCTCTTTCTTTACCTCTCGCACAGCGGTCATAAAAGTATTCTGGATATTTGTAAGATCAGCCTGATAAACCGGAACTTTATATGAATTGGCTTCTCTGGCGGCCATCACCACAGCAGAAGTCTTATTTTGTCCCAAAAGCATGGATGTGACCGTAGCGATCATCTGATTGTGGGCAGCATAGCCTCCTGCTGTTGTATCGTCAAGATATCCTGCGATCATGTATGTAACCGTTGCAAAGCGGGGATTTTCCAACAAGCGGTTCACAATATCAGCTTTGACCTTTCCGGTATAAAGGTTTTTGGCAGCTTCAACGGACAAGCCCAACTCAGAAATATCGTAATTCTTTTTGTCGGGGATCTGCGTCGTTCCCAAAATAAAGTCTGTGGAAACATTAAACGTTTTGGCGATGCGGATTACACTTTCTTCGCTCAGTTTTTCGGTTGTTCCATTGAGAAAGCGTCCGAGGGTGCTTTCATGTACACCGATAGACAGAGCCAGTTTCTTTTGCGAAAACTTGTGTTCTTTCATCAAATCTATAATTCGAGTACGAACATCAGCCGGTAAATAAGTGCTGGACATTAGCAGCCCTCCTCTCTGTTGGTATGGTGTTTGATATATTTTCCGCTTTTTATGCGGGCATCTGTGGGCTTGGGTGCATTTTCGGGAATAATCCAGCGGCTTCCTGCCCGCTGTGCTCCCGGTATGCGGTTTTCATTGCAGAGGATACCAACCCGTCGGGGAGATATGCCCCATTTTTCTGCAACTTCAAAGGTGGACAGGTATCTCATATCTGCATTACCCTCCTGTAAATATAATAACCACATTATATTCTATTTGCGGAACAATATCAATGGATATCCTGTGAACATTGCCGTTCCTGAAATTGCATTTTTGCAATTTTCAGGAACGGTTTTTTTGTTTTTTTGCACGAGTGCCTGATTTTTCAGTTGAAAGCGATTTTTTGCGTATATTCGGGTGAGACGAATAAAAAATCGTCAAAAAAATTCAAGGTGGTATGCAAAAATGACAATCTATGAAAACATCAAGGTGGCAATCAGCGTAAAGCAAGCCGCCGAACGCTATGGGTTAAAAGTCAATCGTAACGGTATGGCTTGCTGCCCGTTCCACAATGACCGACATCCGAGCTTGAAGCTGAACGAGGACTATTTCTTTTGCTTCGGCTGCGGAGCCAAGGGGGATGTGATCGACTTTGTGGCAAGGCTGTTCAATCTGAGCGGCTATGAAGCAGCGCAAAAACTGGCTGCGGACTTTGGGCTTGACCCGAAACCGCCTACTGCTGTTGCCTTGCCCAAGCCGAAACATCCCTACATCCGTCAGTTCCGGGAGGATGAAATGCTGTGCTTCCGGGTGCTGACGGACTATCTGCATCTGCTGGAAGATTGGAAAGTGAGGTATGCCCCGAAAACACCGGACGATGCTTTGGATGACCGTTTCGTGGAAGCCTGCCAGATGATTGATTATATCGAATATCTGGCAGATATTTTGACAGTCGGTGATTTAGAAGAACGGGTTGCCGTGGTGGACGAGCTGATGAAGGAGGGCAAGATTGCTTTCCTTCGGGACTATGTGGCACGGAAACGAAAGGAGGGGTTGTCCCATGGGGAAGAAAGGTAAAATGCCGGATATGAATCTGCCGATCTGGTTTGACGGGCAGAACATCAACGAAGCTCTGTTCTGTGAAGAATTTCTGCATGAGCGCAGGATCATCTTTGCAAACGGAGCTTTTTTTACGCCCGATGGTCGAGTGACGGACGATCTCCCTCTGCGTGGGGAGATTTACGACAAGCTGAAATTCTGTGCCGTGAACAATATCCCCCGGAAGATCACCAACATTCTGGAAGTGCTGAAACTGGAAGCGCAAGTGCCTGACTTCCCACCGGAGCAGGATCGTATCCATGTGTCCAACGGTACGCTACTGCTGAACGGCACATTTACCGAGGGCAGACCGGCTATCGTGAGGAGCCGTCTGCCTGTTGCCTACAATCCCGATGCTCATGCGCCTGTTATCTGGCTGAACTTTCTGGATGGGCTGCTCTACGCCGAGGACATTCCCTCCTTGCAGGAGTTTATCGGCTACTGCCTGATTCCCTCCAACAAGGGGCAGCGCATGATGGTGATTAAGGGAAACGGCGGCGAGGGCAAATCTCAAATCGGTGCGGTGCTTTCGGCAATCTTTGGCACGAATATGAAAGACGGCAGCATCGGAAAGATTTCCGAAAACCGCTTTGCCCGTGCCGATCTGGAACATATCCTCTTGTGCGTGGATGATGATATGCGGATGGAAGCTCTGCGCCAGACCAACTATGTGAAATCCATCGTGACAGCACAGGGCAAGATGGATTTGGAACGCAAGGGCAAGCAGAGTTATCAGGGCTGGATGTTCGCCCGGCTGCTTGCGTTCAGCAACGGCGATTTGCAAGCTCTTTATGATCGCAGTGACGGATTTTATCGCAGACAGCTTGTGCTGACCACCAAGGAAAAGCCTGTGGATAGAGCTGATGATCCGGACCTTGCGGAGAAGATGAAAGCCGAAGCCGAGGGCATCTTCCTGTGGGCATTGGAGGGATTGCAGCGGCTTGTTGCCAACAACTTTAAGTTTACGGAAAGTGACCGCATCCGTGCAAACCGGGAAGCGGTCAAGCGTGACAATAACAACATTTTTGACTTCATGGATTCCGATGGATACATCCGACGCAAAGCGGATGCATCCATCAGTTCCAAGGACTTTTACGCTATCTATCGCCTGTGGTGCGAGGAAAACTCCCTCGCCCCTCTGAAATCCCGCAGCTTCAGCGACGCTATGGTTGCCAATGCGAAGAAATTCAACTTGGAGCATTGCAACAACATCACCAACTCTGCCGGGCGGCGGGTATGGGGATTTATGGGAGTGGAAGCAGTGGCACGACCTAATATAAATGGGTTTTCTTAGAGATAATGCAAAAGATACAAAATGATGTGAAGATGTTCAAGGTTTAAATGAAAGTACTGACGATAAAATGGGAATAACACAAAGATATCAGCAAATCTAGTGTTTATACGGATTTGTGAGAGTTTAAAAGACTATTTGATGGATTGGATATGAAGCAATCATTCTTTCCGGGGTTACGGTTGATGATGGTGCAATTATTGGCAGCCGGGCGGTCGTGACAAAAGATGTGCCGCCATATACCATTGTAGGTGGGGTTCCGGCAAAGCCTATCCGAAAACGTTTTGACGAAAACACAATTGCTGCATTGCTTCAGGTTAGGTGGTGGGATTGGCCCGAAAAGCGGATTCAGGAAAATATACAGAACATACAGGCAGGCTGTATGGAGAAATTTATGGAGAGGTAACTATGTGTACAAGATTTGTTTGCAATGGAGAGGATACGATTACGGGATTCAATTTTGATATCGATCTCTCTGTCTGGACCCATCAGGTCGTAAAAGAGAAAGATAAGTTTTTTATTGGAATCCGGATGCCGGACCATCAATATCATTCCTTTCATGGGGTAAACAAAAATGGAAATGTGGGAACGCTGCTTTATGTGAACGGGAATGAAAGAGGGGCATATTGCCCGGATCAAAAGAGTTATACCATTTCCAGATTGACGGAAACATTTATTCAGGGTCATATTTCCCTGGATGATGCGATTCACATTGTAGAGACTGAGAAGATTGTTTATGCGCCTGACGCAACCATGCAGGCAATGCTTTCAGACAAAAATGGGCGTGTACTGATTATTGAGCCGGGAATCGGATACCGGATAGAAGAAAAAAAGTATTCCCTTACTACCAATTATTCCGTGATCAGTCCGGAAACAACCAGACCATATATCGTGCCCGGAGATGACCGATATGAAAGAGCAAAACAGTGGCTGGACCGACAACAGGGAGAAGTTACAGTAAAAAATGCGTTGGGCCTTTTGGAATCTATGAAGCAGGAAGGAATTTGGGCAACCAGAGTTTCCTTTGTCTATTCGGTAAAAGAAAATAAAGTCTATTACGTTTTGGGGTGCGATTTTGAGCGTGTGATGGAGTGTGGCTTTTAATGAGAATTTTATAAGAGATATCCCCGGCATACCAGTTTGTCTGGTCTGCCGGGGATATTGGTATCATCTTATGCGGGGAACCTATCATGGCCAATGGTTTCAGCGCTTGAACATTTCCCTTGCTTTTTTCATATTTTCCCGAATGTTTACTCCAAAGGGACAATTTGGCTCGCAGCGGCCGCACATCAGACAGTCTTCCGCAGTGGCAGACAGAGACCAGTAATGCTCCATGACCGTATCCGGTACGGTTTCCTGCTGGGCGGCAAGGTCCAGGAATTTGGTGATGGCTGCAATATCCAGATGGGCCGGGCAAGGCTGGCAGTGATTGCAATACATACATTTGCCTGTCATGGAAATAGCAGTGCCGGCTGCGAAAATATGGGCATAGCTTTTTTCTTTTTCATCAAGTTGCTGGTGTTTGACAGCCTCCAGGACTTCCTGAGGGGAGTGGCAGCCAACAATGACCACTTTCACACCATTGCGGTCCAGACAGTATTGGATACACTGGGGAACGGTCATGGCTACACCGAAGGGGGAAGTTTCTGCCTTCAGAAGGGTTCCGGCCCCCAGAGGTTTCATAACGGTGTTTCCATTCCTTTAAATTCCATCAGATCATAAATGTCTGTTTCAGCCCGTTCCATATCGTAAGCAGGGTTGATACTGAACATCAGTACGTCGATGACTCCACTTTCCACGGCTTTCAGAGCAATTATGGGATTGTGGGAACTCATGCCGATATGCCGGATTATCCCTTTGGCTTTCAGTTCTTTTGCATAGTCCAGTATAGGGCCTTCAAATACCGTACGAAAATCGTCTTCGCTGTCTACATAGTGGATCATGCCCACGTCAATATAATCCGTACCTAACCGGTCTAACAGGTCCTGAAAAGAGCGTTTCGTTTTTTCAATATCACGGGTCCTGGTATATTGTCCGTCTTCGTAGACCGTACACAGATGTCCCTGGATTAAAAATTTGTCTCTGCGGCCTTTTAAGGCATCGCCGATGTGGTCACGGGTAGGCGCCTGGGGCATAAAGATATCAATATAATTGATACCCGCTTCCATAGCCGTGTCTATGACCGCAGTAGTCTCAGCCTGGGATAATCCGTTCAGCCATTCGCCGCCCAGACCGATTTCACTGGCCTTCAGGCCAGTCCTTCCTAAAATCCGATAGTTCATGCCAAACCTCCTGTAAGATGCAGATTTCTGTTTTCTGCCGTATTTACAAACATATAAGGATTCGTTATAGTCTTATTATAGGTGTGAGGTACACAGGCATCAAGTACGCACAATTTTTTTATTAAGTGAAATAAAGTTCACTATGGAGGAGATTTTGGAAAAGATACAAGTAACCTGTGAGATGGAAGTGACATTAAAAATGATCGGTGGAAAATGCAAACCTTTGATTCTGGACGGGCTGATCCGGAGAATGGTTTATGCGGAGGTTCCTCCCCGGGTAGAGTACAGCATCACGGAAAAGGGGCAGTCGTTGGAGCAGATTCTTTATCTGATGTGCGAATGGGGAGAAACACATATGGATGAGAGGTTTGAACTGACCAATCCCCAGTGCACGGAGGAGTGATGGGCTTTATGGATGAAAAATTATATCAGATGAAAGTTTCAAAGATTTATCCCCTTTTGGTGGCAAAAGCGGAAAGAAAAGGAAGGACCCGGGAAGAGGTAGATGAAATCATCAGCTGGATGACCGGTTACAGCTGCCAGCAGTTGGAATCTGATGAGGTTCAGAATATGGCCTACGGTGATTTTTTTCGGTATGCACCCTGTCCGAATCCCGGCCGGTATCAGATTACAGGGACCGTATGCGGTGTTCGGGTGGAACAGATCGAAGACCCGATTCTGCGGGAAATCCGGTATCTGGATAAGTTGGTAGACGAACTGGCGAAAGGAAAAGCAATGGAGAAAATTCTGCCGGACAGGAAAAATTCCAGAGATATGTGACAACGTCACAGAGAAAAAGAAAGAAATCTGCTAGTATGGTCTCAGAATTTGTTAATTCCATATCAATTTGAGGAGGCCATATACATGGGCAGGAAAACATTGATTATCGGCGGAGTGGCAGGAGGAGCTACCACTGCAGCAAGACTGAGAAGAAGAGATGAACACAGGCAGATCATTATGTTTGAGAGAGGCAGTTATATTTCCTATGCGAACTGCGGACTGCCATATTATATCGGTGGTGAGATCCGTGACCGGAATGCGTTGCTGCTGCAGACACCCCAGGCGATGAAACAGAAATTTAATATTGACGTCAGGGTATGCAGCGAAGTGACATCCATAGACCCGGAAAAGAAAAAAGTAACTGTAAGAAATCTGAATACCGATGAGATTTATGAGGAAAGTTATGATGACCTGGTAATTGCGACCGGATCATCACCGGTAAAGCCACCGGTTCCGGGAATTGACGGGAGAAATATTTTTACCTTGTGGACAGTTCCGGATACAGATGCCATGAAACAATATCTGGAAATTCACAGACCAAAGACGGCAGCTGTGATCGGAGGCGGGTTTATCGGCCTGGAAATGGCAGAAAACCTTCACCGGGCGGGACTGAAAGTAAGCCTGATCGAGATGCAGAATCAGGTCATGCCGCCTTTCGACCCGGATATGGCAAACCTGATCCATGAAACTCTGCGTGGGAATCAGGTAGACCTGATACTGGGAGATGGGGTGAAAGAATTCTGCCAGGAAAAGGATTCTGTCATCATCAGGCTGAACAGCGGAACCCAAGTGGAAGCAGATATGGTGGTACTGTCCATTGGGGTGCGTCCCAATAGTGAATTGGCAGAAAAAGCAGGGATCCGACTGAATGAAAGGAGAGGAATTGCGGTCAATGACTATCTGGAAACTTCTGTTCCGGATATTTATGCGGTAGGAGATGTGATTGGCGTAGATCATTATGTGACAGGGGAAAAAACCATGATCCCTCTGGCAGGTCCGGCCAATAAACAGGCCAGGATACTGGCAGATAACCTTTGTGGAGACAGGAAGAAATATAAAGGCTCTATGGGAACATCAGTGGTGAAAATCTTTGACCTCCATGCGGCAGGTGTAGGGTTAAATGAGAAGCAGCTGAAAGCTATGGGGAAGAGAAAAGGCAAGGAGTATTTCACGGCTCTGATCGACCAGAAATCCCACGCCGGTTATTATCCCGGAGCCACTCCTCTTACTTTGAAAATGATGTTTGAGCCGGATGGCACGATTCTGGGCGGACAGATCGTTGGAAAAGATGGAGTAGATAAAAGAATTGATACACTGGCGACGGCCATGCGGTTGGGCGGCACCATTTATGACCTGGAAGAACTGGAACTGGCGTATGCGCCTCCGTTTTCATCAGCAAAAGACCCGGTCAATATGCTGGGCTTTGTGGCAGAAAATATTCTCAGAGGAATGGCAACGTTTATCGAATGGGATGAAATGGATGCCTTAATGGCTGATCATACCAGAAAAGATGACGTGGTCGTATTGGACGTGACGGAAGAAGTAGAAAGGAAGGCATATGCGATTCCAGGTTCGTATCATATCCCATTAGGCCAGCTGCGGGAACGTATGGATGAGCTGGACAAAAATAAGCTGATCATACCGTATTGCGCCATTGGGGTACGTTCCTACAATGCAGCCAGGATCCTGATGCAGAATGGTTTCCAGCGGGTCAGGACTTTGTCAGGAGGAACTGCATTCTATCGATCCATGCATGATGGGGAATAGGCAATCTCAGAGCGGATAGGCAGGGGGAAAGAGTATGTTTACTTATATTTTATATGGCTGTGCGGCAGCAGGCCTGGCTGTGTCTTTTTCAAAAGACCGGGGAAAAACAGTTAAGGCCCTGAAGAAAGCCTGGAAATCTTTTGAAAATATTCTGCCTCAGTTTCTGACGGTGCTGGTGCTCATTGGCCTGATACTTTCCATATTGGATTCGGAGACGATTTCTCTGTTGCTGGGAACAAAGTCAGGGATATGGGGGCTTTTGGGGGCGGCTCTCTTAGGTTCCATTACCCTGATTCCAGGATTTGTAGCATTTCCTCTGGCGGCGGCCCTTTTGAAAAATGGAGCCGGATATATGCAGATTGCAGCTTTTATCTCAACTTTGATGATGGTAGGGATTGTGACGATCCCTATGGAGATAGAGACATTTGGGAAAAGAATGACTCTGTTCCGCAATGGGGCTGCATTTCTGTTTTCCATTGTTGTAGCACTGGTGATGGGGGTGATTTTATGATGAAGGGAAGAGAGTGGCTGAAAAGATACTGGGTTTTTCTGAGTTTACTGGCTATCAATGTATTGATCGGTATCCTATGGCCTCAGATAGGAAGGCAGTCATGGACACTGACGAAAAGTAATCTGGTGGAGATGATTTCTGTTATTCCCCCGATTTTCATTTTGCTGGGTCTGCTGGATATCTGGGTAGACCGGGCAACCATGGTCAAATATACGGGAAAAGATTCGGGAGTGAAAGGAATGCTGATTTCTTTTCTGCTTGGTTCAGCAGCGGCAGGACCGTTGTATGCGGCATTCCCGGTAGCTGCAGTTATGCTGGGGAAGGGAAGCAGCGTTTTTAATGTATTGCTGTTTATCGGAGCATGGTCTACCACCAAGATCCCCCTTTTGACTTTTGAGGCAACCAGTATGGGAATCCGCTTTATGATCACAAGGCTGGTACTCAGTGTCATTGGAATCACGGTGATTGCTTTTGCAGCAGAAAAGGCAGTACCTGTTGAAGAGAAAATTTCATAGTTTGCTGGCAGAATGATAATAGACAGCCATTGCTGTCCGGACCGTTGCAGGTTTGGACAGCAATGGCTGTTTTTGATTGTTTATACGGCGATGATATCTTCAATGTCGGCTTTTAAGATATTGACTGCCATTTTGATATTTCCCTGTTTCAAATAGTCCAGAACCGCAAAATGGAGGCTGGAAGGGTCAATGAATACGGAAGAAGACCATCGGGACACCCGGTCCTGGGCATAAAATCTGGTCTGACCAATCAGGGCTTCCTGAAGTTTGGCATAGGCAAACGGACTGTTGTAATTGGAAAACAAGATCAGGTGGAATGTGGAATTCAGCTTCCAATGCTCCAGGGCAGTCTTTTCCTGGTGGGAGAGGTCCAGAGACTTTAAATGCTGTTCCAGTTTCTGTATGGCTTCTTCTGTGATGGAGGAAGAAAACCATTGGAGATAGGTACATTCCAGGGCCTGGCGGAAGGCGATCAGATGTTTCATGTCTTCCATGCTCATGGTTGTGACCATGTAGCCTTTTTTGGGAATGTTCATCAGCATTCCTTCGCTGCATAGCTGAATCAGGGCTTCCCGGATGGGGGAGCGGCTGACATTGAATTTATCCATGAGCTTTTTTTCATGGAGTATGGTCTCTGGTTGGCAGGTGCCGTCCAGAATATCATTGAAGAGAGAGTCGTGGATCTTCTCTTTGAGACTTAAATCGGAGTTGATGATATCAATCATATGAATAAAACCTTTCTGTGGACTACTATAATATGGTATCCCAGGTAGTTCTGAAAAAATGAGATATCAGCTGGTTGGGATAGGGATAGCAGATCCTTACAAAAGTAATCATATCACATGACGCAAGTAAAATCAAACAAAATCAAAAAATATTGTGCAATATAGATAAAATAATGGAAATAAATTCTGTAATAGTGATGAAAATATATAATGACATTGACTTTGAATAGGCAAACTGATATGATTAGTTTATCAAAAACAGGAGCACACCTGATGTGCACAAGAAAGGGGTTTAGAATTATGAAAGAATTAAACACACCAACCATCAACGACGAGAAGGCAAATATCAACAGGGCAGCGATTGAGCATCGTGCAACCTGGATGGGTCTGATTTATGACGAATTGAAAAAAGATGGCATTGATCCGGAGCCTGCATTCCGCAGAGCCATTAAACGCTGCGGACTGATTCATGGAGCAAATTTTAAAGCAGCTTGTGAGAATCCGGATGACTGCCGTGATTTTGCAAAGGTGTTCTTTGGAGATCTGGGAAGAAAGACTTTTGAGCAGGACGTACATGAAACAACAGAAACAGAGACTTCCGTAGATTTCCATTACTGCGCTCTTTTAGCTGCATGGAAGAAGTTAGGATTTGATGATGAAACCTGCGCAAAACTGTGTGACATCGCTATGGATGGAGACAGAGGCATTGCTGAAGCCATGGGCCTGACCTTGGATCTGACAGATACCATTGCTAAAGGCTGCCCGACCTGTAAACTTTGTTTCCATAAATAAATAGAGTTACATATTGGAATGGTTAGCTGTACCGTGAACATCACGGGCAGAAGAGGGGAGGATTTCAATGAAGAAAAAAAGAATGCTGGCGGTTGCGGCACTTAGTATGACGGCAGTACTGATGACTGCATGTTCCGGGGGGAGCGGCAGTTCTACAGGCGGTGGCTCTGGGGAAGCATCTACCATTAAACTGGGAGGACTGGCACCGCTGACAGGAAACTATGCGGAATACGGAAAAGGATTCCAGATAGGCTGGCAGATGGCGATTGATGAGATCAATGCAGCCGGAGGAGTAAACGGTCACAAGCTGGAGATCGAAGTGAAAGATACCCAGGGTGATGCAGTGGTGTCCTCCAATATGGCGACCAACTTTGCAGAAGATGAAAGCGTTATGGCGATTCTTGGTGATTTTACTTCAGGAGCCTGCAAAGCAAATGCAGAGATCGTAGACCGTTATGGAATCGTACAGCTGAGTCCCACAGCATCTGCCCCTGATTATGCCAATATGAGCAAGTATTGCTTCAGTATTATGGGACGTCAGGACGGAGAGGCTCCGTATCTGGCAAGATATATCCTGGATAAATATCTGGGAGCCAAGAAAATTGCCGTTATCCGTGTAGACAGTGACTGGGGTCTTTCCTGCTACGAGAATTTCCTGCCAACAGCAGAAGAGCTGGGCATGGAAGTGACTGTAGAAAAATATGCTTCCGGTGAAAAAGATTTCAGCTCCCTGATTACCAAGATGAGATCAGTAAATCCGGACGTATTGGTAGTGATGGACCAGGGCGATTCCGTAGCTGCTATCTTTAATCAGGCTGATGCAGCCGGCTGGGATATCCAGCACGTTGCACTGGGACCGGGAACTTCTGAACAGCTGATCGGCCAGCTGACCACACCGGACAATCTGATTGTTACCTCTCCGTTCTTCTTTGATGAAAATGATGAGACGCTTACAAAATGGTCCAGCACATTCCAGGAGCAGTCTGGATTTGCACCCACCATTCATCCGGCTTGTGCTTATGATACGGTGTATCTGATCAAAAACGCTATTGAGCGTATCGGAGATGGAGAAATTACCAGAGATGCGATTCAGCAGGCCCTTGACCAGAGCGAAAATACAGGTATAACAGGAGCCTTGAACTTCACAGAAGATGGAGACATTGTAAGAAATTATATGATCTGTGGTGTGGAGAACGGAAAATGGGTTGTTCTGGAAGGCTTTGACTACGCAAACGAATAATGAAATGTAAGAGAAAAGGGGGCGGCGGGAATCACTGCTCCCTTTTGCTGTCTGAAAACTGTGTAGCCCCAGGGGGAGGGGACAGCAGCTATGATTTGAGGAGGTAACAGGATATGGAATATTTTCTGAACCAGCTGGTCAATGGCTTGTGTCAGGGAGCAATTTATGCACTGATGGCCATTGGTTATTCCGTCATTGTGGGCGTGGTTGGAATGGTAACATTCACTTACGGCGAAATCATGATGATCGGAGCATTTTCAGCGTACTATATTTTTCAGGCTTTTGGAAATAATCTTCCATTGGCGATCCTGGCAGCATTTACCGGGTCTTTCGTAATTGGAATTATTGTATATAAACTTTGTTATGAGAAATTCTTTAATGCCCCAAGGCATATTTCTCTGTTATGTACCATTGGAATCAGTATGCTCATCAAGAATCTGGCGCAGATCGTATTTGGACCGGAAACAAAGCCGGTGCTGGATATTATTGAGAACAGGACATTTACCATTATGCTGGGCAGTGTACGTCTGGATATCAAACTGCTTCAGATCGTGGTAATCCTTCTGGTAATCGTGCTTGCCGGTACTCTTACCCTGTTCTTCAATAAAACAAAATGGGGAATTGCTTTACGGGCAGTCAGCCAGAACAAAGATGCGGCATATCTGATGGGCATCAACGTAAAGCGCACAGCGCTGATCGGAAACTGCATTGGCTCCGGACTGGGAGGAGTAGCAGGAATCCTTCTGAGTATTTATTACTATTCCGTATCAGCAACCATGGGTGGAGCCTACAGTATGAAGGCATTTGCAGCCAGTGTGCTGGGAGGACTGGTGGATATCCGTTTTTCCGCTCTGGGAGGATTGTGCATCGGTATTATTGAAAACCTTGGAATTGCAGTTTCGGCTGCCACGTTCCGTGACGTCTTTGCTTTCGGATTCCTGATTCTGGTTCTTTTGATCCGTCCTCAAGGATTTGTCAGCAAGAAAGGGGTGAGGGTATGATGGAGAAGGCAAAAGACTTTTATGAAAAACACAAACTGATCGTTTATCTGATTCTGTTTGCTGTTTCTCTGGTGGTTCCGTTCGTGATTGAGCAGGCCCTGATCCTGAGATATATCTGCACCATTATGATGTATGCCACACTGGCAGGTTCTTTGAATGTGATCAATGGATATAGCGGTCAGACTTGCCTGGGTCAGGCAGGGTTTTTCTGTATAGGAGCCTATACCTGTGCAGCATTGACAAAGAATTTTGGCGTTAGCTTCTGGATCGTGCTGCCACTTGCCGGTATTCTGGCAGCTCTGGTAGGACTGTTAGTCAGTCTGCCTACCCTGAAGCTCTCCGGTATTTATCTTTCCATTGTTACCCTGGGTGCGTCGGAAATCATCCGTATCATAGCCCAGACATGGACTCCGGTGACAGGCGGAGCGCTGGGAATCAAGCAGATCCCCTATCCAAACCTGTTTGGCCTGGAACTGTTCCGGCCGAAATATTACTATTTCATTTTCCTGATCATTGGAGTCCTGTTCCTTTTTATCACCAGCCGTGTGCTCCGTTCCCGTGTAGGAAGGGCATGGATGGCGATCCGTGAGGACCAGGTGGCAGCCAAATCTCTGGGAGTGGAGACCAGCCGCTGCAAATGTACAAACTTTATGTATGGAGCTTTCTGGGCAGGAATCATTGGAGCAGCTTATGCACCGTTTGTCAATTATATCGAATCTTCCCAGTTCACCACAGATACCGGTTTTAACGTGCTGGCCATGGTGGTGATCGGAGGACAGGGAACGCTGCTTGGACCGATCATAGGGTCTGCGATTGTAACAATCCTGACAGAGACTCTGAGATTTCTGGAAAACTGGAGATATGTCATCTATGCCATCATCATTATCCTGATGATGTGGGTTCGTCCGCAAGGGCTTTTGGGAGCTTCTGATTCCATTCTGGCAGGTGGCAAGATCAGGCGGAAAGAAAAAGAACAGGGGGGTAAAAAGGCATGATTGATTTTTCTCAGATTGATACCAATGTCCCGATGTTGGAATCCAAAGGACTCTGTAAATATTTTGGCGGTCTGAAAGCAGTGGACAATGTAGATATGAAAATCATGCCGGGAGATATCTTCGGCATTATAGGACCGAATGGAGCAGGAAAGACCACATTTTTTAACATGTGTACCGGAATGTATACCCCTACAAAAGGGAATGTATATCTGATGGGAGAGGATGTGACCGGCCTGTCGGCAGAGCGGGTGGCAAGGAAAAAGATGGCCAGGACGTTTCAGAACCTGCAGCTGTTTAAATTTATGAGTGTTCTGGATAATGTAAAGATCGGCTGCCATATCGGTACTAAGACCAATATGGTAGACTCGATTTTTCATACGAAGCGGTATAAACAGGATGAAGAGTATGTGGTACATAAAAGTGAAGAAATCCTGAGGGCAATTGGTTTATACGAATATCGTGATACGATGGCGGGAAATCTGGCTTATGGAATGCAGAGAAAAGTAGAAATTGCCAGGGCGCTGGCTCTGGAACCGTATATCCTCCTGTTAGATGAACCGGCGGCCGGTATGAATCCTCAGGAAAAAGAAGAACTGATGGAATTTATCAAAATGCTGAATGATGGTGGTTATACCATAGCGGTCATTGAACATGACATGAAGTTTGTAATGAATTCCTGTAACAGGATTCTGGTGCTGAATTTTGGACAAAAGATCTGTGAGGGAACTCCGGACCAGGTAAAAAGTGATAAACAGGTGCATGAAGCCTATTTCGGAAAAGGCATCATAGCGGGAGAGGCGGTGAAAGTCCATGGTTGATGGAAAGAAAACAGTGCTGGAAATAGAAGATCTGTCCGTACATTACGGTTATATTTCTGCCCTGGACCATGTGAGCCTTCATGTAGAGCAGGGAGAAATCATTACTCTGATCGGTTCCAATGGGGCGGGAAAAACAACTACTCTGATGGCAGTGTCCGGTCTGGCGGCGAAAACCAATGGTACGATCCGGTTTAAAGGTCAGGATATCACAAAAACGGCTCCTGATAAGATTGTAAAGATGGGATTGTGCCATGTTCCGGAGGGACGGAAGATTTTTCCTGCTCTGTCAGTGTATGAAAACCTGATCGCAGGTTCTCTGGGAAATCCTGCTTTGAAAAAAGAAAGGATACAGGAATTGATCGAAGAACAGTTTAATCTGTTCCCCAGGCTGAAGGAAAGGATCGGGCAGGCGGGAGGAAGTTTATCCGGTGGCGAACAGCAGATGCTTGCTATTTCCAGAGGGCTTATGATGGACCCGGATATTGTGATGCTGGATGAACCGTCTCTGGGATTGGCCCCTATTATTGTAGAGGATATTTTTGAATTGATCATGAAGATCAGAGATATGGGAAAGACCATATTGCTGATCGAGCAGAATGCTTCTATGGCATTGTCCATCGCAGACAGAGGTTATGTTCTGGAAAACGGACGTATTATCATGGAAGGAAAAGGAAAAGAACTGCTGGTGAACCCGAAGGTAAAAGCAGCATATCTTGGAGCATAAAAGAGGGAGTACATATGGATAAGAAAATGTATGACAATTGTATCGCTATCTTGAAGAGTGAACTGGTACCAGCTATGGGCTGTACGGAGCCCATCGCCATTGCTTACGCAGCGGCAAAGGCGAGGGCGGTACTGGGCAAGCTGCCGGAGACCATTGTGGCCCGGTGCAGCGGAAATATCATTAAAAACGTAAAAGGAGTAACGGTACCTAATTCCGGCGGGCTGAAAGGCATTGATGTAGCGGCTATCCTGGGAGCAGTAGGAGGAAAGGAAGACCTGGAACTGGAAGTGATCAGCCAGGTAACGGAAGAAGACCGGCAGAAGACCAGGGAATTGCTGGATAAGGGTATCTGCAGCTGCGAACTGGAAGAGGGAGAGGAAAATCTGTATATCCGTATCTATATGACAGCAGGAGAGGACAGCTCCATGGTGGAGATCCGCTCCAAGCACAACCATATCTGTCGGATCGAAAAGAACGGAGAAGTGGTGTTTTCCCAGGATGACCTGGTAAAGGAGATTTCAGGAGACCGTTCCCTGCTGACGGTAAAGAACATCCTGGAGTTTGCTGACAGCCTGAACCCGGAAGATGTGGAAGAAGTGCTGGGAAAACAGATCGACTGCAACCGTGCCATATCAGAAGAAGGAATGACGGGAAAATACGGAGCCAGTGTGGGAAAGACCCTGGTAGAGTGTGTGGGAGACGATGTGCGTACCAGGGCGAAAGCGGCAGCAGCGGCAGGTTCGGATGCGAGAATGGACGGATGCCCGATGCCGGTGGTGATCAACTCCGGAAGCGGAAACCAGGGAATGACCATCTGCCTGCCGATCCTGACCTATGCGGAGGAGATGAAAGTGCCCAGAGAGAAGCTTTTAAGGGCGCTGGCGCTGGCAAACCTGATCGCGGTGCATGAGAAGTATTATATCGGAAGCCTGTCCGCATACTGCGGAGCGACCTGCGCAGGGTGTGCGGCAGCCTGCGGAATCGCCTATCTGAAGGGGGCAGGTTATGAAGTGATCTCCCAGACGATCGTCAATGCCATTGCAGACATCGGCGGTATGGTATGCGACGGAGCGAAGCCGTCCTGTGCCGCTAAGATCGCCAGTGCAGTGGAAGCCGGTCTGATGGGATATGAGCTGGCAGTGAGAGGAAAAGGTTTCCATGACGGGGAAGGCCTGGTAGCAGGAGATGTGGAACAGACTATACAGAACCTGGGCCGTATGGGAAGAGAAGGAATGAAGAGCACGGACGTGGAAATCCTGAATATCATGATCGGAAAATAAAAGATAAGGTGTCTGACTGATAGAGAAATGCAGCGGAAAGGTGGAAAATCAATGGAACTGGGGTTAAAAGGAAAGACTGCTGTAGTAACAGGAGGCAGTAAGGGCATTGGTTATGAGACGGCGAAGGCATTTCTGAAAGAAGGAGCAAAGGTAGCCATCTGTGCCAGAAACCGGAAGGAACTGGAACAGGCAGTGAAAGAACTTTCTGCCTGGGGGAAGGTCATAGGAGTGGAAGCGGATATGACTGTAGAAGAAGATGCAGGGCTTTTGGCGGAGAAAGCATGGAAAGAATTTGGCTCTTTAGACTGCTGGGTCAATAATGTGGGGGCGAGCTTCCCAAAAGAAGGGGAAGAATACGATGAAAAACAGATTGACCGGATTGTCCGCGTATGTTTTTCCAGTGTGATCTACGGGACTCAGGCAGCTTTCCGGTATATGAAAGATGCAGGAGGAGCCATTGTGAATGTGAGTTCCCTGGCGGCCAGGTGCGGCACCGTAGGCGCCAGTACTCTTTATGGCCCTCTGAAGGCAGCTGTGAACCGTCTGGCAGTCTCTTATGCCGGTGAATATGCAGCTTATGGAGTGCGGGTCAACAGCGTGATGCCGGGATTTACTATGACACCGGCAGTAGAAGCTACCATTGCTCCGGATTATCTGGAACGGAATGTGAAAGATACCCTGCTTCGGAGAGCGGCAAAACCGGAGGAGATTGCTGTTCCCATCGTATTTCTCTGCGGCAGCGGAGCTTCCTACATAACAGGTTCCTGTCTGGATGTGACAGGGGGACGGAGTATGGTGTTGAATCCGGAATATTCTTATGACCAAAAGAAAGGAAAATAATGGAGGGTTGATAGCATGAAAAAATTAATGAACAAGGCAGAAGACTTTGTTAAGGAAACCATGGAGGGGATTATCTGTGCTTATGGAGACAAAGTTAAACTGTTAAACGGAGATGAAAGAATCCTGGTAACCAATTATCCGGTCCAGAAAGGGAAAGTGGGAATCGTGACAGCAGGAGGAAGCGGGCATTTGCCGGTATTTTTGGGGTATGTAGGCCAGGGGCTGCTGGATGGCTGTGCAGTGGGAAACGTATTTGCGTCCCCTTCTGCCCAGAAAATGGCAGATATGATCACCGCCTGTGATTATGGCAGCGGAGTACTCTGTCTGTACGGAAACTACGGTGGAGACAATATGAATTTTGATATGGCTTGTGAGATGGTGGAGATGGATGATATCGAGACCAGGACGGTGAGGGTAAAAGACGACGTAGCCAGCAGCCCGGCAGAGACAAAGGAAAAACGCCGTGGTGTGGCAGGTATGGTATATGCCTTTAAAGTTGCCGGAGCTGCAGCGGAAAAAATGATGAATCTTGATGAAGTGGCAGGTGTAGCCCAGAAAGCACTGGACAATATCCGTACCATGGGTGTAGCGCTTACTCCCTGTATTGTACCTCAGGTAGGAGAACCTACCTTCCAGATTGCTGATGATGAGATGGAAGTAGGTATGGGAATCCACGGAGAAAAGGGCATTGAAGTGACCAAGATGATGACAGCAGATGAGACAGCAGAAACACTGGTAAACCGTATTCTGGAAGATATGCCGCTTCAGGAAGGTGATGAAGTGTCTGTCATGGTAAACGGTCTGGGTGCAACTCCTCTGGAAGAGCAACTGATTGTGTACCGCCGTGTTCATCAACTGCTGACAGAAAAAGGAATTCAGATTGTGATGCCCCATGTGGGAGAATATGCCACATCTATGGAGATGGCAGGGCTTTCGGTAACAATCTTCAAATTAGACGAACAGTTGAAAGAACTTTTACTGGCTCCGGCAAAGACACCGTTCTACACCAATCTGAATAAATAGGGGGGAAATGGGAATGAATGCAGCATCCGTGAAAAAAGGGATTGAAAAGATCAGCAGGAAAATGAATGAAAACAAAGACTATCTGATCCGTCTTGACCAGCAGAATGGGGACGGAGACCTGGGTGTGTCCATGAGTGAGGGATTCCAGGCTGTAGCAGACTATGTGGACAGCGCAGAGGAAACCGATCTGGGAAAACTGATGATGAAGGCGGGAAGCGTGTTTAATGAATCGGCGCCTTCCAGTCTTGGAACCATCATTTCCTTTGCGTTTATGGGTATGGCTAAGGAACTGAAAGGAAAAGAAGAGGTAGATGCTGCCGGATTTGCGAAAGCAGCGAAGGCCGGTGTGCAGAAAATCATGGATAAAGCAGGGTCAAAACCTGGAGAGAAAACGATTCTGGATGCTCTTTGCCCTGCGGTAGAGGCACTGGAAAAAGCGGATAGCTTTGAGGAAGGCTTCCGGCTGGCAGCGCAGGCAGCAGCGGAAGGTTCAGAAGCTACCAAGACCATGAAATCCGTACATGGAAGGGCGGCTTATTATGGAGAAAAATCCATTGGCCTTCTGGACGGAGGTTCCGTGGTAGGAAGATTGATCTTCGAGGCTCTGGCGGAGTAAAAGAGACCAGACTGCCGGAAGGATCAGGAGAAAATGAAAAACAGGACGGAAACGTCCTGTTTTTCATTTCTATAGCCGGGGAACATCAGGCAGTGGTGATATCTTCAATATCGGCTTTCAGGATATTGACTGCCATTTTGATATTTCCCTGTTTTAAATAATCCACGATGGCAAAATGCAGGCTGGAAGGATCTACAAATACGGGGGATGCCCATTTGGAAATCCGCTCCTGGGCATAAAATCTGGTCTGGCTGATCAGAGCTTCCTTTAGTTTGTCGTAAGCAAAGGGGTTATGGTAATTGTCAAACAGAAGAAGGTGGAACTGAGAATTAAGATGCCAGTGTTCCGGAGCTGTCATGCCATGATGGGAAAGGTCAAGAGAATACAAGTGGTTTTCCAGCTTTTGAATGGATTCTTCTGTGATACAGGAAGAGAACCATTGCAGGTAAGTACATTCCATAACCTGCCGGAAAGCAATGATATTTTTCATATCTTCCATACTTAAAGCAGTGACTACATATCCTTTTTTAGGCATGCTGACCAGCATACGTTCGCTGCACAGCTGGATCAGTGCTTCGCGGATGGGAGCCCGGCTTACTGAATATTGGTCCATCAGTTTTTTTTCATGGAGTACGGTGCCAGGCGGATAGACGCCGGTGACGATACTGTGGAACAGAGAATTGTGAATCTGTTCTTTCAGGTTTAAATCAGAATTGTTTATATCAATCATGGAATAGAAATCCTTTCTGTTATCAGCAAAAGTAATCATATCATATCAATGTCCTAAAATCAAATGAAATGTAACATATGGAGAAAAAAATGTTGGATTTTTCTGAATAAATTGGGAAAATAGATAATACAATTGACTTTGAAATCTAAAATTGATATGATTAGGACAGAAAAAAGGAATGAAGACTGTCTGCCATAAAGTATGGTATAACGATCCGACAGGAACATTCAAAAAAGAAAGAGGGAGTACATATGGATAAGAAGATGTATGACAATTGTATCGCTATCTTGAAGAGCGAACTGGTACCAGCTATGGGCTGTACGGAGCCCATCGCCATTGCTTACGCAGCGGCAAAGGCGAGGGCGGTACTGGGCAAGCTGCCGGAGACCATTGTGGCCCGGTGCAGCGGAAATATCATTAAAAACGTAAAAGGAGTAACGGTACCTAATTCCGGCGGGCTGAAAGGCATTGATGTAGCGGCTATCCTGGGAGCAGTAGGAGGAAAGGAAGACCTGGAACTGGAAGTGATCAGCCAGGTAACGGAAGAAGACCGGCAGAAGACCAGGGAATTGCTGGATAAGGGTATCTGCAGCTGCGAACTGGAAGAGGGAGAGGAAAATCTGTATATCCGTATCTATATGACAGCAGGAGAGGACAGCTCCATGGTGGAGATCCGCTCCAAGCACAACCATATCTGTCGGATCGAAAAGAACGGAGAAGTGGTGTTTTCCCAGGATGACCTGGTAAAGGAGATTTCAGGAGACCGTTCCCTGCTGACGGTAAAGAACATCCTGGAGTTTGCTGACAGCCTGAACCCGGAAGATGTGGAAGAAGTGCTGGGAAAACAGATCGACTGCAACCGTGCCATATCAGAAGAAGGAATGACGGGAAAATACGGAGCCAGTGTGGGAAAGACCCTGGTAGAGTGTGTGGGAGACGATGTGCGTACCAGGGCGAAAGCGGCAGCAGCGGCAGGTTCGGATGCGAGAATGGACGGATGCCCGATGCCGGTGGTGATCAACTCCGGAAGCGGAAACCAGGGAATGACCATCTGCCTGCCGATCCTGACCTATGCGGAGGAGATGAAAGTGCCCAGAGAGAAGCTTTTAAGGGCGCTGGCGCTGGCAAACCTGATCGCGGTGCATGAGAAGTATTATATCGGAAGCCTGTCCGCATACTGCGGAGCGACCTGCGCAGGGTGTGCGGCAGCCTGCGGAATCGCCTATCTGAAGGGGGCAGGTTATGAAGTGATCTCCCAGACGATCGTCAATGCCATTGCAGACATCGGCGGTATGGTATGCGACGGAGCGAAGCCGTCCTGTGCCGCTAAGATCGCCAGTGCAGTGGAAGCCGGTCTGATGGGATATGAGCTGGCAGTGAGAGGAAAAGGTTTCCATGACGGGGAAGGCCTGGTAGCAGGAGATGTGGAACAGACTATACAGAACCTGGGCCGTATGGGAAGAGAAGGAATGAAGAGCACGGACGTGGAAATCCTGAATATCATGATCGGAAAATAATGGAAAAATAAGGATAGAAATCCCCGGAAGATAGGATTTAACCGCATCTTCCGGGGATTTTTTGCTTTTGGTTTACCGGGAAACATTGGCTGCCATGATCGAGAGGATCCGGCGCAGTTCCTCGATTTCTTCCTGAGTGAGCCCCTGATACTGGACTTCAAACAATTTATGGGATATAAGGGAAAAAACTGGTTCCAGTGCTTCCCCTTCTTCTGTCAGGGCAACCATAGTGGTGCGTTTATCCTGCTGGGATTTCCAGCTTTTGATATAACCTTTGGATTCCAGTTTGTCCACCAGGGTAGTGACAGTCTGGGGAGTTTTCCCAATCTTGGCTGCCAGTTCATTCATGGAGAGGCTTCGGCCCCCGAAAAGGGCTGCAAGGATGGCTCCGTGGGAAGGAACGATTCCGGTAATGCCGGATTGTTTCAATTCGGCAACCAAAAGGTCGTCCAGTCCCTTATGGACTTTGGAGATCAAAGTAAGTGTATTATCGGAATGTGTCATGACTGTCTCCCTTCCTTTCTGTGATAGTTGCCCAGAAGGTCTGCCTGGGAGATAAAACGATCCGCTTTTTCATAGTCCGGTCTGGTGCACAGGCTGACAGTGGTATAGATGATGACCGAAAGCCCCACACCCAGAATGACCTGGAGGGCAGACTGGTTTTCCCAGAATGCGGGAAGGTTGACGCCGAAGCTGATGAGCAGGTTGTAAATACAGTAGCACAATCCCACAGCCATAGAAGCAATGGCTCCTGTATTGATCAGGGAATCCATGGTGGACATGATAGCAGCGGAGATGCCGACAAAGACCAGAGCTCCCAGAGCGGGAGACATATGGTTCATAACGATGGATGTGACGATTCCTCCCTCTGGCAGAGAGTCAAACATGGTGATCCCTGCCATTCCGGTGAGCACTACGATCAGGTACAGGGGAATATAGGCAAAAAAACTGAGTACTGCCATTTTTCTGGCATCCGAAGTCGTTCTGGCAGCAGAAATACGCTGCCATACATTTGCCTGGATCATCCAGGCACAGCCAAATGTGATCACGTAAGTGGCATATTTGGAGGCGCCGGCGGTGAGGCTCATATAATCCTGTTTCCCGGCCAGAGCGGCAGCAGCGCGGATCTCGGTGAAACCTCCGGAATGGGACATGGCAACCAGAAAAACGGCAATAGCGGAAATAAGCAGCAGTACGAACTGGATAATATCGGTCAGTACCACTCCACGGAAGCCGCCGAACATGGAGTAGATCAGTACGATACCGGTACCTGCCAGCACTGCCAGCTCATAGTTCAGTCCTAAATAAGTACCGAAGAAATTTCCCACTCCCACCATCTGGGAAGCGGCGGAAAAGGTCATGAAGATCAGGATCATGACGGATAAAATCCTGGATACCGTAGGAGAATATCTGGCTTCCATCATATTTCCCTGAGTCAGATAGCCGACTCTCCGGATTGCTTTTGCGCCGAAGATCATCAGCAGGGTAGATAAAAGGACAGGTACCCCGTAGTACCAGAAGGCGCCTAAACCATCGGAATAGGCCAGGTCAGCGGTAGACAGGGCGGACCCTGCGCCCCACCAGGAAGCAACGAAGGTGATGGATAAAGCCCAGAAGGGAAGGGTTCTCCCGGCAAAGAAAAAATCCAGTGCATTCTGATTCTTTTTTTCTCTGGATACGGCAAACAGCAAAAGGGCGAAATATGCCAGTAAGCCGATGAGAGAAGTAATCTGTAAAGCAGTCAATCGAAAAACCTCCAATCATAATAGAAAATGTGTGTATCGTTTGAAAGATATGAGCATTATAATTCGACATCGAAATAAAGTCAAGAGATGATTTCCAGGTCTTCCTTTCCTACAGGCCAGTTTACTTTTAAGTACGGGGTGTTTATAATGAATGAAAGATTTAAGTTTAGAGGAAAGATCATGGAAAAGAGAGAAAAAAGTTTGGGAAGGGCAGGCTGGAACCTTACCGGGGAAATATCTTTCTGGGAGGCAGAAATCTGTCTGCCTTCAGCCGGAGAGAACTGGCGGAAGTGATCGCCATCGTTCCTCAGACTCCTTTTCTGACTGCGGATACTGTTTTTGCAAACATCTGTTATGGAATGAAACGGAATGTGACCATGGCTGAAGTAGAAGAAGCAGCAAGAAAAGCCTGTATCCATCAGGTGATTGACCAGATGCCGGGGAAATATCAGTTCCAGGTAGCGGAAGGAGGCAGCAATCTGTCAGGAGGACAGAGACAGAGAATCGCCCTTGCCAGGATATTTCTGAAAAAACCGGAAATTTTGATCCTGGATGAAGCAACCTCTGCCCTGGATAATACTTCGGAGCGGCAGATCCAGAATGAGATTGAAAAGATGAAAGAGGAGTATGGCACTACGGTCATATCCATTGCCCACCGTCTGACTACACTGAAAAACTGTGATGAGATCATTGTTATGGATAAAGGGATTCTAAAATAGGACGGAAAGCATATGCTGAAAAAAAGAGAAGGGAAACAGGATCGTGCGGTATTGCAATGGAGTGTTTGAAGGAGGAGGAGTCCGGGGAATCGGCCATGTAGGAGCAGTCTGCCGGCTGGAACAGGAGGGAATCCGGTTCGTGGATCTGGCTGGTTCTTCTGCCGGTGCTATCGTAGCTGCATTGCTGGCAGCTGGGTACAGCGGCAGGGAATTGCAGCAGGAAATGGAGACACTGGATTATGAAGCATTCAAGGGAAAGGACTTTCTGGACCGTTTAGGAACGGTGGGAAAGGCACTTTCCCTTCTGTTTCATTTTGGGGTTTATGATACGGATTACCTGGAAGCGTGGGTGAGAGGACTGATAGAGAGAAAACAGGTGATAACCTTTGGAGATGTGAAAAAACTGGGAAGAAAACTGAAGATCACAGCCAGCGACTTAACAGACAGAAAACTTCTGATCCTGCCGGACAGCCTGGAGCAGTTCGGAATTTTGGGTGATGATTTTCCGGTTTCCAGGGCAGTTGCCATGAGTGCAAGCATTCCCATATTTTTTGAACCGGCTGTGCTGGTGGACAGGGATGGAAAGGAACATCTGGTTGCAGATGGAGGGCTGCTGAGCAATTATCCCATGTGGGTCCTGGAAGACAGCCAGCTGGGAGGAAGGCGTCCCACCCTGGGATTTCGTTTTTCAGGGGAGCAGAAACAGGAAAATGGCAGGAATGAAAACAGGAAGTTTGGCCTGGCAGAATATCTGATGTCTATCGCAGATACCTGCATGGATGCCATTGATAACAGCCATATATCGTCAGAAGAGGGAGAGAGGACGATATGGATTTCTACCACGATTACTCTGAATGGAGGTTCCAGAAACATCCATGCCACAGAATTTGGGATCAGCCGGGAAGAAAGCCAGGCCTTGTTTGAAAATGGAAGCCGGGCAGCGGAACGTTTTCTTTTGCAGAAAAATGTGTTATGATAAGGACGTCCTAATCTGGAAACGAAGGAGGAACAAAGATGATCAAGCTGATTGACATGAGAGGGGTTGCCTGTCCGGGACCGGTGATCGCAGTAAAAAAAGAAGCAGAGGATATGATTGCCGGTGAACTGGAAGTTCTGGTGGATAACCAGGCGGCAGTGCAGAATCTGAGTAAATATGGAGAATATAAAGGGTTTGAAGTGACCTGGGAGAAAAAGGCAGAGAAAGAATTTTCTGTCCATATTCTGGTGGGGCCGAAAGCCTTACGCTCCTCCGGTGAATTTCTCACCCTGCATGATGAGCAGGATGAAAAGCGAAGAGAGCTGGAAAAAGAAAAGGAAGAGAAAGAAAAGGGAACCTGCGAAACCTGCAGCCTGGTAGACCCGGAAAGTGTTATGGCAGTGGAAAGCCCTGTGGATACAGGGGCTGTTATGGTAATCTCTTCTGACCTGATGGGAACCGGTGATGAAGACCTGGGACGTATCCTGATGAAAGGATTTCTGTATGCCATGACGGAACAGGAAAAAGTGCCGGAAGAGATTATCCTGTATAACCGGGGAGTGATGCTGGCTGTGGAAGGTGCGGAAAGTCTGGAAGACCTGAAAACCATCCGTAACAGCGGCAGCAGGATCTATGCCTGCGGAACCTGTCTGAACCATTACGGACTGATGGACCGGCTTGCAGTAGGCGAGGTTACGAATATGTATGAGATTACCGAAAAACTGATGAAAGCCCGGAAAGTGATACGGCCGTGACGGAGCGGGTGGAACATGAGTTTCTGCCGGTATTTGATCAAGACTGCCGGGTGCTGGTCCTGGGAACTATGCCGTCTCCCAAGTCCAGGGAAGAGGGCTTTTACTATGGGCACCCCAGGAACCGTTTCTGGCCTGTGATGGCGGAGGTCCTTCAGGAACCGTGCCCGAAAACGACAGAAGAAAAAACGAGAATGCTTCTGCAGCATCATATCGCTCTTTGGGATGTGTTAAAAAGCTGTGAGATCCATGGAGCGGAAGATACCAGCATCCGGAATCCGGAGCCGAATGATATGGGGATTATTTTAAGCTGTGCCAGGATTCAGGCAGTATTTGCCACAGGCACAAAAGCTGCATCTTTATTCAAAAAGCTCTGTACGCCTGTTACCGGTATTTCTGCCATAACCCTGCCTTCTACCAGTCCTGCCAACTGCCGGATATCCTGGGAGGAGCTGATCCGGGAGTATGGCAGAATCCTGGAATATCTGTGACCGTTGTTGACAAATGAAAGGAACAGGGGTATAATTTTCCTCGAAAATTCCTTGATAACGGCAGCTTGTGTTACCTGAATGGAAAGGATATTACGAGGAGGAAAAGATTATGACATCCAAAAAAGTAAGTGGAAAGGCAGAGGCTGTCAAAGAGGCAGAAGCGCCAAAAACAGTAAAGGCAGTGGAGAAAGAGACAGCTCCAAAGGCAGCGGCTTCTAAAACAGCTGCAAAAGCTCCGGCGAAGAAACCGGCTGCGAAGAAAGTGGAACCGAAGGCATCGGTTGTGATCGAATTTGGTGGAAAACAGATCGTAGCAAAAGATGTGCTGGCAGCAGCGAAAAAAGACTTTACGAAAAAGCATAAAGGAACTGAGTTAAAGAGTATCAGTTTATATATTAAACCGGAAGAATCTGTAGCCTACTATGTAGCAAACAATGGAGTAGGAGATCCTGAGGATAAAGTAGAATTTTAAGTTCGTAGGAAAAAGCCGCATATCAGTATGGTATGCGGCTTTTTGGTTGACAGGAAATTTAGGATCCCTCCATCCTTCTGTGAAGCCTGCGGAGAAGGACACCAGATGCGGCAGTTAAAAAGATTTCCAGGGCACTGGTCACCATACCGGCAGTCCATAGCAGAATTAGGGAAATGGAAGTGATCAGGCAGAATCCGGTAAGATACAGCCGTCCTGCCCGGGGATTCTTTTTCCGGTAACAGAGTAACAGCATCAAAAGTCCCAGCAGGAAGAAAAAAGGGGACAGAAATGCGCAGTAAAAATGAATACGGGACCAGAATGGAAATGTTTCCGGAAGATATGGGGTCAGAATGGCTATCCCCAGGATCACACAGGAAATACGGACCAGGAGAACGGCTTTTCCTGCATAGGAAAGCCGTTGGGACAGAGAACCAAACCAGTGGGAAAAGCAGATGATCACAGAAAATGCCCACATGAGGAATAAAGGTTCTTTCTGGTTGCCGTTTCTTAGAATGGAAAAGTTTGTGGTCATCCAGTTGCTGGTTCCGGCGAACAGAATGGAAGAAACAGGGATAAAAAAATAAGCGAAAAAATCATGTAACATGGAAATCCTCCTTAACATGCCGGAAGTTTTTGCAGGTATTCGTAGTATACCCGGAAATATGAAAAGGAATATTGGAGAAGTTTTCCTGAAAGAATGGGATAGAGAGGTTTGGAATGACAGGATTGCCAGAAGGATTTACAGAGAGAATGAAAGCTCTGTTGGGAGAAGAATACGAAGCGTTTGAAAACAGCAGCAGGAAGGAAAGGACCCAGGGTCTGCGGGCCAATCTGCTGAAAGCGGAAGAAGAGCATTTTCAGGAAAGATTTTCTTCCTTTGGATTACGGAAGATTCCGTGGGTAAAAGAAGGATTTTATTACGATGAGACAACCCGTCCGGGAAAAAGCCCATGGCATGAAGCCGGAGCGTTTTATATCCAGGAACCCAGTGCCATGGCAGTGGTATCTTTGCTGGACCCGAAACCGGGAGAAAAGGTGCTGGACCTGTGCGCGGCTCCCGGCGGCAAGACGAGCCATGCGGCTTCCAGAATGAAAGGGAAAGGGCTTCTGGTAAGCAATGAGATTCATCCTGCCCGGGCAAAAATACTGTCCCAGAATGTGGAACGTATGGGAATGACGGGAACTGTGGTGACAAACAGTGATCCGGCCGGGCTGAAACCTTATTTTCCGGAATTTTTTGATAAGATTATCGTGGATGCCCCCTGTTCCGGAGAAGGAATGTTCCGGAAAGAGGAGGAAGCAGTGGAACAGTGGAGCCTGGAGAATGTGCTTCGGTGTGCCATAAGGCAGCTGGAAATCCTGGACTGTGCGGCAGCCATGCTTCGTCCGGGAGGAAGGCTTGTTTATTCTACCTGTACCTTTGCCCCGGAGGAAGATGAGGGAACAGTGGAGAGATTTCTGGAACAGCACCCGGAATTTTCTGTTGTCAGGACAGAGCCAATGCCGGGGCTGAGCCAGGGAAGGCCTGAATGGGTTCCGGGAGGACGGAAGGAACTGGCTGATACCTTTCGTATCTGGCCCCATAAGTCGGAAGGAGAGGGCCATTATCTGGCATTGCTGGAAAAGAAGGGCGATGCCTGGAACCGGGAAGGAAAACAACCGGTATATTGGAAGGATAAAAATCTGGGAAAAGACCTGGAGCAGATGCTTGCAGAAGTATGCCCGGGAGCTGACTGGCTGCAGGGGAGAAAGGAATGGGTCCGTTTCGGTGACCAGATTTACCTGCTTCCTGGTCAGATGCCTGATTTTGACGGCCTTCGGGTACTCAGGGCTGGCCTGCATGTGGCTTCTGTAAAAAAGAACCGGCTGGAGCCGGCACATGCCCTGGCAGCTGCCCTGAAACCGGAGGAGGCGGCAGAGGTCTGCCGGCTGGATCCGGAAGGAGAAAAGGTAAAACGCTATCTGAATGGAGAAACCCTGGCCAGAGAAGGCAGAAATGGATGGGTTTTAGTATGTGTGGGCCCCTATTCCCTTGGCTGGGGAAAACAGGCAGGGGGAACCGTAAAAAATCATTATCCGAAAGGGCTGCGCCGTCAGCTTTGAAAAACAAATTTCATATCATCCGGGAGAGGAGCTTCGAAATGAAGCTCCTTTTTTGTGATGGGATGAAGGAAACAGAGGGTATGGGAATGGAGAGCCTGACGGTTGATGAGCGAATAATCCGGACAGTACAGGAAATCGCCGGGCAGAGGGTGACCGATATAGGACATGTGCACCCGTATCTGATGGGTGCGCCCAGTTTCCAGACGAAGGCTTACCAGGGAAACGTCCAGCCTTTCATGGTAAGAAATCCGGCGGTAGTGAGTGCGGGCGGATTCTCCAAGATGGAAGTCTACTTTTCGTTGGATAATGGAATCTCCGGCCCGGGCAATAGGGGCATCGATGATCCCTTCCATGGGGACTTTGCCCAGAGCTACGGCCAGATATTCCCTGTGTATCTGCCGCTGGGCCATCATGGAAGAAAGGATACAGGCGGAAAGCATATGTTTGGCTATGACCAGAAGTCCGGAAGTATCTTTATCCAGCCTGCCGGTAGCCCGGTAGACAAAAGGAATATTCCGGGAAGAAAAATAGTAGGCGAGCCCGTTGGCAAGGGTGTTGGTGAAGTTCCCGAGAGAAGGGTGGATAGGAACTCCGGCCGCTTTGTTGACGACTAAAATATCTTCGTCTTCATAAACAATATCCAGAGCCATAGGAACCGGAACGATAGTCTGGGAAGGAATATCGTCGGGAATCCGGATGCGGAGGGTCTCTCCGGGGAGGAGACAGTAATTGGTAAAGACAGGTTTCTCTCCTGCCAGGATATGACCGGGATTTTTTTTCAGCTGAAGGATCACATGTTTGGAATAACCAAGATTTCTCAGATAATGGTCAACTGTGGTTCCGGCGCAGGAAGACTCAATCAGATATTCCAGGGTTCTTGCCATGATTTTCTTCGGTTCCTTTCTTCATATATTTCTGTTTGGCGGCAGCGTGGTCAACGGGAGAGTCTTTTTTCAGAAAGCTGGCCCGCTTGATGCTGTCGGTACCAAAGCGGCTGCGGATGGCATCTACGGCTTTTTCCATTTCCAGCCGTTTTCTGTCCTGTTCGGTTTCAAACAGGCTCATTTGCACAAAGCCATGCCCGGTGATTTTTCCGGTGCGTATCCCGATCAGTCTTACCGGTGTCAGGTCCCAGAATTCTTTTAACAGGCGGCAGGCTTCTTTGTAGATCACAGAGGTGGAGTCTGTAGGGGTGGAGAGGATTCCCTGATGGGAAAACGAATGAAATCTCCAGTCAGTCAGTTCCACGCAGACCAGGCCGCAGAGAACTTCATCAGCTCTCAGCCTGGCGCCTACCGTTTCAGCCAGGCTGAGAAGGACCTGAAAGGCTTCTTCGTAGCTGTCTGCATCTTTTGCCAGGGTGATACGGTTGCCGTATCCTTTGGTGACAGGTTCCCGTTGTTCCACAGGAGAATCATCAATGCCATTGGCATAGTTATAGATAACCTGAGAATATTTTTCACCCAGATGGGAACGCAGCAGGCTTAAACGGCTGTTTGCCAGCTGGCCGATGGTGTGGATGCCGATGGCTTCCAGCTTTTTCTGGGCGGCTCCTCCAACAAAAAAGAGATCCCTGATGGGAAGAGGCCACATTTTTTTCTCGATTTCTTCCGCGTAAAGGGTATGGGTCTTGTCTGGTTTTTCAAAATCAGAAGCCATTTTTGCCAGCAGTTTGTTAGGACCAATCCCTACATTGACGGTAAATCCCAGCTCCTTTTTTATCCGGCTGCGGATCCGGTCAGCAGTTTCCAAAGGGCTTCCGAACAGATGGATGGTTTCCGTCATATCCAGAAAGGCTTCATCAATACTGAATTTCTCTATGTCAGGCGTATATTCTTCCAGAATCTTCATCATAGCGTGGGAATATTCCTGATAAATACGGAAGTTTGCCGGAACTGTTAGCAGGGAAGGACATTTTTTCCGGGCCTGTGCAAGAGGCTCACCGGTGATGATGCCGTATTTTTTTGCAGGGGTAGATTTGGCCAGTACGATACCGTGGCGTTTGCTGGCATCTCCCCCCACAGCGGAGGGGACGGTGCGCAGATCCAGGGCTTCCGGGTCTTCCTTCAGACGGTGGACCGATTCCCAGCTTAAAAAAGCAGAGTTTACATCAATATGAAAAATCAGCCGTTCCATGCAGCAGCCTCCTTTTATAATTTCTGTAAGCAGTATACCAGAATGTATGTTCGGCTGCAAGATGGGAACGGACAGGGAGAGGGCATATTGGAAAAAAGAAAGGAATAGGATAGAAAGAATGGGAGAGGAAAGCAGGGATAAAATGGGAAGAAGAAGCAAGTGGGCAGCATTTCTTCTGACAGCAGTGCTGGCAGGAACAGGAGGAAGCTTTTTTGCGTATGGGGAAACAGAAGACAGCCGGAAGGAAGGACAGAAACAGGAATTACAGCTGTATGCCCAGGCGGCAGTCCTGATGGACGGAGATTCCGGAAGAATCCTTTACGGAAAAAATGAAACGGAACGGCGTGCCATGGCCAGTACGACGAAAATCATGACCTGCATCCTGGCGCTGGAAGAAGGAGAACCGGACCAGATCATAGAGTTTTCTAAAAAAGCGGCTTCCCAGCCGGAAGTACATCTGGGAGCGGCTTCCGGTCAAAGCTTTTATCTGAAAGACCTGTTATACTCTCTGATGCTGGAATCCCATAATGATACGGCAGTGGCTATTGCAGAGGGCATTGATGGAACCGTGGAACAATTTGCAGAGAGAATGAACCGGAAGGCAGAAGAACTGGGGTGTAAAAATACCTGGTTTGTAACACCGAATGGACTGGATGCTTCTTCGGCAGATGAGAAGGGAAGGGAAAGGGCCCATTCCACGACAGCGGCAGACCTGGCAAGAATCATGCAGTATTGTATTTATGAATCTCCGAAAAAAGAGGATTTTCTGACAGTTACCCGTACAGCCAGTTATACGTTTCACGATGTGAAGGGAGCCCATACCTATTCCTGTAATAACCATAATGCCTTTCTTACTATGATGGACGGGGCGTTGTCGGGAAAAACAGGTTTTACGGGAGAAGCCGGTTATTCTTACGTGGGAGCCCTTGAGAGGGACGGGAAATCATTGATCGTGGCGTTGTTAGGCTGTGGCTGGCCTCCCAATAAAACCTACAAATGGTCAGACACCAGAACATTGATGGAGTATGGACTGGATGAGTATGAATACAGGGAAGTATGGCAGGAGCGGGATTTTCCTCCTGCAAAAGTAGAAGGGGGAATTCCGGCAGACGGAAATCTGGGTGAAACAGCTACGGTTCCGGTGGGAATCCCTCTGGATGCAGCAGAACGTTCTCTGAAAGTCCTTATGAAAGATGGGGAAAACGTATCGGTCAGATATGAAAAAAAAGAAAAACTGCAGGCCCCGGTGAAGGAAGGGGATGAGATGGGAACGGTCCGTTACCTGCTGGAAGGGCAGGAATGCGCATCGTTTCCGGTTGTTGCCTTGGGGGATGTGGAGAAGATTACATTTTCCTGGTGCCTGGACCATACCATACGTTCCGACTTTCTATTTAATTGAGGGAAAATGGGAGACTAACTGAAAATTTTGGCAAATTTCCCTAAAATAACTTGCAATTTTCGTGCAGTCGTTATACAATTAAAATCGGCAGAAATTGGATTTACCAAGCAATAGTTTGTTAAATATCTAACCACTGTTGTGAAAATATTACAAAATGGAGGACTGCAAAATGAGTAATTCAGCACAAACGTCAGCAAGTAATCGTATCAATCTGTTACTTGATGAAAACAGTTTTGTGGAAGTTGGCGGTTATGTAACAGCCAGAAATACCGACTTCAACATGACTGCGAAGGAAACACCTGCCGATGGCGTGGTTACCGGTTACGGCACTATCAATGGCGGGCTTGTGTATGTGTACAGCCAGGATGCGTCTGTTATGGGCGGCTCTATGGGTGAGATGCATGCAAAGAAAATTTCTAACATTTATTCCATGGCTATGAAGATGGGGGCCCCGGTGATCGGGCTTGTAGACTGTGCCGGATTAAGGCTTCAGGAGGCAACCGATGCATTGGCTGGTTTTGGCGGATTATATCTGTCCCAGACTATGGCTTCCGGAGTGATTCCTCAGATCTGTGGAATTTTTGGTTCCTGCGGTGGTGGTATGGCAGTTTCAGCTGCCCTTGCGGACTTTACATTTATGGAGGAGAAAACAGGAAAGCTGTTTGTGAATTCTCCCAATGCTCTTTCTGGTAATTATAAAGAAAAATGTGATACCTCTTCTGCCGGATTCCAGAGTGAGGAAACCGGAATGGTGGACTTTACTGGTTCAGAAGAAGAAATCCTGGAAGGTATCCGGACACTGATTTCCATTCTGCCTGCTAATAATGAAGATGATATGTCTTACGATGAGTGTACCGATGATCTGAACCGTATCTGCGATGGCCTGGAAGGCTGGGCAGGAGATACGAGAGAGGCTTTGGTCACCATTTCTGATGATAACTTTTTCCTGGAGACGAAAAAAGAATATGGTCCGGCTATGGTAACCGGCTTTATCCGGTTAAATGGCATGACTGTAGGCTGTGTAGCCAACCGTACGGAAGTATACGGAGAAAACGGAGAGAAAGAAAAAGAGTTTGGCGGCGGCCTGACTGCCAGGGGCTGTGAGAAAGCAGCAGATTTTGTGAATTTCTGTGATGCATTCAATATTCCTGTGCTCACTCTGGTGAATGTAAACGGGTATCAGGCTGTGAAGTGTACAGAGAAGAAAATTGCAAAAGCGGCAGCCAGACTGACATATGCGTTTGCCAATGCGTCTGTGCCGAAGGTAACGGTAATCACAGGAAAAGCATATGGTACGGCTTATCTGACCATGGCAAGCAAAGCAATAGGAGCTGATATCGTATATGCATGGCCGGGAGCAGAAATCGGTATGATGGATGCTGATATGGCGGCTAAGATCATGTATGTGGATGAGATTGCGGCTTCTGAAGATGGGGCGGCGCTGGTCAAGGAAAAGGCTGACCAGTACAGAAACCTTCAGTCCAGTGCTCTGGCTGCGGCAAAGAGAGGTTACGTCGATGATATCATCGAAGCAGCAGAGACCAGAAAACGGGTGATCGCAGCATTTGAGATGCTGTTTACCAAAAGAGAGGACAGACCGGCTAAAAAACATGGAACGGTTTAAAAATGAGGTGATGTAAGATATGAGAAAGATAAAGAAAGGGATATTGGCGCTGTGCATCACAGCGGGCCTGTTTTCTCTGTCAGCTTGCAGTTCTTCCCAGGAAGAGACGGCATCAAGCCTGGACCTGAATACTTCTACACAGATTTCCATGGTTTCGGAAAGCCTGATCAGTCAGATCACATCAATTCCGGAAGAAGAGCTGGAAGGGATGATCGCAGTCCAGGAAGAAAACGGCGAGATGGCCCTGGCAGAAGCAATGACTTCCTGGCAGAACGTGATGCCGGATACAGGAGCATTTGTAAAAGTAGAGAATTCAGTTGCGGATAAAGCAGATGATGAGTATGTTTGTCAGATGGTAGTCCAGTTTGAGGAACGCCTGGCAGATTGTGATATTTATTATGATACGAAAAGCGGAGAAGTGACGTCCATCAGTATTTCTCCCCGTTATACGGTGGGAGAGAGAATGGCAAAAGCCGGTATGAATACTTTGATCGGAATGGGAACCGTATTTCTGGTGCTGATTTTCATCAGCCTGATCATTGACTGCTTCAAGTACATTAACTTATGGGAAAGCAAACAGGCAGCAGGAAAGAATCAGTCCGGAGAAACAGGGGCTGATCAGAAGCAGGTTGCAGTATCTGCAGCAGAAAGCGGAGAAGAAAATCTGGTTGACGACCTGGAACTGGTGGCTGTTATCACAGCAGCGATCGCTGCATCCACAGGAACATCTTCCGATGGCCTGGTAGTAAGGTCCATCAGACGTGTGCCAGGTGCAAAATGGAAAAGAGTTTAATTTAGGAGGAAGATAAGATATGAAGAATTATACGATAACCGTAAATGGCAATGTATATGAGGTAACAGTAGAAGAGGGAACCGGAACAGGAGCGGCTCCGGCAGCGCCGAAAGCAGCTCCGGCAGCTCCTAAGGCAGCACCGAAAGCAGTTTCCCAGGGTGCGCAGGGCTCTGTAACAGTAGCAGCACCTATGCCTGGAAAAATCCTTGGTATTAAGGCAAGTGCAGGACAGGCAGTCAAGAAAGGGGAAGTTCTGGTAATCCTGGAAGCCATGAAGATGGAAAATGAAATTGTGGCTCCGGAAGATGGAACGGTAGCATCGATCAACGTGGCAAACGGCGATTCTGTAGAGGCAGGCGCAACCATCGCGACTTTAAACTAATGACTGGATCAGATGCGTAAGTTGAGCGTATCTTTATGGAGGGATAAACCATGGAATATATTATGACCACATTTGGGAATCTTCTTCAGCAGACAGCATTTGCCAATCTGACCTGGGGCAATTTTGTAATGATCGCAGTTGCATTTATCTTTCTGTATCTGGCGATCAAAAAGGGGTTTGAACCTCTTTTGCTGGTCCCCATCTCTTTTGGTATGCTTCTTGTCAATATTTACCCGGATATCATGCTGAGCCCGGAAGATTCCGCAAACGGGGTGGGAGGCCTGCTTCATTATTTTTATCTGCTGGATGAATGGAGTATCCTGCCTTCCCTGATCTTTATGGGTGTTGGCGCCATGACGGATTTTGGCCCGCTGATCGCCAATCCAAAGAGTTTCCTGCTTGGTGCGGCAGCCCAGTTTGGTATTTACGGAGCTTATTTCCTTGCCATCTTCATGGGATTTAATGATAAGGCGGCAGCAGCAATCTCCATTATCGGAGGAGCTGACGGCCCTACATCGATTTTCCTGTGCGGGAAGCTGGGACAGAAAGAATTTATGGGACCGATTGCTGTGGCAGCCTATTCTTACATGGCTCTGGTGCCTATCATTCAGCCCCCGATCATGAAACTGCTGACCACAGAGGAAGAACGGAAGATTAAGATGGAGCAGCTCCGGCCAGTATCCAAACTGGAGAAGATACTGTTCCCCATTATCGTAACCGTTGTTGTCTGCCTGATCCTTCCTACCACAGCTCCTCTTGTAGGTATGCTGATGTTAGGAAATCTGTTCCGGGAATGCGGCGTGGTGAAACAGCTGTCAGAAACAGCATCCAATGCATTGATGTATATTGTAGTAATCGTGCTTGGTACATCAGTAGGAGCTACCACCAGTGCGGAAGCCTTCCTGAAAATGACTACCATTAAAATCGTGATCCTGGGTCTTGTGGCATTTGCCCTTGGTACAGCTGCAGGTGTTATCTTTGGAAAGATCATGTGCAAAGTAACGGGAGGAAAGGTAAACCCGCTGATCGGTTCTGCAGGTGTATCCGCAGTGCCGATGGCTGCCCGTGTATCCCAGAAGGTGGGGTCTGAGGCAGATCCTACCAACTTCCTGCTCATGCACGCCATGGGGCCCAACGTGGCAGGAGTGATCGGAACGGCAGTTGCTGCCGGAGCGTTTATGGCTATTTTTGGAGTAAAGTAACAACAGTGGAAGATTAGGAGGAATAATCATGGCTGAAATAGAGAAAAAACCGGTCAAGATTGTAGAGACTGTCCTGCGTGACGCCCATCAGTCTTTGATCGCAACAAGAATGTCTACGGAACAGATGCTTCCTATTATAGAGAAGATGGACAAAGTAGGATTCCATGCAGTAGAATGCTGGGGCGGCGCGACCTTTGACGCTTCTCTCCGTTTCCTGAAAGAAGATCCCTGGGAAAGACTGAGAAAGCTGAGAGACGGTTTTAAACATACCAAGCTGCAGATGCTGTTCCGTGGCCAGAATATCCTTGGCTATAATCACTATGCGGATGATGTGGTAGAATATTTTGTACAGAAATCAGTAGCGAATGGTATTGATATTATCAGAATCTTTGACTGTCTGAATGATATCCGGAATTTAAAGACAGCAGTAAAGGCAGCGAATAAAGAAAAAGCCCATGCCCAGATCGCTCTGTGCTATACACTGGGAGATGCTTATACGCTGGATTACTGGAAGACCATTGCTAAAGAGATTGAAGAGATGGGGGCAGATTCCCTGTGCATCAAAGATATGGCAGGGCTGCTGACCCCGTATGCGGCAGAAGAACTGGTAGGAGCTTTGAAAGAATCCACCAGCCTTCCCATTGACCTGCATACCCATTATACGTCCGGTGTGGCTTCCATGACTTACTTAAAGGCTGTGGAAGCAGGCTGCGACATTATCGACTGTGCGATGAGCCCGTTCGCTCTGGGTACCAGCCAGCCGGCTACAGAGGTTATGGTGGAAACTTTCCGGGGAACTCCTTACGATACCGGTTATGACCAGAACCTTCTGGCTGAAATCGCAGAATATTTCCGTCCCATGAGGGAAGAAGCGTTGAAGAGCGGTCTTCTGAATCCGAAGGTGCTGGGCGTGAATATCAAGACTCTTCAGTATCAGGTTCCCGGCGGTATGCTTTCCAATCTGGTGTCCCAGCTGAAGGAAGCAGGGCAGGAAGACAAATATCAGGAAGTACTGGAAGAAATCCCGAGAGTAAGAAAAGACTTTGGAGAGCCTCCGTTAGTAACCCCGTCTTCCCAGATTGTAGGAACCCAGGCAGTTATGAACGTGATTTCCGGAGAGCGGTATAAGATTGTTCCAAAGGAATCCAAGAAAATCATGCTTGGCGAGTTTGGCCAGACAGTAAAACCTTTTAATGCAGAAGTTCAGAAAAAGATCATCGGTGATGAGACACCTATTACCTGCCGTCCGGCAGACCTGATTCCGCCGCAGCTGCCTCAGTTCGAAAAAGAGTGCGCCCAGTGGAAGCAGCAGGATGAAGATGTTCTGTCTTACGCATTGTTCCCGAAGGTAGCGGAAGAGTTTTTCAAATACCGGGAAGCACAGCAGAAAAAAGTGGATGTGACGGTAGCGGATACGGCCAGCCAGGCATATCCGGTATAAAAAATCAGAAAAGAAATAAGGAAAAAACACAGAAAACTGAAAAAGTTTTCTGTGTTTTTTTTAGATAATCGTAAAAATTTTTACGAAAAACGAAATTTTATCTTATATACATTCTTGCCTGCGAAACATAAATGTCGTATAATGAGAAATAATGGATATATTTTGCCCGTAATAATGGGTATCTTATGATAATAATAACCAATACCAGTATTAGTATAAACATAAACGGGGAGATGACTACATGATAAAGTTATTTTCAAAGGCAAGAAAAAGCAAGATGGCAGGGCTGCTGATCTGTTCTATGATGATGCAGAATATTTCAGGCTTGGCCCAGGCAGGCACCGGGGAACTTTTTGCCTCCAATAAAGCTACCGGATCGGAATATGATCTTGAACTTTTAGATGGGAATATTCCGGAATATCCCAATCTGGTAATCCAAACAAATGCCAAACAGCCGGGAGGTTCCAGCGCCGTTGTAGAAGGAATGGTAACCCTTGGTAAGAGGCAGGAGTCTGAGGTAGAATTTACCATACAGCCAGAAGGAGCTGCTACCAATACATTTGGGGGAGTGATGGTCCGTTTAGACCTTCCTTATTTGATTCGGGAAAAAGGAAATCCGAATGCCCCTGTATTGTCTTACTATGGAGCAGAAAGCGGGATTGATACAGATAAATATGATATTCTGGGAGGGCTGGAGTTTTATTATGACAAAGGTCAGAATGATAAAAGTTTTTCCGTTTACAACCCAAAACAGCAGAATATGGAATTACTTGCTGATGAGATAGAAGAAAGTGATGTACCGGAGAAAATAGAGAGCAATGTGACGGAGGAGAGCCAGGGAACAGAAGAAACAGATGCGGCTGAAGATGGAGAAACTCCGGAGAATATAGAGAACAGCGAAGCTGGGGAGAACGGGAACCAGGAGAAACCAGAGGACGTTGAAACGGATGGAAATAACGATTTGGAAGACGCAGCAGATGCTTCTTCCGAAACGGATAGGGTTCCGGAGAATACGGCGGATAGTGAGAGCGCGGAGAGAAAAACAACAGAAGATGCAGGTCAGGAAAGTAAAACAGCTTCCGCTCTAACGATCAAAAAAGCTTCCGCAGGTGTTTTTTCTTCTATATGGCAGAAACTATTTGGCACTTCGCAAAAGGACGAATGGATTCCGGAAGGGGATGCAGCCGATATAACAGAAACCGATACGGAAGAAACGGATGCAGCAAATACCAGTCTGTTTTCCCTGGATGGAGAAGCGGGTACATATGCGGAAACTGCCGATGGTGATATGCTGGTGCCTGAGGAAACCATAGTATTTCCTACTTCCGGTGAAATGGTGGCAGTTACCTCAGGAGATAAAACTTATTACCGTGGGGCTTTTGCTGCGAATCTTTTAACGCAGGAATACAATCCTAATGATAATGCGATTATGAAGGGAACAGTCCGCTTCTGGCTGAACCAGGGAGCGAATCTTCCGGAGGGAACCACAGCCAGGGTATTTGCCTGGTCTCATTATCAAAAATATAAACCGAATGGCAGTAATTATTATATTGAAGCCAGTGCGTTTAGCCTTCCGGCTTTCGTTCCGCTTACTCCTTTTACCGGAACAGGAATGGCTACCTTTTTGTATACCAATATTGACTGGGATATTACGCTGGAGCCGATGAAGGGAAATGGAAAGGAGGAGAATGGAAAAGATGCTTATGTGCTGGCATGGCAGAAACATAACTACGCGTCTTTCCGGATGGAAATCCAGAATGTGTCTGGCTATGTAAAGAATGAAGAGACAGGAAAATGGGAACCGCCTACAGACGGGTCGGATCCGGTTCCGGATGAGACTGTGATTGAAGACTATCAGTTTGATTTTACCAATAACCAGCAGTTATATTGGAGATGGTACAGTATCAGACGGTATTTCCTGGCATCTGGGTCAGAATTGGGTTATGAAAAAAATGATAATTATGCGGAACCTACGCCGGGACGTTTGTATACGGGTGTGTGGGCATCTAACAGCCTGGATTCCAGGAACTATGACTTGGCACAGTATGATGAGATGGGTGGAATCCTGATCCTGGATGTGACAGAGTTACCGGAAGAACTTCAGGATTCAGAAGATGCAGATGAACTTCTGAATGCAGGAGCAAAACGGATAGGTTATTCAGCTACTGCAGAAAATACATTTGCATTCACAGACCATGATGTTCTGTATCCTCCTCATTTAGCGGAGAAAGGATTGCAGACAAAAAAGATATATCGGATTTTTGTTCCTTATACGAATGACCTTCAATTTGACAGTGACGGAGAAATAGAATCGGCAAAGATGGACCTGAATGCCAAAATCTTTTTTGGTCCTAAAAAACAGTCAGAAGCATCTCCTTCCGAAACAGTCCCGGAAGAAGATAATAAAGGAATCTATCAGTGGACGAAATATGACCGGGACGGGAATCAGGTGTATTTTAAACAGCCGGAATATGTAGTCAGCACTTCAAAAGATATGGAAACCCAGCCCATTATTTATGTGGGTCAGGAAGTCTCCTATGCAATAGACCAGATTGATTACCAGCCGTCTGAGGATTTAAGAGCACTTGGCTATCAAAAGACAGATTTACCGCCTTTATATCGCGCCAGAGTGATCGATGAACTTCCTGCGGAGTTTGACCTGACTCATGTGGAGATTCGGGTGAATACAGCGGAGAAATCTCCCGGACCAGATTATCTGGATGAAAATTATGGCGGCCCGGATCCAATGGTAGGGCTTGGTGTGAAGCGGACCTTGGAAGGATTTCCGGCGGATTATACACTTTTACAGTATAAAGGCAGCGATGGAACGTGGAAGGATATTGAGACGCCGGAACCGGTTATCCGTACAGAAGGGGAAAATACGGTATATTTGCTGGATTATGAAGAAACCCTGAAAAATAATGCGGATTTCCGTAAATATCATACCGTCAGGATTAACTACCGATATAATTATAAGCCCTATACTTCTCAGGATGTAATCTGCATCAAAGGACGGGCAAAAGTAGCTGATAAAAATCTGACGAATAAAGCTACGGTAGAATTTATCCGTATGAATTATAATCCTACGGCAGCGGAAGAGTCAGAAAACTTATCTGACCGGGTTGGATATTATCCTGTGGATAACGAAGAATATCTGGAAAAGGCAGGAGATGAGAGTGTAGACGAGTATGAGAAGTCAGACCTGGAAGCAAAGCTTTATGCCAAAATGCTGAGCGGAGAGGAAGTCTTTATAGAGGATACGGAACCGTTACGGACACCTTTGGCAGGTCTGAATGGCAGTTATCTGCTGAAAGTAAAAAGCAAAAATAATGGATATGCTTATAATACAGATCTGACGGTAAATGTCCCATCTGTTGCTCCCAGTTACGAGGAAGGCCATGAAGGCGAAGAAGTAGAAGGATTTGTTACGGCTGGTATTTATCTGAATCTGGCTCTTTTGAAAGCAGGAGAACCCCAGTATCAAAGAGATGCTTCGGGAGCTATTATTTATGATGAGGACACGGGACTTCCAGTAGAAGATACTTTTATTACCATAAAAGGGACACGTACATGGGAAGAACAGAAAGTTGAGAACGGAAAGCCGGTTTTTGATACGAATGGAAATCCGGTGATGGAAACAAAAACAGAGCCGACTGAACTCAAATTTAAGAGGGAAGAACTTCTTGCAGCCAAACCGGATGGCTCGTTGGTTTTTGCACCGCCATCCTATGCAGTGTATCCGGAGGCGCATCAGGATTGTATTTACATTCCTATCAAAAATAAAGACTTAAATGATAATGAGTATCAGATGGGAACTGTTGACAGCATTCGCCTGGACTACAGTGTAATCTATGGAAAAGATGTGCTGGAGCAGATGGGAGAAGAACAGGGACTTGAGGCAAAGAAAGCTCAGGATTCCCAGTATATGGAAATCGTCGGTACCAGCTATAACCTGACTACCTGTGTGGCTGATGTAAGCGGCCGGGTAAATGGTTGGAGAGATAAGTTTACGAACGAACCGGCAAAAGTTGATAATAACGTTTATGATATCAACCCGGATACAGAGGATGGGAAACCTTCCGAAACAGCCGCCTTGATTTTTGAAATGGCAAAACCGGAGATAACCGGAAGCGTGAACTGGGTGAACTGGGAGAAGCAGCTAGCTACCGGTCAGTATCTGTATATTCCAATCAATAGAGAGTTTTATTATGAAGTCCGTTATGGGAATACTGCAAAAGCATTGATGGATTCCGGAGAAGTCATGCTTTCCTATGAAGTGAACCCGCAAAACCAGGGATTTATCCTGGACCGTCTGGAAGTAGAACTGAAAAAGCCTGACGGAGAGCCGGTGGCGAATTTTGATGAGATTCTTCTTTATACGACAGACCAGATCGGGAAAGATATCCAGGAGAATACCTTGCCGGAACGGACGGCATCGGCTGCCGTTATATTAAAGAGAGAAAAACTTTCCCAGTATTTGAGTGAGGATGGAACAAAATATGTAATTCCAAGTGATGCCTGGAAAACAGAGGATGGAACAGAGCGGACTGTTTGTGCGGTACGGGTACATTTCCGAAATATGAAAGCGGAAATGAAAGATCAGCAGAATGACTGGGTATCCATTCGGTCTTACGGATATTCCAATGTGTACGAGCAGAACCTGGAGATGAAAGACAAGTTCTATGCTTACAGTGCGCCCATGCCTCCAAACGGGGAATCCAGGATCACAACGGATGCTACAGCTGACCTTTCCCAGATGTTTTTGGACACCAATCCCAAGACGTCCGTATCTACGTCTTATACAAGACCGGAAGATAGTGGAAAGTATAGAAATAACTATAGCCAGAATGGTACGGTATACCAGTATCAGAATACAGAGCCTGCAGGCGGAACAACTGGACTTACCAATCCATCTTATGACCTGTATTATGATAACATTCCCATGCAGATCACGGCCAATTATGCCAACTATTATGTAAATGGAACGAGAAATATGCCTCTTTCAGATATGTATCCGGCAGTGGCTGCCCTTACGGTAGATGCCAGGGTCAATCCGGATACGAAGGAAGCAGAAGGCATTTTGCTGCAGCAGCTGGCAATTCCTAAGAACCAGGATACTTTTGAAAATGCTTATGACAATATCACAGAAATCCGGTTCTATGGTTTTGACAGTGATGGGAAGGCATTAGGCGATAGCGAGAAAGCATACGTATCGTTAAGCCACGATGACCTGTTTAACAGTGACGGTACTCCCAAACAGCTGGAAGATGGTGGAACGACCTGGATATTGAAGTCTGAAAAATGGGAAGCATTAGGGGCATTTGTGGTCACCAAGGTAGAAGTCTGCTTTGACCGGTTCCAGGCTGGACTGAAGGCAGACGATGGCTTTAATCTGGTTTACCAGGCGGTTACTACCCAGCCCGGATTTATGAATATCCGCAGCGATTTCTATACAGATGTCCGCAGGGCAGAGAAGGCTAATAATATAGAAGACTGGAGAAACTGGTGCAGATGGACAGATGATAATGGTTGGACACATTATACATACTATTATCCGGACCATATCGGAGGACAGTCTTCTGCTAATCTTCCGCCGGAATATCGCCCTACAGATAAAGGGGAAAAGGCTCCATATATCGGATACAATTATTGTAATAAACCGATTTTGATAGGTTATACCGGAGCCTGGGCCGATGCGGATGCATATTATGATTCTGACCAGTACGGGAAAGTGAGCGGTTACAGCCAGCACAGAAAAGAAATCTATGTACCGTTTAATGATTATACCCGGACCTTCCATTTCTATATGGGTTCCGGTTATGGCTACTATCCATTGGACCAGAGCAGTTTGCATATAGAACTGCCTGTTTCCTGGGAAGCAAAGATTGGAGAGGATGGCCAGCCGGAAGGCGGGGAAATGGCGAAAGGATTCCTGTTTGATTCTCTTGCTATCAGTAAAGAAAATCTGGAAAAAATGCTGACAGATGATGACCTGGCGTATAATGAAGAGCATTCGGATGCACCTCGGACTGGGATTGATAAGATTGAAAAAATTGTAGTGATCGACTGCAAAGACAGTTCAGCCGGTGCTTCCGGTAATGATGTATTATATGAAACCCTTCCCCAGGGAACCCAGGTGGTGTTTGGAAGGGATGAGATCAAAGGTTTTGATGATGGTAATGGCAATCTGAATCTGACTTTGGAAGCGATTAAACGGAAAGATGCTGGTTTCCAGCAGGTGCGTTATATCCGTATCTATTTTGAAAAAATGTCTCAAAAGACAGCGAGCCAGAGAGTACAGATTGATGTAAACGGAAAGACCAACTGTTATCTGGACCGGGAGCTGGATAAGAATACGATTGGCTTGCGGGCAAATAGTGTGGCTTCAACAAAACTCCGCTGGTATTTTAATACGGGTGCAGACGGCCGTCCGACCATAGACGCAGGAAATCAGGCAGCTATCTTTATCTACCGTCCAAGGCCTTATGTATTCATGCAGGCACAGTTTACCGACGACAGGCTGATTGACCGGGGCTTGACAGTTTCCGGAAGCAATAATTATTCTGCCAAGACTACGGAGCCCAATGTTCTGACAACCAACACCCGTTCCATGTATGCACCGTTAGGTTATCTTCATGGAATAGTGAGCCAGTATGACAGGACCCAGCACAGTTATAAAGTAATCTTTGGAAATCAGCAGAAAAGCAGGTTCACCGATACCGGTTGGATAGAGTTGAGCGCCAATGCATATTCGGACCTGGTGAATGTGGAATTTAACGTGGCGATACCGAATTCTCAGGCAGCCGGAAAGAAAGGTTTCCAGGTGACATCCATCGGACTGGACCCGAATATCCTGAAGTATGGAACAAACTGTGCGATTACCATTTATTACAATGGAGCAGAGATTGATAAGCCTGTCATAGGGGAGGATGTAGACCGCTATGATGAAGGAGCAATCCGGAATCTATTGGATGCGGCAATTCAGAGCGGGACAGAACCTGCCATTTCTGTGGATTTGGATAAAAAAGTAACGGCAGTCCAGATTTCCTATGACCAGTATGACGGTAATATCCCGGACAGAAACCAGGTGGACCCGGATACGTTCCAGACTGATGCTGGCACCATATATCCGGCATCACAGGAAGAAAATCATCAGAATTATCTGGTCCTGTACGGAATTGCGGATACTTATAATGAAGCAAACCTCTCTACCCAGCAGGATGAGAAGGGCTCTCCTCTTACGGTCAGCGGTTCGCTGAAGATGGCAGATTACGACCCGTTTGATAGTACAAAAGAAACAATGGTGTCCAATCAGAATGCTTCTATTACCCCAATGAAACCGAAGCCCACAGTATCGGTAGTAGCGAATGGAGGGGGAGCTTCTTCCGAGACGGCAGGCGCCAGCATTGGACAGAATGCTTATTATGAAGTGACAGTAGGAAACAGCGGATACAGCAGAATGTATCAGGCCTATCTGACGGCAGAGGTTCCGGTGAGCCGCAGTCCGAAGGACGAGAGCGGTGTTGCTACGGTAGGCGGTTTCCGTTTGCAGTCTGTTACATCAGATGCGAATCTGATCAAGCATATTACCAGAGATTACGGAAACGGGGATAAGAGAGTGGAACTGGATTCCATTATCCTGAAGGAATTCCCGAAAACAGCCACCACTTCGGAAGTAGACCAGATTCTTATCCGTGCAAAGAGAAATGAAAAGGGAGAAATCCTGTATGGAGAAACAGACCAGATAACCGGGTTAAAATTCCCCCGGTATGAAGTAACGTATCAGTCTGCCGGTGATACAACGGCAAGTTCATCAGAACTTCCGGCAGAAGCACTGTTTGATATTCAGGGGGATACGGTTACTTTGAATCTGAAGCTGGATCGCTGGCCGGATTTTGGCTTTGCAGAAAGCTTTGGAATGTCGGTAGGTTATTTTGATTCTGCAAAAGAAGGAACAGCTCTGGCAGGGGGGACCACAGGCAAGGTGTATTTCCAGGGTATTCCTACCAGCTATATGTATGGAGAAGATGGTTCCCTGAGTAAGGAACTTCAACTGTGTTCAACATGGAAAGAAAGCTACGAACCGGTAGGAACTTCTCTGGATGTGAAAGTCATCAGCGACGGACCGGATTGTGCAAAACTTCGGTTAAGCCCGTCTGAACCTATCCTGGGAATGACAGCGGTAAAAGGAAATGATCCGGAGCTGGTGTATGATGGGGAAAGTGCTGTCAACGGTGGTCTGGGGATTTCCTATGAATATAAGGAAGGTACCTACTACCGTATCATGCTGGGGAATAACTCAGAAAGTGCCATGTCAAAACCGATTCTGTCAATTCGTCTGCCTATGAATGGAGATGATCCGGCAACGCAGGAACAGGAAGAGAGGAGAAGAGGTTTTGAACTTACCGGCATCTATTTTGATAGCAGTCTGTTAGAACCGGCTGGCGGAAGAGAAGAGGCATTGACAGGAGTTCAGCTGGTCCGGATTTATGATGGGATTGAAGAAGAAAATGGTTCTGCCAAAATGGTGGAACTGGGACCGGATGCACTGGAGCCCTGGGAAGATGGATATCGGATTGATTATACGAAATATTATGAAAATGGAAATGGAATCAAGTATCCATCTAAAGTAGAAATCATCTTTACCGGATTTTTGCCAAACATAACGGGTGCTGACAGGGGTGAAGTGCGCCTGTATGGAAACATCAACCGTTATGGTGACAGTGTGACCAAACAGGGAGTGGACTCTTCGGCCAACAATACGTATGGCAATTACTATATGTCGCCTACAAACAGCAATACTGCCACTAAGGTTGCTGTAGACGGAAATATCCTGTTGGCGGATGCAAGTTTTATTGATTATATTTCCGGTACGGAAACGGAGATTGTATCCAACGATGGAAAACAGGCGTGGTCTCACGCATGGTTTGATGTGAAAGAACCGAAACCGGTGACCCGCCATTATGTAAAATATTATAATAGAAGCGGAGCTGATGCAGCATCTACGGTTGTACCTTATGCAAGAGAATATACTACTTCCATCGGAATTGGTAATGACAGTATTTCCCGTATGGAAAACTTCCGGATTGAAATTACGCCGGATATGAGCAAAGCCACAACTGCGGGAGATGAGGCAAACCGCGGTTTCCATACCATGGATATGGTGATTCGCAATCAGTTGTTCAACGAGGCTGTGATCGACAGGATTACCTTCTACGATGTGGATGACCCGGCTAAGACCCTGACATTGAAGAGACAGGGCTACGTAGAGGAAGAAATTCCAGGGCCGGAGCATGATTTTTATCAATACACTGCCCCGGTGACCGAAGGAAAACCAGCTCCGTCTACCGTAAACCAGACTGTAGTTTATGAGGTTTATGTGGGCGATAGCAAATTGGAGGGTGTGGAGATTTCCCGGTCTGACGGTACGGTTCAGCCGAAGTCCTTGGCTGATGGAGTGTATACAGTAGAACAAGGCGACCTGCTTCTGGGAAGAGATTATATCATTGAAAAAGCCCAGATGAGAAATATCGGGAAAATCGTGGTGGAAGGCTCTGATTTCCTGCCTATGAGGAACCCGGATTATTCACTGGATGGAGATGATGCGAAGAAGGATACATCGGTAACACCGTCTGCTAATGAGGCAATCATGCTGGTGGGAATCAGTGATGAGAAAGATAACAGTACAGAAAGTGCTAATTATCAGAGCAATCCGTCGCTGTCAGTAAGAACCTATATTCAGTCTGGATTTGCCACCTGGCTTTACAGCCATAGTTATAAAGATTTCCTGGATTCGGATAAGGAAGTGACTGGTGAGCAGGACGGAGAGAATAACTTTGAGGATGTGGCGACAGAGAAGCATCAGCGTTCCAATCGTGCTAATTCCTATATTTATCCGACCAACCTGTACTTTGACACTACCATCAGTGCAGTGTTTAAAGATGATGGCTATATCTGGAAAGACGTGGAGACACTTCCGGTTCCCATGGCGGATACGGTACACAGCCTGGATAAGAGATTTTCCGATGAGACCATTGGACGGAATGTGATCCGTGATGCAAGGACAGGTGGACAGAATAAATATATCTGGCTGGATTTGACACCTCACTGTGATGGACATAGTTCAAGCGGATGGTGTACCCATTATAATCATGACGATACGTATCCACATCAGCATCATAATGTACGCCAGTATTATATGGACAATGAGCTTCTGACCTTAGGTTATAAAGCCATGGGGTCCTATACCGTGGATTTCCGTCAGCTGTTTTATGAAGCAGCCGGAAACGGAACCATTCTTCAGGATTACAATGCGGCAGCAGCAGTAGAGATGACCATAGACCTTCCGGCAGACAATTTTGATGCCTATTATGTGAAGCTGAGGGCGGCACTGAAACCGTATGTAACCCAGGTAACGGTGGTGTATAGTGATGGAACGGAAAAAGTTATCCCTCAGTCAGAATGGGAAGGAAATGCTTCTCATCATACAACCTACGGGAATAAGACTGATTACAGTATCCAGGAAGATAAAGATGCAGGAAATGAATGGTGGCGAATCAACCTGGTTTCCAAAGATGATTTATATGGAGATATTCCAAATGCCTATGCATTGAATACTGTTTATGATCCCAGAGATGTGGATGGTGATGACTCCACATATCCTTATTACAAATCTCCGGCAGTCATTACAGAAAAAGGCGGAATCGATAAGGTAAAGGTCCGTATGGAAATCAATGAAACACCTGCGAAAAACGGTGCGATTATCTCTGCGGATGAAGGTATCTGGTACCGGGAAAACACAGACCCGAGAAAAGCTCCCAGAACAGAATCAGGCTGGGATGATACTTCTACCATGGCGTACCAGAATTCGATTCCCAACCTTCAGGAGCAGAATAAGAGAAACATAAAGGACCAGGAAACCCGTCATTCCATCGAAGTGGCAGGCCGTATGATCAAGACGGGAGAGAATACTGCCAGTGTGTCCACCCATCTGGAAATGGGCACCTTGTTCCGCACAGATGGCCAGGATACCATCAGCAAGAAGCCGGTAAAACCGGAAAATCAGGTAATCAAGCTGAGGGAAGAAACCGGAACAGAAGAGAAGCGGAACAGCAGCTGGTCCTATATGAACTACTTTGTTTACTATATGTGCACAGGAAGTATCAATGATTATCATGACTGGCAACCTGTGACAGAGATTGCCAGACAGTATTCCGCTCCCTGGCATGCAGGCCATATTTACGATACTGCTTCTTTTAACGTTCTTCCATCCCAGGTAACAGTAGATAAAGGTACTGGGCAGACGAATAATTTGAAACCGTTTGGCATTGCTTCCGGAAATATTGCTACTGATATTATGAGTCCGGTCGCCTATGGTTCTCTGCGGGCGTATGCCATGGGTATTAATCAGGTGATTCACTGGCCGGTGACAGAAGAAAATAAAAATCTTGTCAAGACAGAAAAATGGTATACACATTGGTATGGTACATATGGTAGTCATCATGTAGATGATCATTATAAGAACTATTATTCCAACCTGTATGATGAGTGGCTGAACCGAGTAGCCCATGTGGACACCGTAACAGTTACCGATACCCTTCCGGTTATTTCAAAACAGGACGGCTGGTACAAAGGATTTTTAAGCCGGTATCTGGAAGTGGATGAGACGATCCGTCCCCACATTATGAAGATTGAGGTGGAAATCTCAGAGCATGAAACAGATAATGGAGGTAATCCCAATTCTCCAAATGTTGCTTATCCTACTCAGGAAGGGGATGTAAAGCAGGAAATAAAGGAAACCAGAACAGTAGTCCTGGATTACGATGATTTCCTGTATGGAGAACATACTGGGGAACATGAGGGCCGTGTGCTGTTCCGTTATGCTACGCCGTCCACGGCAGATAAGTATCTGGGCAGTAATCAGGCTAATGCGGAAATGGCCGGCGATTATTTCAATGATGGGGTACAGAAACTTCCGGACGGAACCTGTGTAGTAGAATTAAAAAGAAATGAGTATCCGTCCAAAGTGACCTTTACCGTAGTCAATCTGGAAGGAAATGGAGACCAGACCGGTGAATTTACAGGCGTAACCCCGGATGGAAATGAGAGAGGTACTACCGCCATTGTGAATCCGACTGTCAACTGGGAAAGCCAGATGACGAATAAGAAAGCAGATTTCTACATCTTTGGTGATGTGGAAGAAGTGATTGAAGATTTACCGTCTCCTGTGACAGACCCGGGAAATCGTGCAAACCGTCAGGCATCTCAGTATGGTTATACTCAGAATCCGGATGGAACAGTAACCAGTGATGGAAAAAATCAGACAGAAGGGTGGAATAATGCAGGCGGTTTATGGAACGGAACTACAAATTATCCCATTTATCCAGAATGGTCCTTCCTCTATTCCCAGAGAATCAACGAGGCAGCCAAGATACAGGTGGATACAGTTCCGATCACAGAGGGCGGTACTGCGGAACAGCCAGAACCGATTCCGGAATTAAATGATTTTGCTGCGGATAATATCACACCAAACCGTCAGGCGTTCCGTGTATGGGCAACCAATACTACGAAGAACAGCACGGGACTTTCCGGTGAAGCAGATCCGCTGTTGGATGCTACCGGTGTATATTACAATTATCTGAAATACAGCAATACCATGCCGGAAGGCTATCGGATGCAGAAGTTTTGGATTCCGGTGGAATTTATCAATTCCTATGTGACAACAGGACAGAAAACAAATGTGACAGAAGACATTCAGGAACTGGGAGAGAATAAATTTACCATCTCCAGTATGAAGTTCCGTTATGCTACAGCGGAAGATTCCAGCCAGACGGCAGAGTATGACCTTTATGAAAATATTGTAAAGAAACTGATTGAAAATCCAGCGGAAAATACCATACCGGCAGAGTTGCAGACTTATGTCAGCTATGCAGATGAAAACCGGAATCAGATGAAGCTGTCAGAAGGAGAGAATGCAAGGTATTACTGCATTGACATTGAAAAACTGTTCCTGGATAAGGAGATGCAACCGGTGGAAGTGCCGGATAAGGATGACCAGGCAGTATACCTGAAGATGCAGGTGACGGAGTTTACCGCGGAACTGAAGCTGCGGACTACCTGGCGTACCAGCTTTGAATTAAACCGGAGACGTTACTTTACTCCGAATGATACTCAGGATGCAACCCTTACTGGTATCAAAGGAAATGCGGAGGGCCAGTTTAAGTATGAGGTGGAACCGGCAGATTTCCTGTACGAAGGTGTGTTTGCTGACCGGTTGATCGCAAAAGACGAGGAATACAGCAGCAGTAAGATTCCTGATTTTGACTTGGGTTCCAGACCTACCGTGAAAGTGGATCCGTTGGAACTGAATAAGGTGATTACAGATTCCGTTTCCCTGTATATGACCAATGCCAATATCAATACGTATACCTATGATACAGACAGGACAGACAGTATATTGACAGATGGAAACCGCAGAGAAATTTCCGTTAGCAATTATAAAAAACTGCGTTTCTACAACCGGGCGGCAAGGATCAATGTGGCGGTGAACCGTCTGCCATATCAGAATGATGCAGGTAACTTAAATCCAGACGTCAACCAGAACCAGAATGGATTGTATACACCTCTGGCGTTGAATTTTGGCGGTAATGATTTCAATAAGGCTGACCCGAATTATCTGGAAAAGACATATGGGACAGAAAATCTGGCTGCCCGTATGACACCGGTGGAAATGGACAGCCTGATGCCGGGAGACCGGATTGCTTACTATGTGACGGCTGTCAACGAGAAGGACCAGGAGCCTACCGTAGGCGGGAACCAGAGACCGTCAGCAGCATGGATCAATCCGTCCATTCGATTTGATGCGCCGAAGGGTACTCGAATCGCGAAATGGTATTTTATGCCGGAGAATGATGAACTGGGTATGCTTCCGACGGTGGATGAGGAAACTCAGCTTTATGTAACGAGAGATGGTCAGCTGACAGAAGATGTATCTCTTGCTACCTTAAGCGAGGCAGCGGCCAGCATTGGTTTAGAACAGATTCAAGCACTGGATCCGGACCACAAGCAGGCAGACGGAACTTATGTATCAGTTCCTCATGATACAGAACTGAAAGATATCCTGACGGGAATTGAAATGGAGAATCCTACCATCTGGTCAAGGATGGCAAGTTTCTTCAGTATCAACACGACACCGGCGCCGGAAGATGCAATAGACAGCATTGTATGGCAGATTGACGGTAGCGTGCCTACCAATAAGGGAATCCGTTTTATGGTCCTGCTGGAAGTAGAAGATGTAACAGCAGAAAACGAAGATGGAAGCCAGGATGGAAATCTGAATGACCTGGATGGAAAAACCATTGGAAATGCAGAAGTGTATTATGGTACCTGGACGGATACCCATGGATATTCGCCGTATTATTTCTCCAAGCTTTATGGAGAAAATAAAGCTCCGGCTGCGAATCCTTACGACTACACATCAGAAGCGATCGCTACCGGCAAGGATTCAGCAGGAACCAGGCAGGAAACCATAAACGGTGGTCATACAGTCTTTTATTACAAGGTTGACCCGAAAGAGGGCTTGACCAAGAATGAAGAAACCTTCCTTTCCGGAAATACCAGAGACGGTATGACGGCAAAGGTAACGTCCGGTGGATTCCGGTATTTTGACCTGGAAGGTGAACCTTCCATGAAGATACGGATGGAGAACAATCTGGACGGAGAGAATGCAATCCTGACCATAGGAGAGCATACAGAAGCTTCCAGTGAAGGCAGTATCCGCAATGAGACAAAGCGGTTCCTGTCCAAACTTCATGTGGATGTGGACTTTATCAGCAATAATACTGAGTGGAACAATCAAGATTTATTATCTCTCCAGGGCTTCTTCTTAAACCGGATGCCAACCAGGGAAGAGATGAGTTACTCCCAGACATCTGCTACCGGAGAGAAGAATGTGGCCGCTTCCATTTATGTGCAGTTCCGGGATGACCTGAATCCAGACGGAACCATCAAGGAGGAATTGAATGGTTTAGACCAGGATTACAACCCGGATACTCCGAATGCTATCCGGGAACAGAGAGACGGATACCGTCTGGTACATTATCCGTCGAATGCTGGGGAGGAAGAGAAGTATCCAAATGGTTACTATATGGATTCTAATGGCCAGAAGCAGGCGGTAGACCCCAGGGAAGTGGCAAGAATCCGGTTTGAATACGGAACGCTGGCAGCTTATGACAAGAATAAGACTTCTACGGAGACGGATAATTATCTGGTGCTGCCGGAGATCAACCTCTATGGCATCAGCAGCTGGCAGGATGTGGACCCGGATACCAGGGACAAATACGGCTATGTGTATCGTGTTGGCCTGAAGGAAACCAGCTATCTGGATGCGTCCTATGGGGATAATTTCACTACCATGGAACCGGGAGAAATCACAGATGACCTGAAAGATAAGACAGATGAGGCATTGAAAGGGGAGTTTGAAGAAGAATTAAAGAAAGATAACGGGGATATTACAGATGGTATCCTGGGGGGAACCGATACGGACGATACCCTGAATACAGAAATTGAGAAAAATACTTATACTTATAAGGTTACCAATCAGGTATCTTATCCGGTGAGAAGGCGTATGCCGAAGGTGGAATTCGACCATGATAATTACAGTACCAGGGAAAAAGCATTAGCAGGAACGGAAGCAGACAGTCTGACCAGCTATGTGCCGGAAGAAACTCTCTGGAACCGGATCGAGGTAAAGAATATCCTGAATGAGGATAATGTAGCGAAAACAGAGATTGTAAGGACAGATGCAAATAATGAGGACAATATTGACACCATGGGCATCCGTCAGAGTATGGGTACGGGAGAGGTATATGCTCCTGTAGTGATCGATAAGGTTCCGGCAGAGTATGTGGATATTCCTGATAATCTGCTTCCGAAAGATGGAACCGTGACAGAGGAGCCGAAAGAAATTGACCTGAAACAGGCGAAAGACCTTACGATAATCTGGAATTCTACCGATGATGAGGGAAATCCTCTTGTCCGTACCTGGGAGAATGGAACATTCCAGGTGGCAACTGCTTCGGAAGCGCCTTTGGCGACCTATTCGGAATGTGACTTGAAGCTGACCGTACATAAAGTGTCTCATAAAGATATTGGCGGAGACCAGGAATTCGACCGGTCAAAATTTGGATTCAGCGGTAATTATCTGGATACGGGAAATCAGTATATTGCACCGAATAATACGGATGAAACGCTGACAAAGGCAGATGACGCGGATTATTATGTATATACCTATTCCTTCAGCAGTAAAGACAATACACTGGCTATGAAACCGGGAGATACCATTGAGATTGTTTATCCGATGACGGCAAAACGGGATGGACTTCCTATGCTGACTTATATGAATTCCAAAGATGCTGAAGATGATGGAAAGAACCTGTATCTTCCTATTATCAATCAATATCAGTATCAGAACGGTTCTGCTCCTAATGGTGACCATATCCGTTCCAAAGAGATGGATATGGATAACCTGCTTCATGATGTAGGGTTTACAGGAAGAAGAGAGGGAGAACGCCGGGTTTATACCTGGGAGAAGACAGCAGATGGAACCGATACGGTAAGGATTCCGGTAACGGACCCGGAGACAGGAGAACCAAAACGGTATGCGGACAGTACCAGGCAGAGGAAGAGTGAGTTCCTCACCGGTTCTGTCACGGAACTTCCGGGAATGCTTCATGTAACATCTACCAATGGAGTGGACGGTTATCAGAATAATGGAAACATTTACGATTATGATATCAATTCCTCTGACTGCCATGATGTGGTAGTGAGGGCTGATGAAACAGCAGTGGGAAGCGCAGCTGCCTGGGACGAGTCAGCAGAATTGCTGCCCAACTATTATAATGTAAGTTATCGTTACAGCAATGGAACATACAACTATTACGGAGTATCGTATGGTATCAATGACTGGTATAGCCAGCTGATGGATGCCCGTACCTATGAAACGACAGGAAAGCAGCTGGGAAATGCAGAGAATGCTTCCGATAAAGCGGTAGTTTATACAGAAGGAGATGAGAAAGGGGAACTGATCGGAGAAAATATTCTCTGGACAGAAGAACCGCTCCATTTGAGAAAAGCATGGCTTTACGGAGCTTCCCAGATTATTCCGGATACCGGAAATCTGCAGTACAATGGAAGCACTACTGTTACTACACCGGCTCTCCAGTTTGGAGATACGTATACAGCGAAGCTAACGGCCATGAACTATGGAGACCGGGCACTGGACGGTGTGTCTATGACCTATGTCCTGCCCAAGGGTGTGATGCCAAGGCTGAACGAAGACAATGAACTGGTTCTGGAAGCTTCTGACGGAACGCCGACAGTAAGAGCTTATTATGGGGCTGATTATTCTGCTGCAAATCAGATCACCCTTGACCGCGACCACATTAAGATTACGGCAAGGCCTGCATCTGCTTCAGAACTGACAGAGGCGGATTTGGAGAAAATCCATCTGGCGCCAAAAGCTCCTGGCGATCCGGTACGTTATAATCAGTTCGCAGATAAGGATAAGGCAGATAAGCCTTATAATTACTCCAGAATTCCGGAAAATGCAGCCTGGGTGATCGAAATCACCATGGATAAAGAACTGGGAGCATGGTGGAACCGTGGAACGAATGATGTAAACCATCGGATTTCCGTGGAAATTCCCTGTGTAGTAGTGGCACAGCCGGATCAGGAAGCTTACTTTGATGCTCTGTATGTATCGCCTTATGATGACGGACAGGATTTTGGAGCGGATGGAGAAATCCTTCCTTCCGAACTGTATTATCAGATTTATGACGACAGTTATGCGTACCGTTATGGAAACAGTTATTATAAGACTCCGGAAACCATTGTTTCTAATGGAAGATATCTGTATGCAGATACCTTCCTGCATGGAGAAGATTATGGTGCGGCTGGAAGCGGAGCAGATTTCTCTACGATTACAAAGAATCTGGTCATCAATGATAGGTTTGAGAAACAGAACAGTTGGGATTCTGACGGAGATGGAACGGATGATACCAGAAAATCCGTGAGAACAGGGGCCCAGGCAATCCTTGCCAAGCCGATGATGCGTCACTGGGCGGAAGTGTCCGATGAAAAGGAAGACGGCAGTGAGAAGACAGGAGCGGAGATTGCTGCTGAGTCAAAATTTGATGAATTCTTCCAGAATGTGGAAAGCCCGTTTAAGGTAAGGCTGATCACCGAAAATCAGCTGGTGATGACTAATATTAAAAGCGGTGGAGATTTACGTTATGGAAGAATGGAAGAAACACCATATAGCTATTATATGTATCCGAATTACCAATCTCCATACGGGGAATCTACATATGCCCCATATTTGAGTGATGTGACTGGAAGCCAGAAGGGAGCCAAGTATCCGCTGCCTGCGATTACGGCAATCCTTCCTGAGCGGATGGTTCCGATGATGGCAGATGGAAGCGTATATTATAAGAATGCAGACGGAACGGATGAACTGATGGAAACAGACCAGCTGTCCTTTACGATGAGAACCTTTAAGGTCAGCACATTGAAAACAGATGCCAATAAAGAAACAACAGATGGCAGCCCGTTTGATATGGAACAGTACCGGGAGCACTATAAAGTGTATGTGGGATATGAAAAGGATATTGACCGGTATATCGTGAAGTTTATTCCTTCATCACCCACTTACGCAGATGATTATGAATCCATGAACCAGATTCTGGAGGCACCGATGCTGCCTAACAATGAGAGCCTGATGATCGAAATTGGCATGATGCCGATTGGAAGTCCGGATGATACTCTGGAAAATGGAGATTCAGATCCGGAACTTCTGAAAAAATGGCAGTCCTTGAGAAGTTTTGCAGGAAGTACCCTTCCGGGATTCAAGTTTGTTACTGATGATGCCAGCAATGCCAGCTCAAACAAAGGTTTGGTCATTGATGGAACTACAGCAGACAAAAAACATGGAAATTATTTCTATGTAGGAAAGGCTTACGCTGGAACGGATATGGTCAATGGAAATGGAGTAGGATATTCTATATATTCGCCATATTATGGCAGGAATTATTCTGGCCAGGTATTCCATGACACCAGACTGGATTCTACCGGATATGACGGCAGGATCAATTCCAATGACCGGGTACAGTTCTTAGGCAGAATGGTAAGGATTTCTGAAGCCGATAACGATGGAAAAGCCTTTGACTTAAATGTGGAAGACTATAAGAAAAGACAGGAAAAGAACATTAGCTATGACAGTCTTGACCTGAATGGAAACAGTCAGGTATCCCGGGTAGAAGAAGGCAAGATGATTTCCGATGAATGTGTGATGAACCAGATGTATGTCTACACCAAACGTCCGAATATCATGTTAGACATGAGGATGAGCCTGACGGTAGATGAAGATGGTGTGGGAGACGATAATGGATCACCGGATTACAAAGGAAGGGATGCCCATACCGGACAGGCAGTATGCTGTGATGACTATCCTATGTGTGACCATGACTACTTTGAAAATCCCAATGCACTGTCAGAGGAAGATATTCCAAAGCTGGGATACAATGACCGTGTGTGGTATACCATTACTGTAAAGAATCAGCCGTCAGAATCTGTGAAACTGGAAAAAGTGACCGATCCGGATACTGGAAAGGTGACTGACCAGATCGTTACAAATGGCTTGGGGATTTATCAGAGCTGGGATACTTATCTGGAACTGCTGCGGAATCCGAATGAGGGAGCATCTCAGGACCTCCAGAGATATTATGGAGGCGGTTATTTCAGCGGCATGCCACTGGTCAATGTGAAACAGAACAGTAGGTTTTCTTCTTGGGATAATTGGTCCAGAATCCGCCAGAGGAAGGTAACGGAAAGCGGCGATGTGGCTCATGGCGCCTTTGTATTTTCCCAGTATCTGCCGGAAGCTTTGGCCTATGACAGAGAACTGGCTATTGCGACTTATAAAGAAGACGGCACGATAGACCAGCTGTTAACGAAAGAAGAGGCAGAAAAACAGGGATGGACCATTATCGATAACACGGAATTGCCAACATTTAATGAGAATGGTGTAAAGAAAGACAATGTGAAATTTGTCAGTGTTACGGTGATTCCTCCGGCAATGGACAGAGATGGAAATATAATGGCAGACGGCGGTTTCGCTGGCATGGGAGAAGGGGAAAGCTTTTCCGCGATTGCTCAGGGAGACAGACCGGCTGGATATCTGGCAAGCGGTCAGAGGTTTGCACTGAAGATCCGGACCAGGGTATCGGACCTTCCGGAACTGGGAGCGGAGGATAATTATGATGAAAATGGTGTTTCCAAAGACCAGTATGCAGCCCATGCGTTTGTAAACCTGGAAAGACTGGATGGAGATTATGAAAGCCTGACAGGGAACCAGGAAGAGAAACCGGCGTATACGTATGACCAGTTCCTGGATCAGAACCGGGATATGGTTTCCTATTATTCAGGAACTACCGGTTATGGTACAGAAGAAAAGGTGGTAGTAAAAGATGGAGAAGACCTGCCGGAAGGATTTGTAAAAGATAACGTGATTCCGGAACCTCAAGATCAGAAGTGGAATCAGCAGTTTGAGAATCCGTACCAGACCGAATATGCAGTGGATACGTCTTTTGGAATTAAGGTGACAGCGCCCAGTGGTTATGCAAAATACAATATGAATCCGGCGCTGATCCGTACCACAGGAAGTTTCCGAGACCCAGGATATCACAGTACAGATGTGATCCATATGTATCTTGGTGAAGGAACGCTGCTGACTGGCGGTGCAGGAGCTCTGTATCTGGTTGACAATATTCCATTGTATGGTCTGCCTCACAATAAGGAAATGCCAGATCTGGTGGCATCCAATATTGGAAGCCTGGAAGATGCACAAGATGTGAAGCAGGTGGTCAACCATATTGAAACGGTACGGACTGGAAAATGGTCCATACCAGAGGATGATAATCTGTATGAATCCATGCTGATGAATCCATCTCAGGAAGAGATTGATGAGTATAAGAAAGATCTGGAAGAAAAACTGAAGGTGCACGTATTCTATACCATCCGTGAGGAAACGGGAGATGAACGTGCGGAGATTCCAAAAGAAGGTTTTGATCCGGAGCAGGAAGATGATATCTGGCATGAAATTCCAGGTACCCAGGGCGGAAAGGTGGGAATCCATGATAATGTGGAATTGGATTTCCCAAAACAGGCCAACGGGGATTGGATCAATGTAAGCCAGATCATGATCGCTATTTATGCGGATGACAGGGATTATTATCCGGTACCAACCGGTTTCCGGCTGGATGTGGATAATGATCTGTCAGAAGAAGGCAATCAGGATATGCACGAGATGCAGAATCCAATTGACCGTAAAAAAGGTACTGGTCATTATCCGTATCATATGCAGGAGTATGAGACCAGCGAGGCAGGAGAAGGCGGTACTCCGGCTGTAGAGAATACAGTTGAGAACAATGGCGCATTTATCCGTATGGCCAGCGGAACCAACTATCCGGGTGTTATCTATACGGCTCATTACAGCCAGGCATATATCAATTACAGTGATGATCATTATGAAAAACTGGAAGGGGCCAATATACCTGAACAGATAGGAGATTCCGATGACAGCGGGGAAGAATTGTACAAGGTAAATCCTGAAAATGATAAGATCTTCTCGAAAACCGGTATTATCCTGTTGAGCAAACAGCCGATTGCAAAGCTCACGATCAAGGACCGTTATTTCAAATATATCCGGTATGATGAAGAGGGAGAACCTCTTGATAATCCTTATTATCAATGGGTGGATGGAGTTACATTGGAAGAATCTTCCAAATTGATTGCTTATCATCTCACTTTGGACAATTTCGACCAGGCTTATATTGACCAGTATGGTTTTAATAAAGATGATAAGGAAGACAACTTTACCAATCCGGTCATTACGGTTAAGATTCCTAAGATCTTGGGTATCAACTCTAAATTCGAGTATGCCCCTTATGAGGATACGCTCAGCCCGGTTCACCCGTTGAACCCTAACTATAAGATTACCAATTCCGACGGTTATTTGTCAGATGCTTCGTTATATTGGACTTACCGGATCGTGCATCCTGTCTATGACGAAAATGGAGATTTGGTGGAGTATATTGACAAGACAGCTGATACGGATATTGAACTTCTAGTGGATTATGGAACAGATGGGGCAGAACTGACGGGAGATTATCGGAATGGTAATCAGCTTTTGAAATTCCGTTTTGGAGAAAAAGGCAAGACACCTCAGAGCGGCTCTGCCAACCTGGCTCCTGGTGACAGCATTGTGATTGACTTTATGATCCGGGCCCTGACCACCAATGAAAATGATGCCCTGGCAAGGGATGAGGAGAGCCGGACCACTTCTCTGTATGCAACGGATGTCATCGGCGTACCAAAATGGTTCCAGAGTACCAAAGATTCTGAGGAAGACAGGGAAACAGCCCACGAAGAGACTGACAATAATGATTATGATGTAGATGGAAATACCAAGGATAATAACCTGTTTATCAAATCAAATCTGATCGGATTTGCCAGCGGAAGCGGATTCCCCAGAACCAAATACGCTACTTCGTTATTGATGGAAGATAACTTTGGAAGCAATACACCGGTTCCTGTTCTTCAGGATGAGAAGTATACCTATCATCTTACTATGATGAATAAACAGGAAATCGATTTACAAGATCCTTCTAAGAATTCCTACAAGGAAGTTATGTTCTATGATATTACGCCATATGTAGGAGATACAGATATCGCAGATGAGAAAGCAAGAGGGTCTAAATGGAGTCCGTTTATGGTGCTTGACCGGGATCGTTTCAGTCTGGTGGCGTATAATGCAAAGCTGGATACAGAACAGTATCCGGACCAGAATGGTGAGATTCCAAAAGAGGATTATACGATTTGGGTCGGACCTTTGCAGGTGGCCAGAGGAGCGGATAATCAGGTTATCTCCATCCAGAAATCAGGACTTCAGGATTTAGTTCCTATGGAAGACAGAAAGAGGGTAGATCCGGGAGTCAATAATGAAACTGGAAAAGGAAGTTATTATAACAATATGGTGAGCGCTTCTATGAATTATGCAGTAGGAGCAGGAAGGACCATAAGTTATGATGCAGACCAGATGCTGTATGAGCATAACGTGACTCTGGAAGAACTGGAGGCATGGAGGCAGACGGTTTCAGAAGAAGAATACGAAGAGGTAAGACGAAGCCTGAGACAGCTCTTGGTAGCCGGAAATAGAGCAGATTATGGTATTTATCCGGGAACTTCTTTGGATCTGGTATACCGTGCGGAAGTTCCATTGAATTTGCCGGTATTCCGGGGAGATAATAATCTGGAGAGTGATGATAAGCTGTTGGCTGCTGTTTCTGAGTATGTGGCATCTAATACGTTTATTACCGGTTCTACTACAGAACGTGCCAATACCTCCAATGCGGCAAGGGTTTATGTTTATAATCCGGAGAATCGGGGAGAGATTGGTGACTATGTATGGCTGGATGATAACGCCAATGGAGAACAGGATGAAATCCAATATGAGGAAGTGGCAGTAGTCAGCCATCTGATGAAGAAGAAACTTCCGAAGCGTGACCGTGTTGTGGATGAACATGGCAATATCAGTTATATTCCAAACTGGGGACCTGGAGAAGATCCTGGTGTAAATGGGGTTATCGTGGAACTTATCGATGAGAATGGAAATAACCTGAACATGGAAGGACAGCCAGTTTCCAATGATCCGAAGGAAGTTATTGTAGAAAATGGAATTTCCAAATATCCATTGCTTAACAAGGATGGAAGCTTTGCGCTGGATTCCCAGGGGGCGAAACAGTACACCAAGTTTGGACCATGCATTACGGAAACCAAGACCGATTATTTTGGTAATAAGGGATATTACATTTTCTCTAACCTGGTGGAAGGAGAGTACTATGTACGGTTTACCATTCCGGATGAGTATCAGTATTATGGCCTCACCACTCCGGAAATTGGCCCGGCGGATAGCCGCAGCCAGATGACGGTAACAAGGATTGGTGAGACACTGCCGAACAGCAGAAATGCGTTGGCAGAGCATCTGACCTTTACTACCCATAATCCGGTTCAGGTAAAGACCAAGTATGATCCGGATACAGAACGGGTTTCCTACGATATTGGTCTGGGACTTCCAGTCCGTTATGGCGGAACGGCGTGGTTCGACGATATGGAGAGTGAAGACGAAGGAGAGGCAGCAGGAGATCTTGTTACAGATGGTGATGGTATTTACCAGACCAGCGATAATCCGGATGTCAATAATCAAACTCCGGAAGAAGAACGGTTCCTCCATAATGGGCTTGATGGAAGTGAACGGGGCATCACCATATATGCCTGTCTGGCAGACGATCCCCAGGATCAGTTTGGAGCCGTCAAGCCGGCCGTGGATATGCATGGCCGTCCTATGGTCACCACTACCATGACAAGGCTGGAGGCAATCCGGAGTTATAACCAGAATTATCCGGATTCTCCGATACCGGAAACGACCAGCCTGAAAGCTTTAATGGAAAATCCACAATACAGAGAAGCTTATAAATTGGTGGGTACCTATTCCTTTGATTACCTGTGGCCGGAAGAAGATTATGTATTCTATGCAGTGGCTCCTTTGGGAACAGAAGGAAAAGCAATCTATCAGGTGACCAATATTGTTCATGACAATGTACCTACAGATCGGGCATATTATAATGACCTGCAATTAAATTCCTGGACGAAGCGGTTTAAAGCTGAGATTCCGGTAGATCAGGATGGAGTTCCTCAGTATGAATGGGTTGGTTCCGGAAAACGTTATGTGCTGGATCCGGATACCTCCATTGACCTGGGATATGTAAGAAACAATTACAATCTGATGAGCGGTGTGGTATGGGACGATTCCAGCGACCTGAGAATCCTGCCTGACGGCAGCACCAGCAGTATTGACGGTATCCGGGATGAAACAGCAGCCGGATACAAAGGCGTACCGGGAGTGGAAGTAAGGATTTACCCCTATGCCTGGGTGGATGGTGATGAGTCTACTGGATTGAAAGCAGGATGGCGTGAGATCAAACGGAATGATCAAGATGGCTGGGATTTTGTAGGAGTTGCAAGTCCTGGAGATGCCAGCTATGATCCGGAGGAACTGACCAGACCAGGTCATGTACATGAGGGAATGCGTACGACAGTGACAGGAACTTCCGGAAGATATCAGTTTAAGATCAAACCTACGGTTATTATTGATGGAAAGGTCTATGCAACAGTAGCAAGACTGGAACTGGGGGCACTCCCGAAAGGCTATACGGATACGATTCTTCATGCAGAGAAAGATGGTATGAATCTGGAACAGGTAAGTGCCGTAGACAGTGATCTGGCAGAGAACAAGGGACTTTATCCCAGAAACCCGGATTCTCCGGTTCCGGAAGCTTTTGATCCAACCAGGTTTGATAGTCCTTCTATCATCATGCCATATGAAAAGGCGAATGAAGATGAAGTGGCAGATGGCTGGTATGTTCATGGCTATGATGTGTCAAAGGTGAAATCCATATACAATATGGACGGTGGAATCGTACCTTACGGAAAGGGCCAGTTAAGCGGTATTGTATGGAACGACCTGGAAAAAGATGGTGTCAGTTATGATGGCCTCTGGGAACCGGGTTATGAAGGGGTAAGAGATGTGAATGTTACCCTTCAGTACCGGGAGAAGATGGAGAAAGATGATTATGAAGATCTGGATCAGGGCGGTACCTACTGGGAAAACAGCAGTTACCTCTATCCGTATCAAAGCGGTGATGAAGTATGGCGTACTGTATTCCAGAAGAATGACTCGTATGATCTGCAGGCATTGATTGATGATCCTCAGAGTAATACGGATGGCGTTACCATGGCAGATTACTATATCAGTGGTAATTACATCTATCCGCTGACGACACCGGCAGAGTTACTGGTACTGAAGCCTGCTATGGATTACCGGAAGCAGGAAGAGGCTAATAAGCAGATTGCAGAAGATGCCCAGGCAAAAATGGTAGAGCTTGCCATGGAAGAACAGCGGCTGCAGCTGGAGATTGAGAATGTCAATAAAGAAATTGACAAGATCAATCAGGAGATCATTGAGACAGAAAATAAACTGGCGGAAGTAACGGACCAGAAGACAGAAGTTACCAATGAAATCCTGAAGCAGCAGATTTATCTGGATCTGGCAAAAGAAGACCAGAGTGCAGCAAAGACAACTCTGACAGAAAAGCAGACAGCTTATGATGAGGCTAAGACGGCTTATGATGAAGCAAAAGCAGCTTATGATAGAAAAGAAGAAGAAATCAAAGGGCTGAGGGAAACTTTGGAAGCCAAAGAAGCTGAACTTGCTGCAGCTCGGGCAGCTCTGGCAGAGAAGGAATCACAGCTGGCACAGAAAGAAGCAGATCTAGCAGAGAAACAAGAACAGCTTAAGAATCCGGAACTGGCGGAAGAAGAGAAAGAACAGTTGCAGCAAGAAATTGCAGCCTTGGAAACTGAAATCGAAGTTCTGGAAAACGAGATCCAAACGCTTACGGAAACCACGATTCCTGGATTGGAGACGGCTGCCGCAGATGCAAAGACAGCAGTGGAAGAGGCAGAACAAGAGGCAGAATCTTTGAAATCTGATCTGGACCAGAAGCAGCAGGCGATGTGGGCAGCAGAAAAAGAAGTGAAGTCAGCTCAGTCAGTTTATGATGATGCGACTGCTGAAGTTAACCGGATTACTGCAAAATTGACTGAACTGAACAAACAGTCCGGGGAATTGAACCGACAGCAGATAGAACTGACAGATAAGAAAAATGAACTGAGTGCTCAGATTACCACTCTGGATCAGGAAATCCGAAACCTGAATATTCAGATTGGTGAAGTCAGGACCCAGTATCAGGAGCAGGAGAAGATTTACAACGATGCCATGGCAGCTGTTGTGGATAAGCCGATCACTACAGCAACGGTAAAGACCGGCGATGACGGCAGATACCTGTTCAGCAGCCTTCCGCTCTTTAATGAAACGAAGAATCCTGCTGAGAAAGACACTATGCCATTCCGTTACCGAGTAGTGGTTGAGAAGGAATACAACAGCCAGTTTACCTACAACAATGTGGATAAGAACAGCCATGATGACAGAGATTCTGATGCAGGGCTTCTTCCAAATGAGGAGATTTATAACATAAGCGGCATTGCAAATGTGGCTGTGGCTGACGGAACCTATGAAGCTCAGAATGTGGGTGTGACAGATGGCGTACAGCTGACTGTGCTGAGAGAGGAAGCGGATGCCAATGAAGGCTGGCTTGATCTGTCGCCGTTTACCATTCATCATAAGATGAAAGATATCGGACTTCTCAGCTACAAGAAGACAGCTAAGATCGGTGACTATGTATGGGAAGATTCCAATGAGAATGGTATCCAGGACAGCACAGAGCTTCCGATTGAGAATGCGAAAGTGGTCCTGTACCGGTATTATCCTGATGAAGATTATTCCTATTATGAATATCAGTATGCAGGACCGGCTACTCCTAGTGAAGCGGGACTTCCGGGAATCAAGATTGTTCCTGAGGAACAACCTACTGTTGTGAAAGGAGTCTGGAAGCCGGCAGCAGATGCCAATGGAGTCATGATCCGTTATACGGATAAGAATGGACGGTATGAGTTTGAAGTTCCTGTTACAGATATGAAGACCAGGAATCAGGTATACCGTTACCGCGTCAGAATCGAGCAGCCGGATGGAAGTGCTTATATCTGGTCCGATTACAAGGTCAATGGCAATGACCTGGATGGCAGTGATTCCAATGTAATCCCGTCAGAACGTTTTGTGGATTTGAGCAAGAATACCATTGACCGGCTTCTGGCTGAGGCAGCAAAAAATCCCACAACTCCGTCTGAAATTGATCCGACAGGAATGAGGATGATCACGGTTTACGGAGACTATGATTTCCGGGAAGAGGGACGGGAAGGATTGAAAGATTCGCCGATTGGTTCCATACCTGGTATGAATTCCCAGGATTCCAGGAGCGCTGTTTCTGACGAGTTCCGGATTTATAACGGAACCTTATCAACGGTAGCTGATGGAGAGGATGAAGGAGAGGGAACACCAGTTTCCTATGTGGATTTCTCTAAGATTGTAGATGATATGACGAGAGATGCAGGTATGTATGAACATGAGGATCCCGATCCAGACCCAGACCCGGATCCTGATCCAGACCCCGATCCAGACCCGGATCCTAATCCAGACCCAGATCCTAACCCGGATCCAGGAGATCCTGATTCCGGAGGTCCGGATATAGGGCCGAAGGATCCGGTTCCACCGATTATCATCGAGCCGTTTGATCCAAGTATCAAGACACCTCCGGAAACCGATATTTCCAATGTGGGCAGCGCAGATATGTTCCAGATTCCAAAAACTGGAGATTCTCAGGGAATCCCGCTGGCAATCGGTATGCTTCTGGCGGCTTTGGCAGGACTGTTCCTGACCAGAAAGAAAAAAGAAGAGGAATAGCAATCATGCAAAAACGTAAGAAAACGTTGTTTGCTGCAGGGATTGGGGCAATGGCAGTCATTTTGGCTGCCATTGCTTTCCAATATGGCAGAGACAAAGGATATTTCAGCTTTTATCGGGAGGGAGCTGTACTTCCGGTCATAAGAGAGGGAAAAACAGACCAGATTGAAAAAAGTGACGATCGAAAAAAACAGCTGATGATGTATGTAAGCGATACCACAGGACTTTATAATCCGGCTTTTGTACAGACCAGCGGAGACCAGGCGGTATCCTCTCTGATATTTCAGCCTTTGATGGAAGAAACCATGGAGGGCGGTATGAAGGCGGTTCTGGCAGATGAAGTGAGTGTATCGGAAGATGGGCTGATGTATCAGGTTATGTTGAAGGGTAATCGGAAATTTTCTGATGGTACGGTCGTGTCTGCCGATGATGTGATCGCTTCCGTGGCGGCAGAGATGCTGCTGCATGGAGAGGAAGAAGATTCTCCGTATGGAAGAATTAAAGGATATGAACAATTTGTTCAGGACCAGCGGGAATTCCCCAGCGGACTGCGTAAACTGGGAGACAGAGAAGTCATCATAGAATTTACTCAGGCTGATCCGGATAACAGAAAGGTATTGCTGACAGAAATCCAAAAAGCAGTATTTACTGAAAATATGGAGGATGGACAGTTTAAGAGCCGTCTGGATGCCATATGCCGAAAGGGGATCGGAAGCGGTCCCTATTGTCTGAGAGATGGGGAAGCGACAGCAAGTACCGTAAGCGAGGGAGTCCGGCTGGTACGCAATGACCAGTATGACAGAAAGTTTGGAGATATTGAGGAAATCGTGGTCAACACATCTGCTTCCTACTATCTGGAAGAGAGCATTGCGTCAGGAGAGATTGATACCGCAAGCTGGACCGGAGACAGCATGGCATTTCAGGCGTTTTATGAGGCGGAACGTTATACCGTTTATGAAAAACCGGGAGAAAATGTCTATGGCCTGTTTTTCAATCCGGACCAAACCGTATTCCAGAACGACCAGGTGAGAAAAGCCATGGCTGCTGCGCTGAACCGGAATGCAGTGATCAATGAGAAGCTTTCCCGATATATCTCCATGAAAGACAGCTTTGCTTTGAACCAGGTGAGTGTGTATGATCCGGAAAAGGGAAAAGAGCAGGCAAAGAAAGGATTGGAGCAGGCGGTTTCCCTGATGAAAACGGCTAAACAGCAGCTGGGCATCGAGGAGGATATCCAGTTGAAACTTCCGGTGATTTCCGGGAACGAGATTCAGGAAGAACTGGCAAGCCATGTGAAAGAACTTCTGGACCAGTGCGGTTTTCAGGTTACGGTTGAGGCCATGGACCAGGGAAGCTATATGAATACGCTGTTCCTGACAGAAGATTATGACATTCTTCTCAGCTCCTGTACCATCAATGGGGATTACCGCACATTTGATTCTCTATATCGTGGAACCAGTGTGTGTCAAATGTACATGACAGAAAATCAGGAACAGGCATTGGGAGAATTGGCTGTTACCTATGACCCCGATGAATATGGGAAGGCAGTAAAGAAGCTGACAGATGCTATGGACCAGGATATTCCGTTCATACTGCTGGGAAGCAATAAATATTATCTGGCAGTATCGGCAGATCTGTCAGGGTATGCCATATCTCCTGAGCTTTTGTTCTTTGAAGATGCTTCCAGGATCAAAGTAGATTAGAGGGACTGAGGAAAGTATGAAAAGAAAAATTTTCAGAATGATTTGTATGGCGGTGGTCATGGCATCATCGGCATATCTAATCTGGTATGGTTATCTCTGGAGGCAGAATCAGAAGATATATGACAAGGTTTTTGAACAGTTAGCAGAATACCCGGAAACCGGGGAGACAGGAGAACAGTATCCGGATTATGAACTGTGGAATGATACGGCATTAGAAACTTTTCGCCAGATCAATCCGGATGTGGTGGGAATGCTGTATATTCCAGATACGGTCCTGTGTTATCCGGTAGTCATGACGGAGGAAGAAGGCGGTTCTTATTACCTGTACCGGGATCTGTATGGCAAGTCGAACATTAATGGTTCTGTATTTGCGGATTACAGAAGTCCGCTTCTGAATCCGGATTACGGGGAAGACCAGGGAAAAGAAACAGATATGCAGAATATTATCCTGTATGGGCATAATATGAGAAATGGTTCCATGTTTGGCACTATCAGAAAATATACCGACCCTGAATTTTTTCAGGCCCATAGGGAAGTATACTTTAATTATGGACAGGACGGGAGCAAACGTTATGAAATCTGTTCCGTGCTGACCTTGCGCACAGATGACCTTTATGACAGAGAGCTGTTTGGAAGATATACGGTGCCGGAGGATCAAAAAGATACGTTTGTATCTTATCTGAGAAAGCGGTCCTTATATGAGACAGGCATCAGTTTTGGAACAGATGACAGTTTCCTGATCCTTCTCACCTGTTACAGCGGTGTCAAAAACGGGAGAGTAGCTGTGGTGGCAAAACAAGCGTCCTGGTGACGGCAGGAGCGCTGTCTGTAGATGATCGGTTCATCTATGGAACAGCGCTCTGTTTTTTTGCCGAAACCTCTTCCAAGCAGGCAGAAGAGTTGCTATAATCTCAAAGGGAAAAATAGAAAGGAACGTTTGTGGAGTATGAAGAAAGTAATTGATTATTTGAAACGAGATGTGGTCTTGACGGTTTCCATGGTCCTGGCAGCCGTGTCATGCCTGATCATCCCTCCTAATATCCAGTATCTGGAATATATTGACTTTCATACACTGATCATGTTGTTCTGTCTGATGATCATTATTGAAGGGTTACGGGAGCAGGAGGTATTTCAGTACATAGGAAGCCGGCTTTTGTCGAAGGTAAGCACCAGGAGAGGGCTGGTATTTACTCTTGTCTTCCTTTGCTTTATCAGCAGTATGCTGATCACTAACGATGTATCCCTGATCACCTTTGTTCCATTTGGAATTTTAATTCTGGAGATGACAGGGCAGATATCCAAGGTGTGTTATACCGTCACTCTGATGACCATAGCAGGAAATCTGGGAAGTATGTTTACTCCTATCGGGAATCCTCAGAATCTTTACCTGTATTCCCTGTCGGGACTGAGTATGGGAGGATTCCTTCGTCTGATGTTTCCTTACACGGCAGCTGCTGCCATATTGCTGGCTGTTTTTGTGGCAGCAGGCTGCGGAAAAGGGGAACTGAAGGTAAATATGGAAGCTCCGGCAAGGATGGACAGGAGAATGATCAGTTTTTACAGCATTTTGTTTTTACTGTGTATCCTGACTGTAGCAGGAATCATCCCCCATCTGGTACTGTTGGCTGTGGTAGCCTGCTGTATCGGAATCCGGAACAGACAGCTGTTTGCCAGGGCAGATTACGGGCTTTTGCTGACTTTTATCTTTTTCTTTGTTTTTGTTGGAAATATCAAGCATCTGGACAGTTTACAGACCTGGATCATGGGAGTACTGGGAGGAAATGAAAAAGCTGTCAGCGTCCTGTCCAGCCAGGTGATCAGCAATGTACCGGCGGCTATGCTGTTGTCCGGCTACACAGACCAGGTAAAGGAACTGATCGTCGGAACGAATCTGGGAGGGCTGGGAACCCTGATTGCTTCTATGGCAAGTTTGATCTCTTATAAACAGATATGCAACCGATATCCGGATTTAAAGAAAAAGTACCTGGGAATCTTTACGGTCTGTAACCTCATATTCCTTTTGGTACTATGGCTGATATAAGAGAAATTCAAAAAAAAGAAACAGAATCGTAAGAATAAAAAAGGCAAATATTCAGAAATTTATGGTATAATAACAAAAAAAGATAGAGTATTATGGGGAGTTATCAGGAGAAGGAGGAAATCCGTATGAAAAGAAAAAACAAGATATTTGCCGTAGTTCTTTGTGCTGCCGTACTGAGCGGAGGAGCAGCTGCAACTGCTTATGCAGGCTGGGTCCAGAATGGAGGGCAGTGGTATTATTATAATGAGAGCGGAAATCAGGTATACGGTCAGTGGATCAAAGACGGGAACGCATGGTATTACATGGATTATAATGGAATCATGGCAAGAAACCAGCTGATCGACGATACCTATTATGTTGGGGATAATGGGGTTATGGTGGTTAACAACTGGCAGTATATCCAGGACGATCCATGGACGGCAGAAGCTCATTGGTACTATTTTGGGGCGGATGGAAGAGCGTATGAAGACGGCTGGAAGACCATCGGCGGACAGAAGTATCATTTTACCAGCCGCCAGATGGATACCGGCTGGTATGAGGATGGAGAAAATGTTTATTATCTTGGTTCCAGCGGCGCTATGGCAGTAGGGTGGAACCTGCTGTATTCAGACAGAGACGAGGGATGGAGCGACCAGAACTGGTATTATTTCAGCAGTACAGGACGTATGTCCAGGTCAAAGGAGCAGAGTATCGGAGGCGTCACTTATATCTTTGACAGTTATGGACGTATGCTTACCGGCTGGGTGGATTATGAGAACTTTACAAGTGCCTATTATGACAATATTACAGAAGATGTGAATCATTTGAAATACTGTGATGCCAGCGGCGCTCCTGTTTCCGGCTGGCAGTATCTGGTAACTCCTGATGGTTCGGACGAAAGCTGGTTCTATTTCCGGGAAGGAAAAGCATATACGCCTTCTTATAAAACCACACCTTTGAATGACCATTATGGAGTGGCCAAGATCAATAATAAGGTGTATTGCTTTAATTCCGGCGGCCGCATGGTGACAGGGGAACTGGAACTTTCTGATGGCAGAAATTATTACTTTGACGAGAGCGGTGCCATGGTTACCGGACGGGTTACCATTGACGGGGAAGTCTTTTATTATGATAAGACAGGTTCCCTGGGAAATGTAGGCGCTGGCTATACAGGAGTAAAAGACGGTTATCTGTATGAGAATGGTTCCCTGGTACGGGCGGAAGAAGGGCTCCGGTATGAAGTGGTGACTGTGGCTGGCAAAACATATCTGGTAAATGAAAGCGGAAAGGTCCGGACAGGGGGAACGGTAACAGACGCAGATGGGAATAAATACAAAGTAGAAGAAAGTGATGACGGTGGCTATCATATCACCAGAGTGAACTGAGCCGATCATCTGCTGTTCACGGAAATTTCACAAAAGGCAGAGGATATCGGATTGCAGAAACCATGGGATAACGGTATAATAAGACTATTGAGTAGGAGACGGACAAGGAGGTTTATATGAGACGATTGGTGGAAGCGGCTGCTGTTGTCTGCCTTTCCTTATCAGTGATGACAGGAAACGGCCTGACGGTATATGGAGCAACCAATACAGTATACACATCAGATTCTGTAGAACTGGAGACACCGGGAATCTGGTGGAATGAATCCAAGGCAGAATGGGATGAAGTGGAGAATGCTTATCAGTATGAGGTAAGAATTTATCGGGACGGATACCGGGTAGGAGATACGGTGAAAACCAAGTCCACCAAATATGATGTCCGTTCCAGAATGACAAGAGCAGGGGAATATACCTTTCAGGTGCGTGCCCTGGCGAAGGGAAGCAAGTATAAGAACAGCTCCTGGTCAGAACTGTCTGATGTGTATGTGGTAGATGCAGAATTTGCAAAAAGGATTGAAGAAAGCAATCAGCAGGCGGTGGCATCTGTTTCCGGAGGCAAAGAACCGGGAGATTTTTCCGGCAGCCAGACAGGACAGACGGTGACGGTCACAGAAGGATGGAAACTGGACAATACCGGCTGGTGGTGGCAGAATGCAGATGGAACCTATCCTGTGAATCAGTGGAGATATCTGGGAAATAAATGGTATTTCTTTAATGAGTCGGGTTACATGAGGACTGGATGGGTTTCCTGGAATGGTGCCTGGTATTATTGTGACGGCAGCGGAGCCATGCTGACGGATACCTATACGCCGGATGGATATTATGTAGATGCCAATGGTGTATGTAAGATGTAAAGAAAAAGAATGATGAGGAAGAGCAGCTGTACCTTTAGGGTGCGGCTGCTTTTTTGGTATCAGGTTTTCTGCATAATTGGAAAAGCCTTTCATATATTGAGGTAAGAGGTGAGGGCATGGACCGGAAACAGGATTGGCTGGATTTTTTTAGCCGGGGAATACGACAGGAACTTCAAAGGATTCCTTTGGAGTTTTCCAAATTGCAGGAAATCCGGCTGAGAGCCGGGGCTCCGCTTATGGTCTGGTACGACAGCCGGGAATACACCATAAGCTGTTCAGGAAAGCTGGTGCAGCCGTCAGACAGGAGCAGCAGCATATGTCTGGTGACCGGAAAGGATATCAGAGAAACCGTAGAGTGTATGGGGAATTATTCGCTGTACGCATTTGAGGATGAAATACGTCAGGGATTTCTTACATTGAGGGGAGGCCACCGGGCGGGGCTGACAGGGAAAGCGGTCATGGATCAGGGAGAATTGAAAATGATCCGATGTATTTCAGGAATCAATCTTCGCTTTGCCCATCAGGTCATAGGCTGTGCATCGCCGTATATGGAAAAGATGATGGAACAGGGGAGATTCTGTCACAGTCTCCTGGTATCTCCGCCCCGGTGCGGAAAGACTACGCTTTTGAGGGATATGGTGCGCTTGCTGTCGGATGGATTTCCGGGATTTGCCGGGGTTAATGTGGGAGTGGTAGATGAAAGGTCTGAGATAGGGGCCTGTTATGATGGAATCCCTCAGAATGACCTGGGAATCCGTACCGATATACTGGATTGCTGTCCAAAAGCTTTGGGAATGATGATGCTGATCCGTACCATGTCGCCTCAGATAATAGCAGTGGATGAAATAGGAGGAAAACAGGACCTGGAAGCAATCCGTTATGGTGTCAGCTGTGGCTGTGGAATCCTGGCAACCGTCCATGGAGCCGGCTTGGAAGATCTGCGGCAGAAACCGGTATTGGGAGAGATGCTGCAAGAAGGGATTTTCAAACGTTTTCTGGTATTGGGTCATACAGGAAGACCGGGGCAGGTAGTTGGAATTTATGATGAGAGAGGGAGGGCACTTTAGTATGGCAGGAACAGTCATAAGAACAGCGGGAGCGGTTCTCATCATGTCAGGCGCAGTGGGATTGGGAAGATTTTATGGTATGCGTCTTACCAGCCGGCTGCGGATCCTGGAGGAACTGCGCAGACTTTTGTATTTGCTGAAAGGAGAAATCCTGTATGCCAATGCTTCTCTGGAAGAAGCGTTTTTCAATGTGGGAAGCCGGGGAACGGGACCGGTGAAGGAACTGTTCAGCCAGGTGGCTTCCAGGCTGGGAGAGCGCCAGGGAGAGACGTTTCGCCATATGTGGGAGGAGGAAACAGAAAAATTCAGGAATTCCCTTCCCCTGACAGAAGAAGATATCCGTCAGATGAAAGATTTTGGAAGGCAGCTGGGATATCTGGACAGGCAGATGCAGGAAAGGACGATTCTGCTTTATCTGGAACAGCTGGATTTTGCCATAGGCAATCTGAGGAAACACAGAAAAGAACAATGTCGTTTATATACCAGTTTATCGGTGGCGGGCGGACTGTTTTTTATCATTATCATGTGCTAGGGGGAAATCATGGGAGTTAATCTGATCTTTAAGATAGCGGCGGTGGGGATTTTAGTGTCTGTAGTCTGCCAGGTATTGAAGCACAGTGGGAGGGAGGAACAGGCTTTTCTGACCAGTCTTGCCGGTCTGGTACTGGTCCTGTTTTGGCTGATCCCATATATTTACGAATTGTTTGAAACCATAAAAGAACTGTTTGCATTGTAAGGGGGGATAGATTTGACGGTTGTGACGATGGCAGCAGCCGGTCTGGTAGCAGTGCTTCTGGCCGTGCAGTTAAAGAGTGTAAAAAATGAGTATGGTATTTATCTGGTGATGGCTGCAGGCCTTTTTATGTTTCTTCATGGACTGGGGAAGATGGGAGTGATCCTGGATACTCTGAGAGAAATCCGGGCAAAGATTCCTGTGAGCCAGACGTATTTGGACACGCTGCTGAAAATGGTAGGGATTACCTATGTGGCGGAATTTTCTTCCGGAATCTGTAAAGATGCAGGTTATGGGGCGGTAGGTACCCAGATAGAAATGTTTGGGAAACTGTCCATTTTGGCGGTGAGTATGCCGGTATTTCTGGCACTGATGGAAACTTTGCAGAAATTTTTCTAAGGTGGTGCCGGAAGTGGGAAGATGTCTGACATGGATGTTAATGGTGGTGCTGATGGTTGGGATGCCTGTGACAGCCTGGGGAGCAGAGGAAAAGAGGGTTCCGGAAGGAATGGAAGGATATGATTTTTCTGGCCTGGACAGGATGCTGGAAGAAGATTTTTCATTTACAGGACTTTTAGGAGAGCTTCTTGCCGGAGATTTCAGTGGGGCGGCAGGGATGGTAGCAGAGGGGATCAAAACCGACCTGGTGAGTGGTATCGGAGAAAACGGGATGCTGCTGGGGCAGGTGGTGGCTCTGGGGGTCGCAGGAGCTTTGTTCTCCGGCTTTTCCAGTGTATTTACAGCAGGACAGATTGGGGAAACCGGTTTTTTTGTTACTTATCTTCTGGTCATTACTATGCTGGCAGCTGGTTTTTCAGAGGGAGTTGGGCTGGCGGAAGAAGCAGTGGAAAGTATCCTGGAATTTATGCGGGCATTGATGCCGGCTTATTTTCTGGCAGCAGCGTTTTCGGGAGGCAGCGTGACGGCAGCAGGTTTGTATGAAGGTATGCTGCTGCTCTTATCCGGAATCCAGTTTTTATTTCTGAATGTGTTCCTTCCAGGTGTGCGTATTTATTTTATGCTGATGCTTGCCGGACATGTGGTGAAAGAAGATATGTTTTCCAGAATGAAGGAACTTGTGAAAACAGCAGTGGGCTGGGGAATCAAGACGATGGTGGGAATGGTGGTGGGGATCAATCTGGTCCAGGGAATGGTGCTCCCTTATGCGGATGCAGTGAAGAACAGCAGTATGACGAAAGTGATGGAAGCAATACCGGGGATAGGGAAAGGCGTTGGGGCAGCCGCCAAAATGGTGATGGGCTCAGGAGTGCTGATCAAAAATACCATGGGAGCTGGAGCGGTGTTTGCGTTAGTTGCTATAACCGTTGTACCCCTTTTAAAGCTGGCGCTTATGGTTTTCCTGTACCAGGCGGCATCTGTTATGCTGGAACCGGTATGCGATAAAAGGGTAATCGCCTGTGTGGGGGAAACGGCAGAAGGATATGAGATGTTGCTGAAGATCGTGGGAGCCTCCCTGGGATTATTTATCATTGGGATCGCCATGGTATGCGCAGCCACGAATATATCTTATTACGCAGGATAAGGAGGAAGCAGATGGAACAGGTAGAAAACTGGGTCAGAAATATTGTGTGTTATCTGATTTTCCTGACTCTTATCTGCAATCTCCTGCCTTCGGGAAAGTATGAGAAATATGTCAGGCTTTTTGGAGGAATGGTCCTGATCCTGGTGGTGATCCAGCCGTTTACTTCCAGTTTGCAGCTGGATGAAAAAATTGCCTATTATTTTGAAACCTTTTCGTTTCAGGAGGAAATGTCAGGATTAAAAGAGGAACTGGGGGAAATGGACAGGCAGAGAGCGGAAACGATCACGAAGGAGTATGAGCAGGCAGCAGCCAGTGATGTGGAACGCATGGCAAAGGAAGCGGGATTTTCTCCGGTAAGTGTTGAGGTGGATATTGATTCGGACCAGGAGAGTGAGACGTTCGGAATGGTGGTGCAGGTGTCGCTGGTGGTGGAAGGGGAAAACGGGACAGGTGAGGACAATGGAGAAGAAACATATGGAGAGGAAAAAGAAAGCAGGGCAGAGCAGGCCGTGGAAGTTGCAGTAGAACAGGTTGAACCTGTGAAAATACAGACAGAGGAATCAGAGACGGATGAGGAAGAGGAATCCGAAGGTATCTTCCTGGAACTGGCCAGTGAGATTGCAGATTATTATGAGTTGGAGGAAAGCCATGTGGAAATTCAAATGGAACATGAGTAAGGAGAAATGGCTGATGATCCTGGCTGCAGGAGCCTGTCTGATGATCTTAGCCATGCCTTCCGGGAAAATTGCTGTGCCATCTTCCCAGGAAACAGCAAAGGAACTGGAAGTCCAGTCATCTGCGGGGAATGGGAGAAGTTATGAAAAAGAACTGGAAAAAAGAGTAAAAGAATTTTTATCTACTGTGGATGGAGTGGGAGAGGTGGATGTGATGATCACCGTAAAATCTTCCGGAGAAAAAGTCCTTCGGGTGGATACGGACAGCTCCATATCCAGTACAGAGGAGACAGACAGTTCAGGGGGCGTAAGGAATATCCGGAATAAAGAATTACAGGAAAGTACGGTGCTTACAGGTAATGATACTCCAATCGTGGAGAAAGAACTGATGCCGGAAATTGAAGGAGTGGTGATCAGCGCAGACGGCGGAGGGAGTGCGGAGATGAAAGCAGAAATTTCAGCAGCCATGGAAGCATTATTTCATGTGCCGCAGCATAAGATAAGAGTATTAAAGCGGGTGGAATAAAGGAGTGCATGAATATGAAACATATCAGGAGCCATATGAAGAATATCAGAGTCAAAAAGATATTCCGGAGGAATCAGATCATCATCACAACGCTGGCGGTGATGATAGCAGCGGCAGGATATCTGAATTATGCAGGAAAGGACCAGATGGCATCCGGAGACGATGTATATGAAGCGGGTATGATGGAAATTTCTGATGAGGATATCCTGGCGGAGAATCAGGCTATGATGGACACATCAGGAATGGAAGAGATTGCCAGCCTGGACAATGACCCGTCAGAAGAAGGAGAACAGGCCGCAGCTGTAGAAGAGGCTACAAAGGCAGCAGAACAGGTAGCTCTGGAAGGAGAAGAAAATATTCAGGAAGAAGGGGCGGAAGGTGCCGGAGTGGAGAATCCTGGGGAAGCGGTCCTGACCAGTGGGATGAATGTTTCCGAATACATAGCCGGAGTTCAGCTGAGCCGGGAGCAGGTAAGGGCAAAAAATAAAGAGACTTTAAATGAAATTATCCAGAATGAAAGCCTTGATGAAGCAGCAAAACAGGAAGCGGTACAGAATATGGTGAAAATGACGGAAGTGGCAGAAAAAGAAAATGCGGCAGAGACGCTTCTTCTGGCAAAAGGCTTTGCAGACCCAGTAGTCAGCATCACAGATGGAAAAGTGGATGTGGTGATCCATGCGGCAAGTATTACAGATCCCCAGCGGGCTCAGATTGAGGATATTGTAAAGAGGAAAACGGAAGTAGGAGCGGAGAACATCGTGATCACGCTTTTGAATACGGAAGGTTAAGGCCGGGCGTTGTCAAATCCCGGGAGATGTGTTATACTTATCATATTATAAGCGAAGATACAGGAGGGATCTGACATGGCAGAAGCGGATAACAGAAACACCCATAAAGTATATGAAAATGATAAATTGGGAGAGGTCCAGATTGCAGATGAGGTAGTGGCAATCATTGCAGGTCTGGCTGCTACTGAAGTAGATGGAGTGGATTCCATGGCTGGGAATATTACCAATGAACTGGTTGGAAAGCTTGGCATGAAGAATCTTTCCAAAGGCGTGAAGGTAGATGTGACAGAGGAACATGTATCTGTGGATCTTTCTCTGAATATCAAATACGGATATAAAATCCCGGAAGTAGGCGAAAAGGTGCAGGACAGAGTGAAGACTGCCATTGAGAATATGACCGGCCTGACTGTGCTGGATGTAAATGTGAAGGTGGCAGGAGTTAATATGGAGCCGGCAAGATAAAAGAAAAGAGAAAAGAGTCTCCGTAGAGTAGGGAGGCTCTTTTTTTTGTGCAATCGCAGATAAAGAATATTAGCACTCGATATAAATGAGTGCTGATTTTTCGTTGACATTTTACAGACAGGGTATTATAATATGGTTTGTGATATAAAACATAGAACAAAACGGCAGGAAACTGCTGGTTAAAGATATGACAGCTGGCGGCCATTGCCGGCAGCAGGAAAAGATGAGGAGTGATTGTGTTATGACAGAGAAAAAAGGAAGTTTATCCATCAACAGCGAGAATATCTTTCCCATTATTAAAAAATGGCTGTATTCCGACCACGATATTTTTTACCGTGAACTGATATCCAACGGCTGCGATGCAATTACCAAACTGAAAAAACTGGCACTGATGGGAGAATATGAAGAACCGGAAGATCCGGATTATAAGATTACTGTGACAGTGAATCAGCAGGAACGGACCATTGTGGTGGAAGATAATGGTATGGGTATGACCGGGGAAGAAGTAGAGGAATACATTAACCAGATCGCATTTTCCGGTGCTCAGGACTTCCTGAATAAATATAAGGATAAAGCCAGTGATGACCAGATCATCGGCCATTTCGGACTGGGATTTTATTCTGCATTTATGGTAGCAGACCGGGTGACCATTGATACCCGTTCCTATAAGGCAGATGCAGTTCCGGTTCATTGGGAATCAGAAGGCGGCACCGATTTTGAGATGAGAGACGGTGACAGGGAACAGGCGGGAACCAGGATTACCCTGTATCTGAATGAGGACAGTGCAGAATTTTCCAATGAATACCGGGCAAGAGAGGTCATCGAGAAATACTGTGCGTTTATGCCTTTCCCAATCTATCTGGTGAATGCTTCTGCAGAACCCCAGTATGAGACCATTGAAAAGGAAGAACTGACGGATAAAGATACCATTGTGGAAACAGTGGTGGAAGAGGCGAAAACGGAGGAAAAAGAAAAGGAAGATGGAACCAAGGAAGTAGTGGAAATTTCTCCGGCAAAAGAAAAATATAAAATCCTGAAACGCCCGGTTGCTCTGAATGATACCAATCCTCTGTGGAACAAGCATCCCAATGAGTGTACCGAAGAAGAATATAAGGCATTTTACAGAAAAGTGTTCCTGGATTATAAGGAGCCTTTGTTCTGGATCCATCTGAATATGGACTATCCGTTTAACCTGAAGGGAATCCTTTACTTCCCGAAGATCAATACAGAATATGACAGTCTGGAAGGAACCATCAAGCTGTATAACAATCAGGTATTTATCGCGGACAATATCAAAGAAGTGATTCCCGAATATCTGTTGCTGCTGAAAGGGGTAATAGATTGTCCGGACCTGCCGCTGAATGTATCCAGGAGCGCTTTGCAGAATGATGGATTTGTGAAGAAGATTTCGGATTATATCAGTAAAAAAGTGGCGGATAAACTGTCTGGTATGTGCAAGACTGAACGGGAAACTTATGAAAAATACTGGGACGATCTGGCTCCATTTATCAAATTCGGCTGTATCAAAGATGAGAAGTTCGCAGAAAAGATGAATGATTATATCCTGTTTAAGAACCTGGATAAAAAATATCTCACCTTAAAGGACTGCCTGGAAGAGAATAAAGAAAAACACGAAAATACCATCTTTTATGTGACGGATGAAAAGGAACAGAGCCAGTACATTAATATGTTCCAGAAAGAAGGGCTTGATGCAGTGATCCTGCCTCATAACATTGACAGCCCGTTCATCAGTCATTTGGAGCATAAAAATGAAGGATTGAAATTCCTGCGTATCGATGCGGACTTAAACCAGATATTTAAGGAAGAAACCGGTGAGGAAGAGGCAGAGAGCCTGAAAGCAGATGGAGAGAAGCTGGCTGGCATCGTAAAGAAAGCTTTGTCCATGGACCATCTGGAAGTGAGGGCAGAGAAGCTGAAGGACAGTTCCATCGCTTCTATGATCACGGTAGCAGAAGAATCCAGAAGAATGCAGGATATGATGAAGATGTACGGTATGGCCGGTATGGATCCTGCCATGTTCGGGGGCAGCGGAGAGGCCCTGGTACTGAATGTAAATCATCCGCTGGTAAAATATGTGATGGAACATGAGGACGGAGAACATACTTCCGCTATCTGTGAACAGCTGTACGACCTGGCAGAACTGGCCCACGGAAGTCTCAGTCCTGAAAGAATGACAAAATTTATCCAGAGAAGCAATGAAATCATGGCAGCTGTGGCTGACCGGGATTAAGAGGGTGTGAAAGATGAAAGTATTGCTGGTGAATGGAAGTTCCAGAAAGAATGGCTGCACGGCAGCTGCGTTGGCAGAAGTGGAAAAATCCCTGCACGAAGAAGGGATTGAGACAGAGACAGTATTTATTGGAAATCAGCCGTTATCGGATTGCATTGCCTGCGGAACCTGCAGGGAGAAAGGGGTATGTGTGTTCGATGATGTGGTGAATCAGATCGTGGAGAAGGCAAAAACCTGTGATGGCTTTGTGTTTGGTTCGCCGGTGTATTATGCTCATCCCAGCGCAAGGCTTCTGGCTGTCATGGACCGGGCTTTTTATTCCGGCGGAAAATATTTCGCTTTTAAGCCGGCAGCAGCAGTATTAAGTGCCAGAAGAGCCGGAACTACAGCTTCCTTTGACGTGATCAATAAATATTTTACCATTTGTTCTATGCCGGTGGTATCTTCCACTTATTGGAACCATGTATACGGGAATCAGCCGGAAGAGGTGGCCCAGGATAAGGAAGGCCTGATGACCATGAATAATATAGGAAAGAATATGGCATGGCTGTTGAAATGTATTGCAGCAGGGAAAGAAAGCGGAATCCAGATACCGGAGAATGAAAAGGTACGGACAAATTTTATACGGTAATCCATAAACAGGGTAAAAAGAAAGGAGCGGTATCCCGCTCCTTTCTTTTTGCCTTATGGTTATTTATTGATCCTCACCATCTTCATCATCCATAATGGTACCCATATTTCCGGTGATGGTGCTTACGGTTACCACCGCCACGATCAGAACAAGAAGAATAATAAGACCAAAGAATACCATGATAAAACTTAAATCCATAGGTGTCACCTGAACCTTTCCTGACAAGTACTCTTATTATACCACAGGGGTTTTGGAAATAAAAGATGCTGAGAAAAATAAAAGCGGTTATAAGTTGAAAAAGTGCATATATAATGCTATAATAACTGGTAATGAATACTACATCTTACAATTATGACATGGAGGCATAGGATGAACTATAAAATTATCGGTGACAGTTGTACGGATTTAACAGAGGAATTAAAAAGAAATCCCCATTTTCAGACGGTCCCCCTGACACTCCAGGTAGGGGACGTACAGGTGGTGGACGATGAGACATTTGACCAGAAGAAATTTCTGGAACTGGTGAAAGCCTGCCCGGAATGTCCAAAGTCGGCCTGCCCTTCTCCGGAAGCATTTAAAAAAGCGTATGAATGTGATGCCGATATGATATTTGTAGTCACTCTGTCGGAACATTTGAGCGGGACCTATGGGAGTGCAGTACTGGCAAAAGAGATGTATGAGGAAGAATATGGAAAGGATAAAAAGATTTTTGTAGTAAGTTCCCACTCTGCATCAGCGGGACAGCTGAATATTGCTTTATTTCTCAGAGACCTTTGTGAAAAGGGGGAAGCTTTTGAAGAAATTGTAAAGCAGGTCATGGAATACCGGTCAAAAATGAAGACATATTTTGTGCTGGAATCCCTGGATACCTTAAGAAAAAATGGAAGGCTCACCGGGCTTCAGGCTTTTTTTGCCACAGCCCTGAATATCAAACCGGTGATGGGAGCTGCGGAAGGTACTATCATCAAACTGGATCAGGCGAGAGGAATGGGGAAAGCGCTGAACCGTATGTGTGATATCGCATTAAAAGAAGCGGGTGATACTTCAGGACTCCGTCTGGTGATCGCTCACTGTAATAACAGGGAAAGGGCGGAATTGGTAAAAAAGACATTGTGTCAAAAAGCCCAGTTTAAAGAAGTGGTCATTACCGATACTGCAGGAGTGGCTACGGTCTATGCCAATGACGGAGGAATCGTTATTGCATTATAAGGGAAAATAGGGGGAGTCTTACAGGGCACAGCCTTGGAAGGCTCCCCGTTCTGTAAAGCGCTTTGCCATAGAACCCAGTACCAGGCGCTTGTTTCCACTCCATAAGGGAGCGATCAGTAAATCTTTAGGACCGTCTCCGCTGATGCGGTGAATCACCACTTCCGGGGGAAGAAGAGAGATACAGTCGATCACCAGGTCCAGATATTCTTCCAGGGACAGTACAGGAAAGGGGTTATTGGTATACAGGACTCCCAGGTCCGTACCTTTCAGTACATGAAGAAGCTGGAGTTTAATACCGTTGATCCCCAGATTTCCCAGAGTAGTTACGGTTTCCAGCATCATTTCCCTGGTTTCTCCGGGAAGTCCCAGAATCACATGGACGATTACTTCCAATCCGGCATTCTGCAGACGTTTCAATGCGTTATAAAAGCAGTCCAGTTCGTATCCCCGGCGGATAAAACGGGCAGTAGATGGATGGATAGTCTGTAATCCCAGCTCTACCCAGACGGGTTTCCGACAGTTCAGGTCCTGTAAAAAACGGACCGTTTCAGGGGGAAGGCAGTCGGGTCTTGTGGCAACAGAAAGACCAACGATTTCTTCCGGTGCCAGAGCAGCGGTAAAAAGCTGCTCCAGATAGGAGAGAGGAGCGTAGGTATTGGTATAGGACTGAAAATAAGCCATATAGCTTACGTCCTGATTCTTCAGCTTCTGGCTGAGCCGTTTTTTGGCGTCTTCTATCTGCAGGGCAACAGAAGGACCGAAAGGAGCGGCAAAATCTCCGGAGCCGCCTTCGCTGCAGAAAATGCACCCTTTGGTGCCCAATGTACCGTCACGGTTGGGGCAGGTCATACCGCCGTCCAGAGCTAATTTATAAACTTTTTTCCCAAATGTCTGCTTCATATGAAAGTCCAGGGAATGATAAGGTTTTCCGTTCCACTCCATAAGATACACTCCTTTTTTGTTTCAAAAACAGTTTTAGTATAGCACACATATCTAAGTTTTTTTAATGCTTTTTGTAAAATATCATATTGTAGCAGCAGCAGTGGCTGTGATATAATAGGAACGCTTAGGGAGGCAGTTTCGAGCTCAGTGGGCGTCAAATGGATAGGAAAAGGAGAACCGTCATGAATGTAGGAAAAGCAATGGAATTGTTGGGCGGAAAAAAGACGGAGGAGTTATTTACCGCTCTTTACGGCGCATCTCAGGTGGAAATGCAGAGAGACCGTTACAGAGAATTACTGGAAGGTTTTCGCAGTAAGTTTGGCGATAAGGAAGTGAAGCTTTTCAGCTCTCCGGGAAGGACGGAAATCAGCGGAAACCATACGGACCACAATCATGGAAAGGTGCTGGCAGGCAGTATTAACCTGGACTGTGTGGGAGTAGCTGCTCAAAATGGGACTGCCAGGGTGAATATTGTAAGTACCACATTCCATCAGGAATTTTCCATTGATCTGAATCATCTGGAACCCAGTCAGAAGAAAGCAGGTACGGAAGATCTGGTGAAGGGGCTTTTGATGGGCTTTAAAGAGTCCGGGTATGAAGTGGGTGGATTTGATGCTTACATAACCAGTAATGTGATCAGTGCCGCAGGTGTCAGCTCTTCGGCTGCATTTGAAATGCTCCTGTGTTCTATGCTGAACACATTTTTCAATGAAGGAAGAATGAATACAGTGGCTTATGCGCATATTGGAAAATATGCGGAGAATCATTACTGGGACAAGGCTTCCGGCCTTCTTGACCAGATGGCATGTGCAGTGGGAGGTCTGATCACCATTGATTTTATGGAACCATCTGACCCGGTGGTGGAAAAGATAGATTTTGATTTTGGTTCCCAGAACCATAGCCTGATCATTGTCCAGACAGGACGGGGTCATGCAGACCTGAGTGCTGATTATTCTTCTGTACCCAATGAAATGAAGAAGGTGGCAGAATATTTTGGAAAACAATACTGCTCTGAAATTTCAGAAGAAGATGTGATCAGCCATTTAAAAGAAGTTCGGGAATATGCGGGAGACCGTTCCGTTTTAAGAGCGCTTCATTTCTTTGAGGAGAACAAAAGAGTGGAGGCTATGGTAAAAGCGTTGAAAGAGAATGATTTCGGCCTGTTTTTGAAAAATATTACTGCTTCCGGCAATTCTTCCTGGAAGTGGCTGCAGAACTGTTATACTACGGCAGCTGTGCAGGAACAGGGGATTACCATTGCTTTGGCACTGACGGAATTGTTCCTGGAGAAGAAGGGCAGAGGAGCCTGCCGCGTTCATGGAGGCGGATTTGCAGGAGTGATCATGGCCATGCTGCCTAATGATTTGGTTGATGAATATGTGGATTATATGGAAGATGCGCTGGGAGAAGGAAATGTTTATAAAATGAGCATACGTCCTTACGGAGCAATCTGTGCCAGCGATATGATGTAAGAAGCATATCTATAAAATGATTTTTGAAAGGAGAAACATAATATGAAGAAGTATGTATGCGATGTATGTGGTTATGTGTATGACCCGGAGGTAGGCGATCCAGATAACGGAGTGGCAGCAGGAACCGCTTGGGAAGATGTTCCGGAAGACTGGCTGTGCCCTCTGTGTGGAGTAGGAAAAGACAATTTTTCTGAAGAATAAGAAAAATGGATTCTGATAAAACAGAGTCGTGAAACACAAAAAAAGCAGAAACGCAGAATCAGCGTTTCTGCTTTTTCTATTTTCTCCCATTAACTTTTTCTTAAAATTTCTTTATTCCTGTGAAGTTTTAGTGAATCAGTTGACATAGGAAAGGATTTGTCATTATAATGAAAGTATTGTCATAATGCGGCAATTGTGATCAGTTAGAGTTAGGAGAAAATAAATGAAGAAATATCACGGAAGGAAAGGGCTTATACTTGCACTTGGCCTTTTCATGGCAGTTTATCAACCAGCGGTGAGCATGGTTCCTGTTATGGAAGCTATGGCATATACGGAACGGCAAGCCAGCATCAACGGTACGAATGTCAATGTCCGCAGTGGTCCGGGAACAACAAATTCAGTGGTCACACGGCTGAGTAAGGGAACATCCGTTACAGTTATCGGGGAACAGAATGCGTCTGACGGAGCATTATGGTATCAGATCCGTTTCACAGGAAGTGGAGGAGCGGCATCTACAGGATATGTTTCCGGTGCATACATAAAATTCCCGGTTTCTTATACGACCGATGCAGATTTTGAAGCTTATCTGAATGCCCAGGGGTTTCCGGAAAGCTATAAAAATGGTCTGCGCATGCTTCATAGTGAACATCCTACCTGGGTATTTACTGCCCAGCATACAGGGTTAGACTGGAATGATGTGATTGCCAATGAAAGTATTGTGGGAACTAATCTGGTGAGTACGAACAGTATTTCTTCCTGGAAATCCACTGCTTCCGGTGCGTATGACTGGACTACCAGTACCTGGCCGGGATTTGACGGCAGCAGCTGGGTAGCGGCATCGGAAGACATTATCCGGTATTATATGGACCCAAGAAATTTTCTGGATGATAAATATGTGTTTCAGTTCCTGACCCAGAGCTATGATGGATCCGTACATACAATAGAAGGCCTTCAGACCATGCTGAAAGGCACCTTTATGGAAGGAAGTACATCTTCAGTAGGAGGAAGCGGGAGCACTTCAGGAGATACCGGTACATCCGGAGGTACCTCAGGTGGAGTGAGCAATGGTCCGGGAGCCGATCTCAATGGAGGGACAGGAAATACAAGCAGTGATGATGAGGTGCGTTTTGAGAGCCCGTCCATGGCGCTGAGCCGGCATGAAACCAATATGGTGACATCAAGTTACGGACCGGGAATGGATCTGGGTGGCGGAAGCCAGGGAAGCACAGGGACTTCGGACACTGGAACCGTACAGGCGCCTTCCAGCGGAAGCCTTTCCTATGCGGAGATCATCATGAATGCAGGACAGCAGACAGGAGTGAATCCTTATGTGCTGGCGGCTATGATCATACAGGAAAATGGAAAGTCAGGAAGTGCAAGCATTTCCGGAACCAGATCACCTTATGAAGGGTATTACAACTTTTATAATATTGGTGCTTATGCTACCGGTGGAATGGATGCTGTTACCAGAGGACTGTGGTATGCGTCTCAGTCAGGCAGCTATGGCCGTCCATGGAATACTGTGGAGAAAGCCATTGTGGGAGGGGCGGAATATTATGGTACCAATTTTGTGAAAGCAGGACAGGATACATTTTATCTGAAAAAGTTCAATGTGCAGGGAAGCAACTTATATAAGCATCAGTATATGACCAATGTGCAGGCAGCTGCATCAGAAGGATATTGGATGGCATCGGCCTATAATGATGAACTGAAGAATACGGCACTGGAGTTTAAGATTCCTGTTTATAAAAATATGCCGGAAAATGCCTGCCCGCAGCCGGTTGTGGACGGAAGCCCGAATAATAAGCTGGGAGCATTGACGGTTGACGGATTTGCATTAACACCTACCTTTAATATGGATACAACTTCTTATGACCTGATCGTAGATCAGTCTGTTACCAGCGTGAATGTTCAGGCATCTGCCCTGAATGGAAAAGCTACCATCAGCGGAACAGGAACCATAGACCTCCAGAGCGGAATCAATGAAATCAAGGTAAATGTAAAGGCGGAAAATGGTTCGGTAAGAGAATATGTGATCCATGTGGTAAGACAGAGCGGCGGTCCTACCTATACCCAGGGTGTAGGAGGAAGCATACAGCAGGGAACAGGTTCTTCTTCCGGAAGCAGTTCAGGATCGTCTTCTTCCGGCAGCAGCCAGGATATGTTTACAGGACCAGGCCTGGGCATGTAGAAGTGTGGAAAGGGGAGATGCACATGAGGCATCTCCCGGATGGAAAGAATAGAGAAAAGCGGGATAAACATATGAAAAAAGTAAATGTAAGAAAGATGGCAGCAGGGCTGGCCATGACTTGTATGCTGGCGTTATCCGTTCCTTTTGGAGTCATGACTTCATTTGCGGCCAATGCCAGAATAGCGTTTTCGGATCCTACTGTGACAGTGGGAGAAGAAGTGGAAGTGACTTTAAAAGTTTCCTCTACCAGCGGTGATGCGTTGGGACGGTCCAGTATGATGCTGGCATATGATCCGGCTGTGCTGGAATTTGTCAGTGGAACAGATGCCAGCGGAGGCGGTGCAGGAGCAGTCAGTGTGAAGCAGACAGCCGGAGGCGATGGGAAAACGATGACTTCCACGCTGACCTTCCGGGCGTTGCAGGCAGGAAATACCCAGATTACGGTTACGACGCAGGAAGTATATGATGCGAATGACCAGATCGTTACCATTGACAAGCAGGGAAGTTCTGCAGTAACGATACAGGCGGAAGACGGGGCATCGGCAGATGCCAGCCTTTCTTCTCTGAAAGTTTCTCCGGGAACTCTGACCCCTCAGTTTTCTGCTGATGTAACAGAATATAGCGTGAATGTAGGACCGGATGTGACAAAACTGGCTGTCAGTGCGGAAGCAGCAGACAGTTCGGCTACGGTAACCGTAAATGGAAGCAGCGATCTTCAGATGGGTGAAAATACGGTGAATTGTGTGGTGACTGCTGGGGATGGACAGACCACAAAAACCTATGTGATCCATGTGACAAAGATGGAAGGCGGAGCGGAAGCAGGCGGAGCGGTAGCTGCAGGAGACCTTACGGTAGTTTTGGGAGATGTTCAGTATCAGGTGGCAAAGAGCTTTGATGTCACCACTTTGCCGGAAGGTTTTGAAGGCTTTACCTATAATTATAAGGGGCAGGATATTATGGCTGGTAAGGGAATCCAGAAAGATCTGCTTCTCATATGTCTGGTAAGCCCTGAAGGAGAAGGCAAATTCTATATTTATAATGAGGAAAAAGATACCTTTTCTTCTTATATGGAAGTGTCTACCACATCGAAAGCCATTATTGTATTGGAACCTGATGAGACGGTGACAGTTCCTTATGGATTTACGGAAGGAATCATGAATCTTCCTGGAGGCGGTCAGGTATCAGGCTGGGTTCCGGAAGGAGAAGAATCGCCCAAATATATTATTTTCTATGGAATGAACTGGAATGGTAATAAAGATTTTTATCGCTATGACCTGGAAGAAAACACTATTCAGCGTTATTTCCAGGACGTTCCAGGACAGCCGGGAATTTCTTCTGAACAATATAAAGACGTAGTCGTTACCTATAAGGATCTTCTTCATGATTATGACATGAGAGGAATCGTGATCATATTCCTGGCAATCGTATCAGCAGGCCTGGTGGTGGCACTTGTTGTGGTGATCAAGAAAAAGGGCAGCCATGCAGCAGTTGGAAAGCAGGAAATCCGGGAGAAGAAGAGCAGGAAAAAGGAATCCGGTGAATTGCTTGCAGCCCAGAGCCAGGCAGCAACCCGGGAGATGCCTGTGGAGGAAGAACCGGAAGAGGAAGAGGAAGAGGAGGACGACTTTGAATTTGTAGAGCTTGACGAGGAAGAAGATCAAGCCGAAGACCTGCAAGAGAAGCAGGAGACAAAGCCGGACAATGGCGATTCCGATGATGATTTTGAATTTATCGATCTCTAAACAGCAGGGTATGTAAAAAACAGGGCGGGACGAAGTTTCTGCCCTGTTTTTGGATTTTATAGGCATATGATGATAAAACCATATGGTTGAGGTTGACGGAAACGTAAAATTTTATTACACTATAGATAGAACAGATATAACGAAAGATGGTGGTTATATGATATTAGAGATTGATTTTAACAGCGATGAGGCATATTATGTGCAGTTGTGTAATCAGATAATATTAGGCATTGCTATGGACCGGATCAGAGAAGGGGAAGCCCTCCCGTCTGTACGGCAGATGGCGGACCGGATCGGGATCAATATGCATACAGTAAATAAAGCATATTCCGTGCTGCGTCAGGAAGGGTTTGTCAAGCTGGACCGGCGAAAGGGAGCGGTCATCTCCCTGGATATTGATAAACTGAGGGCAATCCAGGAAATGCGGGAGGATCTTGGTGTGGTCCTGGCCAGAGGAGTCTGCCGCGGAGTGAGCAGGGAAGAAACCCATCGTCTGGTGGATGATATTTTTGACCGGTTTTCCGAGGGCCAGTGAGAGTGTGATGGAGGAGTCAGAATGCTTTGTGAAAAATGTAAGATAAGAGAAGCGACCATACAGTATACAGAAGTGGTAAATGGGGTGAAGACAGAACATAATTTCTGCGCCCAGTGTGCAGGAGAAATGGATCTGGGACAGGATTTTCCATTGGGAAGACTGCTGTCAGGCCTTCTGGGGCTTGGGGAAAACAGCCAGAAGGAAGAAAGGTATGCCCAGGTGGTGTGTCCTACCTGTAAGACCAGTTATGGAGATTTTGTGAAAGACAGCAGATTCGGATGCCCGGATTGCTATGAGGTATTTGATCTGCTGATCAGCGATAAGATGAAACAGCTTCATGGAAGTGACAGTCACCGGGGCAAAAAAGCGCGGCCTGTGAAGATTATGGCCAGAAGAGGAAATACCTCTGGGGAAAATCCGGTGCAGGAAGAACCGGATAATCTGCCTGTAGAAGAGAGGATCAAACGGCTGCGTGCCTGCCAGGAAGCAGCAGTCAGAAGAGAAGATTATGAAGAGGCGGCCAGATACCGTGATGAGATCAAAAAATTAAAAGCGGGGAGTGAGACAGATGCTTAAATGGTTTGAAGAGACGGACCGGGAAAACCCGGATGTGGTATACAGCAGGATCCGTCTGGTCAGAAACTGGTCAGAATATCCGTTTTCCGCCAAACTCAGCCCGGAAGCAGCAGGAGAAATGGTAGACCGTCTGGAAAAAGGCCTGCGGGATTTCTGCCTGGAAGCGGCAGGAGATTATCAGTATATCCGTTTGGATGAACTGAGTGATTTAAACAGACGGGCATTGAAGGAGAGACGGCTGCTGAATACCACGCTTACAGAGAAAAAAGATCCGGTAGGCCTGATTTTATCGGATGATGAGCGGGTAAGCATTGTGCTGAATGGAGATGACCATATCCGTATGCAGTTTATTTCCCAGGGGCTTCATTTGAAAGAATTATGGCAGCAGGCAGATCAGGCAGATGATTTCATCGGGGAACGGTTTGCCTATGCTTATGATGATAAATACGGATTTCTCACGTCGTATCCAACCAATACGGGCACAGGGCTGAGGGCGTCTGCGGTGGTCCACTTACCATCGCTTTCTTCCGGCAAGAAATTTTCCAGCCTTCTTGGGGAAATGAGCCGGTTTGGTGCCAGCATTAAAGGCCTGTACGGGGAAGGCGGAGATAATTATGGTTCCCTTTACCTGGTATCCAACCAGAAAACACTGGGAGTGACAGAAGGGGAAATTGTGGAATTAGTGGAAAAAGTGGTGAATCAGCTTTCCAGCCAGGAAAGGCAGGTAAGAGATATGGCGTTGTCCCAGGACCGGATCGGACAGCTGGATGAAGCGTATAAGTCTTACGGAGTGTTAAAGTATGCCAGAAGGCTTACCTGGAAAGACGCCATGATATTCCTGTCAAGGCTGATGACAGGTGTGGCAGACGGTTTGCTGGAGTTTGATGGACCTTGCCCCATATACAGCATCATGCTTGGGATACAGAAGGCAAATCTTCAGAAGCTGTCAAAAAGACCCTTGTCCAGAACCGAACTGGATGTGGCAAGGGCCAGCTATATTCGGGCAGAACTGCCGGAATTGAGACATTAGGGAATCAGGAGGAAGACATAGAATGACAGACAGATTTGAAACATTTACGCCTCAGGCCAGTCAGGCGGTACGCCTGGCAGAGGAGGCGTCCAGAGAACTGGGGCATGGGTCTGTGGGAACAGAACATCTGCTGCTGGGACTGCTGAGAGAGGGAACGGGAGTGGCTTTCCGGGTCCTTTCAGAATGTGGCGTGAAGGAAGAGAAAGTAAAGGAACTGATGGAAGAGCTGATTTCAGGCAGAGCTGCCACCAGAACAAAAGAGGATGCATGGACACCGAGAGCGGAACGGGTGCTGGAGAACAGCTGTGAAGAGGCGGCCAGGTTTAAGGCACCACTGGTAGGGACAGAGCATATCCTGATTGCTATTATACGGGAAAATGACTGTGTGGCGACCAGGATTCTGAACACGATGGGGGCGTCTGTCCAGAAAATTTATGTGGACCTTTTTTCTGCCATGGGAGAAGATGCCCCGGCAGGAAGGGAGGAATCCCCGGCGGCCCGCCATAAAAAGGGAACTCCGGTGCTGGACAGCTTCAGCCGTGATCTGACAGCTCTGGCAAAGCAGGGGCGCCTGGATCCGGTCATCGGAAGGAGTAATGAGATGGCCCGGGTAATCCAGATACTCAGCCGCAGGACAAAAAACAATCCCTGTCTGATTGGGGAGCCTGGAGTAGGAAAAACGGCTGTGGTAGAAGGTCTGGCCCAGCTGATCGTAGAGGGAAATGTGCCGGAGACGATTGCGGGAAAACGGGTGGTGACTCTGGATCTGTTCGGCATGGTAGCCGGGTCCAAATACAGAGGTGAATTTGAAGAGAGAATCAAGAAAGTATTGTCCGAGATCAGGGAAGATGGGGATATTTTACTGTTCATCGATGAAATCCACACCATTATCGGGGCAGGAGGAGCGGAAGGAGCTATTGATGCTTCCAATATTTTGAAACCATCTCTGGCAAGAGGAGAATTACAGCTGATCGGCGCCACGACAATGGAAGAATACAGAAAGTATATTGAAAAAGATTCGGCCCTGGAACGGAGATTCCAGCCGGTTACCGTGGAAGAACCGGATGAGCTGGCAGCGATGGAAATTCTCAGAGGACTGAAGTCCAAGTATGAAGACCATCACCGGGTCTGCATTTCTGAGGAGGCAATCCAGGCTGCAGTAAAGCTGTCAGCCCGTTATATCAATGACCGCTTTTTGCCGGACAAGGCCATCGATCTGATCGATGAAGCATCGTCCAAAGCACGGCTGGCGAACTTTGTGGAACCTCCGGAGATACGCAGTCTGGAGCAGGAAATCCAGACCTTAGAACAGCAAAAGGAAAACGCCATTAAACAGGAGGCGTATGAAAAAGCCGGGGAAATGAAAAGAAAGCAGGAGAAGAAAAGAGAAAAGATCCAGAAACTCCGTCAGAAATGGGAAAAGGAAAAGACGTCGAAGAAACTCACAGTGGGAGAAGGAGAGATTGCTGATGTGGTGTCTGGCTGGACCAAGATTCCGGTAAGAAAGCTGGCGGAAGAAGAATCGGAACGGCTTAGAAACCTGGAGACGATTCTCCATGAGAGAGTGGTAGGCCAGGAGGAAGCGGTAACGGCTGTTTCCAGAGCAATCCGCAGAGGAAGGGTGGGATTGAAAGATCCTAAGCGTCCTATAGGCTCATTCCTGTTCCTTGGCCCTACCGGAGTGGGAAAAACGGAACTTTCCAAAGCTTTGGCCGAAGCCATGTTTGGAACGGAGCAGGCTCTGATCCGTGTTGATATGTCGGAATATATGGAAAAGCACAGCGTATCCAAAATGATCGGATCACCGCCAGGATATGTAGGATATGATGAGGGAGGACAGCTGAGCGAGAAGGTGAGGAGAAATCCGTATTCCGTGATCCTGTTTGATGAGATTGAGAAAGCACACCCGGATGTGTTCAATATTCTTCTTCAGGTGCTGGATGACGGTCATATTACCGATGCTCAGGGAAGAAAGATTGATTTTAAGAATACGGTCCTGATCATGACATCCAATGCAGGAGCGGAAAATATCATCTCTCCAAAACGTCTGGGATTTTCTTCTCAGAATGATGAAAAAGAGAATTACCGCTTTATGAAAGAACGGGTGATGGAAGAAGTAAAACGTCTGTTTAAGCCTGAATTTTTAAACCGTATCGATGATATTATTGTGTTCCATCCGCTGAACAAAGAGCATATGGCAAAGATTGCAGACATTATGCTGAAGTCCATTAAAAAGAGGGCAAAAGAACAGCTGAATCTTGATCTGGATATCACAGAGCAGGCAAAGGCATTTCTGATTGAGAAGGGGTATGATGAGAAGTACGGGGCAAGACCTTTGAGACGTACCATTCAGAATCAGCTGGAAGATAAGCTGGCAGAAGAAATTCTGGACGGGAAGCTCAGACCTGGTAAAACAGTGGTGATCGACGGAGACCAGGAAGGACTGAAATTTTGCAGTGGAGATGGGGACAAAACACTGGAAAAAATGCACCGTTCGTGATATACTAGGGGCACTTAATAAGACACTTTAAGAGAACCAGGAGGGGCAAGGATATGCCAGTAGTTGAAGAGTTGATCCGCGCAGAAGCGGACGGAAGTATCAGCTTTGGAAATTATAAGCTGGAGGCGAAGGCAAAAAAAGACAATTTTGAACATGAAGGTGACCTGTACAAAGTAAAAACCTTTTATGAGATAACAAAACTGGAAAGAAATGGGCTGTTTGTTTATGAGTCTGTACCGGGAACTTCCGTAGAGCATTTTACGGTAAGCGACAGTAAAGTAGAGTTTCTTGTAGAAGGAAGCCAGGACGCTCAGATCACCCTTCAGCTGGAAGAAGACTGTGAATATGAAGTATTTGTGGATGATGCTGCAGTGGGGAGCATGAAGACAAATATGAGCGGGAAGCTGATGGCCGGAGTAGAACTGAATGAAGGCATGGCTGTGAAAGTAAAGGTAATCAGGAAATAAGACAGTGTAAAAGGGAAAGCCCCTGCAGCTGCGTTTGAATTCCGGTAAAGACGGAGGGAAGATAAGAACGAGGCTGCAGGGGCATCTTGTGTTTTAGATTATGTGAGACGGGAGAAAAGAATGGCAAAAGCGAAAACAATATTTTTCTGTAAAGAGTGTGGATATGAGTCTGCAAAATGGATGGGTCAATGTCCAGGCTGTAAGGAATGGAATACGTTTGTGGAAGAGCCTGCGGCCAAAACCGGAGGAGGCAGAACAGCAGGCCGCAGAATCTCCAAAACAGCGGCAAAACCGGCTTATCTTGCGGAAATTTCCATAGAAGACCATGACCGGATGCCTACAGGATTTCAGGAACTGGACAGAGTGCTGGGAAGCGGAATCGTAGCCGGTTCCCTGGTCCTGGTAGGGGGAGATCCGGGAATCGGAAAATCCACGCTTTTACTCCAGGTTTGCAGGAACCTGGCATTATCGGGGAAAAAGGTGTTATATATATCGGGAGAAGAATCTCTGAAACAGATTAAAATACGAGCGAACCGAATCGGAGAGATGAAAGGGGATCTTTCTTTTCTATGTGAGACGAATCTGGATATCATCCAGGGGGTGATAGAAGGGGAACACCCGGATGTGGTAATCATAGATTCCATTCAGACTATGTTCCGGGAAGAAATCAGTTCCGCTCCCGGAAGCGTCAGTCAGGTACGGGAATCTACCAACTTACTGATGCAGACAGCCAAAGGTCTGGGGATTGCAGTATTTATTGTAGGCCATGTGACAAAAGAAGGTATGGTAGCCGGTCCAAGAGTGCTGGAGCACATGGTGGATACGGTGCTTTACTTTGAAGGGGACAGGAGTGATACTTACCGGATCCTGCGGGCCGTGAAGAACCGGTTCGGGTCCACAAATGAAATCGGAGTATTTGAAATGAGGGAATCCGGACTTCAGGAAGTGTCAAATCCGTCAGAGTTTCTGCTGTCGGGAAGACCGAAAGATGCTTCCGGAGGGGCGGTAGCCTGCCTGATGGAAGGAACGAGGCCAATCCTTCTGGAAGTTCAGGCACTGGTGACCGCCACCAATTTCGGAATGCCCAGGAGAACGGCAGCAGGTACGGATTACAACCGGGTAAATTTACTGATGGCGGTTCTGGAAAAACGATGCCGGTATGAAATGTCACGTTATGATGCCTATGTGAATATTGCAGGAGGTATGAGAATGAATGAGCCGGCGCTGGACCTGGCAATCGTACTGGCCCTGGTTTCCAGTCTGAAGGATAAACCCATAGACCCGAAAACCGTGATTTTCGGGGAAGTAGGATTATCAGGGGAAGTGAGGGGAGTGTCCATGGCAGAACAGAGGGTGAATGAAGCGCAAAAACTGGGATTTGAAACCTGCATTCTTCCCCGTATCTGTCTGGATAAGCTGAAAAAGACAGACGGAATCCGGCTGATTGGTGTAGAAACCATACGGGAAGCCATAGATGCAATGGCCGGCTGATCCAGGTACCGGAGAAGGATTGAAAATATAATAAGCCAATTACGTCAGATTTTTCGCATCCGTATAATCATTTGATATCCTGATGTTTCAAAAGGCTAAAACCGGTGAAAACAGAGAAAACAAGATATCCACACAACACAACGAGGCACGGCAAGAAGGATGATAAGTCATTCGATGCCGCATAAACAGATGGCATATGCGTAGCGATTTTGAAAAAATCAAGATTCATATGAATTCTCAGAAATCCAAAGATTATTTCCAAAATTTGCGGGATATTTGGGATCACAAGGCTGAAAATGATTCCTGTAATTACATTTCTGGTAAGGATTGTCATGGTAACTGCAAAGCTGATATACGCGATCACAAAAAGAATGCGTACCAAGATGGAGAGGGCATAATAACCAGGATAAGAAATGGTCCCCATACCAAATCTGCTGCCTGCAAGAATTCCCATGATTATGCTGCTGATCAGCATGACCAGTACATATGCAGCGGAGATTGTAAACATGATTGATAAATAGTATTGTTTCTTCGAGATACCCCGTCCTATCATATTCTTCATCACTCCGGAGCGATAAGCTTCTGCAATCATATTTGCTGTCAGCAGCATGAAGGCATAAAGAAGAATATCGCTACCTAAAAATGTCCAATCAGACTTTCTATACCCATAACAGGGACTAATGCAGATTCCAGAGAAGAATACCGGATCGATACAATCAGCAAAATAAAACTGAAAGCAAGGCATCCGAAAAAGAAATGGTCTTTTTTCAATTGATAAATATGTCCACGAATTAAATTTTTCATGCTGCTTGCCCTCCTGAGAGTTTTTCTACAAAAAATTTCTCGATGTCTTCATCGTTGGCGCCTAAACCACATACACGTACTTTGTTTTCCACCAGAAATTGGTTCAGGTCCGCCGGATTGATTTTTTCATGCAAACGTAAGCTTTGATTGGAAAGAATTTCACATCGAACATTTGGATAACGAGATGCAAGGAGTGTTTTTGCATGTTGTAAATATTCCGGTTCAACCGTAACCTGGACGCTGCTGCATACACGTTCCAGTGTTTCTTTACTGAACTCGTCAATCAGACATCCGCCATCAATAATAGCATAATCTGTTGCCAGTTTATATAATTCGCTTAGAATATGGCTGGCGATCATGATAGTGGTACCGTATTGATGATTTAACGTTTCCAGCATTTTTCGTATCTCATATACACCTTCCGGGTCCAGGCCGTTGATCGGTTCATCAAGAATGAGAAAATCAGGATTTCCGAGCAGAGAAATGGCAATACCCAAGCGTTGCTTCATTCCCAGAGAAAATTGGCGTGCTTTCTTTTTTTCAGCATTTTGCAATCCCACCATTTCCAGTATTTTATGATGATCTTGAGATTGGATTCCAAACAGCAGTGAAAAATAGTGCAGATTTTCTAACGCTGTCATGTGCTCATAGATGCCTGGTCTTTCAATCAGCATTCCCATGTTATTTCGCATTGCAGCATCGTTTGTCTTTCCTGATAACGTATAACTGCCTTCACTTTGCTGCGTTAAGCCACAGATAATACGCATAAGCGTGGTTTTTCCGGCTCCATTTTTTCCTACTAAACCATAGATCGACTGCTTTGGTACATGAATGTTCACATGATCCAGAACCGTTTTTGTTCCATAGATTTTCGATAGGTTATCTGTTTGTAAAATAACTCCATATCATCTCCACCTTTTCTTTATTTTTTGTATTCAAAGCGATAAGGGATTGTTTTAGTATAAATTATCAGTTTCGATTATGTATTAAAAAGCTATGAATTTTTGCTTAATTTTCCCAAATTGTAATGGTGACCAGGAAGTGTATGATGAAAAAGAGGAGATCTTCCGGTAACATTCTGGCTTTTCAAAGCCTTGGATGTTACCAGAAGATCTCCTCTTGAAGCATTGTATGTTATTCGATGGGAAAGTCCCGGATGTCCAGCAGTCCGGGTACCAGTTCTTTGACGCTGGTGCGAAGAATGATGTCTCCTTTTTCAGCGGTGGCTCCGGAAGGATCGCCTCCGATTCCGATCGGTTTTCCATCCGGTGTTTTCCAGTCCTCTGACATCCAGCTGATGGAAGCACTGCCATAAGGCTTCAAAGACCGGGTATCTGTAAAAGCAGATGGAATTCCTGGCTGGGCGGTGGAAAGTTTTACCAGAGACGGATCTACTGCCATGACCATGGAAGTTTCCATCTCTCCGCCGTGGAAATCCCAGATATTTCCGGGAGATATGGTAGCTTTCACATCCGGATGGCTGAAAGCTCCGGAAGAAAGATAAAAGGCGTAGAGCCCCAGGTCACTTCTTACCTCTCTGCTCAGAATCTGCACCATGGGAGCGTTGCCGCCGTGGCAGATCAGGAAGGCTACTTTTTTAAAACCGTGATGGGACAGACTGGAACAGATGTCATAAAGAATGTGGTAATAGGTTTCCGGACGGAACGTAACAGAACCGCAGAAATTTTTATGCTCTGTGCTTAAGCCTACTGGGATCACAGGAAATATCAGCATGGGGAAATCCGGGCATACGGCTTCCAGTTCTTCTTTTAGATAGTTGACCATAGCTTCCGCAATGATATCATCAGTGCCAAGGGGAGCCTGATTTCCATGCTGCTCTAAAGCTCCCAGAGGAATGAGTACGATGGTCTCTCTTTTATCTATTTCTTCCATTTCCAGGCGTGTAAGGTCCCGATAATTTCTGATCATGAAAAACCTCCTTTGCTAATGCCTATTCATACGGTTTACTGGCATGATGGTTTGAAAATGCGTACGGCGGAACGGAGGCGGTCATAAAGCAGATATGCAACCACGCAGTTTAAACCGATCTTGAGTACGTTGAATGGAATAGTAGCCAGTATAATGAAGGTGGTCAGGTTGTTGATAGCAGGGTTCACAGAGGATACGATCTGGATCACCTGGTCTAAAGGAAGTTCCATTGCCTTGGCATACAGGGGAAGGGTGATAAAAGCATTGCAGAAGCAGGCAAACAGGGTGCGGATCGGAATGCTGACACCCAGGGAGAGCCAGGCAGCTTTTTTGGTCTTTCCCATGCGGCTGTATACCAGCCAGGTAGGAAGAACAAATAGTACGACGCCTAAAAGATTAGCCAGTTCCCCTACATACATGGTGGTAGTCCCAACTGTGACCAGTTTGATCAGGATCTTGATGATTTCCACCCATGCAGCAGAAACCGGACCAAGAAGGAACAGAGCGATGATAGACGGTACATCGCTGAAGTCAATCTTATAGAAGGGCGGCATGAGGGGAACTGGAAATTCCAGGCTCATAAGGGCGCCTGCGGCAGCTGCCAGCATAGCAGTAGTGATCAGTTTCTGAGTAGTCCATGTTGTTTTCATAACAAAAACCTCCTAATATATGTTTTTGCAACGAAAAGTTCCTGAATCAAAAGAAAAAGCCCAGACCTTCGGGTCTGAGCCTTATTGCAATTCAAGCAGCATATCCGCTTATTCATTTGTTTGATAAGAATAAACAGTTGTTTGAATTGTCTTCTCTCATCCAGACTATACTGTCGGTTTTGGAATTTCACCAAATCAGCCGCATGATGCGGGTCGCGGACTATACCGCCGGTGGGGAATTTCACCCCGCCCCGAAGAACTTATTCAATTGCTGGATTCATTATAAACCAGATGAGCAAAAGTGGCAAGCTATTTTACATATTTTTTACATGCTGAGATTGAGGATTTTACAGAGACTGTGCTACAATCTGAATGTAAAAATTTTTACATGAACAAATAATTATGAAAATAAGTTTCGCGAAATGGGAGGAATCAGGTATGGAACTGGAAGACTGCATGAAAAATATGGAGGGATCTTTAAGTCCATCCCAGGAAAAATTGCTGTATTTTTTATTGGAGAACAGGGAGCAGGCTGCGGTTATGACGGTTCAGGAACTGGCAGATGCCTGTGAGGTATCAATTGCTACTGCATCCAGATTTGTAAAGCAACTGGGCTTTTCCTCTTATGGGCAGTTCCAGGAAACCCTGCAGAGAGATATGCTGAAACGGATTGATACGGTTCAGAAAATACGGAATACCGCTGGAAAGAAGGGGGAGGGAGGTTTTATACACAGTGCTTTGAATAGAGACAGGACTACCATGGAATTGGAAGAAGCTGGGTTGAAGGAAGAAGTGATCGCGGAAATTGCGGATAGAATCTGTAAGGCTTCCTGTGTTTATCTGGCCGGTCTGGGTAGCTCCAGAGCATTGGTTGACTTCCTGAACTATCGTTTTTGCTGGATGGGGATTCCTACGAGAAAACTGACTGCAGGCGGGAATGAGTTTATGGAGCAGGTGGTATTCCTGACGGAAAAAGATCTGCTGATCAGTGTAGGATTTCGGAAAACATACCGGGAAATCGAAATTGCCATGGAATATGCAAAAGAAAAGGGAGCTTGTACGGTAGGGATTGGGGAGAGTCCGGCTTCTGGAATCATGAGGAAGTCTTCGATGGTGATCCCCATTAAAAGAGGACCGGAAAGTGAATGGAATTCCCTGGCTTATCCTATGGCAGTGTGCAATATTTTGGTAAGACAGGTGCTTGAAAGACGGAAAGACAGAGCTATTTATGTGGCGGAAGAACTGCAGCGCCTGAACAGTCTTTTAAAGGAAAAAGAATAAGGAGAAAATTATTATGATTCAGAAGAAATATTGGAATATATTGGCAGTAGCAGGAGCAGCGATTGTAATGGCAGGATGTGGGGCATCCGGACAGGCAGAGAGTGCAGCATCTGCCGGAAATCAGACGGAGGCAACGGAAACTTCCGCCAGTGTCAGCGGAGCACTTACGGTATACACATCAGTTCCGCAGGAAATGGCAGATACTTTTCAGAAAGCCTTTGAAGAAAAATATCCGGATGTGGAAATGAATGTTTACAGGGCTACCAGTGGTGAAGTGATGACGAAGATGAAAACGGAAAAGGAAGCAGGACAGATGAGCAGCGATGTGGTATGGGTTGCTGATTTCTCTTCCGCAGACAGCCTGAAAGATCTGGAACTTCTGGCTCCCTATGATTCTCCGGAAGGAAAGGAAATTGCAGACAGCTTAAAGGATCCGGAAGGATATTATTATGGTTCCAGAGTTATTAACATGGTACTGGCCTATAACACTGCCATAGAAGCACCTGCTTCCTGGAAAGACCTGCTGGATGAATCTCTGAATGGAAAAGTAGGAATTCCCAGTGTCAGCAGTGGTTCTGCATTTCAGTTTGTTGGAACACTGGCAGCAGATCCTGCTTTCGGATGGGATTATTTTGAACAGCTGAAAGCAAATGGGGGAATGCAGTTTAAGGCTAATAACGATGTTCTTCAGAGAATTGCTACCGGAGAGATCCAGGCAGGAGCAGTACTGGATTATATGGTAGCGGATATGAAGAATCAGGGTTCTCCTGTGGATTATGTGATCCCGGAAGAAGGAGCGGTAGCAGTAGCTTCTCCTATTGCGCTGGTGAATGGAAGCAGCCACGAGGAAACAGCGAAAGCGTTTATTGATTATGTGCTTTCTGAAGAAGGTCAGGAACTCCTTGCGTCTTTGAATACGACTCCCGTAAGGTCAGGAATTGAAACTCCTGAAGGTGTTCTGTCTCTGGATACACTGAAACTGATAGAATCCGATTCTGCATACATTTCGGAGCATTCTGCGGAAATCAAAGAACAGTTCAACCAGCTTTTCGGTGAATCATAACAGGTGGGATTTATGAACAGGACAAATAAAGGAATGATACTGCTGGCAGCTTTGCTGCTGGCAGTTCTGATCGGCTATCCGGTCTGCATTATCCTGATCCGCAGCTTTACGTTAAACGGCGGATTTACTCTGGAAAATTATAAAGAAGTTTTTTCAGATGTAAGAAATTATGAAGCGCTGCTGCACAGTCTTTGGGTATCTGTCTGTGCTACGGTTCTTTCCACTGTGATCGGATGTGGAGCGGCTTATTTTACTACCAGAACGGATATGCCGTTTAAAAAGAGCATACACCGGCTGTTTTTATTTAATTTTTTTATACCTCCTTTCATTATAGCTATGGCCTGGCAGCAGATTTTAGGACCTGTGGGAGTGGTAAACCGCTGGTACCAGGAAATTACGGGAAGTACAGAAAAACTGGTAACCATCTATGGACAGAATGGGATTATCTTTGTGTTTACCCTGAGCGGTTCGGTCATGGTCTATATGGTGATGAAGAGTAACTTTGAAAAGATCCAGTCTTCCCTGGAAGAGGCGGCTGTGATTACAGGAGCATCTTCGTTTCAGATTTTTAAGGACATTGTGATGCCGGTACTGAAACCTTCTGTATATTCGGCGATGATCTTGGTGTTTGTTTCCAATATTTCTAATTATGGAGTGCCGTCGGTATTGGGATTTCATGTGTCTTATTATACGCTTACTACAAGAATCCACCAGGTATTGGAGGATTTCTCCATGACTAACAATATGGAAGTAGCCGCGTCGCTATCGGCAGTCCTGGTAATTATTACGGTACTTACGCTTACTGCAAAAGACAGGATGTTAAAAGGAAAAGAGTTCACGCTGATCACCGGAAAATCAGAGAAGGCAGCTTTGAATGAACTGGGAGTGTGGAGAAAATGGGCTGGAATTTTGTGGGTAGTATACGGGATATTTGTGACGGTCTGTCCGATTTTATCTATTCTGGCTACTTCCCTGACTAAGGCTTATGGTCTGCCTTTCAGTGTGAAAAATATGAGCCTGAAAAATTTTGCCACAGTTTTTCAGATGCCCTTGTTTCAACGGGCTATGGGAAACAGTTTGTTTCTGGCGTTTACGGCCGCATTTTTGGCGGTGGGAATTGGGTTTGTTGTGGCTTACCTGTGTGTGATGGCGAAAACCAGATTCAGCAGGCCTTTGGAATTTGTAATTACCATGCCAGGAGCGATTCCCGGGACAGTAATGGCAATTGCGATCATTCTGGCCTGGTTAAGGCCTGTTCCGGTGTTCGGTTTCAGTTTTTACAATACCATATGGATCATTTTGATTGCTTATGTAGCAAATTATACGACTCAGGCGTTCAGGACTATTTCGGGAAGTATGTATCAGATTAACCGGTCTCTGGAAGAAGCGGCGGTGATATCTGGTGCTTCTTTGGCTAAAGTGATGACGACGATAGTGATCCCCCTCATAAGGGAAAGCGTGGGAACAGCCTGGTTTCTGATTTTTATTCCTTGTTTGCGGGAACTTACATTATCTATTTTCCTGTGGTCTTCCGGAAATGAAACATTGGCTACGGCTATTTTTACTCTTCAGGAAGCTGGGAATTATACAGCTGCCTGTGCACTGAGTATTGTTATTATCGGATTGATCGCGTTGATGAATATGGCCATGGGTAAAATATTCCATATGGAAGAAACGATGGGGTGAAAGGAAGGCATAAGATGGCATATATAGAACTGAAGGGATTGAAAAAGAAATTTGGAGAAAAAGAAGTAATCCGCGGACTGGATCTGGAAATTGAAAAAGGGGAATTTGTATCGCTTCTGGGACCGTCCGGCTGTGGGAAGACTACGATTTTACGAATGGTAGCAGGATTTGTGGATCCGACGGAAGGAGAAATCATAATTGGAGGGAATACCGTATATTCTTCGGAAAAAAATATTTACGTCAAGACAGGTAAGAGGAACCTGGGGATGGTGTTTCAGTCTTATGCAGTCTGGCCTCACATGAATGTATTTGATAATGTGGCATATCCTTTGAAGATCCAGAAACTGCCGAAAGAGGAACAGAAGCGGAAGACTATGGAAATTTTGAAGCAGGTAGGGCTGGAAGGAAGGGAGAAAGATTTTCCATGGTCCTTATCAGGGGGGCAGCAGCAGCGTGTGGCATTGGCAAGAGGGCTGGTCATGGAACCTGCGGTACTGCTTTTAGATGAACCGTTGTCAAATCTGGATGTACAGCTTCGGCAGAAGATGAAAGAGGAATTGATGGAAATTCAGCAGAGAACAAAAGTGACTGTCCTTTATGTGACTCACGATCAGGGAGAGGCATTGCAGATGTCTGATAAAATTGTGGTCCTTAATAAAGGAAATGCAGAGCAGATTGGAACTCCGGAGGAAATTTACCATCACCCCAAAACGATTTTCACAGCTGACTTTGTAGGAAAGATGAATTTTTTGAAAAATGGAAACAAGACCTTTGGTATACGACCGGAATATATTTCCATTGGGAAAGAAAAGAAAGATAGGGCATATGGGATTTCAGGAAGATTAGAGCGTTATATTTTTGAAGGAAACCGGAATTCTTATCTGTTTTCTACAGAAGAGGGAGAATTAACGGTGGAAACACCGATTCCTGTATCTTTGTTAAAAGGAGAGCAGGCCTATCTGAACTGGGATCAGCAGGTGGAATTTGAAAGATGAGGAGGAGAATCAGTGAAGTGGATGCTGAAAACTCCAAGAGGTGTGGAGTTGGAAGAAGCTTTATTTCTTGCGGAGAAAAGCGGTTATGATGGAGCTGAGATTCAGCTGTACGATCTTCCAGATGGGGAAGAGTGGAAAAGAAATTTTATTCAGACAGTCAGGGAATTTGGCAGAAAGGGATTTCTGGCAGCGGTTCATGCGCCCAGTGGTGATTTGAATCTGTCTTCCAGCAATCAGGGAATACGCAAGGAATCCCTCCGTCAAGTCCTGGATACCATAGAACTGGCAAAGGACGCTGGAGCAGTGGCAGTTACCGTTCATCCGGGACGGCTTTCTTCCATAAGGGAAAAAAGAGAGCGGCAGTATGAGTGGATGAAAGAAGCATTATGGGAAATAAGCATGTTGGCGGAACAGAAGAAGATAGTTGTTGGATTGGAAAATATGGAGAACCGTCCCAAAGAAGTTTTTACTTTTCTGAGGGAATTAAATAGATTATTGGACAGCTGCCGGAATCCTTTTTTGGGAGTCACTCTGGATTTTGCTCATTTGCAGACCGTAGATCCAGAGCTGGACCTGCTTACTCTGACACATCCTGTTGTCAATGTACATGTGAGCCAGTGTGTGAATGGAGTCCCTCATCATAGTCTGACAGCAGAAGGAGATCTTCCGCTTTCCCGATGTCTGTCCATGCTGACAGACCGGGGCTATGCAGGGACTGTTGTAGTTGAGGCCAAGGACAATGTGACGGAAGCAGGTGCCAGGGAGAATCTGGAAGTTCTCTGTCGGGCTTATGAAGGTTCTGAGAAGGTGAGGATATGAGGTTTTATGTTGCCGGGGGATGCTGTGAATATGGTTGTAACTGCTTTTTGCTGGAAGGAAAGGAATATTCTGTTCTGGTAGACTGTGGAGCGGGAACCGGGGGAGAGGAGAGGCCGCCTCTTCTTACAGAAGAGCAGGTCAGCAGGGTACGTTATCTGTTCCTCACCCATTCTCACAGAGACCATGGGGGATCACTGGACTGGCTGTGGGATCAGGGATTTCAGGGTAAGATATATTTGACTGCGGAAACGGAAGAGCAGCTGGGGTGGCAGAGGGTGTCTATTCATGTTTTGGAAATAAACGAACCTTCGAATAATCAGGTAGTAGTGGATGAGCTCCTTACAGCAACCTATGGGCGAAGCGGTCATTGCCTGGGAAGTGTGTGGTACTTATTGGAGTTTGAGGACAAAAGGATTTTCTTTTCCGGAGATTACTGCGAACATTCTCCTGTATACCAATGGGACCCGGCATCGGGAACAAGATGTGATCTTGCAGTGGTAGACTGTGCTTACGGTGATGAAAAAGAAGATGGGGAAGGAATGAGGCGTAAGATTCAAAGAAGACTGGAACAAGCCGTATGGAAGGAAAATAGTCTGCTGCTTCCGGCACCGGCAGTAGGAAGAGGAGTGGACCTGTTGCTTTTGGGGATGGGGTGTAAGAAAGAAGTTCCTGTTTTTGCTGATAAAAAAGTGATAGACCAGGTGAAAAAACTCTATCAGAAAAGGAAATGGAGAAGATGTGGGGACAGGTTACTGGAACAGGCACTGGAGTGCAAAGACCTGGATTGCTGGAATGGTGAGACAGGAATCCTGATTCTGTCAGATCCCCAACTGGCAGCGAAAGAAAGCAGGAAGCTGGCAGAACAGGTATGGGAGAGACAAGGTAATATTGTATTTACGGGGCATGTGTATGAGGGGACTTACGGGGCTCAGATGAGGAGTACTGGAAAGGCGGAGTTTTTGCGTTATCCAGTTCATATGAATTGGGAGGAAGCACAGAAATTCTGTAAAAGGAATGATTTTCATAAGATTGTTTTAAATCATTGTGCTTCCAGGATAGCTGGTGCAGAAGGAACAATTTGCATGAAACGGGGAGATGGTATAGAAATCTAAGATGGAAAAAGAAAAGGATAAAGCATTTCGCCTTATCCTTTTCTCATCATATCATAGAGCAGGGGAAGAGGGGCTCGAACCCCCATCTACGGTTTTGGAGACCGCTGCTCTACCATTGAACTATTCCCCTGTATATCGCTGCGAATCACTCGCGCTTAAATATACTATCATAGAACAAAAAAAATGTCAACTAAAAAAGATAAAAAAATCTGTTGTATGTGGTTTCATACAAGGGAAAACTATGTAAAAACGCAGAAAAATCAAGGGTAAGAATATACAAAAAATAAAAAATAAAAATCGGTACAGAATTATAATAAAAAAGATATTTTGAGAATTATTTTTAGTTGGAGAAGTTTTCCATATAAATTTGTTGAGGACAAAAAAGCTTTTTAAGGGTAAAAACAGCCAAAATATACAAAAATCGAGAAAAATCCCTCATATTGGGAAAAATTGACAGCGGAAGAAAGAAATGCTATAAATAGGGATATACTTTTAATGGCTGACTAGATTATACAAGTAATTGAGTAGCTTTGAATCATTTATTTAATTAAAAGTAGAAGGAGTTGTTTTTTATGAAACAAAGAAAAATCATGTTGCCGACGATTGCAGATGCAAAAGAATTTGTGGCTGCTGCTGGTAAATGTGACTTTGATATTGACGTATTTTATAATCGCGTGATCATTGATGCAAAGTCCATTCTGGGAGTTCTCAGCCTGGATCTGACCAGGGTCCTCACTGTATCTTATAATGGTGAGAATGAGGCCTTTGAAGAATTTCTGGATTCCAGATCAGCAGAAAATTATCATGCAGCATAAGTAGAAGAAGAGAAAGGGGCTGCCGCACGAATTTTTTAGTGCGGCAGCCCCTTTTTTGTGGACAGATTTAGAGACAGATGAGAACTGTTTATGTTATGATGGTAGGAAAGAAAAAACTGGAGGCGCAGTATGGACGGAGAGAAAGAGAGGGTCATATCCATATCGGTGAGAAATCTGGTGGAATTTGTGCTCCGTTCCGGAGATCTGGATAATCGCAGGACTTCCGGTGCAGAGCGTGATGCCATGCAGGCGGGAAGCCGGATACACAGAAAAATACAGAAGAGAATGGGAAGCGCCTATCAGGCAGAAGTAAAGCTTTCCTGCCGGATTGAGGAAGAAGAGTTTGTGTTCCAGGTGGAAGGAAGGGCGGATGGCATTCTGACGGAAGTCTCGGGAGTGACTATTGATGAGATCAAAGGAGTTTACCGTAATCTTTCCCATATAGAAAAACCGGAACCAGTCCATATGGCCCAGGCTATGTGTTATGCTTATTTTTACAGTAAGGATAAAGAACTGGAGACGATTGGAATACAGGTGACATATTGCAATCTGGAGACGGAAGAAATCCGCCGTTTCCGGGAAGAAAAGTCCGCGGAAGAATTGGAAACATGGTTCCGTGGGCTGATCCATGAGTATGTGAAATGGGCCAGATATCTGTATCACCATGAGATACGCCGCCAGGAATCCATAAAAGACCTGCCATTTCCTTATGCATACCGGGAAGGCCAGAAGGAACTGGCAGTGGCGGTATATAGAAGCCTGGCCAGAAAGAGAAATCTTTATATCCAGGCGCCTACCGGGATAGGAAAGACACTTTCTGTCATCTATCCAGCGCTGAAAGCAATCGGGGAAGGGCTGGGAGATAAATTATTTTACCTGACGGCCAAGACGATCACCAGAACGGTGGCAGAGGAAACCTTTGAGCTCCTCCGCCGCCAGGGACTGTATTTTACTTCTGTTACGATCACGGCGAAGGAAAAACTGTGCTTTTTGGGTAAGCCGGACTGTAATCCGGAGGCCTGCCCCTATGCCAGAGGGCATTTTGACCGGGTCAACGATGCGGTTTATGAGATGATCCATAAGGAACAGCAGATTACCAGAGAAGTGATTCTTTCCTATGCGGAAAACCATCAGGTATGCCCTTTTGAATTTTGCCTGGATATTACCAGCTGGGCCGACGGTATTATCTGTGATTATAATTATGTGTTTGATCCCAATGTGAGATTAAAACGGTATTTTGGAGAAAAAACCAAAGGGGAATATCTGTTCCTCATAGATGAAGCCCATAATCTGGTAGGACGTGCCAGGGAGATGTACAGCGCGGCTCTGATAAAAGAAGATATCCTGATGGCAAAACGCCGGATCAAAGGGAAAAATCCTAAGCTGGAAAAGGCGCTGGACCGGTGTAACCGGGTGATGCTGGAAATGAAACGGGATTGCGAGGATTATCAGGTACTGGATCAGATCCATGGATTGATTCTTCCGGTTATGTCTGTTTATGGGGAAATGGAGGAATTTCTTAATGAGAACCCGGTTTTCCCGGACAGGGAGCAGCTGCTGGATTTCTATTTTCAGCTGAGAGATTTTGTGATGGTCCATGAGCTGGCTGATGAACGATACCGTATTTATTCAGAACTGAGGGAAGATGGAACGTTCCTGGTACGTATGCTGTGTGTGGACCCTTCTGCCAATCTTTCCGCCTGTCTGGAACAGGGAAATGGAGCTGTGTTTTTTTCCGCCACCCTTCTGCCTGTCAATTATTATAAAGAGCTGATCAGCGGAAACCGGGAAGAATATGCAGTGTATGCCCATTCCCCGTTTGACCCGGCAAACCGTCTGCTTCTGGTGGCGCCGGATGTGAGCAGCCGGTATACCAGGAGAAATCAGAGAGAATATGAAAAAATAGGGGAATATATCAGGATTTTTGCCAGAGCCAGACAGGGAAACTATATGGTATTTTTGCCGTCTTACCGGTATATGGACCATATCCGGGAGATATTGGAGAAAGATCCGGAATTTGAATGTATCTGCCAGAAGAGCAGAATGGACGAAAGGGAAAAAGAAGAATTTCTGGAAAAATTTGAGGTGGAAAGGGACCTTTCCCTGATAGCCTTATGTGTGATGGGAGGGATTTTTTCAGAAGGAATTGATCTGAAAGCAGAGCGTCTGATCGGAGCCGTGGTGGTTGGGACCGGGCTTCCCCAGATCTGTGTGGAGCAGGAGATCCTGAAAGACTACTTTGATGAGAAGGGAAAATCCGGATTTGCATTTGCTTATCAGTATCCAGGCATGAATAAGGTCCTCCAGTCGGCCGGCAGGGTAATCCGGACCATGGAGGACCAGGGAGTGATCGCTTTGCTTGATGACAGATTTTTAAGTCCGGATTGCCTGGAACTGTTTCCAAGAGAGTGGAGAGATTATGAAACCGTAACTCTGGATACGGTAGAAAGGCGGGTCAGGGAGTTTTGGGCTGACCACCCAGCATTTCCATAAACTGTCTGGCTGCCTGGGAAATCGGCATATTTTCATTATAAGCTGCCACAATCTGGCGTTTTGGCATCTGTTCTTCCAGATTCAGAATAAAAAGCTCCTGGTCCTGTTCCGGAATACAGAAATCAGGAACAAAGGCGATGCCAAGACCAATGCGGGCAAGGTCTATGAGAAGGTCGTTGCTGGTCAGCTCGATTTCCGGCACCAGATCCAGCTGGTTTTTCTGGAACATATGATGGAGAAATTCACTGGTAGTGCTTTTCCGGTCCAGCATCAGGATCGGATAAGACTGGAGTTCCTGAAGGCTTAACTTGTGGGCTGTCAAAGGGAAATGGGCAGGATTTGCCACAAATACATCCGAAAATTCTTTTAAAATACGAATGTTATGGGCATTGGACAAACTGGAATTAGGATAGTTGGTGATGATAAAATCCACCTGTCCGTTTTCCAGTAATTTAGCGCAGGCAATGGAGGTCTGATTGGCTACTTTAATGTGTACATTTGGATATTTCAGATGAAATTCTTTGAAAAAGGGTACGAGAAAATACCGGCATATGGTATCGCTGGCTCCGATACGAAGCTGGCCGCCGTTTAAGGTATTGGCTTCCAGAAGCTGGTTTTCTCCCCTTTTGATCAGATTCATGGCCGGCTCAATATGTTTCAGAAGGATTTCCCCTTCGGGGGTAAGCTGTACTTTTTTGGTGCTGCGGATAAAAAGAGTCTGGTTCAGCTTTTTTTCCAGAACTTTGATAGACTGGCTGACTGCAGACTGGGAGATAAAGAGCTGCTTGGATGCTTCTGAAAAGCTGAGCGTTACTGCCACATGATAAAAGACTTTGTATAATTCATAATTGATATCCATTATTAGCCCTCCTTATAATACATATCATTTTAACACAGTGGCAGAAATTTGGAAAGAGGAGTTTTCCAGGAAAGGAGCTTCTTGAAAAAACGGTGGTCTGCGTTTATACTATAGGACAGGAAAAGGAGAGAAACGTTATGCATGACGATTTTTATCAGGTGTATCTGGAGGAACTGGAAATGGTGCCCCAGTGCACAGCAGAAGAGGAAGCAATGCTGATCCGGCAGATTTTAAATGGAACGGAGGCAGGGAGAAGCCGGTTGATTGAAGGAAATCTGAAAAAGGTCCTGTCTTATGCAAAAGATTATGCGGATCGGGGACTGCCTATGAATGACCTGGTGCAGGAGGCAAATATGGCATTGACAGCTCTTGCCATGGAATATGAAGAAGGAGACTTTCAGGAGCTTCTGAAGCAGAAAGTGTGTAATGCACTGGAAGCGGCAGTGGAAGAACAGAAACGGGAGGCAGAGATTGAAGAGACAGTGGCTGCCAGAGTCAATGTTCTTCAGAAAGTGTCCCAGGTTCTTGCAGAAGAACTGGGCCGTGAGGCTACTGTGGAAGAACTGGCGGAAAAGATGAAGATGACCGCAGATGAAGTAAAAGATATTATGAAAACGGCATTGGACGCGGTGAATGTGGGAAATGCCATGAATATGGATCTGGGACCGGAAGATTTTGAAGGGGAAGAGTAGGGAGGCAGTTGCAATGAAAATATATCTCATACGTCACGGGCAGACAGACTGGAATGTGGCCCATAAGATTCAGGGCTGCCATGATATTCCCTTAAATGAAACCGGGCGGAAGCAGGCGAAGGCTCTGGCCAGGGGAATGGAGAAAAGGCCGGTAACAGCCGTGTTTTCCAGCCGTCAGCAGAGAGCCATGGAAACGGCCAAAGCCATTGCGGACAGTCAGGGCCTTTCTGTTATTCCCATGCCGGGACTGGAGGAAGTGGAATTCGGACAGTGGGAAGGAATGACCTGGAAGGAGATTGGAGAAAAGTATCCCAAAGAACTGGCCATGTGGCAGCAGAATCCTGCAGAGGTGTCTCCTCCAGGAGGGGAAACCAGAGCTCAGATCTGTGAGCGGATAGCCTGGGCTGTGGAGATGATCCTCAGTCTGGCAGAAGGCGATGTGGCAGTGGTGTCCCATGGAGCTGCTTTAGCCTATGTGGTTGCTTATATGCTGAGAAATGAGCCGGGGGAACATGAGGAAGTGATCGTGGCTAATGTCAGTATCAGTACCATCGAATATAACCGAGAAACGGGTCATTTTAAAGTATTGGAAATGGGTGATGTGAGCCATTTATCCTCTGATACATAATAAGATATACTAATATAAAATATTAGATATATTGATTTTACTAATTTATTGAAATTATGATATGATTAAGGCAGATGATAAGAGTGCAGTCATCTGCCTTTTTTATACAGGATTGGCAGAGAACAGGAGGAACCTATGAGCGTAAAGCGGATCTATGTGGAGAAAAAGAGAGAATTTGCAGTAAAGGCAAAGGAACTTCATGAGGAAATAAAAAATTATCTGGGGATTTCCACAGTGACAGGAGTGCGGGTGCTGATCCGTTATGATGTGGAACATTTGTCTGATGACACCTATCAGGCTTCTCTGGGAACCATATTTTCGGAACCTCCCGTAGATTACTGTTATGAAGGGGATTTCCCAAGAGAAGAAGGAGATACGGTATTTTCTGTTGAATATTTACCGGGACAGTTTGACCAGAGAGCTGACTCTGCGGAGCAGTGTGTGAAGCTTCTTAATGAAAAGGAGGAGCCGGTGATCCGGACAGCGACTACTTATGTGATTTCTGGACAGCTGACAGACGGGCAGGCAGCGGCTATCCGTTCTTTCTGTATCAATCCGGTAGACTCCAGAGAGGCGGAAGAAGCCATTCCGGATACGCTGACGGTGGAATTTGATACTCCGGAAGATGTGAAGACGCTGACAGGTTTTCAGGAGCTTTCCGAGGAGGAACTGAAGGAACTGTATGAGTCATTCCATCTGGCCATGATATTGAAAGATTTTAAACATATTCAGAATTATTATAAGGAAGAAGAAAAAAGAGACCCGTCTGTTACGGAGATTCGGGTGCTGGATACTTACTGGTCTGACCACTGCCGCCATACTACCTTCTCAACGGAACTGAAACAGGTTACTGTTGAGGATGGAGATTACAAAAAGCCTATGGAGGATACTTATCGGCAGTACCTGGAAGACCGCCAGGCTGTTTACGGAGACCGGAAAGATAAATATGTCTGCCTCATGGATCTGGCTCTGATGGCCATGAAGAAGCTGAGAGCGGAAGGAAAGCTGGAAGACATGGAGGTTTCTGAGGAAATCAATGCCTGCAGCATCGTGGTTCCGGTGGAGATCGATGGTGTGACAGAAGAATGGCTGGTTAATTTTAAAAACGAAACCCACAATCATCCCACGGAGATTGAACCGTTCGGTGGAGCTGCCACCTGTCTGGGAGGAGCGATCAGAGACCCGCTTTCCGGACGTACCTATGTGTACCAGGCGATGCGTGTGACAGGGGCAGCAGACCCTACCAGACCGCTGTCAGAGACCATGAAAGGAAAGCTTCCCCAGAAAAAACTGGTGACAGGAGCTGCTCACGGATACAGCTCTTACGGCAACCAGATTGGTCTGGCAACCGGTTATGTGAAAGAAATCTATCATCCCGGTTATGCGGCAAAGAGAATGGAAATCGGTGCTGTTATGGGCGCAGCACCCAGAAAACATGTGATCCGGGAGACTTCAGATCCGGGAGATATTATTATCCTTCTGGGAGGCAGGACAGGCCGTGACGGGATCGGCGGTGCTACCGGTTCTTCCAAGGTACATACGGAAGAATCCATTAAGGTCTGCGGAGCAGAAGTACAGAAGGGAAATGCGCCTACGGAGAGAAAGATCCAGAGAATGTTCCGCCGCCCGGAAGTGAGCAGTATCATTAAAAAATGTAATGATTTCGGAGCAGGCGGCGTGTCAGTGGCAATTGGAGAACTGGCTGCCGGGCTGGTTATTGACCTGGATAAGGTACCGAAAAAATATGCCGGTCTGGATGGTACGGAGATTGCCATTTCAGAATCCCAGGAGCGTATGGCAGTAGTAGTAGACCCGAAAGATGTGGAGCGTTTCCTAGATTATGCAGCGGAGGAAAATCTGGAGGCCGTGACGGTAGCTGTGGTGACAGAGGAACCCCGTCTTGTAATGAACTGGAGGGGAACCACCATTGTCAATATCAGCCGTGCATTTCTGGATACGAATGGAGCCCATCAGGAGGCAGATGTGACTTTGCAGGTTCCTTCCAGAGAGGGAAGCCTGTTCCTTCGCCGGGAAGTAGAGGATGTGAAAGGTACATGGCTGAAGATGCTGGCCTCTCTGAATGTATGTTCCCAGAAGGGACTGGTGGAAATGTTCGACGGTTCCATCGGGGCAGGCAGTGTATTCATGCCGTATGGAGGAAAATATCAGCTGACGGAGACCCAGTCTATGGTGGCAAAGCTGCCGGTACTGGAAGGAAAGACGGATACCGTCACTATGATGAGTTATGGATTTGATCCGTATCTGTCCAGTTGGAGTCCATACCATGGGGCTGTGTACGCAGTGGTATCTTCCATGGCCAAGATTGCAGCTGCGGGAGGCGATTGCTCGAAAATCCGCTTTACATTCCAGGAATATTTCCAGAGAATGACGGAAGATCCGGCAAGATGGAGCCAGCCGTTTGCTGCTCTTCTGGGAGCTTATGCAGCTCAGATGGGATTTGGCCTGCCGTCCATCGGAGGCAAGGACAGTATGTCCGGCACCTTCAATGATGAGGAGCACGGAGAGATCAATGTGCCGCCCACCCTGGTTTCCTTTGCTGTTGATGTGGCAAGCCATAAGGATATCATTACTCCTGAATTTAAGAGAGCAGGAAGTAAAATTGTACTGTTTACCATAGAGAGAGATGACTATGACCTTCCCTGCTATGAGCGTGTGATGGAAGGATATGAGAAACTTCAGCAGGATATCCAGGCAGGAAGAATTATTTCCGCCTATGCGGTAGAACGCAATGGTATTGCAGAGGCAGTGAGTAAAATGGCGTTCGGAAACAAGATGGGCGTAAAGATCGAACACAATCTGGATGAAAGAGATTTCTTTGCTCCCGGCTGGGGAAATCTGGTTTGTGAAGTTCCTGACGGAAAAGTGGGCGAACTGGCAATCTCCTATACCGTTATCGGTGAGGTGACAGATAAGGGCTGTCTGGAATACGGAAATGTCTCTATTTCCATGGAAGAAGCGTTACATGCATGGAGCAATACGCTGGAAAAGGTATTCCCTACCAGGTCAGGCGTGAAAGAGGAAACCGTTCCGGGCAGAGTGTTCCATAGCGGAAGCGTGGCAGTGTGTACCCATAAGATCGGTCAGCCTACCGTATTTATTCCGGTATTCCCCGGAACAAACTGTGAGTACGACAGTACCAGGGCATTTGAACGGGCAGGGGCGAAAGTAGTAACAAAGGTATTTAAGAATCTGTCTGCTTCAGATATCCGGGATTCGGTGGAAGTTTATAAAAAGGAAATTGCAAAGGCACAGATCGTTATGTTCCCTGGCGGATTTTCCGCAGGAGATGAGCCGGAAGGTTCTGCCAAATTCTTTGCTGCCGTATTCCGGAATGAAACAATTAAGGAAGAAATCCACAAGCTTCTGCAGCAGAGAGATGGTCTGATGCTTGGTATCTGTAATGGCTTCCAGGCTCTGATCAAACTGGGACTGGTGCCGGAAGGAACCATCTGTGAACAGACGGGAGACAGTCCTACACTGACCATGAATACGATTGGACGCCATGTTTCCAAAATGGTGTATACCAAGGTGGTAACGGATAAGTCCCCATGGCTTTCCGGGGCAGAATTAGGCGGCGTATATTGCAATCCTGCTTCCCACGGAGAGGGAAGATTTGTGGCAAATGAGACATGGCTGAAAAAACTGTTTGAGAATGGCCAGGTAGCTACTCAGTATGTGGATGACCAGGGAAATCCTACTATGGATGAATACTGGAATCCCAATGGTTCTTATATGGCAATCGAGGGTATCATAAGCCCTGACGGCCGTGTATTGGGAAAAATGGCACATTCCGAGCGGAGAGGGGAAGCAGTAGCCATGAATATTTACGGCGAACAGGATATGAAGATCTTTGAGAGCGGAGTGGCATATTTCAAATAAAACAAAGCAGGAAAAAGGCCCGGTATGGGTCTTTTTCTTATGGAAAAATATGTTATAATATTCTTAAAATAAAAAGGAGGTATACATACATGGATTACATAACAAAAGGCTGGGAGCCTGCTGATGCCCTCCGTTACTTTGAAGAGATTTCCGCGATTCCCAGAGGTTCCGGAAAGGAAGGGGCTGTGGCAGATTATATCTGCCAGTTTGCGAAAGAGCATGGATTGGAATATTACCGGGATGATGCCCAGAATGTACTGGTAAGGAAACCGGGGTCAAAAGGATATGAAGATGTTCCGGCCCTGATGCTTCAGGGACATACGGATATGGTGTGTGTCAAGCTTCCGGAAAGCAGCCATGATTTTGAGAAAGATCCGCTGCAGCTGGAAATCGTGGATGGAAAACTGAAAGCAAAGGGAACTACACTGGGAGCTGATGACGGGATTGCCTGTGCGTATATGCTGGCTTTCCTGGCAAAGGAAGATTATGTCCATCCTCCCCTGGAGTGTGTCTTTACCAGCATGGAAGAAATCGGACTTCTGGGAGCCATGGCATTTGATGCTTCCCGTATCACAGCCCGCCGGATGATCAATATGGACGGAGGCGCCTCCAATGAGTGGGAGACTATGGTGTCCTGCGCCGGAGGTCAGGTATATAATTTCCGTCGGACACCGTCCTGGGAAACAGCCAGCGGAGACGGACTGAAACTTTCCATACGGGGACTTCTGGGAGGTCATTCTGCTGCAGTGATGCATATGGGAAGAGGAAACGGCCTGAAACTGATGGCAAGGATTCTGGCGGCGGTACAGGCTGTCATGCCGGTTCGGATTGCTTCCTTTACTGGTGGAGCCAAGATGAATGCAATTGTCAGTGAGGCAGATGCGGTGATTTTTGTACCGGAAGGGAAAAAGACGGAAGCAGAGCAGATAGCTACAGCGTTGGGAGATGCCATCCGGACAGAGCTGTCTGCCAGTGATCCGGGATTTTCTCTGACCTGCCAGGAAACAGCAGGGGATAAGGTGATGACAGAGGAAGATTCTCAGGCACTGATCCGGTTCCTGCAGTTTCTGCCCAATGGGGTGAGGGCGATGAGCCAGGAAATGGAAGGACTGGTGGTCTGCTCCAGCAATGTGGGAATCCTTACTATGGATGGAGATACCATTGATATCTGTGACTGCATCCGGAGTGCAGAGGATAGCCTGAAAGCGGAGGTTTCCGCAGAAATGGAAGCGTTAGCCGGACTTTTAGGGTTTACGGCAGTGAAGGGAATCGGATTTGGAGGCTGGAAATTTGACCCGTCTTCTTCTCTGAGAACGGTATGTACCGGCCTGTATCAGAAGATGTTTGGCAGAGAAATGAAATTTGAAGCAACTCATGGAGGATTGGAATGCGGTGAGTTTAAGAGCCGGATACCGGATCTGGATATTATGTGTGTGGCCCCGACTGCAGGGGAAGCCCATACTCCGGAGGAATGGCTGGGTCTGGCATCCTTTAAGAGAATCTATGATTATCTGCTGGAGGTATTCCGGGTTCTCTGTGAAGAAAAGTAGAGAGAATGGATAAGGAGGAAGGAAGTATGGAGCGTTACTTAGGGGAACATATGCCGAAATTAGGATTTGGGTTGATGCGTCTTCCTACACTGGAAGATGGACATATTGATGTGGAGCAGACAAAAGAGATGGTGGATCTTTATCTGGAAGCAGGCGGCCTTTATTTTGATACTGCATATGGTTATCAGAATGGGGAGTCGGAATGTACCATCCGGAAAGCTCTGGTGGAACGGTATCCCAGGGACAAATTTATGCTGGCCACCAAGCTTCCTGCCTGGGCAGGAGCAAAAACCAGAGAAGAAGCAGAGCAAATGTTAGCTACGTCTCTGGAACGGACGGGAGCCGGATATTTTGATTACTATCTTCTTCATAATCTGGGGGAGAGCCGTACTCACTTTTTTGATGATTATGATATCTGGAATTTCCTTCAAAGGAAAAAGGAAGAGGGAGTGATCCGGCATCTGGGCTTCTCCTTCCATGATAAAGCGGCAGTACTGGATGAGATTCTCACAGCCCACCCGGAAATGGAGTTTGTCCAGCTGCAGATCAATTATGCAGACTGGGATGATGCCAATGTGGAGTCCAGAAAATGTTATGAGGTGGCAAGAAAACATGGAAAGCCGGTGATCATTATGGAACCGGTGAAAGGCGGAACCCTGGCAAATCCGCCGGAGGCAGTAAAAGAACTGTTCCAGGCAGCCAATCCGGCAGCGTCGGTTGCTTCCTGGGCTATCCGTTTTGCAGCTTCTCTGGACGGAGTGATCACAGTCCTTTCCGGAATGTCCAATGTGGAGCAGATGAAAGATAATCTTTCATATATGAAGGAATTTAAACCTTTGACACCGGAAGAGCATCAGGTAGTGGAAAAAGCCCGTCAGGTACTGGCGGAGTTTCCGACGATTCCTTGTACAGCCTGTGCTTACTGCATGAAAGGGTGTCCGAAATCCATAGCGATTTATGGTACGTTCCAGGCAATGAATCTGTATACCATGTATGATGACCTGAAATTTGCCAGATCCAAATACAGCTGGAATACAGAAGGCCATGGCTGGGCGAAAGCATCAGAATGTATCCGTTGCGGTGCCTGCGAACTGGTATGTCCGCAGCACATTCATATCCGGGAAGAACTGGAGAAAGCGGCAAAGGTCCTGGAAGGGTAAAAGAAAGAAAAAGGCAGCAGTCTTATCCGGACTGCTGCCTTTGGCTGTGTTGATAAGAAAATTAAAATGTTAATAGATCATGGCTCCGTCGGCGCCTACCAAATGCCCGTCAGGAGTTACCTGATTGGCATACATAGCTCCTTTGGTTCCATCGCTTACGGTATTCAGGTAGTAGTATTTGCTGTTTACAAAAATCCACCCGGTCATCATGGCTCCTTTCGTACCGTTGCTGACAGGATTTAAGTAATACCAATGGGTACCGTCATAAAACCATCCGGTTACCATGGCGCCGGTACTGCCAAGATAGTACCAGTTTCCATCCACATACTGCCAGGAATTGGAGGCAAACGAGCCGTTAGGTAATTTTAAGAACCAGTCGGAACCGGATGGGATCCAGGTAAATGAGAAATTACCTGAAGGAGGCAGGGAAGAGGAATTTCCCGGACCTCCAATAATATCCTGGCTGTCATCAGAATAGGATAAAGGCTCATCAAAATAGCAGGTACCGGATTCTACCCATTCTCCCTTATCAGAAGTGCCGGAACCGATTGCACGGACTTTGAAATAGTAGTCTCCCTTTCTGGTGATCATGGAACTGAAATCAAAAGAGTTTTCGGAAGTGTTTTTTACCTCGCCATAGGCAGAACTGCCTCGATACAGACGGACTTCATAATGATGGGATCCGGGAACTTCGTCCCAGGTTCCATATCCGTCATCGTCCAGATCAGCGCTGCCAATGCCATCCAGATCTACGGCAAGCCCTTGGATTTTTACGGTCAGTACCAGTGTTTCCCGGTTATCCTGGGTGGAACGGCTGGTACAGCGGGCTTCCAGACCGCTTAACTGGATATTTTTGGATGCCACATCAAAATAATGGTTGGAAGCGGCATATAATTCCAGCTTAAATGTGGGAACCGCAGCGGTAGGAGAGCCAGAAAGATACCATTCTCCCACATGGTATTCGCTGTCCGGAGTGGAAATCTGTAATGTGATATCTTCATTCCACCCGTCATTGCGGCTTCCGTCAAGATACAGGTTAACAGATTCAATTTTTGTTCTGGTTTCTTCTGCCCAGGCATTACCCGTCCACAGTCCTGCAAACAATACCATGGCAGACAGAAACATTCCCCATCGAACTTTCTTTTTCATAAACCTTCCTCCTTTTTGGAATTACGATCCTGTCTTTATCCTATCATTTTAACAATTTCCAGTCAATTGGAATAAACCCACCTCCTATCCCATAAGGTGTTGTGATAAAGGAAAAGGAGAATGATATGGAAATTTACGTTGTCCGTTCTGGAGATACGATCCAGTCTGTGGCAGAACGTTTTCAGGTGCCGAAAGAGCAGCTGATGAGGGATAATCAGATCGGAGAAGGAGAACCGCTGGCACTGGGGGAAGCTTTATTGGTAAATCCAGGTAAAGCAGGCTGGGACAGGAGGGAAGTGGTCTGTTCCGGCTATGCATATCCATTTATCCAGCCAGAGATATTGAAGGAGACGATGGAATATCTGACAAAGGTCCTGGTGTTTGCTTACCGTTTCGACCAGTCAGCCAGGCTGATTGGACCCGATACGCCGGATGACCGGATCTTGGAAGAAATCAGGGAACAGGACGGAGTCCCTGTTCTGGTACTGGCATCGTTGGGAGACAATGGTACGTTTGACCGTGATCTGCTGTCCTGGTTTTTAAATGATCCGGTTGCCCAGGAAAAGGTGATAGACCAGGTGGTGGAAACGGTACAGAAAAAAGGTTACCGGGGAGTGGATGTGGATTTTGAACATGTGAAAAAAGAAGACAGTGGGAAATTTGCTGCGTTTGTGGAAGATCTGGGGCAGGTGATACGGGGGCTGGGCTATCAGGTGTCTGTGACCTTAGCTCCGAAAACATCAGATTGCCAGCCGGGGGCCCTTTATGAAGGAACAGACTACAGGCTTTTGGGAGAAATGGCAGATGAGGTGTTCCTGATGACTTATGAATGGGGATATAGCAGAGGACAGCCCATGGCTATCGCTCCGGTCAATATGGTACGCCGTGTGGTGGAATATGCGGTCAGCCGGATACCCAGGGACAAAATTATTCTGGGAATTCCCAACTATGGATATGACTGGCCCCTTCCTTACCGGACAGGAGAAACGGTGGGAAAAAGTATCGGAAATGTGGAGGCGGTCCGACTGGCAGCATCCCAGGGAGCCGAGATCTTTTATGAAGAAACAGCCCAGTCCCCTTATTTTCACTATAAGAATGACAGAACGGACCACGTAGTATGGTTTGAAGACGTGAGAAGTATCCAGGCAAAGCTGCGGGTAGTATCAGACTATGGACTGGCGGGGCTGGGCTATTGGCAGATCATGCGGATGTTTCGCGCCAACTGGCTTTTGCTGGCAGATACCTTCCGGATTTTGTAATAAAAGAGGCGGTTTTGCCGCCTCTTTTATATGGTAATCCGGTATTTTCTAAGCCAGTCATTTACCTGGATCATATAAGCCATCATCTGGGGAGCTGCCATCAGCTGTCCATACCATGGCTTTCCATAATCAGACGGGCTTTTCAGGAATCGTTTTACCTTTTCAGGATCCAGGAAACGAAGAATGGGAGAAGAAGGGTCAGCCATGATCAGGTTCAGCTGGCGGACCAGCATGGATTCATAAGCCGTATCATAAGTTTTAGGATAAGGGGATTTTTTCCGGAATAAGATTTCGTCCGGAAGGAGTCCCCGACCTGCTTCTCTGAGGAGTCCTTTTACCATTCCGTTTCTGGCTTTCATGTCCCAGGGGACGTTCCAGATATATTCTACCAGCCGGTAATCAGCAAAGGGCACTCTGGCAGCCAGACCGCAGGAACCGCTGTCCCGATCCATACGGTTTAACAGTGTCTGCATGAACCAGCGGAGGTTCAGATAAGAAAGACGGCGGCGTTTTTGGGCTTCTTCACTTTCACCTTCCAAAAGAGGCGTTTCTTTCACCGCGGTTTCATAGGTATTGGCTACATATTCTTCCATATCCAGATCGTTGATAACGTCATCTTTCAGGAGTACCTTTCTGGCATTCAGGTCCATGGTCCAGGGAAAGGTGTCAGCGTTTAAGAATTCCGGTTTATGGAACCATGGATAGCCTCCGAATACTTCATCCGCGCATTCCCCGGTAAGGGCTACCTTATGATTCTCACTGACCAGGGAACAGAAGTAAAGGAGTGAGGAGTCCACATCTGCCATATTGGGAAGATCGTGGGCATCTATGGAATGAAAGAGGCCGTCAAATTGCTGCTTGGAATCACAGGTCAGGATATGGTGGTCCGAGTCCAGATATTCAATCATTATTTTCACATAGGGAGCATCAAGGGAAGGCTGGAAAGCGTTGGCTTTAAAATGTTTTTCGCTGTCCTGGAAATCAAAGGAGTAGGTGGTCAGCTGCCGGTTTTTCTTTTTCAGTTCCCGGGCACAGATGGCAGATACCAGACTGCTGTCTACACCGCCTGACAGCAGGGAACATACAGGAACATCGGCTTCCAGCTGGCGTTTGATAGCGTCTTCGATAAGGAAAGCAGTTTTTTCGATGGTCTTTTCATAACTGTCTTCATGAGGCAGGCTTTTTAACTGCCAGTAGCGGATTTCTTTGGTGCCTTCCGGAGTGACTTTGAGAAAATGGCCTGGACGGACTTCTCTGATGCCCTGAAAGATGCCATTTCCCGGAGTCCTGGCAGGTCCGATGGAAAATACCTGGTTGAGACCGTCTTTATCAAGTTTGGCAGTGATACCTGGGAATTCAAATAAAGCTTTGATCTCAGAAGCGAATAGGAAATCCTCTCCTGATTTTGTATAGAATAAAGGCTTGATTCCAAGACGGTCCCGGAACAGATACAGGGAATTTTCTTTCTGGTCATAAATGGCGATGGAAAATGCGCCGTTTACGTAGTTGATAAAATCAGGCCCGAATGCCAGATATCCGGACAGCAGCAGGCTGGCGCCGCTGATAGGATTGCCCTGGCCTGTGCTGCCGGGAAAAACAGATTTCAGTTCTTCTTTATTGTAGATTTCTCCGTCCATGACCAGGGCAAAGGAAAAGTCTCCTTCCCGAAGGAAAGCAGGTTCATGTCCCAGAGAAACACCATGGATATGATCCTGGGATGGTTCCAGCTCGGATGTGGCCAGACGGGTCTGGGACAGGCCGCAATGGGCGGAGAGATAAGTGCCGGAATCATCAGGACCTCTGTGGCGTAATTTTCGGTTAAAACGTTTTAAGAGATTGTGATAATATTCTTCCCGTTCCATAAAATTTTTTCCGTAGTGATAAAATCCTCCAATGGCAGACATAGAAACACTCCTTTCTAAAAGGAAAACAGCAGTTACAACAGAAAGCAGGCGGTAAAAAATACGGCTGTAAAGCCTAAACATACAGGAAGCAGATTTTTTCTGGCAAGATCTAAAGGATTGATGCCGCAGATAGCAGCGACTGGTATAATGCCCCAGGGAACGATGGTTCCCCCTCCTACGAAAATAGCGGAAATCTGGCCAAGAGAAGCCAGAACCGGTACGGATGCACCGACTGCGGAGCCAAATGTTTTGGCAAGAGCACCTGTGAGGGGAAGACCCGAGAAACCGGAACCGTCTAATCCGGTCAGACCGCCTACCACCAGTTCAATAAAGGCTGCCATGTACTTGTTGAGCGGTACATTTCCTGCCAGCCATACGGCCCAGTCATTTAAGATTCCGCTGGTTCCGGAGATTCCCATAATCTGTGTGATACCTTCTCCTCCTAAAAAGAAGAATGCTCCGATGATCATGACAGGAGCAAAGATGCGAATAGCAAACAGAAATCCATCAGTGACGTATCCGGTTATTTTTTCCAGACACTGAGAGCGGAATTTCAGAACCGCACCGATACACATCAGCAGAATGGCGGTGCCGGATACCAGGCTGGTGGCGTCTCCGCCGCTTACATGCCCTAATATCATGAAAAGGATAACGCCAAGGAATGCTGTAGGAGTCAGGATTGCCAGGATCAGGGCTGGTATTGATGAAGATGCTTTCGGAGTGTCACTTTCCTGGGCCTGGTACTGGCAAGCGGACAGAGGAGAAGAGATAAAGTTCCGGTTGAGAAGGAAGGAGGATAAAACTGTGACCCCTCCCATGACCCAGAACAGGTACTTGCCTTCTGATAAAATGGATTCGGTGGAGATTCCGGCTGCCCCAGCAGAAATGGCAGGTGCCCCCTGGATGATCACATCATAGCTTAAAGCGATTCCATGGCCGAACAGATTGATGGCCATGGCGGCTGCCAAAGGGTTCAGCCCTGCTTTTATGGCAAAGGGAAGCATAATAGTTCCCACCAGTGCCACAGAAGGGGAAGGCCATAGGAAAAAGGAAAACAGGAGCATGGAGAAACCAAGGACCCACCAGGTTATGGCAGGACGTTTCATAATCTTGGCCATGGGTCTCATCAGAAGGCTGTCGCTTCCCAGTTCCTGAAGACATTTGGAAAGGGCAGTGACAAGAGCGATGGTAGCCATGACTTCCATAAACTGTGTGCCGGCATACAGGATTGCTTTAAAGACTGTCTGCACCCCGACTGCAATGCTTCCCAGGCCGGTAACACCCAGCAGGAAAAGAAATGCGATGCAGACTGCAGGCGTATCTTTTCGCATGACCATAACAGTCAGGATGGTTATGACGCCGACCAGATAAAGTATATGCAGGGGAGTAATCGTAATTGCATCTAGCATAGAAATCCTCCGTTTTTTAATGGATATACCTTATATATATGTGGTGAAAAACCATTGCGGAACGAAAAACAGGGTGCTATAATCCACATAGGTCATGGAAGGGACGGTGTATGGCATGGAAAAAGAGCCGATATTGATCAGTGCCTGCCTGCTGGGACTTCAGTGCCGCTATGACGGAAAAGCAAAGTCTTATGATGGAATCGGAGAGCTGAAAGACCGGTTTTATCTGGTTCCGGTATGCCCGGAGCAGATGGGAGGGCTGGCAACTCCAAGAATTCCAGCAGAATGCCAGGGCGACCGTGTGGTGACCCGTGAAGGGCAGGATGTGACGCGGCAGTACAGACAGGGGGCAGAGGAAGCAAAGAAACTGGCAGAACTGTTTGAGTGCCGAAAAGCAGTGTTAAAAGAAAAAAGCCCGTCCTGCGGCTGTGGAAGGATTTATGACGGAACCTTTACCAGAACGCTGAAAGAAGGAAACGGGGTAACAGCCCAGGCCCTTATGGAAGCGGGAATACAGGTTCTGGGAGAATCTGAGATAGCTGCGCTGACGGACGGAAAAAGGGATAACAAATAAGAGGGGAAGAGACGATTATGAAGACGACAAAAGTAACGAGAGAACAGGCATTGGAACTGCTGATGAAATATAATAAGGAGCCTTTTCATATTTTGCATGGCCTTACCGTGGAAGCAGTGATGCGCTGGTATGCAAACCAGGCAGGAAGAGGAGAAGAGGAGGACTTCTGGGGTATGGCAGGGCTGCTTCATGATGTGGATTTTGAGGCATATCCGGAGGAGCATTGCAAAAAGGCTCCGGAGCTTCTGGAAGAGATAGGGGCAGAACCGGAATTGGTCCATGCTGTAGTATGTCATGGATTTGGGCTTTGTTCGGATGTGGAACCGGAAGATGAGATGGAAAAATTTCTGTTTGCCAGTGATGAACTGACAGGGCTGATCGGAGCGGCAGCGAAGATGCGTCCATCGAAAAGCTGTGAAGATATGGAACTTTCCAGTCTGAAAAAGAAATTTAAGGACAAACGGTTTGCTGCAGGATGTTCCAGGGATGTGATCCGTACAGGCGCGGAGCGCCTTGGCTGGGAACTGGACGAGCTGATGGAAAAGACACTGGAAGCAATGAAAAGTTGTGAAGCTTCCGTAAATCAGGAGACTGCAGACTTGACAGGTGGGGAAAAATAGAGTATGATTCCCCTAAAAACGCTTAAAATTCAAGGAGAACGTGAAAGATGAAGGTAGTCGTAAAGTTCGGCGGCAGTTCCCTGGCCAGTGCAAAACAGTTTAAAAAAGTTGGCGACATCATTCGTGCAGATAAAAACAGACGTTATGTAGTGCCGTCGGCTCCGGGAAAAAGGAACGACAAAGATGAGAAAGTAACCGATATGCTGTACCAGTGTTATGAGGCAGCAGCAGAAGGCAGAAGCTATAAGAAGATTCTGGATAAGATCAGAGAAAGATATGAAGAGATTATAGACGGTCTCCATTTGAATGTAAATCTGGATCATGAATTCCAGACGATCGAAGAAAATTTCCTTGCGAAAAAAGGAAGAGAGTATGCGGCTTCCAGAGGAGAGTATTTAAATGGGATCCTGATGGCAGCGTATCTTGGAATTCCTTTTATTGATGCAGCAGAAGTGATATTTTTTGATGAACAGGGGAATTTTCTGTCAGAAGAGACCAATACAGAACTGGGAGAGCGTCTGGCTCATGTAGACCGAGCCGTTATTCCAGGATTTTATGGATCCGACACCAACGGGAATGTGCGTACCTTTTCCAGAGGCGGGTCGGATATTACCGGTTCCGTGGTAGCAAGAGCAATCCATGCGGATCTGTATGAGAACTGGACTGATGTATCCGGATTCCTGGTAGCAGATCCCAGGATCGTACAGGATCCGGAGGTGATCGAGACTATTACTTACCGTGAACTGAGGGAATTGTCCTATATGGGAGCCAGCGTGCTGCATGAAGATGCCATTTTCCCGGTAAGAAAAGAGGGAATCCCAATCCACATCCGCAATACCAATAAACCGGAAGATAAGGGAACTCTGATTGTGGAAAACACTTGCAGGAAACCGAGACATATCATCACCGGAATCGCAGGAAAAAAAGGTTTCTGTTCCATGTACATAGAGAAGGCCATGATGAACTCAGAAGTGGGATTTGGACGGAAAGTACTGGGTGTGCTGGAAGACCAGGGAATTTCGTTTGAGCATATGCCTTCCGGCATTGATACCATGACGGTATTTATTCATCAGACGGAATTTATGGCAAGAGAGCAGCAGGTAATTGCCGGAATCCACAGGGCGGCAGCTCCGGATTTTATTGATCTGGAATCCGATCTGGCTTTGGTGGCAGTAGTAGGCCGGGGCATGAAGGGAAACCGTGGTACGGCGGCGAGAGTATTTGCTGCTTTGGCTCATGCCAGAATCAATATTAAGATGATCGATCAGGGATCCAGCGAATCGAATATTATCGTTGGTGTAAGAAATGAAGATTTTGAAGACGCGATCCGGGCGATCTATGATGTCTTTGTAACAACAGAAATTTAAAAATTTGGATTACCGGAGAAGCCATTGCAGAATATGCGATGGCTTTTTTCGCCATGGCAGGTCAGAGAACGGCCAGTATACCAGGTGAAGGATAAATGGATCAGACGGGGAGAAATCATGAGGAAAATTGGAATCATAGGCGGAGGAGCAGCCGGAATGATAGCTGCCATAGCAGCAGCGGAAGAAGGACATGAAGTCCATCTGTATGAAAAAAATGAAAAACTGGGAAAAAAAATTTATATTACCGGCAAAGGAAGATGTAATGTGACGAATGCCTGCCAGCCGGAGGATTTTTTCGGAAATGTGGTGACCAATGGGAAGTTTCTGTACAGCAGTTTTTATGGATTTACCAATCAGGATATGATGGATTTCCTGGAACAGGAAGGCTGCCGGCTGAAAACAGAACGGGGGCAGAGAGTCTTTCCCGAATCGGATAAGTCTTCTGATGTGATCCGGGCTTTGGCCCATAGTCTGGAGAAAAGAGGAGTGTCGGTCCATCTGAGACATACAGTGGAGGATGTCTGGATAGAGGAAGGCAAATGTAAAGGACTCTGTTTCCCAGGAAACAGAAAAGAGGCATTTGACCGTATCATCGTAGCTACCGGAGGTCTGTCCTATCCTACCACCGGTTCCACAGGAGATGGTTACCGGTTTGCAAAAGAGGCAGGACATAAGGTGACAGAATGTTTTCCTGCCCTGGTTCCTTTTGAAACAGCGGAATCGGTAGTGAAAGACCTTCAGGGACTGGCTCTGAAAAATGTGGAAGTAAAGGTACTGAAAGGGAAAAAGGTGTTGTATCAGGATTTTGGTGAAATGCTGTTTACCCATTTTGGGGTGAGCGGACCAGTCCTTCTCTCTGCCAGCAGTTATGTGGCAAAAATGCTGAAAAAAGGGCCGCTGGAACTGTCTATTGACTTAAAACCCGCTCTTACCAGGGAACAGCTGGATGGCAGGATCCTGAGGGATTTTGAAGGCTCTTTGAATAAACAGTACAAAAATTCATTGGGAGGATTATTCCCGTCAAAGCTGATTCCGGTGATGGTGGAACGTTCCGGCATTGATCCGGACAAGAAGGTAAATGAAGTGACCAGACAGGAGCGGCAACAGCTGGTGGAGGCAATCAAAAATTTCCGTCTGACCCTTACAAACCTGAGAGGATATCATGAGGCGATCATTACCCAGGGAGGAGTGTCAGTGAAAGAAGTAGACCCGGCTACCATGGAGTCCCGGCTGGTGACTGGACTGTATTTTGCGGGAGAGGTACTGGATCTGGATGCGGTGACAGGAGGGTTTAATCTGCAGGTAGCCTGGTCTACCGGCTGGGCGGCAGGAAAGGGTGCCGGAGAATAGGATAATCTTCCAGGCAGCGCCGAAATCCCTGAACTGTCGTATCAAAATGGATACCATGTTTTTGTATGCGATCAGTGTTGATCCAAAGGTTATGTGGGCTTGTTCCTGTATCAGATACAGAATTTTCTTGATAGGGACCATGATCCCGGCAGCCGGTATATACCTGGTCAGAACTGAAGGAAATCAGTTTTGCTCCGGATTGGCGGGCCGCTTTGGCCAATACTTCCGGCAGTTTCACATTGGCAGCATAAGAATCTTCCGGATGATTTTCACATGTTCGGATGTCTGAGATGGCAGCAGCGTTTATGATGATATCCGGACAGGCTGTCTGTATGAAATGGATTAAGCCGGTTCCGGCATCGCGCAGCAATTCGCTGGGAACAGGAATTGCAGTTGGGTAATATTCCATTGCTCTGGACCCTACAAAACCATGGGCTCCGGCAATCAGAATAGAAGGTTTCTTTTTACCAGGATTCATATTGGCTCCTTTCTGATCGTATGCGTTATTGTTCATTGATGTCTGAAGGAAGGAAAAGTTCATCAACAGGAACGTTTAGTTCTTTTGACAGATGGAAAGCCAGAGCTAAGGTAGGGTCATATTTGTTATTTTCAATCGCATTTATAGTCTGTCTGGAAACTTTGCATTTTTTTCCAAGCTCTTCCTGGGACAGCCCCAGCTCTTTTCTCTTGATTCTGATGATATTCTTCATGTTAATCCCCATATTTTTTCTTGAAATATAATAAGGCTATAAAATAAGTAACAGCGGTCAGGCTGAGTTCTACAAATGGATTGATCATCATTGGGGTAGAGCGGATTAGTGACTCCACAATGTCAAATATTAATTTTATTACCATGATGAGAAGGGTAGAAGCACTGGCTTTCCAGACAATCAGCTGCCTTCTTTCATCTCCCGTCTTTAGCAGAGAAATGATCATAGCGATATCAAGGATTATCAGTGCCAGTAAAAAAGTTACAAACAGAAACAGAAAAATAGTTGTTGTAGAGGTAGTAGAAACAGACATAAATGGGCTCCTTTCTATGAATATAAAAGTAAAAAACTTTTTACAGTTTCAGTATAACAGAAACAGTTAAAAAGTCAAATATCTTTTACATTTTACATCTTTTTGCAACTTTTTTCTGCTGTGGATCATCTATAAAGTAAAAACAGATGACTTTTATAGGAGGCAGAATATGAAAAAGAATGTATGGAAAAAATTCATGTTGGTGGCTGGCCTTTCCGGCCTGCTTATGGGGTGTGAAACCGGTAGTCAGATTAAGGAAGAGGAAACGATTGCGATCACAGGGGATGTGTCCGGGGAAAAAGAGACTGCTGTGAAGGAAGAGACGCAAGAGCAGGAAATGAGTGAGGAAAAAGATGAGAACGCCGGACTGGCAGAATTGAAAGATATGCTGGGTATGAAAGATGCGGATACGGCAGATTTGCTGGGTGGTGGTGAGGAAAACTGGACGGAGGATCAATCTTTTTATATCGGACGGAATTATCAGACAGAATTGTACGGGATACCATGTAAGGTGTTTACAACCTGTGGAGAAGACAGAACTGTGGAATCCGTCTCAGTGTGGATTGTGAGCGGGGAACGTGAGGTGACGGAACAGGAGGCGGAAGAATGGGCTGACCGGATCACAGAGATGATGGGAGTTCAGCCGTCAGAGGAGGGAGAAGTGTCGGAAGGAGGAAGTAAAAACCGCAGATGGCTGGCAGACGGAGTGATAGCCAGCATGAATCAAATGCCGGACATTCTTACAGTCAGCTTGCAGCCGGCTGTAGGGGAATTGGAATAGATGGACTGCTTTCAGCCATTCACCGTAAAACGTGAATGGCTTATTTGTTTTAAGGAAAAGGTAAGACATCGCCACTATCTTACCCTGACGGAATATGGTATACTTGAACATAGAGTATGGGGAACATGGAAAAAGAAGGGGAAATGAAATGATGAGAAGGATTACAGGGAAAGTTCTGATTCTGGTCACCTTTGCTGCGTTATGGCTGTCCGGGTGCGGGAAAGAGGGAAAAGAGACGGAGGAATTATCTTTTTATGACAGAGGTCTTGAAATTGTGCAGATGATGTGGGAACTTACCAGTTCCCAGGAATACCGTTCTGTCATGACAGATAACGAAGAGTTGCAGACCATGATTGAGGATATTGGTTCCGGTGATTATTCGGTCCCGGAAGCGGTGTATTCCATTTCGGTCAGCAGAGAGGATCTGGAAGGGCTGGCAAGTATGACCGGAGAGGAAACCTGGAGTTCCATGTCGGAAGAAATGAAAGAATTTATGATGAGGAGAATATTTGCCTCTTTTGCGTCTCAGATCAATGGAATAGGAGGGGCTACGAAACTGGCAGCTTCCAGTATCTGTGCTGTGGAAAAGACGTTTGTGAATGAAACGGCAGAGGAAGATGTGATCTATCTCTATACATTTCAGAATGGGATTCCGATAGCCGTAACTTTTCTCATAGGGGAAGATCATGCAGTGAATGGGAATGGAATGTTTGTCCTGTATGATGCATTTCCCTCTGGTTCGGAAAAGGAGATAGGAGAATTCTTCGCCGGTATGGGAATTCAGGCAGATGTGAAGACGGTAACCCAACACAGGTAAGAAATAGACCAGGCATTGCAGACAGCAACCGAGCGGAAGAATAACAGGATGAATGAAAAGGAGGGTTTTGCATGAAACAGATCAAGCGGGGACGAGGTCCTTCGGCCATGGGAGGAATTGGGTCGGTTTTTGGGGCTTTATTTGGAATTTTGTGGACGGGCGCTGCCATTTCCATGGGCGCTCCTGTATTTTTTGTGCTGTTTGGCTGTCTGTTTGTGATCATGGGGATTGTGCAGGCTGTTTATCAGTTCCGCAATGCGGCGGGAGAGAACCGGTTCTCAGAATATGATATTGTGGAGGGAGAGGAAGAAAAAGACCCGATGGAAGAGATTCTGGAACAGCATATCTGGGACAGAAGGGAGAAACAGGGAGAAGGCGAAGACAGGAAAAAAGAAACAGAAAATGCGGAGGGAAATTTCTGCCCTTACTGCGGCGCTAGGATCAAGGAAGATTATCAGTACTGCAGACATTGTGGAAAGAAAATCAGATGATGGCAGCCTGATGAGTAAAAAGGGGGAATATCGGTGGAGATAGAGGAAATATTACAGCAGGCATATAGGAAAAAACTGTTGATATGGGTGATAACAGCAGGAATTCTGGGGATTGCAGTCTGCCTGATGAGACCTTGGGCAGAGGAAATGTATGGTCAGTATGAGATACGTCCTCAGCTTTTTCTGACACTGATCGTCCGTCCGCTGTTTTATATAGCGGTAGGAGTGGTTGGGTATTATGGGTTTCGATTGTGCTACATATATTACAGGGAGAGAAAGTGGATAGGGTTTTCGGTAGCCGGATGGCTGTTTTTGTCGGTTTACGCTCTTAGTCTCCTTGTTTATTTCATAGGCTTGGGGAGATGGGAACTTCCGGAAAGGCTTTCCCTGCTCTGCCTGAAAATTTTCACTTTGGGTGAGAGAAATCCCCTGCTATTTTCCATAGCAGTTTTCGCTGCTTTGGAAGGAAGGGAGAACGTATGATAGATAAAATCAAAATCCGGGGAGCCAGGGTGCATAATCTGAAACATGTGGATGTGGATATTCCTCTGAATCAGATTGTAGGGATTGCCGGTGTATCAGGGTCAGGAAAATCTTCCCTGGCGCTGGGAGTCTTGTATGCGGAAGGGTCCAGGCGGTATCTGGAGGCATTATCTACTTATACCAGAAGGAGAATGACCCAGGCGGCCAAGGCTCAGGTGGATGAAGTGCTTCATGTTCCGGCAGCGCTGGCTCTGCATCAGCGTCCTGGTGTACCAGGGATACGCAGTACGTTTGGAACTGGCACAGAACTGTTAAACAGTTTGCGGCTGATGTATTCCAGGCTGTCCAATCACTGCTGTCCCAATGGACATTACCTGCAGCCTACTCTTTCTGTGGCGGCAGGCAAAGAACTGGTGTGCCCGGAATGCGGAGAACGATTTTTTGCTCCTTCCGCCGAAGAACTGGCATTTAACAGCCAGGGAGCCTGCCGAACCTGCGGAGGGACCGGTACCGTAAGAACGGTAGATGAGACAACCCTTGTTCCGGATGAATCTCTTACCATTGACCAGGGAGCGGTAGCTCCCTGGAATTCTCTGATGTGGTCGTTGATGACAGATGTGTGCCGGGCAATGGGAGTCCGCACCGATGTACCATTTCGGGATCTGACGGAGGAAGAAAAAGAAATGGTATTTCATGGCCCTGCGGTCAAAAAACACATTTTTTATAAAGCCAAAAGTTCTAACCAGGCGGGTGAGCTGGATTTTACCTATTTCAATGCGGTGTACACGGTAGAAAATGCTCTGGCAAAGGTAAAAGATGAAAAGGGCATGAGACGGGTGGAGAAATTTTTAAAAGAAGAGGTGTGCCCGGACTGTGGAGGGACCAGGCTGTCAAAACGAGCCAGGGCTCCCAGACTGATGGGGATTTCCTTGGACCAGGCCTGCAGTATGACGCTGACAGAGTTAGTGAAATGGGTAGACCAGGTTCCCCAGTCTCTTCCGGAGGAGATGCGGCCCATGGCGGAAAGTATCTGTGAGTCTTTTCAGACAGGGGCCAGACGGCTTATGGAACTGGGACTGGGATATCTGTCCCTGGACCGGGCTGCTTCCACTCTGTCTACAGGGGAGCGGCAGAGGATGCAGCTTGCCAGAGCAGTGAGGAACCGGACGACAGGTGTGCTGTATGTGCTGGACGAGCCGTCTATCGGACTGCATCCATCCAATATAACAGGATTGATACAGGTGATGGGAGATCTGGTGGCAGACGGTAATTCTGTTTTACTGGTAGACCATGACACCCAGATCCTAAAGGAAGCGGACTGGCTGGTAGAGATGGGACCGGGAGCAGGGGCAGATGGAGGAAATGTGATCGCCCAGGGAACGGTGAGGGATATGGAAACCAATCCGGATTCCCAGATCGGACCGTTTCTTGCGGGAACGAAACATATCTATGAGAGAAGAGAAAAAGACACCCTTTTTGAAAAAGGAACAATCCGTCTGTCCACAGGAGAAATCCATACGGTAAAGCCTTTGAATATCCGGATTCCAAAAGGGAAATTAACGGTGGTGACCGGTGTATCCGGGTCAGGAAAAACGACTCTGGTCCTGGAGAGCCTGATTCCTGCTCTGGAAGCTTTGATCGCAGGTGAAAAACTGCCGGAGCATGTGAAAGAAATGGAAGCGGATGGAATCAGTCGGGTCAAGCTGATTGATGCCACACCCATTGGGGTAAATGTGCGTTCTACGGTGGCTACCTATGCGAATGTACATGATGAACTGCGCAAAATATACGGACGGACGAAAGAAGCCAAAAGCCTTGGCCTGAAAGCAGGAGATTTTTCTTATAATACAGGAAAACTCCGATGTCCCGTCTGCGATGGAACAGGAGTGATCAGCCTTGATGTACAGTTCCTGCCTGATGTGGAGGTACCATGTCCGGAATGTGGGGGTTCACGATACGGAAAAGACGCAGACCGTGTCACATACGTTGCCAAAGATGGACGTCAGTACTCGATGCCGGAACTTATGGCCATGGATATCCATACCGCTGTTACAGCCTGTAAAGATATGAAACTGGTCTGTCAGAGACTGGAGGTACTGGATCGTCTTGGACTGGGATACCTGACTCTGGGGGAACAGACTCCCAGCCTTTCCGGAGGAGAGGCTCAGCGATTAAAGCTTGCCAGCGAGATGGGGCGGGGACAGGAAGATACTGTATTTGTTTTTGATGAGCCAACGATCGGACTTCATCCTCTTGATGTATGCACGTTGCTGTCAGTCTTCCGTACGTTGATTGAAAATGGGGCTACTGTGGTAGTGATTGAGCATGATCTGGATGTGATACGAAGCGGAGATTATATCATTGATATGGGCCCCGGAGGAGGAAATGAGGGCGGACAGGTAGTAGCGGCAGGAACGCCGGAAGAAATCAGGAACACACCGGAGAGCCTGACAGGGCGGTATCTGTAATAGGAGAATTTATGAGAAAATATGTAATGTGGATAATAGGGCTTGCAGGAATCCTGCTGCTTGCCATGGGGATTTATGCTGACATTGGAAATCCTACCGTAGCTGTCATTGGAGGAGCGGACGGTCCGACTTCTGTTTTTGTCGCGGCGAAAGTTGGCGGAAGTTTCGCTGTAGGCTTGATTTTTACTGGAGCAGCGGCAATTGGAGGATTCGCTGCATGGATTATGAAAAAACGCGGTAAAAAATAATCATTGCCCCGGGCCGGTAAATTGGATATAATGAGCGATGGATGGAAAATGCTTTTACGGATAAAAGGAGTAAATCAGATGAGAAAGACATATAATATTGCAATTGATGGTCCGGCAGGAGCAGGAAAAAGCACGATTGCCAAGAAAGTGGCAAAAGAGCTGGGATTTGTCTATGTGGATACAGGAGCCATGTACCGGGCTATGGCTCTTTATTTTATCAGAAAAGGGATACCGGCAGAAGACGAAGGAGCCATTTCGGCTGCCTGTCGGGAAATTTCTATAAAGATTACTTATGAAAACGGAGAACAGCAGGTACTTCTGAATGGAGAGAATGTGTCAGGGCTGATTCGGGCAGAAGAGGTAGGAAATATGGCATCGGCGACTTCCGGTTACCCCAGGGTAAGGGAAACGCTGCTGGAACTGCAGAGGGAACTGGCAGGGAACTCCGATGTGATCATGGATGGAAGAGACATTGGCACCTGTGTATTGCCGGAAGCAGACTGTAAGATTTATCTCACAGCCAGCACTCATGTAAGGGCTGTGCGCAGATACAAGGAACTGGAAGAAAAAGGAGTGATCTGCCGTCTGGAAGATATCGAGAATGATATTGCAGAAAGAGATAAACGGGATATGAGCCGTGAAATCGCGCCGTTAAAACAGGCAGAAGATGCCGTTTATGTGGATGCCTCGGCTATGGATATCAGCCAGGTAGTGGCAAGGATCATAGAAATCGCCAGGGAAAAAGGCCTGGAGGTCTGAGTATGGAGGTCATAGTAGCCAGGACTGCCGGATTTTGCTTTGGTGTAAAACGGGCAGTGGATAAAGTATATGAGCAGGTAGAGAAGAACAGCGGTCCCATCTACACATATGGTCCTATTATCCATAATGAAGAGGTGGTAAGGGATTTAAAGAATAAGGGTGTGCAGGTACTGGAAACAGAGCGAGAACTGGAGGAACTGACAGAGGGAACGGTGATTATCCGTTCTCATGGTGTGAGCCGCCATATCTATCAGCTTTTGAAAGAAAAAAATATCACGATCGTAGATGCCACCTGTCCGTTTGTCAGGAAAATCCATAAAATCGTGGAAAAGCAGACGGCAGAAGGACGGAGAGTCATTATTATAGGAAATGCCAGCCACCCGGAAGTAGAAGGTATTAAAGGCTGGGGAAATGGTGATACTTTAGTGATAGATTCTGTGAAAGAGGCAGAAAGCCTGAATATCCCGGAAGGTGAAAAGCTTTGTATTGTTTCCCAGACGACATTTAATTACAATAAATTTAAAGAATTAGTTGAAAAATTTTCGGAAAAGCGTTATGATATACTTGTTTTAAATACGATTTGCAATGCAACACAGGAAAGACAGGTGGAGGCGAAGGCAGTTGCTTCTAAGGTAGATGCCATGATTGTGATTGGCGGGAAGAACAGCTCCAATACCCAGAAGCTATACGAGATTTGCAAAAAGGAGTGTGAAAACACTCATTATATTCAGACACTGGGCGATTTTAATCCTGAATGTGTAAGTTCTGTGAGCAGCGTAGGTATAACAGCGGGGGCATCAACCCCAAATTATATTATCGAGGAGGTTCATACTGTTATGGCAGAAATGAGTTTTGAACAAATGTTGGAGGAGTCCTTAAAGACAATACGTTCAGGAGAGGTTGTTACCGGTAAAGTCATCGATGTAAAAGAAGACGAGATCGTTTTAAATATCGGATACAAGTCTGATGGTATCATTACCCGCAACGAGTACAGCAACGATTCCAATCTGGACCTGAGAACAGTGGTTTCTGTAGGGGATGAGATGGAAGCAAAAGTAGTAAAGGTAAATGATGGAGAAGGTCAGGTAGCGCTGTCTTACCGCAGACTGGCTGCTGAAAAAGGCAACAAGAGACTGGAAGAGGCATTTGAGAATCACGAAGTCCTGACTGCAAAAGTAGCTCAGGTGCTGGATGGCGGTTTAAGCGTAAATGTGGAAGAAACCAGAGTATTTATCCCGGCAAGCCTGGTTTCCGATGTATATGAGAGAGATTTAAGCAAATATAAAGATCAGGAGATTGAATTTGTTATTACAGAATTCAATCCGAGAAGAAGAAGAATCATTGGTGACCGCAGACAGCTTCTGACTGCAAAGAAAGCAGAGATGCAGAAAGAATTGTTTGAGAAGATTCATGTAGGCGATACCGTAGAAGGTGTTGTGAAAAATGTAACTGATTTTGGTGCATTTATTGATCTTGGCGGTGCAGACGGACTGCTTCACATCTCTGAGATGAGCTGGGGAAGAGTGGAAAGCCCGAAGAAAGTATTCAAGACCGGTGACCAGGTTAAGGTTCTGATCAAAGATATTAACGGTGATAAGATTGCACTGAGCCTGAAGTTCCCAGAGACCAATCCTTGGGTAAATGCAGCTGAAAAATATGCAGCTGGCAACATTGTGAAAGGTCATGTTGCCCGTATGACAGATTTCGGCGCATTTGTTGAACTGGAACCTGGCGTAGATGCACTGCTTCATGTATCTCAGATTTCCAGAAATCACGTTGATAAACCTGCTGATGTACTGAGCATTGGTCAGGAAATCGAAGCACAGGTAGTAGATTTCAATGAGGAAGACAGAAAGATCAGCCTGAGCATGAAAGTTCTGGAAGCTCCAGTTCAGGAAGAAGAGGTTGCTGATACAGAAGCAGCAGAGACTGAAAACTAAATAATAGAAATTTTTGCAAGGCAGCGTAACCGAGAGGTTGTGTTGCCTTGTTTTTTGTTTTTAAGGGTCTGTTTTCTGAAAAATAGCCTGGTGTTCCTGTTTGTTGACAAATATAATATTATATGGTATATAATATATAACACTATATTATATAGCGTATAATATATGATTAAGAAGTAATAGCAGATACTGTATGGGAACAGAGCAGGAGGTGTGGGCGTATGGTCTTTAATACGGGAGCTGCTTTGCTGGACGCCATTGTGCTGGCGGTGGTATCCAGAGAGCAGGAAGGTACTTATGGGTACCGGATTACCCAGGATGTGCGGGAAGCCATAGATATTTCGGAATCCACTCTTTATCCGGTTTTGCGAAGGCTCCAAAAGGAAGAGTGTTTGGAAGTCCATGATATGGCGATTGACGGAAGAAATCGGAGATACTATAAGATCACGGAAAAAGGAAGGGTGCAGTTAAATCTGTATCAGGGGGAATGGATGGTTTATTCCAAAAAAATCAGCGGAATTTTGGAGGTGGCGATCTGATGAGCAGAGAAGAATTCATGAAAGAGCTGGAATACCTGCTCCAGGACATTAAAGAAGAGGAACGGTCAGATGCCCTGGCTTATTACAGAGATTATTTAGAGGAAGCGGGACCGGAAAATGAGGAGAAAGTGCTGCAGGAATTTGGAAGTCCGGAAAAGGTAGCGGCGGTCATACGGGCAAGCATCAGCGGAAATATGACAGAAGGTGGAGAGTATACGGAAGCGGGATATGGAGATGAACGGTTTCGGGAACCGGGATATCAGGTGGTAGCTTCCCAGAATCCTTCTCAGGAAACAAATGACCGAAAGGAAAACAATGAGAAAGAAATACGGACAAACCGGGGACTGAAAATATTTCTCTGGGGGGTTTTGATCCTGGTGGCTGCTCCTGTCATTTTTAGTGTAGGCGGAGGTATTTTCAGCCTGGTAGCAGGAATTGCCGTTGTGGTGTTAGTGATGTTCTTTTGCATTGCTATTTTTGCTCTGATGGGAGTGATCGGAGGAATCGCTGCCATGGTAGGAGGGGGAGTTTATATACTGGCAGATCCTCTGAATGGAGGTCTGATAATCGGTATTGGTTTGCTGGCCTTTGGGGTGGGAATTTTCCTGTTGCTGTTGTCGGTATGGTTTTACGGTAAAGCAATCCCGGCGGTTGTGAGAAGTATCCTGGATCTGTGCAACAGGCTGGTACACAGAGTAAGGAGGAGAGCATGAAAAAATTCGCAATCATATCCAGTATTGCAGGAGGCATCTGCATTGTTTTAGGAATTATTATCATAACGGTCACCGCTGTATCCGGAGCCAGTCTGATCACGGCTATGAAACAGGTGGGAGTCTACCATCATAACAGCGGCAGTTCTGTCAGTCCAACTGAACAGGTATGGATGGAAAACAGGAAATTGGCATTTGAAAGCATTGAAGATCTGAAGGTAGAGATGGATGCAGGCTCCCTGAAGATTTATGAAGGAGAAGCGGGAAGCCAGATACTTGTTGCTATAAAAGACCGGAATGGAGAAATCAGCTGCCAGGCAGAGGATAATGGAAAGTGTTTGGAGATTAAAGTAGATACGGATGATTCTCATGGGTTTATGAATGGACTGCATCACTGGTATCAGGGGAGAGAAGAAAGAGTAGTGGAACTGACAGTTCCGGAAGGATTCCGGTTCCGGGAAGTGGAAATAGACAGTGATGTGGGCTCTGTGTGGGCAGAATCCCTCAGAGCTCAGAAATTGAAGGTTCAGACGGATGTGGGGTATGTGGATATGCCGGACACCACAGTGGAGTCCGGTGCAGAGATCAGCTGTGATGTGGGCAGTGTGAATATGGTTTTGGAAGGAAGCAGAGAGGACTTTGCCTGTGATCTGGAATGTGATATGGGAGCCATAGAAATTGGCACAGAAGCTTATAGCGGCATGGTGGAAAAAGAAGAAGCCAGAAGCAAGAATGAGAAATATCTGGAAGTGAACTGCGGCATAGGTTCGGTAACAATCGGTTTTACGGAATAAGAAAGGAGAGAGGGTTATGGATAAGAGTCTGTACCGTTCTGATACAAATAAGATGATTTGCGGCGTATGCGGAGGTTTGGGGGAATATTTCAATATTGACCCGACTATCGTACGGCTGTTATGGGCAATCCTGGTGTTCAGCGGACCTGGAATTTTTGCATACATTGTGGCAGCGATCATTATACCGAAGAAAGCGTATTAAAAGCGGAAAATCTGAATAGGTTATCAAACAAGGGGTATACTCTTAGTACGAAAACGGAAAGGAGTATGCCTGTTTTTATGGAAAAAAAGAAAAAGAAAAAAGAAGGATTTGACCCCAGAAATCTGAAACCGGAGGAAATGCTGAAGTTTGAGATCGCAGAAGAACTGGGATTGGGAGATAAGGTGATCAGAGAGGGGTGGAGAAGCCTGACAGCCAAGGAAAGCGGAAGGATAGGCGGACTGATCACCAAACGGAAAAAGGAAATGAAGAAAGCCGCTATGGAACAGGAAGAGGAGTGACCCTGCCTGGGAAACAGAGATTGCAAGAAAAGAAAAAATCCAATATAATAAAAGACAGAAAATACAGGAGGGATACCGTTCCCGCACCGGGCGAAGCCCTGGGAGCGGAAACATCTCTCTTTTTTTCCGTAAAGGGTTTTGAGGTGGCAGGAGGACAGCACAGATGGAACAAAAGCTTCGCAGCGGGTATACCACAGGCTTGTGTGCGGCAGCAGCGGCAAAGGCAGCTGCTTTTATGCTGTGGGGAGAAGAAAACAGAAAAACGACTGAGGTCACTGCAAAGAACGGGGAAACCGTCAGCCTTTTGATAGAAAACAGGGGAAAGACGGGAAACAGGACTGGCTGCTGCGTCAGGAAAGATGCAGGAGATGATCCGGATGTGACAGACCAGGCACTGATCTGGGCGTGGGCAGAACCGGTGAAAGAGTCTCCTTTGCCCCAATGGTATACCAACGAAGATTATCCGGGAATTTACATAGAGGGAGGAAAGGGAATCGGGAGAGTTACCAGGCCAGGTCTGTCCTGTCCGGTAGGAAAAGCCGCCATCAATCCAGTCCCCAGAGAGATGATCTGGGAAGCAGTAGAAGAGGTCAGAAGAATCCTTAAGCGGGATGAATCGGTACTGGTGACCGTGGAGATTCCGGAAGGAGAAGAACTGGCTAAGAAAACCTTCAATCCTAAACTGGGAATCACAGGGGGATTGTCAGTGCTGGGAACTACCGGTATTGTAAAACCTATGAGCGAAGAGGCCCTGATCGCCACCATCCATTTGGAAATCCATATGAAAGCGGTGGAAGGAGATACGTATCTGGTCCTTACTCCTGGAAATTATGGAGAGAACTTTTTAAAACAGCAGTTTGGTCTTTCTCTGGAACACGGTGTTAAATATAGTAATTTTATCAAAGATACGGTGAAGTTTATGGCTGAGGAAGGCTTTTCCAGAGGACTACTGATCGGTCATGTGGGAAAACTGATCAAGGCGGCAGGAGGTGCGGAAAACACACACTCCCGTTTTGGAGATAACAGAATGGAAACGATTTTACAGTGTGTGGAGGAAAGCGGAAAGATAGGGGCACAGGAGAAAAACAGGGATTACCGGGACCGGATTCTGGCGTCCAATACGACGGAAGAGGCGGTATGTTATCTGGAGAGTCTTGGAATACGCAGAAGAGTGGGAGATTACGGAGCCAGACTGCTGCAAAAACAGATTCTGACCTGGACAGAAGGAAGGCTTCTGATGGATGTGATCATGTTTTCCAATGAGCTGGGAATTTTCGGAGAGGCAGTGGTGGCAGACGGGAAGATGGATGAGGTGATAACATGAAGCTGGCAGTGATCAGTTTTACGGAAAGAGGAAGCCGTCTGAACAGAAAGGTTGTGGAATGGCTGAAAAACCATGGCTGGGAATGTGAAGGATATGCCCAGGAGAAATTTTTAGATGGAACGGAAGGACTGTTTCCTTTGAAAGAAACTCTTCAGAACTGGACAGAAAGGCAGTTTTTGAACTGTCAGGGACTGATTTTTATAGGAGCCTGTGGGATTGCAGTGAGGGCAGTGGCACCATGGGTCCGTGATAAGATGACGGATCCGGCAGTTCTGGTCTGTGATGAGGCAGGGGATTTTGTGATTCCCCTTCTGTCCGGACATGTGGGAGGTGCCAACCAGCTGGCAAAAGAACTGGGAAAGGCATTGGGAGCAGTGCCTGTGATCACGACAGCCACGGATGTGAACGGTGTCTTTGCTGTGGACCTGTTTGCTTCCGGAAATGGTTGTATCCTGAGTGACCGGAAGTTGGCAAAGGAAATTTCGGCTGCCCTTCTACAGGGGAAACAGGTGCTGATTTCCAGTGATTTTCCGTTGGAAGGAAAGATTCCTGAGGGACTGAAAGTGGTTTCAAAGGATAAACTGTCAGAAGAAGGCGGAAAGGTACCGGGAATCTGGATCACCTGGTCGGAAGAAGAGATGCCTGGTATTCTGAAACTGATACCTGAAGGAATTGCTTTGGGGATTGGATGCCGGAAAGGAATTTTACCGGAAACGGTAAAAGAGCAGGCGGAGAGAGTGCTGGGGAAAGCCAGGATAGACAGAAGAGCTTTATGCTGCCTTACCAGTATTGATCTCAAGCAGGAGGAAGAAGGAATCTGCCAGCTGGCACAGGAATGGCGGCTTCCTTTTATCACATTTGGTGCAGAAGAACTGGACCATGTTCCAGGAAGCTTTTCTTCGTCGGAGTTTGTGCAGCAGGTGACTGGGGTTGACTGTGTCTGTGAACGGTCTGCGGCTGCGTATTTTCACGAAAAGGGAATTCCGTGGGAGATGCTGGAAAGAAAGCAGGCGGCTCATCAGGTAACAACAGCCCTGGCAGGGAAAAAAATCATCATACATATGGAGTGGACATAAGGTGACAGGAATCGTAATTTTTGGTGGAACCAGTGAAGGAAGAGAACTGGCAGAGTTTTGCAGCAGAAAACAGATATCTGCGGCGGTAAGTGTGGTATCGGATTATGGAAGAAAACTTCTGCCGGAAAGTCCGTTTCTTACCGTGCGGTCAGGTGCTATGGGTATGGCAGAAATAGAAAAATGGCTGTCGGAGCTAAGCCCCTGTATGGTGGTGGATGCCACTCACCCTTATGCGGCCGCCGTAACGGAATCTGTGAAACAGGTATGCGGCCGCCTGGAGCTTCCTCTGATGCGGGTGATCAGAAAAGAAGGAGCAGTCAGGCATGGAAATAGCAGAGTGGTACAGGTGGAAACAGTAGCCCAGGCGGTAGATTTTCTTCAGGAACAGAAGGGTAATATCCTGGTTACCACAGGCAGCAAGGAACTGAAAGAATTTACCAGGCTGAGGGACTATCAGGAGCGGGTATTTGCCAGAGTACTTCCCTTTTCCAGGGTAATGGAAGCCTGTGAGTCTATGGGGATTCCGGGAAATCGGATTTTGGCTTTGCAGGGACCATTTTCGGTGGAGATGAATCAGGCTATGATCCGGCACGCAAACGCCTCCTGGCTGGTGACTAAGGAAGCGGGAACCGCAGGAGGATTTGAAGAAAAACTAGAGGCAGCAGAACGGACAGGAACTGGGATCATAATCATAGGAAGACCGGTACGGGAAGAGGGAAAAGAACTGGAAGAAGCGAAGAAAAAAATTCTGGAAGTGATGCAAAAGGACATAGGGAAACTGTCGTGCCGGGTGGTTCTTGCGGGAACCGGCATGGGAACGGCAGGTACCATGACAGAAGATGTCCTGCAGGCAATTGAGGAGAGCCAGGTATTGTTCGGAGCTTCCAGGATCCTGGAACATATTGGAGAAATCATGGAGGAATCCGGGCGCCCTTTGTCGGGGCAGAGTCTGGTGGCTTCCTATCTGCCCGGACCGGTTCTGCAGTGGCTGAGCGAGAATCCGGGCTGTACTCAGGCAGCAGTACTGTTTTCCGGAGACAGTGGTTTTTACAGTGGGGCGGCAGGTATGTATCGGGCATTAAAATCCTATGAAGATCTGGAGATAAAAATCCTTCCAGGGATTTCTTCCCTTTCTTATCTGGCTGCTGCAATAGGCAAAAACTGGGAACAGGCGGTGATTGCCAGCCGTCATGGAAAAACCTGTGATGTCAGGTCGCTAGTCGGCAGTTGCAGGGATATTTTCCTTCTTACTGGAGGAGCAGACCGGGCGGAAACCATATGCCGGGAACTGGAAGGACTGCCGGTGACTATTACAGTGGGAGAACGGCTGTCTTATCCGGATGAACGGATCGTGACAGGGAAACCGGAAGAACTGGCAGGAGAAACCTTTGATTCTCTGTCAGTGATGTGGATAGAAAGAGAGGACAGGCAGTGAGGGACGAATGGTTTATACGGGGAAAGGTTCCCATGACAAAGGAAGAAATCAGGGCGGTGTCCATACAGAAACTGGAATTAAAAAAAGATTCGGTACTTTATGACATTGGGGCAGGAACAGGTTCTGTTTCTGTGGAAGCGGCAGGATTTTTGGAAGATGGAAAGGTATATGCAATCGAAAAGAACCCGGAAGCTGTTTCTCTGATCCGGCAGAATGTGGAAAAGTTCCACAGGACGCAGGTACAGGTGGTGGAAGGAAAGGCGCCGGGCGTTTTGACAGGACTTCCTGTTCCCAGTCACGCATTTTTAGGAGGAACGGCAGGAGAAATGGAAGCGGTCCTGGATCTTTTACTGGAAAAGAATCCGAAGATACGGGTGGTGCTCAATGTGATTGCCTTAGAGAGTCTGGGCAGGATAGTGGGATACCTGAACTGCCATAAGATTGACGGGGAAATCGTGCTGGTGCAGACGTCAAAAAGCCGGATTCTGGGAGAGTATCATATGATGTCAGGCGGTAATCCGGTATATGTGATTGCTTTTGGAGGAGAACACAGATGATGGGAAGCAGGATACTGATCGGGGCACCGGGAAGCGGAAGCGGAAAGACCATGCTGACCTGCGGGCTGCTGACCCTGCTGAAAGAGCGGGGACTGACCTGCCGCTCCTATAAATGCGGGCCGGATTATATTGACCCCATGTTCCATCGTGCTGTCCTGGGGGTGGAGAGCGGCAATCTGGATTCTTATTTTTCAGGAGAGACAGAGATCTGTGCCAGATTGGCCAGGGAGACGAAGGACTGTGATGTGGCAGTGATAGAAGGAGTGATGGGATATTATGACGGACTGGGAGGGGACAGTACCAGAGCCAGCAGTTATGAGATTGCATCCATCACTAAAACCCCGGCAATCCTGGTGATCAATGGCAGGGGAGCCGGCCTTTCTCTGGCTGCCCTGGTGAAAGGGTTTCTGGAATTCCAACCGGACAGCCGCATTGCAGGGGTGATTGCCAACCGGACCAGCCCGATGATGGCGGAGCGGCTGAGGAAACCTTTGGAAGAACTGGGAATCGCATTTCTGGGATGTATGCCGGAGGTAAAGGAACTTCAGGTGGACAGCAGGCATCTGGGACTTAGAATGCCGGGAGAGGTGGAGCAGCTGGAAGAAAAACTGAAGAATCTGGCGGCAGAAATGGAGCGCTGTCTGGATATTGACCGTCTGCTGGCTTTGGCGGCAGAATGTGGAGAATTGCAGCCGGGCGATGAAGAAAACGGGTTTCAGACGGGAGACCGAACCGGTCCCGGACAGAAGAAGGAGCAGCCAGTCACGGTAGCGGTGGCATGGGATGAGGCCTTTTGCTTCTATTATCAGGAAAATCTGCAGATGCTGGAGAGAATGGGAGCCAGGATACGGCGGTTCAGCCCGGTCCATGACAGAGAACTTCCAAAGGAGGCGGACGGAATCCTTCTGGGAGGCGGGTATCCGGAACTGTATGGAGCCCGGTTATCCGGCAATCTCAGTATGCTGGAGAGCATAGAGAAGGCGGCGGAAAAAGGAATGCCGGTCATGGCAGAATGCGGTGGTTTTATGTATCTGCAACAGGAACTGGAAGGGACGGACGGAATCCTGTATCCCATGACAGGAATTCTGGACGGAAGCTGCCGCAATACGGGACGGCTGGGACGTTTTGGATATCTGGAATTGACAGGGTTGGACGAGGGACCTGTGAAGGGGCATGAGTTTCACTATTGGGACAGCACTTGCAACGGAAGCAGCTGCAGGGCGGTCAAACCGTCGGGAGGAAAGGAATGGGACTGTATGGTAAGGAAAGGGCGGATCCTGGCAGGCTACCCCCATCTTTATTATCCATCCAATCCCGGTATTGCAAGATCATTTATAGAACAGTGCAGAGAGTACAGGAGGGAAAGAACGGTATGCTAGAAATCAGAAAACTGGACGAAACAGCGATGAAGAAAGCGGCTGAACGTTGGAACAGTATTGCAAAACCTCTTCACAGCCTGGGAGTTCTGGAAGAAGATGTGATCAGGATTGCAGGAATGACCGGTAATCCGTCAGTCAGCCTGGATCGGAAAGCAGTCGTCATCATGAGTGCGGATAATGGGGTTGTGGATGAAGGAGTGAGCCAGACAGGGAGAGAAGTAACGGCAGCCGTTACCAGGAATTTTACTTATGGCAATTCCTGCGTCTGTATTATGGCGGAACGGGCTGGTGCTCAGATTATCCCGGTAGATGTGGGAGTGGCGGAACCGATCGGGGAATGCGGACATAAATACCCTTTGAAACATTGCAGGATCATGGCTGGGACAAGAAATATGGCGGTAGAACCGGCTATGACCCGGGAGGAAGCCATGGCAGCCATCCAGGTAGGGATTGACCAGGTCAGAAAGCTGAAAGAGAAAGGAATTCAGATCATCGCTACAGGAGAAATGGGAATTGGAAATACGACGACCAGCAGCGCTGTAGCTTCTGTGCTTCTGGGAAAAGAAGCGGAGCAGATGACAGGCAGAGGAGCCGGTCTGAGCGATGAAGGCCTGGAAAAAAAAATCCAGGTTATCCGCCGGGCAATCGCCCTCCATCGTCCGGACTGGAACGATCCTGTGGATGTACTGAGTAAAGTGGGAGGCCTTGACCTGGCCGGACTTGCAGGCGTCTTTCTGGGAGGCGCTTCTTTTGGGGTGCCTGTGGTGATCGATGGGTTTATTTCAGCAGTGGCGGCATTGGCGGCTGAAAGGCTCTGCCCGGGTTGTTCCGCTTATATGCTGGCTTCCCATGTGTCAGCGGAGCCGGCAGGAGAGATGCTCCTGAAGGAATTAGGTTTAAAACCGCTGATCCGGGCAGGACTTTGTCTGGGAGAAGGTACGGGAGCGGTAGCGGCGCTGCCGTTGCTCCAGATGGCAGTGGATGTCTATGAAAGCATGAGTACATTCCGGGACAATGGAATTGAAGAATATCAGGAGTTTTCCCATGCTTAGGCTTGTGACGGGAGGCAGCGGGAGCGGAAAATCTGCTTATGCGGAAGACTGGATCGTCTCCATGGGGATTGAAAAAAAGTACTATCTTGCAACTATGTATCCCTGGGATGAGGAGTGTAAAAAACGGATACAGAAACACCGTTTTATGAGAGCAGAAAAAGGGTTTCAGACCATTGAGCAATACCGGAATATAGAAGAAGCTCCCATAGAAACAGGAGCGTCTGTGCTGCTGGAATGTCTGTCCAATCTGACGGCGAATGAATTTTTTGCACAGGAACGGCAGGAGGTGAACGGTTCTGTCTGGAAGGAAAAGGTGGAAGAACGGCTGGTTGCAGGAATCCGAAATCTGGAACAAAAGGCTTCTGAGCTGATCGTAGTAACCAATGAAATCTTTTCCGGCGGCAGTGATTACCCCCAGGAGACCATGGATTATCTGGAAGTTCTGGGAAAGGTTAATGTCCGGCTGGCACAGATGGCGGGAGGCGTGACGGAGGTGGTTTATGGAATTCCGCTGTACTCTCCCATCTATCTATGATAAACTATCAGATAAGAAACCAGAAACAGGAGGCACAAAATATGAACTGGCTGGGCAGTATGGTAATTGCCTTTTCTATGTATTCCAGAATTCCTATGCCCAAAGTAGAATGGACGAAAGAACGGATGCGTTATGCCATGTGCTATTTCCCTCTGATAGGGGCAGTGATAGGTTTGGTATATGCAGGATATGGAATGGCGTCAGAAAAACTGGACATTCCCCAGACTGCCTATGCCTGTATGGGAACGGTGATTCCCCTTCTGATCACGGGGGGAATCCATATGGATGGGTATCTGGATACCTGTGATGCCCGCAGTTCCTATGGCGACAGGGAGAAAAAACTGGAAATTTTAAAAGACCCGCATACAGGAGCATTTGCCCTGATTCATGGAGGCATTTATCTGTTGGTGTATACAGCAGTTTTTTCCATGATACCTCCCGGATTCCTAAGCTGTGTGGGCGGAAGCTGTATCTTAAGCCGGGCGCTGTCCGGATATGGAGTAGTGGCATTTCCAAAAGCAAAAAACAGCGGACTGGCAGCGATGTTTTCAGATGGAGCAGAGAAACGTACCGTAAAAGCGGTCATGATACTCTATGCTATTGCTGCCGGGATATGGATGGCGGCAGCGGGAGGCGTGATTCTGGCTGCTGGCTGTGTGATGGTATCCGCAGTCATTTTTCTTGCTTACCGGAGAATGGCAGTGAGAGAATTTGGAGGGATTACCGGTGATCTGGCCGGTTATTTTCTTCAGAGAGCAGAACTTGGGCAGCTGCTGATGATAGCGGTAGTGGCTATGGCAGGGGGAATAGGAACATGATATTGGTCGTGGGAGGTGCTTTTCAGGGGAAAGGCAGATTTGCAGCAGAACTGGCAGAAACTATGAAAGAGCGGCACACGGAATGTGCTGTAATCTTAAATGTGCATCAGATGGTCAGGGAATGGCTGGAACGGGGAGAAAAGGCAGAACAGGAAGTGATCCGTGATCTGGCTGGAAAGCTGGCAGCAGAAAATCCCCAGGGAATTTTTACCATGGACGAGGTGGGGTGTGGAGTCGTGCCGGTGTCCAGAGAGGAACGGCAGTACCGGGATGCGGTAGGCTGGGCCGGGCAGCAGCTGGCGGCACAGGCAGATATGGTATACCGTGTGGTTGCAGGTATTCCGGTAAAAATCAAGTAGGAGATAGAGAAGATTGGAACTGATTGTAGGATTTTTGTTGGATAGGCTGCTGGGTGATCCCCACAGATGGTATCATCCGGTGCGGTCTATCGGAACAAGTATTTCGGTTTGTGAGAAATATCTGAGGAAGATATTTCCTCAGAACAGAAAAGGGGAATTGGCAGGAGGAATCGTGCTGGCAGCAGTGATACTGACTGGCAGTGGTATGGTTCCCTGGATCTTGCTGATTCTGGCGGAACGTATTCATCCATGGATGAGATTTTGTCTGGGATCAGTCATGTGTTATCAGCTTCTGGCTGCCAGGTCGCTGAAAGATGAGAGCATGCGTGTGTATCAGGAACTGGAACGTGGAGACCTGGAAGGAGCCAGAAAAGCAGTTTCCATGATCGTAGGAAGAGATACAGAACAGCTGACAGAAGAAGGAATCATCAAAGCAGCTGTGGAGACAGTAGCAGAGAATACCTCAGATGGAGTGATCGCGCCCCTGCTTTATATGGCAGTGGGAGGCCCGGTGGCTGGCTTTTTGTATAAAGGAATCAATACCATGGATTCTATGGTAGGCTATCACAATGCGGCTTATGAGTACTTTGGAAAAGCCGGCGCCAAACTGGATGATGTGGTAAACTGGATTCCGGCCCGTTTATCTGCAGTCGTCATGATCGTGGCAGCTGCGGTAAAAGGAATGGATTGGAAACAGGCTATAAAAATTTATCGAAGAGACAGAAAAAATCATAAGAGTCCGAATTCTGCTCAGACAGAAGCTGTTTGCGCCGGAGCTTTGGGAGTAGAACTGGCAGGGAATGCCTTTTATTTTGGAAAGCTGGTGGAAAAGCCTGTCATCGGGGATCCGGTCCGGCCTGTTGAGAAGGAAGATATCCCACGGGCAGGGGGACTGATGTATGCTACGGAGTGGATCGTATTAGGATTGGCAGTGGGAATCCGGGCAGTTATGTTTCTGCTGGGAAGCCAGTAATAGAAAGGAGGAGAACTTATGGCAGAATACCAGCATGGAGGAGATATTTACAGCCAGAAAGTGGAATTGGACTATTCCGCCAATATCAGTCCTCTGGGAATGCCGGAGAGTGTCAGACAGGCTGTGAGACAAGCGGTGGACCGGGCGGATGTGTATCCGGACAGCCGGTGTGACAGGCTTCGGAGAGAACTTGCAGATTTCCATGGCGTGAAGAAGGAAATGATGATATGCGGAAATGGAGCAGCTGACCTGATTTTTCAGATGGTCCTGGCAGCGAAGCCGGTCTCTGCTTCTGTAATGGCTCCTGGATTTTCGGAATATGAACAGGCATTAAAAGCATTTGGCTGTCCGGTGGTGCGGTATATGCTGAAAAAAGAAGATGGATTTCAGTTTTCTCTGGAAGATTGGGAAAAGGCTTTGCCTGATCATGGCGGAATTGCTTTTTTCTGTAATCCCAATAATCCCACCGGATTGACGGCAGGAAAAGAAACCGTAAGAAAGATGGCAGAGATCTGCCGGGACAGAAAGATGATTCTGGTGATCGATGAATGTTTTAATGAATTTCTGGACCAGCCGGAATCCTGCAGTTTTCTGGATCAGGCGGAGAAATATGAAAATGTTTTTATCCTGAAAGCATTTACCAAGCTGTATGCCATGGCGGGACTGCGCCTGGGATATGGAATCTGTGCCAATGAAAGGCTTCTGGAGCAAATGGAACTGGTGCGGCAGCCATGGAGCGTGTCTACCCTTGCCCAGGCAGGAGGAATGGCAGCACTGAAAGAAACGGAATACGTGAAAATGGTGCAGAAAACGGTAAAAAAGGAACGGGATTACCTGAAGTCAGGGCTTAGGGCTCTGGGATTTCGGGTATGGGATTCTAAAGCAAATTATATTTTCTTTCAGGGACCGGAGGGATTAAAGGAAAAGCTTCTGGAACGCAGAGTACTGATCCGGTCCTGCGGAAACTATCATGGACTGGACGGGACGTATTACCGCATTTGTGTAAAAACAAGAGAGGACAATGAAAAGCTGCTAGGTGTGTTGGAGGAAGAAATAGGATGAGTTTATATAAAATCATGCTGGTAGATGATGAGGAAGAGGTAAGAAAAAGTATCATAAAAAAGATCGATTGGGAAGATACCGGTTTTGAAGTGGTGGGAGATGCGGAAAACGGGGAAGATGCCCTGGAAAAACTGGAACTCTGGGAGCCGGATGTGGTCTTTACCGATATTCGAATGCCCTATATGGACGGATTGGCACTGACGGAGAAAATCCGGCAGCGTTTTCCGTCCATGAAAGTAGTGATTTTTTCCGGATTTGATGACTTTGAATATGCCCAGAGGGCTATCCAGCTGAATGTGACAGAGTATATCCTGAAACCGGTCAATGTTGAGGAAATGACGGCAATCCTGAAAAAAATCCGGAGAAACTTAGACGAAGAAATTGCCATGAGACGGGATGTGGATCTTCTGAGAGAACGGTATATTGCCAGTCTGCCGATTATGCGGGAACATTTTTTAAATGATCTGGTGGAGGGAAATATGCCTCCCCAGGCGGCGGAAGAGAAGCTGAAGGAGTATGAGATTGATATCCTGGGAGCGCCGAAATGGCTTCTGTCCATTATCCATGTGGAAACGGAGGAACTTGATAAATCCATTCATCGGGAACTGATCCCGATTTCTGTAAAGCAGCTGGTGGAAGAAAAGCTGGGGGCCTACTGCCGGTTTGTCATGTTTCATTCATCAGAAGAAATGGTGGCAATCTGTGCCATTGATGAAGGGATCACACAGACGGGACTGATTGAACTGCTCAGTGACATTTGTAAAGAATGCAGGAAAGTGCTGGAAGTGTCCATTACCATAGCTGTGGGCCAGAGCTGCAGCTCACTGCGGAATATAGACCGGTCTTTCCGTTCAGCCATGGACGCTCTGGGATACCGGGCAATCGTGGGAAGCGGAAGCGTGATCTATATCAATGATGTGGAGCCAGTAAACCGTGGGAAGCTTCAGCTTGACCAGAGGGAAGAATCGGAACTGGTAGCAGCCATTAAGTTCGGACCGAAGGATAAAATCGAAACTGCCGTAGGACAGATTGTAGGGCGTATGGATGAGAAGGTCCATATCCGTCAGTATCAGGCTTATATTTTAAGTGTTGCCAGTACGGTGACCCAGCTGGTACAGCAGTATGACCTGAACCTTTCGGATATTCTGGATACGGACCGGGATTATTTTGAGGTCCTGAGCCAGATGAAGAAAAAAGAAGATTTTTATCATTGGCTGCTTGCTGTGGCGGGACGGATCAATGACGCTTTGGGGGAAGAACGAGATAATACGGCTAAAAATGTGATCCGGGAGGCCAAACAGTATATTGAAGAAAATTACAGTGACCCGGAACTGTCAGTGGAAAAGATATGCCGTCATCTTCATATGAGCCCGGCTTATTTTTCCACTATATTTAAAAAGGAGACCGGTCAGACCTATATTACCTATCTGACGGAAGTAAGGCTTAACAAAGCAGTAGAACTTTTGAATAAAACAGATGATAAAACTTACATCATTGCCGCAAAAGTAGGATACCAGGAACAGAATTATTTCAGTTATGTATTTAAAAAAAGGTTTGGCGTATCACCGACCAAGTACAGAGGAGCTAAATAAGCAAAGAGGGGACCGGGTATGAAACAGAAACTGACGGGAAGAAGCATACGGTATTCCATATTTGGATACTTTACCGTAACAGCATTGGTGATGGGTATTTTGATCGCTCTTTCCCTGAACACCAGATTTACTTCCCAGCTTTCCGCAACCATGGAAACAGAAAGCCGGAGTATGGTGGACCAGGTGAGCCGTTCCGTGGAAGGATTTTTACGGAGCGTGATGAAACTGTCGGATTCCATTTACTATGGGGTGATCAAGAATTCAGATATTTCCCAGGAATCCATTAACCAGGACCTTATTCTGCTCTATGATAATAATAAGGATCTGGTAGAAAATATTGCACTTTTTACAAAAGACGGAGAAATGATAGAGGCGGTTCCGGCGGCCAGGATGAATTCCTATACGGATATTGAACAGGAAACCTGGTTTACAGAGACTTTGGAACGCCCGGAGATCATGCAGTTTTCCATGCCTCATGTCCAATATTTATTTGAAGGGAGCGAAGGCCAGTATAAGTGGGTGATTTCCGTATCCAGAGCTGTGGAAATCACGGAAGGGCCTTTTACAACCCAGGGGGTTCTGTTGATCGATGTGAGATATGACAGCCTGGAACAGGCCATGGGAGAAGTATCCATAGGAGAAGACGGATATCTGTATCTGATGAGCGGCGATGGGGAGATTATCTGCCATCCGAAAGCCCAGCTCATTGATGCCGGTCTGGTACAGGAAGATAATCTGAGAGTAGCTGGTTATCAGGAAGGCAGTTATCAGGAAAAGTTTGACGGAGAAGAGCGGATCACTACAGTAAAATCGATTGGGTACACCGGATGGAAAGCGGTAGGTGTCACTCCTGTAGGAAGCCTGACTCTGAATACTTTGAAGACCCGTCTGTTTGCCGTCTTTATCGTACTGCTATTTTTGCTGGTACTGGCTATGATCAACGCTTATATTTCTTCCAGGATCACAGACCCTATTAAAGAACTGGAAAAAAGCGTCAGCAAACTGGAAAAAGGGGACCTGGACACTCCGGTTTATGTGGGAGGTTCTTATGAAATCCGGCATCTGGGAGGTTCCATTCAGAGAATGGCCCTGAGGATCAAACAGCTGATGCGGGATATTGAGCAGGAGCACGAATCGAAACGGAAAAGCGAGTTTGATACGCTTCAATCCCAGATTAATCCGCATTTTTTGTATAATACACTGGATATCATTGTCTGGATGATAGAAAATGAGAAGAAGTCAGATGCTGTGCGTGTAGTCACAGCGCTGGCACGTTTTTTCCGTATCAGCCTGAGCAAGGGAAAGAGTATCATCACCGTAAAAGATGAGTTGGAGCATGTAAGGAATTATCTGATGATCCAGCAGATGCGTTTTAAAAATAAATTTACTTATACCATTCAGGCGGAAGATGAGGTTATGGAACTGGCAAGTTTGAAGCTGATGCTGCAGCCGATGGTGGAAAATGCCATTTATCATGGAATGGAATTTATGGATGGAGACGGAGAGATACAGATACAGGTATGGAGAGAAGAAGATGATCTGTATCTGAAAGTAAGTGATAATGGTCTTGGAATGACAGAAGATCAGGTGGAAAATCTGTTTAAAGACGGGAGTCATGTGGCGTCTAAAAGAGGTTCCGGGATTGGTGTCCGCAATGTGAATGAGAGAGTGCATCTGTATTTTGGAGAAAGTTATGGTGTACGGATACAGTCGGAGCCAGATGAGGGAACGGATGTGATTATCCATCTGCCGGCCATTCCTTACAGTGAAATTTTGAAGAAGGAAGGAAAATGATGTCTGGAAAAGAAAAAATATTATGGGGACTGGCTGTCTGTGTGCTTGTGTTCTTATACCTGGCATCATCCACAAACCTGATCATTAAGGAAAAAAAGGTTCAGATCCACCGGGTATCCATTATTTTAGATGATGTGAATGACAGTTATTATCAGAATTTTAAGAAAGGGGTAGAGCAGGCTGCAAGAGAATATCATGTGGATACCAGTTATATTACTCTTTATGAGGAGGATAACAGCAGCCAGCAGATAGAACTGGTAAAAAGAGAAATCAATGACCAGGCAGAAGCAGTGGTGATCGTGCCGGTTAACAGGGAAGCGGTGGAAAAGGAATTTGGGGAAAAGAAATGGAGCACACCGATCATAGCAGTAGGTTCGGGAACATTTGGAGATTCGGTAAATTCCAATATCTATACGGATTGTTATGAAGCTGGAAGAATGTTGGCGGGAGAGGCGCAGCAGGAATTAGGAAGCGAAGTGGTGTATTATCTGTTTGCTCAGGATTTTTCATGGGGCAACAGTCAGCTGGTCTTTGATGGCGTAAAGAATGTATTGGAAGAGGCAGGGGCTGAATACATAGTCAAGGAAAAATCGGAAGGTCAGGATTTTCGGTCTGTCATAGAAAGCATGGTATACCCGGCCACAACCCAGAAGGTGGCACTGATCGCTCTTGACCGGGAAAGTCTGACGGAAATTTCGGATATTTTTAAAGTAAATGAAGGATATCGTCTCCATGTGGAGGGAGTGTATGGCGTGGGGAGTACCACATCCCTGCTCAACAGTCTGGAGTCCGGGATTATCGATGGCCTGATCACCCAGAATCAGTATCTTAGCGGATATCTCAGTATCCAGAAGGCAGTGGAGGCGATAGGCATTCCCAATCTGAAAGAAAATGTGAAGCTGGATTCCTATTATATTACCAGAGAAAATATGAGATCCAGAGAATATGAGAGAATGCTATATCCTATGGAATAAAACAGGGGGAAGGATTATGAGAAAACGTGGGAAGTTGTATATGGGGACTATCTCTCTGCTGGCGATTTTCGGAATGATCGCAGGGATTACAGTACTGTGGACCAGGGCTGAGAAGGGGGAATCGGAGATGAAGGATTCCATTCGGCTTGGAGTAAGCGTATACCGTTGGGAAGATGCTTTTGTGACGACTCTGCGCACGGAACTGGAAGAACAGGTGAAAGAGTATGAACGCCAGACAGGGAAAAAAGTAATTTTGGATATTATGGATGCAAAAGAAAATCAGAGTATCCAGAACAGTCAGGTGGACAGATTTATTTCTCTGGGCTGTGACGCCCTGTGCATCAATATGGTGGACCGGTCCGCAGCCAGCAATATTGTGGACAAGGCAATGGCTGCTGATGTACCTGTGGTATTTTTTAACCGGGAGCCGGTGGAAGAGGATATGGACAGGTGGGACAAACTCTATTACGTGGGAGCCGATGCAAAAGAATCAGCGGTGATCCAGGGAACCATACTGGCAGATGCTTATGATGAAAATCCCGGAAGCCTGGATCTGAACGGAGATGGAGTGGTGAAATATGTCCTTCTGGAAGGGGAGAGCAATCACCAGGATTCTCTGGTACGGACAGAATGGTCTATCCAGACCCTGAAAGACAGGCAGGTACCCATTGAAAAAGTCACAGGCGGAATTGCCAACTGGGACAGGAGCCAGGCCTCTGCGTTTATGGAACAGTGGCTGAAACAGTATCCGGATGAAATTGAACTGGTGATCAGTAATAATGATGAGATGGCGTTGGGAGCTATCGAAGCGATGGAACGTTCAGGCGTGATGAAAGATATTAAAGTAGTGGGAATCGATGCCACGCCTGCGGCTCTGGAGGCAGTAGAAGAAGGAAAACTTATGGGAACGGTAAATCAGGACATTGAGTCTTATGCCGGTACGATCTTTGATATCGCCAGGTGTCTGGCATATGGGGATTCTGTAGAAGAGACGGTGGAACTGGAAGGAGGGAAATATTACCGCAGCCCTCAGAAAGCTGTAACAGCAAAAGACTTTTAAAGGGGCTTTTGTGTAAAATTTATTAAAAAAATGTCGATAGAAGGGAATGGATTAAAAAAATACCGAATAGTAAATAAAATCATAGGTGAATCGAAAAAAATCATATAGAAAAGTGCACAAACCCATGATATACTGTGAACGTCGATAGGACAAAGTGCCTAATCAAAATAAGGGAGGAAACAAACATGAGATTATTTAAGAAAGCAACAGCAGTTGCACTGGCATCTTGTATGGCTTTTTCTTTGACAGCCTGTGGTGGCGGAGCTGAGGAGACTACAGCAGCTGCAACAGAAGCAGCAACTGAGGCAACAGAAGCAGCAAGCGAGGCTTCTGAAGCAGTGACAGAAGCAGCAGAGGCAACTGGCAAAGATCCGTCTGAGATCAAAGTTGGTATTTCTATTTATCAGTACGCTGATAACTTCATGACCTTATATCGTAACGAACTGCAGGATTATCTGGTAAATGAACTGGGATTATCTGAGAGCAACATCATGATGCAGGATGGTAAGAATGACCAGGCAGAGCAGATGAACCAGATCAGAAACTTCATCACTGCTGGTGTTGATGTTATGATCCTGAACCTGGTACAGGCTTCTTCTGCACCGGATGTAACAAATCTTTGCCATGAAGCTGGTATTCCTGTTGTTTATATCAACCGTGAGCCAGATGCTGAAGAAGAGCAGAGATGGGTTGATGAAGGAATCAAAGCTACCTATGTTGGTGCTGATGCAAGACAGTCTGGTACTTACCAGGGTGAAATCATTGCAGCTCAGGAAAACATGGGTGATGCAAACGGCGATGGTGTTGTAAAATATGTTATGATCCAGGGTGACCCGGAGAACGTAGATGCTCAGTACAGAACTGAGAACTCTGTAAAAGCTCTGCAGGATGCAGGCGCTCAGGTTGAACAGCTGGTTATCCAGCGTGGTGACTGGGATCAGACCAAAGGCCAGGAGATTGCAGCAAACGCTCTGACACAGTTCGGTGCTGATGTAGATGTAATCTTCTCCAACAACGACGCTATGGCTCTTGGCGCAATCCAGGCAATTGATGCAGCTGGCAGAACTGTAAATGAAGATATCTATGTAGTAGGTGTTGACGCTCTGGCAGAGGTTGTAGAACTGATCCAGAATAACAAGTTCACCGGTACTGTATTTAACGACTTTATCGGACAGTCTCATTCCGCAGCTGACCTTGCACTGAGCTTCGTAAACGGCGAGGAAGTTAATTATGTAAACATGGTTGACTATGTAAAAGTTACCACAGAGAACGCAGCAGAAATCCTTGAAATGGTAAAATAATCCTGTCTGACAAGGTATGAGAAGTGCATCGGGTGTGTCGAGCTGGCACACCCGATTATTATGAAAGGAGAGAATGGGATGGCAGAGTACAGATTGGAAATGCGCGGGGTGTCAAAAAGTTTCCCTGGCGTAAAAGCTCTGGACGGTATTAACCTGAAGGTACGTCCAGGTACGGTACATGCTCTCATGGGAGAGAATGGTGCTGGAAAATCAACCTTGATGAAATGCCTGTTTGGTATTTATCACATGGACGAAGGAGAGGTCTACCTGGATGGAGAAAAGGTAGAAATCCATAATCCTGATGAGGCACTTCATAAAGGATTGGCTATGGTGCACCAGGAACTTCAGCCGATTCCGGAGAGGACTGTTGCAGAAAATATGTATGCAGGCCGTTATCCGACAAAGAACTTCGGACCTTTTAAGGTTGTGGATCACAAGAAAATGTTTGAGGAAACGGAAAAATGGCTGAATGATGTAAAGATGCCTTATAATCCTAAGGCAAAACTGGGAACCATGTCCATTGCTCAGATGCAGTCTGTAGAAATTGCAAAAGCAGTATCCCTGCAAGCCAGAGTTGTAATTTTGGATGAGCCAACCTCTTCTCTGACAGATAATGAAGTTGAGGCATTGTTCCGGATTATCAGGGACTTGAAATCCAGAGGGGTTTCCTTGATCTATATTTCACATAAAATGGCGGAAATCCGCGAAATCTGTGATGAGATCACGATCATGCGAGATGGTACTTATGTAGGTTCCTGGAGCATGGATGAAATCAGTGATGATGAAATTGTAAAACAGATGGTAGGTCGTGAATTGACTAACATCTATCCGCCGAAGAATGATACAAAGGCAGGAGAAGTATTACTGGAAGTAAAGGGACTTTCCAGTATCCATGACCGTTCTTTCCAGGATTGCTCTTTCCAGCTGAGGAGAGGAGAGATACTGGGATTCGGAGGACTGGTAGGTGCTCAGAGAACAGAACTTATGGAAGCTGTTTTTGGTATGCGCCATATAAAAGCCGGTGAAATTTATATCAAAGGCAAGAAAATGAATATTAAACGTCCCCAGGACGCTATCCGGGGCGGTATCGGAATGATCACGGAAGACCGCCGTGGAACCGGTATCCTTGGCTGTTTGTCTATTGCAGATAACGTGTCCATTTCGTCTCTGGATCAGTATCTGGAATATGGCATCAAGATCAACAAGGGTAAGGTAGAAAATCTTGTCAAAGAGAATGTAGCAAAGTTAAGCATCAAGACTCCAAGCAGTAAAACCAGGATTCAGTCTTTGTCAGGTGGTAACCAGCAGAAAGTACTGATTTCCAGGTGGTTGGCAAACGATCCGGATATTCTGATCATGGATGAGCCGACTCGCGGTATTGACGTAGGAGCAAAATATGAGATCTATCAGATTATGATCGAGCTGGCAAAACAGGGAAAAGGAATTATTATGATTTCTTCTGAAATGCCGGAGCTTATCGGTATGTCAAACCGCATCTGCGTTATGTGTAATGGACGGATTACTGGCGAATTAGCAGGTGAAGAAGCAACTCAGGAGAAGATCATGAGCTTTGCAACCCAGTTCTGATAGGAGGAAGATGTAATGAATAAGAAAACAATCAATGTAAAAGACATTTTGATCAATAACGGAATCATCATCGTACTGCTTCTGATGGTTCTCTATGTAGGACTTACAAAAGATAACTTCTTTAGCGGAAGTAACTTTTCCAATATTTCCATTAACGTAGCTTGTCGTTTTATCATTGCCCTGGGTGTTTCCGGCTGTCTGATCACAAAAGGTACTGACCTGTCTGCTGGACGTGCCGTAGGCCTTGCTGCCTGTCTGGCAGGTACCATGCTTCAGAAAGCGGATTACAGCGGACGTTTTGAACTGACGAAAAACTGGCCGGAACTGAATGTATGGCTGGTACTTCTGATCTGTATCGCTATCTGCTGTGTATTTGGTCTGATCAATGGTATTGTAGTTGCTTATTTAAGTGTACCTGCATTTATCGGAACCCTGGGTATGCAGCTGATCATCTATGGTATTAACCTGGTATATACCAAGTCTGTACCGATTGGTGGTTATCGTTCTGATTACACCGTAATCGCAAACGGAAAATTGTTTGGAGTGATCCCTTATCTGTTTATTATAGCCGTAGTCCTTGGCCTGATCATCTGGTTCATTTATAACTATACCCGTCATGGTAAATATATGTATGCCATCGGTGGAAACGAAGCAGCTGCAGAGGTAGCAGGTGTTAACGTGAAGAAAACCAAGATCATCATCTATATGACAGCTGCTGCTATGTATGCAATCGCAGGATTCCTGTTAGGTGCAAAATCCGGTGGTGTATCCGTAAACTTAGGTAATGGATACGAGCTGGAAGCAATTGCAGCATGTACCATTGGTGGTGTATCTGTAAACGGTGGTATTGGACGTGTGTCCGGTGTCCTGATCGGTGTGCTTGTATTTGAACTTTTGAAGACCAGCCTTCAGTTCCTTGGTATCGACCCCAACTATCAGTATATTGCACAGGGTATCGTTATCGTAGTGGCTATCGCACTGGATATCAGAAAGTATATTGCAAAGAAATAATCGTTGTTTCATACATAATAAAAATGCTGCCGCATTCAAATGCGGCAGCATTTTTTGTTACAAGATAAGAACATTCACAGTCCCAGCTCTTTCAGACGTGCTACTGTCTGCACATAGAATTCCCGTACATCAAAGCCTGGAATGTTTTCCCGATTCAGATCGATCATATCTCCGTGAGAAATACCGCGTCTTCCGGTTGGTTCCAGCAGCGTAAAGCGGCTGCCCCACTGTGCAGACTCTACGGATACGAGGCCATCGTTTTTTCCATCAAAATGATTTACCAGTGGATAGGAAATGTTTAATGGAAATTTTCCGCTGCGGGCATTATTACAGTAGGACATGATACTTTCATACCGGATACCAGGGACATCCGGGGTTTGAGCGTTGCGTTTTATGCAGGCAGTTTCTGTCAAATCTGAGACTGCCGTCATAAAGTCAGGATCAGGATCACCGAATTGGTGTAAAGCCGTATTATAGGCTTGGGCTACCCTTTCTTGTGCTTTTGGCGGAATCTTTTTTAACAGATACTCCGCAAATATGCAGCCCCGGTGGGGAGTATTGATCGTTGTCAAAGATGCAACGTAAGGGGCGGCTCCATAGTGTGAGATTGCGGCACGGCTGTCCAGTCCGCCTTTGGAGTGGGCAATGATATTCACTTTCCCGCATCCGGTTTTATTCACGATTTCTTTGATCCGTGCGGCTAATTCAGCGCCGCAGTCTTCCACAGAAGCAGCGGACTGCTGCTGCCCATAAAAGATTCTGGCTCCGTTGCGCTGAAGTTCTTTTGGGATACGCCCCCAGTAATTGAGATAGCGAAAATCACGAAAGAATACTCCATGTACCAGAAGAAGAGGATATTTTGTTTTGCAGATTTCACTTTCTGCCCGAATTTTGCTTAATTCGTATTTTTCTGTTTCCATTTCCACTTCCAAGTCTATGCAGACAATGATCTTATGTAAATACCAGAGATTAAGAATGGGTATCCATCCGCACAGTGCGGCCAGAAGCCGGTGCCTGATTCCCAACTGCACAGATGTAAGGTATACCCGGATCATACCGTTCCAGAAGATACCTGCTTCGCAGAAAAAGGCCCAGAGGATAGACAGGATGGATATGGTCAGTAAGGTATGGAGCGGCATATTCGCTAATCCTGTATAAAACTTTATAAAAAGCGTTGTTATGACTGCCAGCTGAATGACTGCTGTCATACCGGCGCTGATACAGAATAGTTTCAACAGTTCACTGCCGGCTGATAATATCCGAATCTGCCTGGTGGCGTTAGGAGGGTTTAAAGGAAACAGATTGATCAATAAAAACAGGGTGAATGCAGCTGCTTTCCATATCCACGAAAAGGCATGGGAATGTAGAAAGATCAGGCCGCTGTTGGCAATCAGTACAAGAAAGATACTGAATATGATACGACGTAATAGTTTCATCAGAAGGTAACAATCTCCTATTTCATAGTGTTTGAGTGTGGATTCTTCCTGATCCGGATCGTTGCTTTATGGCTTATGCCTGTGATATAATGATCACGGAACAAAAGTACGGTAAGGAGAATACTTATGAAGGAAGAAGATAGAGATAAAAATTTAAAAGAACGTCTTTATGATAAAATACCATTTTCTGTGAGGACTATGGATATTTTTATCGCGGTGATGGTAATTCTGCTGATCTTAACGGTTGTCCTGGGATTATTAAATAAGGGATAAGCAGCGGTTAAGGCATACGGCTTAAACGGCTATTCTGATAATCTCCGGAAAAGGTCACATCTTCGCCGAACCATTCCGGGGGCTGAAAGTTATTAGCAGATTCCAGATCAGGAAATTCCACTTCGGCCAGAATAAGACCGGAAAATTTGCCTTCAAAAATGTCCAGTTCTACAGTCAGATTCTGACTTTTCAGGGGAATCAGGTATCGTTTTTTGGTCAGGATATTTCCGTCGGCTTTTGTAAGAAGATGTCTGTAAGCTTCGCCGGTAAGAGGAAGGTTGTATTCTTCCCGGGCCAGAAGACCTTTTGATTTGTAGGTCAGATAATATTCATGATCCTCACGTCTGATACGGACCACCGGCTCTGTGCAAAGATATGCCTGTTCGATAGAATGGAAGGGAAAAGAAGTATAAGCTTCCGGAAGATGAGAGACCAGGTATTTTCTTTCTATTTCCATAAGTGATAATCCTTTCTGTCGGCTTTTTCTGATAACCATGGTAGCAGACGTTGATTTTTTTTTCAAGGTTTACTATACTCAAAGATAGAAAAGTGAAAGGAGACTATTATGGCAAGAGTATATGCGTTTATGGCAACTGGATTTGAAGAGGTAGAGTGTCTGTCAGTGGCAGATGTGCTGATCAGAGGCGGAGTAGAAGTAAAACTGGTATCAGTAACGGACAGTCTGGAGGTTGTCAGTTCCCACAATATTACGGTAAAAGCAGATTGTATGCTGGCAGATGTGGACTGGGAGGCAGGAGATGTTTTCTTTTTGCCAGGAGGACTTCCGGGAACCACTAATCTGGCTGCCTGCGAACCGCTTTGCAGCAATCTGAAAATGGCTTATGAGAATGGGAAAAGACTGGCAGCAATCTGTGCAGGTCCTTCCGTACTGGGAGGCATTGGTATTCTGGAAGGAAAGACCGCTACCTGTTTCCCAGGATTTGAAGAGAAGCTGACAGGAGCAGAGTATACCCGTCAGGGAGTTGTTACAGACGGAATGGTAACAACAGCCAGAGGACTGGGATATGCCCTGGACCTGGGTCTGGAACTGTTGGGAATATTGGATTCCAGGGAAACGGCAGCAAAGATCAAAGCATCTATCCAGTACGATCAGGTATAATGGATTTGGAAAAACCTTTAAATACCGGAAATCCGGTGTTTAGAGGTTTTTTCCATATCTAGGAAGTCTTGTATGTTTCTAATGGTTTTGGGGATAGAGTACATTTTTTATACTCTGTCCATCGATAAAGTTCAGTTTGGGTGGCAGATCAGATATGATTATGGAGGGGTTATGAGATATACCGTATTGAGCCAGGTTCAGATTGAAGAAATAGTGGAATGTATAAATATGGCATTTTCGGATTATGCCAAACCGATTCATTTCACGAAAGATACTTTACAAAGGTTTTTTCAGGCAGATAATATAAACAAAACGTTGTCTTTTTGCGCTTATTCAGGGGATGATATGGTGGGATTTATTCTCAATTCCTCCAATATCTATAATGGTGAACTGGCAGCTTTCGATGCAGGGACAGGTGTTATTCCGGAATATAGAGGGAAAGGTGTTTTTTCTGGCCTGTATGCTTTTACAGAACGTCAGTTATGCAGAGTACGAAAATACCGGAAGCAAGTAATAATAAGAGTATTCAAACTGTGGGATTGGCAGAATTTGATTTTTCGGGTGTAAACGGCCTCGTGCTGGTTGCTCCTTCTTATGAACATTCATATAGTGTCATTAAGAGAAATCCAAGTTTGTATCATGTGGCTTACTTTGAAAAAAACAGTAGGATCACTGCTTTCTGTGTGTACGATGCTGAGAATGGAAATGTGGTAGAATTAGGCTATTATAATATCTTTGATTTGGAAGAAGTACTGAAATATGTAGTGTGCAACTACGAAGCAGTTATTGCCAAAAATATAGATACATCCTATTGCTCTGTAATGGAAATGCTGTCTTCGATCGGTTTTGAGCAAATTGCAAGTCAATTTGAGATGGTTAAAGAACTTCCAGTGTATGCTATCATAGAATAAGTATACACAACTTGCAGTTTGAAGAGGAGAAAATCCCTTTTTATGACAAGAGCAGGGCACTCTGGCTTGAGGAATGAAAAAAGTAGTAAAATCTGGCTTATTTCCGGGAAAAATAGTAAATACCTATTGATATTTTATAAGTCAGTATGATATAATGCTAACTTGAAGCGTAACGCCCATTTGGAAGGCGTTCTGCGAATGTTAAGGAGGAACCCACGAGATGAGTTTACAAGTAGAAAAATTAGAAAAAAACATGGCGAAACTGACTGTGGAAGTGCCGGCAGAGGAGTTTGCGGCAGCGATTACCAGTGCCTATAATAAGAATAAAAGCAGATTTAATGTGCCTGGATTCCGCAGGGGAAAAGTTCCGCAGGCTATGATTGAGAAGATGTACGGAGCAGAGGTATTCTATGAAGATGCCGCAAATGAAGTGATCGCTCCATCTTATGAAGCAGCTGCAAAAGAAAGCGGACTGGATATCGTATCCAGACCTGACATTACTCTGGTGCAGATGGAGAAAGGCAAAGCTTTCATTTATACAGCAGAGGTAGCAGTAAAGCCGGAAGTAACTTTAGGTGAATACAAGGGCCTGGAAGTAGAAAAGACAGTTGCAGAAGTAACAGACGAAGATGTAGAGAGAGAACTGAAGAGAGTTCAGGAACAGAATTCCAGACTGGTTACCATTGAAGACAGACCGGTAGCAGATGGCGACCAGGTAGTGATCGACTTTGACGGTTATGTAGATGGAAAGAGATTTGAGGGCGGACAGAGTGATGATTATCCTCTGACTATTGGTTCCCATACATTTATCGATACCTTTGAAGAGCAGCTGATCGGAAAAAATCTTGGGGAAGAATGCGAAGTGAATGTGAACTTCCCGGCAGAATACCATGCAGCAGAGCTGGCAGGAAAACCTGCAGTATTTAAGGTAAAAATCAAAGAAATCAAATTTAAAGAACTTCCGGAACTGAATGATGAATTTGCAGGAGAAGTTTCTGAATTTGAAACATTGGATGAATATAAGGCAGATATCAGGGCAAAACTCTTAGAGACCAAAGAGAAACAGGCTGCTACCGACAACGAGAATAAGGTAGTGGAGGCAGTGGTAAAGAATGCTTCCATGGAGATTCCGGATGCCATGGTAGAATCCCAGGTTGATAACATGGTCAACGACTATGCCCGCAGAATGCAGAGCCAGGGACTGTCTCTGGACCAGTATATGCAGTATACCGGTATGACCATGGATAAGCTGAAAGAGCAGATGCGTCCTCAGGCAGTGAAGAGAATTGAGACCAGACTGGTTCTGGAAGCTGTGGCAAAGGCAGAGAACATCCAGATTTCTGACGAGAAAGTAGATGCAGAGATTGCTAAGATGGCAGAAGCTTACAAAATGGAAGCTGATAAGATCAAAGGCTTTATGGGTGAAGCAGAGATTGCCAGCATGAAGGAAGACCTGGCTGTACAGGAAGCAGTAGATTTCCTGGTAGCTGAGGCAAAATTAGTATAATCTTAAATAGAAGTATTCATCAGGCTGCCGCAAACAGGTGCGTTGTGGCAGCCTTTTCGCTTAATAGGAGGTAATGAAATGAGCTTAGTGCCTTACGTCATTGAATCCACCAGCCGTGGAGAACGTTCTTATGATATTTATTCCAGGCTTTTAAAAGACCGGATTATTTTTCTTGGGGAAGAAGTGACCGATGTGTCTGCCAGTCTGATCGTGGCACAGCTTTTGTTCCTGGAATCCGAAGATCCGGGGAAGGATATCAGTCTGTATATCAACAGTCCTGGAGGCTCGGTAACAGCAGGAATGGCGATTTACGATACTATGAATTATATTAAGTGCGATGTATCTACGATCTGTATCGGAATGGCTGCCAGCATGGGAGCATTTCTTCTGGCAGGAGGAACCAAGGGAAAAAGGCTGGCTCTGCCGAATGCGGAAGTGATGATCCATCAGCCTTCTGGCGGTGCCCAGGGACAGGCGACAGAGATTCAGATCGTGGCCGAAAAGATTCTTCAGACCAAGAAAAAACTAAATGAGATTCTGGCAGCCAATACGGGACAGCCATATGAGGTCATTGCCAGAGATACGGAGAGAGACCATTACATGACAGCAGAGGAAGCCATGGCTTATGGCCTGGTTGATCGGGTGATCACAAGCAGATAGAAAACGCTGTGAATGAATATTGAAAAGAAGCGAGGTAGTAAGGTATGCCAGTCAGGACAGACGATAAAATACGCTGTTCTTTTTGCGGAAAGAGCCAGGACCAGGTGAGAAAACTGATAGCCGGTTCCGGAAATGTATATATCTGTGATGAGTGTATCGACTTATGTGCGGAAATTCTGGAAGAAGAGCTGGAAAATCAGGAAGAAGAAGCTTTTGATGCCAGTGGGATCAATCTGATGAAGCCTAAGGAAATCAAGGCATTTCTGGACGAATATGTGATTGGCCAGGATGATGCGAAAAAAGTTCTTTCTGTGGCAGTTTACAACCATTATAAGAGAGTAACTTCCAGAAAAAATATGGACGTGGATGTTCAGAAAAGTAATATCCTGATGCTGGGACCTACCGGTTCCGGAAAAACGTATCTGGCTCAGACCCTGGCGAAAATCCTGAATGTGCCGTTTGCTATCGCAGACGCTACGGCACTGACAGAAGCAGGATATGTGGGAGAAGATGTGGAGAATATTCTGCTGAAGCTGATTCAGGCAGCAGATTATGACATCAGCCGTGCAGAATATGGCATCATTTACATTGATGAGATTGATAAGATTACAAAGAAATCAGAGAATGTATCCATTACCAGGGATGTGTCGGGAGAAGGAGTACAGCAGGCTCTGCTTAAAATTCTGGAAGGCACGGTAGCCAGTGTTCCTCCTCAGGGAGGAAGAAAGCACCCTCATCAGGAACTGCTGCAGATTGACACTACGAATATCCTGTTTATCTGCGGAGGAGCTTTTGATGGCCTGGAAAAGATTGTGGAACGCAGGATCAGTACCAGTTCCATCGGTTTTAATGCAGAAATCGTAGATAAAAATACGATGGATGTCGACCAGCTGCTGAAACAGGTCCTTCCCGAAGACCTGACGAAATTCGGTTTGATTCCTGAATTTATCGGACGTGTACCGGTGACGGTATCTCTGAATCTTCTGGACAGAAGCGCCCTGGTGCGTATCTTGAAAGAACCGAAGAATGCGCTGACCAAACAGTATCAGAAACTGTTTGAACTGGACGATGTGAAACTGGAGTTTACGGATGAAGCCCTGGAGAAGATTGCGGATCTGGCGGTAGAAAGAAAGACAGGGGCCAGAGGTCTGAGGTCCATTATGGAGAATGTGATGATGGATATGATGTATGAGATTCCATCTGATAATACTATCGGCATCTGCACCATCTCCAAAGATACCGTAGAAGGCAACAGTGGCCCTGATATCGTGTATCGGGATACGGCAGTGCCGAAAAAAGGATTTGGCCAGCGGCTCAAAAAAGATAAAACTGGAGAAATTGCATAAGCGGAAACAAAGAAAACATGAAAAATGGGAGCAGCGCTCCCATTTTCTGTATGATGGTATGGATACAGAAGGAGGAGATGACGTGGAAGAAAGAATCGTGACTATGCCGGTGACAGCACTCAGAGGATTGACGGTTCTTCCAGGTATGACAATACATTTTGATGTAAGCCGGGAAAAATCTGTAAAGGCAGTGGAAAAGGCCATGGTAGCAGACCAGAAGATTTTCCTGACGGCACAGAAAGACCCGGAGGAAGAGACACCTTCCCTGGAACAGCTGTATCCCATTGGGACAATCTCACTGGTAAAGCAGTTGGTGAAAATGCCAGGGGGAGTAATTCGGGTCATGGTGGAGGGAATCGAAAGAGGAGAACTGCTTTGCCTGGATTCTGAGGAACCTATGCTGGTAGGGGAGATACAGACATTGCCTATGGAGGAAAGCAGCCTGGACTATCTGACAGAAGAAGCTATGGTTCGGGTGCTGAAGGAAAAACTGGAAGAGTATGGACGGGAAAACCAGCGTGCCGGGAAAGAGGCGATTCCGTCTCTTATGGGAATCACCCAGCTGGACCGTTTGTTGGGTGAGACTGCGGTGCTGCTTCCGTTTGACTACAAAGCCCGCCAGCAGATCCTGGAATGTATGACACTGGAAGAAAAGTATGAGAAATCTGTGAAAGCGTTGATGGATGAAATTTCTGTGATGAGGATCAAACGGGAATTTCAGATGAAGGTGAAAGAAGCCATTGATAAGAATCAGAGAGATTATATTTTACGGGAACAGCTTCGGGTAATCCGGGAGGAACTGGGAGAGGACAGTCCTGGAACAGAAGGGGATGAATTTCAGCGCCAGCTGGAGCAGTTGAAGGCGGATAAAGAGACTAAGGAGAAGATTGCTAAGGAAATCAGCCGTTTCCGCAGTATGCCAAGCGGCAGCCAGGAAGCCAATGTACTCCGGACTTATCTGGAAACGTTATTGGAACTGCCATGGAATAAAATGTCCCGGGATAACCAGGACCTGAAACAGGCGGAAGCAATCCTGAATCATGACCACTACGGACTTGACAAAGTGAAGGAGAGGATTCTGGAATACCTGGCTGTCCGGACCCTGACCAAGAAACAGGGCAGTACTATTTTGTGCCTGGTCGGGCCGCCTGGAACGGGAAAAACCTCCATTGCCAGGTCAGTAGCCAGGGCATTGAATAAAAAATATGTGCGAATCAGCCTGGGTGGCGTCAGAGATGAAGCGGAAATAAGAGGCCATAGAAAAACGTATGTGGGGGCTATGCCAGGGCGGTTTGTAGATGGCCTGAGGCAGGCCGGAGTGGCGAATCCTCTTATGCTTCTGGATGAGATTGATAAAGTTAGCAGTGATTATAAAGGGGATACGTCTTCGGCATTGCTGGAAGTCCTTGACGGGGAACAGAATGTGAAATTCCGTGACCATTATGTGGAAACACCGATCGACCTGTCTCATGTATTTTTCATTGCGACTGCCAATACCACGGCTACGATTCCAGGACCTCTTTTGGACAGAATGGAAATCATAGAGATCAACAGCTATACGGAAAATGAAAAATTCCATATTGCCAGAGAGTATCTGGTTGCCAAGCAGATGGAACGAAATGGTCTGAAAGAAGGGCAGTTTACGATTTCTGATAAAGCCTTGAAAAAGATCATTCACAACTATACCAGGGAGGCCGGTGTACGGAACCTGGAAAGAAGGATTGGAGATATTTGCAGAAAAGCGGCCCGTAAAGTGATCGAGAATCAGGCAGGGGCAGTGAAAGTGACAGAATCCCAGTTGGAAAAATATCTGGGAAAAGAGAGAGTATCTTTTGAAGATGCCTGCACGGAAGATGCAGTGGGGATTGTCCGCGGATTGGCATGGACCAGCGTAGGAGGCGATACTCTGCAGATTGAAGTGAATGTGATGCCTGGCAAGGGGAACCTGAAGCTTACAGGACAGATGGGTGATGTGATGAAAGAATCCGCACAGACGGCCCTCAGCTATGTCCGCTCTGTCAGCAGCAGTTATGGTGTGGACAGCAAATATTATGAGAAGCATGATATCCATATCCATATTCCGGAGGGGGCAGTGCCAAAGGACGGACCTTCCGCAGGAATTACTATGGCAACGGCCATGCTGTCTGCTGTAACGGAAACGAAAGTGTCAGCCAGGGTGGCTATGACAGGAGAGATCACATTAAGAGGAAGGGTCCTGCCGATTGGCGGGCTGAAGGAAAAAGTGCTGGCAGCTAAAATGGCCCATATGAAAAAAGTACTGGTGCCTTATGCCAACCGGCCGGATATCGGGGAACTGTCTAAAGAGATCACCGGAGGTCTTTCCATCGTCTATGTAAAGGAAATGGAAGATGTGATAAGGGAAGCGTTCGCACAGGAAAGCGGAAAATAAGACGGAGGAGACAGCTATGATCATAAAAAAAGCGGAACTTGAGACGGTATGCGGGATTACCAGCAAATTGCCGGAAAACGGCTTTCCGGAATTTGCATTTGCCGGTAAATCCAATGTGGGAAAGTCATCGTTGATCAATGCTCTGATGAACCGGAAATCTTTGGCAAGAACTTCTTCCCAGCCAGGTAAGACGCAGACGATTAACTTTTATCGGATCAATGACAGCCTGTATTATGTGGACCTTCCAGGGTATGGCTATGCAAAAGTATCCGTAGAAGTAAAAGCAAAATGGGGAAAGATGATCGAAAGGTATCTTCAGAATTCCAACATGTTGAAGTGTGTGTTCCTTCTGATCGATATTCGTCATGAGCCTTCAGCAAATGATAAGATGATGTATGACTGGATCGTGAACAATGGTTATCATCCGGTCATCATTGCAACAAAACTGGATAAGATCAAGAGGAGCCAGGTTGGCAAACAGGTCAAGCTGATACGGACTGCCTTAGGCATGGAAAAAGAAGATGTGCTGATCCCGTTTTCTGCGGAAACCAAGCAGGGAAGAGAAGAAATCTGGGAATATCTGGAGTCGTATCTGTAAGTAAAAGCAAAGAATATCTTACTTCTAGGAAAAACACAGAGAATCGAAAGACTTTATTGGAGTCAAGAAAAAACCAACGTTCTATTCTGGAACCAGAGTGAACGTTGGTTTTTTTGTCTGGAATTTAATTTTGGTGATTATTTTTAACAGAAAAGAATATGGAGCAATGATATTTGCGATGATATAATAGGTAACAATTTGATTTATTACAGGAGGCAAGTTATGTACACAGAAATGGAAAAAACACAAATTTTTACACAAGTACTTATTTTAATACTGTTAACATTAGTGAATGCTTTTTTTGCAGGTGCTGAGATGGCTGTAGTTTCTGTGAATAAAAATAGGATTAACAGTTTGGCAAATGATGGAAATAAGAAGGCAATTCTAATCAAATCATTGTTTACTGATTCTACTAAATTTTTATCTACCATTCAAGTGGCGATTACCTGTGCAGGTTTTTTTTCAAGTGCATCTGCAGCTACGGGAATCTCGCAGATATTAAGTACAAAGTTAAAGGAACTGCAAATCCCATATGGGGATACAGTTGCCTTTTTTTCTGTAACGATTATATTGATGTATTTTAATCTGGTTTTCGGTGAATTAGTTCCAAAACGGATTGCACTACAAAAATCAGAACAGTTTTGCTTTTTTACAGTAAGACCGATTTATGTTATCTCTCAAATTTTGTCACCTTTTATTCGTTTACTTTCTATTGCTACCAATGGATTTATGAAATTAATAGGCATGAATGAGGGGGAGCCAGAAGAAAATATTTCAGAAGAGGAGATCAGGGAGTTGATTGAAAAAGGGAGAATAACAGGAGTAATCGAAGAACATGAAAGTGAAATGATTAAATCCGTGTTTTCTTTTTATGATAAATGCGCAAAAGATATTATGATTCCCAGGAGAGAAGTTTATGCGTTGGATATAAAAGAATCTGTTCAGGATCAAATGCTTGATATTTTGCAAGCAAGGCATTCTAGAATTCCAATTTATGAAAATACAATCGATAATATTATTGGTATTTTACATATGAATGATTATATGATTGCGCTACAACAACACACAGATGAACTGGAAATACACGCTCTTTTGCAAAAACCATACTTTGTTCCAGATAATAAAAATGCAAATGAGTTGTTTAGGGAAATGCAGAACAAACAGAAGAGAATGGCTATTTTACTTGATGAATACGGTGGATTTTCAGGAATCATTACGATTGAAGATTTGGTAGAAGAAATTGTAGGTGATATTAATGAAGAAGTAGATCGGGTATCACCAGAGTTGGTTATGATAGGACATAATAAATATTTAATTGATGGTAAAATGTTAGTACAGAATTTAAATAACAAATTAAATTTAGAGATTCAAACCGAAAATTATGAGACTCTTTCCGGTTTTTTGATTGAAAAGTTGGGATACATTCCGGATGAGTTCTCTGAAGATAAAATTATTATAGCCTATATGACTTTTAAAATACAGAAAATGAAAGATAAAAGAATAGAAAAAGTTTTGTTAGAATTAAAAAGGGAATAAGTTCCTATAGTTTTCATGTATCAAAAAAAGCTCCCTGATAAGTATTAAATTTTATTCTTTGTTTACTTAAAAGGAAGCATATAAAACGTATACTATGAAATTATCGTTACACCAGTTATTCTTCAGTTACGGTGCAGGAAGATTCTTTTGGTTCGGCTGTCCTGCAATCCACAGGGCGAGAAACGACAGGGGTATCTATGGTTTCTGTGGGAAAAGGTTCTTTGGATAAAGGAACAGGCTGCGGCTTGGAAGCTGCGTAGGAAGCAGCAGCTGTTTTTAACTGTGCCATTTTCAGATGAAAATAGGTCTGAATGATCCGTATAGATAGCATAGTAAGGAATATGGGCAGTACGATATAGAAAAAACGCATCCGTTTCAGCCGTTTCCATTCCCGTTCCCAGTTTTCATAGTATTTGATTTTCATGATCGTCCCCCTATGACATACTCATCAGCGTTTTCATGATAAACGCATAAATTTCCTGATTTTTGTCTTTCCATTTACTGCACATGGCTTCTGCCTGTTCCTTGTCGGGAACAGAAAGTTCTAACTGGATCAAAGGCGATTTTCCTTCTCGCACTTCACAATGGACGGTGTAATCCTGTCCATCCGTTTTATAATAATCAGCAATGGTGCTGACTTCATTTCTCATGCGGAAACGGTTTTCTTTTAAATACTGGTCTATATCTTCCACAATGGCAGAAGAAATCTTTTTTCCAAAAAAGGAGAGGGTTTCTTCTCCTTCTCTTGTAATCTCATAACGGGTGCTGTTGTGACTGGACTCTTTTTTTAAAAGATTTGCTTCCAGCAATTCATTCAGGGCCTGCTGAAGGGTGAAGTAAGTGGTGTATTCGTGCTCCAGGAAAAATTTCGTAAGCTGGGAATTTGTCAGCGGGAAATTTACCTGTTTCAGCATATATAAAATCATCAGTTTATAGAGCGTAATGGGATCTGTCAGCATAATTGGCTCCTAAATGTATTCTTTTACAGCGCGGCTTACTGCATCAGCAACTCTCGGGTCGAAAGCTTCCGGAAGGATATTGTCTTCGGACAGATCTTCCTCGCTTACCAGACCGGCAATGGCTCTGGCAGCTGCCAGTTTCATTTCTTCAGTAATAGCAGTAGCCCGGCCTTCCAGGGCTCCTTTGAAAATACCTGGGAATACGACCACATTGTTTACCTGGTTGGGAAAATCGGAACGGCCGGTTCCAATCACACGGGCGCCGGCTTCTTTCGCCAGATCAGGCATAATCTCCGGTACCGGATTGGCCATGGCGAATAAGATGGCATCGTGGTTCATAGAAGCTACCATTTCTTTGGTCACGATACCGGGGGCAGAGACTCCGATGAAGATATCGGCTCCTGCCATGGCATCAGCCAGTGTTCCGGTACGTTTTTCCAGATTGGTGACATCAGCCATTTTTTCCTGCATCCAGTTGAGACCTTCCATTTCTTTGTAGATGATCCCGGCACGGTCACAGAGTATCAATTTCCGGAATCCATAGGACATAAGCAACCTGGCAATGGCAATACCGGCACTTCCGGCTCCGTTGATCACAACCTGACAGTCTTCTTTGGATTTCCCAGTTACTTTTAAAGCATTGATGATACCTGCCAGAACGACAATGGCAGTGCCGTGCTGGTCATCATGGAAAACAGGGATATCCAGTGCTTCCTTCAGTCTTTCTTCAATTTCAAAGCATCTGGGAGCAGAAATATCTTCCAGATTGATCCCACCAAAACCAGGAGCCAGGTGAATCACGGTTTTTATGATTTCTTCTGTGTCCTGAGTATCCAGACAGATGGGAATTGCATTGATTCCTCCGAATTCTTTAAACAGTACGGCTTTTCCTTCCATTACCGGCATAGCCGCATAGGGACCGATATTGCCAAGCCCCAGTACGGCACTGCCGTCAGAGACTACAGCAATGGTATTGGCTTTCCAGGTGTAGTGGTAAGCCTCTTCTTTATTTTCTGCAATGACTTTGCATGGTTCCGCGACGCCGGGAGTGTAGGCCAGGGCCAGATCTTCCCTGGAAGCCACCTTTGCCTTGGAAACGGTTTCCAGTTTTCCTTTCCATTCCCTGTGAAGCAGAAGAGCTTTTTCATTTGTCGTCATAATTTTCCTCCATCCCGTGCAGTATGTTCTTTTGCACATCTGTACCCATTTTTCTTCTATCATAGCAAGTTTGGGGTTTTAAATCAAGGAGAAATATGCTAGAATATATGAGACAAAATAGGACAGAAAGAGACAGGAACGGTGGTAGGATGAGAGAGAGGATTAACCGGCTTGCACGGGGGATCGTGGATACAGAAGTCCCGGAGTGTGTGCTGAAGCCAGCAGTGATCGAGGAAACGGTCCGGGCAGGGGAAGCTGCACGGGGCGAATTTTTTGTTTTCAGCGGTAATAATCTGATGGTGAAGGGGCTGGTATATTCTTCTGATGGCAGAGTGCGGATACCGGATAATTCCTTTGGTGGCCTCCGAAGCCGTGTTGTCTATGAAGTGGATTCGGAACACCTGGATGATGGAGAAGAGATCAGGGGAGAATTTTGCCTGGTGACCAATAGCGGAGAAGTCCGCTTGCCTTATGTGTTCCGGGGGGAAGCCGGCGTATCTTCCAGAATGCTTTCTCAGTTGAAGAGGCCGGGAGACTTTGCCCGTGTAGCGAAGGAAAATATGGAACTTGCCAGGAGGCTGTTTGAGTATAAGGATTTTCCTTCCGCTCCGTTTATGCAGGACATGAGGGCGAAAACGGTATATCATGCCCTGAAGGGAAGCGGCGACCGGGATGCTGCTGTGGAAGAGTTCATGGTGGCCATGAGCATGAAGCCTCCGGTAGAAGTGAGTCTGAAGGAAGAAACGGTCAACTATCAGGAACATATAGGAGCGTTTGAGGACAGTCTTTCCATCAGCAAAAAGAACTGGGGATATATCAGGCTTTCCGTGGAAGTGGATGGAGATTTCCTGGAAGTATTCAAGACCAGGATTACGGATAAAGATTTTACAGATGGAAAATATGAATTGATCTATCAGGTAAAACCGGAAAAAATGCATTCCGGCAGGAATCTGGGGTGTATTACAGTAAAAGGAATCCGCTATGAATCGAGGGTGTATATTGTGGCGGAAGGACCGGGGCAGGAAGCTGCCCATGGGCTGGAACGGATCGTGCGCCGTAAGGAGTTTCAAAAATATCTGGCTGCCCGTCTGGATTATGAAGCGGGAAAAGAACCTTCAGGGACTTTAGTCGAACAGATGGCAGGAGAATTGATGAAACTGAGGGACAGCGGGGGGAATGCTCTGCTGGTAGACCTGCTGTCGGCAGAAACCTCCGTGATGATGGGAAAGCTGGACAGGGCAGCAGTGGCTTTGAATGAATGCCGTCCCCAGATAGCAAAGATTCATCATGAAAATCCGGAATTGTATTGTTTCTATCAATACCTGACTGTGATGGTGGAAAAAAAGCCGGGACAACTGGAAACTCTGCTCAGGCTGTTAAGAAGTTATACGGAAGAACCAGGAAAACATTTTATGCTGTTTTTCCTGCTGCTGAAACTGGACGCAGGTCTGTATGACAATCCTGGCGTGTTGCTTGATCGGATGCGGCAGTATTTTCAGGCAGGCTGCGCAAGCCCGCTGTTGTACATAGAAGTATGCCGTTTGCTTTCCGGGGAACCAAATCTGATGAAGGAAGCAGACGGCTTTCTGGTTCATGCTCTCAGACTGGGAGTGAAAAAAGGGTTGGTAAAGGAGGCACTGGCAGATAAAGCAGCTGAGACGGCTATGAATGCCAGACGGTATAACCGGCTGTTCTGCCGGTTGTTGACAGAATTGTATGAGGTATATCCCAAGGAAAATATACTGGCGGCAGTCTGCTGTATGATGATCAAAGGGGAACAGACGTCGGCTCAGGCTTTTTCCTGGTATGAGAAAGGGCTGAAAGAGGGAATCAGCCTGACAAGGCTGTATGAATATTATCTGAAGGCTTTTCCGGACCAGTATGGAAGCCTGATGCCTCAGGAAGTACTCCTGTACTTTTCTTATGCCAAAGAACTGGATGAGGTGAGCAGGAGTAAGCTGTACCGGAATATTCTTACTTACTTAAAACCGGAAAGCCAGATATACAGAGAATACGAAAGGGATATGGAAAAGTTTACCATGGAGCAGGTGTTCCAGGGGAAAGTGAACAGACGTCTGGCGACTCTTTATGAGCATATGCTTTATAAAGATATGATCGATATTCCGGTGGCCAGGATTTTACCGTCTATTCTCCGTTCCTACCGGATTGAATGTAAAAATCCCCTTATGAAATATGTGATCGTATGTCCGGAAGAGATGAATGGGGAGGAAGCATATGCCTTACAGAACGGCGTGGCTTATGTTCCATTGTTTTCGGACAAATATGTTCTTGTTTTTCAGGACGGTTTCGGAAATCGTTACATGGACGTGCGTTATCTGAAGACTAGGGTAATGAACCGGCCGGACCTGGAAAGCCGCTGCTTTGTGGTTTATCCGGAACATCCCATGCTTCTGCTGGCTGATGTAAGGAAAATCGTGGATGGAGGGGTGAGAGGAGAAGAGGATGTGGCTTCACTGGAGAAGCTTCTGGAACAGGAAGTTCTGAGCCCTCTGTACCAGAAAGTGATAAGAGATCAGATCATCAGTTACTATGACCGGCTGGATGCCCCTGCTGATGGCATGGAGCGGGGAATGGGATATCTGCTGCGCATGGACAAGGATAGCCTGGACAGGGAAGAACGTCTGGGAGTAGCCGGCGTGCTGATCAAGAGAGGTTATTATACAGAAGCCTGCGATATCCTCCGCAATTATGGCTGGGAAGGCCTGGATAGGGAATTGCTGCGCAAACTCTGCGAGAAAATGATTCTTCAGAATCTGTTTGGAGAAGATGAAAAGCTCTTGAACATGACCCTGGATGTCTTTATGAGTGGAAAAGCGGACAGTGTTCTTCTGGATTATCTCTGTGAATATTACAACGGGACCACAGAGACTATGTACCGTATTCTGGAAGCAGGAGTAAGCGGGCAGGTGGAAACTTATGATATGGAGGAACGTCTGCTGGCTCAGATGCTGTTTTGCAGTTCCATGGAACACAGTGACCGGGTATTTGAATTGTATGCGGAAAGAAAACGGGTATCGGAAATTTTGGTAAAAGCCTTCTTTACGATGAAAAGCATGGATTATTTCCTTGACAGGGGAGAAATTTCAGAACGTCTCTGCGGTTATCTGGAGCATACGATCAAAGGAAACGCAGAAAAAGAAAAAATCCCGGTGGTCTATCTGCTGGCATTGACAAAGTATTATGCCAACGTAAGAAAACTGACGGAAGACCAGAAAGAACTGTGCCGTTCCATGATGGCTGTTCTGCTGAAAGAGAAATTGATTTTTGCTTATACTCCCAGACTGGCAAAACATATTTCGCTTCCTGAGGATATTGTGACCAAGGCGGTCATCCAGTATAACGGGAGAAAAGATTCCAGGGTGACGTTGCGGTGCCGGGTGCTGCCGGAAGAAGAAATGTTCCATGATGATGAGATGAAGCGGGTTTATCAGGGGATTTTTGTCAAACAGGCAGTGCTGTTTGATGGAGAAACTTTGGAGTATGAGATTTATGATGAAGGGAAACAGGGCAGGGAATTGTGCAGGACAGGCAAGATTTCTCTGTCGCTGGCAGGAAATGGAGAAACAAGACGGGATGGCCTATTCTCCAGCCTGAACCGTATGGGACTTTGTCTTGAGAAAAAAGATGAAGAGGGTCTGAAACGGGAAATGAATGATTATTTGATAAAGACGGGAACAGCAGAATTGATGTTTGATCTGCTGTAGACCGGCGAAGGAGATAGCAACAGATGGAAGGACTGGTTATTGGCATAGACCTGTGTGACACTTACACAAAAGTTAATTGCCTGGAGGAAGAAAAGACCTGGACGGTTCCCACAGTCATCTGCAAAAAGAAACAATCGGATGAGTGGTTTGTGGGAAAAGAAGCTTATGGCCTGGTCCTTACCGGGACAGGTATCATAGTGGACAAACTGCTGAGCCTGGTCATGAAGAATGGGACGGCTACCATTGAAGGAGTAAAGTATGAGGCGGTGGATCTGTTAGGAAAGTTCCTGGAAAAGGTACTGGAATTGCCGAAACAGGAATATGGAACAGAAAAAATTGTCCAGACAGCAGTAGCTTTATACCGGGTAGAAGGAAAACTGATGGATGCCCTGCTTTACTGTGCGGATTATCTGAAAATATCCAGACAGCGGTTTCATGTGATCGGGCATACGGAAAGTTTTGTTTATTATGTGATGAGTCAGAGAAAAGATGTGTGGGCTACTCAGGTAGGGCTTTTTGACCTGTCGGAGGAAGGCCTGACTTATCATGAACTGAAGGCGCAGAGAAGCATACGGAAAATGGTGGTTCAGGCTGACCGTCAGGAGATGGAAGAGTCATTTAACCTGGATATTCTGGATAATAGTGCCGGCTGCCGTATGGCAGATAAGATCTTATGCTCTACAGGAGAAAAACTCCTTCAGAAAAAACTGTTTTCGGCTGTGTTCTTAACAGGAAAAGGCTTTTCAAACCTGGACTGGGCAGAGAATTTTATGAAATTTCTCTGTGCCAAGAGACGGGTATATGGAGAACCTGATATCTTTGCAAAAGGTGCTGCGTATCATGGGGCTGATTTTGAACGGGAAAAAACCGCATATCCTTTTGCCTGTATCTGTGAGGGGCGTTTAAAGTCCACCGTTTTTATGGAAGTGCGCCAGAAGGATAAAGAGGTCCAGATGGTGGTGGCATCTGCCGGCGATTGCTGGTATGAGGCGAAGACCAGTGTGGAGCTGCTTACAGACGGACAGGATTTTGTGGATTTTTTCATTACTTCTTTGGATACGAGAAAGAAACGAATGGTGCGGATCCCATTGGAAGGGTTTCCGGAACGTCCGGCCAGGACTACCAGAATTTCAGTTACCATTGGTTTTCTGGATGAAAATACCATGGCTGTGGTGATCAAAGATAAAGGTTTTGGGGAATTATTCCCGGCAACAGACACAGTTGTGCGTCAAGAGGTTATGATATGAGTTTGTTATTGTGCAGGCAGGAAGCGGTTACGCGGCCCTACTATATGGAGACTCTGGACATTCATCTGCATTCTTCCCAGGAACTATGCTATGTGATCTTCCATCATCCTTTGCTGGTGATGGACGGATTTATTGATGAAGGATTGGTGCAGTTTGTCCGGGAAGAATTGAATATGGGAGCGTTAGCAGCCAGATTGGAAAGAGATATTCCGGAAGGTGGAAACCAGGATGAACTGTTATTTCTGATCTTGTCAGAGTGTTTTTATTACAGCAGCCAGGAAATCAGCCAATACCGTCAGACGGTCAGCAGTCTGCGTAAAAAGAGCCGGCCGGAGTATGCCAAGGAAAAAGCAGATTATCTGTTTCAGGTAGGTCAGATGGGAAAGGCAGTTAAGATCTATGAAAGTCTGTTGGAGGAGATACAGTTTTCGGGAGATGAGAATTTCCGGGGAAGAGTCTGGAACAATCTGGGGGCTGCTTATGCCAGGATGTTTCAGACAGAAAAGGCTTTTCAGGCTTTTGAACAGGCATATGGCTGTTTGAAGGATCAAAATATGGTAAAAAAGATGTATTTCCTGACCAAGTTTAATCCATCCCTGGAATTGTCTGGTATTTGCAGGGCTGTAGCTGCTGGAGAAGGTGTGAAAGAACGCTGGGATAAGGAGGCAGAGAAAGCCAGAGAGCAGGCATCGCAGTCCAGAGATATCTTAAAGTTGGACCAGCTGTTTGAACGGGACCGGATCAAACGGAGTGCAGGAACTGCTGAACTTGTCCGTAAATGGAAACAGGATTACCGAAGTATGCTGTAGAAAAAAATAAAAAAAGTGTTGCAATTTTTCTGGAGATATGTATAATAGGGAATAATTAAACTAAATATTGATAAAATCAATGAAAAGCGATGAAGAGGAAGAGTAGTCAGAATATTATGGCTTCAGAGAGCTGCCGGGTGGTGAAAGGCAGTGCCGGATTCTGGTGAATATCACCTTAGAGCAGCCTGTCGAAATCTTAGGAGAGTAGAAAAGGACGGTTAACACCCGTTAACGTGTTTCCGTATTGAACTGAACCGGTAGAACCGGCTTGGGAGATAGGGAATGAGTGGCTCAACGTGATGGGCAATAAGAGTGGTACCGCAGAGGAAAACAAAGCCTTTGTCTCTTACAAAATAAAGAGACAAAGGCTTTTTTGTTTTTACACAGATTTATTGCCGCCTGAAAAGCATTGCTTTTTCGTCAGCAGAGACAGGAGGAAATGTATGAGAAGTGACAATGTAAAACGGGGACCTGAAAGAAGGCCGAACAGAAGTTTATTTTATGCCCTGGGTTATACAGACGAGGAACTGGATCGGCCGCTGATCGGGGTAGTCAGCGCATTCAGCGAGATCGTACCGGGACATGCCCATCTGGATAAGCTGGCACAGGCAGCAAAAGATGGAGTCCGGATGGCAGGGGGAATGCCGGTGCTGGTACCGGCTATCGGTGTGTGTGACGGGATAGCCATGGGACACAGAGGGATGAAATATTCCCTTCCCAGCAGGGAACTGATCTGTGATTCCATAGAAACCATGGCAGAGGCCCACGGATTTGATGGTCTGGTCCTGGTGCCTAATTGTGATAAGATCGTACCGGCTATGCTGATGGCAGCAGCAAGGCTGAATATTCCGTCTATTGTGGTCAGCGGTGGACCAATGCTGGCAGGACGGCAGAAAGGCAGAAAAGTGAGCCTGTCCCAGATGTTTGAGGCGGTGGGCAGCTATAAAGCAGGTATGATCGATGAAGAAGAACTGGATGATTATACGAAACATACCTGTCCCGGCTGTGGAAGCTGCGCCGGCATGTATACGGCAAACAGCATGAACTGCCTGTCAGAAGCCATTGGCATGGCTCTTCCTGGAAATGGCACCATACCGGCGGTCTATGCAGCCAGGACCCAGCTGGCAAAGCAGGCTGGAATGAAGGCAGTGGAACTGGTAGAAAAACATATCTGTCCCAGGGACATCATGGTTCCCCAGGCATTTGAAAATGCCCTGGCTGTGGATATGGCACTTGGCTGCAGTACCAACAGCGTGCTGCATCTGCTGGCAATAGCCAATGAAGCGGGAGTTCCCATGGATCTGGAGACCATTAACCGGATCAGTGCAAAGACACCAAATTACTGCCATCTGGCACCGGCAGGGCCAACTCATATGGAGGATCTTTATGAAGCAGGTGGCGTTCAGACAGTGATGAAACAGCTGGCGCAGCAGGGCCTGCTCCATCAGGAACTGAAGACTGTGACCGGGAAGACAGTGTGGGAAAATGTAAAAGATGGGAGAAACCGGGACCACAATGCGATTCGTCCGATGGATAATCCCTACAGCAGAACGGGAGGAATTGCAGTCCTCTGGGGGAATATGGCAAAAGACGGCTGCGTGGTAAAAAGAAGCGCTGTAGCGGAAGAGATGCTGGTCCATGAAGGCCCTGCCAGAGTATTTGACGGGGAGGAAGCAGCTATATCGGCTATCTATGAGGGAAAAATCAATCCGGGAGATGTGGTAGTGATCCGTTATGAAGGACCGAAAGGAGGCCCTGGAATGAGAGAGATGCTGAATCCTACCAGTGCTCTGGCAGGTATGGGACTGGATAAATCCGTAGCCTTAATCACAGACGGCAGATTTTCCGGAGCCTCCAGAGGCGCTTCCATCGGTCATGTAAGCCCGGAAGCAGCTGAGGGCGGAGAGATTGCTCTTGTTCAGGAAGGAGACAGGATTGGGATCGATATTCCGGCAGGACGTTTGAACGTGCTGATAGAAGAAGAGGAATGGAAGAAAAGAAAAGCGGCATGGAAGGCTCCCGAGCCAAAGGAGACTTCCGGTTGGCTGGGCAGATATGCGAGACTGGTGAGCAGTGCTAATACGGGAGCGGTGCTGAAATAGGTAGAAAGGAGAGAAAGGCTATGAAATTGACGGGAGCTGAGATCATTGCAGAAGTTCTGATCGAGCAGGGAGTCGATACCCTGTTTGGATATCCGGGAGGAGCTGTGTTAAATATTTATGATGCCTTGTACCGGTATCAGGACCGGATCCGCCACATCATGACAGCTCATGAGCAGGGAGCTTCCCATGCGGCAGACGGATATGCAAGAGTGACGGGGAAAACAGGAGTGGTCCTTTCTACCAGTGGTCCTGGAGCCACAAATCTGGTAACAGGGATTGCTACCGCTTATATGGACAGTATCCCGATGGTGGCGATTACAGGTAATGTAGGGACGGACCTGATCGGCAAAGACAGTTTTCAGGAAGTTTTCATCACAGGTATTACCATGCCGGTGACCAAACATAATTTTCTGGTGAGAAATGTGGAAGAACTGGCGGATACATTGAGGAATGCATTTCGTATTGCCCAGAGCGGCAGGAAAGGCCCTGTTCTGGTGGATATTCCAAAAAATGTAACGGCTGCCGTGTGTGAATTTGTCCCCCAGAAAGCAGTTTTCCCTGTTTATGTGACGGAAATAGAGGAAGAAGAAATCAGACAGGTGGCAGAACTGATCAATGAGGCAGAGAGACCGGTGCTTTATTTTGGAGGAGGGGTGACGGCTTCCGGCGGAGGAGAGGCACTTAATGAACTGGTGCAGAAAGCGGATATTCCGGCAGCTTATACGCTGATGGCGGCAGGCGTGCTGGATTATCAGGACCCTCATAATCTGGGACTTTTGGGAATGCATGGAGGGCTGGTAAGCAATCTGGCTGTGGATCAGGCGGATCTGGTGCTGGCTCTGGGGACCAGGTTTGACGACCGGGTGGCATCGGATACCAATAAATTTGCCAGGAACGGAAAAGTAGTCCATATTGATATCGATCCCAGCGAGGTAAATAAAAATGTGAAGGTGGATTACAGCCTGGTGGGAGATGTAAAAGATATTCTGGCAAGCCTGCTGAAATATGTGAAGGAGCAAAAGCATGAGAAATGGATGGGGTGGATCGAGGAGAAAAAGAAAGCGGATTATCAGCCGGTAGACGACGATACGGTAATCCGGCCTCATCAGCTGATCCAGACGTTAAGCAAAATGGCGGGGCCGGATGCAGTCTATGTGACCGATGTAGGCCAGCATCAGATGTGGGCAGCCCAGTATATCCGCCATGTAAAACCCAGCAGTTTTCTGACAAGCGGAGGGCTGGGGACCATGGGATATGGGTATGGAGCGGCCATCGGGGCAACCTTAGGCTGTGAAGGAAAACGGAGAGTGATCCATATTACAGGGGACGGCTCTTTCCACATGAATATGAATGAAGCCTGTACAGCTGTCAGTTACGGGCTGCCCATCATCACAGTCATCATGAATAACCAGGTACTGGGAATGGTAAGACAGTGGCAGACCACTTTTTACGAGAAGCGGTATTCCAGCACGGACCCTCACAGAAAGACAGATTTTGTAAAAGTAGCGGAAGGGTTTGGAGCCAGAGGATTTCATTGTGAAACGCTGGCAGAGTTTGAAACAGCCATGGAGCAGGCTCTGAAAGAATCGGGACCGGTATGGATTGAGTGCAGGATAGAAAAAGATGAGAAAGTACTTCCCATGATCCCGGCGGGAGCCAGTGTAGATGAGATTATGCTGAACTGACAGAAAAATGACAGGAGGTAAGATAGATGGCAAGAGAAGTATTAAGCATCCTGGTGGATAATCATGCGGGAGTTCTGACCAGGGTGGCATCTATGTTCAGCCGGAGAGGGTTTAACATCGACAGCCTTACGGTTTCAGCTACCAATGACCCGAAGATCTCCAGGATCACAGCAGTGGTGCAGGCAGACAAAGATGCCCTGGAACAGATTATCAAACAGACAGCCAGGCTGGAAGAGACCAAAGAGATTTTTCCTCTTTGCCAGGAGAACAGTCTTTTACGGGAACTTCTTTTGGTGAAGGTAGAGGCTCCGGAAGAGAAACGGTCAGCCATACGGGAAGTGGCGCAGATTTATAAAGCGAAGATCATAGATCTGTCTGTGACCAGTATGGTTATGGAACTGACGGGAGAACCGGAAAAAATAGATGCATTTTTGAGAGTGCTGTCACCTTACAGGATATTGGAAATGTGCAGGACAGGGATTACCGCTTTGGAGCGGGGGGTCAGGGAAGCTTGATTCCCGGAAAACCTGGCTGTATCAATGATAGAAATAAAAAGGAAAGAGAGGATTTTATTATGGTGAGAAAATATTATGACGGAGACTGCAATCTGGGAGTATTGGATGGAAGAAAAGTAGCGGTGATCGGATATGGAAGCCAGGGACATGCCCATGCCCTGAATCTCCATGAAAGCGGAGTAGACGTGGTGGTAGGATTGAGGAAGGATTCCGCCAGCTGGCAGAAAGCAGAGCAGGCAGGGCTTACGGTCATGGAGGTTCCGGAAGCAGCAAAAGCAGCGGATGTGGTCATGATGCTGGTTCCGGATGAAATCTCAGCAGATATCTATAATACTCAGGTTGCTCCTTACATGAAAGAAGGAAATACCCTGATGTTTGCCCATGGATTTAATATTCATTACAAACTGGTGAGTCCGGCCAAGAATCTTGATGTGATCATGGTAGCTCCGAAAGGCCCGGGCCATGTGGTGAGAAGTACCTATCAGGAAGGGCAGGGAGTTCCCAGCTTGATTGCCGTTTATCAGGATTATACCGGAAGGGCAAAAGATACAGCCCTGGCCTATGCATCAGGAATCGGTGCCGGACGTGCAGGAATCCTGGAAACCACATTTAAAGAAGAAACAGAAACCGATCTGTTTGGGGAACAGGCAGTTCTCTGTGGCGGTGTGACTGAGCTGATGAAAGCAGGATTTGAGACATTGGTGGAAGCTGGGTATGAACCGGAGATGGCGTATTTTGAGTGTATTCATGAGATGAAGCTGATTGTAGACCTGATCAATAAAGGCGGATTTGCCATGATGAGATATTCCATTTCCAATACAGCGGAATACGGCGATTACCGTACAGGGAAGAGGCTGATCACGGAGGAGACCAGAAAAGAAATGAAAAAAGTCCTGGCGGAGATCCAGGACGGTACCTTTGCCAGTGAATTTATGACAGAGTTTTCACCGGCAGCAGGAAGGAAAGTGAAATTCCTGGCCCGCCGCCGTATGGAGTCCGAACATCTGCTGGAGAAGGTTGGAGCTGAATTAAGGAAAATGATGAGCTGGCTGAAGTGATAGAAAATGAAAGACTCAGTTCATGGATTTCAGCTGCTGGATAAACTGTTTGGCTGCACGGGGGCTTCGGCCTCCGCTGCGGATGGCATAGGCTTCTGCCTGTTGGATGACTTCTTCCCTGGGAATGGATAAGTCATAAAGGGAAGCCAGATCATGGATGATCTGAAGATAAAGGTCTTTGTCAGGCCGGGAAAAGGTGACTGTCAGCCCAAAACGGGACGAAAGACTTAACAGTTCCTGCATAGTGTCTGCCAGATGAAGGTCGTCACCGTCCCGGTCTGCAAAGTTTTCTTTGATCAGATGGCGGCGGTTGGAGGTGGCATATACGGCAATATTGGGACTGTGACTGCTTACACTTCCTTCCAGGATAGCTTTCAGAGCGGCAAAATCATTGTCGTTGGAAGAAAAACTTAAGTCATCAATAAAAAGAATGAATTTCAGGGGATTGGAACTGAAAGAATCCATCAGTTCCGGGATCTGGTACAGCTGATTCTTTTTGACTTCCACAAGACGTAATCCCATGTGGGCGTATTCATTGGCAATGGCTTTTACGGTGCTGCTTTTCCCGGTTCCGGCATCTCCGTATAAAAGCACGTTGGAAGCGGGACGGCCTTCCAACAGGGCCAGGGTATTGGCTGTGACCAGGCCGCGTTCCCGCTCATAACCGGAAAGCTGAGACAGTTTCTGAGGGTCCGGATGGCGGACGGGTACTACAGTTCCGTCCGCTACGGTGAAGACATGATATTTTGCATAGATGCCGTAGCCTCGTTTCGGAAGATCAGACAGGGCTTTGTGGTAAAAATCGTGAAAATCATAGTTGGAAGTTCTCCAGGATGGGAGAAAGGCTCCTTCCGGAGCATGGCTCTGATAAGCAGTTCCATCAAAAGAAGCCAGTTGGCTGAAGAAAGAAAGTTCCTGTTCCAGGCGTTGGGATAGAATGGGAGAATTCCCGGAAGAACCGGTGATATAAAAATTTTCATCGTCCAGTACGGCGTTCAGCAGATAATCGCTGAAATTGTCCGTATGGGCAAATAAAGCTGAGGCAAAGTCGCAGTAAGCGTCTACAAAGGAGACAGATGGGGCTGGAGTCAGTTCCAGAAGGGCAGACAGACGGCGGATCACATCGTCCTGTAAAAGATTCCGGAAAATTACCAGACTGCGAAGTCCCATATATAAGGAATTGGGTGTTGTCATGACAGTTACCTCCTGGTCAGCATAAATTTCTTTCAGTATACATTCCGAAGACGGGAGTTGCAAGCAATATCCTGCGGAACCGAACAGAAGGAAATCAGGGAGGGCGGGACAGGTACCAGAAAAAAGATAAGGAAGGAATGAGAACAATGGGCAGTGTAACATTGGATAAAATCTATCATGCTGCGTATGTGCTGAAATCAGTGGCAAGGAAGACGGATCTGATCAAAGCCACCAGCCTGTCGACAGAAGGAGACCTGTACCTGAAAACGGAAAATCTTCAGGTGACAGGGAGTTTTAAAGTCCGGGGAGCTTATTATAAAATGAGCCAGCTGACAGAAGAAGAGAAAAAAAAGGGAGTGATTGCCAGCAGTGCCGGGAATCATGCCCAGGGAGTCGCACTGGCGGCAAAAGAGAATGGGATTCCCTGTGTCATCTGTATGCCGGACGGAGCACCGATCAGCAAAGTAGAGGCTACCAAGTCTTATGGGGCAAAGGTATGTCTGGTGAAAGGCGCTTATGATGATGCTTACGATTATGCCTGTGAGCTTCAGGAAAAAGAGGGATATACCTTTATCCATCCATTTAATGATCCGGAGGTAGTAGCCGGGCAGGGCACCATAGGGCTGGAGATTCTGGACCAGATGCCGGATGTGGACGTGGTACTGGTGCCGGTGGGCGGAGGCGGACTCATAAGCGGGATCGCTTATGTGATCAAGTCTCTCAGACCGGAATGCAAGGTATATGGGGTGCAGGCGGCAGGTGCGCCCAGTATGGAACAGTCGGTGAAAAAGCAGGAGGCCATCACGCTGGATTCGGTTTCTACGTTTGCAGATGGTATTGCAGTGAAACATCCAGGTGACCTGACTTATGAACTGGTGAGCCGTTATGTGGACGGAATTGTTACGGTGACCGATGATGAAACAGCCTGTGCCGTGCTGGCCCTTATGGAGAAGCAGAAACTGGTAACAGAAGGAGCGGGAGCAGTATCGGTTGCAGCTGCCATGTTTGGAAAGATAGACTTGAAAGGAAAAAAGGTGGTGTGCCTGTTGTCCGGAGGAAATATTGATGTCAATATCCTGAGCCGGGTGATCACCAGAGGGCTGGTGATGACGGGAAGAAACAGTACGCTTACCCTTCAGCTGGAAGATAAACCGGGACAGTTAAAAGATGTGAGTGAGATCATCAGCAGATGCGGGGGCAACGTGGTCCGGGTTCATTATAATCAGAGCGATGCCAATATGGCGATCACCAGCTGTTACCTGACAGTCAGTATGGAGACCAGGGATAAGGCACAGGTGGAAGAGATCAAGAGAGAACTTTCCAAAGCAGGATTTCAGCTGATTTCCAATCAGTGAGCGGGATTGAAGAAAATGGGGATTGTGGACATGCATGAAAATATGGTATAGTGATATGGAATTGCCGAAGAAAGGACGGATACGACAATGAAAAATGATTTACTGACCATAGGAGGGTTCACGATCCATGGTTATGGTCTGATGATAGGAATAGGAATTATAGCAGCTTATGCAACTGCGGAATACCGTGCCAGAAAATACCGCTTAAATCCGGATTACCTGTTTGGGATCCTGATCTGGGGCGTAGGGTTCGGATTGCTGGGAGCAAAACTTCTGTATTATATCACCATATGGAAAGAGATTCTGGCTGATCCCAGCCTGCTTTTGAATCTTTCCGGTGGATTTGTAGTATATGGGGGAATTATCGGTGGAATCGCTGCCGGATATGGATACAGTCGGGTAAAAAAAATAGAATTTTTAAAATATCTGGATCTGGTAGTTCCTTCTGTAGCTCTGGCCCAGGGATTCGGACGGATTGGCTGTTTCCTGGCAGGCTGCTGTTACGGGAGGGAGACGGAAGGAGCCTGTGCAGTTATCTTTACCAATTCTCAGTATGCTCCTAACGGAGTGCCGCTGATCCCTACCCAGCTGATTTCCAGTGCTTTTGATTTTCTGCACTTTTTCCTTCTCTGCTGGCTTGCCAGAAGAAATGAACGGCCGGGAAGAATCGGCGCCTATTATCTGCTGATCTACAGCGTGGGACGGTTTGCAGTAGAATTTTTAAGAGGGGACCTGGAAAGGGGACAGGTGGGAAATCTGTCCACCTCTCAGTTTATTTCCCTGTTTACGGCTGCAATCGGGTTGGTTTTGCTGATACTTTTAAAACAGAAAAAGGAAGAGGTTCTCTGACGGAACTGCTTTACAGTTCGCCCTTTTTTCGATACAATGTACTGGCTGGAAACGGATATTCCAGCCAGTTTTTCTTTTTTACGAGGAGCAGATAACATGAGTATATTATCAGTAGAACATTTAAGCCACGGATTTGGAGACCGGGCTATTTTTCAGGATGTTTCTTTTCGTCTCCTGAAGGGAGAACATATCGGACTGATCGGAGCCAATGGAGAAGGAAAGTCTACATTTATGAATATTGTTACAGGAAAACTTCAGCCGGACGAAGGAAAAGTGGAATGGGCGAAAAATGTCCGGGTGGGCTACCTGGACCAGCATACAGTGTTGGAAAAAGGCATGACAATCCGGGACGTGTTAAAAAGTGCCTTTGCCTTTTTATTTGAGATGGAGGAACAGATGAATGCTATCTGTGACCGCATGGGAGAGGCATCGGAACAGGAGATGACCGAGATGATGGAGGAACTGGGAACCATTCAGGATCTCCTTATGGCCCATGATTTTTATATTATTGATTCGAAAGTAGAAGAAATTGGACATGCCTTTGGCCTGGATGAGATCGGTATGGATAAAGATGTGTCAGAACTTTCCGGAGGTCAGAGGACAAAGGTATTATTGGGAAAGTTACTGTTGGAAAAACCGGATATCCTGCTGTTAGACGAGCCTACCAACTACCTGGATGTTCAGCATATTGAATGGCTGAAACGGTATCTGCAGGAATATGAAAATGCGTTTATTCTGATTTCCCATGATATTCCGTTCTTAAACAGTGTGATCAACCTCATTTATCATATGGAAAATCAGAAGCTGGACCGGTATGTGGGAGATTATGATAAATTCCAGGAAGTCTATGCCATGAAGCGGGCTCAGCTGGAGGCGGCTTATAAAAGGCAGCAGCAGGAAATCGCAGATCTTCAGGACTTTGTAGCCAGAAATAAAGCCAGGGTTGCCACCAGGAATATGGCGATGTCCCGTCAGAAAAAGCTAGACAAAATGGAAGTCATTGAACTGGCTAAAGAAAAGCCGAAGCCGGAATTCCATTTTCTGGAAGCCAGAACTTCCGGAAAGATGATTTTTGAGACCAAGGATCTGGTGATCGGGTATGAGGAGCCTTTGTCCAGACCTCTGGATTTTTCCATGGAACGAGGGGAGAAAGTGGTTCTGGTGGGAGCCAACGGAATCGGAAAAACCACACTTTTAAAAAGTCTTCTGGGATTGATACCGTCTCTGGAAGGAACCGTGGAGCAGGGGGACTATCTTCATATCGGATATTTTGAGCAGGAATCCGATCCGGGAAATACGACTACCTGTCTGGAAGAAATATGGAAAGAATTTCCCTCTTACACTCAGTATCAGGTACGTGCGGCTCTGGCCAAATGCGGACTTACCACGAAAAATATTGAGAGCCAGGTAAGAGTCCTTTCCGGAGGAGAGCAGGCAAAAGTACGCCTGTGTAAGTTAATGAACCGGGAAACTAATGTGCTTTTGCTGGATGAGCCTACCAATCATCTGGATGTGGATGCGAAGGAGGAATTGAAGCGGGCGTTGAAGGAATACCGGGGAAGTATCCTGCTGATCTGCCATGAACCGGAATTTTATGAAGGGCTGGCCGACCGGGTCATGGACTGTTCCCAATGGGCTCTGAGAGTGTGAGAGACAGGAAATAGCTTGCTATTTGAAAAAAATAGTAGTATACTGGATTTGGATTCAATACAGAAAGTCGAGTGCCGCCTGTGCGGCAGCGGGAGAACCAAACATTGGGGTGAATTCACGGAAGATGATAGAGAACCTTCTTTCTCGAACCCGTCAGCTAATCTCGTAGACATTGGAAGGATTCCGTATGGACAGTTTTTTTGCGCATATCGTCTTTTATAAACCGTCTGTATGTATACAGGCGGTTTTTCTGTATTGTCCGAATGCTGACAAGAAAAAGAAACGTGCTTGGTGAATGCAGGAGGGATATCTATGATTGAATTTAAACATGTCACAAAAGTATTCCATGGAACTACCATTATTGATGATATCAGTTTTGTGATCCCGGATGGAGAATTTGTGGTTCTTCTTGGGGAGAGCGGGTGCGGAAAAACTACGACCCTTAAAATGATCAATAAACTGATTGCTCCTTCTTCCGGGACGGTGGAAATAGGAGGACGGGATATTGCCGGAATGGATACCATAGCCCTGAGAAGGAGAATGGGTTATGTGATCCAGCAGATCGGTCTGTTTCCTCATATGACGATTAAAGAAAACATAGAAATCATAGCAAAAATGAATTCCAAAGATAAGGACAGAATGGAAGAAAATGCCAGAAAGCTGATGGGTATGGTAAACCTGGACCCGGATCAGTATCTGGATGCTTATCCTTCTGAACTGTCCGGAGGACAGCAGCAGCGTGCCGGGGTTGTAAGGGCATTTATGACAGAACCGGAAATTGTTCTGATGGACGAACCATTTTCAGCTCTTGATCCGATCACCAGGTCTCAGATACAGAATGCACTGATCGATATGCAGGCTACACTGAAGCGTACTATTGTCTTTGTGACTCACGACATGGAGGAAGCAATCCGTCTGGCAGACCGTATCTGTATCATGGACGGAGGGAAAATCATACAGTTTGATACTCCGGAAAATATTCTGAAATATCCGGCTAATGATTTTGTGCGGAATTTCATCGGCCCCAAGAGAATCTGGACGTCTCCGGAATACATAAAGACGCGGGATATCATGATCACGGATCCGGTATGCTGTCATCCGAAATTGCCTGCTTTCAAATGTATTGAACTGATGGGAAGGCGGAAAGTGGATACGTTAATGGTGACGGACCAGTACCGGCGTATTTACGGGGTGCTGTTTGCTGAATCTCTGATCGGTATCCAGGACCTGAAAAAGCCGGCAGAGGAGCTGATGTATCAGACCTTTACTTCCGTATCTCCTGACAGTTCTATTGTGGACCTGCTGACCCTTTTTGATGAAAAGCATCTGTCCACGCTTCCTGTGGTGGACAGTCAGGGAATCATTGAAGGACTGATCACCAGAAGTACGCTGGTGAATACGTTGAGCAGGCAGTTTATTTCTGGAAAGGAGGAGGGAAAATGATCCTGGAACTTCTGAATTATTTTGTTACTGCCAGAGGAGAGATTTTTTCCCTTTTTATGGAACATATCCAGCTGACGATGCTGGCGCTTCTTGCTGCTATCGCCATTGGTATTCCTTTGGGTATTTTAATCTCCTATGTCAAACCGGCCAGCAAACCGGTCATTGCGTTCGCTAATCTGGTACAGGCGATTCCCAGTATGGCATTATTGGGGCTGGCAATCCCTGTATTGGGAATTGGCATGAAACCTGCTGTCTTTCTGGTAGTGATCTATTCCCTGCTTCCTATTATCAAAAATACCTATGCAGGACTTATGAATATCAGTCCCCAGATGCTGGAGGCTGCGGAAGGTATCGGACTTACCAAAAGCCAGATTTTATGTAAGGTCAGGATTCCTATGGCTCTGCCTGTGATCATGACCGGTGTGAGGATTTCTGCCGTATCGGCGGTAGGGCTTATGACTCTGGCGGCTTTCGTGGGAGGAGGCGGACTGGGATTTCTGGTATTTTCCGGTATCCGTACGGTGAATAATGTAAAAATCCTGGCAGGAGCCATTCCTGCCTGTATCCTGGCTCTTCTGGTAGACCGGGTATTTGCAGCGGTGGAAGTCCTGGTAACTCCTGTCAGTCTGATACCGGGAAGCAGCAAGGAAAGTAAGAGAAAAAAGAAGAAAAAAGAAAAGAAGGTAGCTGGAGTGGCAGTCCTTGTGGTGATCGCTCTTGCAGTCACATCGTTGGCACGGCCTTCCAGTGAAGAGAGTCTGACAATAGCCAGCATGGATTTTTCAGAGAATGAAATCCTGGCCTATATGATGGAGGAAGCCATAGAGACGAAACTAGGAATTTCTGTAGAGACCATACCGGATCTGGGAGGTTCATCCGTATGCCTTTCCTCTATCAACAGCGGGGAGATTGACGGTTATGTGGAGTATACCGGAACGATTTATGTAAGTATGCTGAAAAAAGAACCAATATCTGACGTGGATCAGGTCTATGAGGAAGCAAAAGCTGGAATGAAAGAAATGTATGGTCTGGAGGTACTGCCTTCCCTGAATGTGAATAATACTTACACTCTTTCCACCACAAAAGAGATAGCGGAAACATATGGGCTGGAAAAGATCAGTGATCTGAAGAAGTGGAACGGCCAGCTGACTGCCACTACTACGCTTACCTTTTTAAACCGGGAAGATGGGCTTCCGGGAGTGAAAGAACTGTATGGGCTTACGTTTGCGAAAGAAGTGGGAGTGGACGGAGCACCCAGATATACGGCTCTTATGAGCGGGGAAGGAGATATTATAGATGCCTATTCTACCGATGGACTGCTGAAAAAATTTGATCTGGTGGTGCTGGAAGATGATAAGGGGGCATTTCCACCTTATTATGCAGTTCCCGTATTCCGCAGCGAAGTAATGGAAAAATATCCGGGCATTTCCGATGTAGCCCAGGAATTATCACAGGTTCTGAATACAGATATTATGGCAGGACTCAATTATCTGGTGGATGAGGAAGACCGGGACCCGAAGGAGGTGGCCCATGAATTCCTGACAGAATACGCTCCGGAACTGGCTGAAAAATAGCCGTTGACAAACCGTAGGAAACCCTTTATGATTAGTTAAAAGATAAAAACAGGCTGAGAGGAAGAGGAGTATGCCGGTATCCTCCTTACAGAGAGGAAAACTCATTGGCTGGAAAGTTTTCCGGAAAGGAACGGCAGAAGGTAGCTTCGGAGCCGGAATTGCGAACATAGGATGAATCAGTAGCAGTTCCCGTCTGGTCTGCGTTACAGGACTTAAGAGATTGCTGCAGGTCTGCAGCAGAACGAAGGTGGTACCGCGATGATTCGCCCTTTGCATATATTAGTATGCAAAGGGCTTTTCTTTTGGCTTTCCAAAAGAAAATGAAAGATGATAGGAGATGGAATATGATTTATGATTACTGCCCCAAATGTGGGAACAAACTGAGAATGAGAAAGATGTGGGACGAAGGGGAAGTACCGTTTTGCGATCCCTGTGATATTGCATGGTATGAGCATCCGTCACCCTGCATCATTACCCTGGTCATCAATGAATATGAAGAGGCCGCTCTTTTGCGCCAGGACTATATCATGGAAAATCAGTATGTGCTGGTGGCTGGCTACATAAAGCCGGGAGAAACGGCAGAAGTCACAGCATTTCGGGAAGTGGAAGAAGAGATTGGTGTAAAGTTGGATACTCTTTGCAGGATACAGACCTTTGCGATTCCGGAAAAAGAGCTTTTGATGCTGGGGTATGTAGGATTTGGAAAGAAAGTGGACTTAAATCTCTCTACAGAAGTGGATTCTGCAGTCTGGATGCCAGTGGAGGAAGCACTGAAAAAGCTGGAAGGCAGTGAGATTGCCCACCATATGTTGGAGATTTATTTATCAGACAGAGAGGGGATCAGAAGTCATGCCAGCAGGGAGGAAGATTTCAAATAAGAAACCGGCTACCGGCTGTGAGAGCTGCGAGAATTATGTCTATGATGAAGACTTTGGATACTATGTCTGTGATGCAGCCCTTGATGAAGATGAAATGGCCAGATTTCTGCAGAGCCAGGAATTTGATTGTCCTTATTACCGGCTGAACGATGAATACCGGATTGTCAGGAAACAGATGTGATGACCCGGGGCAGCAGGCTGGCGACACAATATTAGAAAAAGGAGACGACAGAATACTATGAAAGAACTGGAAAAAACATATACTCCCGGAGAGATAGAAAGCCGTCTGTATCAGAAATGGCTGGATAAGAAATATTTCCATGCAGATGCAGAGGAAGGCAAGAGAAAAGGGAAAAAGCCGTTTACGATCGTGATGCCCCCGCCAAATGTAACCGGACAGCTTCATATGGGGCATGCACTGGATAATACCATGCAGGATATCCTGATCCGTTATAAAAGAATGCAGGGATTTGAAGCATTGTGGCAGCCGGGAACTGACCATGCAGCGATTGCCACTGAGGTAAAAGTCATCAACAAGCTGAAGGAAGAAGGCATTGACAAGCAGGACCTGGGCAGGGAAGGATTTTTAAAAGAGGCATGGAAATGGAAAGAAGAGTATGAGGACCGGATCGTAAGCCAGATGTATAAAATGGGTGTGTCTGCTGACTGGGACAGAATGCGGTTTACCATGGACGAAGGCTGTTCCAAGGCTGTCCAGGAGGTTTTCATCCGTCTGTATGAAAAAGGATATATTTATAAGGGTTCCAGGATCATTAACTGGTGTCCGGTCTGCCAGACGTCTATTTCCGATGCAGAAGTGGAGCATGAGGACCAGAACGGGTTCTTCTGGCATATCAATTACCCGATTGTCGGGGAAGAAGGCCGTTTTGTAGAGATTGCTACTACCCGTCCTGAGACGATGCTGGGAGATACGGCTGTGGCAGTCAATCCGGAAGATGACAGATATAAAGATTTGATCGGGAAAATGCTGAAGCTTCCTTTAACAGACAGGGAGATTCCGGTGATTGCTGATGATTATGTGGATAAAGAATTCGGTACCGGTTGTGTAAAGATCACTCCGGCCCATGACCCCAACGATTTTGAGGTAGGACGCCGCCATAATCTCCCGGAAATCTGCATGATGAATGATGATGCTACCATTAACGTTCCGGGACCTTATTTTGGTATGGACCGTTATGAGGCAAGAAAAGCCATGGTGGCAGACCTGGAAAAACAGGGACTTTTAGTAAAAGTAGTGCCTCATTCTCACAGCGTAGGTACTCATGACCGGTGTAAGACCACCGTGGAGCCTATGGTGAAGCAGCAGTGGTTTGTAAAAATGGAAGAGATGGCAAAACCTGCCATTGAAGCTCTGAAAAAAGGAGATCTGAAATTTGTACCGGAAAATTTTGGTAAGACCTATCTCCACTGGCTGGAAGGGATCCGTGACTGGTGTATCTCCAGACAGCTGTGGTGGGGACATCGGATTCCGGCTTATTATTGTGATGAATGCGGTGAAATGGTAGTAGGACGGGAAATGCCGGATCAATGCCCGAAATGCGGCTGTACCCATCTGACACAGGATGAAGATACGCTGGATACCTGGTTTTCCTCTGCTTTATGGCCGTTCTCCACGCTTGGCTGGCCGGATAAGACGGTGGAAATGGATTATTTTTATCCAACCAGCGTTCTGGTGACCGGATATGATATTATCTTTTTCTGGGTGGTAAGAATGGTATTTTCTGCTCTGGAGCAGACCGGAACCGTGCCATTCCATACGGTGCTGATTCATGGACTGGTAAGAGATTCCCAGGGACGTAAGATGAGTAAATCTCTTGGTAACGGTATTGATCCCCTGGAAGTGGTGGAAAAATATGGTGCGGATGCGCTGAGAATGACCCTGATGACAGGAAATGCCCCTGGAAATGATATGCGTTTCTACTGGGAGAGAGTAGAAGCCAGCAGAAACTTTGCCAATAAGGTGTGGAATGCCAGCCGTTTCATTATGATGAATCTGGAGAAGGCTCCCGCAGATGCCTCCCTGGACCAGCTTACCATGGCAGATAAATGGATTCTTTCCAAGGTAAACCGCCTGGCAAAAGATGTGACGGAAAATATGGATAAATACGAACTGGGAATCGCACTCCAGAAAGTATATGATTTCATCTGGGAAGAATTCTGTGACTGGTATATTGAGATGGTGAAACCCAGATTGTGGGACGATGGGGATTCCACAAAAGGCGCAGCTCTCTGGACACTGAAAACAGTACTGATCCAGTCTTTGAAACTGCTGCATCCGTTCATGCCGTTTATTACAGAGGAAATTTTCTGCAACCTGCAGGACGAGGAAGAGTCTATTATGATAGCTTCCTGGCCTCAGTTCTGTCAGGAATGGAGTTTTGCCCCGGAAGAAAAAGCTGTAGAGACGATCAAGGAGGCAGTGCGGGCGATCCGAGGTGTCCGGACTTCCATGAATGTTCCCCCCAGCAGAAAAGCAAAGGTTTATGTGGTTTCTGAAAGCGAAGAACTTCTTTCTGTTTTTGAACACAGCAAAGTATTTTTTGCAACCCTGGGTTCCGCCAGTGAGGTAATCCTCCAGAAGGACAGAAATGGGATTGGAGATGATGCGGTATCAGCAGTGATTCCTCAGGCAAATCTTTATCTGCCGTTTGCAGATCTGGTAGACGTGGAGAAAGAACTGGAACGTTTGAAAAATGAAGAGAAGAGGCTGAATGGAGAACTGGCAAGGGTCAATGGCATGCTGAATAATGAAAAATTCATGAGCCGTGCTCCGGAAGCCAAGGTAGCTGAGGAAAGAGCAAAACTGGAAAAATATACACAGATGATGGCACAGGTGAAGGAACGCCTGGCTCAGCTGGAAAAATAATCTTGCAGTATGGAATGCAGCAGAAATCAGGGATAACCCTGTTCTGCTGCGTTCTTTTTGTCGATTTTTCCCACAATAATTTTGTTGCATATCCTCTGTTTTCCATTATAATAGAGAAGGTAGAAGGACGCGAAAGAGGAGATCAGAATGAACAATGCAAAAGATTACCTGCTTCAGATTCCGGCTTTTGCCAGAGAGAAGCATAGCCTTGAGGAAGCAAAGGTATTGTTTTCAGAATTGGGCTGTCCCTTTCCTGGGAAAGTGATCCATGTGGCAGGTACCAATGGAAAAGGTTCTGTCTGTTCGTTTCTCTCTTCGGTTTTGTATGCGTCAGGCTGCCGGGTGGGGACGTTTACCTCTCCTCATCTTGTAGATATCCGGGAACGGATTTCCATCAATGGAACCATGGTGGGGGAAGAACGATTTGAAAAGAGCTTTCAGACCGTGTTACAGGCTGTAAGAAGAATGGAGAAACGGGGGTATGATCACCCTACATTTTTTGAATTTCTGTTCTATATGGCGGCGGTCTGTTTTTATGAGGAAAAACTGGATTATGTCATTCTGGAGACAGGTATGGGAGGACGGCTGGATATTACGAATCTCTGCTGTCCGGCAGTGACGGCCATTACTTCTGTCAGTCTGGACCATATGGCTTATCTGGGAAATACAGTAAGGAAGATTGCAGGAGAGAAGGCAGGTATCATCAAAACAGGAGTTCCTGTTGTATATGACGGAAATGACAGGGAAGCAGCAGCTGTGATCCGTGAGGCTGCACGGCAGCAGGGAGCTCCCTGCCTGAATGTACGGGAGGAAGGATGGTCATGGGAAATGAAACATCAATTTCCAGAGATTTCCGGCAGGTTTCAGGGAGAACCGGTGAAGATGACGTTGCCGTTTCCTGCTGCCTATCAGGTCTGGAATAGTGTGGTTGCTGTGAAAATCCTGGAACTTCTTAAGGACAGGAGAGTGACTGGGGACAGTTTAAAGCGAGGAATCCAGTCAGCCAGATGGGAAGGAAGAATGGAAGAAGTACTGCCTGATGTATTTCTGGACGGAGCTCACAACCGTGACGGAATACAGGCATTTTGTGATTCCGCCTCCAGAATCCTGTATGACAGGAAGAAAAAGGCAGTCCTGTTGTTTGCAGCTGTTTCGGATAAAGAATACCGGACCATGGCAGAGGAACTGGTATGTGGGCTGAAGCCTGAGAGAATTTTGGTTGCCTGTCTTGACAGCAGCAGAAGCCTGGATATAGAATCTATGAAAACAGCATTTCAGACGGCAGAATGTCCGGTGATTGGTTTTTCCAATGTGAAAGAAGCGCTTTGCCATGGATTGGAGCAGAAACAGGAAGACGAAATCCTTTTTTGTGCAGGATCCCTTTATTTTGTGGGAGAATTGAAACATTGCCTCAGGGAGGAAAACTATGATAAATTTTGATGAAGAGATTAAGAGATTTAAACCCAGCTTAGATGTAGAACAGGTGGAAGATGCCATCGTGAAAAGCGATCTGACAGATATGACGGATATTATGATGGAACTGATCAAGCAGGAGAGATAGGCGGTATCTATGGATTATGTAAAGAGAAACCACCAGATTGCCAATAGTTATTATAATCTGGGATTGGAAAAAGCACAGATCAGAGATCTGTCCGGAGCGGCGGAATGCCTGAAAAAGAGCCTGCATTTTAATAAGTACCAGACAGATGCAAGGAATCTTCTGGGACTGATCTATTATGAGATGGGAGAAGCAGCAGATGCCATCGTTCAGTGGGTGATCAGCCTGAATCTTCAGCCAAAAGATAATCGGTGCGACTATTATCTGGACGAGATCCAGAGAAAACAGGGAAGACTGGAGATAGCAAGCCAGAATGTAAAAAAATATAATCAGGCATTGTGGTATGCCCAGACAGGGATTTATGACCTGGCAATCCTGCAGCTGGTTGCAGCTGTGGAGGAGAATGACCATTATGTGAAGGCACAGCTTCTGCTGGCTCTGCTTTATATGGCACAGGAAAATTATACCAAGGCGGGGAAAGCTCTTCATAAAGTGCTTCAGATTGACAGGGGAAACCAGAAAGCCCTATGGTATATGTCCATTGTTAAGGAGAATACAGGCCGGGCTGAAGTAGAGAGGCAGAAAATGGACCATGCGTTCTCCCATACCAAGCTGGAAGATGATAATATTATCATTCCCCCTACTTATAAGGAGAGCAGCGGTGCCCAGGTAGTGCTGAATATTGTGATCGGTGTGGTGCTTGGGATTGCAGCATTTATGACCCTGGTCATGCCGGCTAGGACGAAAGAACTGAATAATGCCCATAACCAGGAAATTCTTTCTTACAGTGAGCAGCTGAGTCAGAGTAATATAAAAATTGACGAACTGGAATCCCAGCTTGCGGAAGCAAATGGGGCGAGAGAAAATGCGGAAGCATCGCTGGCTTCGGTGGTAGATGACAACGGAGGTCTGGTGAGCCAATATGTTTTGCTGGTACGTGTCCTTCAGGCGTATCGGGATGATGATTTTTCTACTGCGGCCCAGTTGTACAGTGATATGAATCCGGCGCTGATCACAGATCCGAATGTGGTGCCTATTCTCCAGACGATCTCACAGGATATGGCAGAGGAAGGGTACCAGGTGTTAGATCAGATGGGTGATGCGGCAGCAGGATCTGGTGATTATGCGGGAGCGGTAGCTTATTATGATAAGAGTCTGAAACTGAAGGGAGATAATCCAGGAGTTCTTTATGACAAGGCAGTTGCTTTGAATGCTCAGGGACAGCAGGATACAGCAAATGAACTATTTGGAGAAATCATTAAGAATTATCCGGATTCCGAATATGCTGTCATGGCGAAAGAAATCCGGGGTTATTAAACAGAATAGGAAATGATACGAAAGAGACATTCACAGATTTGTGAGGTCTCTTTCTTTTTTTTGAAAGGAGTTTATATGATGCAGCAGGAAACATTTACTTATGAGGCGAGGGGAGAGATACTGATCATTCACCTCCCAAAAGAACTGGACCATCACAACTGCAGGAATCTGAGATATGAAACGGACCTGCTTTTGGCAGAAAACTATGTGAACAAAGTTATTTTTGATTTTTCTGACACAGAATTTATGGATTCTTCGGGGATTGGAGTTTTGATGAACCGATGCAAGCAGATGTCTATGAGCGGGGGAAAAGTGGCGGTCTGTGGAGCAGGAAGCAGGGTGAAACGGATTCTTACTATGGGAGGAGTGTATCATATGGTAAAAAATTTTGACACGAAGGAAGCTGCCATAGCGGATTAAGGAGGAACAGAAGGTGGAAAAGGAAAGAAGAGAAGAAATGAAGCTGGAGATTGAGAGCCTGTCTGAAAATGAGGAGTTTGCCCGGGTGGTGATCGCTGTGTTTCTCAGCCGTCTGGACCCTACGCTGGAGGAAATTGACGATGTGAAAACGGCAGTATCAGAGGCAGTGACCAATGCGGTGATCCATGGGTATCAGAATGGTCCGGGAACCATTTACATAAAAGCCGGAATCGAAGGAAGGCTCTTTACCATAGAGATACAGGATACAGGGGCTGGAATTCCTGATGTGGGGAAAGCCATGGAACCTATGTATACTTCCGATACTACAGGCGAACGGTCCGGTATGGGATTTTCGTTTATGGAGGCTTTTATGGACGAAGTGGAGGTGACATCAGCCCTGGGTAAGGGAACAACAGTCACCATGAAGAAACGAATCGGAGAGTGACCCTATATGGATGAGACCATAAGATTGATTCAGATGGCTCACGAAGGGGATAAAACGGCCAGAGATAAGCTGGTTGTAGATAACGTAGGATTGGTCTGGAGCATTGTCCGTCGTTTTTCCGGACGGGGGCATGAGCTGGAAGATTTATTTCAGATTGGAAGCATTGGATTGTTAAAAGCGATTGATAAATTTGATAGTTCCTATGAAGTACGGTTTTCTACCTATGCGGTTCCCATGATCACAGGAGAGATAAAACGGTTTTTACGGGACGACGGAATGATTAAAGTGAGCCGGTCTGTGAAAGAACTGGGAGCGAAAGCAGGAGCAGCCAGGGAAAGCCTTTCCTATTCTCTGGGAAGGGAACCTACCATTGAAGAGATTGCCGGGGAACTGAACGTGAGCCGGGAGGAAGTGGCGGCTTCTCTGGAAGCCGGGGCAGAGGTGGAATCTTTATATAAAACAGTCAATCAAAATGACGGTCAGGGTATTTGCCTGATGGATCGGCTGGAAGAAAAAGAAAGTGCAGAAGAAAATTTACTCAATCGTATGGTGTTGAAAGAACTTTTGGAAGGATTGGAGGAGAAGGAACGGGAGATTATTATCCGAAGATATTTTTATAATCAGACGCAGAGTGTGATCGCTGCGGATCTTTCCATTTCCCAGGTTCAGGTCTCGCGGCTGGAGAAAAAAATTTTAAAGCAGATGAGGGAAAAATTGTAAAAATATTTACGGAATAAAAAGCGGCATTTCCATCACATACTACTTACAGGAAAGGATGTGAGAAGTATGGAAACCTGGAGACAGAAGATTGGAATTGCCGCTTTATTTTTCTGCCTGCTGCTGACAGCGGCCGCTTTATGGTACTGCCTGTTCGGATACGGAGGCGGGGAGAAGAAAATGGAAGGGACCTTTGTCCAGGCAGAAGAGGTGATCCGGATTTGAGCCAGACAACCGTATACCTGAATGTAAAGGAAATCTCGGAAGTGCACGAGAAAAAAGTGCTGTTAAAAGATGTAGCAGATATTTACTGCGATGACCCTCATATGGAAAACCGGTTGAACAGCCTGATAGTAAAAACAATCCGGGAAGATAAAGACCGGCGTTATATGGAATGTACACTGGAGATCATAAGAAAAATCCAGAAACTCGATCCATCGCTCCAAATCAATAATATGGGTGAGGTAGAGTATATCATTGATTACCGCAGGCCGAAAAAACCCAGTTACGCCTGGGAATGGACAAAAACAGCGTTTGTCTGTGTCATCTGTTTTTTTGGAGCTGCATTTGCGATCATGACGTTTAATAATGATGTAGATGTTACCAGTGTATTTGGCCAGGTGTATTATGTGATCACAGGGCAGGAGTCAGATGGATTTACCATACTGGAAGTATCGTATTCCGTAGGGCTGGCAGTGGGAATCATAGGTTTTTTCAACCATTTTGCGAAATGGAAACTGAATACGGATCCTACTCCGCTGGAAGTGGAGATGAGGCTTTATGAAGATAATATCAGTAAGACCCTGATTCAGAATGCTGGCAGGAAGGAGTCGGATATTGATGTCACTTAAAGGCTTTCTTCTGGGACTGATCGGCTTTTCAGCCGGCGGCGTGATAGCAGCCGGCGTTTTTGCTTTTCTGGCTATCATTGGAGTGTATCCCAGATTGATTGGTAAGACAGGGACCAAACGTCATATTATTTTGTATGAAACGGTGCTGATCATAGGCGGTGTGATAGGAAATTATACGGACTTGTGGGGGCAGCCTATGAGACTGGGAATAGGAACTCAGGCTGTGCTGACTGTGTTTGGACTGGCAGTGGGAATTTTTGTTGGCTGTCTGGTCATGTCCCTGGCAGAGACTCTGAAGGCGCTTCCGGCTATCAGCCGAAGGATTCATCTGGCAATAGGTCTTCCTTATGTTATCCTGGCCATTGGGCTGGGGAAAATGACAGGATCTCTGATCTATTTTGCAAGGCGGTTCGGAGGCTGAGAAAGGAGTTTACATGGAAGTAAATAAAAGACTTTATGAAAATTATGTAAAAGAAATTACTCCTGTCCATAGCAGATGGAAGAATCTGTTATGGGCATTCCTGGTGGGAGGAGGAATTTGCGCCCTGGCGCAGCTGGCGGTGAATTCTTTTATGAGTATGGGAATGGAAAAGGATGCTGCCATGGCCTGGACGCAGATGCTTCTGATCGGTTCCAGCATCTTGCTGACCGGATTTAATATTTATCCCAAATTGGTGAAAGCTGCCGGGGCCGGAGCTCTGGTGCCCATTACAGGGTTTGCCAATTCCATGGTGGCGCCGGCACTGGAATACAAAGTAGAAGGCCAGGTGTTCGGCGTAGGCTGTAAGATTTTTACTATTGCCGGACCAGTGATCCTGTATGGGATTGTCAGCACATGGGTACTTGGGATTTTGTATTATATCCTGTCCCTTTGGAATATTGGCTGGTAGGAAGGAGAAATGGATAGATGGATAGAAAAGTAGGACGGGCAAGCCTGAAATTTGAACGGCCACCGGTGATCGAATCTTCCGCATCGGTAGTAGGGAAAAAAGAGGGAGAGGGTCCTTTGGGAAGTTCCTTCGATAAGATTGAAGAAGATGGAATGTGCGGAAAGAAAACATGGGAAGAGGCAGAAAGCTTTATGCAGCAGCAGGCATGCATCCTGGCGCTGGAAAAAGGGAAACTGAAAAAAGAAGAAATCAGATATCTGTTTGCAGGAGATCTGCTGGGGCAGCTGATTGCAACCTCTTTTGGAGCCGGAAATCTGGAAATCCCTTTGTTTGGACTTTACGGGGCCTGTTCTACTATAGGAGAAGCCCTGTGCCTGAGTGCTATGACGGTAGCTGGCGGTTTTGCAGACCGGGTACTGGCTGTAGCGTCCAGCCATTTTGCCACAGCGGAAAAACAGTTCCGGTTTCCTCTCGGATACGGGAACCAAAGGCCTTTTTCTTCTACATGGACTGTTACAGGAAGCGGGGCTTTTGTGGTATCCGATCCGGAAAGGGCGAAGAAAGGGCTGGCAAAGATTACCGCAATTACCACAGGAAAAGCTACGGATATTGGAGCCAAAGATTCCATGAATATGGGTGCAGCTATGGCTCCGGCAGCTTACAGTACCATTGCCCGGCATTTTATGGATTTTGAAACCGATGAGAAAGCATTTGACCGGATCATCACCGGGGATTTGGGCGAAGTGGGAAGAACGGTCCTTCTGGATTTTATGAAGGAAGACGGTCATGACCTGAGCCAGGTGCATATGGATTGTGGTATGGAAATTTTTGATAAGGAATCCCAGGATACTCATGCCGGGGGAAGCGGCTGCGGGTGTGCGGCTTCTACCCTGTCAGCTTATGTGTTAAGAAAAGTAGTGACAGGAGAATGGAAAAAAATACTGTTTGTGCCCACCGGTGCACTCCTGTCCACAGTCAGTTTTAATGAAGGACAGACCATACCAAGTATTGCCCATGGCGTGGTGATCGAGCATATGGAATAAGGGAGAGGAGGGACAGGTTATGGATTATATCAAAGCTTTTCTGGTTGGAGGGGTTATCTGTATGGTGGTACAGGCGATCATGGATAATACGAAATTAATGCCTGGGCGGGTCATGGTACTTCTGGTAGTAACCGGCGGTGTTTTGGGATTTTTTGGAATTTATGAACCGTTTGCGGAATGGGGAGGAACCGGAGCCAGCGTTCCTTTGCTGGGATTTGGAAATGCTCTGTGGAAAGGGGTAAAAGAAGGAATGGCAGAGGAAGGATTGCTGGGTATTTTTAAGGGAGGTTTCACTGCGACAGCTTCCGGAATCTGCGCTGCTCTGGTTTTTGCCTATCTGGCTTCCCTCATCTTCAAGCCTAAGATGAAAGAATGAACAGTGGGAAAGGAAAGCCCCGGCAGGAAGGAATCTGTCAGGGGCTTTTCAAAAAAAGGCAGCAGGATTACAGGCTGAGACTGCTAAGGGCATGAATCTGAGACTCTATGAATTGGTACTGTTTCAGGTTCACCTGTATTTTTCCATGATTGATGTCAATGATCTTTTCGTCAGAAAGAGCCATAACCAGCCGGTTGATAGTTCGGATGGAGCAGCCCAGCTTATTGGAAATTTCCGGGCGGGTGTAGGAAATCCGTATAGGAAAATCGGCGGAATTTTGCTGGCTGCATTCATTGTACAGAAAATGCAGGAGACGCATACGGTTATCCAGGAAGAAATTCTGACGGTCAAATTTAGTCTGGGAAACCAGTTGGAGAATCAACATCTGAGTTCGGATGAACAGGGCGTTGGCATCATGCCGGATCCAGTCCAGATAAGTGCTTGCCGGTATAGCCAGACAGAGAGAAGACTCCAGAGTCATCAGGGTAACAATGCGGGAAGAAGTCTTGGTAAATAATTCAAAGTCTCCTACGATTTCGATCGCAGAAAGTTCTGTGAAGCGGTAAGGTTCATTGGTGACGTGCTCTTCGATGGCCTGCAGCCTTCCTTTCAGCAGGATATATACATAGGAACAGGAATCATCGCTGCTGATCAGAATGTGATTTTTCTTGTAGGTTTTCAGCATAAGGCTGGAAATCAGGGACTCAGGACTTTTGGAAAAAAAAGCGTTGCAGAAATCCAACTGCTGAGCGTTCAATCTGGCAGAAATCGGTGCCGGAATTTTCATGGAAACCCTCCTTTCCTGATAAAAAAGTTTTAAAAAAGTGCCACATGACCTTTTTTTTGACTTGCTTTTATCATATTGTATTTCTAATAGAAAAACAAGTATGTGGGGAGAGAAAATATGGAGAGAAGGAAGCGGTATCTTACTATCTTTTTGGCGGTGAATCTGATAGGGATTTCTGTAGCCTTGATGTTAGAGAGCCAGATGGGATGTGATCCGATTGGTTTGTTGTGTGATGGGATTTCCCATCTTCTGAACATTCAATTTGGTCTGGCATCATTTTTCTATAATTTACTGATGATCGCATTGGCGCTGCTCATATCCAGAAAAAATCTGGGAACAGGGACGGTGGTGTATGGTCTGCTTTCCGGATTCTTTATAGATTTTTACAGAATGATCTTCCAGGCTGTGAGTCTGGCTGATTCTCAGTTCCTGATCAGGCTGATGGCTTTTGTTTTAGGTGAGATTTTAATGTCTGCGGCATTTGCTATTTTAATGCAGCTTCACCTGGGCATGACAGCTTTAGACGCCGTTCTGATGAAGATTCGGGAAATTACACATCTTCCTTATTCTGTATTAAAATTTACGACAGACACTATTTTTGTAGTTACCGGAATTTTGTGGGGAGGAATTTTTGGAGCGGGTACCATTGCTTCTGCGTTGGTCACAGGATTTCTGGTATCCAGGATTGCCAGAATGATAGAGTTTTTTCAGACAAAAAAAGACACGGTTATGGTTTCAGAAGCCAGAAGCTGATGAGAGATGCATAGGAAAAGACCGGAAAAGATTTCTGATTCAGGAAATCTTTTCCGGTCTTTTTTACTGGCAAAGATCAGTCTCCAGGAGGTGGAGTTACTTCCAGTACCTCATCTTCAAATTCCGCCACCCCTTCTTCTGGAGAAGTCGTATAGGACGGAGGAAGATATACGCCAGTATCTTCTTTTGGAACATATCCCGGTCCGGTAGTAGAAAACCCTGGGGAAGAAGGATTGATCACAGTACCGGAACTGCTGTGCATCGTACAATATCCTGGCAGGGCGAAAACAGAATCGTCGGTTTCTTCGGTCTCATCTGCAGGTATGGACATAAACACTCCTGTAGTTTTGGATGGACAGTATTCGGTGGAAAGCATTCCGGAGTCTGTACATACGGTTGCCCGGATGTGATTGTTGCAGACGTCAGTAGGAACAGTGCCTTTGGCAAAATATTCCGTATATACCGTACTGCCTCTTGGGTCTTCGGAACAGACTCCCGGAACAGCAAGTTTTCCGGATTTTCTGCAGATTTCAGCAGTTTCAATACTGTCTGGAACAGCAAATCCGGGATCGGACAGATTTTCATGTATCCGGGTCATGATCTTGCGCCAGATATCCTTGTGGAACGAAGTTCCACCGTTTCCGGCAGATAATTTCTGGTTATTGTCGCAGCCGCCCCAGATACCGGCGGTATAATAAGGGGTATATCCCACAAACCAGATATCCACATTACTGGTGGTAGTACCGCTTTTTCCGGCGGCGCTCATTCCTGTCAGGGCAGCACGGGTACTGGTGGAATTGACATTGATACCGGAACGGGAAAAATGCCGGTTACTCTGCATGGATTCTGCCATGGCATCTGTCAGCAGGAATGCGGTAGAATCCTTTAACACACGTTTTGTTTCCGGCTGGTTATCAATGAGTACCCGTCCATCATGGTCCAGTATTTTGGTAAAGAAAATTGGTTTTGTATAAACGCCTTCATTGGCAATGGCGGCAAATGCAGCTGTCAGTTCCAGGTTTGATACGCCATCCGTCAGTCCCCCAAGGGCAGCAGCAGCATTCACATCACTCTCTACCAGACTGGTAATTCCCAGATTCTTGGCATACTGGATTCCCAACTGAGGGGTAACGGTTTCCATCAGGCAGCGGACGGCTACGATATTCATGGAATAGACGATACCTTCCCGGATATTGGAATAGCCCAGGAAACCGGAACTGTACCAGTTTCGGAAGGTTTTTGTGCCTACGGTATAGGGGGCGTCATAGTAAACAGTTCCCAGAGTTGCGCCGCAGGTATCTAAAGCCGGGGCAAAAGCAGTCAGGACTTTAAAGGTGGAACCAGGCTGGCGTAAGGTATCACTGGCCCGGTTCAGAGTCCGGCTGGCAGTCTTTTCTCCGCGTCCTCCACTGATGGCTTTTACTTCTCCGGTATGCTGGTCCATGAGGACGAATGAAGCCTGGGGCTGAAGAGTCTTGGTCAGACTTTCTCCAATGATCTCGTCCCCTTCCTGTAGAAGCCAGGATTTGTACTGGGCGATATCATTGTCTGCTTCTTCTTTGCTGTTGTACAGATTGGTATATGCAGAATCGCCCAGTTCGTTTTTATGCCAGTTTTCTAGGCTTTTTTCCGAAAAATGTTCAGTAGTACCATCGCTGTGGGTCACAGACAGACGGTATTCTATGGAATATTTTTCTACGGTGTAGTTTTCCGGATTGTTTATTTCAGAGTCTACAATAGCCTGGAGTTCTGGATCCTGAGTGGTATAGATCTGAAGGCCACCGCTGTACAGCAGGTTATAAGCCTGATTTTCAGAATAACCCAGTTCATTCATCAGTGCATCCATGATCTGATCGATCAGCTCGTCCGTAAAATAGCTGTATGGAGTGCTGTTCTCTTTCGATACCAGATCCACGTCCTGGATCCGGTCATAGACATTATCTGCCAGGGCTTCTTCCTGCTCCTGAGGAGTGATATAGCCCTGATCTACCATATTCTGAAGAATAATTTTTCTCTTTTCTTCGTTTGCTTCTCTTCCGGAAATTGGGTTGTATTTGGAAGGATTCTGAGTGATTCCAGCCAGTACGGTACATTCAGACAGGGTGAGGTCCGAAATATCCTTATTAAAATACCGTTTGGCGGCTACCTTCACACCAAGAGTATTATTTCCGAGATTGATGGTGTTTAAATAGTTGGTCATAATCTGTTCCTTGCTCATTTTCTGGCAGAGCTGTAAGGAAAGATACTGTTCCTGGATTTTTCGCTCGATCCGGTCGCCCCAGTTGGTTTCACCACCGCCTCCCAGAACATTGTTTTTGATCAGCTGCTGAGGAATCGTACTGGCTCCTCCAGCATAATCACCGCTGATCACGCCCCAGGCTGCTCTGGCAATGGAACGGGGGTCGATACCATTATGGGTCCAGAAACGGGCATCTTCAATCGCTACAAAGGCATTGACAAGATCTTCAGGAATTTCATCATATGTGGCTTCTTCCCGGTTGGAACCAGTCTGGACAAGGGTATCGGTCAGATTCCCTGCATTATCGTATACGGTGGTGGCGTAGCCGGCAGGAATGATGCTGTCCATGTCCAGCTCCGGTGTATTATCAATGATGCCCTTGACCATGCCAAGACCCAGGCTGGCACCGGTGATGCCAACAAAAAGGAACAGCACAAATACTAGTTTTACCAGAGAAAAATTTAATTTAGAAGCATATTTTTTCTTCCTGGACTGAAGGGATTTCAGTTTTTGCTCCGTTCCGCGTTTACTGTAATTCATAGTACCTCCTTCACCGGAATCCTGTCCGGTAGTATTTAGACAGTATACCAAAAAACTCCGGATAATTCAATAAAGGGTATTTTTAAGAATTTCTTTCCAGAAATCCCTAACTTTATGCGGATATATTGAGTTTCCAGGGAAATTTCGATATAATAAGGAAAGCTTGTAAAAAGGAGACGGCGTATGGTTTTGGAATATAAGATCCTTTATGAAGGCGGAGTGGGGGAGATCGTGGAGAAAAAATCCAGGTTCATTGCCACCACCAGACCTGTGGAAACAGAAGAAGAAGCATTTGGGTTTATTGAGGAAATGAAGAAGAAATACTGGGATGCCACCCATAATTGTTCGGCTTTTGTTCTTGGAGAGCGGGGGGAAATTTGCAGGTGCAGCGATGACGGAGAGCCGAGCCAGACAGCGGGAAGGCCGATGCTGGACGTGCTTTTAGGGGAAGAGATCCGGAATATCTGTGTGGTAGTTACCAGATATTTCGGAGGAACCCTTTTGGGAACCGGAGGGCTGGTCAGAGCCTATTCCGGCGCAGTGAAGGCAGGACTGGAGAACAGTCAGATCGTAACAAAGCGTCTGGCAAAGGAGATTTCTGTTCGGACGGATTATAACGGAGTGGGAAAGATCCAGTATCTGGCTGCTCAAAATGGGATTACCACATTGGATACCAAATATGAAGCCGATGTGCTGTTTTCGTTTCTGGTACCGGCTGGTGAAACAGACGGCTTTATAAAGAAGCTGGTAGAAGGGACGAATGGAAGATGTCGGATCACGGAAAACAGGGAATTGTATTATGGTGTACGGAATAAGGAGATTTTGCTGTTTTAAGGCGTTCTTTTTTGGGAAACCCTTGAAATCTCTGGGAGATGATGATATACTTACCATTCGGAAAGATACAGAACTAAGGACGCATATGCAGTCCTTAGTTTTTTTGAAAGGCAGAGTACATTATGAGAATGAAAAGAGAAGATGTAAGGAATATAGCGATCATTGCCCATGTAGACCATGGCAAGACGACTCTGGTGGATGCATTGTTAAAGCAGAGCGGTGTATTCAGGGAGAACCAGGCAGTAGCTGAGAGAGTTATGGATTCCAATGATATTGAAAGAGAGAGAGGAATTACCATTCTCTCCAAGAATACGGCAGTATTTTATAAAAATACAAAGATCAATATTATTGATACTCCAGGTCATGCAGATTTTGGCGGCGAGGTAGAACGTGTACTGAAAATGGTGAATGGCGTGGTGCTGGTGGTAGATGCTTATGAAGGTGCGATGCCCCAGACCAAATTCGTTCTCCGCAAGGCTTTGGAACTGGACCTTCCAGTTGTAGTCTGTGTCAATAAGATTGACCGGCCTGAGGCCCGGCCAAATGAAGTTATCGATGAGGTCCTGGAACTGTTTATGGATCTGGATGCTTCTGAAGAACAGCTGGACTGCCCGTTCCTGTTTGCGTCTGCGAAAGCAGGATTTGCAAAGAGAAATCTGGACGATCCGGAAGTGGACATGGCACCTCTGTTTGAGACCATCATCGATTACATTCCGGCTCCGGAGGGAGACCCGGAAGCGTCCACTCAGGTGCTGATCAGTACCATTGATTATAATGAGTATGTAGGCCGTATCGGTGTGGGAAAAGTGGATAACGGAGGAATCCGGGTTAATCAGGAATGTGTTCTGGTAAATCATCATGACCCGGATAAATTTAAGAAGATCAAGATCGGAAAGCTGTATGAATTTGACGGCCTGAACCGTGTGGAAGTCCAGGAAGCAAAAATAGGTTCTATTGTGGCGATTTCCGGTATTGCTGATATCCATATCGGAGATACCATCTGTTCTCCGGAGAATCCGGAGGCAATTCCGTTCCAGAAGATTTCAGAGCCGACGATCGCCATGGATTTTATGGTCAATGACAGTCCGCTGGCAGGACAGGAAGGAAAGTATATCACATCCCGTCATCTGAGAGACCGTCTGTTCCGGGAACTGAATACGGATGTGAGCCTGAGAGTGGAAGAGAAAACTCCGGATTGTTTTAAAGTTTCCGGACGTGGAGAACTGCATCTTTCTGTCCTGATCGAGAATATGAGGCGGGAAGGTTATGAATTTGCTGTCAGCAAAGCGGAAGTGCTGTATAAATATAACGACAGGAATCAGAAACTGGAGCCTATGGAGATCGCATATGTGGACGTGCCGGAAGAATTTACCGGAAGTGTGATCCAGAAGCTGACCAGCAGGAAAGGAGAACTTCAGGGTATGAGTCCGGCTACCGGGGGTTATACCCGTCTGGAATTTTCCATTCCTTCCAGAGGCCTGATCGGATATCGGGGAGAATTTCTGACAGATACAAAAGGAAACGGTATTTTAAATACTACATTTGAGGGGTATGGCCCATATAAAGGGGATCTGTCTTACCGTCCTACCGGTTCTCTGATTGCGTATGAAGCGGGCGAGTCCATTACCTATGGATTATTTAATGCCCAGGAGAGGGGAACGTTATTTATCGGACCGGGAGTGAAAGTATACTCCGGTATGGTAATTGGTTCCTGCCCGAAAGCGGAAGATATCGAACTGAACGTGTGCAAAACGAAAAAGCTGACCAATACCCGTTCTTCCAGTGCGGATGAGGCGTTAAAATTAACACCTCCTAGAGAAATGAGCCTGGAACAGTGCCTGGATTTTATTGATACCGATGAGCTGCTGGAAGTAACGCCTGTAAGCCTTAGAATCCGTAAAAAAATTCTGGATCCGACTATGAGAAAACGGGCGATGATGAATAAAAAATCTCAGCAGAATTAGTAATTAGATATGATCACTTCAGGAGGAGTAAAATGGGAAAGATTATTTTGACTGGCGACAGACCAACAGGACGGCTTCATGTGGGGCACTATGTGGGATCTTTGAGGAGAAGAGTGGAACTTCAGAATTCCGGGCAGTTTGAAAAAGTATTTATTATGATCGCAGATGCGCAGGCTTTGACAGATAATATTGAAAATCCGGAGAAGGTGCGCCAGAATATTGTGGAAGTGGCATTGGATTATCTTTCCTGCGGGCTTGATCCTGCAAAATCCACATTGTTTATCCAGTCCCAGATTCCGGAATTGTGTGAACTGACTTTCTACTATATGGATCTGGTGACTGTGTCCAGGCTGCAGCGTAATCCTACGGTGAAGTCAGAGATTCAGATGAGAAATTTTGAAGCAAGTATTCCAGTAGGATTCTTTACTTATCCCATCAGCCAGGCGGCAGATATTACTGCTTTTAAGGCTACCACAGTGCCGGTAGGCGAGGACCAGCTTCCTATGATCGAACAGACCAGAGAAATCGTGCGGAAATTTAATTCTGTATATGATGAGGTACTGGTGGAGCCGGAAGTTCTCCTTCCTGAGAATCAGGCGTGCATGAGGCTGCCGGGTATTGATGGTAAAGCAAAAATGAGCAAATCTCTTGGAAACTGTATTTACCTTTCTGATACAGCAGAAGAGGTAAAGAAGAAAGTTATGGGAATGTATACAGACCCTACTCATATCCAGGTAAGCGATCCCGGTCATATCGAAGGGAATACGGTGTTTACGTATCTCGATGCGTTCTGTAAAGATGAACATTTTGAACGGTATCTGCCAGATTACAGTAATCTCGATGAATTGAAAGCCCATTATCAGAGAGGCGGATTGGGTGATGTGAAAGTAAAGAGGTTCTTAAACAGCGTGCTGGATGAGACGTTGGAGCCAATCCGTGCCAGAAGAAAAGAGTTTGAAAAGGATATTCCTGAAGTCTACCGTATTCTGAAAGAAGGCAGTGAAAAAGCCAGGGAAGTAGCGGCACAGACATTGTCTGAGGTAAAAGATGCCATGAAGATCAATTACTTCAGCGATGAGGAACTGATCCGAACCCAGTCTGAAAAATATGGTAAATAGGAAATGGAAGGTGGTTCTCCCAAGTGGGAGGCCACCTTTTTGCATATAGATTGAAAGGCAGAAAAATATCTTGACAAATATACAGTGGTGGGGTATAATCCTGATATACCCATAAAGGGTATAGGTATATGGAGGAGATGACATGAAAACAGAGAGTTATCATATTGATGGTATGGCCTGTGCAGCCTGCAGCAGTGCAGTAGAACGGGTTACAAGAAAAATGGATGGTGTCCAGTCCAGTGATGTGAATCTGACCACCAACAAAATGGTGATTACCTATGATGAGGGAAAAGTAACAGAATCCATGATCGTGGAGAAAGTGGCAAAGGCAGGATTTCAGGCATCGAAAATAGAAGAGACGGGAGACAGAAAAAAACAGGAAGAAAAGGAACTGGAAAAACAGGAAGAACAGCTGCATGAGACCAGGAGACGGGTGATCATGGCTATCTGTTTTGCAGTACCTCTGCTGTATATTTCCATGGGACATATGATGGGAATGCCCCTTCCGGATATCATCAGTCCGGCGAGCCATGGAATCAATTTTGCCTTAGTCCAGCTGTTGTTGACAGTGGTGGTTCTGATATGTGGAAGGAAATTTTATGTGGTTGGCCTGAAAGCGCTGGTGAAAGGAAACCCGAATATGGATTCCCTGGTTGCCATAGGAACGGGAAGTGCTTTTATTTACAGCCTTTGCATGACCTGGCTGATCCTTCAGGGAGATCATTCCAAAACGCATAGTCTTTATTATGAATCAGCAGCAGTGGTGGTCACCCTGGTAATGTTGGGGAAATATATGGAAAGCCGCAGCAAAGGAAAAACATCAGAGGCCATCCGGAAACTGATGGAACTGGCTCCCGATACAGCGATTCTCTATGAAAACGGAGTGGAGAGGGAAGTAGAGACCTCTTCTGTGGCAACTGGTCAGCATCTCCTGATCAAACCAGGCAGCCGTATTCCGCTGGATGGGATCGTGGTCCGGGGAAACAGCAGCGTAGATGAGTCCATGCTTACAGGAGAAAGTATACCTGTGGAAAAAGCAGAGGGAGATAACCTGATCGGTGGCAGCATGAATTATAATGGAGCCATGGAAATGGAAGTCACTCATACAGGAAATGATACCACTCTTTCCAAGATTATCCGCATGATAGAAGATGCCCAGGGAAAGAAAGCGCCTATTTCCAAACTGGCAGATCAGGTGGCAGGGGTATTTGTTCCTGCAGTTATGGCGATTGCTTTGATTGCTGCTTTACTTTGGGGGATTTTCGGAGGGCAGAATCTGTCCTTTGTGCTGACAATATTTGTTTCTGTATTGGTGATCGCCTGTCCCTGTGCCTTAGGGCTTGCGACGCCCACCGCAATTATGGTGGGAACCGGAGTGGGAGCCAGTCATGGGATTTTGATCAAAAGCGGTGAGGCTTTGGAAATCAGCCATAAAGTGAATACGGTTGTGCTGGATAAAACAGGTACGATCACGGAAGGAAAACCCAGGGTCACCGATCTGATGTCAAAAGGAGAAGTGGGAGAAGAAGAACTTTTGCTCCTGGCAGCCAGTTGTGAACAGATGTCCGAGCATCCATTAGGTGCTGCGATCGTGGAAGCAGCGAAAGAGAAAAAACTATCTCTTATGCAGCCGGAAAGGTTTCAGAGTATAACTGGAGCAGGAATCCTGGCAGATCTGAATGGAAGAAAAATAGGCATTGGGAATGTCCGGCTTGTGGAACAGATGGGAGTTGCCCTGGACGGAGAAACAGAGATTCTGGCATCGAAGGCAGCAGAGGAAGGGAAGACTCCCATGTATGTGATTGCTGACGGTAAACTGGAGGGAATTATTTCAGTGGCGGACACAATTAAGGAAACCAGTGTGGCTGCTGTCGATCATTTGAAAGAACTGGGGATTCAGGTATATATGCTTACCGGGGACAATAAGCGGACAGCTGAGTATATTGGCCGTCAGGCCCACATTGACAATGTGATCGCAGAGGTACTACCGGAAGATAAGGCAAATGTGGTCAGCCGGTTGCAGTCGGAAGGAAAAACAGTTATGATGGTAGGAGATGGAATCAATGATGCCCCTGCTCTCGTACAGGCAGACGTGGGAACGGCAATCGGATCAGGAAGTGATATTGCTCTGGAATCAGGAGATATTGTACTGATGAAATCAGATCTGGAAGATGTATACCGGGCGATAAAACTGAGCCGTATGACGATCCGTAATATTAAGCAGAATCTGTTCTGGGCGTTCTTTTATAACAGTCTTGGGATTCCCGTGGCAGCCGGATTGCTGTATTTGCTGGGAGGTCCTCTGTTAAGCCCTATGATAGGCGGCTTTGCCATGTCTTTAAGTTCTGTATGTGTAGTAGGGAATGCACTGAGACTGCGCAGAATGAAATTATGAGAGGTGTAGAATGAAAGGGACCAGTGGAATGTCAGAATGTGGCTGTGAACGGCATAAACATCGCAGCGAGGAAGAAGAAAAACTTTTGTTAAACCGGCTGAACCGGATAGAAGGACAGATCCGGGGAATCAAAAGTATGGTAGAACAGGAACGGTACTGCATTGATATTCTGAATCAGGTATCTGCAGTACAGGCTGCATTGAATAGTTTTAACCGTATTCTTCTTTCTGACCACATTCATACCTGTGTGGTAGAGCAGATAGAAGCCGGGGACAAAGAAGTAGTAGATGAGTTATGCAAAGCGATTCAGAAATTAATGAAATAAAAAATAAGGAGGACTTATCAGTATGAAAACATTTCGTTGTGAGGAGATTATGTGTGACCATTGTGTATCCAGAATTAAAAACGGTCTGGGCGGTGCCGGAATCGGCCATAAAGTAGATCTGGAACATAAGACGGTGACAGTTGAAGAGGATAGCCAGGCAGAAAAAGCAGTGGATATTTTAGACGATCTGGGATTTTCTGCTGTGGAAATATAAAGAGGAAGACGAAAGAGACCATGGAAAGTGTGTGTAAAAATCCACACTTTCCAATAAAAAGAAAAAATTTTAAAATTTTATTGACATTTCAGAAAATCTGTTATATACTACCAGAGGTGTCGAGGCGTGGCTCAGTTTGGTAGAGCGCTGCGTTCGGGACGCAGAGGTCGCAAGTTCGAATCTTGTCGCCTCGACGATACCGGCCTATTGGTCAAGCGGTCAAGACGCCGCCCTCTCACGGCGGAAACCCGGGTTCGATTCCCGGATAGGTCATAGAAAATGCTTTGGATTTTTCCAAGGCATTTTTTAAACGCGCTACCGTGGCTCAGTTGGTAGAGCAGCTGATTCGTAATCAGCAGGTCAGGGGTTCGAGTCCCCTCGGTAGCTTTTTATAATAGGGGCCTATTGGTCAAGCGGTCAAGACGCCGCCCTCTCACGGCGGAAACCCGGGTTCGATTCCCGGATAGGTCATAGAAAGTGCTTTGGATTTTTCCAAAGCACTTTTTGTTTTTCTTGGAACGCAAATCACAACTTTTTTGTTGTACTAAATACAACTTGTTGACTTTTGATAGTTACGTGTGTTATGATAATGACCAGTGATGAAATCGAAGGAGTCAAAGGGGGCGTTACCGGGTGAGGTGCGCCCTTTTTCTGAGATGGAATCGAATAAAAAAGAGGAGGAATAGTGATGAAAAAATTAATGGCAATGACGCTGATAGCAGCGATGACCACGGCAATGGCAGCGTGTGGATCAGGTTCCAGTACGAAGGAGACAGAGGCATCAGGAGCGGCGGAAGCAAGTACCGCAGCGGAAGGAACCGGAAAAGTTTATCAGATTGCTACCGATATTACGTTTAAACCTTTTGAATTTGAAAATGAAGACGGAGAGATGGTTGGTATTGACCTGGATCTCTTGAAGGCAATCGCAGAGGATCAGGGATTTGAATATGAACTTCAGGTAGTAGGATTTAATGCAGCAGTAATGGCGATGGAGACAGGAGCGGCTGATGCGGTGATCGCAGGAATGTCCATTACACCGGAGAGAGAGGAACTGTATGATTTCTCCGATCCATACTTTGAATCTGGTGTAGGCTGTGCAGTAAGCGTTGATTCAGATGCTACGGATTATTCCGACTTTGCCGGTCTGCAGGTGGCTGCAAAAACAGGTACGGAAGGCTGCAAATTTGCAGAATCCATTGCGGAAGAATACGGCTTTACGGTAGCACAGTTTGATACTTCTGCCATGATGTATCAGGATGTTCTGGCAGGCAATTCTGTGGCATGCTTTGAAGACTATCCGGTTATGGGATATGAGATCAGTCAGGGCCTGGAACTGAAACTGCTGGATAAACTGGAATCTTCCAACAATTACGGTATTGCTGTTATGAAGGGAGAAAATGCAGAATTTATTGAAATGGTGAATGCAGGACTGAAAAATCTGCAGGAAAATGGTAAATATGATGAGATCATAGGAACTTATATCCAGAAATAAAAAGAACAGGCCGGAAGGTCCGGAGGCAGCGCCTTCGGACTCTTCGGTATCCGTATGATGCCGTGCGCAGCGGAGAGAGAAAGGTATCCCTTCTTTTTCCGGTGCCCATGGCCCATGACAGAAAGAAAATCAAAAGAAAGCAGGTAGGGACGCTATGATGCAGATCGTAGAAATTTTAACGAAAAATTTCGGACCGTTGATGTCAGCGTTGGGTGTGACGATTAAGCTGACAGTAGTCAGTTTATTTTTTGCTACTATCATCGGAGTTATTTTTGGTATGTTTAAAGTATCTGGAAAGAAACTCCTGAAGATCATCGCGGATATTTATATTGATATTATACGAGGAACACCATTGATGGTGCAGGTTATGATCATTTATTATGGTATCGGCCAGATGCTCCGGCCACTGGGATTTAGCTGGAATGATTACGGCGGTTCTTTTGCTGCAGCTGCGGTATCCTTGAGTTTGAATGCAGGTGCCTATATGGCGGAAATTATCCGAGGCGGAATCGAAGCAGTAGAAAAGGGTCAGATGGAAGCGGCCAGAAGCCTTGGCCTTTCTTATGGAAAATCCATGAGGAAGATTATTCTTCCCCAGGCTTTCCGTACGATGCTTCCATCAATCATCAATCAGTTTATCATATCTCTGAAAGACACCTCCCTGGTTTCTGTTATCAGTGTATCAGAACTGACAAAACGGGGAAATATTATGACGGCAAATGCGGCTGGAAGAGCTATGGCAATATGGGTGACGATTGCCTTGTTTTACCTGGTAATCTGTACGATCCTGTCAAGAGTGGCAAAGGTACTGGAAAGGAAGGTGTCCTATGGCAAGTAAGATTGTGGTAAAGAATTTGAAAAAAACATTTGGCCATCTGGAAGTGCTGAAAGATATTAACATGGAAGTGGAAGAAGGCGAAGTAGTTTGTCTGATCGGGCCTTCCGGCTCCGGAAAAAGTACCTTTTTACGCTGCCTGAACCGGCTGGAAAATATTACCAGCGGTGTGGTAATGGTGGACGGACACATGATGTCGGATAAAAAAATCAATTTAAACAAGATAAGGGAAAACATCGGAATGGTGTTTCAGCATTTTAATCTGTTTCCCCATCTGACTGTTCTGGAAAATGTTACCATAGCGCCTGTGGAGTTAAAAAAGATGTCAAAGGCAGAAGCCAAGGAAACGGCAATGAAACTGCTGGCAAAAGTGGGATTGGAAGAAAAAGCAGATGCTTACCCTGCCCAGCTTTCCGGAGGTCAGAAACAAAGAGTGGCAATCGCCAGAGCCCTTGCCATGAATCCGGATATTATGCTTTTTGATGAACCTACATCGGCTTTGGACCCGGAAATGGTAGGAGAAGTCCTTGAGGTTATGAAACAGCTGGCTGCTGACGGCATGACTATGGTTGTGGTGACCCATGAGATGGGATTTGCCAGAGAAGTGGCAGACCGTGTGGTTTTCATGGACGGAGGATATATTGTAGAAGAAGGCACTCCGGAAGAAGTATTCGGACATCCGAAGGAAGAAAGAACGATCAGTTTCTTAAATAAGGTTCTGTAATAGCGTGATGGGGAATCCTGCAGAGCAGGATTCCTGTCTGCTGTACAGAAGCTTTTATGGTCTGCTGGCTGATTCAAGCAAAAAATCTTCTTGCTAAATTTTAAAATTGTGATATAATCAAAACAGTTTAAAAATTTGCAGATGTAGTTCATCGGTAGAATATCAGCTTCCCAAGCTGAGGAGGCGGGTTCGATTCCCGTCATCTGCTTTGTAGAAAGCCTCGTAGATATGGGATTTTTCCCGTAAATACGAGGCTTTTATTTGAGTTTTTTGATTGCAGGTATGTGTGAGGTGATAAAATGATCCTTTTGATTACAGGTGCTTCCCATACGGGAAAAACGGTCTTAGCGCAAAGAATTCTTGAAAAATATCATTTTTCTTATTTGTCTATTGATCTTTTGAAAATGGGCCTGATTCGAAGCGGATATACAGATCTGCGCCCAGAAGATGATGAGATGTTGCAATCTTATTTATGGCCTATTATTCGGGAAATGATCAAAACGGCTATTGAAAATCAACAGAATCTTGTTGTGGAAGGCGGATATATTCCTTTCGGATGGGAGGAAAGTTTTTCGGCTGAATATTTGAAGGATATCCATTATTATTGCCTTGTCATGAGCAGGGAGTATATTGAAAATCATTTTACAGATATTAAATCCCATGCCTGTGAAATCGAAAAACGTATAGACGATTCGTGGTGTACCAAGCAATTTGTTTTGGAGGAAAATGCATATTATCTGGATATGTGCCAAAAGTACCGTTATCCGTACATTCTGATTGACGAAAACTATCAGGTCGATGAAATAATTTTATTGCCAATCATAAAGAAACTGTTTTATAATTTAAGCTAACTGCGGCAACAGAAAAGTGTCTGTTTTTAAGTAAGGCCCGGTCATGAACCGGGCTGTTCTCATACCGTATGAAAACGAAAGTCAGGAGGTCTCGATTTGTTTATAAGAGAGTGGAATCAGTTTGTTCAGGATATAAGAGGATTTTTCAAAACCCGCAGATGGCTGGTGGCATTAGTGGGGTTTACGGTCTGTCTGGTATACGGAATCCGTCTGGTATCAGAAGACCTTTCCATTGATACAGAACTGATGCTGAATGATCAGGGAGAGGTGCTGGGATCATGGCTGGGGACAGGAAGATTCGGCCTGGTACTCACCAAAAAACTGTTTGGCTTTCTGTGTCTGGTCCCGTTCACAGAAAATCTTATGATGATGGTCTGTCTGTTCGGAGCAGCTCTTTTTCTTTCTTATGGAGTTTGGAGATGGTGCGGAAATAAAACGGCTTTCCGCGGGATGGTCGGGGTATTACCTGTCCTTTTTCTCACAGGCCCCTGCTTTGCGGAACAGTTTCATTTTACGCTCCAGGCATTTCCAGTAGCGTTTTCCATATGGCTGGCGGTGGCAGCAGCGCTATGCCTGGAAAGGTGGGCGCTGGAAGCGGGAAGTATAGGATGGTTAATACCTGGAGTTCTTTGTGGTGCTTGGTCTATGGGAACTTATCAGGTTATGGCGGCGTTTCAGATTGCTCTGCTGGTGATGGCCTATTTCCTGAGAATATCGGGGGAAGGGAAGGAGAAAAAATGGTTTCTGTGCGGATTGCAGATAGCTGGCGGATTTACGTTGGCATTTTTACTGAATCTTCTGCTTGCCAATATCCTGCGGGTAGTGACAGGGGAATATTTGTCTTATGTGACGGATCAGTTCCGCTGGGAGGAAGGAATCCGGCTGTGTCTGCATTATATCTGGAATGATGTGCTGCGGGTATTGGAAAGCAGAGAGATTTTCTATCATGACTGGACATTGGAGATTTTACTGGTATTTACTCTCTTGGCAATGGTCAGGGTGTTTCGGAGTGGGACTACTACGGGAAGAAGATGGTGGGGGGTGGTGAGCGTCGTATGTCTGATGGCGGCGCCCTTTTATCTGACTATCATCAGCGGATATTATCAACCGGCCAGAGCACAGCTGGTATATCCTCTGGCTTTTGCATTCTGGTGCAGCTATCTTACCACTGTGGACCATAAATGGATCAGAAGAGCTGCTTTGGTACTCTGCCTGGTGATTTCTGTAAATCAGGCTCAGGTAACCACAGGGCTGTTCCGCACAGCAGCGGAAGTCAGCCGTAATGATGTGCTTTTTATGAACCGTATTTATGCCCGGGCAGAAGAGGTGGCGGATACGGAAAATATGGAAGATGTGGCGATTGTGCTGGTGGGACGGACAGAGCCGGTTTTTTCTGATGATTGTCTGATCGGTGATACGATAGGATATTCGTATTTTAACTGGGTAGATGAGGAACTGGGAGTTACCGGACGGACTTTTACGAAAAATGGATTGGGCAAGGTGCTGGGAATGAAGTACCGGGGAGCAGAAGAAGCCGATTGCCGGATCGTAGAGTCACAGGCGGAAGGAAGGCCGTGCTGGCCGGCGGAAGACAGCGTGTGGAAAGCAGGGGAAAATCTGGTAGGAGTGAAGCTGGGAGAGATGGATTAGGAGAAGCCCTGGTCTTGCCAAAGCTGGATTTTTGTGACATAATGAGTAGGTATGTAAATTGGTAATACAAGATGTGGAGGAATATCATGGCTAAGACACAGTATAATGCGGACAGTATTACAGTCCTGGAAGGATTGGAGGCTGTCAGGAAACGACCCGGTATGTATATCGGAGGCGTGGGAACCAAGGGACTTAACCATTTGATATATGAAATATTAGATAACTCGGTAGATGAGCATCTGGCCGGTTACTGCAGTGAAGTAAAGGTTATTCTGGAGGCAGATGGTTCCTGTACGGTAAGGGACAATGGACGTGGAATCCCGGTAGAACTGCATAAGAAGGGGATTTCTGCTGAGAGAGTGGTTCTGGCTACGCTTCATGCCGGAGGAAAGTTTGACAATGAGGCATATAAAACCAGCGGCGGGCTTCACGGCGTGGGCTCTTCTGTGGTGAATGCGTTGTCGGAACATTTGGATATTAAAATTTATCGTGATGGTCTGATCCACCATGATGCCTATGAGCGGGGAATTCCGGTGGTGGAACTGGAACATGGACTGCTTCCTGTACTGGGAAAGACAAAGGAGAGCGGTACGGAGATCAACTTTAAACCAGACGGGGAAATTTTTGAAAAGACCAGATTTAAGGCGGAATGGTTAAAGAGCCGGCTCCATGAGACTGCTTATCTGAATCCTGCTCTTGTGATCCATTATGAAAACCGGAGACCAGGCGAGGAAGAACAGGTGGATTATCATGAACCGGAAGGCCTGGTAGCTTATGTGCGGGAACTGAATTCCGGAAAAGAAGCGGTGCATGAACCTATTTATTATAAAGGAACGGTAGATAAGATTGAGGTGGAGGCAGCCATCCAGTTTGTGGATGCGTTCGAGGAAAATACTCTGGGTTTCTGTAATAATATCTTTACCCAGGAAGGTGGAACTCATCTGGCGGGATTTAAGACCAGGTTCACCCAGCTGATCAACAGCTATGCCAGGGAACTGGGAATCCTGAAAGAGAAAGACAGCAATTTTACCGGAGCAGATACCAGAAATGGTATGACGGCTGTGATCGCAGTCAAGCATCCGGACCCAATCTTTGAGGGACAGACCAAGACAAAGCTTGCCAGCGCGGATGCGACAAAAGCTGTGTTTTCTGTGACGGGAGATGAACTATCCCGATATTTTGACCGAAACCTGGAAGTCCTGAAAGGGATCATCGGGTGTGCGGAAAAATCGGCAAAAATAAGGAAGGCAGAGGAGAAAGCGAAGACCAATATGCTTTCCAAATCCAGATTTTCTTTTGACAGCAACGGAAAACTGGCTAACTGCGAAAGCAGGGATCCGTCTAAATGTGAGATATTCATCGTAGAGGGAGATTCTGCAGGCGGATCGGCGAAAACAGCCAGAAACCGTCAGTATCAGGCTATCCTGCCGATTCGCGGAAAAATCCTGAATGTGGAAAAAGCTTCCATGGACAAAGTGCTGGCCAATGGAGAAATCAAGACCATGATCAATGCGTTCGGATGCGGGTTTTCGGAAGGCTATGGCAATGATTTCGATATTGCCAAGCTGAGATATGATAAGATTATTCTGATGACAGATGCGGATGTGGATGGAAGCCATATCGATACCCTGCTGCTTACCTTTCTCTACCGGTTTATGCCGGAGCTGATCTATAACGGTCATGTATATATTGCGATGCCGCCGTTATTTAAGGTAATGCCGAAAAAAGGGCAGGAACAATATCTGTATGATGAAAAAGACCTGGAACGTTACCGTAAGACTCATACCGGGGAATTTACGCTGCAGAGGTATAAAGGATTGGGAGAGATGGACCCGGAGCAGCTGTGGGAGACTACACTGGACCCGGAGCGGCGCGTACTGAAGCAGGTGGAGATTGAAGATGCAAGAATGGCTTCGGAAATCACGGAAATGCTTATGGGAAGTGATGTGCCGCCTAGAAGACAATTTATCTATGACCATGCAGATGAGGCGGAAATTGATGCCTGAAAATCAGGCGGGCAGCCGGTGGACCAGCTGGCCATGACGGTGAAATACAGGGCAAGGAGATAGAAAATGGCGGAACGAATAATAAAAACGGAATATTCAGAGGAAATGCAGAAGAGCTATATGAATTATTCCATGAGCGTGATCACAGCCAGGGCGATTCCGGATGCCAGAGATGGTTTAAAGCCGGTACAGAGGCGTGTGCTTTACGATATGAGCGAACTGAAGCTGAATCACGATAAACCTCACAGGAAGTCAGCTCGTATTGTGGGTGATACCATGGGTAAGTATCATCCCCATGGAGACAGTTCCATTTATGAGACCTTGGTTGTGATGTCCCAGGTATTTAAAAAAGGAATGCCTCTGGTGGACGGTCATGGAAATTTCGGCTCCATTGAGGGAGACGGCGCAGCGGCCATGCGTTATACGGAAGCCAGACTGGAGAAATTTGCAGAGGAAGTATATCTGAAGGATCTGGACAAGACTGTGGACTTTGTGCCTAATTATGATGAGACAGATAAGGAACCGGAAGTTTTGCCGGTCCGTGTTCCCAATCTGCTGATCAATGGTGCAGAGGGAATTGCGGTAGGCATGAGTACCAACATTCCATCTCACAATCTGGGTGAAGTGATCGATGCGGTTATGGCTTATATTGATGACCCGGATATTACTACGGAAAAACTGATGGAGTTCATGCCGGGACCGGATTTTCCAACGGGCGGAATCATTGCTAATAAAAGCGAATTGTCGGCAATTTATGAGACTGGAAGCGGGAAACTGAAGCTCCGGGGGAAAATAGAGGTAGAGCTGGGCAAGAGGAAAGCGGACCGGGATAAGCTGGTGATCACAGAAATCCCCTATACCATGGTAGGAGCTGGAATCAATAAGTTTCTGGTAGACGTGGCAGAGCTGGTGGAAAGCAAGAAACTGACGGATGTAGTGGATATTTCCAATCAGTCCAGCAAAGAGGGAATCCGCATTGTACTGGAACTGAAAAAAGATGCAGATGTGGACAAGATCAAGGCTATCCTTTATAAAAAGACAAAACTGGAAGATACGTTTGGTGTGAATATGCTGGCGATTGCTGACGGCAGGCCGGAGACTTTGAATCTGAAGGGAATCTTAAAGCATTATCTGGAATTTCAGTATAAAAATGCCACCAGAAAATACAAGGCTTTGCTGGAAAAAGAAGTGGAAAAGAAAGAAATCCAGGAAGGGCTGATACGGGCATGTGATATCATTGACCTGATCATAGCTGTACTGCGTGGTTCCAGGAGCCTGAAAGATGCCAAGGCCTGTCTGGTCAATGGAGATATTTCCAATATCCATTTCCGTACTCCGGGCTGGGAGGAAGATGCCAAGAGACTGTGTTTTTCGGAACGACAGGCAACAGCCATTCTGGAAATGAGGATGTATAAGCTGATCGGACTGGAGATTCTGGCTCTGGAAAAAGATTATAAGGAGACGCTAAAGAAAATCAGCCAGTATCAGAAGATATTGAAAAGCAGAAAAAACATGGACCAGGTATTCAAAGAAGACCTTCAGGCTATCAAAGCAGAATTTGCCTCTCCCAGGAGGACTCTGATTGAAGACAGCAGGGAAATCACTTATCAGGAGGAAACAGAAGCCAGTGTGCCGGTGGTATTCGTTATGGACCGGTTTGGATACTGCAAGACTATGGACCGGTCGGTCTACGAAAGAAATCAGGAAACGGTGGACAGTGAGAATGCCCATGTGATCCGTTGTATGAGCCAGGATAAGATATGTCTGTTTACCAACCTTGGAAATATGCATCAGGTAAAATTAACAGATGTACCATCGGGAAAACTGAGGGATAAAGGGGTTCCCATTGACAATCTGAGTAAATACGACGGGACGAAAGAAGAAATCCGGCTCCTGACAAATGCAGACAGCCTGGATGGAACGGTGTATCTGTTTGCCACAAAACAGGCTATGGTAAAACTGGTGCCGGGAGAGGAATTCAAGACCAATAACCGTACCGTGGCTTCCACTAAACTGGGAGAAGGAGATGAAGTGGTCTCCATATCAGTGGTAGGAGAGGAAACGGATGTGATCTTGCAGAGCTCCGGCGGTATGTTTTTAAGGTTTTCTCTGGCGGAAATCCCAACTATGAAAAAAGCAGCGAAGGGAGTCAGGGGAATGAAACTGGCAGCTGGAGAAAATTTGGAAAAAATATATTTATTAGGAGACAATCCTGTAGTAGAATATAGAGGAAAAGACGTTCATCTGAACCGGCTGAAGCTAGGGAAGAGGGATGGAAAAGGAAGTAAAGTCAGGCTGTAAGCGGTCTGGAAAAGGAGGAAATGTCTATGCCTAAATTAGTAATACCAACTCCCCATATGGAAGCAAAAGTAGGAGATATTGCGGAGACGGTACTGCTGCCGGGAGATCCGCTGAGGGCAAAATTTATTGCGGAAAATTTTCTGGATCATCCGGTTCAGTTTAATGGGGTAAGAAATATTCTGGGATATACGGGAACTTATCATGGGAAGCCGGTTTCTGTTATGGGAACAGGTATGGGCTGTCCTTCTATCGGAATCTATTCCTATGAGCTGATTCATGGTTATGGCTGTAAAAATCTGATCCGTATCGGTTCCGCCGGTTCCATGAATCCAAAAGTGAAGGTAAGAGACCTGGTATTTGGTATGGGTTCCTGTACTACGTCTAATTATGTAAGGCAGTTTGGCCTTCCTGGAGACTATTCCTGCATCTGCAGTTATGAACTTCTGGAAAAAGCAGTTGCAGCGGCGAAGGAAAAGAAGCTGACTTACCATGTAGGGAACCTGTTATGTTCTGACATGTTCTATACTCCGGATCTTCCTCAGACAGGAATGTCCTGGAGTGATATGGGGGTCCTGGCAGTTGAAATGGAATCTGCCGCACTCTACAGCAATGCGGCAGCAGCAGGGGTGAATGCTCTCTGCATCGTGACCATTTCAGATTCTGATCTCACAGAGGAGTCTATGACAGCAAAAGAGAGACAGGAAAGCTTTACGGATATGATGGAAGTAGCCCTGGCTCTGGCATAATGAAAGACAACAAAGGAAAAGAAGGGAAAGAGGATAATGACTATGGAAAAGAAATTAAGAGTAGGCGTTTTGGGAGCAACAGGAATGGTTGGCCAGAGATTTATTTCACTGCTGGAGAATCATCCGTGGTATGAAGTGGTAACCGTGGCGGCCAGCCCGCGTTCTGCCGGAAAAACCTATGAACAGGCAGTAGGAGACCGTTGGAAAATGAAAACACCTATGCCGGAACGGGTAAAAAGCCTGGTGGTAATGGACGTTAATGAGGTGGAGAAAGTAGCTTCTACCGTAGACTTTGTGTTCAGCGCTGTGGACATGAGCAAAGAAGAGATTAAAGCCATTGAGGAAGCTTATGCCAAAACAGAGACACCGGTGGTTTCCAATAACAGTGCACACAGATGGACACCAGATGTTCCCATGGTAATACCGGAAGTGAATCCAGAACATTTTGCTGTGATCGAGGATCAGAAAAAACGTCTCGGCACCAAGAAGGGCTTTATTGCGGTAAAGCCGAACTGTTCCATCCAGAGTTATGCGCCGGCACTGGCAGCATGGAGAGAATTTGAACCTTATGAAGTGGTGGCGACTACTTACCAGGCGATTTCCGGAGCCGGAAAAACATTTAAAGACTGGCCGGAGATGGTAGAGAATATTATCCCGTATATTGGCGGAGAAGAAGAAAAGAGTGAACAGGAACCACTGCGTATCCTGGGAAAAGTAGAAAACGGTGTGATCGAAAAAGCTGCTGAGCCGGTTATTACCTGCCAGTGTATCCGTGTACCGGTTCTGGACGGCCATACAGCTGCTGTATTTGTGAAATTCAGAAAGAAAGTGACCAAGGAAGAACTGGTGGAAAAACTGGTTTCCTTTAAGGGACTTCCCCAGGAATACAAGCTTCCCAGCGCACCACAGCAGTTTATCCAGTATATGGAGGAAGATAACCGTCCTCAGGTGACGTTAGATGTGGATTTTGAGAAAGGTATGGGAATCTCGATCGGAAGGCTGAGAGAAGATACCGTATATGATTGGAAATTTGTAGGCCTTTCCCACAATACGGTCCGCGGAGCGGCAGGCGGTGCGATTCTTTGTGCGGAGCTGCTTACCGCACAGAATTATATTCAGGCAAAATAAATCTGCAGGAAAAGAAAGTGGAGGATTCGGATATGGGGTGCAGCAAAGAAGTATTTGGAGTATTATCTGACGGCCGTCAGGTAGAGGCGTACATACTGGAAAACGGGAAAGGAACAAAAGGTGTATTTTTAAATCTGGGAGCAATCTGGAACCGGATGATCGTTGCAGACAGGAACGGGGAATGGAAAGATGTGATATTGGGCTTTGACAGCCCGGAGCCGTACCTGACGGATGATGCGTTTTTTGGAGCGATCGTAGGCCGGAATGCCAACCGTATAGGCGGAGGAAAATTTACACTGGAAGGAACAACATATCAGATGGCGGTCAATAATGGACCGAACAATCTTCACAGCGGAACCGATTTTTACCGTAACCGGATCTGGAATGCTTCGGCGAAGGAAAATCAGGTAACCTTTTCTCTGGTAAGTGAGGATGGCGATCAGGGATTTCCTGGAAAGGCCCAGATTCAGGTGACTTATACACTGGGAGAAGATGACAGCGTGTCAATCGAATATGAGATGACAGCAGATAAAACCACCATAGCCAATTTTACCAATCACTGTTATTTTAATCTGGCAGGACAGGACAGCAGGACTATTTTAGACCAGAAGGTGCGTATCCTTGCGGAGTCCTTTACTCCTACCGATGCAGGATCTATCCCTACGGGGGAAATCCGTAAAGTAGAAGGAACTCCCATGGATTTACGGCAGTTCAAAGCCATTGGCCAGGAGATTGATTCGGATTATGACCAGCTTCGTATGGCAAAAGGTTATGACCATAACTGGGTGCTGGATGATTATCACAAGCAGGTGCGTCTTGCGGCAGAGGCGAAGGCGGAAGAGACAGGAATCGGCCTGGAAGTATATACGGATCTGCCTGGGATACAGTTTTATACGGGTAATTATATTGGAGAAGGAATCCAGGGGAAAGACGGGGCAAAATATGGTATGCGTGCAGGATACTGCTTTGAGACCCAGTATTTTCCGGATGCAGTAAATCATGAGAATTTCCCGTCTCCTGTTTTGCAAAAAGGAGAAACATACCATACAGTTACCAGCTATCGGTTCTCAGTAAAATAAAGCAGAGTTTTAGACTGAAGATGGAAACAGCGGTCACGCCTGTTGGCGTGGCCGCTGTTTCCTGTTATATCCTTTGACAAAACAGAGATTTTCCTGTAAAATATACAACCGTTTGAAAGATAAAACAGGAGTATGTTGTATGAGACAAGTTTGGATACAGGCAATAGAGTGGCTGAAAAAGAGGGAATGGAAGAAAATCGCACTGTTGGTGGCAGTACCGTTTGCAGCTTTTTACCTGATGCAGTTTGTATATGGGGGATCGCTGGCAGACTGTTCCTGGAAGGCGGTATTAGGTAATGCCGTTTGCATAGGAGCCTTATATTATATGCTATGTGGTATAACCGGAAATCTGAGGCTTTGCGGACTGATCGTGTGTGGGCTGGGAACTATTTTTGGGGCAGCAAATTTTTTTGTGGCGGAATTTCGGGGGAATCCAGTACTTCCGTGGGATTTCACAGCGCTGAAAACAGCTATGGCTGTATCGGGAAGTTATCAATTCAGGCCCACATGGCAGATGATTATAGCGATCCTGATGTTAGCAGGTGCCAGTTTGATGGTCTGGAGGAGCAGAAAAGAAAAGAAATATAGATTATGCCGGTTTAGGAGCCGTGTCGTGATTTTCTTTTGCGGAATTCTCTGCATGGGACCGGTGCTGCGGCCGGAATATCTGAAAAAATGGGAGATTTCCTCTGATGTATGGGACCAGGCAAAGGCATACAGAGAGAGTGGGATCATAGGAGCCTTTTTGTCCAATCTGCAGTTCATGGAGGTAGAAATACCGGAAGGCTATTCCAGAGAAGAGGCAGAGAGACTTCTGGCAGAAGCAGAACAGGTAAGAACAGCAATGGAAGAAGCAGAAATGGTTGCTATGACAGGAAGTAAAACGGAAGGCTCTCTTTGGAAGGAAGATGAGGGAGAAAACCAAGGGCAGGAAAAAGTCCGCCCTCATATTATTGCTATCATGAATGAATCTTGGGCAGATTTTGAGGAGCCCGGTTATCTGGAGTTAAGTGAAAGTCCTCTGGAATATACCAGAAATCTGGAAGGAGTATTCGGCCATGCTTATACTTCTGTATTCGGCGCAGGAACCAGCACCAGTGAATTTGAGTTTTTAACCGGCCATTCCATGGCATTTCTTCCATCAGGCAGTATTCCATATCAGCAATATATTTTAGAATCATCAGATTCCATGGCGTCCGTGCTGAAGGAAAACGGATACCGGACAGTAGCGTTCCATCCTGGTGAGAGAAGTTCCTGGCAAAGAGATAAAGCCTATCCGCTGTTGGGATTTGACCAGTTTAAATGCGGGGAAGATATGAATGTGGAAGCCAGAGAAGCCCATGGATATATCAGTGATGAATCGGATTTTGCCCAGGTTATTTATGAATATGAAAATCGGGAACCTGGAGAGAAACTGTTCTTATTCAATGTGACCATTCAGAATCATGGCAGCTATACGGATCAGGCTTACGAAACCAGGATACAGCTGACTGATGAACCTGGGGTTTATCCCATGGCAGAACAGTATCTTACCCTGGAAGGAGAAACGGACGATGCATTCCGGACGCTGGTGGAATATTTTGAAAAACAGCAGGAACCTGTCCTGATTGTTATGTTTGGTGATCATCAGCCGGCGGTGGAGCAGGCATTTCTGGATAAAGCGTATGGAGTCAAACAGGAAGATATGGATATGGAAGAGTATATGGGGAAATTTAGGGTTCCTTTTGTGATCTGGAATAATTATGGTCTGGAAATAGAAACACCGGAGATTACGAGCCTGAATTTTCTGGGAAGATATGTAATGGAGTGTGCGGGACTTGAGGAAGGTCCGTATGGAGATTTCCTGAACCGGTTTTGCAGGGAGATTCCAGCTCTGACGTTTGCCGGATATTTTGATGAAACCGGAAATGCTCACAGCCATTTGGAAACGAATACATACAAAGAAAAAATAAAAGAATACCAGATCGTGCAGTATTATACATTGTTTGACCGGGAATCAGACGGGGGCTGAGAAACAGCCCCCGTTATTTATACATCCCCTATCTACAGGTAGTTCCTTGAAATTTGGACTCAGATGCTTTTTCCTAATTGTTCCGCTGACTCCAACTGATAGGGCTGCTTTAAAATATCACCGATTTCCATATTTCCACCGGCATAAATAATTCCCATATTTTTCCAGTTTAAATGAGAAACCAATCCTTCATAAAAAGCTTTAACTGGAGAAAAATTATTTTCTGTATTGCCTTCAGCAGCCATGAGTAGGACACATTCCTTTTTCGGATTTTGATAATCCGGATTCAATTCTGCTACGGCAAACAGGCGGTCAAATGCAGATTTCAGCTGACCGCTGATGCCCCAGTAATACATGGGGGAAGCAAGAACGATAACATCGGCGGTTCTGTACACAGGATAAATTTTTGCCATATCATCGTGTTGCACACAGGGAAAAGATTCATCTTTTCCACCTTTGCAGCATCCTAAACAGCCATGGATATTCATGGTCTGCAGATCAAAACAGATAACCTCATGGCCGACAGATTCAGCTCCTCTGGTGAAAGAATGGATTAGTTCCTTGGTGTTGCCCGTTAAACGGGGACTTCCATTTAAGATACAGATTCTTTTGCTCATATACTTGTTACCTCCTGAATTTATGCTATAATTATAACAGTACATATAATTTAATTATAGTACGCACATTTTTGTTAGATACTATCTAAAAGGAGAGTATATATGTTTAAAGACTATATAGAAAATTCGAATTTTGAAGACACTGGTTTTAGTTATACCTTATCCCTGATCAGTGGAAAGTATAAAATGGTGATTCTTTATTGTTTAATGGAGTTTCAGGTAGTCAGGTACAATGAACTGAAGAGATATATAAAATCCATTTCCCATAAAACCCTCAGTACTTCGTTGAAAGAGTTGGAAAAAGATGAACTGATCATACGGAAAGAATATCCGCAGATACCGCCTAAAGTGGAGTACAGCCTTTCAGAAAAAGGTCAGTCTCTTATGAAAATTTTAGACTTATTATGTGTGTGGGGAGAAATTCATAAAGATAAGGGAAAATAGAAGATGATAAAGAAAGAGAGTGCAAATGGCTTCGCCGCTTGCACTCTCAGTAAAAATAGATTGTGATCAGGATCTGCCCCGTTCAATGGCGTCAATGGCATCAATGACAGCGCTTCGGAAACCATGCCGTTCCAATTCTGCCACACCTACGATAGTGGTACCGCCTGGAGAGCAGACGGCATCCTTCATGGCGCCGGGGTGGTTCCCTGTTTGGAGTTGAAGAGAACCGGTTCCGATCACCATCTGACTGGCCAGACGGTAGGCGGAAGCTCTGGGAAGTCCCTGCTTGACAGCGCCGTCAGCTAATGCCTCCAAAAACATACTGGCAAACGCAGGCCCACAACCGCTTAAGGTTCCGGCCACAGAAAGCTGGGATGTTTCTACTTCTTCAATCAGGGCGATAGAAGAAAAAAGTTCTTTAAAATCAGAGAATTCTTCTTCTGTCAGAGAGTGGCGGCGTTCACAGATGATAATTCCTTCCCCTACGGATACCGGGGTATTGGGAATGGTACTTAAATGATGGGTTCCGGGTGCCAGGATAGACTCATAAGTCTCAAAGGGACAGCCTGCAGCTACAGAAATCACGATTTTTTCTGACAGAATCTGGCGGATGGGTTCCGTCACTTCCTGGATCAGATAAGGCTTGACTGCCAGGATGATCATGTCAGAATGTTCTGCAACTTCAACAGCACTCCGGCATGGGTGAACAGACCGGGAATCTGCGTTTTTTTTCAGCTTTTCCCAGTTTTTGGCACAGACATAGATCTGTTCCGGACGGATAGCCTGTTTGGATAACAGACCGTCAGCCATTGCCTGTGCCATATTTCCAAATCCGATAAAACCGATATTCCTTTCTTTGAACATAGTGATCATTCCTTTCCTGATAGAGTGATGTTACATAGCTTTACATACGTCAATCCACTGGAGCGCATGGGAATATTGTTCCAGTTCGTCACAAGTCAGTTCAATAGCAGAATTGGAACTTCCGGCAGCGGGAAAAACGGTTTCAAACCGTTTCAGGGAAGTATCCAGGTATATATCTACATGAGGAGGATTGGCAAAGGGGCAGACCCCTCCTATGGCATGTCCGGTCATAGGTTCCACATCATCTCCGGACAGCATTTTTGCTTTCAGACCGAAAAAGTGTTTATATTTACTGTTGTCGATTTTCTGGTCTCCGGCAGTGATCACCATAATACACCCGTCTCCTTCTTTCGTATAAAAAGAAAGGCTTTTGGCAATCCTGGCAGGTTCTGTTCCTACCGCTTTGGCAGCAAGTTCTACAGTGGCACTGGAAACAGGAAATTCCAGAATATCCTGTTCTCTGCCAAATTGGCGGAAATATTCTCGTACTCGTTCAATAGCCATATTATGATCCTCTTTTCTGTCTGGCGGCGTCAGCCGCCTTTTCATCGTTTATAATTGTATCATTGATATTCCAAATTTTCAATGTTATAATAGGAAAGCCTGTCGGCTGATACTGCCGGCGGACAGGTATCATCAGAAAGAAAGAGGCAATACCTCATATGAAATCATTATATATTGCAGAAAAACCCAGCGTAGCGCAGGAATTTGCCAATGCGCTGAAAATAGGAGGACGGCGTCAGGACGGATATCTGGAATCAGAGAGTGCCATTGTCACATGGTGTGTGGGCCATCTGGTCACCATGAGTTATCCGGAAGCCTATGACCTGAGATTCAAACGATGGAGTCTGGATACCCTTCCTTTTTTACCTAAGGAATTCAAATATGAAGTGATCGAAGGGGTGAAAAAACAATTCCAGATTGTGAAAGAGTTATTAAACCGCCCAGATGTGGATACCATATATATATGTACAGACTCGGGAAGGGAAGGGGAATATATTTACCGGCTGGTGGATCAGATGGCCGGAGTGCATGGGAAGACAAGAAAGCGTGTCTGGATTGATTCCCAGACGGAAGAAGAAATCTTAAGGGGAATCCGGGAAGCGAAAGACTGGTCAGAATATGATAATTTATCTGCTTCCGCTTATCTGAGAGCAAAGGAAGATTACCTGATGGGAATTAATTTTTCCCGCCTGCTTACCCTAAAATATGGTCCATCCATTTCCAGCTATCTGAAGACAAACTGGACAGTATTGTCGGTAGGACGGGTCATGACCTGCGTACTGGGGATGGTAGTGAGACGGGAAAGGGAAATCCGTAATTTTGTTAAGACGCCATTTTACCGTGTGATCGGAAGTTTTGGGCAAGAGGAACGGAAAATAGACGGAGAATGGAAGAGTACGGAAGGCTCCAGGTATTTTCAATCTCCATGTTTGTATAAGGAAAATGGATTTAAGGAAAAGAAATATGCCCAGGAACTGATTGACCGGTTGTCCCAGACAGAACCTGCTCAGGGAATCCTGACCGGTATGGAGAAAAAGAAGGAGACAAAAAATCCGCCCCTTCTTTATAATCTGGCGGAACTGCAGAATGACTGCTCGAAAATGTTTAAGATCAGTCCGGATGAAACCTTAAAGATCGTTCAGGAATTATATGAAAAGAAACTGGTAACATATCCCAGGACCGATGCCAGAGTACTGTCAACAGCTGTGGCAAAAGAGATTTATAAAAATATCGGGGGATTAAAAGGGTATGCTCCTTTGAGCGCTTTTGCAGACGAGATTATGGAAGCAGGCTCGTATAAGGGGATTGCCAGAACCAGATATGTGAATGATAAACAGATTACGGACCATTATGCCATCATTCCCACAGGTCAGGGCCTGGCAGCTCTGAGAAATGTAAAAGGTCTTTCTGCCAGTGTATATGAAGTGATAGCCAGACGGTTTTTAAGTATCTTTTATCCTGCGGCTGTTTATCAGAAATATGGACTGGAGATTACCATGGAACCGGGAGAAGGGAAAAAAGAATGCTTTTTTTCCAATTACCGGGTACTGATGGAACCGGGGTATCTGAAAGTAGCAGTTTCCCCAGGCAGGAAAAAGGAAGAAAATCCGGATTCGGGAACCACAGCTGCAGAAGATCCGGAATTCCTGGAAATGCTGAAAACCATGAAGAAGGGAATGGCGCTTCCGCTTTCAGGCCTTGCCATAAAAGAAGGAGAAACGTCGCCGCCAAAACGTTATACGTCGGGTTCCATGATCCTGGCCATGGAAAATGCTGGGCAGCTGATTGAAGATGAGGAATTGCGGGCCCAGATCAAAGGAAGCGGAATCGGGACCAGCGCTACCAGGGCAGAGATATTAAAAAAGCTGGTAAATATCAAATATCTGAGCTTGAATGGGAAGACCCAGGTAATCACCCCTACGCTGCTTGGGGAGATTGTATTTGATACGGTAAATGCATCGATCCGCCAGCTGCTGAACCCGGAATTGACTGCCAGCTGGGAAAAAGGATTGACTTATGTGGCAGAAGGAAGTATTACTCCAGAAGAATATATGGAAAAATTGGAAAAATTTGTGGCGGGAAGAACCTATTATGTGATACAATTGAGAAATCAGTATGATTTGAGGTCTGCATTTGATGCAGCTGCCGTAAATTATCAAAAAAGCAGCTCCCAGACACGGGATAGAAACCGTTCTGGACAAAAAGCTGGGACAGAAAAGGAGAAGAATCATGCAAAAACAAGATATGACGATTCAGGCACTGTTTGACCTGACAAATACCGTAAGCCGTAAATGGCTGGAAGCTTATACCTATCCGTGGGAAGTCCTTCCTCATATCGGAGAGATCATTGAGGAAATTGCCAAAATCCTTCCTCAGGACGAATATCAGCGTATCGGGAAAAATATGTATGTGCACAAAAGCGTAAAACTGCCGCCGACAGCGGCTATCAAAGGACCGATGCTGATCTGTCCGGATGTAGAAGTGCGGACAGGGGCTTTTATCCGGGGCAATGTAATCATTGGGGGAGGCTGTGTGATCGGAAATTCGGTGGAGATTAAAAACGCCATTTTATTTGATCATGTTCAGGTGCCTCATTATAATTATATTGGAGATTCCATTCTGGGCTGCAGGGCTCATTTTGGGGCAGGTTCTCTTACTTCCAATGTAAAGTCAGATAAAACTCTGGTGAAGGTTCATGGGGCTGACGGAGATATTGAGACAGGGTTGAAAAAATTCGGAGCCATGGTAGGCGATGGAGCAGAGATTGGCTGTAATGCAGTTCTGAATCCTGGAACGATCATCGGCAAACGCGCCAGTGTATATCCCCTTTCTTCTGTAAGAGGCTGTGTAGATGCTGATTGCATTTATAAAAAGCAGGGAGATATTGTAGTCAGACAATAATCCCGGCCATAGGACGTGTAAAAAGCCGCTGAATGTTCAGCGGCTTTTTTAGAACAGACCATCATAGTCGCAAAAACTGTCATTTTTTGATGACCGGCACATATCTGCAAAATCCTGTAAAGGGGGAGAAAGGATTTTATCCCGGTGGCGGACAATATAGAAGAAACGCCGGAATTCCAGACTTTCGGCCTGACATTCCCATACCAGTCCTTTTTCAATAGGAAATTTTACCATTCGTCTGGGAAGGATTGAGATGCCCAGCCCGTGTATCACACCGTTTACCAGAGCTGTGGTGCTGGTCCCTTCCCACATGGGCGAGATAAAAATGCCGCATTGCTGAAGAACGCGGTCAGCAGCTTCTCTGGCGCCGCTTCCTGGTTCCCTCAGGAGAAATTTCTGATGCTGCAATTCCTCTAAAGAGAATACATATCCGGGACAGAACGGTTCCCTGGCAGGGCAGATGATGGTGAGATAGTCTTCCATATAAGGTTCTGCGATCAGAGCTTCCCGGTATACAGGACTTTCCGTAAGGGCCAGGTCCAGTTCATTATTGATCAGCTTATCCTCCAGAATACTGGAAGGGCCCGTGAAAATCCGGATATCAGCATCAGGGTGAGAGGAACAGAATTGTTCCGCATAGGCGGGCATGAACTGGGAACCAATGGTAATGCTGGTCCCGATCCGGAAGATGCCGGAACTGTTCCAATGGCAGAGAACCTGCTCCATATCATCAAACAGAACAGTCAGACGCATGGCATATTCCTGAAGGCGTTTTCCTGCTTCTGTGAGTTTCAGGCGTTTTCCGATCCGGTCAAATAAAGGAGTGCCGTAATAACGTTCCATTTCTTTGATTGCTACCGATACAGCTGGCTGGGCCATATATAATTGCCTGGCGGCCAGAGTGAGGTTGTTGCCGCAATGGCATACGGTGAGAAAAATGCGAATGTGACGTATAGTCAAGGAAATACCTCCCAATGGATTGCTTATAATAAAAACATTATGATTATTATAAAATTATAATATTTTTATTATTTAAAAGCAAGAGGTATGATAAAGATATCAGAGAAAACAGGAGGAAATTATGAAAGAGAAAAGCCATGTACTGAAAAAATTATTTTTATCCACTCTTTATCTCAGTACATTTACCTTTGGCGGAGGATATGTGATCGTTACTCTGCTGAAAAACCGTTTTGTTGATGAGCTGCATTGGATTGATGAAAATGAAATGCTGGACCTGGTGGCGATTGCCCAGTCTTCCCCTGGAGCCATTGCGGTGAATGGAGCCATTGTTGTAGGATATAAGCTGGCTGGGATACCGGGAATCCTGTGTTCCATTCTTGGGGCTATTATTCCGCCTTTTCTGATCCTGACGGCAGTTTCTTTTTTCTATGAGGCCTTTAAAGAAAATTTTATCATTCAGGCTATGCTGTCCGGTATGAAATCAGGAGTGGGAGCTGTGATCGCTTCTGTGGTATATGATATGGGCAGCGGTATTGTGAAAAAAAGGGACGGAGTATTGATCGGGGTTATGGGGGCTGCTTTCGTGGCCAATTATTTCTTTAAAGTCAATGTGATCTTTATTATTTTGGTTACAGCAGTTCTGGGAGCGGTCAGAACGATTATCAGGGAAAAGAAGGGGGGAAGGGCATAATGGTATATCTTCAGCTGTTTTTGGCATTTCTCCAGATTGGGGCATTCAGCTTTGGAGGAGGATATGCTGCCATGCCGTTGATCCAGGCGCAGGTAATAGAACGGTATGGCTGGATGAATCCGGCGGAATTTGCAGATCTTGTGACCATTGCGGAGATGACACCTGGTCCTATTGCTGTGAATTCTGCTACTTTTGTGGGGAATCAGGTGGGAGGAATCGGAGGAGCCCTGGTGGCAACAGCAGGCTGTATCCTGCCTTCCTGTATTTTTGTAACAGTTCTGGCTTATGTATATACAAAATACCGTACCATGGGGCTCCTTCAGGGAATTTTGGAATCCCTTCGGCCGGCAGTAGTAGCTATGATCGCCACAGCAGGACTTACGATTTTGATCCCTGCCTTTTTTGCCAGCGGGTCTGTGTCGTTTGCCAATGGGAATTTTCAGATACGCCCGGTCCTGTATTTTCTGGCAGCTCTATTTTTGCTGAGAAAGAAAAAGATAGATCCCATTAAAGTCATGGTAGGCTGTGGGGTGGCAGAGGCGGTTGTACAGGTTGTTCAAACTTTTACTTGACGTCAGGCTAAGGCCATGATATACTGTGAACGCTAAACAGAGCTATAGATTTTTCTGTTTCTGATTATAAACAGAAAAGTCTCTGGCTCTTTTTTTGTATAAAAGGAGGATAATTGATGAGGTATAAAGCAAATAAAACAGAAGAAAACCCCATGGGGGTCAGGCCGGTTCTTCCTCTGCTCCTTTCCATGTCATTTCCGCCTATGATTTCCATGCTGATCCAGTCTATGTATAATATTGTGGACAGCATTTATCTGGCAAGTTACAGCAAAGAAGCGTTGACGGCAGTATCCCTGGTCTATCCGCTGCAGAATCTGGCGTTGGCAATTCAGGTAGGATTTGGGGTAGGAATTAACGCCTGCATGGCAAGGAGTTTGGGAGAAAAGAACAGGGAGATGACCAGTTCCATCGTAGCTCATGGGATTTTCTGTTCTCTGGTCCACTCTCTGTTGTTTGTCGTGATAGGACTGGGTTTTACCGGTCCGTTTGTGGGAATGTTTACAGATAACCAGGAAATTTATGAAATGGGAAAATGCTATGGAGCAATTGTCATGAGCATGGCATTTGGCGCTACGTTCCATATCTTTATTGAAAAAATGTTCCAGGCGCATGGAAATATGTTGATTCCCATGTTTCTTCAGGCGGCGGGGGCTTTAGTCAATATTGTGCTGGACCCTATTTTCATTTTTGGATATTTTGGTTTGGAACCTATGGGAGTGACGGGAGCAGCAGTGGCCACAGTCATAGGGCAGATAACAGCCTGCATTCTGGCGATCATTCTGTTCCTTAAGGGGAATATGGATATTGAACTGAAAGGACGGAGATTTTCGATAGATGGAAAACTGCTGAAACGGATTTACAGCATAGCAGTACCTTCCGCAGCACTGACAGCGCTGCCATCGGTCATGGTAAGTATCTTAAATGGAATACTTGCCGGATTATCGGAGAGTGCGGTCTCCATACTTGGGGTTTATATTAAGTTGCAATCTTTTGTATATATGCCGGCAAATGGAGTGATCCAGGGCTTGCGTCCGATTGTAGGATATTGTTATGGAGCAGGAAAACCCGACAGGATTAAAAAAGCGGCTGAGAGCGCCATGGGAAGCATTGCTGTGATCATGCTGTTGGGAACGTTACTGTTTCTGCTGATTCCGGGCACGATCATGGGGCTGTTTAGTCCGGACGAGGAAATGCTGCGCCAGGGAACCCAGGCCCTTAGGATTATCAGTACAGGCTTTTTAATATCTTCTGTGTCTTTAACCGTATCCGGAGTATTTGAAGGTTTGGGGAATGGAGTGTCATCTTTGGCTGTGAACCTGGTCCGGCAGTTTTTGGTCATACCTCCGGTAGCTTTGTTCCTGTCAGGAACGTCTCTGGGCCTTGCCGGTGTATGGGCAGCTTTTCCCATTGCGGAGATACTGGCTGCCATACTGGCTGCTGTGCTTTATCAGAAAAGAATTAAAGAAAGGATATTCCTTCCTTTATCGTGAACGATATAACAAAACTTGCCAAAAGATCTGGTTTGGGTTATGCTGTAATCAGTTGATACACTGAAATTACAAAAGACAGGAGACGGGATCGGAGAATGGAAAAAAAGAAATTTCTGGTATGTATTGATTCGGATGGATGCGCCATTGATACGATGGAGGGAAAACATAAACGGTGTTTTGCACCTTTGATGGTAAAAACATGGGGAATGCAGGAACATGGGGAAAAAGCAGAAGAAATATGGAACAGGATCAGCCTGTATTCTATGGACAGGGGAATCAATCGTTTCAAAGGCCTGGAGATGACTTTGCGGGAGTGTGTGGATGCCGGATTTTTGCAGGAAGACCTGACAGACCTGCGGGAATGGATCGGGAGTACAGATATTCTGTCAAACCAGAGCCTGGAGGAACAGATAGGAAAAACAGGCAGTCCGATACTGAAAAAGGTGCTGGGCTGGTCGGTGGCCAGTAACCGGGCAATTGCAGCCCTTCCGGAAAGTCAGATGTTTGATGGCGTAAAGGAAGCACTGGATATGATGAACCGTTATGCGGACCTGGCGGTAGTGTCATCTGCAAACCGGGAGGCAGTGGAAGCAGAGTGGGAACGGCATGGGATCCTTCCTTATGTAAAAGCTGTTATGACCCAGGATTGCGGATCAAAAGCTGTCTGTATTGCCAGATTGATGGAAGAAGGATATGAAGGAGACCAGGTCCTGATGATCGGGGATGCACCGGGAGACCAGAAAGCAGCAGAAAAAAACGGAGCTTTGTTCTATCCTGCCGTGATACGGAGGGAAGCAGAGAGCTGGAAGCGGCTTTTACAGGAAAGTTTTTCATGTTTTCTGAACGGAACTTACCGGGGAGAATATGCAAGACAGCTTACAGAGGAATTTTGGGAGGCATTGAAATAAGACACCATGGAAAAGACAAATGTAATGCGTCTGCTGGAGCAGGCAGGAATCCCCTATGAGGGGAGGGAATATGAAGTAGATGAAAATAACCTGTCCGGTTCCCATGCAGCAGATGTACTGGGAGAGGATCATGACCAGGTATTTAAGACACTGGTGCTGAAAGGGGAAAGAACAGGATTTTTGGTTTGCTGTATTCCGGTAGATGAGGAACTGGACCTGAAGAAAGCAGCAAAAGCAGCTGGTGATAAAAAGGTAGAGATGCTTCCAATGAAGGATCTTCTGGGAGTTACCGGTTATGTCCGGGGAGGCTGTTCCCCTATAGGTATGAAGAAGAAGTTTCCTACTTATATAGAAGAAACAGCGATTCTGTTTGACCAGATTACGGTCAGTGGCGGTATGCGGGGAAAGCAGATTGTAGTAAATCCAGAGCAGCTGGCTGCCTATGTAGGAGCTGTTTTTGTACCACTGATCAAAGAGTAAACAGTTGACATAAGACGAGGCGACAAAAGTCGCCTCTATTTTTTTATCTGTCTGATTTAACAAAAACGTAATATTTTGATTTTTTTGCAATGTGAATAAAAGACAAAAATAAGAGAAAAATACAAAACAAAATTATCTATATTAAATATAAAAATAAAATTGAAGTAAAAAACCGAAGAAGAATATGACAAAAATGTGAAAAAAGAATTGACTTTCGTAACATTCTTCTAATATAATTTGGGGCGTCACCCCGGAAAAAGGAGGAATGTGAATGCTGACTTTTAAACGGCATCGTTTTGCGGCAGCGATAGCGACTGCGGCAGTTACAGCAATCGTTGTGCTGACGTCTGGAAGTTTTGGAGCTGTTAAGCCGATGGACGCATTGGCTGAAACAGTTTCGACGGCAGATACAAAAGATATGGCAAAAACGATTCATACGTCGAAGGCAAGCGGGACAGGTCCTGGCTTTGTGATCAACACCAAACTGAATCTCAGTGGGGTGGATGCACAGACTTTGAAGGAAGGAAAGACTCTGACGGGCAATCTTATCGAACAGTCCGTACAGAAACAGATGGAGAAAGATGCTCTGATCAAAGAGCAGAATGAAAAAAATATGGAAATTTTGCAGGAACAGGAGAAGCAGGCTGAACTGGAACGGCGGGCAGCTGAACTGGGAGCGGGCTCTGGTATAAACTGTTCCGCAGAGGATTATAATACGCTTCTGAAAATTGTACAGGCAGAAGCGGGGATCTGTGATCAGAAAGGGAAGATTCTGGTAGCCAATGTTATTATCAATCGGGTGAAAAGTTCAAAATTCCCGAATACGGTTACCAGTGTCGTGTATCAGAAAAAGCAGTTTTCTCCCGTATCCAATGGAAGGATCAATCAGGTAACGGTCACTCAGGATACGGTAGAGTGTGTAAACCGTGCATTGGCAGGGGAGGATTATTCTCAGGGAGCTTTATATTTTATGAACCGGGGACGATCCAGGAGCGGGGCAGTAGGCTGGTTTGACAGATCTCTGACTTATCTGTTTTCTCATGATGGTCACGAGTTCTTTCGCTAACAGGCAGGTTAGGCCTGCAATCAGGAAGGGTTGACGAATAAGGATAATTACTGTAAGATTAGGCATAGCCTGATGGATATGCGTAATAGGAAGACCAGTCAGGAAGACTGGTCTTTTCTTTGCCTTGTAGTTGTGGAGAAGGACAGATATGAAAAAATATTTATTATTTGATCTGGATGGCACATTGACCAATCCGGAAGAGGGGATTACAAAGAGTGTGCAGATTGCACTGGAGCATTTTGGGATTCATGTGGAGGACAGAAAGGAACTGATTCCATTTATCGGCCCGCCTTTAATGGATCAGTTTATGGAAGTTTATGGGTTTACCAGAGAGCAGGCGAGAGAAGCGGTAACGGTATATCGCAGCTACTATACGACAAAAGGGCTTTATGAAAATCTGGAATATGCGGGGATCCGGCAGATGTTGGGAGCGCTGAAAAGTGCCGGTTATGAATTGTTTGTGGCAACGTCAAAGCCGGAATTTATGGCAGTGGAGATTTTAAAGCATTTTGGGTATCTGTCTTATTTTAAGAGAGTGGCTGGAGCTGATGAAAAAGAAGACCGAGTGAGAAAAGGAGATGTGATCCGTTATCTGATGAAAGAAGCAGGAATCAGGGAAGTTTCAGAGGCGGTTATGATCGGGGACAGAAAACATGATGTACTGGGAGCCAGAGAAGTGGGGATGGATTCCATAGGGGTCCTTTATGGGTTCGGCAGCCGGGAAGAACTGATGGAAGCCGGAGCTGGCTGGATTGCAGAGACAGTAGAAGATCTGGAGGAATATCTGCTGATGCAGACAGACTGAAAAAATGGGAGGAAAACATGGAAGCATATACCGGATTTGCGGAAGTTTATGACCTTTTTATGGATGATGTGCCTTATGAAGAATGGTTCCGGTATCTGAAAGGACTTCTGGAAGAATACGATGTCCGGGATGGACTGGTTCTGGACCTGGGCTGTGGTACAGGAAACATGACGGAACTTTTGGCAGGGAATGGATATGATATGATCGGAATCGACCTGTCAGAAGAGATGCTGGAGATTGCTGCCAAAAAGAAGGAAGCCTCCGCACTGGATATTTTATATCTTCAGCAGGATATGCGGGAATTTGAACTTTATGGCACGGTAAAAGCGGTCATATCGGTTTGCGATTCCATGAATTACATACTGGAATGGGAAGATTTGTGCCAGGTATTTTCTCTGGTGAATAATTATCTGGATCCAGGTGGTATTTTTATCTTTGACTTGAATACAGAATATAAGTATGCCCAGATGGGGGAAGAAACCATTGCGGAAAACCGGGAGGACGGAAGCTTTATCTGGGATAATTTTTATGATTCCCAGGAGAAGATCAATGAGTATGACCTGACTCTTTTTGTGAAAGAGGGAGAAGAGGGGCTGTATCGGAAATATGAAGAGACTCATTACCAGAGGGCATACAGCCTGGAAGAAATACGCCGTGCCATAGAAAAAGCCGGAATGGAATATGTGACGGCTTACGATGCTTTTTCCAGAGAAGAGCCAAATCCGTTTTCTGAGAGGATTTATGTGATTGCCAGAGAATGCGGAAAAGAAAAAAGAGAGGAAGACAGAATATGACAGATTATATTGTAAGGGCAACTGCTGCAGGAGGACAGATACGTGGATTTGCATCCACGACCAGAGAAGTGGTGGAGTATGCGAGAGAAGCTCATAATACCAGTCCAGTGGCTACGGCAGCCCTTGGAAGGCTTCTGACAGCGGCAGGAATGATGGGAGTCATGATGAAAGGAGACAAAGATCTTCTGACGATTAAGATACAGGGGGACGGACCAATCGGGGGGCTGACTGTTACGGCTGATGCCCGGGGAGATGTGAAAGGTTATGTATTTAATCCTGGTGTCATGCTGCCTCCCAATGCCAAAGGAAAGCTGGATGTGGGTGGCGCTCTTGGCGTGGGAGTATTGAGCGTGATCCAGGATGTGGGGCTCAAAGAGCCTTATGTAGGACAGACAATCCTGGTAACGGGAGAAATTGCGGAAGATCTGACTTATTATTATGCGACTTCCCAGCAGACACCGTCGTCAGTAGGACTGGGCGTGCTGATGAATAAGGATAATACGGTGCGCCAGGCAGGCGGTTTTATTCTGCAGATGATGCCGGGGGCGGAGGAGTCTGTGATATCCAGGCTGGAAACCAAGCTGGGGGAGATTTCATCTGTGACCAGTATGCTGGAAGAAGGACTGACTCCGGAAGGCATATTGGAGCGGCTGCTGGGAGAATTTGATCTGGAGATCATGGACAGGATTCCTACCCGTTTTGTATGTAACTGTACAAAAGACAGAGTGGAGAAGGCAATCATCAGTATTGGGAAAAAAGATATTCAGGAAATGATCGATGATGGAAAGCCGATAGAAGTGAATTGTCATTTCTGCAATAAAAATTATACATTTACCGTTGATGAACTGAAAGAGCTGCTGGCAAAAGCCAGGTAAGAGATAAGAAAAAGGACTGCCGTCAGGCAGTCCTTTTCGCAATCACGTTTCAAGCCATATAACTTATTCAAAGATAAAGCGGAATCAGAAGATTCTCTATATTTATTGAAAAAGGTACACTGGTTGGTTCATTATAACGAATTATAATTTGGTAACGTTGGTTGCCTGGGGTCCTTTTGTTCCGTTGACTACGTCGAACTCTACAGAAGCGCCTTCGTCCAGAGACTTGAAGCCTTCCATATTCAGACCGGAGTAATGTACGAATACGTCATTTCCCTCTTCGTCGGAAATGAAGCCGTATCCTTTCTGGTTGTTAAACCACTTAACTGTACCCTTCATATGATACCTCCAAAAAAATAAAATAGTGACAGTCGTTTTCAAACGACTACCTACAGGATAGCATAGTTTGTGGGGAGTGTCAAACTTTTTTGAAGCTCGAGGCAAAACTTTGACAAAGCGGGAATATGGTGTAAAATAATGAGAGAATATGACAAAAGAAGGGGTTTTTCATGAAGAAGATGAGGAATGCCTGGGGGCATTTTAAAACCATTACCACTCATAAGATGCTGGTGATGAAATATTGTTTCCGGATTGGTCTGTACCGTCAGGGGATTTTGCATGACCTGTCGAAATACAGTCCTGCAGAGTTCCGGACAGGAATCTTATATTATCAGGGAAACAGAAGCCCGAATGCAGCAGAACGGGAAGAGAAGGGATATTCAGAAGCGTGGCTTCATCATAAGGGAAGGAACCGCCATCATTATGAATACTGGGTAGATGCAGGGCAGAAGGGAACGAAGGGGATGGTAGGGATCAAGATGCCTCTGAAGTATGTGATGGAAATGATGATGGACCGGATTGCAGCTTCCAGGACTTACAAAGGAGATGCCTATGATGACGGGGCAGCATATGAGTACTACTGCCGCGCCAGAAATTATGAAGATATGGTGATCCATGAAGATACCAGAAAGCTGCTGGAAACCTTGCTGCTGATGCTGCGGGATGAGGGTGAGGAAAAAACATTTGCATATATGAGGCAGCTGTTAAAACGGGGAACGTACTGAAGGAAGGCTGGTGGCGATCAGGCTGTTTGTGTAATCAGCCATCTGGGAGCAGTCGGATAAAGATGACGGAAGTTCGCAATACAAGCATTTATCCCGGTACTGCCTGCGGAAAACAGGAGACAGGACAGGTTCTGCCTGGGGCAGGAAACGGCCGGTCTTTCTGGAATAACAGGTGGAGGAGGTGGCCTGTTTTCTTGCACATCGGTCTACAAATTCTCCTACGCTTTTATGGATAGCGGTGTCCTCATAGATCAGATAATAATAGTTTTTATAGTCGGGATAAAAATATTTCAGTTCTCCCTCAAACACCGGGATCCGAATGGAGATACGGCTGCCTTTTCCTTCCAGAGATACACCGGTCAGGGTTGGATGTTCCCAGGCGATAGAGGTAGGAATGGATATGTTACTCCGGCACTGGAGAATCAGGCAAAGGCCTTCTGCGGCAAACTGATGGCTTTCCGGTAAAAAACGGCTGTTCAGAAAATCCGGATAAAGGAGAATGGGAAGGATAAAGGGCATTCCTTTCAGGTCCTCTTCGTTGTGGAGCATCAGCAGATGGTAAAGCATAGAGTCATGGTTTATAAGGTATTCGTAATATACGTCGATCAATTGCCCGCCGGAATACTGATCGGTCCGGTGTATGCCCAGAAAAGATTCGATGGCTTTCTGCTTTAAACTGTCCAGGCCTAAAAGCTTTTTATAGGGCCTTATTTTTTTGTAAATATCAAAACTCCTGATCTGTTCAAAGGGAGATGGGAGATGATAGAGAGTATAACGTTTTGTCAGATAAGGAATGTCAAAACCATCTCCGTTGAAGTGGACCAGGGTGTCAAAAGATTTTATAAAAGAAGAGAATGCAAGAAGGACTTCTTTCTCTGCTTCCCGGCTGTCTGCAAACCATTGGATCAGGTTCCAGGCATCTTTGTTCCGGTATGTGCAGCCAATCAGATACAGACTGGAGCTGGCAGGGGAGAAACCGGTAGTTTCAATATCAAAAAACAGCAGCCGGTCTTCCTGGCCGATACGTTCCAGAGGATAGGTAGATGGTGGTGAAAAGGTCTGTTCTACAGTGATCATAAGTAAGTCCTCCCATTGCATATAAGGCATTGTTTCAGTCTCCTATTATAGCAAGTTTAAGGGTTTCCGGCAAGTAAGACGGCAGAGGAGAGGAAGGACGTACCAGAATATTTGTTCGATTTTTGGTTGCATTGGTTATAGCGATATGTTATGATGAAGGCGATAAAAGAAAAGGGGAGAACAGAGGGTTGATTTCCTATATCAGAGGTATTTTAAGCGAAGTATCAGAAGATGGAATTGTGGTGGAGACAGGAAACATCGGTTATGAGATACGGGTTCCTGTCTCTGTTTTGGAAAAGCTTCCGTCTCTGGGAAGCGAGATAAAAATATATACATATATGCAGGTGAGGGAAGATGGGATCAGCCTGTTTGGCTTTCTGGGAAAGGCAGACCTGGCCATGTTCCGTCAGCTGCTGGGAGTAAATGGAATTGGACCGAAAGGGGCGCTGGGAGTCCTGTCAGTTCTGAGTCCGGACAGTCTGCGTATGGCGATCATTTCCGGTGATGCCAAAGCCATTGCCAAGGCTCCGGGAATTGGGAGCAAGACAGCCCAGAGAGTGATTCTGGATCTGAAAGATAAGGTTTCTTTAGAAGAAGTGCTTTATGGAGGCGGTACTCCGGAAATCGGAGCAGCTGTGCCGGAGGCAGCTGCCATAGGACCGGAAAAAGAAGCGATAGAAGCGCTGACTGCGTTAGGATATTCTCCCATGGAGGCAGCCAGGGCAGTACGCAGGGTGGAGATTACCTCTGAGATGACAGCGGAGGATATTTTGAAGCAGTCTTTGAAACAGTTGATTTAAAAGCAGGTTATGTAGATATGGAACGGAAAATTATCACAACTGATGTGGTGACAGAAGAAGAAAAACAGGCGGAAGGAACATTGAGGCCTCAGTATCTGGACGATTATATCGGACAGGCCAAGATCAAGACGGTTCTGAAAGTGTTTATTGATGCGGCGAGGTCCAGAAAGGAGCCGTTGGACCATGTGCTGTTTTACGGCCCTCCCGGTCTTGGAAAAACGACTCTCTGCGGCATCATTGCCAATGAGATGGGAGTGAATATGAAAATAACGTCAGGTCCGGCTATCGAAAAGCCGGGAGAAATGGCGGCAATTTTAAACAGTCTCCAGGAAGGAGATGTTTTATTTGTGGACGAGATCCATCGTTTGAACCGGCAGGTGGAGGAAGTGCTTTATCCGGCTATGGAAGATTATGCCATCGACATTATGCTGGGAAAAGAATCTTCTGCCAGGTCTATCCGTCTGGAACTTCCTAAATTTACTCTGGTAGGTGCGACTACAAGGGCAGGGCTTCTGACAGCCCCTCTGAGGGATCGGTTTGGGGTGGTACAGCGTCTGGAATTTTATTCCCCTGAAGAACTGGAGGAGATTGTAGTCCGCTCCGCCCATGTGCTGGGAGTGGATATTGACCGGGCAGGGGCACGAGAAATCGCCAAGCGTTCCAGAGGGACGCCCCGTCTTGCGAACCGCCTGTTAAAACGGGTGCGGGATTTTGCACAGGTAAAGTATGACGGGACAATTACCAGAGAAGTAGCAGATTTTGCCCTGGATCTTCTGGAAGTGGACCGTCTGGGACTGGACAACAATGACAGAAATATCCTTCTCACCATTATTCAGAAATTTTCCGGAGGACCTGTGGGACTGGATACGCTGGCGGCTGCGCTGGGAGAAGATTCCGGAACCCTGGAAGATGTGTATGAGCCGTACCTTTTGATGAACGGTCTTTTAAACCGCACTCCCAGAGGGAGGATGGCAACGGAACTGGCTTATCATCATCTTGGGCTTACCAGGTAAACATGACCCAAGATATGGAAATATTGCTGGAATATTGCTGGATAGTATGGTATAATACATAGAAGATTACAGAAACCTCAGGTATCAGAACAGGAAGATACCGGACAGGAGATAAGATGGATTCCAAGAATTACGCAGAAGTTTTAATAGATGGAGAGATTTATACGCTGGGTGGACAGGAAGAGGAAGCGTATTTGCAGAAAGTTGCCAGCTATATCAATGAGAAGATTTCTATGCTGAAAAAGCAGAATGGTTTTACAAAGCAGAGCAAGGATTATCAGGTTACCATGGTGGAACTGAATCTTGCAGATGATTATTTTAAAAGCCAGGATCTGGTGAGAAGTCTGGAAGAACAGAATCAGGCTCTGGAAAAGGAAGTATACAGTCTGAAGCATGAATTGGTCACCACACAGATGAAACTGGAAAAAATCCAGAAAGAACTGGCAGATCTGAAAAAATAGAAAGAAAAGATGTTCCACCGTACAGGCATGGAACATTTTTTTCGGTTATACAGTAAGGCGGAGGAAATGATTTGAGAAAGAAAAAAGTTGAGATTCTGGCGCCGGCAGGCTCTTACGAAAGTATGGTGGCAGCAGTGAATGCGGGGGCAGATGCAGTTTATATTGGCGGAAGCCGTTTCGGAGCCAGGGCATATGCAAATAATCTGGATGAAGAGGCAATGCTAAATGCTATTGATTATGTCCATCTCCATGGATGCCGCCTTTATATGACAGTGAATACACTGGTGAAGGAGAAGGAATTCTCCGGGTTATATGATTATCTGAATCCCTATTATAGACAGGGACTGGATGCAGCCATCATTCAGGATCTGGGTGTGTTTTCTTATTTCAAAGAACATTTTCCCCAGCTTGCCCTCCATGCCAGTACCCAGATGACGATTACCGGTGTAAATGGTGCCAAATTGCTGAAAGAACTGGGAGCAAGCCGGGTGGTTACGGCAAGGGAGCTGTCCCTGGAAGAAATCCGTCAGATTCATGATCAGGTGGATATTGAGATAGAAAGTTTTGTTCACGGCGCCTTGTGTTACTGCTATTCCGGTCAGTGCCTGATGAGCAGTCTGATCGGGGGAAGAAGCGGAAACAGGGGGCGGTGTGCCCAGACCTGCCGGCTTCCGTATGAAGTGAAGCAGGGATCTGCATCGTTAAATAGAAAAGATGAGAAATACGTTTTAAGCCTGAAGGACCTTTGTACTCTGGAACTGATCCCGGATATGCTGGAAGCAGGGATTGATTCCCTGAAGATCGAAGGCAGAATGAAAAGCCCCAGATATACAGCAGGGGTAGTAAGTGTATACCGGAAATATGTGGATAAATATCTGCAGAACGGACGGGAGGGCTATCAGGTAGAAGCTTCAGACCGGAAGCTTTTGCTGGATCTGTTTGACCGGGGAGGATTTTCTGACGGCTATTACAGAAACCATAATGGACGGCATATGATGGCACTGAAGGAGAAACCAGCATTCCGGGAAGGGAATCAGCCCCTCTTTGATTATCTGGACCGCACTTATGTGGAAGCAGCCAGGCAGGAACCGATAAAGGGGAAAGTCTGTCTGAATGTGGGTGAGCCTTCTTCTCTGGCATTGTCTGCCGCAGGCAAAGAAGGGGTGGAGATTCAGGTGACGGGACAGGAAGTACAGCCGGCCCGGAACCAGCCTATTACAGAGGAAAAACTGAGAACCCAGGTTTGCAAGACGGGAGGCACTCCGTTTTTCTTTGAGCAGCTTGAGACGGAGATCAGAGGAAATGCGTTCCTTCCGGTACAGGCATTAAATGAACTGAGGCGCAGTGGGCTGGAAATGTTGGAACGAAAGATTCTTTCCAGCTACCGGCGTGATGCAGGAAAAGAAGAGAAACAGAAGGCAGACCGGATTCAGGTCAGGAATACCCATCCTATGGGAATCACGGCTTTGGCAGACCGGAAAGAATTGATTCCCAGATTGCTGTTGGTAGAAGGTATAGAACGGATTTATCTGGATTCCTGCGGGATTGGCAGTGAGGAATGGGAAGCTTTGGCGTCTGCTGTCAGGAATTCCGGAAAAGAGTGCTTTTTGGCATTACCTCAGATTTTCCGTAAAGAAGCAGAGGAGTATTTCCTGAAAGAACGGGAAAGATTTATAAAAGCAGGCTTTGAGGGCTGCCTGATCCGGTCTCTGGAGGAAATAAGATTTTTCAGAAAACAGATGGGGTATGGAGGAAGATTTGTTTTTGACAGTAATCTGTATGCATGGAACGGTCAGGCTTCAGAATTGCTGAAAGAACTGGGAGCATCGGAACAGACCCTTCCTCTGGAATTGAATGCAAGGGAATTGGAAGAAACAGGGTGTTCCGGAAAAGAACTGGTGGTGTATGGAAGGCTTCCTGTTATGGTTTCTGCTCAATGCATCAACCGGACTGTGGGCGGCTGTGACAGAAAGGAAAAAGTGCTGCAGCTGAAGGACCGGCTGGGAAAAGAATTTCCAGTAAAAAATCATTGCCGTTTTTGCTATAATACGATTTATAACATTGCCCCGTTGTCTTTGCTGGAACAGAAAGAGCAGGTATGCAGACTTTCGCCGGAAAGAATCCGGCTTCAGTTTACACTGGAGACGCCGGAACAGGCGGAAAAGATTGCCAGGACGTTTGTGGCAGCTTTTGCAGGAGGAGACTCCTTATCCCTGCCGGGCGAGTATACAAAAGGGCATTTCAGGCGCGGTGTAGAATAAGAGTGAAATAGGTGATAACGTGACAATTCTTGTGTTGGAAAGTTCCAAATATCTGATGATTTTTTTCATGCTTGTTTATGCTTATCTGAATTTCAGATTTTTTGGGGTAAAGTATGACATCAGAAGAAAGAAACTATGCAGGCGCCAGAATCAGCTGATGTTTCTGATCCATTTTTTGGGATATCTTTCTCTATACCTGAATCGGAATGATGAAACGATACTGGTGTTTTATCTGGCCCAGGTGATATTTTTGGGAGTCTACATGACATTATCCAAGCTGTTTTACAGGAATATCTCCAGGCTCCTGTTAAATAATATGTGCCTTCTGATCAGTGTGGGACTTCTGATCCTCACCAGGCTGAATATGGAACGGGCTACAAGGCAATTTGCTATTATTGTGGTGTCGGCAGTGTTTTCCTGGATCATTCCTTTCATCGTGGACCGTGTCTGGCAGCTTTCCAGAATTCCGTGGCTGTATGGTGTTTTGGGGTTGGTGCTTCTGGCAGTAGTCTGTGTGGCAGGAATTACCAGCTATGGGGCAAAAATGACGTTGGAGCTGGGCAGTTTCAGCTTCCAGCCGGCGGAATTTGTAAAGATCAGTTTTGTGTTTTTTGTGGCAACTATGTTTTACCGTGCCACGGATTTTAAAACCGTGTGCATCACCACAGCCATGGCGGCGGGGCATGTATTGATTCTGGTATTGTCAAAAGATCTGGGAAATGGGCTTATTTTTTTCCTTACTTATATTTTTATGCTTTTTGTAGCTACGTCCAATTACCTGTATTTAGGTGCAGGTTTGACTGCGGGGGGAGCCGCAGCTGTACTGGCTTATCGGTTGTTTCCTCATGTGCAGACCAGAGTACAGGCATGGCTGGATCCGTGGTCAGATGTGGCGGATAAAGGATACCAGATTGCCCAGTCATTATTTGCGATTGGAACTGGCGGTTGGTTTGGCATGGGGCTGGATCAGGGAATTCCGGAAAAAATCCCGGTAGTGGAAAAGGACTTTGTGATTTCGGCAATTGCGGAAGAGATGGGCGGAATTTTTGCTGTTTGCCTGATTCTGATCTGTTTGGGGTGTTTTTTGCAGTTTATGATGATCGCAGCAAGAATGCAGGCTGTCTTTTATAAGCTGATTGCCTTTGGGCTGGGATGCGAATATATTATCCAGGTATTTCTGACTGTGGGAGGCGCTGTAAAATTCATTCCCCTTACAGGCATGACCCTTCCGTTAGTCAGCTATGGGGGGAGTTCTATTGTTGGTACGTTTATCCTGTTTCAGGTGATACAGGGCTTATATATATTGAAAAGAAATGAAGAGGAAGAAGATGAAGAGGAGCGAACCCAATCCAAAAGCAAATAAGAATATTCTGCGTCTGGCTTATGTAGTAGCTGGCATCTTTGTATGTATGCTTCTCTATCTGGGATATTTTATCCAGTTTGAAAGTGGAACAGCCATCAATAATACGTATAATCCCAGAGTGAATCTCCTTGCTGAGAAAGTGGTACGGGGGAAAATACTGAGTGCGGACGGACAGGTTCTGGCAAGGACGGTGACTGCCGATGATGGTACGGAAACCAGGGAGTATCCGTTTGGAAATCTGTATGCCCATGTGGTGGGATATACGGAAAAAGGAAGAACAGGGATAGAATCTATGACGAATTTTTATCTGCTGACTTCTCATGTGAATCTGATCGAGCAGATCGTGAATGAATTTTCCGGTACGAAAAACCTGGGAGATAATGTGGTGACAACTCTGGATTCCAGGCTGCAGCAGACAGCTTATGACCTTTTGGGAGACCGGAGGGGAGCTGTAGTGGTGATGGAACCGGATACAGGGAAGATACTGGCCATGGTTTCCAAACCGGATTATGATCCCAACACAGTGGCAGCACAATGGGAAAGCCTGACGGCAGATGAGCAGGGAGAAGCCAGACTTTTAAACCGGGCAACCCAGGGCCTTTATGCGCCCGGGTCTACATTTAAGATCCTGACATTGTTAGAATATATCAGGGAACATCCTGATGATTATGAGAACTTTCATTTTGATTGTGATGGAACCTATGAAAATGGGGAATATCAGATCCGCTGTTATCAGGGGGAAGCCCATGGAAGCCAGGACTTAAGCCAGGCGTTTGCAAATTCCTGCAACGGTGCGTTTGCCAGCATGGGACTGGAACTGGATTTGAAACAATATGCGGATCTGGCGGACCAGCTATTATATAACCAGCCCCTTCCCCTGGCTTTGCCATACAATAAAAGCTCGTATTCCATGACAGAAGGAGCAGATACCTGGGAGGTGCTGCAGACAGCTATCGGTCAGGGAAAAACCCAGGTGACCCCCATACACCAGCTTATGATCACGTCTGCCATTGCCAATGGAGGAACGCTGATGAAGCCTTATGTGGTGGATCATCTGGAGAATGCAGGCGGACAGACGATAAAAAAATTCATGCCTTCCGCCTATGGTGAACTGTTAAGTGCTTCAGAAGCAGAACAACTGACAGAATATATGCGTCAGGTGGTGGAAACAGGGACTGGTTCTGCAGTCAGGACAGACGCCTATACGGTGGCAGGGAAGACTGGTTCTGCGGAGTTTGAAACGGGAAAAGAAACCCATGCCTGGTTTACAGGATTTGCTCCTGCGGAAGATCCAAAGATTGCAGTTACGGTTATTGTGGAAGAGAGTGGCTCCGGAGGACGGGTTGCAGCTCCTATTGCAAGAGGGATTTTTGATGCTTACTTTTCCAGGTAGGCTTATGATAAAGGAGGGTATCAATGTTTAAGGCGAGAGAGTATGTGAGAGTGAAGAGCCTTGAGGAGGCTTGGAACCTGAATCAGAAAAAGAGCAATGTGATTGTTGGCGGTATGATGTGGCTGAAAATGGGACGGGGCCAGAAAGGCACCGTGATCGATCTGTCGGGACTTGGTCTGGACACAATCGAAGAGACAGAAGAGGCGTTTTCCATTGGCTGCATGTGCACGCTCCGTCAGCTGGAATTGCATGAAGGATTGAATAAAGAATTTGATGGGATTTTCCGGGAGTGTACCAGACATATTGTGGGGACACAGTTCCGGAATGGGGCCACAGTAGGGGGCAGCGTGTTTGGCAGATATGGATTTTCTGATATACTCACCTGCCTGCTGGCTTTGGATTCTTATGTGGAGCTTTACCAGGGAGGCGTAATTCCTCTGGTCCAGTTTACTTCCATGCCATATGACCGGGATGTATTGGTCCGTATCGTCATTAAAAAAGACGGAAGAAAGGCTGCCTATCTTTCCCAGAGAAATACTCAGACAGATTTTCCGCTGATCGCATGCGCTGCAGGGAAAATGGGGGATGACTGGTATGTTTCGATAGGAGCAAGACCGAAGCGGGCAGCTGTTTATCGGATTTCCGGAACCGGAAAGAAGGCGGATGAACTGGCAAGGGAAGCTGCGTCCATGTTTGAGTATGGCAGTAATTTAAGAGGGTCCGGGGAATACCGGGCACACCTGGCTAATGTGTATGTGAGACGTTTGATCGAGACCATAGAGAAAAGGGAGGCATAATATGGAGATTCAGCTGACATTGAATGGGAAAGCAGTGAAAGATCAGGTGGGAGCTGATACTCTGCTTCTGGATTTTGTGAGAAAACACGGCTGTTACAGTGTGAAAAGAGGCTGTGAAACTTCAAACTGCGGCCTTTGTACCGTATTGTTAGATGGAAAACCAGTATTATCCTGTTCCACTCTGGCGGCGAGGGCAGACGGATGTTCCGTGACTACGCTGGAAGGGGTTCAGGAAAAAGCGGAAGCCATTGGACGCTTCCTGGCAGGAGAAGGAGCGGAACAATGCGGATTCTGCAGCCCGGGGCTTATCATGAATGTGATCGCCATGGAGCAGGAACTGTCAGAGCCTTCTGAGGAGGAGATACGGGAATATCTGGCAGGTAATCTGTGCCGTTGTACCGGATATATGGGGCAGATGAGAGCCATTGGGAATTATCTTAACCGGAAAGGAGAAGAACAGAATGGATAGAACTGTTAGATATGTGGGAAGTCCTGTGCCGAAAAAGGATTCTATGGCCCTGGTGACAGGAAAACCTGTCTATACGGATGATATTGCACCGGCAGACTGCCTTGTGGTGAAGGTGTTGAGAAGCCCTTATGCCCATGCGCTGATCGACGAGATCCATACGGAGACGGCTGGTAAAGTACCGGGTATTGTTTCCATTCTTACCTGGAAAGATGTGCCGAAGAAACGCTTTACCATGGCTGGACAGACCTACCCGGAGCCAAGCCCTTATGACCGGTTGATCCTGGACCGGAGAGTCCGGTTTGTGGGAGATGCGGTTGCTATCGTGGCAGGTGAAACAGAAGAAGCGGTAGACAAGGCTTTGAAACTGATCAAGGTAAACTATCAGGTCCTGACTCCTGTGCTGGATTTCCGTACGGCAAAAGATAATGAAATTTTAGTCCATCCGGAAGATACCTGGCAAAGCCTTTGCCCGGTAGGAGCAGACAACCGGAGAAATCTGGTTGCTTCCGGTGTAGACAGTCACGGTGATGTGGATGCGGTTCTGGCAGGCTGTGATTATGTGATTGAAGAAACGTATCATACAAAAGCTAATCAGCAGGCCATGATGGAGACATTCCGGACCTTTACGACCATGGATCCTTACGGCAGGCTTGTGGTTACAGCATCAACTCAGGTGCCTTTTCATGTAAGGAGAATCATTGCCCATGCCCTGGATATCCCCAAAGCAAAAGTAAGGGTGATCAAGCCCAGAATCGGAGGCGGTTTTGGTGCAAAGCAGACGGTGGTAGCAGAAGTATATCCGGCTATTGTTACCTGGCTCACAGGAAGACCGGCAAAAATCATTTACAGCCGTTATGAGTCACAGATTGCTTCCTCTCCCAGACATGAGATGGAATTGAAAGTCCGTCTGGGAGCAGATAAAAATGGAATTATAAAAGCGATCGACCTGTATACTCTTTCCAACAGCGGAGCTTTTGGCGAGCATGGACCCACTACAGTGGGGCTTTCCGGCCATAAGTCCATTCCTCTTTATGCGAAAGCAGAAGCATTCCGGTTTGCTTATGATGTAGTCTATACGAACCGTATGTCAGCTGGGGCTTACCGGGGATATGGAGCAACGCAGGGGCTTTTTGCAGTGGAGTCAGCTGTGAATGAACTGGCGGACAGGCTTCACATGGATCCGGTGAAACTGAGGGAACTGAACATGGTAAGAGAAGGCGATGTGATGCCTGCTTATTATGGTGAGACAGCAGGAAGCTGTGCCCTGGACCGGTGTATGGCAAGAGCTAAGGAAATGATGGATTGGGACAAAAAGTTCCCGGCAAGAGATATGGGAAATGGAAAAGTGCGGGCAGTAGGTGTGGCTATGTCCATGCAGGGCTCGGCAATCTCCGGTGTGGATGTAGGCTCCGTTACCTTAAAGCTGAACGATGACGGATTTTACAGCCTGATGATCGGTGCCGCCGATATGGGAACTGGCTGTGATACCACATTGGCCCAGATTGCCGCTGACTGTCTGTGCTGTGATCTGGATAATATCATAGTCCATGGAGTGGATACAGATGTTTCCCCTTATGATTCCGGTTCCTACGCTTCCAGTACCGCATATCTGACTGGTGGAGCTGTGGTAAAAACCTGCGATACTATGATCAAGAAGATTATGGAAAAAGGAGCAGAGTATCTGGGTGCTTCGATGGAAGAAGTTGATTTTGACGGGAAAAGAGTCTATTGTCTGGATGGAAGCAGGGAAATCAGCCTGCGTGATATCGGAAATCAGGCAATGTGCAACAATGGTCTGGCTCTGGAAGCTACAGAGTCTAATACTTCTCCAGTCTCTCCGCCTCCGTTCATGGTAGGAATGGCGGAAGTAGAAGTGGATATGGAGACAGGAAAGACGGAGCTTCTGGATTATGTTGCGGTGGTGGACTGTGGAACCCCGCTGAACCCGAATATTGCCCGTGTGCAGACAGAAGGCGGTCTGTCTCAGGGAATCGGTATGGCCATGTATGAAGATGTAACCTATTCTGCCCAGGGAAGAGTTTTGGAAGATTCCTTTATGCAGTATAAGATTCCAACCCGCCAGGATGTGGGAACAATCCGGGTGGAGTTTGAAAGCAGCTATGAAAAAACAGGGCCTTTTGGAGCAAAATCTATTGGTGAAGTAGTGATCAATACGCCATCTCCGGCAATTGCCAGTGCAGTTGCCCATGCGACCGGAGTTTATGTGAGAGAACTTCCCATTACTCCTGAAAAAATTTATAAAGGAATGGTGGAACATTCCTAGTTATGGTTTCCGGGTTGCATCCTGCCGGTAAATGAGGTATACTGGAATCAGTTTGAATACACCCGGTCAGGAGGAATTGCAATGATAGAAGCAACCAGCTGTGGCGGTGTGGTTATTTTTCGAGGTAAGATTCTGGTTTTATATAAGAATTATAAAAACAAGTATGAAGGATGGGTTTTGCCGAAAGGAACTGTAGAGGAAGGGGAGGACTTTAAAGAGACCGCCCTGCGTGAAGTCAGGGAAGAAACGGGAGTGACCGCTTCCATCATTAAATATATCGGCAAGAGCCGATATTCCTTTACGACTCCCCAGGATATGGTGGAGAAAGACGTACATTGGTATTTGATGATGGCTGACAGCTATTACAGTAAACCACAGCGTGAGGAATATTTTATAGATTCCGGATATTATAAATTTTATGAGGCATATCATCTGCTGAAATTTTCTAATGAAAAGCAGATTTTGGAAAAGGCATATAACGAATATCTGGATCTGAAAAAAAGTAATCTTTGGGGTTCCAAAAAGTATTTTTGAAACAACTCAGAATCTGAAAAGCGCTCTGCCTGGGGCAGAGCGTTTTTTGCTGGAAAAGTTCTTTGTGTTTTTGCATGAAAATATAAAGAAAAAATAAACAATATTAACAAAACGTAAAAAAAAGTAATGAGAACAGTTGACTAAAATGACAGTTCCTGTTATAGTAATATCAGAAACTGAATCAAGAAGGATTGTTACTGTTAGGCAGGCAAAACCAGTTTGATGAGAGAGGAGGCGTTCTTTCCATAATCTCTTATTAAGACTGGTATTTTTTTTGCCGTAGATGGTAAATTCCGCATCAGAGAGAGGCTTCTTCTTATTATGGGTATGATTATTGATAAGATAATAAATAACAACATTATATCCGCTTTTGATGAAGAAGGACGGGAATTGGTTGTTATGGGGCGGGGATTAGGCTTTGGGGCCAGAATGGGACAGAATGTTCCCCAGGCAAAAGTGGAGAAAATATTCCACATCAGAAGCCAGAGTGTGTCAGAACAGTTCAAGGAACTGCTTGCCAATATGCCAATTGAGCATGTGGCCCTTTCCGGTGACATTATCGCTTATGCCAAGGAAACTTTGAAGGTTAAATTGAATCAGAGTATTTATGTGACCCTTACGGATCATATTGATTTTGCAGTGACCAGGTACCGGCAGGGAATCAAACCTACCAATGCCCTTCTTTGGGAGATTAAAAGATTTTATTCTACGGAATATCAGATCGGTCTGTATGCGGTCAGGCTGATTCAGGAAAGACTCCATGTACAGCTTCCGGAAGATGAAGCCGGATTTATTGCCCTTCATTTTGTGAATGCGGAGTATGGAACCAATATTCGGGACGCTGCCAGGTTTCCTAATATGGTCAGCGATATTCTGAAAATTGCCCAGAAAGAATTAGATATTAAGTTTGACGAAGGTTCTCTTCATTTTGAACGTTTTGTCACTCATATTAAATTTTTACTCCAGAGAATATACCGCAAGGAACTTTTGGAAGATGAAGACAGAGAACTGGCAGAGATGATGAAGCATAAGTACCGAAAGGAGTACGAGTGCAGCGTCCGCATTGCAGAATATATAGAAAGAGAAACAGGCTATAGTCTGTCAGAAGAAGAAATTATGTATCTGACTATTCATATCCGGCGGGTAACTGCCACGGATGAAGATTAAGGAGGAAAGCTATGTTTGGAATTTTTAAGAAAAAATCAAAAATACATGTACTGGGAGCTCCTGCCAAAGGCAGGGCAGTTCCGCTGTCTGAGGTAAATGACCCTACGTTTTCAGAAAAGATCCTTGGAGATGGGGTGGCAGTCATTCCGGAAGAGGGAAAGATTTTTGCTCCTGCCGATGGAACGGTGGAAATGATCTTTGATACTCTTCATGCTGTGAGCATGACCACAGAGTGGGGAGCGGAAGTTCTGATCCATGTAGGGCTTGATACCGTCCAGTTGAAGGGTGAGGGATTTGAGGCTCATGTAAAAGCAGGAAGCCAGGTAAAGAAAGGAGACCTGCTGTTAACCGTGGATCTGGAAAAAGTAAAAGCAGCAGGATATGACATTGTAACTCCTATGCTGATCTGCAATACGTCTGATTATGCTAAGGTGGAAGGAATCTCCGGACGGAATGTCAACGCGGGAGATGATATCCTGAATGTAGAAGAAAAATAATCTTGTATTTTGAACAGAGACTACTCTGTTTTAAAATAAAAATAAAGGGATTAGGTAATGAGTATAAAGGAGGATAATATGAAATTTTTACAGAGATTAGGTAAGTCCCTGATGCTTCCGGTTGCTTGTCTTCCGGTATGCGGTATTCTGATGGGTATTGGATACGCTTTGTGTCCGTCAACCATGCAGGGTGGTGAAGTTACAGGTATCCTGGAGATTATCGGTTTCTTTCTGGTAAAGGCCGGCGGTGCTCTGATCGATAATATGTCCTGGCTGTTCGCAGTAGGTGTGGCAGTTGGCATGTCTGATGATAATGACGGTACTGCAGGTCTGGCAGGTTTGGTATCCTGGCTGATGATGACCAAGTTACTGAATCCGGCTGTTGTTGCAACTCTTACAGGAGTAGCTGTTGATGCAGTTGATCTTTCCTACAGCAAGATCGAGACTCAGTTTATCGGTATCCTTGCCGGTGTGATCGGTGCTCTTTGCTACAACAAGTTCAAGAGCACAAAGCTTCCTGACTGGTTGTCTTTCTTCTCAGGAAAACGTTGTGTTGCGATCATTACTGCAGTGGTATCTATCATTGTAGCAGCAGTTCTGTTCTTCGTATGGCCGGTTGTTTTCGGTGCTCTGGTAGCTCTTGGAAAAGGTATCATGGGTCTGGATGCAGTAGGTGCTGGTATCTACGCATTCTTCAACCGTCTGCTGATCCCATTTGGTCTGCACCATGCACTGAACAATGTATTCTGGTTTGATACCATCGGTATCGGCGACCTGAGCCACTTCTGGGCTGGCGATGTGATGGGACAGAACGGAGTAACCTGGAGCCTTGGTATGTATATGGCTGGTTTCTTCCCATGTATGATGTTCGGTATTCCTGGAGCAGCATTGGCAATGGTTCACTGTGCAAAGAGCACAAAGAAGAAAGTTGCCATCGGTCTGGTAGGATCTGCAGCACTGGCAGCATTTGTCTGCGGTGTAACAGAACCGTTTGAATTTGCATTCATGTTCCTGGCTCCGGCTCTTTACGTGGTATACGCTTTGTTATACGGTATTTTTACCGTGATCACCGTTGCACTTGGTTTCCGTGCAGGATTCTCCTTCTCCGCAGGCTTAACAGACCTGGTATTCTCTGCAAGCCTTCCGGCAGCTGCTAAGACCTGGCTGATCCTTCCATTAGGTGTTGCTGCATTCGTGGTATTCTATGTGGTATTCCGTGTTATGATCACAAAGTTTGACCTGAAGACTCCGGGAAGAGAAGATGATGATGTGGAAGAAGAAATGAATGTGGCTCTGGCAAATGATGATTATACCCAGATTGCACAGATCATTCTGGAAGGACTTGGCGGTGCTTCCAATGTAACCTCTGTTGATAACTGCATTACCCGTCTTCGCCTTGAAATCAAAGATCAGGCTCTGGTAAATGAGAAGAAGATCAAATCTGCAGGTGTTGCAGGAGTGATTCGCCCGAGCAAGACGGCTGTTCAGGTTATTGTAGGAACGAAGGTACAGTTCGTGGCAGATGAGTTTAAGAAACTCTGCAAGTAAAAAGAACATATAATCCCTTTATGCAAAGAGACCGCAAGATGCGGTCTCTTTGTTTTGCAAGAAAATAGGTCAATGACGTTCCAACTCCTTATGGTAATGAAATTTTCCGTAGTAGTAGTTGATCTCAGCTCCCACGAACAGGATGCAGATGCAGAAATAAATCCACAGCATGAGCAGGATGACGGCAGTCAGGCTGCCGTACATGTAGGAAAAACGGCTGAAATGGTTAAAATAAATAGAAAATCCAAACGAGAACAGCAGCCATCCGGCGGTGGAAAAGACAGCTCCGGGAAGCTGGCTCATTAAAGTCTGACGGCGGTGAGGCAGGTAGGTGTAGATTCCCATGAAACACACAGTCATAACAAGGATGGCCAGAAGAGTACGGAAATTCAGGATATGCCGTGTCACTTCTGCAATAATAGGAAACGTATTTTCAAAAAAAGTCTGAATGGAGCTGCCAAATACGATCAGGATCAGGGAAAGGATGCAGGTAAGCAGAAAAAGCAGTGTGTAGCCGATGCAGATAATCCTTCCTATTATATAGTTCCTGTGAATCTGACATTCATAAGCCCGGTTCAGTCCCCGTTCCATGCCAAGCATTCCTTTGGAGGCTGACCAGAGTGCCAGGATTATGGTGATGGAAAGAACAGTTCCGGGAGAGCGGGTATACACATCATTGATAATGTCCTGTATTAAAGGGGCAATGGTGCGGACATCGGGGACCAGAGCCAGGATAATGGCCCCTACATCATGCTGGCTTAGGTTAGGAACCAGCTGTACCACAGTCATCAATACCATGATGAATGGAAAGGCAGACAGGACAATAAAAAAAGATGCCTGGGCTGCGTAAACCGTCATCTCATCCTTTACAAATTTTTCAGCAATCTGTTTTCCGTGAATGATCAGTGAAATCATAATATATCGATCCTTTCCGGGTATATAAGCTGATGAATCAGCTTTCTGATTATATAGAATATTATCATGGGGCTGAAAAAATGGCAAGATAGTTGTCATTCCCTTTTGTTTTTGATAAAATAAATTCATGTGCGCAAAAAAGGAGCGGGAAAATGAGATGAAAGATTTGCTGAAATATTTACATTCTTATAAAAAGGAAAGTGTCCTGGCACCGGCTTTTAAAATGCTGGAAGCCTGTTTTGAACTGCTGATTCCTCTGGTGGTCAAGCAGATCATTGATGTTGGCATTGCCAGCGGTGACAAGGGATATATCCTGAAAATGGGAGGCGTCTTAGTGGGACTGGGACTGATAGGGCTGGCAGCATCTCTAACGGCTCAGTATTTTGCGGCAAAAGCAGCTGTAGGATTTTCCACAGCTTTACGGAATGACTTGTTTTACCACATTAACCATTTATCCTATAAAGAGATTGACCAGATAGGGACATCCACGCTGATTACCAGAATGACCAGTGATGTGAACCAGGTGCAGACAGGATTAAATTTGTTCTTACGGCTGTTTCTCCGGTCTCCGTTTATTGTCTTTGGAGCTATGATAATGGCATTTACCGTGGACGTACGTTCCGCCATGGTATTTGTGGTTGTGATCCCGATTTTGTCTATAGTAGTATTTGGCATTATGATAGTCAGTATGCCTCTCTATAAAAAAGTGCAGAGACAGCTGGACCGGGTACTTCTGTCTACCAAGGAAAATCTGGAAGGTGTGCGGGTTATCCGGGCATTTAACCGTCAGGACGATGAAATACGAAAGTTTGAGGGAGAAAATGACTTGCTGGTCGGAATACAGGTTTTTGTGGGAAAGATTTCAGCCTTGATGAATCCGGTGACTTATGTGATCATCAATGGGGCAATCCTTATCCTTGTATGGACAGCTGGTAAACAGGTATATGTTGGAAGTCTGACCCAGGGGGCGGTGGTAGCTCTGGTGAACTATATGTCACAGATTCTGGTGGAGCTGATCAAGCTGGCGAATCTGATCATTAATATTTCCAAGGCCTTGGCCTGTGCAGGAAGAATCCAGACTGTCTTTCAGGAAACCAGCAGTATTTCGGAAAACGGCAAGGCAAAGAACGGGAAAACCGTTCCCGGAACGGCAAAGGTGGAGTTTTGCGGTGTTGATTTCTGCTATGGAGGAACGGAGGAACCATCTCTGGAAGGAATTTCTTTTCAGGCGTATCAGGGTGAAACTATTGGTATTATTGGAGGAACCGGGTCAGGAAAAACTTCTCTCGTTAATCTGATCCCCAGGTTTTATGATGTATCAAAAGGGAGCGTGCGGATTGATGGTGAGGATGTAAGGGATTATTCCCTGAAATCTCTGAGAGACAAGATTGGGGTGGTTCCTCAGAGAGCAGTATTGTTTGCCGGTACTTTGCGGGAAAATATGAAGTGGGGCAAAAAGGAAGCGTCGGATGAGGAGATTTATCATGCTTTAGATCTTGCCCAGGCAAGGGAATTTGTAGACAGCAAAGGTGAGGGGCTGGAACTGTTTATCACTCAGGAAGGAAAAAATCTTTCAGGAGGCCAAAGGCAGCGTCTTACCATTGCCAGGGCTCTGGTAAGAGATCCGGAGATCCTGATTATGGATGACAGCGCTTCGGCCCTGGATTTTGCCACCGATGCCAGACTTAGAAAAGCAATTAAAGAAGGAACGAAAGATATGACTGTATTTCTGGTATCCCAAAGAGCCGCTACGGTGCGGAATGCGGATACGATCATCGTGCTTGATGATGGAAAAATTGCAGGAATCGGAAAACACAGGGAATTATTGCGTTCCTGTGACGTATACCGGGAAATCTGCCTGTCCCAGTTGTCAGAAGAGGAGGTGGCGAGAGATGAAAGAGAAGAATAAGCAGACGATCCGCAGGATTTTAGCATATATAGGCAAATATAATATATGGGTGATGGTTTCTCTTTTGCTGGCTGTAGTCACGGTGGCCACTACTCTGTATGCGCCAATCCTGATCGGTCAGGGAGTGGACCTGATCGTTGCAGAAGGAAACGTGGATTTTCAGGCTCTGTTTTCCATTCTTCAGAAAACAGCAGTAGTGATCTGCGTGACGGGAGCTGCCCAGTGGCTGATGAATCATATCAACAATAAGATTACTTACCGGGTAGTGAAGGATATCAGGACCAAAGCGTTTAATCATCTGGAAACTCTGCCTCTCCGGTATGTGGATTCCCATAAGCATGGTGATCTGATCAGCCGTATTATCGGTGATATTGACCAGTTTTCAGAAGGACTTCTCATGGGTTTTACCCAGTTGTTCACAGGAGTGATGACGATTCTTGGTACGCTGGGATTCATGTTGTCAGTGAATCCGCTGATTACTCTGGTAGTTGTTGTTTTGACTCCGGTTTCGCTTGTGGTGGCGGGATTTATCGCAAAAAGAACATTTTCCATGTTTACGCTTCAGTCCAGGACTAGAGGAGAACTTACAGCCCTGGTGGATGAGATGCTGGGAAATGAAAAAGTAGTCCAGGCATTTGGCCAGGAAGAAGAAGTGCAGAAAAGATTTGAAGAGATCAATGAGCGGCTGAGACAGTGCAGTCTGCGGGCTATTTTTTTCTCTTCTATTACTAATCCATCCACTCGTTTCGTCAATGGTCTGGTATATGCAGCTGTTGGAGTGGCAGGGGCAATAGCGGCAGTAGGCGGACGTCTGTCTGTAGGACAGTTGTCAGTATTCCTTACTTATGCGAATCAATATACGAAACCGTTTAATGAAATTTCCGGAGTTGTAACAGAACTTCAGAATGCGATCGCATCAGCTGCCCGGGTGTTTGAACTGATTGATGAGGAAGCGGAATTGCCTGATGACAGGGATGCAAAAAAGCTGCAGGATGCAGAGGGCAGGGTAGAACTGGATCATGTATGGTTTTCCTATACTCCGGATAAAAAGCTGATTGAAGATTTTCAACTGTCTGTAGAACCTGGCCAGAGGGTTGCAATTGTAGGACCGACAGGCTGTGGGAAAAGTACGGTAATCAATCTTCTGATGAGATTTTATGATGTGGATTCCGGAAGCATCCGGGTGGATGGCACCGATATCCGGGATATGACCAGAAGAAGTTTAAGGTCCGGTTATGGCATGGTCCTGCAGGAAACATGGCTGAAATCCGGTACGATCCGTGAGAATATTGCTTATGGAAAACCGGATGCTACGGAAGAAGAAATCATTGCAGCTGCGAAAAAAGCCCACGCCCATGGTTTTATCAGACGTATGCCTCAGGGATATGATACGGTGATTTCGGAAGATGGGGGCAATCTGTCCCAGGGACAGAAGCAGCTTCTGTGTATTGCAAGAGTCATGTTGAACCTCCCTCCTATGCTGATTTTGGATGAAGCTACGTCTTCTATCGATACAAGGACGGAAATCAAGATCCAACAGGCATTTCAGGCTATGATGGAAGGAAGGACCAGTTTTATTGTAGCACACCGGCTTTCTACCATACGGGAAGCAGATGTGATCCTGGTTATGAGAGATGGACATATCATGGAACAGGGAACGCATGAAGAACTGCTGGAGAAAGGCGGTTTTTACGCAGAATTATATAATAGCCAGTTTGCAATTGCATAAAATACTGCCGGCAGGCCACCGTCATAGGACAGTGATCTGCCGGCAGTATTCGTTGACGGGCTGCCGACCATATTTGCGGCTTTGGACAGCGGAATAAATATGGGAAGAAAGGATTCCTTTTTCCAGCATCTGAAGAGAAGATGGAGGCAGCTGTCTGTGTGCATCAGCCAGTTTGGAAATCAAAGGAACGCTGCAGTTGGATTTTATTGCTGACAGCAGAGGAAGGGCAGTCCGCCGGAAGCCAAGAATGCGGATAACAGGAAAGTCTTGGATAGCGGTACGGAAAGTGCCAGCTTCTTCTTCTGTAAGATTCAGCAACAGGGAAAGAAGTGCCCTGCTGATCCGGGTATACGTATAGTTTCTGGTTTTCAGCTGTTGGATGCGTTCCTCCCAGGTACAGGAAGAAAGGGCAGAAGCGGACAGACGGTCAGACAGTTCCCTGGAAAAACCGTAAATGTGCTGGTATCCTTTGGGCAGGGAAGAAAGTACTGCGTATTCCAGGAGCCCGGAAAAATCTTCCGGGAATAAAAAGGTATCCGGCTCAAATAAGGAAAGGATTTCATCCGGAACAAGCCCCGACAGATTGGAAATTCCCTGGTCTTTCAACAGCCTGCGGATGGCAGTGGCAGAAGAAAAGATGGCAGGGTCAATAGAAGGTTCATGGTATCCGCTGCCTTTCCTGGCTATGGTGACGGGAATGATAGAGCTTCTGGCCTTGATAAGAGCTTTGCAGTATTCCACTCCCAAAAGATTGTTGGGAGATGCCAGTATGGAATGGTCAGAAAAAGAATAGTCCTGTTCCTGGAAATAATGGATCAGGGCATATTCTCTGGCAGCAGGAAAAGACAGCCCCTGTGCCAATGCAGATTTTAACAGGCAGCGGTACGACTCAGGTTCTTCGGCCAGAACAGAGGCAATGTGGGAAAGAGCATCGGTATCTCCCAACTCGCTGCCGAAAGACAGACAATTTACAACTCCCAGATGATCCAAAATAGAGATGCCACAGGCAGCAAAATCTTCAGCGGACATGGAACAGAAAGGAAAGGGCAGTTCCAGAACCAGGTCTGCTCCTGCAGTCAGTGCCATCCGGGCCCGCAGCTGTTTGTCCAGTATAGCCGGTTCTCCTCGCTGGACATAATCTCCGCTGATCAGAGCGATTACATAATCCGCATCTGTCATTTCTCTGGCTTTTTGCAAGTGATAACGGTGGCCGTTATGGAGAGGATTGTATTCAGCAATGATTCCTGTAACTTTCATAATGACTCCTTTTCATGTTCCTCATTGTATCATCTCTGAAAGATAAAGTCATGAGTTTGAAGAAAAAATTTTATGGAAATTTCACAGCGGACTTGGAAAAATGATGATATAATGGTAAAATAGTATGTAAAGTCTGAGCAAAAGGAGGTTTTCCCTATGAAATTAGTATATGCGATTGTACGGAAAGACAACGAAGATGAGGTTATGAGTGAACTGACAGTCCACAAATTTTCAGTTACAAAACTGTCTACTACCGGTGGCTTTCTGAGAAAGGGAAACTCGACCTTGATGATCGGTGTAGAAGATGATAAGGTCCAGGAAGTGATTGATATTATTAAGCAGGAATGTGGAGAAAGACAGAAGATCACAGTCAATATGCCGTATGTGTCAGGACCTGCTATGGTAAATTATTCCACTATGCCCATGTCTGTAGAGGTAGGGGGAGCAACGATTTTTGTAGTGGATGTGGAACGGTTTGAAAAAATCTGATAACAGGGGAGCCGGGAAATATGAGATCCCGGCTCCATCTGAGACCAAAAGAGGGTAGCAGTACAGATCCTGGTCTTACGTATGGAAAAAAGTGCAAGAAAATTATAAAAGTATCTTGTATACAATAAACTTATAGTATATAATAAAATCAAATGCTTTAAGATAACGAAAGGGGATTATATCATGGGAGTAATTGATGTAATTAAAGAAAGGGCAAAAGCCGACAAAAAGACTATCGTACTGCCGGAGTCCATGGACAAGAGAACCTTTGAGGCGGCAGAGAAGATTTTGAAGGAGGGCCTGGCAAACCTGGTTATCATCGGTACACCGGAGGAAGTTGCTGAGAACAGCAAAGGATTCGATATCTCCGGCGCTACGATCGTGAACCCGTTTACCTATGAGAAGACGGAAGAGTATGTAAATCTGTTTGTAGAATTGAGAAAATCCAAAGGTATGACTCCTGAGCAGGCAAGAGAGACCATGCTGAACGATTATGCTTATTATGGCTGTCTTATGATCAAGAACGGAGATGCTGATGGTATGGTTTCCGGTGCTTGCCATTCTACAGCTAACACTCTGAGACCTTGTCTGCAGATCATCAAGACAAAACCGGGAACCAAGCTGGTTTCTGCATTTTTCCTTATGGAAGTTCCGGATTGCCAGTTTGGTGAGAATGGAACCTTTGTATTTGCAGACTGTGGATTGAATCAGAACCCGAATCCGGAGGAACTGGCTGCTATTGCCGTTTCTTCTGCTGAGAGTTTCCGGATGCTTACAGGAAAAGAACCTAAGGTTGCTATGCTGTCCCATTCTTCCATGGGAAGTGCAAAACATGATGATGTGACCAAAGTGGTAGAAGCTACCAGGATCGCAAAGGAGATGGCCCCGGAACTGGCTTTGGATGGAGAACTGCAGCTTGACGCAGCTATTGTGCCGGAAATCGGCGCTTCCAAGGCTCCGGAAAGCAAAGTGGCTGGACATGCCAATGTTCTGGTATTCCCGGATCTGGATGCAGGAAATATCGGTTATAAGCTGGTTCAGAGACTGGCAAAGGCAGAAGCTTATGGACCTATGTGTCAGGGCATCGCAAGACCGGTTAACGATCTGTCCAGAGGATGCTCTGCAGATGATATTGTAGGCGTTGTGGCAATCACAGCGGTACAGTGCCAGAACGAAAACTAAACTGCCGGAACGCCGGAAGGCAGACTGGAGGACATGGAATAAAGGAGAAGGAGAATATCAATATGAAGATTTTAGTTATTAACTGCGGAAGCTCTTCTTTAAAATATCAGCTGATCGATATGGAAAATGAGAGCGTAATGGCAAAGGGCCTTTGCGAGAGAATCGGGATCGAAGGTTCTGTGCTGACTCATAAACCTACCGGCAAGGATAAATATGTGCTGGAGAAAGCCATGGCTGATCATAAAGTTGCTGTACAGCTGGTAATGGACGCTCTGGTAGATCCGGAACATGGTGTGATCAAGAGTACAGATGAGATTTCAGCAGTTGGACACAGGGTCCTTCATGGAGGCCAGGTTTACAGTGATTCTATTATTGTAAATGATGATGTAAAGAAAGTGATCCGGGATTGCTTCGATCTGGGACCGCTTCATAATCCTGCCAACCTGATTGGAATCGAAGCCTGTGAAGCAGCTATGCCAGGTGTGCCGAATGTGGCAGTTTTTGATACTGCGTTTGGCCAGAGTATGCCGGAAAAAGCATATATGTATGCGATTCCTTATGAATACTATGAGAAATACGGAATCAGAAGATATGGTTTCCATGGAACCAGCCATCGTTTTGTTTCCGGAGAAGCCATCAAATTTGCAGGACTGGATCCGAAAACGGCGAAGGTAATTGTATGCCATCTGGGTAATGGTGCCAGCATTTCTGCTTCCATTGGCGGAAAATGTGTAGATACCAGTATGGGCCTGACTCCTTTGGAAGGTCTGGTAATGGGAACAAGAAGCGGAGATGTGGATCCGGCTGTGCTTCAGTATATCTGCAATAAAGAAGGCAAAGATGTGAATGAGATGCTGGATATTCTGAATAAGAAATCAGGATTACTGGGATTGTCCGGAGTTTCCAGTGACTGTCGTGATGTCCAGACTGCTCAGAGAGAAGGAAATAAGAGAGCAGATATGGCTCTGAAATGCTTTGATTACCGTATTATCAAATATATCGGTGCTTATGCGGCAGCTATGAATGGTGTAGATGCCATTGCATTTACAGCAGGAATCGGTGAGAATGATGCAGACATCAGAAAGAGCATCTGTGACGGAATCACTTATTTGGGAATCTCTATTGATGAGGAAGCAAATAAGGTAAGAGGAGAAAAGAGAATGATCTCTACGGCTGATTCCAAAGTAAAGGTTATGGTTATGCCTACGGATGAGGAATTGGCAATTGCAAGAGAAACACTGGCACTCGTAAAATAAAATAGGAAAAATTTGTTGACAAACAGAAAAGTCCTATGTATAATATTTTAAGTGCGTATTAGGAGAATAATATGCAGATTAACTTATCTGAGCTGTTTTCCAGTGATGGGAAAGAGAAAACTTACACCCAGGATATTGAGATGAAGGAATTTCATGCACCTGATGGGGTATATGAGATTGCGGAGAAAGAACCTGTGCGCTTGAAGATCAGACATCTGGGGAATCGGAAGCTGGAGATGGAGGGAACTATCAATCTGTCTTTGCTGATTCCGTGCAGCCGCTGCCTGACTCCTGTGAAAACAGATTTTAGTCTCGATGTACAAACCTCCATGGATCTGAATCAGACAGAGGAGGAGAGGGCACAAGAACTTGATGAACAGCCTTATATAAGTGGGAATTATCTGGATGTAGACCAGCTGGTTCAAAATGAGCTATTGCTGAATTTGCCTATGAAAGTCCTGTGCAATGAAGATTGTAAAGGGATTTGTAATAGATGTGGGGCGAATCTCAACTTTGAGAACTGTGGGTGCGATAGAAGCACTCCGGACCCAAGGATGTCAGTAATCCAGGATATTTTTAAACAGTTTAAGGAGGTGTAAACCATGTCTATCTGTCCAAAGAACAAATCTTCTAAAGGAAGAAGGGACAAACGTAGAGCAAACTGGAAAATGAGTGCTCCGAATTTAGTAAAGTGCAGCAAGTGTGGCGCTTTAATGATTCCACATAGAGTATGCAAGGCTTGCGGCAGCTACAATAAGAGAGAGATTGTTAAAGTAGAAGACTAAAACTTCTGTTCAGCGCGAATATCTGGTATGATTGGTATGGACGCTGAAATAACTTAGACCTATCTGTTTCAGTATTAAGAACAGAATATGTATGAGTGATATGAAAAGACAGGAGCTGTTAACCTGCAATGGGTGGACAGCTCCTGTTTCCTTCATTATGAATAAAACAAGAAATTTCGCAAATGTGGATAGGAGTGGTGAACAGGTATGTCAAAATACAGCAATCAGCCGGCTACGGTAGAAGAGGTTTACCAGGATATGTGTGACAAAATTATGAATCTTCAGCTAAAGCCTGGACAGAAAATCAGTGAGAACCAGATGAGTGATGAATATGGTGTTTCCCGCTCTGTAATCAGAACGGTATTTACCCGTTTGAGTCAGCGACGGTTGATAGAAGTATATCCTCAGAGAGGAACTTATATCAGCAAAATTGATCTGGATTTTATTGCAGACCTTCTTTTGCTCCGGACAGCCATAGAAAAAGAAGTGCTATATGAGATTCTGGAAACAATGGATGGGGAAAAGCGGGAGGAAATGGTTGCTCAGTTGAGAGACAATTTAGAAAAGCAGAAAGAGTACTATGCTTCAGAAGGTTATGAAATGGAATTCAAATCTTTAGATTCGGAATTTCATCGTATTCTGCTTGATAGTGTACAGCGGCATAATCTGATGGAATTGATGCGGGAACATATGATCCATATATTCCGATGGAGGAATTTTAATGTAATTTTTGACCACAGGGTTCCGGAACTGATCGAGCAGCATATGATGATTTATGAAGCAATCCATGATAATGATTTAACGAGAGCTTTGCGGGCTATGTCGGAACACTTGGAAACTATTTCTAATATGCATGACAGGGCAAAAGCAAAGTATCCGGAATACTTTGTTTGATGAATTGGTCATTTTGCGTAATAAACAAAAAAAATACAAAATTACTATTTACATTTTATACAATTTTTGATAAGATATTGTCAGTGAAAATGATTGTTCATATTTAAAAAGTAAATATGAACAGTTTTTTCCATCAGCTTGTATACTAGTATGGTTCAAGCTTATTTTTTAGCACCATCTTGTATACTAGTGTGGCAATATTATTTTTTTGCCTATATTGTTAAAAAAAAGACAAAGAGGGAGCGCGAAATGTATACACTTGGAATTGATATAGGCTCCACCACATCGAAATGCGTTTTGCTGAAAGATGGAAAGGAAATTGTGGGAAGCTCTATTGTGGTTGCAGGAACAGGAACAGACGGACCGAGCCAGGCACTGGAGAATGTATTGAACTCTGCAGGGGTGGTCAGGGAAGATATTTCGTATACGATAGCTACCGGATATGGAAGAAAAATCTTCCAGGGCGCGGATGGAGAAATCAGTGAATTGAGCTGTCATGCCAGAGGGGTTCATTTTGTTTTTCCGGATGTGTATACGGTGATTGATATTGGAGGCCAGGATGCAAAGGTGCTTTCCCTGAATGATCAGGGGAGAATGATGAATTTTGCAATGAATGATAAATGTGCGGCAGGGACGGGAAGATTTCTGGATGTGATGGCCAGTATTTTAAAATTGGATATCTCTGATTTGGAAAAGGAAGCTGCCAAAGCTCAAAATCCTGCCAGCATCTCCAGTACCTGTACGGTATTTGCAGAGTCGGAGGTGATTTCCCAGATGGCGGCGGGTACTGATCTTCCTGATTTGGTGGCGGGTATCTGCCAGTCAGTAGCCACAAGAGTTGCATCTCTTGCCAGAAGAGTGGGCATCAAAGAACGGGTATGTATGAGCGGGGGAGTGGCAAGAAATGCAGGTGTCAGAAATGCTATGTCCAAAGAATTGGGTGTAGAGATTGTTTACAGCGATATGGCTCAGCTTATGGGGGCGCTGGGAGCGGCCCTGTATGCATATGATAAAGCCAAGGACAGTAACCCTACTGTTTCATAGATACAAGAAAGTATAAAGGAGGATTCATGATGGGTGAAGAGGTAAAGAAAAGCAGACCGGCGCCGGATCCGAATTCGGCGAAGTTCAAACTTGGTCAGATTGCAGCGAAGGCTTACAGCGATGCCATGGAAGCAAAGGCCAGAGGGGAGATGGTAGGCTGGTGCGCCAGCAACTTCCCGGTGGAGATTCCGGAAACATTAGGATTGTATGTATGTTATCCGGAAAACCAGGCGGCAGGAATTGCAGCCAGAGGCGGCGGTGAGAGAATGTGCAATATCAGTGAAGGAGAAGGTTATTCCAATGATATCTGTGCATATGCGAGAATTTCACTGGCCTATATGAAAGCAAAAGAAGCACCAGAGCAGAATATGCCGCTTCCTGATTTCGTCCTTTGTTGTAATAATATCTGTAACTGTATGATCAAATGGTATGAGAATATTGCAAAAGAGCTGGATATTCCCATGATCATGATCGATATTCCGTTTAATCCGGATTACGAAGTATCGGATGCGGAAGTGGAATACATAAAAGCTCAGTTTTGGGATGCCATTCACCAGCTGGAAGAATATACCGGCAAGAAGTGGAGCGATGAACGGTTTAAAGAGGTTATGGAAATCTCGGGAAGATCCAGCAGAGCATGGATTGAGGCTGCTTCCCAGGCAAAATATGTTCCGTCTCCTTTCAATGGATTTGACCTTCTGAACCATATGGCAGTCATGGTTACAGCCAGAGGTAAAGCAGAAGCGGCAGAGGCTATGGAAACACTGTTAAAAGAATATAAGGAAAACCATGAAAAGGGAGTTTCCACATTCCGTGCGGAAGAAAAATACCGTATCATGTTTGAAGGAATTGCCTGCTGGCCATGGCTGAGAGTTACTTCTACAGGATTAAAGAGCAGAGGCATCAATATGGTAACAACCATTTATGCAGATGCGTTCGGTTATATTTATGAGGACTTTGACGGTATGTGCCGTGCTTATGCAAATGTTCCTAATGCGATGAATCTGGAACATGCCAGAGATAAGAGAATCAAGCTTTGCAGGGATAATTCCGTAGAAGGAGTTCTGGTTCATACCAACCGTTCCTGTAAACTCTGGTCCGGATTCATGCCTGAGATGAGCAGACAGATTGGCGAAGCCTGCGGTATTCCGGTAGCATCATTTGATGGTGACCAGGCTGATCCAAGGAATTTCTCAGAAGCCCAGTACGACACAAGAGTGCAGGGACTTATGGAAATCATGGAAGCAAACAAAGGAGGTAATTAGAGATGGCAGTAAATGAATTATTGGCGCAGCTTCATGAAGTTGCAGCATCTCCGAAAAAACAGCTGGATAAATACCTGAAAGAAGGAAAAAAGGTTGTAGCTGTTACTCCGGTCTATACTCCTCAGGAGATCATCCATTCTATGGGGCTGGTTCCTATGGGAGTCTGGGGAGCAGATATGGAAATCAATGAGGCCAAAAAATATTATCCGGCTTTTATCTGCTCGATTATGCAGACTGTACTGGAACTGGGGATTAAAGGAGAATACGAAGGAGTATCCGCAATTGTGATCCCATCTCTCTGCGATTCCTTGAAAACACTGGGACAGAACTGGAAATATGCAGTAAAAGATATTCCGTTTATTCCTATGACTTATCCTCAGAACCGCAAGCCGGCATATGGAATTAAATTTACCAAAGCTGGTTATGAGAGAGTGATCCGCGATCTGGAAGTGGCTACAGGAGCTCATTTCTCTGAATTTGCCCTGGCAGAATCCAATAAAATCTACAATGAGCACAATGCGGTTATGAGAGAGTTTGCAGAAATTGCTGCAGAGGCAGAAATTACGGCAGTTCAGAGAAGTGATGTATTTAAGAGTGCCTGGTTTATGCTTCCGGAAGAGCATACTGCTATTGTACGGAAATTAAACGAAGAATTAAAGAATGGGCCAAAGGCTGAAGGTAAATTAAAAGTGCTGGTTACCGGAATCTTAGCAGATTCTCCCAATCTTCTTAAGACTTTTGATGAAAATGGGATTAAGATCGTGGCAGATGATGTGGCTCATGAGTCCAGGCAGTATCGGACAGATGTGCCGGATATGGAAAATCCGGTAGATGCTCTGGCACAGAAATTTGCAGATATGGATAACTGCACGCTGTTGTATGACAGGGATAAAAAACGTGTGGATTATATCATTGAGCAGGCAAAGAAACACGATGCGAAAGGGGTAATCGTGCTGATGACAAAATTCTGTGATCCGGAAGAATTTGATTATGTTCCGATCAAACGTGCCTGCGATGCTGCTGGATTGATGCACCTGAATATTGAGGTAGACCGGCAGATGGTAAATTATGAGCAGGCACATACGATGATCCAGGCATTTAAAGAGATGTTTTAATAAGTCGGTCGGAAATGGAATAATTGCAAATATAAGAAAATAAAGGGGAATAAAAAAATGATTAGTAAAGACAAGATGTCAGTCACCATAGGTGTTGCTTTTGTATGGTTTACGACACAGTTCGGTGGGGGATTTGCATCAGGAAATCAGTTAAGACAGTATTTTGTACAGTTTGGTATCTGGGCTTTTGCAACCTGTATTTTAACACAGTTTATTGGAGCATTTTATCAGTGGTATGCCCTGAGATATGCAAAGAAGCATGAGGTATATGATTACAGGAGTTTTAATGATAGCTTTTATGGTAAGTATTCTCCCATTTTTTCCAATCTGTATGAGCTGGTATATATTGTAACGATCTGTGTGGCGCCGGCAGCAGCGTTTGCTACGGGAGTAAGTACCATGGAGAGCGCTTTCGGCATTAACCATTGGATCGGAACCGCATTTGTAGGCGTATTTATTTTTATCGTTGCCGTTTATGGAACCAACATCGTAAGAAAAGTTGCTGCAACTCTTTCTGTATTGATCGTTGCAGGTCTGTTTATTGTTTATATCCCGAATATTATTGCACAGTGGGGAGATATTTCTGCTAATATTGCAGCCAGCGCAGCAAATCCTGCTCCGGTAGGAAAGGCATTCTGGACTGGCATTGTATATGCGGCATTTCAGCTGGCGTCTATTGGACTTCTGGTGCAGCATGCAAAGCCATTTGAAAAACCGGATGATGCAAAAACTTCTATGATATATGGCTTTTTCGTAAATGTGGTAATCGTACTGATGGCTGTATTAGGTCTGATGGCTGTTGCCAATGATCCTAATTTCGCAACAGAGAGCATTCCGCTGCTGATTCTTGTTAATAGAGGCGTGTCTCCGGCTGTGCTGAGACCGATCATTTCTATCCTGATCGTACTGGGTTCTGTATCTACAGCGGTAAATATGATTGCTGGTATGTCAAACCGTGTTTGCTCTGCTATGGATAAGAACTTTGATCCGACAGCGAAACCTGGAAAAAATGTAGTAATCGTTACACTGATCTGTACAGTTGTTGCTTTCCTGATTGCTCAGCTGGGATTGAACAAGATCGTGTCTGTAGGATATTCTTACCTTGGATATCTGACCATTCCGGTTATCATGATTCCATATGTGGTACATATGGTTGTAACGAAGTTTGATACAAAATAAGAAAGAAAAAATATGCTGATGGGCAGATTGCCCATCAGCTAAAACCCAAACTAGTATACAAGTATACAAAAAGGGGGTTATTTGCAGGAGAACAGATTATGAGCCTTGTAGCAAAAACCATAGGAACGATCCTGAGGGAGAGAGCGGTTAAGACACCGGAACTTATTGGAATGAGTTACCGGAACTGGAGATATTCCTGGAAAGATATAGATGAAATATCGGATCAGTTAGCTGCCCGTTATTGGAATATGGGAGTGCGTAAAGGAAGCCATGTGGCAATCTGGAGTGTTAACAGCCCCAATTGGGTATTTTGCTTTTTTGCCTTAAACAAAATAGGAGCCATCTCCATTTTAATTAATACTTGCTATAAAGAAAAGGAAATGGAAGAAGTGCTCAGAGATAATGACGTGGAATTTTTGTTCTATGGATCCGGCTGCAAGAATGTAAGTTATCAGGAAATTTTGGATAAACTCCCAGAAGACCGTTTGCCGTGTCTGAGAATGCGTAACTGCCTGGATGGTCATGAAAAGGATCCGTGGTATCGGAAAGAAGATTGTCCTATATCAATGGAAATACAGGAAAAAGTGCAGCCTGACGATACGGCCTGTATTCTGTTTACCTCTGGTACAACAGGAAGTCCCAGGGGTGTTATGCTTTCTCATTTCAGCCTGGTAAACAATTCGGCAGAGATAGCAAGACAGATGAAATGGAATCAGAATGATAAAATCTGTGTTTCCGTTCCTTTGTTTCATTGCTTTGGGATAACAGCCGGAATTTTAGCAAGTGTGCACAGTGGAGCGGAGGCTCATTTGCTGAAGTACTACAAAACATTGGAGGTCCTGGAACAGGTACAGGAACACCGGTGCACGGTGCTGAATGGTGTTCCCACTATGTTTTTGGCATTGCTGCGCAATCCGGCCAGACAGCAGTATGATATTTCCTCACTTCAGAGTGGAATTATTGCAGGTTCTCCTATTTTACCGTCTGAATACAGGGAGATATGCAGGGAATTGTCCATGGACCATCTTCAGACCTCCTATGGTCAGACAGAATCATCCCCATGTATTACGATTTCCGGATATGATGACAGCTTGGAGCGGAAAGCGGTCACAGTAGGAAGGCCGATCGGAGATATCCAGGTACAGATCAGAGATGTGAAGACGGGAGAGTGTCTGAAAGAAGGGCAAAGAGGAGAAATACTTACCCGGGGGTATCACGTTATGCAGGGATATTATAAAAAACCTGCTGCTACGGAGAAAGCGTTGGACAGCCAGGGATGGCTGCATACAGGGGATATAGGCTATCTGGATCAGGACGGATACCTTCATATAACAGGAAGAATTAAGGAATTGATTATCCGGGGAGGAGAAAATATTTCTCCTGTGGAAATCGAAAGCTGTATGATAGAAATGCCGGAAATAGCCGAAGTAAAGGTGATCGGGATTCCGGCCAAAGTGCTGCAGGAAGAGATTGCAGCATGTATCATTCTGAAAGAAGGAGCGGTTCTGGATGAGGAACAGGTAAGGACGTATGTAAGATCCAGATTGTCTGATTATAAAGTTCCCAAATATGTACTGACATTCCAGAGCTTTCCCACCAACGCCAGCGGAAAAGTTGCTTTTCAGGAACTTTTGGATCAGGCGTGTACTATGATAAAGCGAAAACATTAAGGAGGAGCAAACATGTATTTTACAGAGCAGCATGAGTTAGTGAGAAAATTGGCCAGAGAGTTTGCGGAAAAAGAACTGACCAAGGAAATTCTGGATCAGGTGGAAGAATCTGAGACATTTCCGGAAGAAATCCTTGATAAAATGGCAAAAGCAGGCTTTTTTGGCATTAAAGTTCCAAAAGAATATGGAGGACAGGGGGCAGACGCCCGTTCTTATGTTCTGGTAATGGAAGAAATTGCCAGAGTGAGCGGTGTTGCCAGCATTTATGTATCATCCCCAAACTCTTTGTCCGGAGGACCTTTCCTTCTTTCCGGAACGGAAGAACAGAAAGCCAAATATCTGACACCAGTAGTAAAGGGTGAGAAAAAAGTATGTTTTGCCCTGACAGAACCGGGAGCTGGTTCTGACGCAGGCGGCATGGCAACAACTGCTGTGAAAGACGGAGATTATTATATCTTAAATGGGCGGAAAACCTTTATTACCATGGCACCTCTGGCTGACTGGGCTGTGGTATATGCCAAGACGGATATGACCAAAGGTACCAAGGGAATTTCAGCATTTGTTGTAGATATGAAACTTCCAGGTGTTTCCTGCGGAAAACCGGAGAATAAGATGGGTGTGGTAGGCTGCGCTACCAGCGATATTATTCTGGATAATGTAAGAGTACATAAAAGTGATCTGTTAGGAGAAGAAGGCAAAGGATTTATCAATGCCATGAAAACTCTGGATACCGGACGTCTGGGTGTAGCAGCTCAGTCCATCGGCGTTGCACAGGGCGCGCTTGATGAAGCAATCCGGTATGCGAAAGAAAGAAAGCAGTTTGGAAGAAGGATTGCAGATTTCCAGGCAATCAGCTTTATGATCGCAGATATGGCTACCAAACTGGAAGCAGCCAAGAACCTGGTATATAAGGCAGCATACCTGATGGATACTCATCAGGACGCATCGATGGCAGCATCGATGGCAAAGTATTACGCATCAGAAATCTGTAATGAAATTGCAGGCAAAGCGGTCCAGATCCATGGCGGTTATGGATTTATCAAAGATTACAAAGTGGAAAGAATGTACCGGGATTGCCGTGTATTTACCATTTATGAAGGTACTTCTCAGGTGCAGCAGATGGTCATTGCAGGAAAATTGCTGAAGAAATAGGAGGAGCTGACAGAATGAAGATTTTAGTATGTGTAAAACAGGTACCGGATACCAATGAGGTAAAAATAGATCCAGTAAAAGGAACTCTGATCCGTGACGGCGTGCCAAGTATTTTAAATCCGGATGATGCCAACGCTCTGGAAGCTGCGCTTCAGATTAAAGATCAGAATCCGGATGCGGTCGTTGCCGTGCTGACCATGGGACCGCCTCAGGCTACTTATATGCTCAGAGAATGTCTTGCCATGGGAGCGGATGAGGCTTATCTGTTAAGCGACAGGGCATTTGGCGGTGCAGATACCTGTGCAACCTCTACCACCATAGCGGCAGGTATCCGTAAAGTAGGAGATGTGGATATTATCTTTGCCGGACGTCAGGCGATTGATGGAGATACCGCCCAGGTAGGACCGCAGGTGGCTCAGAGACTTGGAGTTCCTGTTGTTACTTATGTTCAGGATATTAAACTGGAAGATGGAAAAGCGGTAGTACAGAGACAGCTGGAAGATGGTTATGAAGTGATCGAAGTGCAGACTCCCTGCCTGCTGACAGCAGTAAAAGAACTGAATGAACCGAGGTACATGAGTGTGGGAGGAATCGTAGAGGCATACCAGAAAGAGATTACTGTATGGGATCATCATGCAGTGGGCCTTGACCCGAAGGACTGCGGACTGAATGCTTCACCCACTCAGGTATTCCGTTCCTTCACTCCGCCGCCAAAGGGAAAAGGCGAGATGCTGAGCGGAAGCGTGCAGGAGATGAGTGCAGCTCTGGTAGGAAAGCTGAAAGAAAAACATTATATCTAAGGAAGAAAGGATGTTAGAAAAATGGCAGTAAATGTAATAAAAGAAAAATGCAGGGGCTGCTCCATCTGTGTAAAGAATTGTCCTTTTGAAGCAATCACCATGGAAAATAAGCTGGCAGTGATCGGACCTGCCTGCACAGGCTGCGGAGTGTGCGTGGAGAAATGTCCATTTAAAGCGATTGAAAAGACAGAAGAAGAAAAAGAAGTCAAGGATTTAAGCGCTTACAAAGGAGTTTGGGTATTCGCAGAGCAAAGAGAAGGAAAGATCATGCCGGTGGTAATCGAACTTCTGGGAGAAGGAAGGAAACTGGCTGATGAAGTGGGCTGTGAATTGTGCGCAGTTCTCTGCGGAAGCGGTGTGGAAGGCCTTGCAGATGAATTATTTGCTTATGGGGCCGATAAGGTATATCTGGCAGATCATGAGGAACTGTCCACTTACCGTACCGATGCCTACACCAAGGTAATCAATGATGCCATCGAACAGTATAAACCGGAAATCGTGCTTCTGGGAGCTACCCACATTGGACGTGACCTGGGTCCATGTCTGGCTGTGAAGGCGAATACCGGTCTGACTGCTGACTGTACCAGACTGGAGATCGATCCGGAAGATAAAAAAATCAAACAGACCAGACCGGCTTTTGGCGGTAACTTAATGGCGACCATCGTATGCCCGAATCATCGTCCTCAGATGTCTACGGTAAGACCTGGGGTTATGGAAAAAGCAGCATACCAGGAAGGCAGAAAAGGGGAAGTGATCCGTCTTGATGTGAAGTTCCAGGAAGGCGATATCCGCACCAAAGTTCTGGAGATTGTAAAGAACATGAAGGAAAGCGTGTCTTTAACTGATGCAGATATTATCGTATCCGGAGGTATGGGACTTGGAAAACCGGAAGGTTTTGAACTGCTGAAACAGCTGGCTGATAAACTGGGGGGAATCATTGCGGCTTCCAGAGCAGCTGTAGATGCAGGCTGGATTGATCATGCTTATCAGGTAGGACAGACAGGTACTACGGTAAAGCCGAAGATTTATATTGCCTGCGGTATTTCCGGAGCCATTCAGCATGTAGCAGGTATGCAGAATTCAGAGCAGATCATAGCCATCAATACCAATGAAAATGCTCCTATCTTTGAGGTGGCAGATTATGGTATTGTGGGCGACCTGTATAAAGTAATTCCCGCTATTATAGAAGAACTTGATAAATAATAATAGAGATAGGGTTAAAGGAGGAGTTTGGTCATGAGCAAGAAACTGTTGGAAGGAGTAAAGGTAGTAGAGCTGGCAACCTTTATTGCAGCTGCCGGAGCTGGACGTTTTATGGCAGATTGCGGAGCTGATGTTATCAAAATCGAATCAGCTAAGGGAGATCCGTTGAGACATACGGCTCCATCTGAGGGAAGACCTCTGGATATGTATGAGAATACTACCTGGGATCTGGAAAATGGAAATAAGAGATGTATTTCTCTTAATATGAAAACACCGGAAGGAAAAGAGGCGTTTTTTAAACTTCTGGAAGATGCAGATGTACTGATCACCAACTGGAGAGTTCAGGCTCTGGAGAGAGCAGGACTGGACTATGAGACCTTAAAGGTACGTTTCCCGAAACTGGTATATGCTTTGGTTACCGGATACGGAGAATATGGTCCGGATAAAGATCTTCCTGGATTTGATTTTACTGCATTCTTTGCAAGAGGTGGTTATCTGGATTCCCTGCGTCAGAGAGGAACTGTACCGTTTAACGTAGTTCCAGGTGTAGGTGACCACAACGTGGCTATGAACCTGGCTGCCGGTATCCTGGCTGCTTTGTATCATGCAAAAGTAACAGGCGAAGGAGAAAAAGTGGAGACCAGTTTGTTTGAGACGGCTGTGTACAATATGGGTATGATGATCCAGGCTGCTAACTATGATGGAATTGCTAAGGAATATCCTATTAACATCAGAGAAGGCGCAAATCCGTTTAACTCTGCATGGAGAACGGCTGATGACCGGTTTATCCAGACCTGTATGCCGGATTACAATATGTATTACAAACAGTTTATGAAAGCACTGGGAAGAGAAGACCTGGTTGATGACGAAAGGTATTTCCCAATCCAGAATCTTCAGGCAAATGGTCTGGGTACAGAGATGTACGATATTTGTATGGAGGCAATGGGAAAGAAAACCGCTGCTGAATGGAAGGTGCTGTTAAAAGAAGCTGATGTGGCATTCAGCCTTGCACAGTCCTGGACAGAGATCCTGGAAGATGAGCAGGCATGGGCTAATGACTGTCTGTATAAGATGCAGTATGATAACGGAAACACCAGAACCCTGGTAAGACCTCCGGTAAAATTCCAGGAAATGGGAGTTCCGGAATACAAAGGTGGTCCATTGATCGGTGAGCAGGGCCCGGAGATCTTAAAAGATCTTGGATATACGGACGAGCAGATCAAAGAATACCAGGAAAAAGGTATCCTCTTCGTCTGGAAAGATGAAAGAAACAAATAGGGCAACACAGATAGCACAGGATATTTATGAGGTGAAGCTTCCTCTCGCGGGCTCTTCTTTAAAAGAACTGAGCAGCTATATTATCCGGGGAAAAGACCGCAGCTGTGTGATCGATGTGGGATTTGAGACAGAAGAATGTGAAACCATTCTAAAAGAAGCACTTAAGGAACTGGAGATTCCTATTCGGAATACAGATATCCTTCTTACTCATTCTCACAGAGATCACTGCGGGAATCTTCCCAATCTGTACCCTGATGCGGGAACGATTTACTGCAGTGAATGGGACAGATGGCAGATTACCGGAGAACAGTCTGATTCAGGGAAAGATTATCTGGTTTTCAGTTTTCTGAAATGTGGGATTCCCATGGCTCTTCTGGAAGGTATGCCCAAGGAAAAAGATCTGTCTTCTTTTATTCCAGATTCTAAAGTAAAAACGGTAAGAGACGGAGATTTTCTTTCCTATGGAAGATATAAGCTGAAAGTAGTAGATCTGAAAGGGCATATGCCTGGAATGATAGGATTTTTTGATGAAGAGGAAGGAATCTTGTTTCCGGGAGACCATGTGCTGAACCGGATTACTCCCAACATCGGATTTTATCGGGAAGAAAACAGATCTTTGCATCATTACATAAAAAACCTGAAAAAGATCAGGAATTTAAAGACAAAGCACGTTTTTCCTGCCCATAGGGGAGAAATCAGAGATCTTGCGGGAAGAGTGGATGAGATTCTGGAACATCACGAGTCGAGGCTGGAGGAAATCATCAGTATCTTATCATTAAAACCTATGTGTGCCTATGAAGTGGCTGGAAAAGCAAAATGGTATTACAAAGAAGGTAATTTCCGCGCATATCCGGTGGTAATGAAGTGGATGGCGACGTCGGAAATCCTGGCCCATCTCCAGTATCTGTATGAGAAGGGAGAAGCAGGACGCTCCGGAGGCGTTGATGAAACATATATCTATTATTTGCTGTGAGTAGAACAATACAAAAAAGCCAGGTTTTGAAAGACCTGGCTTTTTTGTATGTAAAACTTTAAGGATAGCTTCAGGATATCCGGGAAGAAGCGGTGGCGGTTACCTATACGGCTGATGACGGTGAATTTGTCTTTTATGATGTGGCAGACGGGATTTACCTGATCATGGCTTCTGCTGACGGATATCTGACACCTTCAGCCATGACAGTAACCATTACTAACGGCTCTATTGCCAACGTGAAATTTGCCATGGATATTGATACCAGGACTTATAAAGGAACGGTCAGCGGTATAGTAAAGAACAGCATCGGATATGTGATGCCGAACTGTTTTGTGGGCCTTTATCAGATTGTAGACGATGGCATGGGAGGAGCCAGAGAAATGTTAGTAGCAACAACGAAAACCAATGGAGCAGGGCAGTACCTGTTTGGCAATGTGAGTGGCGGAAAATATCTGGTAAAAGCAAAGATGAACGCATAAAACTTATTTCGCTTTCTTTGTAGACTGTAGACAGAACAGCCTGGTGATGTTATTCTTATTCTAGAAACTGTAGATGAAGGAGAGTCTTAAATGAATAAGCCGATGGTCAGTGTAATCGTTCCTGTTTATAATGCAGAAGAATTTCTGGAACGGTGTGTGGAAAGTATCCTGAACCAGGAATACAAGGAGCTGGAATTGATTCTGGTCAATGATGGGAGCCAGGACAGTTCTAGTGATATCTGCAGAAAATATGAAGAAAAAGATTCCAGAGTAAGGGTGTTTTCCAAAGAAAACACAGGGGTATCCGACAGCCGTAACCTGGCGATCAGCCATGCAGCAGGCAAGTATCTTCAATTTGTAGACAGTGATGATTGGCTGGCACCGGATGCCACCAGGCTGTTGGTCAGAAAAGCAGAGGAAACCGGCTGTGATCTGGTCATCGCCGACTTTTACCGGGTTTCCGGGGACAGGGTGTTACCGAAAGGTGATATTGAAGAGGAAAGTATGATGAGTCTGGAGGAATTTGCAGCTCATATGATGGAAAATCCGGCAGATTTTTATTATGGTGTTCTCTGGAATAAACTGTATCGGAGAGAAGTGGTGGAACAATATCATCTGCGTATGGATCAAGAGATTGACTGGTGCGAGGATTTTATGTTTAATCTGGAATATATGCGCCATGCTGAAACAATCTGTGCCCTGAGGACTCCGGTTTACTATTATCTGAAGAGAAAAGGTTCTTTGGTAAGCCAGGGGATGAACATTTCCAAGATTGTCCGTATGAAGCTGATGGTGTTTGAATACTATAATAATTTTTATAAGCATATCCTGGACGAGGAAGATTATGAGAAGAACCGCCTTCAGGTATATCGGTTTCTGGTAGATTCTGCAGGTGATGGAATTGTGCTACCTTCTATTCTGAGCGGCGCGAAAAAACTGGGCCATGAGAGAACCAAGGTGGTTTCGGCGGCAGTAGAGGAAGAGGGTATCCTGGCAGAAGCATACAGGAACTGGAAGTTATTGCAGTATTATCTGGAGCCAGTAGGTTTAAAATGTGATCTTTCCCTGACAGAGATATCTATTCTTATGTATTTGAGCCAGATTGGACGTTCTGCCAGCCGGGATGAACTGGCAGGCATCATGAATTTATCCAGACCCCGTTTGGCAGCAGTGCTCCAGAAACTGGTGAAAAGAGAAATGGTACGCATAGAGGAGAAGAGAATCGGAAAGAGCAGTAAAAAACGATCGGAGATTATGTTGCTTCCTGCAGCTGATGGACTGAAACGTGATTTTGATCTGGTAAAAGTCAGTTATCAGGAAAGTCTGTTCTCAGGATTTGAGAAAGAAGAAATAGAACAATATGAGGCTTTTGCAAAGAGGATGAGGGAGAATGCGAGAGGAGTGCTTCGTCAGCCTGCAGCAGCGTTTGGAGGAGCAGATTTTCAGGAAGAGACATAAAAGGAGGAGAAAGTATTGACAGACAGGAAAAGAGGCAGGAGCAGGAAGCGTTCCAGAAGGAAAAAAGGAGGAAAGGTATCGGCAGCCATAGTCCTTTTGCTGATCGCAGCCGTCTGTATGCTGGCAGTCTTCCTGAAAGTTTCCAGAGGGAATTCCCTGGTTCCGGAGGAGGAAACCACAGCAGGAGTGATCATCGAAACGGAGACATTTCCGGAAGAAAACGGAAGTGTCTAGGAAAAACCATGTTGATTTCTCAAATATTCTTTAGTATATTAGGTTATAGATTATTGTGACCTGTATGTGGAAAAGGAGAATGGAACATGATAAGAATAGCAGTCGATGCCATGGGCGGAGATTATGCGCCGGGAGAAATCATAAAAGGCGCTGTCCAGGCAGCGAACCAGAGAGAGGATATTCAGATTATTCTGGTAGGTCAGGAAACAGTCGTATGGGAAGAATTAAAGAAGCATACTTATAAAGAGGGGCAGATTACCGTCAGGAATGCTACAGAGGTAATTGCCACAGAAGAACCGCCGGTCAATGCGGTGCGGAAGAAAAAGGATTCTTCCCTGGTAGTGGGCATGAATCTGGTGAAGCAGGGAGAAGCTGATGCGATTGTATCAGCCGGGAGTTCCGGTGCTATTTTAGTGGGGGGCCAGGTGATTGTAGGAAGAATCAAAGGAGTGGAAAGACCTCCGTTGGCTCCTTTGATTCCTACGGAAACAGGAGTTTCTCTTCTAATCGACTGCGGAGCCAATGTAGATGCCAGACCTTCCCATCTGGTACAGTTTGCCAGAATGGGTTCTATTTACATGGAACATGTGGTGGGAATCAAAAATCCAAGGGTGGCAATCGTAAATATCGGAGCAGAAGAAGAAAAGGGAAATGCTTTGGTGAAGGAAACATTCCCTCTTCTGAAAGAATGCAGTGATATTAATTTTATTGGAAGCATAGAAGCCAGGGAAATTCCACATGGGGGAGCAGATGTGATCGTCTGTGAAGCCTTTGTGGGTAATGTGATACTGAAACTTTATGAGGGTGTGGGAGCTACGCTGATTTCCAAAGTAAAAGCGGGAATGATGACCAGCTTAAGGAGCAAGATCGGCGCATTACTGGTAAAGCCGGCTTTGAAAGCTACCCTGAAAACGTTTGATGCCAGCAGATATGGAGGGGCTCCGCTGCTGGGACTGAACGGGTTGGTAGTGAAGACCCATGGAAATTCCAAAGCGGTGGAAGTGTGCAATTCTATCATACAATGTGTGGCATTCAAAGAGCAGGGGATCAATGAAAAAATAAGGGAAAGCCTTAAAAGTGAAAAATCAGAAGGAAAGAAGGAACAGTAAGTATGGAATTTGAGAAGTTACAGGCTATTATCGGAGAGGTTCTGAATATTGAACCTGAAGAAATTACGATGGGATCTACATTTGTAGATGATTTAGGGGCGGATTCCTTGGATATTTTCCAGATCATTATGGGAATTGAGGAAGAATTTGATATTGAGATTCCCAGTGAAGAGGCAGAAAAAATCGTATCTGTTGGGGATGCGGTAGAACAGATCAAAAATGCGTTGAATTAGTGTGCCAGATCAAAGCCCTGAGGACCGGGGCTTTTTTCTGCGTTATAGAAGCAAATAAGGCATGAAACCGGAAAGGAAGATTTATGAACCGAAAATTAAGTGATTTGGAGCAGGTGATCGGATATCAGTTTCATGATGAAGATCTGTTGGCCCATGCCATGACGCACAGCTCCTATTCAAATGAAAAACATTGGGAAAAAACGAAAAATAATGAGAGACTGGAATTTCTGGGAGATGCGGTATTGGAACTGGTGTCCAGTGATTTTTTGTTCCATAAACATGAAAAAATGCCGGAAGGAGAAATGACAAGGACCAGGGCCAGTATGGTATGTGAACAGGCGCTGGCTTACTGTGCCGGCGAAATTCATCTGGGTGAATACCTGCGTCTTGGACGAGGCGAGGAATCCACAGGAGGAAGGGAGCGGAGTTCGGTAGTATCGGATGCCCTGGAAGCATTGATCGGAGCCATTTATTTGGATGGTGGTTTTGCTAGTGCAAAAGAGTTTATTCACCGGTTTATTTTAAATGATCTGGAGAATAAGCAGCTCTTTTATGATAGCAAGACTATTTTGCAGGAGCTGGTACAGGGAATGGGAAAAGAAACTCTGACTTATGAACTTCTTGGGGAAGAAGGACCGGAGCACAACCGGATTTATGAAACCTGTGCGAAGGTGGGAGGCAGAGAGATCGGAAGAGGACAGGGACGTTCCAAGAAAGCAGCGGAACAGATGGCGGCATACCGGGGAATCCTGAAACTGAAGGCAGAGACCGGAGAAACCAGAGAAGAGTAGGGGAATCTATGTATTTAAAGAGTATTGAAATCCATGGTTTTAAATCTTTTGCCAATAAAATCACATTGGAATTTCACAATGGCATAACAGGTATCGTAGGACCGAATGGGAGTGGAAAAAGTAATGTGGCTGATGCAGTCCGCTGGGTTCTGGGAGAGCAGAAGATCAAGCAGCTGAGGGGTTCCAGTATGCAGGATGTTATCTTTGCGGGGACGGAAATGAGAAAACCTCAGGGTTTTGCGTCCGTTGCGATTACCCTGGATAATTCTGACCATAAGCTGGCTGTGGAATTTGACGAGGTGACCATCACCAGAAGAATCTATCGTTCAGGAGAGAGCGAATATCTGATGAATGGAAGTATCTGTCGTCTGAAAGATATCAATGAGTTGTTTTATGATACCGGTATTGGAAAAGAAGGATATTCCATCATTGGGCAGGGACAGATCGATAAGATATTAAGCGGGAAACCGGAAGAGAAGAGAGAGCTGTTTGATGAAGCGGCAGGAATCGTAAAATTCAAACGGAGAAAAGCTGTTGCACAGAAAAAGCTGGAAGATGAAAAACAGAATCTGGTCCGTGTAACGGATATCCTGTCAGAACTGGAGAAGCAGGTAGGACCTCTTGCCAGACAGTCAGAGACAGCCAGGGAGTATCTTCGTCTGAAGGAAGAACAGAAACGTTATGATGTGAATGTATTTCTGGCGGAAAGTGAGCAGATCCAGGGACAGTTAAAAGAACTGGATGAAAAGGAAGAGATTGTCAATGGAGATCTGGAGCAGTCCAGACAGATGTCAGAGGCATTGAAGGCAGAATATGACCGGTTATCCGATGAAATGGGAGAACTGGATGCAAGCCTGACTCAAAAGCAGGAGGACTGTGCCGGGGCCAGTCTGTTAAAAGGTAATCTGGAAGGCCAGATCAATGTATTGCATGAGCAGATCAATACGGAAAAGATGAACGCAGAACATCTGGAGTCCCGTATGGCTGCTATTGACAGAGAACTGAGAGAAAAAAACAGCCAGCTGGAAGTTTACGAAGGGGAACGGAATGAAGTATCCGCAGAGGCGGAAAAATTTCTGAAGCTGCAGGAACAGGCGGAAGAGAAGCTTCGTCATACAGAAGAAAAAATGATGCTGCTGGATCAAAGGATGGAAGATAAAAAGGCTTCTATTATTTCAAACCTTAATGAAAAGGCTTCTCTTGCGGCGAGAAAGCAGCGTTATGCCACCATGATGGAACAGACCCAGGTCCGCCGTTCCCAGGTAGTTCAGCAGCTTTTGAAATATAAGAGTGATGAATCCGTACAAGATGTGCAGCTGGAAGAAGAGAAGGCAGGGTTGCGGGAAATTGAAGAGCAGATTTCTGCATTGGAAGGCAGCCAGTCAGAAACAGAAATCCGTATGGACCAGCTGGAACAGGAAATCCGCCGCTTGAACCGGAACTTGAATGAGACCCAACAGCTTTACCATACCAGCAATACAAAACTGGAGTCTTTAAGGAATCTTGCGGAAAGATACGAAGGGTATGGGGGCAGCATACGAAGGGTAATGGAAGCAAGGGACAGGGTCAAGGGTATCCATGGCGTGGTTGCGGATCTGATCACAACAGATAAAAAGTATGAAGTAGCGGTAGAAACGGCCCTGGGAGGCAGTATCCAGAATATTGTCACCGATTCTGAACAGACAGCCAAACAGCTGATCGAGTATCTGAAGAAAAATAAGTATGGAAGGGCTACGTTTCTTCCCCTGACCAGCATTGGAAATAAAAATTCTTTTAGTCAGGAACAGGCGCTGCGGGAGCCGGGTATCATCGGTCTGGCAAGTGATCTGGTACATGTCGCGCCCCAGTATGAAGGACTGGCAAAATATCTCCTTGGCAGAGTAGTTGTGGCAGAACATATTGACCACGCCATCAGCCTGGCAAAAAAGTTTCATTATTCCCTCCGTATTGTCACCCTGGAAGGAGAACTTTTCAATGCCGGCGGTTCCATGACCGGAGGCGCATTTAAAAACAGCAGTAACCTTCTGGGAAGAAAGAGGGAGATTGAAGAACTGGAAGAAAACTGCAAAAAGGCATTGAAGAAAATCGGGGAAACGGAACAGGAACTTTCCATGAATGAAGGGCTTCTGACAGAAGAAAAAGAGAGCCTGGAAAAAATTAAGGGAGACAAGCAGGAAGCCTACCTGAAAAGGAATACGATACAGAACCGTATTTCCCAGCTGGAAGAAAAGAAAACGGAAATCGCTGAGTCTTCTACCGATATGGTACGGGAAAATGGTGACCTGGAAGAACAGATCCGGGATATTGGAAACAGCCAGGAAGAAATATCCAGGGAAGAGGAACGCCTGGAGCAGGCAAATGAACAGGTGACGCAAGAGATTTCCCGTTTGGAAGAGGAACTGGCAGAGGCCAAAGAAGAAAGTGAAAAAAGCAGAAAAGAACTTTCAGAGGTACAGCTGGAGACGTCCGGGCTTCATCAGAAACATCAGTTTGCTATGGATAATATCCGTCGTGTAAGAGACGAGATGGTGAAGCTGGATGAAGAAAAAAGCCAGCTTCAGGAAGGCGCTGGCGGGAGCAGCCTGGCTATTGAAGGCAAAAAAATGGAAATTTCCCATTTGGAGGAACTGATTGAAAATGCCAGACAGAAAGCTTTCCTTCTGGAACAGGAGATTGAAGCTGAGAAAAAGAAAAGGGAAGGATTGTCTTTCAAACAGAGAGGATTTTTTGAAAAAAGAGAGAAACTTTCCGATGATATCAGTCGGCTGGACAAAGAGGCATTCCGTCTTCAGAGCCAGAAAGAAAAACTTTCGGAGCGTCTGGAATCTCAGATGAATTATATGTGGAATGAATATGAACTTACATATTCCAGCGCAGAGGCTCTGAAAGATCCGGAACTTCCCGGTCTTCCGGAAATGAAGAAGCAGGTGGAAGCTTTGAAAGCAGGAATCCGTGCTCTGGGCAATGTGAATGTGAATGCGATTGAAGATTATAAGGAAATTTCAGAACGATATGAATTTATGAAAAGCCAGCATGATGATCTGGTGGAGGCAGAAGAAGCGCTCCTGGGAATCATTGAAGAACTGGATACGGGAATGAGAAGGCAGTTTGAGGAAAAATTCGGAGAGATAAAAAGAGAATTTGACAAGGTTTTCAAAGAAATGTTCGGCGGCGGAAGCGGAAGGTTGGAACTTCAGGAGGAAGAAGATATTCTGGAGGCAGGAATTCAGATCATTGCCCAGCCTCCGGGGAAAAAACTCCAGAACATGATGCAGCTTTCCGGAGGGGAAAAAGCACTGACAGCGATTGCCCTTCTGTTTGCCATTCAGAATCTGAAGCCATCGCCATTCTGCTTATTGGACGAGATTGAGGCGGCATTGGATGATTCCAACGTGGACAGGTTTGCAAAATATCTGCATAAGCTGACAAAATATACCCAGTTCATCGTGATCACTCACAGAAGAGGCACGATGATGGCAGCAGACCGGCTTTATGGAATCACCATGCAGGAAAAAGGAGTATCCACTCTGGTATCAGTCAATCTGATTGAACATGATCTGGACAAATAGGAGGGTAAGAAATGGAAGAGCGTAAAAAAGGATTTTTTGGCAGGCTGGTAGAAGGGCTTTCCAAGACCAGGAATAATATTGTTTCTGGGATTGATAATATTTTTAATGGTTTTTCAGCCATTGATGATGATTTTTACGAGGAGATTGAAGAGACGCTGATCATGGGGGATCTGGGAATCCAGACTACTACATCCATTATTGAACATCTGAGACAGACGGTGAAAGAGCAGCACATCAAAGAACCGTCAGAATGTAAGCAGATTCTCATCGACAGTATCAAGAAGCAGATGGATCTGGGAGAAAATGCTTATGAATTTGAAAACCGGAAATCAGTGGTGCTGGTAATCGGAGTCAATGGAGTAGGAAAGACCACATCGGTAGGAAAACTGGCAGGACAGTTAAAGGACAGCGGCCATAAAGTGATCCTGGGAGCGGCAGATACGTTCCGGGCAGGTGCTATTGAACAGCTGACAGAATGGGCGAACCGTGCCGGTGTGGATATTATTTCCCAGCAGGAAGGTTCGGATCCGGCAGCAGTCGTTTATGATGCGGTCAATGCAGCCAAATCCAGAAAGGCAGATGTGCTGATCTGTGATACTGCCGGAAGGCTCCATAATAAGAAGAATCTGATGGAAGAACTGAAAAAAATCGACCGGATCATAGAACGGGAATATCCGGAAGCTTACCGGGAAAACCTGGTGGTACTGGACGGTACGACAGGACAGAATGCACTGTCTCAGGCAAGGCAATTTATGGAAGTCGCCCATGTGACGGGGATTATCCTGACAAAGCTGGACGGAACGGCAAAAGGAGGAATTGCGGTGGCAATCCAGTCAGAACTGGGAATTCCGGTCAAATACATTGGAATCGGAGAAAAAATTGACGACCTGCAGAAGTTTCATGCAGAGGAATTTGTAAACGCATTATTTGATGTGAAAGAAGAATAATATTGAGCCAGAGGTGAGACCTGTGTATCGGTTGGATACGAAAACTCCAGTTGGGAGTAATTTGCATTATTTTGTGAAATGGACTGTTATTTCCTGTATCATTGGAACACTGTCTGGTACGGCCGGCTCTGTTTTTGCAAAAGCCCTGAGATGGGTTGGCGGGTTTGGGCAGGAATACCTGTGGAATATTTTTCTGGCTCCGGTTGCAGGAATTTTGATCGTATGGCTTTACCGGACTTTTCATGAGGAAAAAAACAGAGGGACCAATATTGTATTGGAGGCAATTTCCGCGGATGAGGATATTTCTTTTGCAACAGCACCTCTGATTTTTCTTGGTACCTTACTGACCCACTTTGTGTCCGGGTCTTCAGGAAGAGAGGGGGCGGCTCTTCAATTGGGAGGCAGCCTTGGAAATCAGCTGGGGAAATGGATGCATTTGGATGAAAAAGATAAAAAGGTGGCAGTGATGTGCGGTATGAGCGCCTGCTTTGCCGCCGTATTTGGAACACCCATGTCAGCCGGGGCTTTTTCCATTGAGGTGATCAGTATCGGTGTCCTCTATTATGCGGCGCTGGTACCCTGCCTGTTTTCTTCCTTTATCGGTGCAGGGATATCAAAACTCCTGGGAAATCCTCCGGAACGGTTCCCGCTGGCTGTGGTCCCGGAGTTTGACTTTAAAATGGCGGTTTTTACAGTAGTTTTAGGCATACTCTGCGCCCTGGTCAGCATTTTATTCTGTGTGGTGCTGCATCAGGCAGAAGGGCTTTACCGGAAGTATTTTCCCAATGCCTATGTACGCATTCTGGCAGGAAGCGGACTGTTTATCCTGCTTACCTTATTGGTGGGGACCCGGGATTATAATGGCAGCGGAATCGGGCTGATCGAGCGGTGTATTGCCGGCGAAGGGGTAAGCCCCGCCGCGTTTCTGTTGAAAATGTTGTTTACCGCTGTGGTTTTGGGGGCTGGATTTAAAGGCGGAGAGATTGTTCCGGCCCTGTGTGTAGGAGCAACATTTGGATCCATGGTGGGTCAGGTGCTGGGAGTGGATATGGCTCTTTGCGCTGCCTGTGGCATGAGCGCAGTATTCGTAGGAGTGACTAACTGTCCAATTGCCTCTGTGCTGCTGGCATTTGAACTGATGGGCTATGAAGCGATGCCGTATTTTTCTATTATTGTGGCGGTCAGCTTTACCCTTTCCGGATATTACGGGCTGTATAAAAGCCAGAAGTTTATTTATTCCAAACTGAAAGCGGAGTATATCAATATTAGATCCCATGAATAGCGGAGGGAAGCGATGAAAATCATCATTTCTCCGGCAAAACAAATGCAGGTGGAGACTGACCTTGTGGAAGTGGCAGGAACCCCTGCTTTTTTGGAAAAAGCCGGACAGATCAGCGGCGTGCTGAAAACATATGAAAAAGAAGAATTAAAGAAATTATTTCAGGCAAATGATAAGATCACGGAACTGAATTATCAAAGGTACCGGAATATGGACCTGGATGCCCATGGAACTCCGGCAGTGCTGGCCTATGTGGGAATACAGTACCAGTCCATGGCTCCCAGAGTGTTTACAGAAAAACAGTGGACTTATGTGAGAGATCATTTATATATTTTAAGTGGGCTTTATGGGGCTTTGAAAGCCATGGACGGAGTAGTCCCGTACCGTCTGGAAATGCAGGCAAAACTTTCTGTGAATGGCAGCCGGGACCTGTATGATTACTGGGGGGATTCCATCTATCAGGAAATTATCAAGGAAGAAGGGCAGTCTCCGGTCATCATCAATCTGGCATCCAAGGAATATAGCAAAGTGGTGGAACCCTATCTGAAGCCGGGTGACAGGTTCCTTACCTGTGTGTTTGGGGAGGAAGTCCCGGAAAAAACGGGGAGGCAGAAAATAAAAGTAAAAGCAACTCAGGCAAAAATGGCCAGAGGCAGTATGGTCCGGTTTCTGGCAGACAGGCAGGCGGAAACACCAGAGATTATGAAAGAGTTTGATCTGGGGGGATACTGTTTTTCAGAGGAACTGTCTTCTGAAAATGAGTATGTCTTTTTGAAAAAATTGCCCTGAAATATAAAATTTTTCGGTGTCAAGAAAAAAGACTTGACACCCTGACGGTTATCGTGTATGATAAGTCAGGTGATTGAAATGGAGAAAATCGTCCAGCAGGCTCTTTTATATGATTTTTATGGAGAATTGTTGACAGAGCATCAGAGAAAAATATATGAAGATGCCGTGTTTGGTGACCTGTCTTTAAGCGAGATTGCTCAGGAACAGGGAATCAGCCGTCAGGGAGTCCATGACCTGATCCGCCGGTGCGACAAAACGCTGGCTGGTTATGAAGAAAAACTAGGGCTTATGGAAAAATTCCGGCAGACGAAGGAAAAGGTGGAGGAAATCCACAGACTGACGAAAGAATTCATGGAGACGGACGATAAGGCTCTGATCCAGAAGATCGGAGAGATTTCCAATGAGATCATAGAACTGGGATAACAGCTTTGACAGGAGGTTCTTACATGGCTTTTGAGAGCTTATCAGATAAATTGCAGAACGTGTTTAAGAACCTGAGGGGCAAAGGCAGGCTGTCTGAGGCAGATGTAAAGGCCGCTCTGAAAGAAGTGAAGATGGCCCTTTTAGAGGCTGACGTAAGCTTTAAGGTTGTAAAACAGTTTATAGGTTCCGTGCAGGAGAGGGCTGTGGGAGAAGATGTCCTGGGAAGCCTGACGCCGGCACAGATGGTTATTAAGATCGTAAATGAAGAACTGGTAAAACTTATGGGTTCAGAAACAACTGAGATTGCCATAAAGCCAGGCCGGGAGATTACGATCATTATGATGGTAGGTCTTCAGGGAGCCGGTAAGACGACTACCACAGCAAAGATTGCTGGAAAACTGAAGGCAAAGGGAAAGAATCCTTTGCTGGTGGCCTGTGATATTTATCGGCCGGCGGCTATTGACCAGCTTAAGATCAATGGTGAAAAACAGGGAGTACCTGTGTTTTCCATGGGAAATCAGCACAGTCCAGTAGACATTGCCAAGGCGGCAATCGAACATGCCAAGACCAATGGAAATAATGTGGTGATTCTGGATACGGCCGGGCGTCTTCATATTGATGAGGCCATGATGGAGGAACTTCAGGCAATCAAATCTGCAGTGACTGTGGATCAGACGATTTTAGTGGTTGATGCCATGACCGGTCAGGATGCAGTAAACGTATCCGGCATGTTTAATGATAAAATCGGAATTGACGGTGTGATCCTTACCAAAATGGATGGAGATACCAGAGGCGGTGCCGCTCTTTCTGTAAGAGCTGTAACAGGAAAACCGATTTTATATGTAGGTATGGGAGAAAAACTTTCCGATCTGGAACAGTTTTATCCGGACCGTATGGCTTCCAGGATTCTGGGGATGGGAGATATCCTTTCTCTGATCGAAAAGGCAGAGCAGGAGATGGACCAGGAAAAAGCCAAGGAACTGAGCCAGAAGATCAGGAAAGCAGAATTTGATTATAACGATTTCCTGGATCAGATGCGCCAGGTAAAGAAGATGGGCGGCATGAGTGGTATTTTAAGCATGATGCCCGGTATGGGACAGTTAAAAGATATTGAAATAGATGATAAGGCAATGGATAAGGTGGAAGCGATCATCCTTTCCATGACCGCAAAAGAAAGAGCCAATCCTGCTTTACTGAATTTGTCCAGAAAACAAAGAATCGCAAAAGGAGCTGGAGTACCTCTTTCGGAAGTGAATCGGCTGGTAAAACAGTTTGACCAGATGAAGAAAATGATGAAACAGCTTCCGGGTCTGATGGGCGGCGGTAAGAGAAAAGGCGGTTTCGGTGGCCTGGGCGGCCTGATGGGCGGCGGTAAGTTTAAAATGCCCTTTTAACAGTCAAATGTACAGATAGCAAAGCAGTTTTCTGCGTTGTTTATAGACAGCATAACTTCAAGGAGGTGAAAATACAAATGGCAGTAAAAATGAGATTAAGAAGAATGGGTCAGAAAAAAGCTCCTTTCTATAGAATCGTAGTTGCAGATTCCCGCTCTCCAAGAGATGGAAGATTCATCGAGGAAGTTGGATACTATGACCCCACCAAGGAGCCGAGCGTAATTAAATTCGATGAGGAAGCAGCTAAGAAATGGTTGGCAACAGGTGCACAGCCCACAGAGACTGTAGGAAAACTTTTAAAGATTGCTGGTATCCAGTAATGATAAAGTTCCGCCATACAGTGTGAGGTGAACAGTATGAAAGAATTAGTGGAAGTAATAGCAAAGGCTTTGGTGGACCATCCCGATGAAGTTGTGGTCACGGAAACTGAGAAAGAAGATGCCAAAGTGATTGAACTCAAAGTGGCAGAATCAGACATGGGAAAAGTGATCGGCAAACAGGGAAGGATTGCTAAGGCAATTCGTTCTGTTGTGAAAGCAGCTGCTTCAAAAGAAGAAAAAAAGGTTATTGTAGATATTCAGTAGCCTGGGACCGCCTGACAGATTGTTGTAAGGCGGTTTTTCTTATTCCGGGACTGTTGTTAACAGGACCGGAACAACGGAGATGGGAAACAATAGGAGAATAAAGATGGAAGATATGCTGAGAGTGGGAGTGATCACTTCTACCCATGGAGTAAGGGGAGAGGTGAAGGTATTTCCGACCACAGACGATCCGAACCGATTCAAAAAACTGAAAAAGGTTTTTCTTGATACAGGAAGAGAACAGGTGGAACTGGATATTTCCGGCGTAAAGTTCTTTAAAAACATGGTCATCCTGAAATTTAAGGGATATGACAATATCAATGAGATAGAAAAATACAAAGGCCAGGACCTGTGGATTACCAGAGAACAGGCAGTGCCTCTGGGCGAAGATGAAAATTTTGTCGCTGACCTGATCGGCCTTTCCGTAGTGACCGATGAGGGAACAGAACTGGGAATTATGAAAGATGTGATGTTTACAGGGGCCAATGATGTGTATGTGGTGGAACGGCAGGGAGGAAAAGAATTACTGCTGCCTGCCATCAAGGATTGCATCCTGGCGGTGGACCTGGAAAAAGGAATTATGACGGTCCATGTGCTGGACGGGCTGCTGGATCTGTAGGAAAAGGTAAGGGAGAAAAGAAATGAATTATCATATTCTTACCCTGTTTCCGGAAATGGTGCTGGACGGATTAAATACCAGCATTATCGGCCGGGCTGTGAGCGGAGGGAAAATCTCCATTGAAGCAGTCAATATACGGGATTATACAAAAGAAAAACATGGTCATGTGGATGATGCCCCTTATGGAGGAGGCGCAGGTATGGTGATGCAGGCAGAGCCGGTATGCGGTGCCTATGAAGCTTTATGCGAAAAGCTGGGAAAACGTCCAAGAGTTTTGTATATGACGCCCCAGGGGCAGGTATTTAATCAGAAAATTGCGGAAGAACTGGCGAAAGAAGAGGACCTGGTCTTTCTTTGCGGCCATTATGAGGGCATTGATGAAAGAGCACTGGAGATGATCGTGACCGATTATCTGTCAGTGGGAGATTATGTGCTGACCGGAGGAGAACTTCCGGCTATGGTAATGATTGACTGCATTTCCCGCCTGGTACCTGGAGTCCTGAATAATGACGCATCTGCAGAAGAAGAGTCTTTTCATGATAATCTTCTGGAATACCCCCAGTATACCAGACCGGAAATATTCAGGGGAAAACGGGTACCGGAAGTGCTGCTGTCCGGGCATCATAAAAAAATCCGTGAATGGAGAAGAGAGCAGTCCATCCGCCGCACGCTGGAGCGTCGGCCGGATCTGCTGGAAAATGCCAATTTAGATTCAAAAGAAAGGGAATTTCTGAAAAAGTTACAGGAAGAACCATAAAATTGTTTTTTGGAAATATCTCTTGCTTTTTTTGAAGGGTTATGATAAAATATTGCGGTATATGAAAAATAAGAGATGGTCCTCTGTTACGTTAAAGTATTAAGAACATCGAATAGATTCAGGAGGTTCAACATGAACGATATTATTAAGAACATTGAAGCAACTCAGTTAAAGGACAACATTCCGGAGTTCCACGTTGGTGATACTGTAAAGGTATACAACAAGATCAAAGAGGGAAACCGTGAAAGAATCCAGGTTTTTGAAGGAACTGTAATCAAGAGACAGAATGGTGGTTCCAGAGAAACCTTTACCGTAAGAAAGAATTCTAACGGAATCGGCGTAGAGAAGACATGGCCGGTACATTCTCCTTTCGTTGACAACATCGAAGTTGTAAGAAAAGGTAAAGTAAGAAGAGCAAAACTGTACTACTTAAGAGACCGTGTAGGAAAAGCAGCAAAGGTAAAAGAGTTAGTAAAATAATGTGGCAGTAAATGAAAAGGGACAATGAAAATTGTCCCTTTCTTATCATCAGAGAATGGGGTAGAGAGAGTGGATTTCTATCAAGAGGAAGAGAAAAATCTGCTCCGGAGGATTATGGACTGGGCCGTGGATATTATCCTGGTTATCGCATTTGCCTGGTTTGTGGTATTTATGTTTGGCACAGAGGTGAAGATTTCCGGCAATTCTATGACTCCAGGTCTGGAAAACGGGGATCAGGTATTGATCAACCGTATGGCTGCCGATATTTATGCCCCCGGGCGTTTTGATGTAGTTGCTTTTAAGCGGGATGATGAACGTATTAATGTAAAACGGGTGATCGGACTGCCAGGGGAAACGGTGCAGATAATCGGAGGATTCGTCTATATCAACGGGGAACTTCTGGAAGCAGAACATGGACTGAATCAGGTATCGCTGGCTGGAGTGGCGGAAAACCCCATTAAGTTGGGAAATGATGAATATTTCCTGTTGGGTGACAACCGGGACAGCAGTGAGGACAGCAGATTTCTTAATATTGGAAATGTGAAGAGAGAGCAGATTCTCGGAAAAGTATGGATCAGAATATTTCCAATCGTCAAGATCGGACTGATTGGTTAATCGAATAGAAACAATATGGAATATGGAGGAAGTATGAATATACAATGGTATCCGGGGCATATGACCAAAGCAAAACGTGCCATGCAGGAAGATATAAAACTGATTGATCTGATCATTGAACTGGTAGATGCCAGAGTTCCGATGGGAAGCCGGAATCCGGATATCGATGAACTTGGAAAAGGGAAAGCCAGACTGGTCCTGCTTAACAAGGCAGATATGGCAGATGAACACTACACAGACCGCTGGGCAGAGTATTTTAAAGCTCAGGGCTGCCATGTGGTAAAGGTAAATTCCCGTTCCGGAGCAGGATTAAAGCAGATCAACAGCGTTGTCCAGGAAGCATGTAAAGAAAAAATAGAAAGAGACCGGAAACGGGGGATTCTGAACCGACCGGTGCGTGCTATGGTAGTAGGGATACCGAATGTGGGAAAATCTACATTTATCAATTCTTTTGCAGGAAAGGCATGTGCAAAAACCGGAAATAAACCGGGAGTTACGAAGGGAAATCAATGGATACGGTTAAGTAAGACCTTGGAATTACTGGATACACCGGGTATCCTGTGGCCAAGATTTGAAGATCAGCAGGCTGGACTGAAACTGGCATTTATTGGTTCCATCAATGATGAAATCCTTCAGAAAGATGAGCTGGCTGCAGAACTGATCCTGTTTCTGTGGAAATCCTATCCGGATGCAGTAAAAAAACGGTATCAGATTGACAGGGAGATGACAGTGGAAGGGATTGGAGAGGCCTATCAGGTACTGGAAGAGATTGCCAGAGTCCGCGGCTGCCTGACAAAAGGAAGCGGTCTGGACACAGGAAAGGCTGCAGCCTTGCTGTTAGATGATTTCCGAAGTGGGAAACTGGGACGGATCACACTGGAATTCCCTGAAGAAGAGAAGAAAAAAGAGGCATAATATGGCCAGAAAACTGACGGAAGAAAAATGGAAAGCAGAGAAAGAACGGCTGGCAGCCATGAAAGAGTATGAAGATACGTATGCTGCCTGTCCGTTCATTTGTGGTGTGGATGAAGCGGGAAGAGGACCTTTGGCTGGTCCGGTGGCAGCCGGGGCAGTGATTCTTCCAAAGGATTGTGAAATCCTGTTTCTCAATGATTCTAAAAAAGTAACAGAAAAGCGGCGGGAAGAACTGTTTGTGGAAATACAGGAAAAAGCGGTATGCTGGCATGTAAGCCTGGTGGGACCGGAAGTGATTGATGAGATCAATATTCTTCAGGCCACTTATCAGGCCATGAGAGAGGCTGTGCTGGCTTTAAATCCCAGGCCGGAGTTGCTTTTAAATGATGCAGTGACTATTCCTGAGCTGGATATCATGCAGATTCCTATTATCAAAGGTGATGGGAAGAGTGTATCCATTGCGGCCGCCAGTATCCTGGCAAAAGTGACCAGGGACCACCTGATGATGGAGTATGACAGGCTGTATCCGGAATATGGATTTGCGAAGCATAAAGGCTATGGTACCAAAGCTCATATGGACGCTATCCGGAAGTACGGGCTTTGTCCGATTCACAGAAGAAGTTTTTTAAAAAAGTTTTTGTAGGAAAGTCCGGGAGAACTGGATATGAATAAACGAAAAGAAGGCAGCATCTGGGAAAACCTGGCGGCTGCCTATTTAGCAGAACAAGGACTTCTGATTCTGGAAAAAAATTACCGGACCAGATTGGGAGAAATCGATCTGATCGCAAAAGAGAAGGATACTCTTGTATTTGTGGAAGTCAAATACAGAAAGACGGACCGGATGGGGCTGCCTGAGGAAGCTGTGACAAGAAAGAAACAGGGAACCATCCGGAAAGTGGCAGAAAGCTACCGCTCTTTTCATTGGAAAGGAACCGAAACACCCTGCCGGTTTGATGTGATAGCGGTTCTGGGAGAAGAGATCACCTGGATAAAAAACGCTTTTTAATTGTAAACAGAAATTCAGAGAGGGATACCTATGCAGAGGATTGAGTGGAAGAAAAAGGACAGCCGGAATGTGATGGAAACCGTGGAACAGTGTGGAGTGCCCTATCTGTCTTTTCCTGTATTGGAAGAAACAGGGCTGGTTACTCATGGCTTTTCTACCAGATTGGGAGGAGTCAGCGAAGGGGTTTATGCATCCATGAATTTCTCTTTTACCAGGGGAGATGAGCCGGAGCATGTCAGGGAAAATTACAGACGGATGGCAAAGGCTCTTGGAGTGGAGGCAGAAAGTATGGTTCTGACCTATCAGACCCATACCGTTAATATCAGGAGAACAGGAAAAGAGGACCGGGGGAAAGGAGTATTTCGGGAACGGGATTACCGGGATATTGATGGGCTGGTGACGGATGAACCTGGGGTAACTCTGGTGACTTTTTTTGCTGATTGTGTACCCTTATATTTTCTGGATCCGGTCAGGCATGCCATCGGGCTTTCTCATTCCGGCTGGAGAGGAACCGTTGGGAAAATAGGAAAGATAACCGTCGAGCGCATGGGAGAAGAGTTTGGCAGTAAGCCGGAGGATATCATAGCCTGTATCGGTCCCAGTATCTGTAAAGATTGCTTTGAAGTGGGAGAGGAAGTGGTGGAACTGTTTGCCAAAGCCTTTCCGTCCAAAATCCATGACCGGCTGTTTTCGCCTAATGGGAAACCTGGAAAATATCAGCTGGATCTGTGGGAGGCCAATCGTGAGATTTTACTGGAGGCAGGAATCAGGCCGGAGCGTTTGCAGGTGACGAATCTGTGTACCTGCTGCAATCCGGATTATCTGTATTCCCACAGGAAAATGGGTGAAAAAAGAGGGAATCTCTGTGCTTTCCTGGCATTGAAAGAAGAGTAAAAGAAAAGGTCGAAAGAACAGCTTTCAGCTGTTCTTTCGACCTTTTTACGATAAAAGATAAGTCTGTTTTATCGAATGGTCTGATAATATTCATATCCATCTGACTGGAGCCTGGAAACCAGCTTCTGTATTTTTGCCGTAGGTGACAAGGTGGCATTCAAAGAAGCATCATGGTTGAAAGAGTTGATGATAGCAGCAAGGAATTTGCTCATATCAGCTTCCAGATACCATGGTCTTGTAAACAGTTCTGCCGGACGGTAATTCAGGTTTGTAGTGATGATATAGTCAAAATAACCTCTGGCGTAATATTCATCAAATTTTTCCAGTCCATTGGTAAAGAGTCCAAAGGTGCAGCAAAGAACGATTTTTCCGGCTTTTCGGTCTTTCAGGGCTCTGGCAGTATCCAGTATGCTTTCTCCGGAGGAAATCATATCGTCTACAATGATCACCGTTTTCCCGTCCACAGAAGAACCTAAAAATTCATGAGCTACAATGGGGTTGCGTCCGTCTACCACCTGGGAATAATCCCTGCGCTTGTAGAACATACCCATATCCACACCCAGGTTATTGGCAAGATAAACGGCACGGGCCATGGCACCTTCATCAGGACTGATGATCATCAGGGAATCTTTGTTCAGCTGGATGGAAGGATCATGCTGGAATAAAGCCTTCATAAACTGATAAGTAGGCATAAAGTTATCGAAACCACAGAGGGGAATCGCATTCTGAACACGGGGGTCATGGGCATCAAAGGTAACAATATTGCTCACTCCCATATCAGCCAGTTCCTGAAGAGCCAGGGCACAGTCCAAAGACTCTCTTTTTGAACGTTTGTGCTGTCTGCCCTCATAAAGGAAAGGCATGACAACAACCACACGGTGGGCAGTAGCAACAGTGGCGGCAATCACCCGTTTCAGGTCTTGATAATGGTCATCAGGTGAGGTATGGTTGGTGATTCCGCTTAAGGTATAGGTCATGCTGTAGTTGGTAACATCTACCATGGCAAAAATATCGGTACCTCGCACAGATTCATTGACAACAGCTTTTGCTTCTCCGGAACCAAAACGGGGACAGGAAAAATCCAGAAGATAGGACGAAACATCATATCCCCGATAACGAAGGTCAGCTTTACGGCGAAGCAATTCTTCCGTATCATTTTTTCGGAAATTTACAATATGGTCATTTACTTTCTGCGCTAAAGGCCGGCAGCTTTCCAGGGCGGCAATTTTCAGTGGGGCCACTGGAAGAGAATCACTAAATACATAATCATTCGGCATGGGTTTTGTCCTCCATTTCTATACATCATTTATATCATTGTTTGGGAATCACCGTCAATAGCGGTAAAGAAGTTATAGGAAAAAAAACAAAACTCCCGATCCAGTTCTTTCTTTACAAGGCAGGGGAAAGCTGATATGATAGTAGAAATCAGACTGCATGGTGAAATGCGGGGAAAAGGAGGACAGCTTATGGAGCGGTCAAGTGTCAGAAAAACTTTTTCCAGACTGGGAATGTCATATTTCATGTTTGTTTTTGTGACCTATCTGGTTCAGGGAATCGTAGGAATCATACTGAAAAAAATAGGTATGAAGGATATAGTAGGAGCCAATGGGACTATTTTGCTTTCTGTGGCAGAAATGTACCTGGTGGGTTTTCCGGTATATTATTTTTTTATGAAAAGAATACCAGAAGACAGGAATGTGGGAGAACAGCATATGGGAGCAGGAAGGATCGGTCTCTTTTTCCTTATGTCTATGGGATTGATGCAGGCAGGTAACCTGATAGGAAGCTGTCTGATGGGAGTGGTTTCCGGAATTCTGGGGAGAGATATCAGCAATAGTACCATGGATGTGCTGCTGAAAGGAAATCTTCCTGTCCTGCTTTTTGCAACAGTTGTGGTTGCGCCTGTTTTTGAGGAACTGATGTATCGGAAACTGCTGATAGACCGGATTGGAAGCTACGGGGACAGGACTGCTATTCTGGTATCCGGTGTGATATTCGGTCTGGTCCATGGGAATTTCTTTCAGTTCTTTTATGCCTGCTTTCTGGGAATGCTGTTTGCGTACATATATATCAGAACCGGAAAGATCCGCTATCCCATGCTCCTTCATATGATGGTGAATGCAGTGGGAGGGGAAGACTTGCTGAAATTGGCAGAACATTCGCCATTGATATCACTTTATACCGGAATTTATACCATAGCGGTCATTATAATGGCGATTGCCGGAATTGTGATATTGGCCCGTCTGTGGAAACAGAGGGTCTTGGAAGAAGGAATCATGGAAATTCCCGCTTCCAGACGCTTCGGGATTGTATTTCTGAATCCGGGTATGATGTTATTCTTCGCAGGCTGTCTGTTTTCCTTTATCCTCAGTATGGCAGCTTGAGAGAAATCGGCTATTGTATAAATCTGGCATAACAGGCAGATACTATGTTTTAAAGGAGGAATAATCCTATGAAGAAATATAGTTACTGCCTGTTACTATTTGCGGCTGTCAGTGTGATCTGTCTGGCAGTGGGGTATGCTGCAGTCAGAAAAGACCGGGAACAGAAAGAGTCAGTTCCTCTGACTACTATGGAGACGGAGCAGGCAACAGAACCGAATCTGGCAGAAGAAAGTGAGGAAACAGCAGAAGCGGCGAACCAGGAACTGGATAACCGTTATTTTCTGGTGGTAGAAGATGGATTTCTTCTGGTCTTTCCCAGAGATGGTAATCAGGTCTGTATGTATACCCATGTACCTGTTACAGATTTTCCGGAAGAAGAACAGGAGAAACTCCGCGCAGGAATATGGTTTTCGTCCATGCTGGATATTTTTAATTATCTGGAATCTTACACTAGTTGATGGATAAAGCTTGATTATTCCAACGCTATCGTCTATACTGATTCCGTGTAGCCTGCAGTGCAGGAAGAAAGGAAGCAGTATATGATACATTTTTTTAAAAGAAAGTTTGGGTTACTGATGGTCTGTCTGTTACTGTCTGTTTTTCCCATGACAGTGTATGCAGAAGATAATACGGGGACTTATGTTTCCGGTACGAAAATAAACCGGGTCGGTGTGGCCGGGATGACACCGGAAGAAGCGAAGGCTATGGTAGAGTCTTTTTATAATGGGACCTATAACCTGACGATTCGGGGAAAAGACCAGAAGGAAGCTGTGATCCAGGGAAAGGATATTGGATACCATGTGGCACTGACGGGAGACCTGACAGGGATTCTGACCAAACAGAATGAAGAAGGAAGAATCAGCGGACCGTCAGTGGACCATTCTTATGAACTTTCCATGACAGCTGCATATGATGAGGCGGCATTGGCGGACAAACTGGCATCCCTGCCTATGGTGACTCAGGCAACTGACACGTCAGATGCCTATATCTCTGCTTACCAGGAAGGGGCAGGATTTACCATTGTTCCGGAAGTCCAGGGGACAGAGATTGATATGGAAAAGCTGACAGCGGCTGTGAAAGAGGCTCTGGGGGCTGGAAGCCAGGAACTGGATCTGGGACAGAAAGAATGCTATGTTACGATTCAGACGTATGCGGATAACGAAATGCTGGTAAAACAGTGTGAAGCGATGAACCGTTCAGCTTCCATGAATGTTACTTATCTGATGGGAAGTGAAAAGGAAGTTCTGGAAGGGCCTGTGATTGCTTCCTGGATCGTGGCAGGAAATGGAGAACAGGTCACAGTAGACAGGGAAAAAGCAGCAGCCTATGTTCGGGATCTGGCTGCAAAATATGATACTGCCGGAACAACCAGAACCTTTCATACCAGTCGGGGAACGGATGTGGCGCTTACGGGACCTTATGGATGGAAGATTGACCAGGCAGCAGAAACGGAAGCTTTGATCGGGGCGATATTGGCAGGAGAAAGCCTGGAACGGGAGCCGGTTTATTCCAGTACGGCGGCTTCCAGAGATGGCAATGATTACGGAACTACATATGTAGAAGCAGATATTGCTGCCCAGCATGTTTATTTTTATCAGGATGGCCAGTTGGTTTGGGATTCCCCCTGTGTAACAGGAAATTTGTCTAAAAACTACGGGACTCCGGATGGAATCTATGGTCTTTACTATAAACAGCAGGATAAAGTACTGAGAGGTCCCAAACAGGCAGACGGTACTTATGAATATGAGAGTCCGGTGAAATACTGGATGCCGTTTAACGGAGGGATTGGCTTCCATGATGCCAACTGGAGATCAAAATTTGGCGGAGAAATTTATAAGACGAACGGGTCTCATGGCTGTGTGAATCTTCCTCCGGAAAAAGCAAAAATACTTTATGATTATTTATATAAAAATGTACCTGTCATCTGCCATAGCTGAGAGGACTCCATGAAAAAAGCCTGGTGACAACAAACCGGCTTTTTTCAGTTTGGCAGTGAAAAGGAAGGTTTCAGGGAAGGATACCTATGAAGAGGATTGTGATCATCGGAGGCGGAGCTTCCGGACTGGCGGCAGCTGTGACGGCGGCAGAGCAGGGCTGTGATGTGACAGTTCTGGAACAGAAAGAGAAAACGGGAAAAAAGATTCTGGCAACGGGGAACGGAAGGTGCAACCTGACCAATCTTCAGATATCAGAAGTATGTTACAGAAGCCGGAATCAGGAATTTCCCATGAAAGTCATCCGGCAGGTTTCTGTAGAAGAGACCTTAAAGTTTTTCAATCAGTTAGGACTGCTGACGAAAGACCGGAATGGTTATGTATATCCGGTATCCGATCAGGCATCTTCTGTAGCAGAACTTCTGGCAGAAGCGGCAAAGGACCGGGGGGCGAAACTGGTATGTTCCAGCCGGGTAACGGCAGTGGATGTGAGGAAAAAGGGATTTCGGGTCACAGCCATGGAAACTGAAGGAGAAAAAACGTATGACTGTGATAAGGTGATACTGGCTTCCGGTTCCAAAGCTTCTCCGGTGACCGGGTCAGATGGGAGCGGATATATCCTGGCGAAAGAACTGGGGCATCATGTGATCGAACCATTGCCTGCTCTGGTTCAGCTTGTGGGGAAAGGAGGCTGGCTGCGCCGTGTGGCCGGAGTGAGGACCGAGGCGATAGTGACTCTGATGCTGGATGGGATTCCGGTGGCAGAAGACAGAGGAGAGCTTCAGCTGACAGATTATGGGATTTCAGGAATTCCTGTATTCCAGGTAAGCCGTTATGCATCAGTAGGGCTGTATGAAGGCAAACAGGTAAGAGCCAGCATTGATTTTCTTCCATTTATGGAACAGAACAAAGTGACGGAGTTTCTGTTTGACAGAAGGGAACGTTTATCATATTTAAGCGGAGCCAAGTTCCTGTCCGGTGTTCTGGCTGAAAAACTGGCCTGCGTACTGCTGTCAGAGGCTGGGATTTCCCTGACGGACCAGGTGAAACAGATACCAGACAGAAAACTGGAGAAACTTGCGGCCCTGGCGAAAGGATTTTCGTTATTGATAACAGGGACGAAATCTTTTGAGCAGGCTCAGATATGCTGCGGCGGTGTGGATACTTCCCAGGTAGACAGCAGGACGATGGAGTCCAGAATCCTTCCGGGGTTTTACCTGACCGGTGAGATCCTGGATGTGGACGGCATATGCGGTGGTTACAATCTTCAATGGGCATGGTCCACCGGTATCCTGGCAGGCAGGGCGGCAGCAGGAGCGAATAAGGAAACGAGGGAAACAGATGATCAGAATTAATCAGTTAAAACTTCCGGTAAGGCATACCTCTGCCGATCTGGAAAGAAAAATAGAGAAAACATTGAAAGTTTCTCCGGGAAAGCTGAAAAGCTGGAAGATTGTAAGGCAGTCGGTAGATGCCAGACATAAAGAAGAATTGAAATTTATTTATTCCATAGATGTGGAGGAAGACAGGGAGAAGGAACTGGTCCGGCAGGCAAGATACAGAGATGTCCAGCTGGTAAAAGAAATCCGTTATTGTTTTCCGGAACCGGGAGAGACCCCTCTGCTTCACAGACCGGTAATCGTGGGAGATGGCCCTGCCGGATTATTCTGCGGACTGATGCTTGCCAGAAACGGGTATTGTCCCATCATTCTGGAACGGGGAGAGTGTGTGGAAGAACGAACAAAAAGAGTAGCGGAATTCTGGGAAACTGGGGTTCTCAATCCTTCTTCCAATGTTCAGTTTGGTGAGGGAGGAGCAGGGACCTTTTCAGATGGAAAACTGAATACCCTGGTGAAAGACCCGGTAGGCAGGAACCGGAAGGTGTTGGAGATTTTTACAGAATTTGGGGCAGAACCGGAAATCGTATATCAGGCAAAACCTCATATCGGCACCGATGTGCTGTCAGGAATCGTCCGTTCTATGCGGGAGGAAATCCTGAGCCTGGGCGGTGAAGTGAGATTTTCTACACAGGTAACGGAACTGGTGGTCTGTGAAGGAAGCGTAAAGGCTGTTGTGACAGAGCAGGGGGAAACCATACCGTCAGAAGTCGTGGTACTGGCAGTGGGACACAGTGCCAGGGATACGTTTCAGATGTTGTTGGAAAAAGGAATTCCCATGGAGCAGAAACCATTTGCTGTAGGTTTAAGAATCCAGCATCCTCAGGAGATGATCAACCGGTCCCAGTATGGGGAAGAGGGCGCTCAGTGGCTGGGGGCAGCCAGTTATAAGCTGACCTATCAGGCATCTACAGGACGGGGAATTTATTCCTTCTGTATGTGTCCGGGAGGATATGTGGTAAATGCCTCTTCTGAAGAAGGGCGGCTGGCAGTAAATGGAATGAGTAATCATGCCAGAGACGGCCAAAATGCCAACAGTGCTCTGATCGTTACGGTGACGCCGGAAGATTTTGGCGGAGACAGTCCGTTAGCCGGGGTGGAATACCAGAGACGGCTGGAAGAAAGAGCTTATCAATTGGGAAATGGCAGAATACCGATCCAGCTTTATGGGGATTTTGCAGCCGGAAAAAAGACGAAAGAATTTGGCGAGGTCCGGCCTCAGATGATGGGAGCCTATGCTTTTGCTGATTTAAGGGAGCTATTGTCGGAAGACATTTGTCAGACTATGATAGAGGGAATGGAAGCTTTCGGAAAGAAGATAAAGGGATTTGACCGGGCAGATGCGATTTTGGCCGGAGTAGAAAGCCGGACCTCGTCCCCAGTGCGTATTCCCAGAAACAGCAGTCTGGAAAGCGATGTAAAAGGATTGTTTCCCTGTGGAGAAGGGGCAGGTTACGCTGGAGGTATTACATCGGCTGCTATGGACGGACTCAGGGTAGCAGAGGAGATCGGAAAACGATATGCGCCGTTTAACAGAGAGATACAGAAGAAAAGAAATGTTGAAGGAGGCAGACATGGAGAAGTTGAGAAAAACATACATGCAGGGGAAAAAACGGATCGTGATCAAAATAGGTTCGTCTTCCCTGACCCATCATCAGACAGGTGAGTTAAATCTGATGAAAATAGAAAAGCTGGTGAGAGTGATCTGTGACCTGAAAGGTGAGGGAAGAGAAGTTGTACTGGTCTCTTCCGGAGCCATAGCTGCCGGGAGGCAGGCTTTAGGTGGGAAAAAACGTCCGGAAACCGTATCGGAGAAACAGGCGTATGCAGCAGTCGGTCAGGCCAGGCTGATGATGGTGTATCAGAAACTGTTCTCTGAGTATAATCAGACGGCTGCCCAGGTTCTGATGACGAAAAATACGATTATCGGAGAAGATTCCAGATATAATGCACAAAATACGTTTGATGAGCTTTTAAAACTGGGAACTATCCCTATAGTCAATGAAAATGATACAGTATCTACCCATGAAATCCAGTTTGGAGATAATGACCGGCTGTCTGCCATTGTAGCGGCTTTGATCGGGGCTGACCTTCTGATTCTTTTATCAGATATTGACGGACTTTATTCCGATGACCCGAAGAGCAATCCCAAGGCGGAGTTTATCAGCCTGGTGAAAGAGATTACTCCGGAATTTCTCCAAATGGGGAAGAATACGACAGGCAGTGATGTAGGAACAGGAGGAATGTCAGCAAAGCTGGCGGCTGCCAGGATTGCTACCGATGCAGGATCTGATATGGTGATCGCCAATGGGGAATCCGTAGAAATTGTGGAAGATATTGTAAATGGAGAAGACAGGGGAACCTTGTTCCTGGCTCATGAAAACTTGGATTTTGATCTGATCCATTATATTACGAATGAATATTAATCAGAGGAGGAGCCGGCAGATATGAAACAGGAAAAGATAGACAGGATCAATGCGCTCTACCATAAATCACAAAGTGTAGGGTTGACGGAAGAAGAAAAGAAAGAGCAGGATAGTCTCAGAAAAGAGTATGTGGCTGCTATCCGTGCCAGCCTGCGTGGAAGCCTTAACAATATTTCCATTCAGGAAAAGGACGGGACGATTACGGACCTGGGGAAAAAATATGGCGGTGTGAAGGACTGCTGAGAATCATGAAAAGTAAACATGACGTCCGCAGAGAAATCCGGTTAAAAAGGGAATCCCTGACAGAAGAAGAAAAAGTAAGGCGGAGCCTGCTGGTGGCGGCCCGAGTATTGGAATTGCTGGAAAAGGAAGAACAGGTATATGTTTACATAGATCTTGAAAAAGAGGCAGGAACAAGAGACCTCATCACCCGGTTATGGGAAAACGGGATCCGGGTGGCTGCCCCAAGAGTAGAAGGAAAAGAACTCAGGTTTTATGAAATCCGGTCAGAAGAAGAACTGACAGCAGGATTTCATGGGATTCCTGAGCCCAAACTTGGATGCATGGAGGCTGCCTGGCCACAGGCGCCGGTCATCGTACCGGGAGTGGCCTTTGACCCGAAAGGCGGACGGACCGGTTATGGAGGAGGATATTATGACAGGTTCCTGCAAAGAGAGCCGGAACACAGGATAATAGGATATTGTTTTCAGTTTCAGATTTATGAGGAAGGTCTGGAGATGGAATCCCATGACCGGATCATGGATGTGGTTGTGACTGATGAAAGGATATACGAGAAAAGGGGGAATTCTTATGAATCTGGAAGAAATAGGTCTGAGAGCGAAAGCAGCTTCAAGAGCTCTGGGAAATATGGGACAGAATGAAAAAAAACAGGGATTGCGGGCAGCAGCGGAATGCCTTCTTGCGAATCAGCAAAAGATTTTATCTGCCAATGAAAAAGACGTGTTGAAGGCTGAGAAAGGTGGTATGAGCCCTGGAATGGTAGATCGTCTCCGGCTGACGGTGGAGAGAATTGAGGCCATGGCTGAGGGAATGCTCCAGGTTGCGGAACTGGAGGATCCGATAGGGGAAGTGGAAGAAATGAAAAAACGTCCCAATGGCCTGCTGATCGGAAAAAAGAGAGTTCCTTTAGGAGTAGTGGGGATCATCTATGAAGCAAGACCCAATGTAACAGCGGATGCGTTTGCCCTCTGTTTTAAGACAGGTAATGCGGTGATCTTGAGAGGAGGCAGCGATGCCCTTCATTCCAATATAGCCGTAGTAGAAGCATTGAAAGAAGGCCTGCATCAACAGGGCCTGACGGAAGATTCGGTTCAGCTGATCACAGATACGGACAGGGAAACTGTGAAAAAACTGATGAAGATGAATGAGTATGTGGATGTGCTGATTCCCAGGGGAGGAGCAGGTCTGATCCGAACGGTGGTGGAGAACAGTACGGTTCCTGTCATCGAAACAGGGACCGGAAACTGTCATATTTATGTGGATGAAAGCGCTGATTTTCAAATGGCATTGGATATTATCTTTAATGCGAAAACACAGAGGATCGGGGTCTGCAATGCCTGTGAGTCTTTGCTGGTTCACAGAAAGATTGCCGAAGAGTTCCTGCCTCTTTTAAAAAACAGGCTGGATGAAAAACATGTGGAAATCAGGGCGGATCAGGATGCAATGGGGATTGTTCCTTCCTTTATTCCAGCAACCGAACAGGATTGGGGAACGGAATATCTGGACTATATCGTATCTTTGAAACTTGTGGACAGTGTGGAGGAAGCCATCACCCACATTAACCGTTATAATACAGGGCATTCAGAGGCTATCATTACAAAAGATTATGGAAATGCCCAGAAATTTTTAGATGAAGTAGATGCGGCAGCCGTATATGTGAATGCATCTACCAGGTTTACAGACGGGTTTGAATTTGGCTTTGGAGCAGAGATCGGTATCAGCACGCAGAAACTTCATGCCAGAGGTCCTATGGGGCTTAAGGAACTGACAACTACAAAATACATTATTTACGGAAATGGTCAGGTGAGAAAGTGATCATGAAAGGATTGACCATTTGGCTGAGTTTCCATTATAATCGGATTATACAGAATGATAAATCATGAATCGGGCGGCTTAGACGCCCCGGAAAATAGGAGGAAAATAATATGGGAACACCACACAATGAAGCTGCTGTAGGAGAGATTGCGAAGACAGTCCTTATGCCGGGAGATCCTCTCCGCGCAAAATTTATTGCAGAAACCTATCTGGAAGATGTGACCTGTTTCAACCATGTAAGAAATATGTTTGGATTTACAGGAACCTACAAGGGGATAAAAGTGTCAGTGATGGGAAGCGGAATGGGAATGCCGTCTATAGGATTGTATTCTTATGAACTGTATCATCATTACGGGGTAGAAAACATTATGCGTATCGGAAGCGCCGGTTCTATCTCTGATGAGGTTCAGGTAAAGGATATCATCCTTGCTATGGGGGCCTGCACGGACTCCAATTACGCATATCAGTACAGAACCAATGGAATCTTTGCTCCTATTGCAGATTATAAACTTTTGAAAAATGCAGAGGAGCAGGCGCTGAAACTGGGAATTTCTCCGAAAGTAGGAAATATTCTTTCCTCAGATATCTTCTATCATGATGATCCGGAAGTGAATGCGCCTTGGGCAAAGATGGGAATCATGGCAGTGGAAATGGAAGCAGCAGCTCTTTATATGAATGCTGCCAGAGCAGGAAAGAGAGCTCTCTGTATGCTGACCGTTTCTGACCATATCCTGAAAGGAATTTCCCTTTCTGCGGAGGAGAGACAGACAGGATTCCGCCAGATGATGGAAGTTGCTCTGAATACAGCTGTGGCTGTGGACAATCTGTAGGAGGATTCCATGAAAGGAACCATAATTTTAAAAGGAAATATTATAGATACGCCTACCAAAGACCAGTTCCGGTGTGTGGAAAACGGGTATCTGGTAGCTGTAGATAATGAGATCAAAGGCGTATTCCAGGAACTTCCGGCAGAATATGCAAAAGAAGAAGTGACGGATTATGGGAATCTCCTGATTATACCGGGAATGTATGATATGCATGTCCATGCGCCCCAGTTTGTGTACCGGGGGCTGGGTCTGGATATGCAGCTGATGCAGTGGCTGGAAACCTATGCATTCCCTACAGAGAGCCGTTTTTCGGATGAAGAATATGCCAGAACGTATTACCGGGCTTTTGTTCAGACCTTAAAGAAAAATGGAACAGCGAGAGCTGTCGTTTTTGGTACTATCCATGTTCCTGCTGCCGAAATTCTCATGGATATTATGGAAGAGGAAAAAGTAGGCGGTTTTGCAGGGAAGATCAATATGGATACGTTGTGCCCGGACTTTCTGAGAGAAGACAGCCAGCAGTCAGTGGCAGATACCAGAGAGTGGCTGGAGCGTAATGTGAGCAAACGTACTCTGGTAAAGCCGGCGGTTACTCCAAGGTTTATTCCAACCTGTACCAGCCAGGTTCTGGAGGGATTGGGAAAACTGGTAAAAGAATATCAGGTACCAGTCCATTCCCATATTTCGGAAGATATTGGAGAGATGGATATTGTAAGAGGACGGTATCCGGAGTATGCCCATGATGGAGCGGTATATGACCATTTTGGATTGCTGACAGATAAGACGGTGATGGCTCATTTTGTCTATCCGGCAGAAGAAGAACTGGAACTGATCCGTGACCGGGGTGTCACGATTGCCCACTGTCCTCAGTCTAATGGTAATGTGGCTGCGGGGATTCCTCCTATCCGGAAAATGCTGGATATGGGGATTAAGGTAGGTTTGGGATCTGATATCGCAGGAGGATACAGCCCCTGCCTGTTCCGTGCCATGTCAGAAGCCGTATATCTGTCCAAGTTAAAATGGCTGGAAAGCGGCAAAGAAGAAGATTTCCTGTCCGTTCCGGAAGCGTTTTATCTGGGAACAAAAGGCGGCGGACAATTTTTTGGTAAAGTGGGAAGTTTTGAAGAAGGATATGAGCTGGACGCTCTGGTCCTTGACGATACTTCTTTATCAGTCAGCTTGGATCATTTCAGCCTGACAGAACGGCTGGAACGGCTGATTCACGTGGGGGACGACAGAAATATTACTGCAAGATATGTTGCAGGAGAAAAGGCTTGATAAAAAGGCAGGAAATTTTCCTGCCTTTTCTGTTATCTATATGTAGTTTTATGTAAAATCATTTGACCGGATTTCATTTCTGATTTATAATTTAATGATGTATGCCCAGTTGAAGGGGCAGCAGAAACAGAATAAAAAGCAGAGGAAAACAGATGGAACATAGAGAGTTTTATGATAAAAATTATGGGGAGATTCTGGACCATGCTCCTGATAGAGAACCGGAACGCCAGTACTATTTCCTGGACCAGTTAAAAGAAATAATCGAAAAAAAGAAAAGAGAGGGAGGTTATCAGGCAACCTTCCATATTGAGACCTATGGCTGTCAGATGAATGCCAAAGATTCGGAAAAACTGTGCGGAATCTTACGCCAGGCAGGATTTACGGAGGTAGATACGGAACAGGCAGACCTGGTTCTTTATAACACCTGTACGGTACGGGAAAATGCGAACCTGAAAGTGTATGGACATCTGGGGTATGTCCACAGCCTGAAGAAAAAAAATCCGGGTATGCTGGTGGCACTCTGCGGATGTATGATGCAGGAGCCGGAAGTAGTGGCAAAAATAAAGAAAGATTACCGTTTTGTGGATGTGGTATTTGGAACTCACAATATTTTTAAACTGGCAGAGCTGTTATATGACCGGTTGATGAGCGGCCATATGGAGGTAGATATCTGGGAAGGAACAACAGAGATTGTAGAGGACCTTCCGGCAGAGAGAAAATATCCGTTTAAATCCGGTGTGAACATTATGTTCGGGTGCAATAATTTCTGCAGTTATTGTATCGTGCCTTATGTAAGAGGAAGGGAGAGGAGCCGGGAGCCGGAGGAAATCATCCGGGAAGTGGAACAGCTGGCGGCAGACGGTGTGGTGGAGATCATGCTCCTGGGACAGAATGTAAATTCTTATGGAAAGACCCTGGAACATCCCATCAGCTTTGCAGAGCTTCTTCGCCGGGTGGAGAAAGTAGACGGAATTGAACGGATCCGTTTTATGACGTCTCACCCGAAAGATCTGTCAGATGAACTCATCCAGGTGATGAAAGATTCCAAAAAGATCTGCCGTCATCTCCATCTTCCGGTTCAGTCGGGAAGTACGGAGATTTTAACAAAAATGAACCGCCGTTATACGAAGGAACAGTATCTGGAACTGGTAAGGAAAATTAAGGAAGCCATGCCGGATATTTCCCTTACAACGGATATTATTGTGGGATTTCCGGGAGAGACGGAAGCAGATTTTAATGATACCATGGATGTGGTCAGACAGGTACGATACGACAGTGCCTTTACCTTTATTTATTCCAAACGGACCGGAACACCGGCAGCAAAGATGGAGCCAGTTCCGGAAGATGTGGTAAAAGACCGGTTTGACCGGCTTCTGAAGCTGGTTCAGGAGATTTCCGGCGAGGTGTGCGGACGGGATGTGCATACCGTCCAGAAAGTTCTGGTGGAGGAGAAAAACTCTCATCTGGAAGGATATGTGACGGGACGTCTCGGCAACAACACTCTGGTACATTTTCCGGGAGGATCTGACCTGATCGGGAAAATTGTGGATGTATATCTGGAAGAATCCAAAGGCTTTTACTATATGGGACGCCAGGAGGGTTAAAAGTGGCAAAATTATCACCAATGATGACGGAATATATGAAGACAAAAGAACAGTACAAGGACTGTATCCTGTTTTACCGTCTGGGAGATTTCTATGAAATGTTTTTTGATGATGCGCTGACAGCATCAAAGGAACTGGAGATCACCCTGACGGGGAAGGAATGCGGACTGGAGGAACGGGCTCCCATGTGCGGTGTGCCGTTCCATGCGGTGGAAACTTATCTCACCAGGCTGGTGCAGAAAGGTTATAAAGTTGCCATTGCAGAACAGATGGAAGATCCCAAACAGGCAAAAGGACTGGTAAAAAGAGAGGTAGTCAGGATTGTGACTCCTGGAACGGTTACCAGTGCCCAGGCTTTGGATGAAACGAAGAATAATTTCCTTATGGGAATCGTGTATCTGGGAGATATGTTCGGAATTGCTTCCGCTGATATCAGTACAGGAGATTTCTTTGTTACCGAGGTGGAGTCAGAACGGGACCTTTTGGATGAGATTCTTCATTTCTCCCCGTCGGAAATCGTGTGCAACGAAGCGTTCTATATGTCCGGAATTGAGATTGATGAATTAAAAAACCGGTTTCATACGGTCATTTCTTCCCTGGATTCCCGATTTTTTGCAGATGATGCCTGCCGGAAAATCTTGAAGGAACATTATCACCTTGGTGCCTTGGAGGGACTTGGGCTGGGGGATTATACCAATGGTGTGATCGCTGCCGGTGCAGTGATGCAGTATCTTTATGAGACGCAGAAGAGTGACTTATCCCATATTACCTCCCTGACCCCTTATTCTACGAAACAGTATATGGTGATCGATGCCTCTACCAGAAGAAATCTGGAACTTCTGGAAACCATGAGGGAGAAACAGAAGAGAGGGACTCTGTTATGGGTGCTGGATAAGACGAAAACGGCCATGGGGGCAAGACATCTCAGAAGTCTGATCGAGCAGCCGCTGATTTTAAAGAATGAGATCCAGAAGCGCCAGGATGCTGTGGAGGAACTGAATTCCAACTTTATTTCCCGTGAGGAAATAAGGGAATATCTGAATTCTATCTATGACCTGGAACGTCTGATGGGCAGGATCAGCTACAAAACGGCGAATCCCAGGGATCTTCTGGCGTTTAAGAATTCTCTGGAGATGGTTCCTTATATTAAGAGACTGCTGGGAGAATTCCACAGTACGGTCCTGCAGGAAATTTATGAGGATATGGATCCGCTGGAAGATGTGTGTGACCTGATAGACCGTGCCATTGTAGACGATCCTCCTGTTTCTGTCCGGGACGGAGGCATGATCCGGGATGGTTTTCATGAGGAGACGGACCGACTTCGTCAGGCAAAAACAGAAGGAAAAGACTGGCTTGCCGGGCTGGAAGCGGAAGAACGGGAAAAGACAGGGATCAAAAACCTGAAGATTAAGTACAATAAAGTCTTTGGATATTATTTTGAAGTAACCAATTCTTTTAAAGATATGGTTCCGGAATACTTTATCCGGAAACAGACCCTTGCCAATGCGGAACGGTATACCACAGACCGCCTAAAGGAACTGGAAGATATTATTCTGGGAGCGGAGGATAAACTGGTCTCTCTGGAATATGACCTGTTTTGTCAGGTACGGGACCAGATTGGGGCAGAAGTCTTAAGGATACAGAAAACGGCGAAAGCGATTGCGGGAATTGACGTATTCGCTTCTTTGTCACTGGTGGCAACAAGAAATAATTATGTAAGGCCGAAGATCAATGAAAAAGGCGTGATCCACATTAAAAATGGCCGTCATCCGGTGGTAGAACAGATGATGCGGGATGATCTGTTTGTAGCCAATGATACTTATCTGGATAATGGGAAGAACCGTGTTTCGATTATCACAGGACCGAATATGGCAGGAAAGTCTACTTATATGAGACAGACTGCGTTGATTGTACTTATGGCACAGACAGGGAGCTTTGTACCGGCAGAAGAGGCGGATATCGGTATCTGCGACCGTATCTTTACCCGGGTAGGTGCTTCCGATGATCTGGCATCTGGGCAGAGTACCTTTATGGTGGAAATGACGGAAGTTGCCAATATCCTGAGAAATGCCACGAAAAACAGTCTCCTGATCCTGGATGAGATTGGAAGGGGGACCAGTACCTTTGACGGGCTGTCGATTGCGTGGGCGGTGGTGGAACACATCAGCAATACCAGGCTTTTAGGAGCAAAAACATTATTTGCGACCCATTACCATGAGCTGACAGAGCTGGAAGGAACTCTGAACGGGGTGAATAACTATTGTATCGCAGTCAAGGAACAGGGAGATGATATTGTATTCCTGAGAAAGATTGTGAAAGGCGGAGCAGATAAGAGTTATGGAATCCAGGTAGCCAAACTGGCAGGAGTACCGGATTCTGTCATTGAGCGGGCAAAGGAACTGGTGGAGGAACTGAGCAACGCAGATATCACAGCAAGGGCGAAAGAAATTGCAGAAAAGAACATTTCTGCCCCGTCCAGGAAACCGGTGCCGAAACCGGACGATGTGGAGCTTTCCCAGCTGACTCTGTTTGATACCGTGAAGGAAGATGACATTATCCAGGAGATTGGAGACATGGAGCTGGGAAGCATGACACCTATCGATGCCCTGAACACTCTGTATCGTCTGCAGACAAAACTGAAAAACAGATGGAATGGAAAATAGGAGGAGACATATGCCTCATATCACAGTATTAGACCAGAATACGATCAATAAGATTGCAGCCGGAGAAGTGATTGAGAGACCGGCGTCGGTGGTAAAAGAACTTCTGGAAAATGCCATTGATGCCAGGGCTACGGCAGTGACGGTGGAAATCCGGGAAGGCGGCATTTCTTTTATCCGGGTTACGGATAATGGCTGTGGAATCCCGAAAGAAGAAGTACCGACTGCTTTTCTCCGTCATTCCACCAGTAAAATATCATCGGTGGAAGATTTGTTTACTATATCTTCTTTGGGTTTCCGGGGAGAGGCTCTTTCCAGTATTGCAGCGGTTTCTCAGGTGGAAGTGATCACAAAGACCAGCCAGGACCTGACAGGGGTCCGTTACCAGATTGAAGGCGGAGTAGAGAAATCCATGGAAGAGGTAGGAGCTCCGGAAGGAACTACGTTTATAGCCAGGAACCTGTTTTATAATACTCCTGTCCGGAGAAAGTTTTTAAAAACTGCCCAGACAGAGGGTGCACATGTGGCGGAACTGGTGGAGAAAATTGCTCTGTCCCATCCGGAAGTATCGATCCGCTTTATTCAGAATAATCAGAACAAACTTCATACTTCCGGAAACCATAATCTGAAGGATATTATCTATACGGTTTTTGGGAGGGAGATTGCTGCCAATCTGATTCAGGTAGAAGCTTCCGGAGGACCGGTAAAGATCCGGGGCTTCATAGGAAAGCCGGTGATAGCCAGGAGTAACCGGAATTATGAGAATTACTATATCAATGGCAGGTATATTAAAAGTGCTATCATAGCCAAGGCAATCGAAGAGGCATACCGGCCGTTTATGATGCAGCATAAATATCCGTTTACCCTTCTTCATTTTGAGATAGAACCGGGATTCCTGGACGTAAATGTCCACCCGACCAAAATGGAATTACGCTTTCAGGATGGGGAAGGAATCTATCATATGGTCCTGACAGCTCTTCAGAATGCCCTGGCCCATAAAGAACTGATCCCTTCGGTAGAACTGGAAGATGGCAGAGAAAAAAAAGAAGCGGAACAGTTAAGGCGGGAAGCAGAGAAACTGGTAGAGCCTTTTGAGAAAGAAAGGCTGGAAAAACTTCATATGGTAAAGCAGGAGAGAGAAGCAGTTGCAGGGGAAACGAAACTCAGGGAAACGGGAGCTTTTTACGGATTTCATCAGAAACCTGTGCCAGCAGAGAACAGAAAAACTCTTCAATCGGATCCGGTGGTGCAGAAAGAAAATCCAGTCACGCCCGCAAAGCTGGCAAACAGTCAGGGAGAAAACAGGGAAAGGCATGAAGGGAAACAGCTGGATCTGTTTGGGGGAAAGCTTCTGGAGCCATCTTCCAGGCTGCGTCATCGTCTGATCGGACAGCTGTTTGATACTTACTGGCTGGTAGAATTTGATAACCAGCTGTTTATCATTGACCAGCATGCTGCTCATGAAAAAGTGTTATATGAAAAGACTATGAAATCCCTGAAAGACAGAGAATATACCACACAGGCAGTGAGCCCGCCCATTATTCTGACTCTCAATGACAATGAACAGCTGCTGCTGGAAAAACATATGGAATCTTTTACAAAGATTGGATTTGAAATAGAGCCTTTTGGAGGAAGGGAATATGCAGTCAGTGGTGTTCCTGGAAATCTGTTTTCCATTGCAAAAAAAGAACTTCTGATGGAAATGATTGACCAGCTGTCAGAGGATACTGCCGCAACGGGAGCGGAGATGATATGGGAACGGGTGGCTTCCATGTCCTGTAAGGCAGCGGTAAAGGGAAACCATGCCATGTCTCCTGCTGAAGCAGACCATCTGATTGACCAGCTGCTGCAGCTGGAAAATCCGTATGCCTGTCCCCACGGAAGGCCGACCATCATTTCTATGAGCCGTTATGAAATTGAAAAAAAATTCAAACGCATTGTATAGAGGTAGACATAAAAAAATTATGTAAATCTCAAGAATAAAGAGCTTCTATTTTTGTGAGAACTGTCATATATTGTATACAGTACCATTGGGTACAAAAGAGGAGATTATATGGATATCGTAAAACTGATCGATGTTATGGCTGTAGCAGAACAGTTGAAAAATAATACCCGTCATTCCTGGACGTCTTCCGGGAGACATGAAAGCGTTGCGGAACATAGCTGGCGTCTGGCTTTATTGGCATTTTTTGTCAGGGACGAATATCCGGAACTTGACATGGACAAGGTGTTGCAGATGTGCCTGATCCATGATCTGGGAGAAGCTTTTACCGGGGATATTCCGGCTTTTGTAAAGACGGAAGAAGATGAGAAAAAAGAGGCAGATCTATTGAACCAGTGGGTAGATTCTCTTCCGATTCCATACTGTCAGGAGATGAAAGCCTTATATCTGGAAATGGAACAGCAACAGACAAAAGAGGCAAAGCTCTATAAAGCACTGGACCGTATGGAAGCAATCATACAGCATAATGAGGCGCCGATTTCTACCTGGCTTCCTTTGGAATATGAAAAAAATCAGGTGTATGGAAAGGAAGAATGCGGATTTTCTGATTACACCAGACATCTTCAGGAAACTCTCCGAGATAACTGTATCAAAAAGATCGCAGAGGAGGGAGAGCGGCAGGAATGAAGGAGGAGACCATAAAGAAAAGACCCCTGTTAATCATTACCGGTCCAACTGCGGTGGGAAAGACTTCCCTATCCATTCAGGCGGCCAAAATATTTGATGGTGAAATCATCAGCGCAGACTCCATGCAGGTCTACCGGGGAATGGATATTGGTTCTGCAAAAGTTACAAAAGAGGAAATGGAAGGGATTCCCCATCATCTGATTGATATTCTGGATCCCTGGGAAGAGTTTGATGTGGCTGCTTTTCAGAAAATGGCAAAGCAGGTAATCGAGGACATATACAGCCGGGGGAAACTCCCTGTGATAGCCGGAGGAACGGGCTTTTATATCCAGGCTCTGCTTTACGACATCAATTTCCAGGAGACAGAAGATGATGGTTCAATTCGAAAAGAACTGGAAAATCTGGAACGGGAAAAAGGAGCGGAATATCTGCATCAGATGCTGGAGAGTATAGATCCGGAATCGGCAGAAACCATCCATGCAAATAATGTGAAACGGGTGATCCGTGCTATCGAGTATTACCGGCAGACCGGGAAAAAGATTTCCCAGCATAACCAGGAAGAACGGCAAAAAACCTCTCCTTATGATTTTCTCTATTATGTGGTGAATATGGACAGAGAGAAGCTGTATAGGAGAATTGAAGCCAGAGTCGATCAGATGATGGCCCATGGTCTGGTGGAAGAAGTAAGAAAGCTTAAGGAAATGGGCTGTACCCGGGATATGGTGTCCATGCAGGGACTGGGATATAAAGAAATCCTGGATTATTTAAACGGAGTGTGCACGTTGGAAGAAGCAGTGTATGTGATCAAGCGGGATACCCGCCATTTTGCAAAACGCCAGCTTACCTGGTTCCGCCGGGAACGGGATACCCGTATCCTGAACATGGAAGATTATGAAAATGACCAGAAAAAAATCCTGCAAAAGATAAAGAAGGATTGCGAGGAGGAGAAACAGTGGAGATGAAAGAAATGTACGAAAGTCTGGGTATCTGTGATCAGGTACTGGATTTCGGATTCCAGATAGAAAAAAAGTTAAAAGAACGGTTTGATCAGATTGATGCTACAGCGGAATATAACCAGATGAAGGTGCTGAAAGCCATGCAGGATTGCAGAGTCAGCGATATTCATTTTGCGGCCACTACAGGCTATGGCTATAATGATCTGGGAAGAGATGTGCTGGAGGAAGTGTATGCAAAGGCGTTTCATGGAGAAAGTGCTCTGGTCCGCCCTCAGCTGATGAGTGGAACCCATGCCCTCCATGTGGCGTTGTCTGCCAATCTGCGCCCGGGAGATGAACTTTTGTCACCGGTGGGAAAACCTTATGACACCCTGGAAGAAGTGATCGGAATCAGAGATTCTGCCGGTTCCCTGAAGGAATATGGGGTTTCCTACCGGCAGGTAGACCTCCTTCCAGATGGTTCTTTTGATTTTGAAGGAATCCGGAATGCGATCAATGAAAAAACAAAGCTGGTGACCATACAGAGGTCCAAAGGATATGCTACCAGACCCACATTATCCGTGGCAAAGATCGGGGAACTGGTTTCTTTTATCAAAAGCGTAAAACCGGAAGTCATTTGCATGGTAGATAACTGCTATGGAGAATTTGTAGAAAGAATAGAGCCATTGGATGTAGGCGCTGACATGATTGTAGGTTCTCTGATCAAGAATCCAGGAGGCGGTCTGGCACCGATCGGCGGATATATTGTAGGACGTAAAGACCTGATTGATATGGCATCTTATCGCCTTTCTGCTCCCGGACTGGGAAAAGAGGTGGGAGCAAGCCTGGGACTCAACCAGCCTTTATTCCAGGGATTTTTCCTGGCGCCGACTGTAGTAGCCGGGGCTTTGAAGGGAGCAATTTTTGCTGCAAATATCTATGAATCTTTGGGATTTCCGGTTGTTCCCAATGGAACAGAATCCCGTCATGATATTATCCAGGCTGTGACGTTTGGAACCCCAGAGGGAGTGATCGCATTCTGTCAGGGAATCCAGGCGGCTGCACCTGTGGACAGTTTTGTATCTCCAGAGCCATGGGATATGCCAGGATATGATGCTCCGGTGATCATGGCAGCAGGAGCCTTTGTGCAGGGCTCTTCCATTGAACTGTCCGCGGACGGACCCATAAAACCTCCGTATGCCGTGTATTTTCAGGGAGGTCTTACCTGGTATCATGCGAAATTAGGTATCCTGATGTCCCTTCAGAAACTGTTGGAGGCTGGGATCGTCACCCTGTAAAACAGACTATACACAAGAAAGAACTTGTGATAGAATAGTACGAATGAAAATGGGGGAATGATACCAATGAGAAATAAAAATTTTTGGATTCTATTATTGCTTCTGCTGGCAGGAATCGTGTTGGGAGGCTTTATCGGAAACATGACCCAGAATATAGCCGGTCTTTCCTGGCTGAGTTTCGGACAGTCGTTCGGAATCAATCCTCCCATCAACCTGGATTTGGGAATTTTAGTCATTACTTTTGGTATCAGCATTAAAATCACTATGGCAAGTATTCTTGGGATTGTCTTAGCCGTGCTGATTTTCCGCTGGATCTGAACATATAAGAGCTCCTGGACAGAGACTTGGAGAGTCACGGAAAACAGGAGGGAAGATGAAACAGGTCACGATGAAAACGCTTCCGAAGGCAGAGCGGCCGTATGAAAAATGTCTTCAGTATGGTACTGCAGGGTTGAGCGATGCAGAGCTGCTGGCAGTGATCATACGTACCGGTTCGCCGGAAGAAACGTCTTTGGAATTATCCAAAAAAGTTTTAGGCGGAGGCTGTGAGGGAGAAGGGCTTTTGAATCTTCTTCACAGATCAGTGCCTGAGTTAATGGAGATTAAAGGGATAGGACCGGTGAAAGCCAGTCAGCTGTTATGTATCGGAGAGTTATCCAGAAGAATATGGCGCCAGGCAGCAGGGAAAAGACTGACCTTTCATGATCCGGAGACAATTGCCGGATATTATATGGAAGAAATGCGCCATAAAGAGCAGGAAGAACTTCACGTCATGTTTTTTAACAACAGGCAGGCGATGATACAGGAGGTACTGGTTTCCAGAGGCACTGTAAATGCTTCTCTGGCCACGCCCAGAGAAATCCTGATAGAGGCACTGCGCTACCGGGCAGTGAACATGGTGCTGGTCCATAACCATCCAAGCGGAGACCCGTCTCCCAGCAGGGAAGACGTGACATTTACAAAAAGGGTCCGCATGGCAGGAGAGATGGTGGGGATTGGACTTTTGGATCACATTATTATAGGTGATAATTTATATTTGAGTTTAAAAGAACGAGGAATGTTATAAATGGAATCAAAACGCAGCAAATATATTTTAATCGGATTAACCGTTTTTTGCATCCTGCTGATCGGAATCAGTTCCATTGGAGATGGGTTTCTGTCTCCTCTCCGGTCGGGAGTAGGATATGTGCTGACCCCCATTCAGTCTGGGGTCAATAAAGTAGGGGCAGCTGTTTATGAAAAGATCAGCAATTTTTCCAGCCTTCAGGAAGCCCAGGATGAGAATAAACGGCTGCGTGACCAGATTGATGCACTGGCTGAGGATAATAACAGGCTGCAGCAGGAACGTTTTGAACTGGAACGTCTGAGAAGTCTGTATGACCTGGATCAGGAATATATGGAATATCATAAAGTGGGAGCCAGAGTGATTGCTAAAAATTCCGGTGAATGGTTCCAGGTGTTCCGGATTGATAAAGGAGCCAATGATGGTATCCGGAAGGATATGAACGTAATTGCGGGGGGAGGACTGGTAGGAATTGTAACCGATGTGGGGGCCAATTATGCTACTGTAAGGGCAATTATAGATGATTCCAGTGAGGTGTATGGTATGGCCATGCAGTCCGGTTCTAACTGTGTGGTGGAAGGAGACCTTACGCTGTATAAAGAAGGGCGTCTCCGTCTTACCCATATTCCCCAGGATGGCGATATTAAAGAGGGTGACCGTATCGTTACTTCGAATATCAGTTCTGTGTTCCTTCCTGGCCTGCTGATCGGATATGCTTCTGATATAACCGTGGACAGCAACCGGGTAACGAAATCCGGTTATCTGATTCCGGTGGCCCAGTTTGACACTCTTCAGGAGGTACTGGTGATCACAGATCTGAAATCCGACTTGCAGCAGGAAGCGACCGGTGAGACAGCAGGAGAAACCGCTGTGGAAAGCGAGGCAGCACAGGAAACGGTTTCCCCGGCAGAAAGTGCAGAAGGTGAATCATGAAACGGATACTGATCAATCTTGTGCTGGTAATTCTGGCATTTACGATTCAGAATTGTATATTTCCCCAGATCCCATTTCTGTCAGCATCGCCTAATCTGCTGCTGATCCTGACTTTTTCTTTTGGGTTCATCTGTGGCAAAGATGCGGGAATGCTGTGTGGATTTATTTCCGGTGTTTTGATGGATCTATTCTATGCAGGTCCGTTTGGATTCTATACGCTTTTTTTTGTATATGTAGGATATGTAAATGGGATTTTTACAAAATATTATTATGAAGATTATATCACACTGCCTTTGATCCTAAGTGTATTTAACGAGTTGGCTTATAATATTTACATTTATATATTCCAGTTCCTGATCAGAAACCGGCTGGATTTTCTGTTTTATCTCAGAGAAATCATAGTTCCGGAAACCATCTTTACGGTGCTGGTCACGCTGCTGGTTTACCGCATCTTCCTGATCATTACAAGAAAAATGGAAGAACTGGAAAAAAGGAGAGATACTGATTTTGTTTAGAGATTTTCTTGACCTGATAAAGACGCTGGGGAAAAAAATGATGTCCTCCAGACTGGTTGTTCTTGGGATTCTATTTTCCTGTATGTTTCTGGTCCTGGTACTGAAACTGTTCCAGCTTCAGATCGTGAATGGAGAACAGTATTTGCGGGATTATATACAGAAAACAGAAAAAGAAGTGACGACGCCTGGTACAAGGGGGAATATTTATGACCGGAATGGGAATGTTCTGGCATATAATGAACTGGCTTATGTAGTGACTATACAGGATACCGGCGATTATACTTCTGTGGAAGAAAAAAATGCCATGATCCTGAGACTGGTACGGATATTAAATAAACATGGCGAAAAAGTGGAAGGCAGATTTGAAGTGGGAATTGATGAAAACGGAGAGATGTATTATACTTCTGCTTCCGAAACTGCCAGAAAGCGTTTTTTAAGCGATCTGTATGGTTTAAAAACAATCGAAGAGCTGACTGGGCCGGATGGAAAATATCCATCTGATATTACGGCATACGAACTGTTCCAGGATAGATTCCAATATTATGAACTGGACAAACTGAAAGATCAGAACGGTGAACCGGAACAGTTGACGGATGAAGAAGCACTTCAGATTGTGAATATCCGTTATACCATGGGTTTGACGGCTTACAGGAAATATGAGTCTACCCAGATCACGTCCTACATCAGCGAGGAGACCATGGCGGATATTACGGAACATTCTGCTGAATTATTGGGAGTATCGGTAGAAGAGACAACGATCAGGAAATATAATGACAGTATCTACTTTGCCCCTATTATCGGTTATACGGGAAAAGTCCAGGAAGACCAGCTGGAAGAATTGAAGAAGGAAAACGAAGATTATGAATTGACGGATATTGTGGGAAGAACAGGAATCGAAGCTACTATGGAGACCACGTTGCAGGGACAGAAAGGACATCAGACCATTTGCGTGGACAACATGGGAAGGGTTATGGAAGTACTGTCCCAGACGGATCCAGTGGCAGGTCAGGATGTTTATCTGACTTTAGACAGAGATCTGCAGGTGGGTATTTATTATTTGATTGAGCAGCAACTGGCAGGAATTCTTGCCTCTAAACTGGTCAATGCGGATGACAGCATCAATGAGAACAAAGACTCTTCCAGTATGATGATTCCGATCAAAGATGCTTATTTCCAGCTGATCAATAATAATGTACTGTCTATGTCCCATTTTGAATCGGAAGAAGCTTCTGCTGTGGAACAGAATATTTTTCAGAAATTCAGCAGGGAAAAAGAACAGGTATTTGAACGGCTGAGAGCGGAATTATACAGTGAGCATCCTACAGCGTTCCAGGATCTGCCGGAAGATATGCAGGATTATATGTCGTATATCAGCACGTATCTGGCATCAGATGGAGTAAATATTCTGGTTTCCGGGAATATTGACAGAAACAGCCAGGAATATCTGGCATGGAGAGACGGGACCTGCAGCCTTCGGGAGTATCTGTATACCGGGATTGCCAACAGCTGGATTGATACGACCAAACTTGATGTTGACAGTAAATATTCTAATGCGGATGATATTTATGGAGTTTTGGTGGAAGCTGCATTGACAGGAATTCAGGACGATAAGGCATTTGATAAAAAGATTTATCAGCATCTGATTGATGCCGGTACAGTGACAGGAAGAGAACTCTGCCTGGCTCTTTATGATCAGGGAGTTCTGGAATATGACAGTAATCAGGTTGCACTTTTAAATGCGAATGGAGAGGAATATGCGTACACCTTTATCAAGGAAAAAATCTCCAATCTGGAACTGACACCGGCTCAGATGGCACTGGATCCTTGTACAGCAGGTGTGGTGGTAACAGATGTGAATACCGGAGAGGTCAGAGCGCTGGTGACATACCCGAGCTATGATAATAACAGGCTGTCTGGAACCATGGATACGGAATATTATACGCAGCTTTTAAATGACTTGTCCAATCCTCTTTATAATAATGCTACCCAGGTACTGAAAGCTCCCGGTTCTACCTTTAAACCCATAGCAGCTGTGGCTGCTCTGGCGGAGGGAGTTGTGACCATAGATGAACAGATTGATTGTACCGGGCGGTATGAACTGGCATCCCCGCCATTGAAATGTGCGGTGTATCCGGGACATCATGGAAATCAGACTATGGTAGAAGGTATTCAGAATTCCTGCAATTATTATTTCGCGGAGCTGGGGCACCGACTGGCGACGGATGAAAACGGCAATTATAATGCAGAACAGGGACTGGAGACCATAAGAAAATATGCATCCATGTTTGGGCTGGACCATACTTCGGGAGTGGAGATTCCAGAAGTTGCCCCCAATCTGACTACAGAAGACCCGGAACGTTCCGTCATCGGACAGGGTACCAATGCTTATACAAACGTCCAGCTTTCCCGCTATGTGGCAGCAATTGCCAATAGAGGAACGGTATATGAATTAAGTCTTATTGATAAAGTTACAGATTCTGATGGAAATCTGGTGGAAGAATATACACCGGAAGTATATTCCCATATTGATATTGATGATTCTATCTGGGATACGGTACAGGAAGGTATGAGACGGGTAATTGCCAATGGATCTGCCAATAAGATTTTCAATGACCTGGAGGTAAATGTAGCAGGAAAGACAGGAACGGCCCAGGAATCCAAAAACAGGGCGAACCATGCATTTTTTATTTCTTATGGACCATATGAGAACCCGGATATCTGTGTGACGGTGAATATTCCCAATGGATATACATCAGGAAACGCAGCGTCTCTGGCAAAGAACGTTTACCGATTCTATTTTGGATATACAGATCTGGATTATATTCTGAATACAGGTGCGTTGGAAGCGACTAATGTTAATATCAGAGACTGATAGTATCTGGGAGGTTTTAAAGTTATGCACAATACTGTGGTAATCAAAGGAAATAAGTCGGGGCTGACCGTTTATCTGGACCCAGCCCCTGCTTTTCAGGAAATCCTGTCAGATGTGGCAGATAAATTTCGGGAAAGCGCAAAATTCTGGGGATCTGTACAGATGGCGCTGACTTTGGAAGGAAGAGATATGACGGCAGCAGAGGAATTTGCTGTGGTCAATACGATTACAGAAAATTCCCAGATTGAAATCCTGTGCCTGCTGGATCATGATATCAACAGGATTGAGCGGTGTGAAAAGGCGTTAAATGAAAAGCTTATGGAATTAAATTCCAGGACAGGCCAGTTTTATAAAGGGAATCTGTCAGCCGGAGAGACTTTGGAGGCAGAAGCAAGCATTGTCGTCATAGGAGATGTGGAAAAAGGCGGCAGAGTGATATCCAAAGGCAATATTATCGTATTGGGAGAGCTGAGAGGCTTTGCCCATGCCGGAGCATCAGGAAATTACGAGGCTGTAGTGACAGCACTGGAAATGGCCCCGTCTCAGCTGAAGATTGCAGATATCCAGCAAAAATATGGGGATAGAGGGAAAAAATTGGGAAAAGGGCCAATGATCGCCGGCATTGCAGATGAGCATATTGAAGTAAAAACTTTAAAGAAAAGTTTCCTGAATCGGATAAATTTTATTTAATAATGGAAAAATACTGGAAAAAGTATCAAAAATAAGTTACAATATAATATGGCAATTTTATATCAGGAGGATATTCATTATGAGTGAAGTCATTGTGATTACTTCCGGAAAAGGCGGGGTAGGTAAAACAACCACCTCTGCGAATGTAGGAACAGGCCTGGCTATTTTGGGGTACAAAGTAGTTCTGATCGATACAGATATCGGACTGCGTAACCTTGATGTGGTAATGGGACTGGAAAACCGCATTGTCTACAATCTGGTGGACGTCGTGGAGGGAAACTGCAGAATCAAGCAGGCCCTGATAAAAGACAAAAGATATCCAAACCTGTATTTGCTGCCATCTGCTCAGACACGGGATAAGTCAGCGGTAAGCCCTGGGCAGATGAAAAAACTGGTAAGTGACTTAAGAGGAGAATTTGACTACATACTGTTGGATTGTCCGGCAGGAATTGAAAGAGGATTTAAAAATGCGGTAGCTGGAGCGGACAGGGCTTTTGTGGTGACAACTCCAGAAGTATCTGCCATCCGAGATGCAGACCGTATCATTGGGCTTCTGGAAGCGGAAGACATGGGAGAGATCGATCTGATCGTGAACCGGGTCCGTATGGATATGGTTCGAAGAGGTGATATGATGTCGGTAGGGGATGTGGTGGATATTCTTTCCGTGAATATGATAGGCGCCATACCGGATGATGAGGACATTGTCATTGCAACGAACCAGGGCGAGCCTCTTGCCGGAAGTGATTCTCTTTCTGGACAGGCTTATATGAATATTTGCCGGAGAATAGTAGGAGAGAGTGTACCCTTTATGAATCTGGAAGGTTCCAGAGGGTTGTTACGCCGCTTGTCCGGGCTGTTGAAACGGGCATAAAGGGAGGGAGTTTTATGAAACTTTTTCCCAGGTTACACAGAAGAAATTCGGGAGAACTGGCAAAAAAGCGTTTAAAAGCCGTCCTGTCGGCCGACAGGACAGACTGTTCTCCCGAAATGATTGAAATGGTAAAAGAGGACCTGGTGGTTACAGTTTCCAAATATATGGAAGTGGACCAGGGGGGAATAGAAATACAAATCCGACAGGAAGATGCTGCAAATGGCAGAAAAAAACCAGCCCTTTATGCCAATATTCCAATCTTAAATATGGGAAATAAGGGGATATTTTAGATGTTGCTGAATTATGATTTTAAAAACTACAATTTCAGACTGATTTTGTATGTGTTGGCACTGAATGTGATAGGAGTTCTGGTGATCAACAGTGCGTCTAATCAGGACGCTGGTATGGTGGGAAAACAGATTGCAGGAATTGCGGTTGGCCTTGTACTGGCGATCATTGTTTCTTTGATTCCCTATCAGAAGATTCTGACTTTCAGTTGGGGAATTTATGCTGGTTGTATTTTAATCCTGATTGCCGTTCTGATTTTTGGAAAGAATGTAAATGGAGCGACACGATGGATTGTTCTTCCAGGAAACATACAGTTTCAGCCTTCCGAATTTGTGAAGCAGGGGATGATCCTGTTTGCGGCATGGCTGCTGACCAAATACCATGATTCTATCAATACGTTGCGGACGCTTGCTATGGCAGCCGGTCTGTTCGCTGTTCCGGCCTTTCTGATTTTGGAAGAACCAAATCTTTCCACAACATTGGTCATCTTGTTTGTGCTGGTCTGCATGGTGTTTGCAGCCGGTTTAAGCTATAGATGGATTTTCGGGACTTTGGCCGTCCTGCTGCCTGTGGGCGGGCTATTGATCTATTTGGCCAGATTTACAGATATTCTTACTAAAATTCCCTTTCTTCAGGGGTATCAGGTACGACGGGTGCTTGCCTGGCTGAATCCGGATGAATATGTTTCTACCGGTTATCAGCAGGCGAATTCAATCATGGCCATTGGCTCCGGAATGCTGAAGGGAAAAGGACTAAATAATAATACGCTTGCATCCGTGAAGAACGGAAATTTTCTTTCCGAAGAGCAGACAGATTTTATTTTTGCTGTGATTGGCGAGGAATTGGGGTTTATTGGCTGCGTCGTTGTGATCGCGCTATTTGCCGTACTGGTGTTTGAGTGCCTGTATCTGGCGCACAAGGCAAAGGATTTATCAGGAAGGCTGATTTGCTGCGGGGTGGCGGCACTTCTGGCCTTCCAGGCTTTTTCTAATATTGCGGTGGCTACTGGGATTTTTCCTAATACCGGGCTCCCGCTTCCGTTCATCAGCTATGGCGTCAGTTCGTTGGTCAGTATGTACCTCGGACTGGGAGTTCTTCTGAATATAGGGCTCCAGAGAATTAAACGATAAGAGAAGGAGGATTTCGGAATGAATATTGGTTTAGTTGCACATGATTCCAAAAAAAAGCTGATGCAGAATTTTTGCATTGCTTACAGGGGTGTGCTGAGCAAACATGATTTATATGCTACAGGAACAACAGGACGTTTGATTGAAGAGGTTACCAACCTGAATGTACGAAAGTTTCTGGCAGGTCATTTAGGGGGCAATAAGCAATTGAGCGCGGAGATTGAGCATAACACCATAGACCTGGTGATCTTTCTTAGAGATCCGCTGCATCCGAAGGAGCATGAACCAGATGTAAATGATGTGGTAAGGCTTTGCGACCTTTACAACATTCCTTTGGCTACCAATGTAGCTACGGCAGAACTTTTGATCAAGGCTTTGGATCGTGGAGACATGGAATGGAGAGAAGCATACAGATAAGATGGCTGCGGGGGAAAGCCGGTATTCTGGCATTTTGTCTGTCAGCCGGTTTTTTCCTGGCAGGGTGCGGCAGCGAAATACAAGAGCGGCCTTATGCCATAGGGGAGAGAGTCTGGGAGACGGCAGAAGAAAGTGGAAAGCGGGCGGAAGCTTTTGCTTCTGAACTTTGCGTTCCGGATGAAAGCGGCAGCTATGAGGACAGTGGGATCACTGCGGAGGCAGCAGCTTTGTTTTCTCTTGCTGATGGAACGGTTCCTTATTATAAAAATCCATATGAACGTCTTTATCCGGCCAGTATTACTAAGGTTATGACTGCTTTGGTGGCTATCAGACATGGTAATTTATCGGATCAGGTGACGGTGACGGAAGATGCGGTTATCACAGAATCCGGAGCCTCCCTTTGCAATATTCATCCAGGAGATACGCTCACTTTAGAGCAGCTTTTGTATGGTCTCATGTTGCCGTCAGGTAATGATGCGGGGGCTGCAATCGCTGTACATATTGCAGGCAGTATTGAGAAGTTTGCGGATATGATGAATGAGGAAGCGAAAGCGCTGGGGGCGACCGGTACTCATTTTACAAATCCACATGGGCTTACAGATGAAAATCATTATACGACGGCTTATGATCTGTATTTGATTTTTAATGAGGCAATGAAGGAACCGGAATTCAGAAAAGTGGTAGAGACTTCTTCCTACTATGCTGAGTATACGGATCGTGCAGGGGAAACCGTAACACAGACATGGAAGGGCGGAAATCAGTTCCTGACAGGGGAACGGGCGGCTCCAGAGGGAGTTACTGTCACAGGAGGAAAGACGGGAACCACAAATGCGGCAGGTTATTGCCTGATTACTTCCAGTGAAGATACTGCTGGAAATGAATATATTGCTGTAGTTCTGAAGGCAGAAAGCAGACCTTCTCTTTATGACAATATGACAAATCTTATGAATAAAATTGTCAATTAGTTATTGCCTTTTTTGAGAATTTGTTCTATAATTATGATAATAAATTTGAAATTTTTATGCAAGTTTAATAAAACTCAAGGAGGATATTGCTATGGTTCAGATTATTGCAGGAGAAAAGGGTAAGGGAAAGACAAAACATCTGTTGGATAAGGCCAACGCAGCAGTAAAGGAGTCGAAAGGGTCTATCGTATACCTGGATAAGAGTTCCAAGCATATGTACGAATTGAACAACAGGATCCGCCTGATCAATGTAAAGGAATACCCGTTACCGTCAAGTGAAGCATTTATTGGTTTTATATGTGGAATTATTTCTCAGGATCATGACCTGGAAATGATGTTTTTAGACAGCTTTTTAAAGTTAGCTGCTCTGGAAGGAGAAGACATCACTGAGGTCATCACTACTTTGGAAAATATTGGCGAAAAATATCATGTAACGTTTGTATTGAGCGTTTCCATGAATAAAGAGGATATGCCGGCAAATGCACAGGCTGACGTAATCATCGCATTATAATAAACAGTTAATTTCATAAGACCTCTGCAGACAGGCGGAGGTCTTTTTCTTTGATATTGGCTTGGAGGCGTTTAACCCATGGCAAAAAAGAAAGAACCGGCAGTTATCGATCTGAACAAAAGAAAAAAGAAAATGAAAAGAGGGGCTCATTTTAATATTGGGGCCATGATTTTTCTGCTGATTTTTATCTACATGACATTCTATGTATACACTTATATGACCAGAAAAAAAGTTCAGTTTTATGAAGTGGTAGAAGGAAGCATTGTGGAAGATCGAAAATATACGGGAATTGCTCTGAGAGAGGAGAAAGTTTATACAACAGACCAGGCGGGATATATCAATTATTATATTCGGGAAGGAAAACGGGCATCTGTGGGAGCAAGAATCTGTTCTCTCGATGAAACAGGCAGTATGGAGCAGTTTTTAGAAGAAAATGAAGCTGCGGCTGTGGAGCTGGAATCAGAGGATCTGTCTTCTTTAAAAAAACAGTTGGCATCCTTCAGTCTGTCTTATGATGATGAAAAATTTTCCCAGGTGGAAGATGGAAAATATGCCCTGGAAGCTTCTATGATGGAGTACGTCAGTTTCAGTGCATTAGACAGTATGGAAGCGGCCATGGCGGAAGCTGGCGTAAATTTTCATCAGATACGGGCGGAACAGGCGGGAATTGTTTCTTATGGTGTGGACCAGTATACAGATGCCAGTGGAACAGCCTGCTCCTATTCTGACCTTACGCCGGCAGCGGTGACAGCAGAAGCTTTTGAACGTTCTGGATATAGCCGGATTCAGACAAAATCCGGTGATCTGGTAGAACAGGGGGCACCTATTTATAAGGTGATTACGTCTGATGAATGGTCTTTGGTCTTTCCTATGGAAGAAGATGATATTGCTGATTATAGCGGAAAAGACAGTCTGACTGTTACATTTCCCGGATATGATCTGCAGCTGTCGGGGAAATTTTCTGTGATTACCGGAGCGGATGGAAAGTCTTATGGACAATTGGATTTTTCCAAATATATGGTTCAGTTTGAATCGGAACGGTTCCTGACTTTTGAAATCAGCGCAGATACTACAACCGGATTGAAAATTCCGAAGACAGCAGTCACACAAAAACAGTTTTATCTGGTTCCGGAAGATTATGTGACTCAAGGAGGAGATAGTTCTTCCCAGGGCTTTATGAAGGAAACTTATTCCCAGCAGGATGGATCTTCCTCCATTGTATTTGTTCCGACTACGATCTATTATTCAAAAGATGGATATTATTATATTGAAATTTCTGATGAAAGTGAGATTAAAGCGGGAGATTATCTGGTGAAACCGGGATCAAGTGATCGTTTCCAGGTAGGACAGAGTGCAGCGTTGGATGGTGTCTATAACATTAATAAAGGCTATGCGGTTTTCCGGCAGATAGAGATCCTTACGTCTAATGAAGAGTATGATATTGTAGAAAAGGGAACTACCTACGGGCTTTCTGTTTATGACCATATCGTGTTGGATGCCTCTACGGTGACAGAAGGTACGATTATTTATCAGTAAAAGGAGAGTTAGATATGACTATGGTTATGGAAAATCTCATGGAGGTAAGAAAGAATATGGAGAAAGCCTGCCGCAGGGCGGGAAGAGATCCAAAAGAGGTGACGCTGATCGCAGTCAGTAAAACGAAACCTCTTTCCATGCTGCAGGAAGCTTATGAAGCAGGTGCCAGAGATTTCGGGGAAAATAAGGTTCAGGAGATTCTGGAAAAGTATCCTGGTATGCCTGCTGATGCAAAATTTCATATGATCGGACATCTTCAGAGAAATAAAGTACGACAGGTGATTGATAAGGTGTGCCTGATCCATTCGGTGGATTCCATTCGTCTGGCGGAGCAGATTGAGGCAGAAGCGGAAAAAAAGAATCTGCAGGTAGATATTCTGCTGGAAGTGAATGTGGCCAGGGAAGAAAGCAAGTATGGATTTTTTCTGGAGGAACTGGAAAATGCTGTGATTCAGATTTCTAAATTTTCCCATATCAGGATCAAAGGACTTATGACGATTGCGCCCTTTGTGGAGAATCCAGAAGAAAATCGCGATATTTTTCAAAAATTGAATCATTTTTTTATTGACATGAAAAGTAAAAACATTGATAATGTTAGTATGAGTGTGCTTTCTATGGGAATGACCGGTGATTACCAAGTGGCCATTGAAGAAGGCAGCACCATGATAAGAGTTGGCACCGGGATTTTTGGTGCCAGATAGGAGAGAGTTAGAATGAGTCTTTTTGGAAAGTTTATGGATACCATGAGATTAACTGACACGGATGACGATGATGATTACTTCTTAGATGATGATTACGAAGATGAAAAACCGGCCAGAAAAGGTTTCTTTTCCAGAAATAATGATTATGATGAGGAAGAGGACGAGCCTGCATCGGCAAGACCGAAGTTCCTTGGCCGTTCCAATAATAACAGTAAGGTAGTTCCTATGAGACGGGGAGGAATGGAAGTATCCCTTGTCAAACCAACTTCTATGGAAGATTCCAGGGATATCTGTGATTATCTTTTGGCTGGGAAGGCTGTCGTGCTGAACATGGAAGGAATACATACAGAAGTTGCTCAGAGGATTATTGATTTTACCTCAGGTGCCACCTATTCCATGAACGGGAATCTGCAGAAGATTTCCAATTATATTTTCATTGCCACACCGGAGTCTGTAGAGTTATCAGGAGATTTCCAGGACCTGTTATCTGCAAGTGCAAGTTCCCTTGATGTATCCGGTCTGAATGTACATTTTAACAGCTGAACCGGATATGGAAAAAGAGGAAGCATTATTACGAAAGAGAATTGAGGAATTAGCCCGGGTCTGTTATCAAAGGGACATTCCTACCCATACGGATTTTTTGAATTTGAATGAGCAGACAATTTTTCATTCCATGATCCGGAGTATTCCGGAAGTAAGGCATTTCCTGACAGGCGGTTATGCCATGGCGGAGAGAAAAGTTGTTTGCTTTCTTCCGTCCTATGCCCTGGATGAGGAAGCACCAATCTCCTGTATGGAAGTGGAACCATTGAATGCCAGGTTTGCGGAAGAATTAAGCCATAGAGACTATCTGGGAGCGCTTATGAACCTGGGGATTGACCGTTCCAAAATAGGAGACATCCTGGTCCAGGATAAGAAAGCATATGTGTTTGTGATGGACGATATGTCAGCTTATCTTGCAGAAAATCTGATTTCTGTGAGAAAAACTACTGTTAAGACAAAGATCAGTCCGGCTATGGAAATGTCCATTGAGCCCAGATTTGAACAGATGGAAGGCAGTATTGCATCAGAAAGACTGGACAATATCCTGGCATTTGTTTACCGGTGTTCCCGGGGAAAGATTGTTCCTTATGTGGAAGGAGAAAAGGTATTCGTCAATGGCAGATTGACTGTGAAAAGCAGTGCGGTCTTAAAGCCGGGAGATATTGTTTCAGTCCGTGGATTGGGCAAATTCAGATACCTTGGGATACAGAATGAGACGAAAAAAGGGCGCCTGTTCGTGGCAGCAGAGCGGTTTATATAAGGAGGACGGAACATGGCGGAGAGAATGACGATACATTTGGACGGACGCTCCATATATGATATTGTACTGGAGACTTCTTTTGAAAATCTGGGAAAAGAGGCCTCCCGTTTTGTTGATGGCAGAAAAGTTTGTATTGTTACGGACTCTAATGTAGCAGATTTTTATCTGGAGGAAGTAAAGACCATATTAGCTTCCTGCTGCAGACAGGTGATAACATTTATTTTTCCAGCAGGAGAAGAACAGAAGAACCTGGGAACGGTCCAGCAGCTTTATGAGATTCTGATCCGGGAACAATTTGACAGAAAAGATGTTCTGGTAGCATTAGGCGGGGGAGTTGCCGGAGACCTCTGCGGCTTCGCAGCTGCTACTTATTTAAGGGGAGTCCCGTTTATCCAGGTGCCTACCAGTTTGCTCGCTCAGGTTGACAGCAGTATTGGCGGAAAAACAGGAGTGGATTTTCAATCCTATAAAAATATGGTAGGAGCTTTTCATATGCCCTGCCTGGTGTACAGCAATATTGCCACACTGAAGACCCTTCCGGAAGAACAGTTTGCGTCCGGAATGGGGGAGATTCTGAAACATGGTCTGATCCAGAATGCAGACTATTATCAGTGGCTGGAAACCTGCAGGGAAGAAATTTTGGCGAGAGACCTGCAGACTTGTGAGACGATGATTCTGTCCAGTGATATGATCAAGCAGAAAGTAGTGGAAGAGGATCCGAAAGAACAGGGAGTCAGGGCGCTGCTGAATTTTGGACATACTCTGGGTCATGCTATCGAAAAAGAAATGAATTTTACTATGCTTCATGGACAGTGTGTGGGGCTGGGATGTCTGGCAGCTGCTTATATTTCCTTGTCCAGAGGAAAGCTGTCTGTTGACGAGGTAGAGCATTTGAAAAATATGCTGGTTCGCTTTGGACTTCCGGTCAGTGTAGCAGGTCTGTCCCCGGAACGTGTGATCGAAGCGACCAAAAATGATAAGAAAATGGATAAGGGAAGTGTCAAATTCGTTCTTTTAGAGCGGATAGGAGATGCTTATGTGGACCGCAGTGTTACAGAGGAAGAAATGCTTCAGGGACTGTCCCATATCCTGAAATAAGGAGAAGAACATGAGAGAAAAATGGAAACAGATTGCGGTGTTTTTTATCAGCTGCGGTATCCTGATCGGTCTCGACCAATGGACAAAGTTTCTGGCAGTCAATCATTTAAAAGGACAGAATCCAATTGTGTTAATAGAGGGAGTATTTGAACTGGCTTATCTGGAAAACAGAGGGGCAGCTTTTGGTATGCTCCAGGGAAGGCAGGGCTTTTTCTTTGCGATCGCAGTAGCAGTTGTGATTGCTGCCATATTCGTTGTCTGGCGTATGCCGGCGAAAAAGCAGTACATTCCTTTGTATTGCTGTACAGTCGCTATTGTTGCCGGAGCGGTGGGGAACATGATCGACCGCTTGATGCAGGGATATGTAGTGGATTTCCTGTCATTCTGCCTGATTCATTTTCCTGTCTTTAATGTGGCAGACTGCTATGTGACCATAGGGGCAGCAGCATTGATGCTGCTTGTGATGTTCCGTTACAAAGAAAGCGATTTTGAGCCGTTTTCTTTAAAAAAGAAAGGAGAATCTCTTTGAAGCGGAGTTTTCAGGTGACAGAAGAGGGGAAGGACTCCAGGCTTGATGCCTATCTGGGCAGGCAGCTGGAGGACCTTTCCCGTTCTTATATTCAGAAAGTGTTGAAAAATGGAGGTGTCCTGGTCAATGGTAAGGCTGTAAAAAGCAGCTATAAAGTGACTGTTGGAGATCAGATAGAAATAGAAGTTCCAGAGGCAGTGGAACCGGAAATCACAGCAGAGGAAATGCCGTTAGATATTCTTTATGAAGACCAGGATATTATTCTGATCAATAAACCGAAAGGGATGGTGGTACATCCTGCTGCCGGCCATTACAGCGGAACTTTAGTAAATGGGTTAATGGCCCACTGTAAGGATGATTTGTCCGGAATTAATGGGGTCATGCGACCGGGCATTGTACATAGAATTGATATGGATACTACGGGAGTACTGATCGTATGTAAAAATGATGTATCGCATCGCTGCATTGCTGACCAGCTGAAAGCCCATTCGATTACAAGAAAATATTATGCAATCGTCCATGGCGTGATCAGGGAAGAAGAAGGGACCATAGATGCCCCAATAGGAAGACATCCTGTTGACAGAAAAAAAATGTCCATCAATGAAAAAAATGGAAAAGAAGCGGTGACTCATTACCGGGTGCTGAAGCGGTTTGAGAGATATACTTACGTGGAATGTCAGCTGGAGACAGGACGAACGCACCAGATCCGTGTTCATATGGCAAGTATCCATCATCCGCTTTTAGGAGACAATGTTTACGGACCAGCCAAATGCCCGTTTCCAGACCTGGAAGGTCAGACACTTCATGCCGGTGTTCTGGGTATCATTCATCCGCGGACTGGGGAATATATGGAGTTTTCTGCCCCATTGCCAGACTATTTTCAGAAACTGCTGTTAAAATTAAAATAATTATGTACATTATCCATGTTTTGTTGTATAATAATGATAATGAAAAACAGATCTGATATCTGCGAAAGACGTATAGATTCAGGGCAGGAAAGGAGCGGGTGGATCATGAGTAATAATTTGATTATCACTATTGGAAGACAGTCAGGAAGTGGTGGAAAAGAAATTGGTCAAAAACTGGCAAAAAAGCTGGGCATTAATTGTTATGATAAAGAACTTCTGGCGTTAGCTGCGAAGGATAGCGGTCTGTGTGAAGAACTGTTTGAAAACAATGATGAAAAACCGACGAGAAGCTTTTTATATTCTCTGGTCATGGATTCCTATTCATTTGGTTATTCTTCTTCCGGATATATGGATATGCCGATCAATCATAAAATTTTTCTGGCTCAGTTTGATGCTATCAAATCCCTGGCAGAAAGGGAGTCCTGTGTGATCGTAGGCAGATGTGCCGATTATGCTTTGGAAAATTTTCCCAATATGGTCAGTGTCTTTATTATCGGTGATGATGAAGTGAAAATCAAACGCCTTGCAGAACTGAATCAGGTCAGCGAGGCGAAGGCCAAAGAAATCATGATGAAGACGGATAAAGAACGTTCCAGTTACTATAATTATTATTCCAGTAAGAAATGGGGAGACTGCAGAAGCTATGACTTATGCATCAATAGCAGTGTTCTGGGAATTGATGGAACGGTAGAAATGATCCGAACTTTTGCAGAAGCAAAAATGAAGAAATAAAAGATACAGATAAGAAAAGCCTTTCGGAAAAGAGGTGATCCCTGGTTTCCGGAAGGCTTTTTCTAGTTATTCTACGGTGACAGATTTAGCCAGATTTCTTGGCTGGTCTACATTAAGACCTTTTAAACAGGTGGTATAGTAAGCAATCAGCTGAAGAACAACTGCTATGGGAAATACGGTAAAATGATCCGAAATTTCCGGAATCTTAATATGGATATCAGCAAGCTCTGCATCCACATGAGCATGTTCTCTGGTAATCAGGATTACATAAGCACCCCTGGCCTTTACTTCACGAACATTGGAAATTGTTTTGGCAAAGACGCTGTCCTGAGTGGCAATGGCGATTACAGGAATTCCGTTTTCAATGAGGGCAATGGTTCCGTGCTTTAATTCTCCAGCAGGATAAGCTTCTGCATGAATATAAGAGATCTCTTTCAGCTTCAGGGAACCTTCCAGGGAAAAAGCATAGTCCAGATTCCGCCCGATAAAAAATACATCGGAATGGGAAATAAGGTGTGACGCCAGCTCCTGGATAGTTTTTGTCTGGTGGAGCATTGTTTCCATGGAGGGGATAGCGTCCATAAGCATCTGAATGAAGTTGGCCGCATCTTCCAAAGAAAACGCTTTCCTGACGTAAGCCATCCGGCATGCAATCAGATAAAGAATGGAAAGCTGGACGGAGTAAGCTTTTGTGCTGGCGACAGCAATCTCAGGACCTGCATGAGTATACAGGACATAATCACTTTCCCTGGCTATGGTAGAACCTTTAACATTTACAATAGCCAGAGTCTTTGAACCCATTGATGCGCTCAGGCGCATGGCTGCCAGTGTATCAATGGTTTCTCCAGACTGGGAAATCACCAGAGTCAGGGTTTTTTCATTCATCAGAGGCTGCTCATAGCGGAATTCAGAAGCAATCGAGACGGTAACAGGAATGCGGAGTAAAGGTTCCATAATCGCTTTTGCAACCATACCGGCATACATGGCAGTACCGCAGGCTACAATTTGTATTTTGTCACATTCAGAAAATAAAGTATCCGGGATACCATCATCAGAAAAATCAGGAATTCCTTTTACCAGCCGGGGAAGTATAGTCTTCTTCAGAGCTTCCGGCTGTTCATGGATTTCCTTTAACATAAAATGGGGGAAACCGTTTTTCATGGCAGCATCCGAGTCCCAGTTTACCTTGCTGTATTCCGGAGTGATCTGTTTACCGTCATGATTATACAGACAGATCTGATAAGCCGTTAACTTTGCTATGGTGTATTCCGGAAGTACGAAATAAGACCGGGTGTATGGGATCAGAGCCGTCAGGTCGGAAGCAATCATGGAACCTGAGGGAGTGTAAGCCGCTACCAGAGGGCTGACATTGCGGACTCCATAAATTTCACCAGGGCGGTCGGAAAACAGGATACAAAAGCCATAGGAGCCCTGCAGCATAGGAAGGAATTTCTGTATTGCTGTGAAAGGATCTCCTTCATAGAGGCTGTTAAGCACCCAGGCAGCCACTTCACTGTCTGTTTGTGAGACCAGTTTATCTTCCAGATGAAATTCCTGGGTAAGCTGATGATAATTTTCAATGATTCCATTGTGGATCAACGTAACGTTCCCAGCCTGATGAGGGTGGGCGTTTTCCACAGTAACGCCACCGTGGGTAGCCCATCTGGTATGCCCGATCCCACAATGGGAATCTTCCAGCCTATTTGCACAAAGAGATTGTAAACTGGTCACTTTTCCAACAGATTTTTTAATCTGAATCGTCTGGTTGTCATCAAAACAGGCAAGACCAGCGCTGTCATAACCCCGGTATTCCAGCTGCGCCAGTCCGTCTAAAATTATTTTTTTTGCGGATAAAGGTCCGGCATATCCAATAATTCCACACATTTCAAACATCTCCCATCTAAAATAATAGGTACAATTATAAATATTCAGAAGATTTCCGTCAATATCCCTGATCTGATAAGATTGCCGAAAAATTCAGTTCTTGCATTTTTTAAATAAAAATTAAGGGTTTAGGACTGTTTTTGTTGGCTGTTATGTGATATAGTTTTAGATTGGATAATTGTAAAAAGGATGAATTTATATATGAACAAAAGAGTAAATCCCCATATTCTGGGAATGATTGCCATGGTCGCCGGGAGTGTTTTGGCCATTCGATTGTCCGGTATGGTTCCGCAGAAGGCAGAGATACCGGAAACAGTAGCAGCGACGGTATCAGAAGTCCCAGAGGTTAAAGAACCGGAGACTATCGTTCCGGAACGAGAAGTGCGACCGGATACATTGAACCTGGTATATGAGTTTCCGGAAGGAGCAGACGGATCCAATGTGCTTAACAGCATAATGGGAGAGATTTATCAGGAGTTAGAAATCATGGATCAAAACTGGCTGGAGAATATTTATAATCTGTCAGGCATGACGCCGGAGCAGATGGCCCAGACATTAGGAAGACCTGTTGAAACGGTGAGAGGGAGTTATGACCCGAGGAATGCTAATCAGAACAAAGAGGATCCAGCCACTTGGAAAATTGAAGATTGGAAGAGGATTCAGATTACCATATTAGATGGAGAACAGACCCAGGCCCAGGGAGATTCCAATGTAAAGAAAATTCTGTCTATGGCAAATGTCTATTCTTATTATCACGATTACAGAGATAAAGAACTGTTTCTGGAATATGCAAAAGAATTGTGGAATGCTTCTCACAGCTATACCGTTACCATGAGTGATGTTTATTACTGTGATGGCTGTCTGGACAAAACCGAGGAAGAAGAACTGGAAGAGGAAATTGCCCAGATGGAATCGGAAGAACGCAATGGATTTGGACAGGGAAATGACCAGCAGGAAGCACAGCTAATAAGTCAGGAAACGGCAGGAATATCTGAAACATCTGCGGCAGTGGTGTCTGCGGAAAATACGGGTTCTCCGGAAGAATTAGGTGATGTTCCTCAGGAGGTCATATACAGTCAGTCGGCTGTTTCTACCGCTTCAGAAATGTCAGGTCCCGGAGTCAGAATCCAGGAACTGGAAAATCAGGAAGCTACAGAAGAGGCTACAGAAGCAGCCGCAGAGGAGGTACAGGAGGAAACTTATCTGTGCCCGGGCCATATTGATCTGAATATTACTGTACATATAATGGGAGCGGAAGATGAAGAAAGCTTGTATCGCCTGGACAGCCGCGGAAATACTGCCACAGAAAACTGGCCGGGGTGGACGGAAGAGACCAGGGGATATGTAAACAGCCTTATGGCACAGGATTGGTATGAGGAATATGGATTGACGATTTCGGATATTTCTCTTCAGCCTCCTATATCCAGTGAGCAAATCGATGCTTATATGGCAGATCTTCCGGAGGGAACTTCCCAGGAACGCAAGAATATTGTTCAGTTCGCATTGGAGTCAGTCGGAAGAATTCCTTATTATTGGGGAGGAAAACCAGTGACAAAAGGATATCTGGGAAATATGTTCGGAACCGTTACAGAACCGGATCATGCAGGAAGAAATAGAAAAGGGTTGGATTGTTCCGGCTGGATCAACTGGGTATACTGGTCAGTAACCGGAGAATGTCCTACACAGGAGGGAACATCAGGTCTGATCCGCTGCGGTACTGGTATTCCCAGAAGCCAGCTGCAGCCGGGAGATATTGTGGTCCGTACTGGTTCCAATGCCCATGTGATCATGTTTTTAAATTGGACGGCTGATGGGAAAATGAGATGTGTTCATGAAACCAGTGGGGCTTTTAATAATGTAGTTGTCAGCGAGATGGACGCTAACTGGAAATATTGCAGAAATCTGTTGGATTAAACATAAAAATCGTGGAGGAAGTCAAATGGGTTACGAATATGAAGATGAATTGGAACGGATGAAAAAGCGGAGGTCTGCATCCCGCAGAAAAGAGAGTGATTTTATCAATCGCCGTCAGGATCAGTTTGAAGAGAGGAAAATCCGAAGGGCAAGAGCTCTCAGAAAAAGAAGAAAAAAACAAAAAATGATGCGTATAGCTGCAGTGATAGCTGTAGTGCTGGTGATTTTTGCCGGAATCAGCCTGTTCAAAGGACTGACAGATGATGGCTACTGGACGATAGCAGTTTTTGGTGTGGATTCCAGAGATGGTAATCTGGAAAAAGGAGCCCTATCTGATGTGGAGATGATCTGCAATATTGATAAGAAGACTGGGGAGATCCAGTTGGTATCCGTATATCGTGACACCTATTTGAAAATTGATTCGGATGGTACTTATCACAAAATCAATGAAGCATATTTAAAAGGAGGGCATGAGCAGGCGGTCAGTGCCCTGGAAGAAAATCTGGATCTGAAATTTGATAATTATGCTACGTTTAACTGGAAAGCAGTAGCCGATGCTATTAATATTCTAGGAGGAATTGATCTGGAGTTAAGTGATGCGGAATTTGCCTATATCAATTCTTTTATTACAGAAACTGTGGAATCTACCGGAATTCCTTCCCAGCATCTGGAGCATGCAGGAATGAACCATCTGGATGGTGTACAGGCTGTTGCCTATGCCAGACTGCGTTTGATGGATACCGATTTTAATCGTACTGCCAGACAGCGGAAAGTGATTACTCTGGCCATGGAAAAGGCAAAAACGGCAAGCTTTTCAGAACTGAATAATATTCTGGTTACCGTTCTTCCTCAGATTTCCACAGACCTGGGAATTGGAGATCTGATTCCGTTGGCTAAAAATGTAAATAAATATACGATTACAGAGACAACAGGTTTTCCGTTCTCCAGGGAAACGAAAAAGATTGGAAAAATGGATTGTGTCATACCAACTACGTTGGAAAGCAATGTAGTAGAGCTCCATAAACTGTTATATGGAGATGAATCTTATACAGCGCCGGAATCGGTGAAAAAGATCAGCCGGAAAATCGGAGAGGACAGTGGACTGACAGAAGCAGGTGAAAAGGCTCCGGAAGCAGGAACAGGCGGAGGCAAGGTTCCTTCCAAAACAGAAGCTGTTCCTGAGACTGAGCCGGTTACAGAACCAAGTACAGAAGAGTCTTCCAGTGAATCTATGTCAGAACCGGAGACCATAGAGCCCAATGATCTGGAAACTGAAGAAAGCAAGGAACAGGAAACAGAATCAGAGGAAAATGGCCCTGGAAGTGATTTAAAGCCGTCTGTACCGGAAACTGAGGAATCCAAAGAATCAAAACCGGCGGAAACTACAAAAGCCCAGGAAGAAACCCAGGATCCCAATTATGGAAAAGATTCTGTGGTTACGGAACCTGCATCGGAAGATTCAGCCGGAGGACCAGGGGAAAGCGTTTCCTGATTGATTGTTTTATAAAATGAGTTGGCTTTTTCAATCTGGACTTTGATGACAGAAAATGCCAAAGTTCAGATTGGAGATTATTAGATATAACTATTCGCGAAAGAATAGTTTAACGCATAGTTTCAAAAGAAAGTACTGGAAAGGCGGTTGATTCCCTATTATGGATTTACAGCGACTGATGAGCCTGACCCGTCAGGCGATTGACAAATATCATATGATTGAGGACGGTGATCATATTGCCATTGGAGTTTCCGGAGGTAAAGACAGCCTGACCCTGTTGTATGCGTTGCATGGCTTACAAAGATTTTATCCGAAAAAATTTCAGTTATCTGCCATAACAGTGGATCTGGGACTGGGAAATATGAACCTCTCTCCTGTTGAGGCTTTATGTGAAGAACTAGGTGTTCCTTACACCATCATTCCTACCGAAATTGGAGCAATCTTATTCCAGGTACGGGAAGAATCCAATCCCTGTTCCCTTTGTGCAAAAATGCGGAAAGGTGCTTTGAATGAAAAAGCCAAGGAATTGGGCTGTAATAAAGTAGCTTATGCCCATCATAAGGAGGACCTGATTGAAACGATGCTGATGTCTTTGATCTATGAAGGCAGATTTCATGCATTCTCTCCTTACACCTATCTGGATCGTATGGATCTGACTGTAATCCGTCCACTTATGATGGTTCCGGAGTCAGATGTGATTGGATTTCAGCGAAAATATAATCTTCCCGTTTGCAAAAATCCCTGTCCCATGGACGGTCATACGAAACGGGAATATGTTAAAAATTTGACAAAACAGCTGGAACGGGAGAATCCAGGCGTAAAATCCAGATTATTCCGTGCCATCCTGGAAGGAAAAATAAACGGCTGGCCGCTGGTGGAGGAAAAATAAGATGTCCAATCTGCCTTATTACGAACAGAAAGATATTGAAAACGTGAAAAAACTGAGAGATCTGATCCGTGAACTGCCGCCCTTCTGTGCTGAATTTTTCAGAGGGATTGAGCCTCGTACGTCATCCAGGACCAGGATTGCATACGCATATGACCTGAAAATCTTTTTTGAATTCTTACAGAAAGAGAATCCGGTACTCTCCCATCTGTCTGTCCGGGAAATCTCTCTGGACCATCTGGAGCAGCTTACTGTCACAGATCTGGAAGAATATATGGAGTATCTGAAATACCGTTTTAATGAAAAAAATCAGGAAGTGGTCAATAAAGAACGGGGAATTATGAGGAAAATCTCTTCGCTGAAAAGTTTCTATAACTATTTTTTCCGTAATGAAAAGATACGCACGAATCCGGCTGCCCTGGTTCGTATGCCCAAGCTTCATGAGAAAGAAATTATCCGTCTGGATATTGATGAAGTGGCCGAACTTCTTGATGAAGTGGAACAGGGAAATTCCCTGACAGATAAACAAAAGGCATTTCATGAAAAGACGAAGGTAAGAGATCTGGCCATTCTTACTCTTCTGCTGGGAACGGGAATCCGTGTATCAGAATGTGTAGGACTGGATATCGCCGATGTGGATTTTAAAAATGGTGGAATCCGGATACACAGAAAAGGAGGAAAGGAAGTAACGGTATACTTTGGTGACGAAGTAGAAGAAGCACTTCTCTCCTATCTGGAAGAACGGGAGGGGGTTCAGCCGGAAAGCGGTCATGAAGAGGCCCTGTTCCTTTCTCTTCAGAGGAAACGGATGTCTGTCCGCAGCGTGGAAAATCTGGTAAAAAAATATGCGAAGATCGTGACACCGTTGAAAAAAATCACGCCCCATAAGCTGAGAAGTACTTACGGCACCAATCTGTACCGTGAAACAGGAGATATTTATCTGGTGGCCGATGTTCTGGGACATTCCGATGTAAATACGACGAAAAAGCATTATGCAGCCCTGGAAGATGAGCGACGCCGAAGCGCCAGAAATGCAGTGCGGCTCAGGGAGCAGGAATAAAAGAAAAGCAGCCAATCATGGCTGCTTTTTGTTTTCCTACAAAAACCGGCTGATATCCACAGCCAATGTCCGTTCCAGCTGAATCAAACGTTTGGCGATATCCTTGGAGGATTCACTGGCTGCCTGATACTGATTCAGATATCGGCTCAGAGATTTGACGCCCATATTGCATCCGTCAGTAATCAGATCTGCTATGGTCTGGTCAGATTCATTGATCACCAGTTTTGCATTGGTTTTTATCCAGGACATACTTTTGGCAATCGGATTTGGGTCTTTTCCATCGTCATGGTAATCACTGAGCAGAGCCTGGATTTTGTTGCCTAATCGATTATGTTCTTCCTTACATTTGGAAAGGGACGCCTGCAGACTGGGATCTTTTACATATTCTAGAACATCACTGATAGCGGAAACTCCCATTTTAATCCCAGCATCACATTCCCGGAGTAATTTTATGGTATCATCTTCGATCATAGTAGGTTCTCTCCTTCTTGTTTCGTCTGTAGAGAGTATTCCCAGCTGTTATAATGGTTATTCCTTTATTTTTTCAGGCAATGCATCTGTGCCTCGGCTTCTTCCCAGGGAACAATAACGGCAGAGCCTTTTCTGCAGAAAACAGAAGAGGCAGGGGCTTCCAGATCATGGTCAGGCTGATAGCCGGTTTTCTGAATGACGTCATCTGAGTTATGACACGGGCGGTATCCATCAAAATCCAGAGCCAGTACCCCGGTTCCGTGGCTTAAGATTGCCAGTTCTTCACCATAGTTCATAAATTCAGAAGCCGGGCCTGTTCCAGTTATTTCGGTCATTTCTCCATCGGTGGACGGAGGCTGAAAATCGCCATGATATTTGGAAATATCAGTCAGTATTTTTCCGGTATATTCAGACGGAACATGAATAGAAAAACGGTAATACGGCTCCAGGAGGATATTTTCTGCCTTATGAAGGCCATGGCGGATGGCCCGATATAAGGCCTCTCTGAAATCACCGCCTTCCGTATGTTTTATGTGGTACAGGCCATCTATAAGCACGATGTGGACGTCAGTAAGAGGAGAACCAGTGAGAATGCCTTTATGTTCTTTTTCAAAAACATGGGTCTGTATCAGGCTTTGATAATTTGCAGGAAGACGGTCCACATGGCATTCGCTGGAAAAGGTAATACCGGATCCGGGATTTCCCGGTTCCAGACGAATGGCAGCTTCTGCATAATGCCTGAGAGGTTCAAAATGTCCATATCCCATGACTGGAGAAGCGATGGTTTCCATATAGAGGACTTCCGGTGAAGAAAAACTGACGGTGATCCCGAAACGCCGTAACAGGGAATCAGTCAGTACTTCCAACTGTATCCGTCCCATTACATGAATGGTAAGCTGATGGAGAGAGTTATCCCACTTTACCTGCAGCTCCGGCTCTTCCGCTTCCAGAATGGAAAATGCATGAAGAATATCCTGGATAGAGACAGCAGGATCAAAATTTACTTTTGCCTGAAGGACAGCGCTTCCATGGTGTTCTGACGCATTTGAAGCCTCTCCAATACCCTCTCCTGCTTTTAAGGAAGAAATTCCCGTTACAGCAATCAAATCCCCGGCACAGGCCTGTGATACAGTTGTATAACGGTGCCCGCTGTAAAGGCGTATCTGGTTGACTTTTTCTGTGTTCAGAAGGCTGCGGACCGATAGATGTCCGCCGGTTAACTTTAAGAATGTCAGGCGTTCTCCATCTCCGCTGTGGCGTATTTTATATACACGCCCGGATAAAGGGCTGCCTTTCTGGTAATCTGTATTTACAAGAGAAGAAAAGAGAGAGAGGAAATTTGGGATTCCGTCTCCCCTGAGTGCGGATCCGCCCATACAGGGATAGCAATGACAATTTTGTATCATGGAAAGCAATACGGGACGAAGCCGGAGAAAATCCAGATTCCCTTCCAGATAATCTTCCAGAATGGCTGGCTCCTCTTCTGCTGCAGCCATGATCAGAGACTCCGGAAATTCCGGATTGCAGTCTGTTGCATCAAAAGTATCCTGAAGAGACTTAAAATCACAGATGCAAGGAGAAAAACGTTCCTGAAGCTGAGCCAGGACCTGGCTATAGTCAGCGTTGTCACGATCCAGTTTATTGATAAAAAAGAATACAGGAATGTTTCTGGTATGGAACAGATTCCATAAAGTTTCTGTGTGAGGCTGTATACCGTCAGTTCCGCTGATCAGCATGACAGCATAATCGATAATATCCAGCGTACGGTACACGTCAGAGGAAAAATCTGCATGCCCGGGAGTATCGATTAAAAAGAAAGTATTTTCTCCCAGCTGAAATACAGCCTGTTCCGAAAACACGGTAATACCTCTTTCTTTTTCGATATCGTTGCAGTCAAAAAGGCTGTTTTGCTCATTCACATTTCCTGGCAGCCTCACAGCTCCTGCCTGAAACAGTAACTGATCGGAAAAGGTAGTCTTGCCGGAATCTACGTGGGCAAAAATTCCAAATGTAATTTTCATATTAAACTCCTCGGTATGAAGTCATGATATAGCAATACCATATATATACCACGAAAAAGGAATTCTGCCCAGAGAAAATCATTCAAAATATACGACAGTAAGATACTGCCCGCTGTGAATGGTATCTGAGGAAAGACGGTTCATAGACCGGAGTTCGGACATATACTCTTCCACTGTCATGAATCCATTATGATATTCCTGAGCTATGCTCCACAGACTGTCTCCGGATTCAATCAGGATGCTTTTATAATAACGATTGCAGGAAACAGGAGATTCTTTTGCCATAACGTGATCCAGGGAACGTCCCAACAAAGAGATACTGATAAAAATGACAAGGAAAAAAAATACGAACAGCTTTTTCATAACTAACACTCCCTCCAACATTAAATACGAACATATGTTCTTTATGGCGTTATTATAACACTCGAACATATGTTTGTCAATGATAAGAGAGAGGAAAATCGAACAAAGGTTTGCTTTTTTATCGAACATATGTTACTATAGAAACAGAATATTATGTTGAAGGAGAGCTTTATGAGCCAGGAAAAGATTACGGCAAAGCAGAATGAAATTTTAGAATATATAAAAGAATGTGTATTAAAAAAGGGCTATCCCCCTTCAGTGCGAGAAATCTGTGAAGCGGTACATTTAAAGTCCACTTCTTCTGTTCATTCCCATCTGGCAACCCTGGAAGAAAAAGGATACATAAGGAGAGATCCAACCAAACCCAGAACCATAGAAATCATAGATGAAGAATTTAATCCTTCACGAAGAGAACTGTACAGTGTGCCGCTGGTGGGAACGGTTGCAGCAGGTCAGCCGATTCTGGCGGAGCAGAATATATCGGATTATTTCCCGATTCCTGCAGATATGCTTCCGAATGGGGAGGTATTCATGCTGGAAGTCAAAGGGGAAAGTATGGTAAATGCCGGAATTCTGAATGGGGACAAGGTGATTGTCCAGATGCAGAATACTGCCAGAAACGGGGAAATGGTGGTGGCTCTTTTGGAAGATTCTGCTACAGTCAAAACTTTTTATAAAGAAAACGGTCATTTCCGCCTTCAGCCGGAAAATGATCATATGGATCCGATTATTGCAGATGACGTTCAGATTATGGGGAAAGTAATCGGTGTATTTCGGATGTTTTCCTGATTACCAGCATAAAAGCAATTTTATGGAAAAGCGACAAAAAACAGCAGCGAGCTTTTAAACCCGCTGCTGTTTTGGCTTTTCATTTATAATTCAGATACATCTACGATGGTTTTTCCATCTCTCCAGATACGTTCCAGATCATAGAAGAGACGGTCATCTCTGGAAAAGGCATGTATGATCACATCGCCGTAATCCATCAGGATCCAGCTGGCATTCTGATAGCCTTCAATCTGACGGCATACATATCCTGCTTTTCCCAGCACCTCTTCTACATTATCTGCCATAGCCTGTACCTGGCTGGCATTGTTTCCATCCGCAATGATGAAATAGTCTGCCAGTACCGATACATCATGGATATCTATGATTTTAATGTCTTCCCCTTTTTTATCTTCCAGGGCAGAGACTGCAAGTTTTACCATTTCTTTTGAGTCATTCATAAATTTCTGTTCTCCTTTATTTCATGAATCAGGTAATAGGATTGGTAACCAGATCCCGGTAATACAAATAGGCTTCGTTGGTCATGGGATCAATCTTTCCATTTTTGCTTCCCAGATAATTTAAAGTTCCTTCCAGAATCGTGTACATAGTACAGTCCAGATTTTCAAATGCCATTTTCCTCACCGTGGGAAGATCTGCTGCTTTATAGCGTCTTGGCTCGATATAATCGGCAATGTAAATGATTTTTTCCAGCGTGGACATGGCAGCTTTTCCCGTAGTATGCCATCGAATGGCAGACAGGATTTCCGGATCAGAAATTCCGTATCTGCGTTCTGCTAACCAGGCTCCATATTTGGCATGGAGTACAGCAGGTGCATTTTGTTCCGCATCCGTTACTTCAAGATGATGTTTCCTGCATTTTGCGATGATTTCCGTATCCGGGAGAAATTTAGCGCAGTCATGGAGCAACCCCGCCAGTTCTGCTTTGTCCAGGTCATAGCCATAGCGCATGGCCAGAGCCATGGCAGTGTAAGAAACACCGAGAGAATGTTCATATCTCATAGGGGGAAGTTTTTCCTTCAAACGTTCCCGGAAATAAGGAATCTGTTCATTCATGGTATTCGTCCTTTCTTGCCCCATACAATCGGTTTGCACAGATATACGCTTCCACAGCCTGGGGCAGGTATGGTGACGGAGATTTTCCTTCCTGAATCAGTTTCCGTATTTCTGCAGAGGAAATATCCATTTCCTCTGAATGAAGGCGGTATATCGTTCCGTGATATGTTTCTTTCAGATATTCTATTTGTTCTGCCATTGTCCTGGAAGCTTTTGCGTACTCTCTTCCCGCAACTAGGAGAACGGCTTGTTTCATGATTTCTTCCGGGTGGAACCAGTTCTCGATTTCAAACAGGGAATCTGCACCGATAATGAAAAAGAACTGACTGTCCGGATAATAAGAAGTAAGAAGGGACAAAGTCTTGGCAGTATAGGTATTACCAGCCCTTTTTACTTCAAAATCAGAAAATTGAAAATAGGGATAATCAGTTATGGCCAGTTTTGTCATAGCACATCGATGTACGGCATCTGTGACAAAATGGTCTTTTTTATGAGGCGGATGCCCGGATGGCATAAACCATACTTCGTCCAGATGATATTCCAGATAGGCCTGTTTTCCAATCGATAAGTGTCCATTGTGTATGGGGTCAAAAGTTCCGCCCATGATTCCAATCTTTTTCATAACTGCCTCATGAAGGCCGGGACTCAGGGAAGTACGATCTTACGCTTCTTTTCGTCCTTGGCCTGTTTGTAAAGTACAATTTTTTTACCGATGACCTGAACAACCTCAGAACGGGTCCTTTCTGCCAGAACCTGGGCAATGGCATTTCCATCGTCCATACAGTTTTTGAGTACACTCAGCTTGATCAGTTCTCTGGCTTCCAGAGCTTCCGCTACTGCTTCTGTCAGTTCAGGGGTAACACTGCTTTTTCCAATCTGAAAAATGGGGTCCAGATTCATGGCAAGACCTTTCAGATAAGAACGCTGCTTACTTGTCATAGCTTTTCTCCTTATTTGTAATAATCAAATTCTAACCCGTACATACGGACTGTTTCGCCTTCCTGTATGCCAAGCTCTTCCAATCTGTCCAGAATCCCGTTTTCCCGCAGGAAATTCTGGAAAAATACAAATCCCTTTTCGGATTCCAGATTGGTGTAGCCCAGCATTTTTTCAATCCTGGGACCTTCCACCACATAAACTCCGTCCACAACTTCCACAGTATATGGAAGGGATTCTGTATTTCTCAGGGCATTGGTGTCGAACTCTTTTTCAAAGATCACAGGAGTCTGGTCTACAGTCTGAAGCTTATCATAAATCGCATAGAGAAGTTCCTTGATTCCCTGACCGGTAACTCCGGAAATGGAATATACTGGAATATCCGGTTCAAATTCTGCTTTCAGGCGTGCAATTGGATCTTCCTGTCCATCTTCCAGATAGATGCAGTCTGTTTTATTTGCGGCAATCAGCTGAGGCCGCTTTAACAGCTCCGGATTATAAGCTTCCAGTTCATGACAAATGGCTTTGATATCTTCTACCGGATCCCGTCCTTCGGTAGAGGCTGCATCGACGACATGAACCAGTACTTTGGTACGTTCAATGTGCCGGAGGAAATCGTATCCCAGACCGACGCCCTGGGAGGCGCCTTCGATCAGGCCGGGAATATCAGCCATGACAAAGCCTTTTCCTTCACTGAGATCCACAACTCCCAGATGAGGATCCAGAGTGGTAAAATGATAATTGGCTACTTTCGGTTTCGCATTGCTGACACGGGAAATCAGAGTGGATTTTCCCACATTAGGGAACCCTACCAGACCTACATCAGCAATTACCTTTAATTCCAGCTGAACCCAAAGTTCCTGGCCGGGCTGACCGGGCTGGGCATATTTGGGAGCCTGCATGGTGGCAGTGGCATAGTTCATATTTCCAAGACCGCCTTTTCCGCCTTTTAAGATTACTTCTCTTCTATTTTCACCGGACATATCAGCAATGACTTTTCCGGATTCAAAATCTTTGATTACGGTCCCTTCCGGCACCTTGATGATCAGATCTTCCGCACTTTTCCCGGAGCATCTTTTTTTGCCTCCCGGTTCACCGCTTTTTGCCACATATTTTCTTACCTGACGGAAATCTGTCAGCGTATTCAGACCATCATCTACTTCAAAGATGATGTCACCGCCTTTTCCGCCGTTCCCACCGTCAGGGCCGCCGGCGGGCACAAACAATTCCCGGCGGAAGCTGACGTGGCCATCGCCGCCGTTTCCTGATTTTATGAATATTTTTGCTCTGTCGGCAAACATACTATCACCAATTCCTTTTCCAGCGCCGTGTGCTCTGTTATCAGGCGCTTCCATTTGAAAAAAGGCTTCATACACGGTTTGGTATGAAGCCTTCTAAGATTATTCGTTGATGGTTCTCGGATATACAGAAACCTGCTTTTTGTCTCTGCCTTTTCTCTCAAATCTAACGATACCGTCTGCGGTTGCGAATAAAGTATCATCACCGCCACGGCCAACGTTCAGACCTGGATGAATCTTTGTTCCACGCTGTCTGTACAGAATGTTTCCAGCCAGAACGAACTGTCCGTCTGCTCTCTTGGCACCAAGTCTCTTGGACTCAGAATCTCTACCGTTCTTAGTAGAACCAACACCTTTTTTATGAGCGAATAACTGAAGGTTCATTTTAAACATGACTTACACCTCCTCAAGTCTGATATGAATATATTGTTCTCCGTACTCATCCCTGATATTCGTAAGTCCAAACACCAGAGATTTCATAAGAAGCTGTGATTCTTTGCTTATTTCACCGGTGAAGCGAAAAGAAAAGCGACCGCCCTCTTCTGCCACGTCTCCGGAAAAACCATCTTCTGTGAATGTTTCTACAGAACCAGCCATATTAAGGACTAAAGCAGAAACAGCGGCACATACAATGTCCTCACCTTCTTCTGCATATCCAGCATGACCATCCAGTTCTATCCCGCAGTAACGGTGCAAAGAATCTTCAAATACTGTCACCTGAATCATGGCCCTTATTAAGCGTTGATCTTATCAATCTTAACCTGGGTAAAGAGCTGTCTGTGGCCATTCTTCTTGTGATAGCCTGTTTTTCTCTTATACTTGTAAACGATGACTTTCTTGCCCTTGCCTTCCTTTACTACGGAAGCGGTAACGGTAGCTCCTGCTACAGTCGGGCATCCAACCTGTAATTCACCGTTGTTCACAGCAAGAACCTGGTCAAAAGTAACCGTCTCGCCAGCTGCAACACCCAGCTTTTCTACGTTAATGATATCGCCCTCGCATACTTTGTACTGCTTTCCGCCAGTTGCAATAATTGCGTACATATGGCACCTCCTACTATCATTACTCGCCAACTTCGGTGTCTGTCCTGCTTTGGACAGAACTTTCCAACCTCATTGTGCGGCATACCTTAGTATAATAGCATTAAAGCAAAGGATTGTCAATGAAAAAGTAAGGCTTTTTTCATTTCATGAAGAGGCTTTTTCAGCTTTTTTCTGGTGATTTCCATCAGGTTCAGGGCTGTCATATCCACTACGGTGGTTTTTATGGGATCTTTCTGGCAGATGGACCTCATTTTTTCCAACAGTTCGTTACGGTTCTCCTGGTCTTCCATATCGATAAAATCTATGAGGATAATGCCGGAAAGGTTTCGCAGGATCAGCTGCCGTCCGATTTCCTCTGCTGCTTCCAGGTTAATGGACCGTATGGTTTCTTTTGCATTTTTCTTTCCGGAATATTTTCCGGTATTTACATCAATTACCGTCAGAGCTTCCGTAGGTTCGATCACCAGATACCCTCCGGATTTTAACCAGACCTGTTTTCTTAAAGCAGTTTCCATCACTGTTTCCAGAGAATAAAGTTTGGACAGGGGAAGGAGCTTATCCTCATACAGACGAAGCTTTCCGGTATATTCCGGCTGAAATGCTTTGAGGTAATCTTCTGCTTCCTGGAAAATGGCAGGGATGTCCGTAATGATTTCTCCCAGGGAGGAAGAATCCAGGTCTCTGATAGCTGTCAGATAAGAAGACGGCGCTTCATCCAGCCTGGAACCGGAAATCCGGCAGCAGGCTTTTTCCAGAAGTTCCTGCTTCTTTTCATACAGCAGGGAAAGTTCTGTGGACAGAGTTTCCTGAGAAACCGGATAGGCATTGGTGCGGACGATGAGTCCGCAGCCATCCGGTATGGTGGTCTCTAACATTTCCCTGATTTCACTCTTCCACTCCCTGTCTGTGATTTTCGAAGAAAATCCGATTCCGCTCTTTCCCATGGTAAGGACCAGATATTTGCCGGGAAAACTCAGCTTTCCGGTGAGCACAGGCGCTTTTGTCTTCACAGCATCTTTTGCCACCTGGACCACAATCTCATCTCCCGGTTTTGGGATTTGTGAAGACAGACCATGAGAAGTATAAAAATGTTCCCTGTTTTCGGTCAGGCTGTAATAGCCTATGATTCCGTCCTGAATCTCCACAAAGGCGGCGTTAATATTTTTTACAACATTTTTTACTTTTCCCACATAAATACGATTTAAGAGGGAGGGGGATTCCTGCTCTTCCAGAGACAGACGGGTGATGGTTCCGTCTGTCCACAGAGCTGTGAGAATCTGCCCCTCCCACTCAGTAAAAATCAGTTTATTCAATGTTTTCTCCCAGATCATTTAACGGGACAAAGCCCGGTGCATAGATTTCCTCCCGCTGGATTTCAAACGTAAATGGGCTGAAAGGAAATCCGCATTCGTTGCAGTAGGTTTCCAGGAACAGTTCCGGTTTTACATTATTGCTGCTGCCGGTGGATACTTTTACGAAAATGGAAGGAGTTTCACCTCTGGTTACCTGACAGGCATAAACAAGAGGTTTCAGATCCATTTCTTTTTCTCCTTTTTTCGTTTTCTTGATAATGGGAATGGAAGGCCTGCTGTAAAACGCTTCCAGTCCGCTTAAAAAGCTTTCCATATCTTCCGGCTCATATCCTTTGCGGAAGGTAAGCGTATAGTCAGCGGAATCAACCAGAGACATGGCGTTTCCTGCGTCATCTCCCAGTTTTTTCCAGCTGAGGATCTGGAATCCTTCCACCATGACATCATTCAGCTTCCGGATCATTTCTTCGGAAGAACCGGTGGAATGGACTTCAATATCCAGATATTCTCCGTTGCTGGTAAGCCCTACGCCTAAAGGAGCCGCAAAGGACATGATCTGATGAGGGCTGAAGCCTTCGCTGTAGCGGATATCCACATCGGCCCGGCGCATGGCTTTCTGGAAATACCGCATCACATCCAGATGACCAATAAATTTCATTGTGCCGTGTTTTGCAAATTTAATTCTTATTTTCAAAGCAGACACCTCCTTTGAATTTCATAGCGCCGCAGGCAGAACATTTCTGGCGGCAGTTGGGCGTTACCTGAGCTTCCATTGCCTGCTTCCATTCCCGGATCAGGAATTTCTTGGAAACGCCGCAGTCGATGAAATCCCATGGGAAGATTTCGTCCAGGGAACGTTCCCTGGTGGTGTAAAAATCAATAGACAGACCGCAGGTCTCAAACGCTTTCATCCAGATGTCATTTTTGAAATGTTCCGACCAGGAGTCATAAAGAGCTCCATTTTTATAGGCTTCTTCCACTACAGCCGCCACTTTCCGGTCTCCTCGGGCAAGAACGCCTTCCAGAACGGTCAGGTCGGCTTCGTGCCAGTTGTATTTCAGGCTCTTGTAATTGAGCATTTCCTTAAATTTATTGCGTACAATATAGGCTCTTTCCAGAAATTCTTCTTTCGTACACATTTTTGCCCACTGGAACGGGGTGAATGGTTTTGGAACAAAGAAGGAAGAGCTGGCTACTACCTGTACTTTTCCATGACGTTCTGATTTCGGAATTTCCTCGTAGTAGGTTTCTGCCACTTTTTCCGCCAGGAGGGCAATGCCTTCCATATCCTCCACGGTTTCCGTAGGAAGTCCCAGCATGAAATACAGCTTGACCCGGTTCCAGCCGCCATGGAATGCATCGGCAGCACCTTTTAAAATCACTTCTTCCGTAAGCCCTTTGTTGATCACGTCCCTCAGACGCTGGGAACCGGCTTCCGGAGCGAAGGTGAGACTGGACTTTCTCACGTCTTGGACTTTGCTCATAACATCCAGAGAAAAAGCATCGATTCGCAGGGATGGCAGAGAAATATTTATGCCCTTTCCCTTAAATTCCTCCATCAGATAATTAACCAGGCCTTCCAGCTTACTGTAATCGCTGGAGCTGAGAGAACTTAAGGAAATTTCTTCGTGTCCCGTACTCTTTAGCATCTGGTTGGCATAGTCCTTTAAATATTCCAGGCTGTGTTCCCGTAAAGGACGGTATACATTTCCTGCCTGGCAGAAACGGCAGCCCCGGATACAGCCTCTCATGATCTCCAGGACCACCCGGTCCTGGGTAACCTTGATAAAAGGCACGACAGGCTTACGGATATAAGGAGCACTATCCATATCCATTACCAGTTCTTTGGTGATCACTGGTTTCGCATGGCTGTTGATGGGGCGGAAGGCTGCAATGGTACCGTCTTCTTTGTAATCCACTTCATAAAATCCAGGAACGTAGATTCCCGGAAGTTCTGCGGCTTTTTCCAGAAAATCCTTCCGGCTTCCCCCCTGTTTCTTATTTGCCTTATACAGGTCAAAGATTTCATCGTAGAGAGTTTCTCCTTCTCCCATGTAAAAAAGGTCAAAAAATACTGCCAGCGGTTCCGGATTATAGGCACAGGGACCGCCGCCGATCACAATGGGGTCCTCTTCTCCTCTCTCGTCTGCATGAAGGGGAATTCCGGAAAGTTCCAGAACCTGAAGGATATTGGTATAGCACATTTCATACTGGAGGGTAATGCCAAGGAAATCAAAATCTTTTACCGGGTCCTGACTTTCCAGGGCAAACAGAGGGATATTCTTTTCTCTCATGATACGGTCCAGGTCAACCCAGGGAGAAAATACTCGTTCACAATATACGTCATCCCTGCGGTTGAACATATCATAGAGGATCTGAAGACCCAGATGGGACATACTGATTTCGTACACGTCCGGAAAGCACATAGCAAAGCGGATGTCCACCTTCTCCGGGTCCTTCATCACGGAATTGACTTCGCCGCCGATATACCGGGCAGGCTTGTCCACACTTAATAAAATTTCATCGCTTAAAGCAAGTTTTCTCATGTTAAAAACACCTTACACAATTCATTATTTTATGGTTGGTCTCGCACCGCTTAAATTGTACTATATGCCTTTTAATATGTCAAAGCGTTCTTTTAGATACAACTGCATGAAGAAAGACCTGGATGAGGTTCTGATACAGAAGCGATACCAGGTCTTATAAAAAGTTCATATTAGTCATAACATCAGGATACCAAGAATGATCAGTGCTGTTATAAGAACAATGCCCCATATAAATGCAAGAAACAGTAACGTACGTTTCGACTGAAATTTCAGGTCTTGTTTCATCTGTTCCGCTTCCTTATTGATGGATGCCAGGATTTCTGTTCCCGATTCAAAATTGTCGGTAATCCAGTTTTTATTGTAAAAACGATTGTTTTTGCTGTAAGAGTAGCTTATGGTAGTTGCTCGTTTACCGGATACTGCCTGTCCCTGGTTGGCATAGTTTCTCGCATCAAAATAGATGACAAAAAAAGACAGGATTATGTTCAGGTCACTGTATTCTTCCAGCAGGAACAAATAATAACAATCCAGATTGTTGGATACGGACAGAGGCTTTACAATTTCAGCAATCTGACAATCGTCCAGATAAACAGAAAGATTTCTTGTCCGCCCCACAGCAATATCGTAGCACTGGAAGACCTGGGGTCCAAATTCAATCACATATTTGGAATTCATAAATCCGTTAGTCAGATGATAAAATCGACCGCAAATCTGCTTTTCCTGGTCTAATACATCAAAAATCTGGGTTTTATCTTTCCCTGTAAACGCCCATCTCATGGGTACCGCATCCTGAATGATATTCTCGGTGAAGGGATAGGCAGTGGTATAGCAAAGTTTGCCGTGGATGTCTGTCATGGTGCAGGGACGGAGCCTGTCAGCCTGCAGGGGCACCTGAAGGCTCAGCCAGGGAGCATCCGCCAGGTAGGTGGTCTGACCATTGATTTTAATTTCAAATCTATTTTTAAAATTGGCCTTGGTTTGTTGGATTGTGACGAGCATCTTTTATTCTCTCCATTTTTATATACAACCTGTGAAACATCCGTATTATACCATATATAGAACATTTATGGAAGAAACATAAAGTGCCGCATCAGTGGTAATGAAAAACTCCATTACCGGTTTTAAAGGCTATGGAGTTTCAAACATTTTGCATTTGAAAATAGATAGATTTATATTCTTGTGATAAAATTTATTGCAGTGAAAGAATTTGCCCAACAGAGAACACATTAAATGTAAGGAGAAAAAACTATGACTATTCGCGAATATCAATCATCCGATTGTAAAGAAATCACGGAATTATTCTACCATACGGTACACACCGTCAATGCCAGAGACTATACGAAAGAACAGCTGAATGCGTGGGCTCCCGGGCAGCCGGATCCAGACAGATGGGACCGGCTGCTTCAGGAACACTATAGTATTGTTGCGGTTCAGAATGAGATCATTGTAGGCTTTGGAGATATCGATGAAACAGGTTATCTCGATCATCTGTTCGTTCATGCAGAATATCAGGGAAAAGGAATTGCCACGGCTATTTGTGATCAGTTAGAACAGGCTGTTTCAGGAACGGTCACAACCCATGCTTCCATCACCGCACGGCCTTTTTTTGAAAAAAGAGGATATAAAGTGATACAAGAACAACAGGTGAAGCGCCGGGGGGTTATCCTTAACAATTTTGTGATGGAGAAAAAAAGATAGAGGGGTGCCGTTTCATCAGCCAATCAGCCCTTTATCCATATATCCGGCAAGTTCTTTGGCAAAATAGGTCAGAAGGATATTGCAGCCTGCCCGGTAAATGCTGGTAGCTGTTTCACAGACCAGCTTCTCTTCTTCAATATAGCCTAATTTTCCTCCAGCCTTGATCATGGCATATTCTCCGCTGACACTGTAGGCAGCTACAGGAACATCAATGGCATCCGCAGTTTCCCGGATAATATCCAGATAGGACAGAGCTGGTTTGATCATAATAATATCAGCGCCCTCTTCCAGATCGGCATATACTTCTTTCATAGCTTCTTTTCGGTTATGGTAATCCATCTGATAGGATTTCCGGTCTCCGAAAGACGGAGCAGAGCCTGCTGCATCCCGGAATGGTCCGTAAAAGCCGGATGCATATTTCGCTGCATATGACATGATCGGGACGGTACAGTATCCGTTTTCATCTAATATGTGACGGATTGCAGCAACCCGTCCGTCCATCATATCGGAAGGTGCAACCATATCGGCTCCTGCCTGAACCTGGGACAGGGCAATTTTGGCCAGATATTCCAGGGTTTTGTCATTGTCCACGTAGTCACCGTTTAAAATCCCGCAGTGTCCATGGGACGTATATTCACACATGCAGACATCGCCAATCATATACAGTTCCGGAACGGTTTCTTTTGCTTTCCGGAATGCTTTCTGTATGATTCCGTCTTCTGCCCATGCACCGCTTCCGCAGGCATCTTTATGGTCTGGTATTCCAAATAGCATGACACTGGGGACACCGGCATCTGCTACTTCTTCCAAGGCTTCCGGAAGGCGGTCCAGGCTGTAGCGATACTGGCCCGGCATAGTGGGGATTTCCTCTTTTATATTAGTTCCTTCCATTACGAACATGGGATAGATCAGGGAGGATTTATCCATTCTGGTCTCTCTTACCATTTTTCTCAGTACGGGGCTGGTACGCAGCCTCCGCGGTCTTTGAATCATATCCATATCTGCTTTACCTCCATTTTCTTTTGCAGAATTTAATTTGCCTGTCCGGCCACATCAGTCAGAATGGCCTCTACCATTCCAGGAATGCTGAAGGTACCAGCTACAAGATCGGCTTCTCTTCCGTAATCAGCCAGGGCCTTTGCCGTAATATCTCCGATACAGACTACTTTCAGATTGTCTAACTGTTTTCGGCATTCAGAAGACAGTCCGTCAAAGAAAGCAGTAACGCCGGAAGCACTGGCAAATGTAAGGTAATCGGAAACAGCCAGGCTGTCTTCCATGGATGATTCTTTTTGCCTGCTGATTACATCATAAAGAATAATATCGTCATAAGGAATCTGATGACAGTCCAGAATCTGGTTCAAGATCTTGGAACCGCCTGAAGAACGGGGAATGAGCAGCCTGTCTTTGGGAGTAACCATATGGGACAGACCTTCTGCCAGATCTTCCACCTGATACCGGTCCGGCATGTAATCGGCATGGAAACCGAACTGGCGCAGTTCCCTTGCAGTTCCTTTTCCTACCACCGCCATCTTTAAATTTCCCAGGCAGCGAAAATCCTTTCCGGACTCCATCAGACCCTGAAAAAACAGACGGACTGCATTGGCGCTGGTGAAAATGACCCAGGTGTAAGCTTCCAATTTTTCATAAGCCTTCTGAATCGGCTCTTCATTCAGGTGGGATATCATTCCCAAACCGCAGATGCATTCCGCATAAGCACCCAGGTCTTTCAGGGAATCCATCAGTTTCTCCGTGAAATTATCGGTTCCGGTCACACTGATCCGGATCCCTTTTAAAGGACGTTTTATGGTAGAACCCATCTCCAGAGTGATGGTATCTCCCACTGCAATAATGGCAGGCGTACCGATTCCAGCTTCTTTTACTTTCTTCTCAATATCAGAAAGAGTTCCCCGGACACATACAGCTTCCGGAAGCGTTCCATTCTGAATGACCGCAGCAGGTGTATCTGCCGGTTTTCCGGCTTTGATCAGACCACTGACGATCAAAGGAAGATTCCCAAGCCCCATCAGAAAGATCAGGGTACCAGACAGACCTGCAAAATGAGAAAAATCCGGTGGAAGACTGCCTTCTTCGGACAGTGTGTGTCCTGTCATAACATGAAAACTGCGGCTGACAGCCCTGTGGGTAACCGGTATGCCGGCACATTCCAAAGCAGCTACAGCAGAAGTTACTCCGGGAAGAACCTCATAAGGGATCCCTGCGCTTTGGAGAGCCAGGACTTCTTCTCCTCCCCTTCCAAAGACAAAAGGGTCTCCCCCTTTTAAACGAACTACGGTCTGTCCTTCCAGCCCAAGCTTTACAAGCAGCGTGTTGATTTCATCCTGAGACATGGAATGCCTGCCTGCCCGTTTCCCTACATAAATTTTTTCTGCCTGGGGAGCAAGGTCAAGAAGGCAGTCAGATGACAGGGAATCGTATACGACTGTGTCGCAGGATTTCAGACGACGGATACCGCCTGCAGTAATGAGTTCCGGGTCTCCCGGTCCTGCACCTACCAGGTAAACAACGCCTTTTCTTTCAGTTCCTGCCATAACTCTGCCCTCCTTTCTCTTCTTCCGTTTTCCTGTTGCCGCTAAGATGTTTTGCTGCCTGCATGGCCAGTGATTCCCATTGATCCATAGGAGCTGATAAATGAACTTTCCGGATCTGTCCATTTCTGCCGCAGATTCCGAAAAGTTCCAGTTCTTTTTCCTGTAATCTGGTATAAACACCAATGGGTTCATGACAGCCCGCATCTAAAAGCTTGAGAACCATACGTTCTGTTTGAAGGGAAAGCCGGGCAGCTTTATTTTCTGCTCCTGCACATAACGTTTTTGTACGGCTATCCTGCGCTCGCCCTTCAACTGCCAGGATTCCCTGTCCGCCTGCCGGAATAAATTCTTCACAGGACAGATATTGGAGAGAGAATGGTTCCAGTTCCTGAGAATCCTTTTCCAGAAATCCCAGACGTTTCAGACCGGCTGCGGCCAGTAAAATAGCATCATATCCGCCTTCCTGCAAACGTTTCAGACGGGTGTTCACATTTCCACGGAGATTTTCACATCGTATACAGGCATGTGGCCAAAGTTTTTTCCCAATTTCTTCTATCTGGACTTTCCTTCTGGGGCTGGAGGTTCCTATAATGATTTCTGTTTTTTGCGAAAGATCTTCCTTTTTCCTGGTGACCAGTACGTCTCTGGGGTCTTCCCTTTCCGGTACCGCAATGATTTCCAGGCCTTCCTTCAAGTCCATAGGCAGATCTTTTGCACTGTGGACTGCCAGGTCAATCTGCCCGTCTGCCAGTCCCTGCTCGAATTCCGACACAAAGACACCCTTTCCGCCAAATTCCAACAGGGGCTTATTCAAAATTTTATCTCCCACAGTCTGCTTCAACACAAGCTGGGTCTGTATCTGTGGCTGCCCTTTTTCCAGTAAGCTTGCCACCAGCCTGGTCTGAGCTACAGCCAAGTCACTTTTTCTTGTACCAATACGAATGATTTCTACTGACATTCTTTTTGTTTCCTCCGAATGAGATCCTCTGCTTCTTCTCTGCTTAAATGACAGCCGCCGGCAATTCCCTGTTTTACCATTTCCCGGAAAATAGCTGTCCGGATATGGATATCGTCAACCCGGGATTTTACCAGATCCCGGTAACTTCCAAGCTGTATAGCCAAAGCCCCAAAACCTTCTGGAATGCACTCCCGAAAAGATGATTTCAGATACTGGGCGATAGTAGGGCTGCTGCCGCCGGTGGATATACCCACGGTAATATCCCCGTCTTTAATGAGAGCAGGAAAAATAAAGCTGCATTCTTCCTGTACATCTACTACATTGACTGGAATCTTTTTTTCTTTACACAGGGCAGAAATCCTGCGGTTTAAGGAAGAATCCTCTGTAGCTGCTATGACAAAATCGGCATGCTCAATATCCTGATCTTCAAATTTTCTTACATGTATCTGCAAACGTCCCTGATTATCATTACGGACAAGATTTTTCAATGGTTCAATCACCTCAGGGGCTACAATCTGAATTTCAGGGCCAAAAGGGACCAGTACTTCGGCTTTCCGATATGCAACCATGCCGCCTCCCACAAGAAGGCAATGCTGTCCTTCTATATCAACGAAAAATGGAAAATAAGCCAAATTTTATTCCTCCTTGAGCCAAACTTTCAGTCCATCCAATGTTCGGAGAATGACCTTTAAATCTTCACTGCTCACATGATCCCGTATCTGGTACAGTATGGTATCTGGACGTTTTTCTTCCAGAAGCTTTCGGATTTCACCCATTTCACGGATATATGGGTGAAACATCATTTCTTTTACTGCTCCGTCCAGGTCTTCTTCCATAATTGCTTTTGCCCGGTCCAGCTCTCTGGTTTTGATTTCTGTATTGTTTCTGGATAAAGTTTCAAAATAATCAATATCGTAAAGGGATAATCCTTCTATATTGCGAATTTCCGGATCCATATCAATAGGCACTGCTACATCCATAAAAAGCCGTTTTTTATTCGTTTTTAATACCGGACGAAGAGCCTCTCCGGTGACCGTATAATGAGGACCGGAAGTGGCGCTGACCACGATATCCATATCGTCCATATACAGATATCGATCCTGATAATCCACTAATCGGATCTGGTCGCTTTTTACGTCCATGATAAATTCAGGCTTATGACTGCGGACTGTTCCGATTACCTGAATTCCCGGTTTACTCAAAATATTTTTTGTAATGGTACTTCCCATTTTTCCACTCATACCAATAACCATCACTTTTTTTTCTGTGTTATCTTCTTTGGTAAAATGGAATACTTCATTGGCTACCAGTGTGGCAATGGATAACGGTGTCCGGGATAACTTAGTATCTGTTTTGATCCGTTTTGCAGCTGCTAATGCCCGCTGAAACAGTACATTCAGTTCATAATCAGCAGAATCTCTTTCAAGGGAAAACTGATAGGCATTTCTCACCTGACCCAGAATTTCATCTTCGCCTAACACCATAGAATCAAAACCACAGCAGACTTTGAACAGATGAGTAATTGCCTGTTCTCCGCTGTAAAGGTTCAGATATTTCAGGATTTCCTTCAATACCAGATTTTTAAAGGCTGCCATTTCTTTCTGCAGTTCCCCTAATGCATGTTTGTTACCGGATATATAGATTTCACTGCGATTACAGGTGCACAGTACTACACAGCCGGAAATTTCAGGATTCTGTTTCAGTCGTTTAATCAAAGCATCTTTCTCCTGTTCTGTCAGGGCAAATTTTTCCCGGATATTAACAGGAGCTTTTTTATGGCTGATACTTACGCAGTACATCAGTTCATTTCCTTCCGTATGATATGTTTAAGATTCCTTATCTGTATCTAAAACCTGCAAAAAGAAGGGAAAAATCCCTTCTTTCTGCAAATGTTTGAATATCTGAATCAATTTATTTCTTTGCGAAAGAGTATCCTCTCTCTTCGGTAGGACCAGCAAACTTATGCTGGGACAGAGGCATAACGTGCATATTTCCTCTCTGCTCATTCTCAGCCCAGTAAATATCGTCAGCCATCTTTGCTTCCGGATTGAATTCTACACCCTCAAAGATATGTTTTACAAACTCTTTGTAGCCTACACGGTCGATCAGATGTCCGCCATGGAGATACTCAGGTTTATAGTCCAGAGCCCATGCAGAGAATTTCTGCCAGTTAGCAAACATTCCAAGTACAACATCTTCCGTTACCCAGTTCAGGAACAGTTTACCGGAACGTGGATTCTGCTTACCGGTACGGCCACCCAGAGTAACACGGTACAGCTGTTTTCCTCTGGACCATGCGCCGGTAGGACAGATCAGAGAACACTCACCGCAACCTACGCAGCAGCAGGTGTCTTTATCAATTTTTCCGTTGGCATTCAGGCTCAGTACGCCGGTAGCGTGATGTTCACAGGCTTCCACACAGGAACCGCATCCGATACAACGGTCAATATCATATACCTGTTTATGAACACCCATAATACCGAAATCGTTAAAGTTAGCTTTTGCACAGTCGTTCGGACATCCGGCAACCGCTACTTTGATGTGATAATGGGACGGGAATACCAGTCTTTCGATCTTACGAGCCAGTTTGTAGGTATTGATATTACCTTTGATACAATGTGCATTACCGATACAGGAAATGATGTTTCTTGCACCGATAGTAGGATAACCTGCATCGTTAGATTCCATATCTACATCACACATTTCGATGTCTACGTCATGGATATAACCTTTGATGAATTTGTTTACTTCATCGATGTATTCATATTTGATCCCAGGAATATTGAGAGTCTGTCTGGTTCCCATATGGAAGGTTCCGTTACCCCATCTCTCACAGATTTCCTGAACCATGCTTAAGTGTTTTGCATCGATCAAAGCGCCAGGTACACGCAGCTGAAGCATGAACTCTCCGGCAACCTTGGACTGTCTGTAACAGTTGATACGAACTTTCTTGATATCAATATCGTGATTCATATTTCCTTGCCCCTTTCCTTAGTCAACCAGATATTTGGCCTGTGTATAATTGAATACCGGACCGTCCAGGCATACGTAAACCTCGTCGATACGGCAATGACCGCATTTGCCAACAGCGCAGGACATCTTACGCTCGAAGGAAACCCAGATCTTCTCTTCCTTTACACCACACTTGACAGCTTCAAGTCCGGTGAATTTCATCATTGGCGGCGGTCCTACGATTACTACTTCGTAGTCCTCTCCAAAATCCTTAAATGGAACCTTGGATACGAATTCTGTTACGAAACCAGTATTCCAGCCCTCTTTCTGATCTCTGTCAAGGGTATACATGGTTGTGAATTTTTCTTTCCATCTTTCCAGATCGTTCTTGAAGATGATGCCTTCTTCATTCTTGAAACCACTGATCAAAGTCACGCTCTTTACATAGTCAGGATTATCATAGAACATATTCAGCATACTCTTTACAGGAGCCAGTCCGGTACCACCGGTAATGACTACCATATGTTTGCCCTGGAATTTTTCTACCGGCCAGCCGTGACCATAAGCACCGCGCAGGAACAGAATATCTCCCGGCTTTTTGTCAAAAATCACATCAGTAACTTTACCTACAGAACGGATCGTAAAATCCATCCAGCCGTCACCGTAACCGCTGACGGAAATAGGCGCCTCACCAACCTTCGGAATGGAAAGCTGTAAGAACTGTCCATGGGAAGGTTTAATATCTGTTTCTACTTTAAATGTCCATTCATGTAAGCTTTCTTTCTTCACTTCAAGAATCTTGCAAGCGACAGGTTTAACAATATTATTCATCCTTTATCCACCTCTCCCTGATTATTTCTCTTCTGCTACAATCTCATCAATCGCTTTTGCCATCTTATCAACAGTAGCTGCAATGGAGATATACTCAGGACATCTGTCAATACATCTGCCGCAGCCAACGCACATATGATAATCTTTAAAACGTGCTTTGTAATCGTGGAACTTGTGGAGCACTTTATAACGCATTCTCTCACCAGCTGTATTACGGAAACTCATGCCGCCAGCCATATCGGTGAATCCTTTAATCTGACAGGATGCAGAGGTTCTCTTTCTCTCACCAACACTGCCGTTTTCATTGTATACGATGTCAGTGGTGGTAAAGCAGGTACAGGTACTGCAGGCAATGGTACAAGCGCCACAGGAAATACAACGTTTGTTGTACTCATTCCACATTGGATGAGATTTCAGTTTCAGAAGTACATCTTTGTTAGGGATTTCCGGAATCTCAACATGAAGTTCATTTTCTTTTACATAATCCGGTTTGAAGTCAGCAGAAGCCTGGCCTTCAAAATAAGGAGCAAAGTCAGCATCTTTCACATCCAGTGTCAGTTCTCCCTCACCAAAACGAACTGCCATGGAATAATCTTCGCTCTTATTGGTTCCCATGCTTACACAGAAGCAGGTATCCCAGCCGGTGGTACATTCCATCATGACGATTTTTACTTTTTCGTTCATGCGCTTGTAGTACATATCAGTGAAGTCACCGTTAGAAAGGTAGATTTTCTCCTGATGATGCTGTGCGTGAATATCACACGGTCTCATGAAAATCAGTAATTTTTTCTTGGTTGCTTTGCTTTCGATGAACTCGTCCTCTGTAAAGTAGAACAGGGATTCCGTAATTGGGGTGAGCACTTCTTTTGCAGGGAAATCGGATTTCTCTTTGTATTCGATTTCTTCTACGGTATTCACCTTGTCGTATTTGATCATGTCAGTATCGGAATATCTTCCTCTTCCTACGAATCTTTTCGGTGCCCAGATTTCGTATTCATCCTGGAGCTTTGCAAAGATTTTGTTCGCTTCTTCAAAGCTTACTTTGTAACCCATTGAGTGAATCCTCCTTTTTCTTCTAACTCCCTAAGTCTTATGTCATTGATGAACTTACAGAGAATATGCTGACTAGAAAGTAACTTCTACTCCAGTTTCATATTTCTTATCATCAATGGTAACGGTAATCTTGTAGGTTCCCTGGATACCCTCACCGCTTACCGGGAACTCTACCGCCCTTGGATCATGATCCAGGAATGTGCCGACACACATTGCCAGGAACGGGCGTTTCGTGGTTGGTACAAAATAGTGCCTGTTCGGAGCCCCATTGATTCCTTCCAGATTCAGCATGACTAAAGTGCCTTTCTCAAAACTTGCCTTAAACACAAGGCGGTCAGCTTCTTTGGCAATCTTTGCATGATAATCATCAGGAATCATACCTGCTTCCTCAGCAGGCGCTTCTGTTAAGAATTCCTCTGTCACACCAAGGCTTCCCAGGCGTTCTCCGCAGCCAAAAGTCACTTCGTCAGCTTCATCATACAGATGAAGTTTTTCTGCACGGTAATAATTGGCAGGGAGATGCATTTCATACATAACAACATCATCTTTTACTTCCACAGTGATGGAACTAAGCTGTACAGAACCGTTTTCGATTCCTTCAGACATAGAAGCACCTGGCACATTCAGATATTCACCATCTTTTTTGCCGATACCACCGGAATGAACCAGATAGTGACCTTCTCCATAATATTCACAGTTACAGATATAAGTGGAGAAGAATTCCGCTCCTCTTTCTTTTCCATACTGCCATACCTGTTCGATGGTCATATCATCTGTATTGATACGATAGATAACACCACGGGAGAAGTTATCTTTTGCTTCCAGATACTGTTCCTTTATTTTGGAACGCCAATGACCATTATCAAAGCACATCACATCTCCGTTAGGCAGAATCATGCAGGCATGCTGTTCATACTGCCAGTCAAAATCTCCATCTCCCACCGGCTTAAAGAAATATTTCTGCATATCTTCCGGCCAGCCGGTTGGATCGCCAATGATCCAGTTCAGTTTACCGGTTTCAAAATCACGGTTTATGATGATATCCTGATGACGTCCGGAGAATGTCAGGGAATTTGTCTTTTTATCATACCAGACAGCATTATTATGGAACCAGTCATGGCTATCCTGACTTCCGGAACCGCCTACAGGGTATACGGGAAGTACATCCTGATGGTCCCACTCTTTCAAGATTTTACCTGTTTTTCTATCCACAAGCACACAGGCATCTTCTACAGTACCACGGGGAAGGTATTGCGTCAAGATTAAAATATCTCCATTTTCCATTTCCCACTCATCATGGTGGTACCCTCCCGGAACTCTATATTCCCGATATACCTTTCCGATCATGCCCATCTCATAAATACCACTGGTGTGATAAGGCGGAGCAACCAGACGGTCCGTACCCATGAGCAAACGGCCATTTCTGGCACGTTTAATATCAAATGCCAGGTTCAGGGTGTTATACCATCTGGCATCACCTGCATAATCATAAGCAGCTGTGTATGCTGGAGAAGTTGGGCTTACCATCATAACAAAATCCTGAAAATATTCGGAAGTTGTTTCCATACTGGTAGGCTTTTTCAATTTCTCACCGGCAGGCTCTGTTTTGATTTTAAGAGTAGCGGTTTCACCTGTGCTTAATTCGATGATTACCGTATTCTCATAATTTTCATACAGTCCGTAAATCGGAAGAACCATGTGTTCTGAATCACTTACCGGACGGTACATCATATCTCCTGCTTTTTCTTTGCCTTTCACGGTTACTTTCGCAAATGCTGGCTTTTCATTTTCGAACATTACCAGTGCCGTAAGAGGAGCAATCAAATAAGGATTCAGTTTTACATAAGGATTTGCTATTGTATGTTTTTCTTTTGCATATTCTGCAAGAAATTCCTGTTCTGCCTGATACTGACGGTCAATAATATGTTCCACTTCTTTAAATAAAACGCCCATAATTCCTCCTGAAAGACTGTCCGTAAGCCTGATTTGAAAGCAGGCTTACGGACATCAGATTTGAATGAATGTTAAATTTAGCAGGTAATCTGTACGCCCGTCTCGTATTTCTTGTCATCAACGATCACGCGAAGGTCGTAAGTGCCTTTCAAACCATTCTTGTTAATGCTGGTTCTGGTATTTCTTTCATCGGAATCCAGGAAGGTTCCGCAGCACATAGCCAGGAATGGAACAGCTGTCGTAGAGATAAAGTATCTGTGAACTTCTTCACCCTGCTCCAGCAGCAGCATAACCAGCTGTCCTTTTTCAAAGCGGGAGAAGAATGTGAAACGGTCGATTTCGTCTTCTACCCTTGCATTGCAGGAATCAGGAAGCATTTCACCGGAGTTCTCCAACGGAATTTCTGTTTCAAATTCTTTGGTTACACCCATCTGACCGAGAATCTGACCTTTGCCAAGTTCCAGATTGATTCCATCACTGTACAGTTTCAGTTTCTCACCTCTGTAGTAGTTACCAGGAACATGAAGATCCAGCATCTTTTTGTTATCGCAGATTTCCACGGTAATGGATTCCAGCTGTCCGCCATTGTTCTTAGCGAAAGCGCCTAAAGCTTCAGATGGATTGCCATCTGCATCGTATGCAATACCACCGGAATGAACCATATAATGTCCTTCATTGTAGTATTCTACGTTACAGATATATGGGGAGAAGAACTCAGCACCTCTGTCCTTGCCATACTGCCATACCTGTTCGATGGTCATATCTTTGGTATTGATCTTGTAGCGTACGCCTCTGGAGTAGCTGTCTTTTGCAGGCAGGAACTGGTCTCTTTCTACTTCCTTGTGTCCATAATGATGGTTATCAAAGCACATTACATCTCCGCTTGGAGTAACCACACAGGCGTGCTGCTCATACTGCCATTCAAAATTGTTGCCAACTGGCTTAAAGAAGTATTTATCAACCATATCCTGAGGCCAGCCTGCCGGATCACCAATGATCCAGTTCAGGTCACCTGTCTCGAAATCAATATTTACCATGGCATCTACATGACGTCCGGAAAAAGTCAGAGAATTGGTATTCTTGTCATACCATACTGCATTATTGTGGAACCAGTCATGAGCAGACCAGCTTCCAGAATGGCTTACTGTTTCCGGGTTCAGGAAATGCTTATAATCCCAGGTTTTCAGGATTTCACCGGTATTCCGATCCAGAAGTACGCACATATCCTCTACGGTTTCACTTCTCAGGTCTTCTGTCAGGCACAGGATATTACCATCTTCCATTTCAAATTCATCATGATGATAGCCACCAGGTACACGGAATTCTTTATAAATTTTTCCACAGGGACTGATTTCATAAAGACCGGACATATAATATGGCATCTGGATAACACGGCTGCTTCCCATGATCAGGTTTCCATTGCGAAGTCTCTTTACATCAAATACACAAGGAACATTCATATGCCATCTGGCATCTCCTGCATAGTCAAATGCTACAGCCAGGTCTTCTCCTGCAGGAGATACTAAAATTACGTTATCCTGCAGATATTCTGGTGTAGTGTCCATGGAATAGATTACTTTCTTTCCATCAAAGACATCTGGAACATCAATGGTGATCACATTGGACTCTCCGCGGTATGCACGGATCTCTACTTTGTTCTGATAATCAGAATAAAGTCCTACAATAGGAAGTACATGTTTCTTTGCCTTCGGGAATGTATGTCCCATATTTCCCTGAGGAGTTTTTCCAAGTACGGTAACCGTAACTGCAACTTCTTCTTCTGTCTCAAAGCAAACAACAGCAGAAAGCGGATTGATTAAGTAAGCATTATATACAACCAGTGGATCCTGGATCGTATAATGGCCTGCCTCAAATTTTTTCAGCATTTCCTCTTCGGCCTTTGCCTGCTTGTCAATCAGATGTTCATCAAAAGAATAGTTTACTGCCATGTTTTTACCCTCCTGTGAATTTAGTTTTAAATTTGGTTTATTTGTTGTCCTGAACCAGTTTTACGATAACAGGTTTCTGCTGAAGTCCCTGAAGACGTCCAACTTCCGCACCATCTTTCAGAAGGATCAGAGTGGGGTAACCGCTTACTCCATATTCTGCTGTCAGTTCTTTATTCTGGTCAAAGTCCACTTTCAGGATTGCCAGATCATCGCCAAATTCTTTTTCTACATCTTTCAGAACAAAGCTGAGCATTTTGCACGGTCCGCAGGTGGTAGAGAAAAAGTCTGCCAATACCAGTCCCTTTCCAGCCAGTTCCTTAAATTCAGCACTGTTTACTTCCTTTAACATAATAACTCTTCCTTTCTTATTCTGTCTTTTTCTTTATGTCTGTCCGGCGCTGTTCAAGTACAGCACCGGATATCAGCATCTGATGGTTCAGCCTTCCAGATTCTTTACATAATGGGAAGCTTCCTGAGCAGCGATTGCCCCGTCAGCACAGGCTGTGATCACTTGGCGAAGATTCTTGGTTACGCAATCGCCTGCACCGAAGAATCCTTCTTTTTTCGTGTGCATTTTCTCATCTACTTCTACATATCCGAAATCATTCAACAGACCACTGTCTTTCAGAAATTCTGTGGTAGGAGTCAGTCCGATATATTCAAACACACCATCGCAGGCTACATGGTTTTCCTCTCCGGTCTTAGTAGATTTAAAATGTACACCGGTAATCTTGGTATCTCCTTCAAAATCCAGAATATCCTGATACGGATAAATCGTAACATTATCCATAGCTCTCAGTTTGTCACATGCAATCGGATCAGCTGTCAGATCAAACATGGTTACGATTGTCAGGGATTTTACCATTCCGGCGAGGAAGATAGATTCCTCTACTGCAGAATTTCCACCACCGATGACAACGACATCTTTGTCACGGTACTGAGCACCATCGCAGATTGCACACCAGCTGATTCCGTTTCCACGGAACTTGTCTTCTCCTGGGATCTCCAGACATCTTGGTCTTGTTCCAGTTGCCAGGATAATAGATTTCGCAGTAAATTCTTTTCCATCCTCTTCACAGACAACAATCTTATCGGTTCCATCTTCGCGGATTTCTTTCACGGTTCCGTAATCGAAGGTAATGGTATCGAACTGTTGAGTGTGTTCAAACATCTGATAAGCCAGCTCAGCTCCATTGATTGTTCCAACACCTGGATAATTCTGGATTTCATTCGTATTGATAATCTGACCGCCAGGGGCCAGTTTGTCAAGGAGCAGAACGTTCATATCCGCTCTAGCCGCATAAATCGCTGCTGTCATGCCGGCAGGACCAGCTCCAATAATAATTACGTCATACTGTGCCATTTTTGCATATCTCCTCTCTTAATCACACAAAATTGCAAATATATTACATTAAAATGTTTGCCAGCGGAATACCAACAATCAGTACCAGCACAAACTCGATCAATACATAAGGAACGGTGTACTGATATACATATTTTGTCGGAACCCATTCTTTATTACTGTGCAGGATAGCTGCAAATGGAGATGCTGCAGGAGTAATTGCTGCAGAAAGCAATACGAACAGGATCAACAATGTAACAATAGGAGCTGGATTTGCTCCGGACTGTACACAATAAGTAACTACTACCGGCTGAAGGATCATACCGATTACCAGGCTGTTGCATACGTTTGTCAGTACACAGGCCATAAACAGCAACAGGATAATAAATACGGTAGATGACATTCCCTGGAAAATCGGGGAAAGAACTACGCTTAAGAATGCAGATACACCGGTTGAGTCATTGGTCAGTACATTTCCAAGAAGGATTGCTGCCATAATGATGAAATAAGCGCCCCAGTTTACATTGGTAGCTACAACTTTTGGAATTTCCAGTGCGGATTTTCCATTGATCTGAATAGCTGCCAGTAAAGCCACTACAAAGATACAGAGTCCGTAGCTGTTTTCAGTCAGGAAAGCCATTCCAGGAAGTGACGGAAGCAGGCTGGGAATCATCAGGCACAGGATCAGAACAACAAATCCACCTGTAATCACCTTCTGCTGTGCATCCATAGGCGGAAGCGGATGTTTGTTCAGAGTTTCCACGTCATAATTTTTCAGTTTGGATACATCCGGACGGATCACAAATTTTGAGAACAGGACATTGGCAACCAGCATTACCATTCCAAGGATAATTGCAACTGCCATATAAGCTGCATTATTTACCACAACTGGTCCGCCAGGAATATTTGCCGTAATAGTAGCAAAGTTTGTCAACAGAGCAAGACCGTTCTGCATATAAGGTGCCATAGGGAATCCGATCAATGCAGAAACCACGACTAAAGTAAGCATGACTCTTGGGAACGCATCCCCTTTCTTGTACCCAACCTCCTCAAAAATATCATAAAGGATTGGCCAGAACAGGAAAATGGCGGTAAAGCAGTTAATAAAGCCGGCAATCAGATAACTTCCCAGGCAGACTACAAATACCAGAAGCCAGGGTTTGCCATTGGTAACTTTACGGGTCAGGAAAAATCTTCCTATGTAAAGAGTGATCTTATAATATACAAGAGCACCGGACATGATCATCAAAAAGAAAACCTGCTGGGTAACCGGAGAACCAAAAGCCTCCTTAATGATTCCTGACATGGGCATATAATCAGAAAATCCCAACATGGCAATAGACATCAAACTGCCCCATAACGGATCGATAAAGGTCCAGAGATACAGGGTGCCGATGAAGATTCCTACCACCTGTATGCCGATGGGTGTGATTTCCGGAAGGCTAATAGGCAGATACCGGAAAAACAGCATAATAGCCACACCGATGATTGAGTGAACGATAGTCATTGTGTTTTTTTTGTCTGTTGAATTGGACACGATACTTTTCCCCCTCTTTAGGTTATTTTTTTTGTCAATTTCATAACAGATAAAGCAATAAATATGTAACAACCATTAAAACTTAAGGCTGCCACACTTACAACAATAATACCATAAAACTGGTAATAAAAATATAACATAGGTTATTTATTGTGATATTTTTTGTAGTTTTTTTCACAAGAATATGTTATAGTAAACACAGATAAAAATTGGGAGGTACGCAATATGAATGAGTCTTTTTTAGAGCTTCTCACCCAAAACGGAACCAAAATACACCTTGAAAAAAATGTGTATCTCAACATCAGCCGGCGGACTCCCGGAGGCAATTATTTCTACCTTTTAGAAGAAGGGATCTGCGCCCTTACCAGTATTACAAAAAAAGGGGAAGAAGCGGTTTTCCTTTATTTTTATCCGAAACGTATCATAGGTTTTAATCAGCTGCTCATGAGTTCCAGCAACCGCTCTCTGGAATTTACGATCATTACCAGGACCCCTTGTACGCTTTACCGGATCAGCTATGATATCTTCCAGTCTCTTTTGAGAACCAGTCCTGATTTTACCAACTTTCTCATGCAGACGCTGGCAGATAATTACTATGAGGTCCTGGCCCATTTTCACCGGCGTATGGACGAATCTGCCGTGACCGGTTTGTGCAGGCTGCTATTAAGTGTGGCAAATCCGTCAGATGGTCTGATGATTGTTCCCCGTTTTTTTACTTACGCAGAACTTGCCAAATATCTGGGAACTCATTCTGTAACGGTCTCACGGATCATGGCAAAAATGAAAAGCTTAGGATATATATCGAAAGACAGCCGGGGGATTATTTTACGCAAGCCGGAATTTCTCCAGGCGGTTATTGACGGAAAAAACGATATTATTTATTGAAATTACCAAAAACTTAACCTTCGTTATGGTATTCTTGACAAATATCCAGTATACTAGAAAAAAGCGGTAATTTCTATTTCTAAAATAAACCAAGAGGAGGATTTATTTATGAGCATGGGAAAGGCAGTAAAAATATATGCCAAAGATGACAACAGACTGGCATTAAAGGTAACAAAAGGGCACTTCTCTTCTGATAGGTTCCATGTAAATTATTATATTGACATGACCTCTTTGAAAATGCGCCAGACGAATGCTGAGGCAGTAGCTAAAGCAATGGTAAAGAAATATGTGAACCGTGTGGAATTATCCAGATCTTTCGGTGTAAGCGAAGAACTGCTCCAGTATTCCAAAGCTTTTGCAACGAAAAAAACCATTGATACGATTATCTGTATGGATGGTTGTGAAGTGATCGGTGCTTATGTGGCAAAAGAATTGTCCAGTATGGGATTCAATACGACTAATCTTCATAAGACAAGCTATATCATCAGCCCGGAATTTGATTCTGCTGGCCAGATGGTTGTTCGGGAAAATATCAAACCGATGTTGAAAGACAAACATGTTCTGGTTGTTCTTGCCAGCGCCATGTCCGGACATACGATTGTGAAGAGCCTGCGCTGCATTGAATCCTATGGTGGAATCGTGGAAGGAATCTCTGTTATTTTCGGCGTGGTAGATGAGATTGAAGGACATCCGGTAAATGCGGTATTCAGTGTTGATGATATTCCGGATTTCCGTCTTTCCGATCCTCATGATTGCCCGGATTGCAAGGAACATGTTAAATTAGATGCGATTGTCAACAGCTATGGCTATACGCCTCTGGATTGATCTGTAAGATGATGGTATTAAAAAGGGAGCAGAAATCAGATCTGCTCCCTTTTTGCGTTATATAGTTGCAATTACTCTTTGTTAAATTCGTAGGATACAAATTTTTTTACAATACATGCTAAAAGTTCCACCGTTTTCTCCATAGACTGAATACTGATAAACTCATATTTTCCATGGAAATTTTCACCGCCTGTTCCCAGGTTTGGACACGGTAGCCCTTTATAAGAAAGCCGGCAGCCGTCGGTACCGCCACGAATGGGGGAAATAATAGGTTCTATTCCCATATCGGCCATAGCCTCTTTTGCCAGATCGATCAGATACATATGTGGTTTGATTTTTTCCTTCATGTTGTAATAAGTGTCTTTAATATCCAGGCGAACAGTCCCTTCTCCATATTTCCCGTTCAGATATCCGGCAATTTTCTGAAACAGTTCTTTTCTCTTTTCGAACAGGTCCTTATCGTGGTCTCTGATAATGTAATCCAGCTGTGCTGTCTCAACCTCTCCGCTTATATGGTTCAGATGATAAAAACCTTCATATCCTTCTGTATGGGCAGGTGTCTCTGCTGCTGGCAACATGGAATGAAATTCCATTGCCAGATGAGAGGCGTTGACCATTTTTCCTTTTGCAGATCCGGTATGAATGCTGAAACCTTTAAAAAAGACTTTTGCGGAAGCAGCGTTAAAATTTTCGTATTCCAGTTCTCCCAAAGGACCACCATCTACTGTGTAGGCAACATCTGCTCCAAAGGATTTTACATCAAACAGATCCGCTCCATGGCCCACTTCTTCATCAGGGGTAAAACCGATTTTGATCGTACCATGGGGAATATCCGGATTTGTTGTCAGATATTCAGCCAGAGCCATGATCTCGGCAATTCCTGCTTTATCATCGGCTCCTAACAGTGTGGTCCCATCTGTTACGATCAGATCATTTCCCACATAATGGGACAGGCAGGGATATTCTTCTGCTTTCATGGAAATATTTAACTGATGATTCAGTATAATATCAGAGCCATCATAATGTTCTATAATCTGAGGCTTTACATCTTTTCCTGATACTACAGGAGCGGTATCCATATGGGCGATCAATCCCAATACAGGAACTTTTTTCTCGATATTTGCGGGAATGGTTCCAAATACATATCCGTGGTCATCTACCGTTACATCCTGTACTCCCAGTTCCGTCAGTTCTTTTGCCAGCTGTCCTGCCAGGACCAGCTGTTTATCCGTGCTGGGAATTTGTCCAGCGTCTTCTGCCGATTGGGTGTCATAAGTGACATACCTTAAAAACTTTTCTGCTGCGCTCATCCGTGAGTCTCCTTTCTGTTTTTCCTTTATTCTCTGCTTTCCAGGTCCCTCTGGATTCCTTCCAGATAATGGATCAGCATATCCTTATGGGACCGTAAGCGATAGGACTTATCAATTTCATCATAAGTGAAACTTTTTCTTCCCCCCTCTTCCATTCTCTTCCAGAAATGATAAATATGGGAAAACGGCATATAATACACTTCATTTTTTCTGGTATAACATAGAATCAGGAATGCAATTCCTCCCTGTTCTTCAAATTCCTTCATAAACTGGATCTGATGGGAATGGACATTCTGCAGGGGAAACGTAGATTCTGCACATTCTTTGGCATCAAAACATACCGGGATTCCCTGTACCGCACCAATATAATCCACAGTACTTTTCTGCCCAAAATATGCCAGAGTAATGTGACGTTTCTGTTTATCAATTTCTACAGGAGTAATAGGGGTTGGTATTTTCTGTATCAACGCCAGGTGTTTTTCCCTGTAACTTTCATTGGTATAGTTGATCTGCTCTTCCAATGTAGAGCCACGAAGCCCTCTTGTATTCCAGGTTCCCATTATATCTTCTCTCCTGCCATAAAACGCTCAAACTGGGATGGTACCGGGGCAGTAAACGACTTATCTTTCAGATAACTGCAAGGTTCCGGTACATTGGAGGGCATGATGATTTTCCATGCATGAAGCATCTGGGAAATAATTCCATACCGCCGTTTCATTTCCCGGTTTATTTCCTGATTCCCATATTTGGGGTCTCCCACGATAGGATGGCCGATAGATGCCAGATGAGCTCTGATCTGATGGGAACGGCCTGTAATCAGGGTTACCTGGAGAAGGGTGTATCTTCCATTCCCTGATAGAGGAATATACTCCGTCTCAATGGGGAGACTGTCAGGAACCGGTTCCCGAAAAACAGATACCTGATTGGTAGCTTCATTTTTTTTCAGGTACCCTCTGATCCGGCAGGTTTCTTTTACATCTCCACAGACCATGCAGCGGTAATATTTATGGATACTCCTGTCTTTTAAGACTGCACTCATAGCCTGCAATCCGCCTAATGTTTTTCCTGCTATCACAATACCGCTGGTATTGCGGTCAAGGCGGTTGCATACAGAAGGCCGAAAAGCCCGCATGGATTCTTCGCTGAGAGCTCCGGATTCCATTAGATAAGATATCATATATTCTACCAGAGATTCGTCAGAATCTGCCGCTTTTTGAGACAACATCCCGGCCGGTTTATTGATCATCATAATGTGTTCATCTTCATAAAGAATATCCAAGCTGACTTTTTTCACTTCCTGGATCTGTACCTGTGAAAATTTGGCAATGGTTTCATCAGAAAGGAACAGGCATATCCGGTCCCCTTCTTTCACTTTTTCAGACCCATCACATTTTTTCCCATTGAGGGTTATATTTTTTTTCCGTATCATTTTGTAGATAAAGCCTTTTCCGGCAAGATTGAGATATTTTGTCAAAAGTTTATCCAGTCTTTGTCCGGATTCATTATTGGTAACGGTCAGCTCTTTCATCGGTATGCCTCCGTTTCTTCTCACATAGAAATCTGTTTTAACAGTTCTCTGGTATATTCCACACTTCCGTCATCTTCATATTCTGTCGCTGGTTTTAAACATTCCAGGCGGTTAAAAAAAGCCTTTTTATCCTGAATCAGCTTTACCTTCGGATCCAAACGATGGGCTGCAAATAATTCATTTAAAAATTTTTCTCCTTTTTTACAGTCGGTTTTTGCGGAACTGCAGTACAGATATACTCCCTGAGGATGGACCGCAGCGGCATCTACAGGCATTATGGCTTCTTTTGAAGTCAGTATTAAATCATATAAGATGCAGCAGGCAGATTCATATTTCTGTACCTGATGGTAAAATTCTTCCGGAGGCGTCCGGTATTTCCATGCAGCAAGCAACGGAGAAGCCACATTGGCCATGGGAAGAACAGAAAGGATTGCCATAACCGTAAGAATATTTTTTGCTGCCTGGTTATCTGTAACATATCTGGCTCCTAACTGGATCAGGATCATAGCGACACCAAATAAGACTTCCAAAATCTGTATTTTTTTTCGGTATGTCCGATATCCATACTGCCCTTTTTCTCGTCTGTTTTTCATGATTTCCTCCTTACAGCCTCACCATGATACGAAGCAGCCATTCATGAGGGAGCAATTTGGTTAGAAGGAAGAATGCTTTCATTCCCATACCGTATATAGAAACGGTTTTTCCCATCATGCTGTCCCGAAGAGCTTTTGAGGTGACCCGTTTTTCATCCGCCATTACCAGCTTTTTGTAAAAAGGAATGTTTCCTGTGGTTTCTGCAATCTGAAAAAACTCTGTATTGACCGGTCCGGGACAAACTGCCGTTACGCAGATACCCCTGTTTTTCAGTTCACAGTTCAGAGCCCGGCTGTAACTGAGAACGAAGGATTTTGTGGCCGCATAAATAGCAAAGCCTGGCTGGGGAAGAAAGGATGCAGCTGATGCGAATTGTATGATCCGGCTGTTTTTTGCCATATAAGGTAAGCAGATATGTGTCACATAGCAAAGAGCCTCACAATTTAAATGTACCATTCCACTCTCTTCTTCCGGAGAAATGCTTCCTACGGGTCCGATTTTTCCATATCCGGATGCATTGACGAGAAATATGATTTCTGGATTTTTATCTTTTAATTCCTGTTCCAGTTTTTTTCTGGCATCCTGATCGGTAAGATCCAGCGGAAATATCCTTAACGGAGCTGGAACCCTGGATTTCAGTTCCTGCAGCCTGTCTTCTCTTCTGGCTACTACCCAGATTTCATCTATACGTCCAAAACGGTCCCCAATCTGACGGACCATTTCCCGTCCCATACCGGACGATGCTCCGGTGACAATCGCTATCTTCATAAACTCTCCTTCCTGACTGCCGGTTTTTCCTGACTGTCAGCGCTTTACTTTTTTATGGATATTTCGAATCGTCTTTTTCTTCTTCCCTGTTTTGGAAGGTTCTCCTTTGCCCTGGTTCCGTGAGATTCCGCCTGGCTTTCCGGTCAGCCCCCTTGGCCGTATCAGGCATTTTTTATCAAATCCGATCAGATCTGTGCGTCCGGCTTTATGAAGAGCTTCTGATACCAGGTCATAATTCTTAGGATTCCGGTACTGGATCAATGCCCTCTGCATGGCCTTTTCATGGGGATTAACAGGTACATAAACTTCTTCCATCGTTCTGGGATCCAGGCCGGTATAATACATACAGGTAGATATGGTGGATGGTGTAGGATAAAAATCCTGGACCTGCTCCGGCATATATCCCAGATCTCTTAAATATTCAGCCAGTTCCACCGCTTCTTTCAGGGAAGAGCCTGGATGGGAAGACATCAGATACGGGACCAGATACTGCTTTAACCCGAGCCTCTGATTCATTTTGTTATATTCTTCCACAAATTGGCGGTATACGCTATTCTCTGGTTTTCCCATTTTAGAAAGAACCGCATCTGCAACATGTTCAGGTGCTACTTTTAATTGCCCGCTTACATGATACTGACAAAGCTCTCTCAAAAACTGCCGGCTCTTATCTGCCAGCAAATAATCAAAACGGATTCCTGAACGAATGAATACTTTTTTTACTTTTGGAATCTCCCGGAGCTTTTTTAAAAGCAGCAGATAATCTGTATGGTCTGCATTCAGATTCTTACAAGGTTTCGGGAACAGACACTGTTTATTGGGACAGGCGCCCTTGGATAACTGTTTTTCACATGCAGGAAAACGGAAATTGGCGGTAGGACCGCCCACATCATGGATATATCCTTTAAAATCAGGTTCCTCTGTCAAAAGCGTGGCTTCGTCCACTAAGGATTCGTGGCTCCGCACCTGAATGATGCGGCCCTGATGGAAGGTAAGAGCACAGAAACTGCAGGCACCAAAACAGCCCCGGTTACTGATCAGACTGAATTTCACCTCCCGGATCGCAGGAATTCCACCTGCCTCTTCATAAGAAGGATGGTAATTGCGCATATAGGGAAGAGCATATACTTCGTCCATTTCTTCCGTCGTTAAAGGCTTTGCAGGCGGATTCTGAACCACATATTCTTTTCCATAAGGCTCTACCAGCCTTTTGCCGGAAAAAGGATCCGTATTACAGTATTGGATATAAAAGCTTTCAGCATAAGTCCGCTTATTCTGTTTCATTTCTTCATAAGAAGGAAGCATCTGATAGTCATAGGTACAGCTTAAATCCGTGGTCTTAAATACAGTACCGTCAATAAACGTAATATCTTTTACGGAAATCCCGGCATTTAATGCATCTGCAATTTCTACAATGGAATGCTCTCCCATACCATAGGAGATCAGATCTGCCTGGGAATCCAGTAAAATAGAACGTTTTAATTTATTGGACCAGTAATCATAATGAGCCAGCCGCCTTAAACTGGCCTCTATTCCTCCGATAATGATAGGGCAATCTTTATAGGTACGGCGTATCAGATTACAGTATACAATTGTTGCATAGTCAGGACGGCGTCCCATCTCTCCGCCAGGGGTATAGGAATCCTTGGAACGCCGTTTTTTTGATACGGAATAATGGTTTACCATGGAATCCATGTTGCCGGCTGAGACCAAAAAGCCCAGTCTGGGTCTGCCAAGGACAGAAATACTTGCCGGTTCTTTCCAGTCAGGCTGGGCAATAATTCCCACACGGTAGCCTCGGGATTCCAGCAGACGGCTGATAATGGCAGTTCCAAAAGATGGGTGGTCCACATAGGCATCTCCGGTAACATAGACAAAATCACATTCTTCCCATCCCCGCCGTTCCATATCGGCCCTTGTTATAGGGAGATAATCATGTATCATAAACATTCTCCTTTATCGTTCAATCATCATTCCTGGAACAGGTCCAGAAAACTATCAATATATCGGTCTGCCAGCTGCCGTTTTTCCTGTTCCATATGAGAAGAAAAATCATCGTAAACAGCAATCACGGTCATACCGGCGGCTTTTCCTGCCTGGATACCTGCCGGGACATCTTCAAATACCACACAGTCAGCAGGATCTACGGACAGATTTTTTGCCACTTTCAGGTAAATATCCGGAGCTGGTTTTCCGGAGGCCACTTCACATGCTGTTGCCACACAGTCAAAATATTGCCGGATTTCCAGAGATTCTAACACGGCATCCACCATATCTCTTCCGTTGCTGGTGGCGATTCCTAATTTGATTCCCCGATCAGATGCCCAGTTTAGTAATTCCAGACCACCCTTTTTCAGAGGGACCTGGTGTTTATATTTATCCAGAGACATTTCTACCCAGTCCTGTTTGATTTCTTCGATGGTCCGGTCCATCTGAAACCGTTTCTGGAAATAGGCGGCTGTCTCCGAAAAACTCATGCCTTCAATGGATTTTTGCAGATCTTCCGGACAGGTCAGGCCAAAGCGGCCCAGATATTCCACATCAATGGCTTTCCACATCCACATGGAATCTACCAGTGTGCCATCCAGATCAAATAAAAGTGCTTTTTTATGGTTCAAGAATTGATCTATCATGATTCCCCTTTTAACTGTTTGATTTCTAGTTCTGTCAATGGGCGGTATTCCCCCGGTTTTAACTGTTCGTCCAATGAAAGACTTCCCATGGAAAGCCGTTTCAAGTATGTCACCCTGCATCCGCAGGCTTCCAGCATACGTTTTACCTGATGGTACTTTCCTTCCCTTATGGTCAGACGGGCTTTTCCCCCATTCTTGTCGGATGATAGGATGGTAAGGTCCGCAGGACGGGTTTTTGTCCCGTCTTCCAGAATGATTCCATCCTGAAAGGTCTGTTCCGCATCGGAAGGAAGCATCCCCTGAAAATGCAGATAGTAAACTTTATCCACGTGCTTTTTCGGTGACAGAAGACGGTGTGCCAGGTCCCCGTCATTGGTAATCAGAAGCAGACCTTCTGTATCCAGATCTAACCGTCCGGCAGGAAACAGGTCTTTTCGCTGTCTTCCGGTGATCAGCTCCACCGCTGTGGGATATCTGCCATCTTCTGTGGCGGATACCACTCCCTGAGGCTTATTTAACATATAATATTCAAAACGAGTGTATCGGATTTCTCTGCCGTCCAGGGTAACAGTATCCGTTTCAGGAGAAATTTTTCCGTCTGTTTTTCTGACTACAGTTCCATTTACTGTAATCCTTCCCTTTCTGGCAGCTTCCTTTGCCTGAGTCCTGGTAAGGTCTGTCATCTCTGTCAGAAACTTGTCCAGCCTCTTGGTTTTCTCTGTCATATCACATACTCCTTATGGGCATTTATTGCCAGCGCCAGCCCGGATAATATTTGTTTTTCAGCATGGAGCCGCTTTCCTTTCCCCAGCCCAGAGGAAATCCATCTATACATACCAGCCGCCAGCCTTTGGCGATTTCTGAATCCTGAAGGGCAATCGTTTCTCCCTTCAGATAACGGATAATGCGCTCATCTCCCCGACGCAGATTGAGAGGCGAAAAAGAGGCGGCTCCTGTCAGAGTAAGGGCCATCGCCGATGCCTGAGATGGTTCCAGCCTGCCTTTCTTCAGCTCTCCCAATAAAAGGCCTGTTCTCAGAAAACGCAGGTTTTTGGGAATCCATGTGTCTTTTGGAAGCAGGTACAAAAATCCATCTCGGTGAAACAGCTGCTTTTCTGAACCGGAAAGCGCCTGCAACAAGTCAGCAAGCAGCTGTCTGGAATCCTCTGTCAGGGCATAGGGCTTTTCCTGGGAGGAAATATCTGGCTTCCGGTGACCTTCATTACGAAGTCGGGTTCCTTTCTTGCGGATCATGGCAAGAAAATGACCTTCTCCTTTTATGCGGTGAGGGAACAGACGGATACAGCCGGTCAATCCTATCCCGTCCGCTGCACCAGAAAACCTGGGAACAGGCACTAATTCCAGGTCTTTGTGCCGGGAAAGAAGCCAGGATACGGATTCTTCATTTTCCTGAACCGAAAAGGTACAGGTGGAATACACCATAACTCCTCCAGGAGCCAAAAGCGCTGCTGCCGCCTCCAGAATCTGCTTCTGTATCGGTCCATAATAACCGGGGCCATGGACCAGCCAGTCTTTTACCATGGTCTCATCTTTCCGGAACATACCTTCTCCCGAACAGGGAGCATCTACCAGAATCTTATCAAAATATTCAGGAAGCTCCTGAGCCAGTTTTTCCGGCGTTTCACTGGTCACACAAATATTGGGGATTCCAAATAATTCCAGATTCTTCAGCAGGGCTTTTGCACGGGAATGGCTGATATCATTGGAAAATAAAACTCCCTGGCCCTGCAGCCTGGCCCCCAGTTCTGTACTTTTTCCTCCCGGAGCAGCACAAAGGTCCAGCACCCGGTCACCGGGAATTACAGGAAGAACAGCAGCCGGAAGCATGGCACTGGGTTCCTGAAGATAATACAGCCCGGCAAAATAGTATGGGTCTTTCGAAGGTTTTATCTCCTCTTCATAGTAATATCCGTTTGGTGTCCAGGGAACCGGCTCTGTGGGAAATGGAGCAATCTTCTGCCAGTGTTCGCTGGTGATTTTCAGGGAATTGATGCGAATCCCGGAAAAATGGGGCATCTGAAAGCTTTTCAGGTAATCTTCATATTCATCACCTAAAAGCTGCTTCATTTCATCTAAAAAAGAAACGGGAAGTCCGTCTGTCTTCATATATCTTCTCCTTCTATCCAACCTGTTTCGCTTTTTCTATCCTATCACACTTTTTCTGCCATGAACAGGACTTTTCTGCCTTTCCCTTTATGGATAATAAGATTTGAGACGCTTTTTTTCCAGATATCGGAGGACCCAGTAAGGGTTTACGCTCATCTCTTCATAATGGTCGGTTTTCAGATAGATGCCAACATGCAGGTGTACCGGGAAATTACCTACCGTACCTTCTTCTTTTCCATATCCACTGTCTCCCATAAATCCCAGAAGCTCCCCTGCCTGCACCGTATCACCTTCCGACCATTCCCGGCTGTAATCATATAAATGGGCATAATAGAAATAAGCGCCGGAGGGACTTCTGATTCCAATGCGCCATCCCCCCTGTTCCAGCCAGCCTATTTTCTCCACAGTTCCATCTGTCATGCTCACTACCGGATAAAAACCTCTTGGGCGTTCCTGTCCCATGATATCACAGCCTTCGTGGGTCCGTTCTCCGCCATAGGTCCGGCCATCGCCCCAGCTGTTTTCATAGGAGATATCCGGTACGCCAGCCGCTTCATTCTGTGGAATGGGGAAGTATTTTAAATCAGAAAAAATCATAGAGTATCCCTGCTTCAACTTCTCATATTCTCCAGGTTTCACCGCCTGCAATCCCAGGCTGTCGCAATCCAGGGAAGTAATTCCAGTCAAATCATAATCATGTTCCACCATCAGGGATGTCAGAATGTTTAAGTCTATCATTTCTTCGCTGCTGAGAAGTTCTCCCAGAAGGAGGGAACGAAAAGCATCTGTCTCCCAGGTATTCTCATCTAACTGATAATACAGAGGATTATTATACAGATAGTCCACCATAGCTGCCTGGAACATGGCCAGCAGGGTTAAAAAAATGAGAATCATAGACAGTATGCCTCCACATATACATGATATAAACAAATGTATTCCGGTGGCTATGAAAAAATCCGTATTTCCCATTCTGATTCTGTGCCTTTTCCTGTGGAGACCTGATATTTCCCTGACGGGAGCAAAAAACGGACTCACCTTATGGGCCGGAGTCATTCTGCCCACTCTTCTCCCCTTTATGATCTGTTCCGGGGCGATTGTTTCTTTTGGAGGCATCTCACTGTTCACGAAACCGTTCCGCCCGATTCTCCACGGTATCCTGGGATTCTCTCAGGAAGGCAGTTATGTGTTTTTATCCGGTCTTTTATGCGGTTATCCTATGGGGGCGAAAAACTGCCGGGATTTTTTGTCATACGGCATGATTTCCCCTGAAGAAGGCAACTACCTGCTGGCCGTGAGCAACCATCCCAGCCCCATGTTTCTGCTGGGATATGCCATGGCCGGGCTGGACACTGTCTGCTCTCCTGCCATCTTTCTTACTGCCATTTATCTTCCAATCCTGCCGGTTGCTTTGCTTGCTTCCCATTTTTATGGGTATACGAAAAAACCTTCCTGGAATATCAATTCCCAACCGGATCCGGGAACGTTTTCATTTGATAAGGCATTCATGCAGGGGCTGGAAGCGATGGTAAAGATTGGGGGATATATCATGGCTTTCTCTATTCTGGCCTGTTACATCCAGGCAATATCACCTCTGTCTCCGAAACTAAACGCCTGTATCCTGGGAATCACAGAGATTACAACAGGGATCCACTCCTTAAAGTTATGGCTGTCTGGACCTTTCATGGCCGCAGCTGTAGCTTTTGCAGCTTCTTTTGGCGGATTTTCCGGCATCTTTCAGACAAAAAGCGTACTTACCTCTTCACAGGCACAAAAAAATGCCGGACTGTCAATCCGGCATTATGTACTATGGAAATTGCTGCATGCAAGTCTTTCCTGTCTGATTATGATGGTTCTTCTTGCTTTTCGTTGGAAGATTCCTGGCTGACAAGACTTCCTGCAAGTTCATTGCGGTTAGAGGACACGATATCGCAGCTGGATTGCATGGACTGCATAAAAGCATCAAAACGTCCCTGAGCCCCTTCCATGGAGTGGGTGATGATCATCTGCAGGCTTTGTAACATATCATCTGTATAACGGATGGCACCTCTGCGCACTTCATCAGCTTCCTGGATTGCTTTATTGATAATATCATTAGCTTGTGCCTGTGCCTGTTCTACGACTTCATTGGCCTGTGCGTATGCCCGCTGCATGATTTCATGCTCATTTACTAATTCTGCTGTCTGGGTCTGAGCCTGAGCAAGCATTGCCTGTGCCTGTGCCTGCGCATCTGAAAGGATTGCCTCCTGATTGCTGATAATCTTCTGGTAACGTTTTACCTCATCAGGGATACGGAGACGCAACTCTCCCAACAAATCCTGCATTTCATCTCTGTTTACGATAATTTCCGTATTGGAAAATGCCTTTGGCTTACAACCTTCAATATATTCATCAATTTCGTTAATCAATTGCTCAATCCTGCTGCTCATAATACTCCCTTAACCTTTCTTTATACTTATCATCTTCTCCTGCACCAGCTTTACGACATCAGGAGGAAGGAAAGCTGAAATGTCACCTCCATACATGGCAATTTCTTTTACCATGCTGGAACTTAAATAAGAATAATTTAAGCTTGTGGTCATAAACAGTGTATCGATTTCCGGAGCCATAACACGGTTTGTCTGAGACAACTGCAGTTCATATTCAAAATCTGTAATAGCCCGCAATCCTCTGATAATGGTCTTCGCTCCGTTTTCCCGGGCAAAGTCTATGGTCAGTCCTCCAAATGACTTTACTTCCACGTTGGGCAGATGAGAAGTTACATCCCTTAACATATTAACACGTTCTTCCACAGAAAACAACGGAGATTTTGCATGATTCACCAGAACTCCCACAATTACTTTATCCATGATTGCGGCACTGCGCTCAATAATATCCAAATGTCCCAGGGTCACAGGATCAAAACTCCCCGGATAAATTGCTTTTGTCATGATGACTGTTCTCCTTTTGTAAGAAATATGTGTTCATTTGTTTTATAAGTCTTTACTTTCTGAATCTGGTATCCCATTTGCACAGCTGCACTCATATCAGTCCCCAAAGATGCTTCTACAATGATCAAAGTAGAATGGTCAATCAGGGAAGATGTTTCCAGATATTTCAAAACTTCCAGTTCCAGTTCCTGATTATAGGGCGGATCCATAAAGACAATATGGAATGTTTCCTGTTTTCCTTCCATCCGTTTCAAGGCGGTGACCGCATCACATACCATCACCGTAGCATCTTCTTCCAGATAGGTGCGTTTTAAATTTTCCCGAATACAATCTGCCGCTTTCTGGTTTTTCTCTACAAAAACGGCATGACTGGCACCACGGCTTAATGCTTCTATCCCAATTGCTCCGCTTCCGGCAAATAAATCCAGGAAACGGCAATCTGGAAGTTCTGTCTGGATCATATTAAACAAAGTTTCCTTGATCCGGTCTGTTGTCGGTCTGGTATCCAGTCCATCTATGGTTTTCAGGAGAAGCCTTCTGGCTTTTCCGGCAATTACTCTCATAAAAAACTCCTTTTTTACTTATTTACCTGCCTATTATAGTATGAAAATTCCTGTTATACAAGTTTAAATTTGTCCTGAAATTCATTTGATTTTTTACAGATTGTCATGATTTTCCATAATACACAGAACCTGCTAGTGTATTATCGTTTTTCAGGCACATACTAGGAACGTAACACAAAACAAGCCGCGCACTACTAAACATGAAAGCAGCGGCAAATATTAACCAAGGAGGCGTGTTATTATGGCAAACAACAGTTCTTCTAACAAGACCAACGTACCTGAGGCAAAGGAAGCAATGAACAGAATGAAAATGGAAGTTGCCAGTGAACTGGGTGTACCGTTATCCAACGGCTACAATGGAAACCTGACTTCTGCTCAGAATGGTTCCGTAGGCGGATATATGGTCAAAAAGATGATCGAAGCTCAGGAAAGACAGATGGCAGGGAAATAAGTAACTGCCATACCGGAAACTAACAGCCGGAAATAAAAAAATCCCTCTTGTCTGCCATCAGTCGGCAGGCCAGAGGGATTTTTGATATGCGATCCGTTCAGAACCGTCTCCGGCCAGTACGATACCGCATTTGGAAAATCCTTTTTTCTTCAGAAGACTCTGCATAGGCAGATTATCCCGATGTGTATCAATCCGGATATTGCCCCATTGCTTCAGACACCAGTCCAGACAAAAAGAAGCGATTCCTTTTCCCGGAAAAGCTGCTGCAATACGGTGTACCACTCCATAGGTTTCTTCATTTATCCAGTGCCCGTTCCGGATCATATGATAACCAGGCTCATCTCCTATTTTAAAATAAAAAGTGGCAACCACAATATCGTTCTGTATACATACATAACTGGCACCCTGTGCTATATCCTGCTCCAGATCCGGTAGTCCCGGATAACCTCCTGTCCACTGGCTGGGATTTCCGGATGCCGCCATAAAATCTCTGGCTTTTTGGTAAATGGATAAAATGTCCTGAATATCTCCCGGCTCTGTTTTTCTGATCGTATAAACCATGGTGATTTCCTCCCTTAAAGTTTATAAGTTCAGTTTATCGTAACTCTTTTCCAGATAAACTTCCAGTTTTTTTCTAAGTTCTTCATGTTCCGGAGCCTGTAGCTGAAAATCTGCTTCCAGCAGCCGGTCTGCTTCTTCCGAGACGTTTTTTAATATGGCAGCATCTGTAAAAATATCAGCCAGTTTAAATTCCATATCCCCGCTTTGGCGTACACCGAAAATATCTCCCGGTCCTCGCAGCTTCAGGTCTTCAGATGCAATATAAAAACCGTCATTGGAGCGGTTCAGGATATCCAGTCGTTCTCCAGCTCCTTCTTCTTTTGAGCAGTTGACCAGGATACAATAGGACTGGCAATTTCCACGCCCCACCCGTCCCCGCAGCTGATGGAGCTGGGCCAGGCCAAATCGTTCCGCATTTTCAATCATCATAACAGTGGCATTGGGAACATTCACGCCTACTTCCACCACAGTTGTTGATACCAGAACCTGTATCTCATTTCTGGAAAAAGCTTCCATAATCGCGTTTTTCTCTCTCCCTTTCATTTTTCCGTGGAGATACTCCACGCGAACAGAAGGGGACAGCTCTTTCCGGAGTTTTTGGGTATAATCCAGAACATTTTCCGCTTCGATCATCTCGCTTTCTTCTACCATGGGACAGATGACATAGGCCTGTCTGCCTGACGCTACTTCCTGCTCGATAAAGCGATAAGCTTTTGGCCTCCAGTCTGGGGTCACGACACAATTTTTAATAGGCAGCCGGTCTGCCGGAAGCTCGTCAATGACTGAAATATCCAGATCTCCATAAAGAATGATGGCAAGAGTCCTGGGAATGGGAGTGGCACTCATAACCAGAACATGAGGAGAATTTCCTTTCTCTCCCAAAGCCTCCCTTTGTCCTACTCCAAAACGGTGCTGTTCATCTGTGATGACCAGTGCCAGATTATCATAAATTACTTTTTCCTGAATCAGAGCGTGGGTTCCGATAATAATATCTGCTTCATGAGAAGCAATTTTTTCATAAGCCAGACGCTTTTCTTTCGCTGTCATGGAGCCAGTAACCAGCACAGGGATTTTCTCAATCCCATATTGGGAAAACATATGAGTCATGGATTCAAAATGCTGTTTGGCCAGAACCTCTGTGGGAGCCATCAGGGCGCCCTGATAGCCGCTGTAAGCCACCTGCAGCAGTACCAGTATGGCTATGATCGTTTTGCCTGATCCCACATCCCCCTGGATCAGCCGGTTCATGGCCAGCCCGCTTCCCATATCCCGGTAAATTTCCTGCAGAGTCCGTTCCTGGGCTGCTGTCAGGGAATAGGGAAGACTGTTTTGAAAGCGGGAGACTTCCTGATGGGGCTGAATACAGAACAGACTTCTTTTATCCCGCCGTTTTTCTTTCAGACGCCTTACACCCAGGATAAACAGAAAAAATTCATCAAATACCAGACGCTTTCTGGAAAACAGAAGTTCCTGCTGGTTTCCAGGAAAATGTATGTGCTCCAAAGCAAAATTGCATTCTGCCAGCTGGTAACGCTTCCTGATATCTTCAGGCAGATATTCCCGCTCGACTCCCCGGTCGTTCAAAGCCTGCCGCACGGCTTTGGTGATCGTTTTATTTCCCAAGCCTTTCGTTTGTCCATATACAGGCTGCATGGAATGGAGAATCTGCTCATAGGACCCTAAAGTAAAGATTTCCGGCTGTTCCATCTGCAGCCTGCCGTTCTTTTTTACAATCCGTCCACGGAATATATAGCGGCTCCCGGCTTTTAACATACTGCGAAGAAACGGCATATTATACCATGTAAGCTGGATGGTGCCTGTGTGGTCAGATAAAGATGCCACCGTAACGGTGATCCTGGAAAAGCGGCGGACGTCTCCGTCTTTTTTCAGCATTCCTTCCACTGCCCCCATGGTATCAGGCTGAAGATTTCCGATGGGGACTGGAGATTCGTAAGCATCGTAACCTCTGGGATAATATTCCAGCAAGTCCTCCACGGTACGGATTCCCAGCTTTTCAAACAGCTGTCCTGTTTTTTCTCCAATTCCTTTCAGCGAAGTGATTGGCTTGCTGCTGTTCATGAAAAATTCCTCCTGTTTCAGTGAGAGAAGGGCTTCCGCCATATGGCAGGAGCCCTTCTTTTGATTTCGTTTCTCAACAATATTTTCCGTATTATTCTACGGATAATAAGTAATAGTAGATAGGCTGTCCACCGCGGTGAAGTTCCACTTCACAGTCAGGAAACCTTTCTGCGGCCTGATCACGCAGATTCTGGGCATCTTCCTCGGAAATTTCATTTCCGTAATACAGGCTGATCAGTTCATCATCTTCATCCACCATGGCTTCCAATGTTTCCAGAACTGTTGTCTCCACAGATTTACCAACCGCCAGCATTCCGGAATCTCCAATTCCCATAATGTCACCTTCCGTGATCTCTTTTCCGTCGATGGTAGTATTTCTTACTGCATAAGTAATCTGTCCTGTTTTTACCCTGGACATTTCCCGTATCATGTTTTCCTCATTCTCTTTTTCTGACAGATCCGGTGCAAAATTAATAATGGCAGTGATGCCCTGGGGCACTGTCTTAGATGGGATTACCACCAGATGTTTATCTTTTACAAGAGTTTTGGCCTGTTCTGCAGCTAAAATAATATTTTTATTATTGGGAAGGACAAAAATCGTATCCGCATTGACTTTATCCACTGCATTTAATACGTCTTCCGTACTTGGATTCATGGTCTGTCCGCCTTCGATCAGGCAGTCAGCACCAATGCCCTGAAAAATTTCTCCCAGCCCGTCACCCATGGACACAGCAATGAAGCCGTAAGGTTTGCGAGGTTCTTCCTTGACTGCTTCTTTCTGTTCCTCTGCTATTTTTTCAGCATTTTGGATCAGGCGTTCATGGTGCTCTTCTCTCATATTGTCTACTTTCATTCTGGAAAGAGAACCATACGTAAGGCCCCGTTCAAATGCCAGTCCAGGGTGGTTCGTATGCACATGGACTTTCACCAGGTCATCATCGGACACCACTACAATAGAATCTCCGATAGATTCCAGATAAGCCTTAAACTCTTTTTCTGTATGTTCATCATAAGGCTTTTCCAGATTTACAATAAATTCCGTACAATACCCAAATTTAATATCCGCTTCTGCCTCCGGAGCGGCAACAACACCAGAAGCAGGTCTTGGGGAAACCTCAATCTGCAGATCTACTTCTTTGCCAAGCAGACCGTCTCTGGCTCCTTTTAATACCTGCATCAGTCCCTGACCGCCAGAGTCTACTACACCGGCTTCTTTCAGAACCGGAAGCATTTCCGGAGTCTGGCTGAGTACATAGTCTCCGTGTTCAATCACACGATTGATGAACTCAATGATATCTTCTGTCTCAGACACCAATTCCACGGCCTTATCCGCCATTCCTTTCGCAACGGTAAGAATGGTGCCTTCTTTCGGTTTCATAACAGCTTTATATGCTGTCTCAGCTCCACGGACAAAGGCATTCGCCAATGTGGTTGTAGTGATTACTTCTGCATTTTTGATTTCTTTTGTAAATCCACGGAACAGCTGGGATAAAATAACACCGGAATTTCCCCTTGCTCCTCTTAAAGAGCCGGAAGAAATCGCTTTCGCAAGGTTTTCCAGAGTTGGTTCTTCAATTGCTGCCACTTCCTTTGCGGCCGCCATGATGGTAAGCGACATGTTAGTGCCGGTATCTCCGTCCGGAACAGGAAACACATTCAGCTCATTGATCCATTCTTTTTTGGCCTCCAGGCCCTTTGCTGCTGCCAGAAAGGCTTTCTGCATCATTCTGGCATCCATTACATTCATACCCACGGGTAACTGCCTCCTTAATCTATCACTCTGACACCTTCCACGAAAATGTTGATCTTGTCCACTTCCATACCGGTGAATTCTTCTACTTTGTACTTTACACTCTCCATCAGGTTATCGGAAACGGTAGAGATATTTACCCCGTATGCCACGATCACATGGAAATCAATCCGGATACGGTTATCCTCAATCGTCACATCTACCCCTCTGGTGAGGCTTTCCTTTTTTAAAAGCTTTACCAGTCCGTCCTTCATACTAACGGCGGCCATACCGACAATACCAAAGCACTCCACTGCAGCAGTGCCGGCGCACAGGGCAATTACGTCCGTGCTGATCTGGACTTCACCCAACTTATTATTTAAGCGTCCTTTCATTCCTCAAGCCTCCATTCTATTTTTGCAGGTCTTGCCTGCGGATATTTGCTGGCTGACCTTATTATACATGATATTACAAAAAAAAGAAACAAATTTTTATTTTTCGCTTGCAAATTGTGATATTATCTGGTATCATACAATATGTTGTGGATTCTAAGTAAGGAGTCCAAGTAGCTTTTAAGGAGGTGCAAATCATGGCAAAATGTGCAATTTGTGAAAAAGCTGCTCACTTCGGAAATAATGTGAGCCATTCTCATAGACGTTCTAACAAGATGTGGAAAGCAAATGTTAAGTCTGTTAAAGTAAAAGTCAATGGCGGCGCAAGAAAGATGAATGTGTGTACTTCTTGCTTACGTTCCGGCCTGGTTGAAAGAGCTTAAGTGACAGTAAGAAACAAAAAGCAACCCATAAGGGTTGCTTTTTTTGTGTCCGTCTTTCAACAGCAAAACAGATTATATCCCACCACCAGGCAACCGGTAATAAAAAGCAAGGTCGTAAAGGTTTCCGGGATAATCAGCATTACGGTCATTCCCACACCAAAGCAGAACATCATCAGCCCTATCACCCGTTTCATCTAAAAAATCCCTTCCGCTTCAGATCTATATATAATATATCTTATGCGGAAAGGACTTTCTTATGCCTTTTGGTACCCAAGCCTTCAGTCATTAGGAATTATTGTTTCAGATGCGCCAGCTGCCACATCTCTGGCAGCTTCTTTCGCTGTTTCTGAAACCGTTTCTTCCTGTTTTCCCGAAACAAATTTGTTCACAAAATCCGGTACCATATCCAATACTTTTGTCATGGGGTCCTGTTGCTTCACATTTACCAGCTTGGTTACTCCATTCTGTATCACCAAAACTGCACTGGGGCTGATCTTTGCACTCATTCCGCCAGCTCCATTCTGCTTTGCATTTTCTGAAAAAGAACCAGCTCCCATTCCGCAGGAAACATCTACCAGAGGGAGAATAATGGCATCGTCCACTTTCACTGCGTCTCCCACCACTGTTTTTGTCGTGACAAAATGATCCATTCCTTTAAATAATGCTTCCACTGTTGATGCAAAATGATTTTCCGCCATAATCTTCCTCCTTCTATCGTTTCATCAGCCGTCTGAACCACATTCGGAAATTCCGGTCCAGCCATACCCGGAGCAGTATCGCTGCCACAGTGCCCAGCCTTATCCGGCCTTTCAAAGACAATTCTCCTTCCAGGATGCTTCTGTCAAATACCGGACAAATTTGTAAATGATCCCGGTAAAGTGGAAGGAGCAATGCCAGCCCGGCAAGAATCTGACCGGTCCGGTAAGGGTCTTCTGTTCCAAACAGAATCTTCCCACTGATTTTTCTCGGAAACAGATGAGCTGCCAGTTTTTTTGCCTGACAGATCAGCAGGCGGACCGTGGCGAGGTTCTCTTCCTTCCTGATCCAGCTGACAATCTGGTCTTTTTTTCCTTTTGCCTTTTTTAATTTATCACAAAAGCCCTGAAAAGGAAATCTTCTCTTCTTTTTCTTCGGTTTTGGTTGACGAGGTATCTGTGATGGTTCCGGAATGTTTTCCCTGGCTTTAAAGCTCTGGCTTTCCGGTTCCAGGGATGCTGTATGCACCTCTGGCTCCTTTTCCAGGTCCGCCCAGTCTTCTTCCAGCATATCCTCCAGATCGTCCTTTTCCCCGCTGCCTAACTGTTTCCATAACAGGAACACCCGGATATCCGGTCCGGAATCCGAAAGAGTGATCACAGCTCTTACGGAATGAAACAGCCAACTCACCTGCCCTTCCCCTTCCAGGGTGCCATAATAAGACCCATGCCCCTGGTAACGGATCGGTACCAGCAAAACAGTAATGACTGTAAGAAGCAGCAATCCCAGAAGGATAAGCAGGATTATTCCTATAATTTTTAAAATCAAAACAATAATATGAATCATTCCAGCCTCTGATCATCTGTCTGTTTTAAAAAGCGTTCCAATGAAAATTCTCCAGTAGCCTGGTACATATCATTCACAATTTTTCCGGCCACTACCAGCGCCTCCTGATAGCCGGCTGCAATTCCTAAGATCAGCATATCCTGCTGCTGATAATAAGGATGGGAAAAGTCACCGGCAGAATAAATGTCAAGTAAATTATTCCCATTCGAAGCCGGTGTAATCACATAAATATTTTGTCCGCCAGTTCCATTGCGAATCTTCTGTATCACTGCATATCGTTTTTTTGCAGCCTGCTCTCCCACATAAAGATGACTGTACCAACGCATGGGCTTCTCCTCTATTTGCGATAATTATCCAAAATGGCCCGGCGCAGAAGATCTAACGCCTTTACTACAGACTGTTCTCGGATTTTCCCCCGGTCTCCCCGGAAATTATAGTGCTCCACCCACACTTTTTCATTCATATAACAGGCAATATAAACCAATCCAACCGGTTTTTCTCCGTCTGAATCCGGTCCTGCCACTCCGGTAATGGCTACGCACACATCTGCTGTGGTGGCAAATACACCTCCCATAGCCATCTCTCTGGCTGTCTGTTCACTGACTGCACCATATTTCTTTAAGGTTCCTTTATTCACATCCAGCTGTTTACGCTTGGCCTTATTGGAATATGTAATAAAGCCTTCCTTGAATACTTCCGATACCCCCGGTACATTGATCAGCCTGGCGGCCAGCATACCTCCTGTACAGGATTCCGCAGTCGTTACAGTAAGACCGTATTTTTTCAACAGTGCCACTACCGCCCCTTCCAGAGTTTCATCTTCCCGGGTGCTGTATACATAATCTCCAAAACGGCTGCGGATTTCTTTAATCACGGGTTTGATCAGACTTTTTGCCTCTTCTTCGCTTTTGACTTTTGCCGTCACCCGTACATGCACCTCTCCGACTTTTGCATAGGTTGCAATCGTGGGATTGGTCTGGTTTTCGATCAGATCCAGCAGTTTTTCCTCCACAGCACTTTCCCCTACGCCGCAAATTTTTACCATTCTGGAAAAAATCATTTCTGGTTGAATACTTCTCAGATAAGGGGTAACTTTTGACTGGAACATGGGACACAGCTCGTCCGGCGGGCCGGGAAGCAGAATTACCCGTTTTCCGTCCTTTTCCAGAATCAGTCCTGGAGCCGTTCCGTTATCATTGTCCAGTATAATGGCTCCCTCCGGGATCACCGCCTGTTTCCAATTATTATCCGGAATTTCTTTCCATATTCCGTTGGCAAAATACTGTTCCAGCCGGCTTTTCGTAGCCGGATCTTCCACCAAGGAAAATCCCATGACTTTGGCACAGGTTTCTTTTGTCAGGTCGTCTTCCGTAGGTCCCAAACCTCCGGAAAGGATTACAATGTCAGACCTGCCTAAAGCTGTTTTCAGAGTTTCTGAAAGCCGTTCTTCATTGTCTCCTACCACACATTGATGATAGACGGATAAGCCTAACAGGGCACATTTTTCTGCCAAAAACTGGGCATTGGTATTTACAATATTTCCCAAAAGCAGTTCTGTACCAACAGAAATCAGTTCTACGGTCATCCTACATTCCTCCTTCCGTCAGGATCCGCCGGTTTTTGATCAGATAATCCACTAATGATACGATAGTAAGAATCAAAGCAATCCATACAATGATTGAAGTTAAAAGCTGCAGCTGCTCAATATCCAGAATCAGCAGGACTACAGCTGCCATCTGAAACGTTGTCTTAAATTTTCCCCAGTAACTGGCTGCGATCACCACACCGTTATCCGATGCGATCAGCCGGAAGCCACTGATGATAAATTCACGGCTGATAATAATAATCACCATCCAGGCTGGAAGTTCTTCCAGTTCGATCAGACAGATCAGTGCGGAACAAACCAGGAGTTTATCTGCCAATGGGTCCATAAATTTTCCGAAATTTGTCACCAGATTATATTTTCTGGCAATTTTTCCATCCAGCATATCGGTAAAGCTGGCAATCAGGAACAGGGCCGCCGCAGCATATCGGAAAATCGGATTATCGCCACCTTCCCATAAAAGACACACTACAAAAAAAGGGATCATGATCACGCGTAAAAGCGTTAATTTATTTGGAAGATTCATCATACACCTCTCCTATCAGGTCATATTCCAAAGCTCCTGTTACCTTGACCCGTACAAAATCTCCAGACATAAGTTCTGCGGAAGAATCCACAAAAATCAGGCCGTCCACGTTTGGCGCATCCATGTAGGTACGTCCCACATAGACATTTTCATCGGCTACCTTTCCTTCGATCAATACATCAAGGACTGTTCCGATCTGTTCTTCGCAAGCAGAAAAAGCAATGTCCTGTTGAAGTTCCATGATTTCATCACGCCGCTCTTCCTTTACTTCTTCCGGAATCTGATCTGGAAATTCTGCTGCAGGCGTATCCTCTTCTGCAGAATAGGCAAATACCCCAAGACGGCTGAAACGCATTTCTTCCACAAAATCCATGAGTTCTTCGTGCTCAGCCTGGGTTTCACCCGGGAAGCCGGAAATCAGGGTAGTCCTTAACGCAATATCCGGAATCTGCTCCCGCAATTTACGTATCTGTTCCCGCAGCTCTTTCTTGTTTGTACGGCGGTTCATGCGCTTCAGGATTCTGTCACTGGCATGCTGGATCGGAATATCCAGATAATGGCAGATTTTTTCTTCCTGCCTGATGGTATCGATCAGTTCGTCTGTGATTTCTTCCGGGTAGCAATACTGAATACGTATCCACTGAATGCCGGAAATACGGCAAAGACGTTTCAGCAGTTCCGGAAGGCTTTTTTTACCATAAAGGTCTACTCCATATAATGTAGTCTCCTGGGCTACCAGAATCAGTTCTTTAATTCCTTTTTCAGCCATTTGCTCTGCTTCCCGCACCAGTTCCTCCATAGGCACACTGCGATATGGCCCTCGCAGATAGGGAATGATACAGTACGTACACCGCTTATCACAGCCCTCTGCAATTTTCAGGAACCCATAACAGCCTCCGGTCGTAATGATCCGTTCCTCTTCCACAGTTGGAAGGACAGAAAGATCATGAAAGCACTGAATATGTTCCTTTCCACTTAACACTTCCTTCAGAACATGGGAAATTTCATCATATGTGGATGTACCGATTACTGCATCTACTTCCGGTATCTCCGTAGTAACTTCTTCTTTATATCTCTGCGCCATACAGCCGGTAACAATAAGTGCCTTGCAGGAACCGCTCTTTTTATATTCGGCCATTTCCAGAATCGTATTGACACTTTCTTCTTTGGCATCTCCAATGAAACAGCAGGTATTGATAATGATAATATCTGCTTCCGTCTCATCATCCGTAAAGGAAAAACCATCATGTTTCAACAGGCCCAGCATTTTTTCGCTGTCCACCAGATTTTTATCACAGCCCAGGGAAATACATAGTATTTTCATTGATTTACAAAACTCCTCATAAATAGTAGAAAAGCCATTTCCTGGATCTGGAAACGGCTTTGCAGTTCTCAGTTCTCTGCGTGTCCCTCTTCCTCCGGAAGAATCTTTACCTTGGATTTGTATAATTCTTCAATCGCTACGGAAAGAGGTTTTCTGCCTGCAACATGAGTTACAGTAGGCTCATCGCCTGCAATCAGCTGACGTGCTCTTTTGGCACTGGCTATCACAATAGAATAACGGCTCTGTACAACAGGCTGTTCACCCTGTTCCACATCACTGTTTGCTGCTTCGATCAAATCACTGTAAGATGGATGTAACATAATAAAGTCTCCTTTTCTGATTCTTTTCTATCTCTGTTTTAATTCTTTTTTCATCTGGTTAACAAAATCCTTCTGGAAAGAAGTCTTCAAATGCTGTGCCTGGATCAGGCGATGCATATCTTCCACACAATCCTCCAGTTTGTCATTAACCAGCAGATAATCATAGCCGTCCATGGACTCCGCTTCTTCGCCAGCCCGTTTGAGACGCGCTTCGATTACTTCCATTGTCTCCGTCCCCCGGTTAATGAGCCTTCGGCGCAGTTCCTCTGCCGATGGGGGTGTGACAAACAGAAGAAGCGTATCAGGAAATTTCTCTTTTACTTTCAATGCTCCCTGGATTTCAATTTCCAGGATCACATCTTTTCCTGCTTCCATCTGTTCCAGAACATATTCTTTTGGGGTTCCATAATAATGATTGACATATCTGGCATATTCAATCAACTGGTCTTCTTCAATCAGTTTTTCAAATTCTCCGTCAGTCAAAAAGAAATATTCTCTTCCGTGTTCTTCTCCTTCTCTGGGATTCCGGGTAGTGGCGGAAACAGACAGAGCATAATTATCATATCTGTGTAACAGTTCTTTCATTAAAGTGCCTTTTCCAGCCCCTGAGAATCCGGATACTACCACCAGTATTCCTTTTCTGTTCATGAACGTTCCTTTCCGTATTTCTATTATTCAATATTCTGGATCTGTTCTCGTACTTTTTCAATCTCTGTTTTCAGGGCAATCGCCTTATCAGAAATCTCCAGATCCCCTGATTTTGAGAGAGTGGTGTTTGCCTCCCGGTTCATTTCCTGGGCAATAAAATCCAGTTCTCTTCCCACTGCACCACCTGCCACCAGCTTGGATCTTGTGGAGGCGATATGGCTGCGGAGACGGACCATTTCTTCATCCACACATACTTTATCCGCATAAATGGTCACTTCCGCTGCAATACGGTTCTCATCAATGGCTGCAGAAGCCAGCAATTCAGAAACTTTATCTTCCAGCTTCTGTCTGTATTCAGCCAGAAGTTTTGGTGACCGTTCTACAATAAAATCAACCAGTTCTGCCATATAATCCAATTTGGTTAAAAGGTCTTCTCTCAGTCGTTCTCCTTCCGCTACCCTGGTTTCCACAAACCGTTTTGCTGCTTCTTCCACAGCTTCGGAAACCACTTTCCACAGCTGTTCCTCATCTTCCGGTTCCTGTTCCATCGTAAGGACTTCCGGGCACCTGGACAGCTTGGATACTGTCATATCGTTGGGGATTCCAAACTGTTCTTCCATTTTCCGGAATACATCCACATATTCTGCTGCCAGGGCAGAATTATATCGCAGACACAGATTTCCTTCTGTATAGTCTTCATAAGTGATAAATACATCCACTTTTCCTCTTTGAATATAATGTTTCAGGAGGGTGCGGATGCCGGCCTCAAAATAATTGAATTTTTTCGGCATTTTTATACTCAGGTCCAGATAACGGTGGTTTACGGCTTTCATTTCCACAGTAATTTTGTATTCGTCGGTAACCACCTCATATCTTCCGAAGCCGGTCATACTCTTTAACATTAGTACTGCCTCACTTTCCCATAGATAGATATATTATACGGCAAAGGAAAAATCAAGTCAACCAGAAAAGGAGAAGGCTTTCCATCAGAAAAGCCTTCTCCCCTTTACAAATTTATGAAGGATATCATCATTGCCAGACAGATAAATGAAGCGTTCCAGACGTTCCTCTATGGTCAGCTCCTGAGGATAAGGAATCTTTCCCTCATCCAAGACCAAAGCATCACATTCATATCCTGCATCAAAACTTCCCACTTTTCCAAAGAAACTTCCGCCGCCTTTCGTTCCTAGGAAAAAGGCTTCTGCCATAGTCAGAGGTTTCAGATTATGATCTACCAGGACCGCTCTTAATTTTGATACCTGGATTGCATCAGCCATCGCCCGGAAGATAGACAGGACTGCTCCTCCTGCCACATCAGAGCCAAGCCCCATGGGGATTTCCTTTTCCAGATAGGTCCGTACCGGAGCAATCCCTGACATCAGGTTTGTATTGGACTGAGGACAATGGGCGATATAAACACCTCTTTTTTTCATCAGCTCCGTTTCTTCTTCTCCGGAATGAACGCAATGGGCCATAATGGTAGGCACATTTCCGCCAAATAATCCTACTCTGTCATAAGCATCTCCATAAAATCTGGATTCCGGAACCAATTCCTGTACCCAGCTGATCTCACCATGATTTTCTGACAGATGGGACTGAACCGGAAGGTTATATTCTTTCTGAATAGCTGCCAGACGTTCCATCAATTCATCGGAACAGGAGGGGATAAACCGGGGAGTCAGGATAGGCTTAGTGCGGGGAAATGCCTTCCCTGTTTCCGCAAGCCACTGAACTGTGGCTTCCGCTGACGCCTCCGCACTCTCTTCACACAGATAGTCCGGACTGTTGCGGTCCATATTCACCTTTCCCACATAGGAAATCTGTCCAGACTCTTCCAAAAGTTCCATTAATACTTTGGTAGCAGGTAAATGCAGGGTTGCGAACATACAGCATCTGGTTGTTCCGCTCTTTCTTAAATCATCGACAAAAATCCTATAAGCCCGCCGTGCATATTCTGTATCCTGATACTTGGCTTCTTCCGGAAATGCACTGGTATTCAGCCATTCCAAAAGTTCCAGGTCCATTTTCATACCGCGGAATACATACTGGGGCGCATGGATATGAAGGTCAGTCAATCCCGGAACGATCAGTTTCCCGCTGTAATCTTCTACAGGAAGACCTGCATATTTTTCCGGTAAATTCTTAAAAACTCCGGTCACTATCCCGCCTTCACATACCAGGAATCCATCTTTTATAGTATTCAGATGCTGGGCATCATGGCTCCAGCAGATATCGCCTTTCAGCACAAAATTCATTTATCATTCTCCTTTCCATACCGGTAGCGTCTAACTGATTCTTTTCCCAGCAAGGGATATCGCTGCAAAGAAAAGCTGCCGACAGACGGCTATATGCTATGATAGAAACTACCAGAGCATATAGTCGGCTGTTCGGCAGCCGGTAGAAACGTTCACCCATTCTGTGAACCTATATATGTCACCTTTTATTCCTGACCTAGTGTACCATTCTATCTTTCTTCTGTCAAGAAGCCATACTGTCAACAACCTATTATATCAATCTGGCACATTTTCATAGCTTCCAGTGCATTTTCATGGCTTTTCGGGGTGATACCGGCACAGCAGGAAGCGTCTACTGTCACCGGAGTTCCTGGAAATACGGTTTTTAGTACCAGCGCATTGGTGATCACACAGACGTCGGTGCATAATCCCACCAGTTCAATGCTCTCATATTCGTTTTTTCCCAGATCTCTGGCCATTTCCACAGAGCCGAAAGTTGCTTTCTCATAACGTTTTCCAGGAAAAACTTCTATGGCAGGATGGAGGTTCCAGCCTTCTGTTCCTTTGATACAATGGGATACCGGCAATTTTTTCCCTTCTAATGTTTCCATATAATTTTCAAAATGGGTATCCATGGTAAACACAACTTCTGTATCCGGTTCTTCCTGATAAGATCTGATTTTTTTAACCACCGGTTCTACGATTTTTTCTGCTTCCGGTGTTCCCAGGCTTCCGTTTATAAAATCATTCTGCATATCCACTACTACCAATAATCGTTTCACTGTCATTTCTCCTTTGTCAAATAGTTTAACCCAATTCCAGACTTTCATTCTAACATATTTTAAAAATCCATTCAACAGAAGGTTAGCTGGAAGCCTTCCAAACAGCTCTCCTTCCCAGCAGTCAGAAATTATGGTATAATAGCGGAAGAATTCCGGGTTTTTCCCGCAGACTTAACTTTACATTTGCAACAGGAGGAATCAATTATGGCTTTTGACGGAATCGTCATTGCAAATCTCGTGAGGGATTTTAAGCAGGCACTGGAAGGGGGAAAAGTTTCCAAAATCGCCCAGCCGGAAAAAGACGAACTGCTTTTTACCATAAAAAACCAGAAAACATCTTACAGGCTGCTGATTTCTGCCAGTGCCAGCCTTCCCCTTATCTATTTTACAGAAAAGAATAAACCAAGCCCTCTGACTGCTCCGAATTTCTGTATGCTCCTCAGAAAACATATCGGAAATGCCAGGATCGTATCCATTTCCCAGCCAGGTCTGGAACGGGTCATTGTATTTGAATTTGAGCATCTAGATGAGCTTGGAGATCTCTGCCGCAAAAAACTGATGGTGGAGATTATGGGAAAACACAGCAACATTATCTTCTGCCGGGAAGATGGAACGATTTTGGACAGTATCAAACATATTTCCGCCCAGCTCAGTTCTGTCCGGGAAGTATTGCCGGGACGTCCTTACTTTATTCCCCAGACTGTGGAAAAAAGTGACCCTTTCCAGATAACGGAAACAGCTCTGGCTGATCTGCTTCTTTCTTCCGCTGCGCCAGTCCAGAAAGCAATTTATCAGAAACTCACCGGCTTCAGCCCGGTCATGGGTATGGAACTGTGCCATCTGGCATCTATTGATGGAGATCTGCCTGCCGCCCACCTGACAGAACCAGAGCTGACCCATCTGTGTCATACTGTGATACGGTTTATGGAAGATATAAAAGAAGGACACTTTTCTCCCAATATGGTAACCCACAATGAGGAACCCATAGAATTTGCCAGTGTTCCCCTTACCTGCTATCAGGGCGGAGAATTCCAGGCGCATTCTTATGAATCCATCAGTTCTCTTCTGGAGCATTTTTATGCGGCCAGAAGTGCTGTTACCAGAATCAAGCAGAAATCCGTGGATCTCCGAAAAGTGGTACAGACGGCCCTGGAACGGAATTATAAAAAATATGACCTGCAGGAAAAGCAGCTGAAAGATACGGAAAAACGGGAAAAATACAAAGTATACGGAGAACTTCTGAACACTTACGGCTATAGTCTTCAGGGCGGGGAAGAATCTTTTGCCTGTACCAATTACTATACGGGCGAAGATATCCGTATTCCTCTGGATCCCCAGCTTTCCGCAAAAGAAAATGCCCAGAAGCATTTTGACAAATATAATAAGCTGAAACGTACCTACGAAGCCCTGACCGACCAGATCCAGGAAACAAAACAGGAAATCGAACATCTGGAATCCATCAGCACAGCTTTGGATATTGCAGGGAAAGAAGAAGACCTGGTAGAGATCAAAGAAGAAATGATGGAATACGGATACCTGAAGAAAAGACAGGCCGGCTGGAAAAAGCCCAAAATTACCAGTCGTCCCCTTCACTACCTTTCCTCTGACGGATTTCATATCTATGTTGGGAAAAATAATTATCAGAATGAAGAAGTGACCTTCCGGCTGGCCAATGGAAACGACTGGTGGTTTCATGCCAAAGGAATTCCTGGTTCCCATGTAATCGTAAAAACGGAAGGAAAAGACCTTCCTGACCGGGTGTTTGAAGAAGCAGGTTCCCTGGCTGCCTACTATTCCAAAGGCCGTTTGGGAGAAAAAGTGGAGATTGATTATATCCAAAGAAAACATATTAAAAAAGCCGCCGGAGGCGCCCCAGGTTTTGTCATTTATCATACCAATTATTCTCTTATCGCGTCCCCTTCCTGCAGTCTGCAGGAAATCGTCTGACTGTTTTCCAATCAATAAGGCAGCCCTGATTGTTCAGAGCTGCCGTGTCTGTCTAGTCTGCAAGAATCGTGGCCGTTACCGCCATAGGCGTTTCTCCCCGAATTTCTGTTTGGGGATCTACGGAGTAGAAATTGCATTGAATTTCAAATTTCTCGTAACGATGGGTTCCCACAGGAAGCGTCACTTCTTCCAGCTGACTGTCCATATGAATTTTTTTCAATTCTCTGCCACAGGAGGAAATGGTGATCCTTTCATTCCCGGTCAGTTCTTTCGGCGTATAAAAACGGAATGTCACGGTTCCGCTGGTTCCCGTAAATACCCTTATGGCAGTATCCTGATCCAACCAGCCATCATGTTCATAATACCCATAAAGGCTTTCTATCTTATCTACTGTAACTACCGGTGTCACATCGATGTAACGCTGGTGTTCTTCATCTAGCATCAGTACAATCTTATGTTCCAGATCCGAAACAGGCCATGCTTCATCAATATCATCAATAAACGTGACCTGGGGAAGAGGCTGTGCTTCACTGCTGCGGTAGGGAAGCCAGAAAGCTTCTTCCTGATATCCCCGTTTCTTCGGATCATTTTTCCAGTTTTCATCAAGCAGGTAAATCTGTGCTCCCCATATTTCATCTCCATAGGTGCCATAGGTAAGATCTGCCAGAGAATTTGCCTGTTGCTGTCCTTCCCAGAAATAGAGATTTTCATAATTGGAACGGTAAAACATCTCACCAGGTACCAGTAATACAAAATATGCCAGAAATGCGGCTGTTCCCAGATATGCCACAGATCTGCGCTCTTTTTTTATAATCCCACATAAGTAAGAAGCCAGGAACAAAGCTGCTGTATAGGTAACATATACCCATCTCATTTCCAGACGTATCGTTACACTGGAAGAACCGATACACATGGCCATGAACATGATGACCAGGCCAATATTGCACAGATATTCTTTCCGTTTTTCCCGTTGTTTCCATGCTGATATGCCGGTAATGACTACCATCACAGCCAGCATCATATCAGAAAGAAGAATCAGGGCTTTCACCTTTCCCGGAACATCTGCCCACTGGATTCCATTTAAGATTTCCGGTCCTGCATTGATGCCAAATACATAAAGCACCTGGTCCCATGCATACGTAAAAGCCTGTGACAAAGAAAAGGTTTCCGTTACGTCCGTGCCTCCGGTTCCGGCAGGCGTAAAACTTCCAGTAAAAACAGCCCGTACTCCCAGCACAACTGCGCAGGCAACAACTGCTGAAACCAGTTTCCGGTATTCTTGTTTGTTTCCCTGCAGAATTCGCTTCAATAAGACTGCGGTAACCAGAACTGCCCCAAGGCACAAATACCGTTCATGGACGAAGCAGACCATAATATATAATATCAGGCTGATTTTCCAGGCTTTCCGGCTTACAGTTTCATCTTCATTCAGATACCGATAGAGCTGGTACAGAATAATCAGACTGAGCCATAACGCTGTCGCCTCCATCATGCCATATCCCTGGGTAATCTGATAGTAGGATAATCTGGAAAGCAGGTATGCCATGCCGCATACCATGCCGATCACAGTCCTGCCTGACAGTCTGCGGGAAATATGAAATAATGTCATGGCAATCATGCAATTAGCTACAATATTCAGCGGTACCATCAGCCAGACATGGGGACCGATCAGCCAGATCTGAAGATAACAGATGATATTATGAAGAAGACGGAATTTCGTACTGTCCAGCGGAAACAAAAATTCTCTCAGAGAATCCGTATGAAAACAATACCACAGGTATAAGTCGTCACCATAAAGTCCGGTGCTCCTTATCCCGTGGTTCACCAAAAAAGCAAACAGGAGGAATATTCCCATTGCCAAGGAATATTCCATCCAGAGATCATATCTTCTCTCCTGTTTTTCCATATCTATCTTTCCTTTTTATCCAGTCTGATCAGCGGATTTCTGTCATTCCACCCATATACGGACGGAGTGCTTCCGGAATTCTTACGCTTCCATCTGCCTGCAGGTTATTCTCCAGGAAGGCAATCAGCATTCTTGGGGGAGCGACTACAGTATTATTCAGGGTATGGGCAAAATATTTGCTTCCATCTGCTCCGTTTACACGGATTTTCAGACGGCGTGCCTGAGCATCGCCCAGGTTGGAGCAGCTTCCAACCTCAAAATATTTTTTCTGTCTGGGAGACCATGCTTCCACATCTACAGATTTTACTTTCAGGTCAGCCAGATCACCGGAACAGCATTCCAGAGTCCTCACTGGAATATCCATGGACCGGAACAGGTCTACCGTATTCTGCCAAAGTTTGTCAAACCACATTTTGGAATCTTCCGGTTTGCATACCACGATCATTTCCTGTTTTTCAAACTGATGAATGCGGTATACACCTCTCTCTTCGATTCCATGCGCTCCTTTTTCTTTACGGAAACAAGGGGAATAACTGGTCAGAGTCTGCGGCAGACTGTCTTCCGGAAGAATCTGGTCAATAAACTTTCCGATCATGGAATGTTCGCTGGTACCGATCAGATACAGGTCTTCTCCTTCAATCTTGTACATCATGGCATCCATCTCTGCGAAGCTCATCACACCGGTCACTACGTTGCTGCGGATCATAAAAGGCGGAACGCAGTAAGTAAAGCCTCTGTTGATCATGAAATCTCTTGCATAGGAGATGACTGCAGAATGCAGTCTGGCAATATCACCCATCAGATAATAAAAACCATTTCCTGCTACTCTCCTGGCGCTGTCCAGATCGATTCCATGGAAACGCTCCATAATATCCGTATGATAGGGGATTTCAAAGTCGGGAACCACCGGCTCTCCATATCTTTGAACTTCCACATTTTCGCTGTCATCTTTTCCAATGGGAACGCTGGGATCGATAATATTCGGAATCGTCATCATGATCTTCAGGATTCTCTCTTCATAATCCTTTTCCAGCTGCTCCAGTTCTTCCAGATGTTTGGCATCTTCCGCCACCTGGCGTTTTACTTCCTCTGCCTCGTCTTTCTTTCCCTGTCCCATTAATGCACCAATCTGTTTGGACAGTTTATTTCTGTTTGCTCTTAAGCTGTCCGCTTCTGCCTTGGTAGCACGGTTCTTTGCATCCAGTTCAATCACCTCGTCTACCAGAGGAAGTTTGGAATCCTGGAATTTATTTTTAATATTCTGCTTTACGATATCCGGATTTTCCCGGACAAATTTTAAATCTAACATGGGTTAGGGTTCCTCCTGTCTATTGGTATAGGCGGTTGCAGCTATACTGCATAACCGGAAGCCTACAGACCCCATGCAGAAATCGAAAAATTCCTTCTGTTGTCTGTAGCCTTCCGGCTGCCTGTTTATTGCTTATAAATATACTACATTTTTAAGGGAAAGGAAAGGGGTTTTCCTATTTTATATGGAAAAAGATTCCCGTTTTGCGAAGGATTGGCCTAAGTGCTGTATAAACTGCCACCACTACTACCGTTCCAGCTATGGCATTGATCAAGGTAACCCCCGCAGCCCAGGTAGTCATAATCTTTGCTGCCGGTTCCGGAATCCCTAAGATCAGATTTTTATACAGATATCCGACTATAGGATCCGCGATTACATTAAACCCCAAGGATACTGCCGATGCGATCAGTGTCCATTTGAAGATATAGGCTCCATCATGATTGTCCGTAATATGGGCAACGCGGTGGGCGATAAAACCGGCGATCAGGCCAATACAAAATTTCAGTATAAATGTTTTGGGCGCGCTGGTCACATAAGCAGGGTCTAAAAGATCCGCAATAGTCATGCCCAGGGAACCGGCAATTCCCCCATACACTCCCCCAAGCAGCAGTGCAGCCAGAACGCAGAAAGCATTTCCCACATGAAGAGCCACAAAATCTCCTCCCATAGTAGGAATCGGTATTTTAAGAAAGGTAAAGCACACATAGCATAAAGCTGCCATCAATCCGGTCAATACAATTTTATACAGTTTTTCATGTTCTTTTGTCACTCTCATAAGTTCCACTCCTGTCTTTCTCTTTGCTGTCCCTATTGTATGCAAGGAGTGGATTGTTTTAAATATCCAGTTTATTATTTTTCTTCCAGTCCAGTTTTATCTTTCGATTCTACACAGATCAAAACCCCTTCTTCAAACTGGATTACCGCTTCCTCCTCACTCAGTTCATTGCTGATACACAGACAGGGACCAATGGAGATATCCCTTTTATAAAGAGGATAACGAAAACCCTGCAAAGTAATGCCCGTAACCTGGAATGTGAGCGGCAGGAATGAGATATATTTGCCCCAAAGTTTCTCCCTGCAGAACCTGCGGCCTTCCATCAGTACCGTAATACGATTCTGGCTGTCCAGAATTTCTCCTTCTGCCCCATGAGTTTTTATGTAATAAAGAAGATGGATATTTCCAAGGGCATGGTCAAACCTTCCGCCTAAAGCCCCTAACATTGTAATATGCTGACAGCCAGCTTTTAGTGCCGTAGTGACAGCCAGCTCCGTGTCAGTCTCATCTTTTTCCGGTTTGTGGATATCCCAGAGGATTCCCTTCTGATTTTGGAAACTTCTGTAGACCTCCGGATCTACGGAATCAAAATCCCCAACTGCCGCATGCACCGATATCCCCAGTTCCAGAGCAGCCTGAAGACCAGAATCTACAGCAATTGCCATATCATAAGTATGTTCTTTTAAAAATCCGGCGGCAAATTCCAAATCAAGGCTGCCGCCGGAAATGATCAAGGCGTTTTTCATATTAAAAGCCTCTCCTATTTTCCTTCATATCTGTGAAATACATCCAGGAATGCCTGCACATTGACAGCCGGGTCACCTTTAAATACGGCAGAACCTGCCACAAATATATTGGCACCTGCTTCAATCAGCGTTCCCACATTGTCTGCCGTCACACCGCCGTCCACCTGAATGTCGGTAGACAACCCTCTTTCCTGGATCATATGTCGGAGATTTCTCACTTTTTCCACGGTATAGGGAATGAATTTCTGTCCGCCAAACCCTGGATTGACTGACATCACCAGTACCATGTCCAATGAAGGAAGGATATATTCCAGAGAAGATACGGGTGTCGCCGGATTTAATGCTACCGCAGCTTTCACTCCGGCTTCTTTGATCTTATTTACTGTACGGTCTAAATGCACACAGGCTTCCTGGTGCACACAGATCAGGTCCGCTCCACAGTCTTTGATATCATGGATGTAACGGTCCGGTTCCTCAACCATCATATGAACATCAAAAATCATATCCGTACAATTCCGAATGCTTTTTAAAACCGGCATTCCAAATGAAATGCTGGGAACAAAGGCGCCGTCCATAACGTCCAGATGCAGATACTTCGCCCCCGCTTTCTCAATGGTTTCAATCTGGCTGCCCAGGCATTTAAAATCCGCCGACAGCAGAGATGGTGCAAGAATCAGCATAATCTAATATCTCCTTTTATCTTTTAATTCCTGGTACATCAGCCGGTAATTTTCATAACGGCTTTCTCCAATCTCTCCCCGGGAAACTGCATCTTTCACTCCGCAGACCGTCTCTCCCATATGGACACAGCCTAAAAAACGGCACTGATCTTCCCATTTGGAGAATTCCGGGAAATATTCTTTCAGATCCCCCTCTTCCAAATCTTCTATATACATGGACGAGAATCCTGGTGTATCCATCAAATAAGTATCCTTATCTATGGAAAATAATTCTGTATGACGGGTAGTATGTTTTCCTCTCTGGATTTTCTTACTGATACTTCCGGTTTCCATATCTGCCTGTGGATAAATGGCATTGGTGAGGGAAGATTTACCCACACCAGATGGACCTGCCAGAATCGTTGTTTTCCCTTTTAACAGCCGACGGATTGCTTCCAGGCCTTTCTGATCTCTGGCACTGGAAAACAATACATGATAACCAGCAGTTTCATATACCCAGCGGTAATGTTCCATTTCTTCTTCTGTTACCAGGTCTGTTTTATTAAAGCAAATGGATACAGGAATTTCCTGCACTTCCATCATGACCAGGAAACGGTCCAGAAGATTGAGGTTCGGTTTTGGGTGGGTAATCGCAAATACTACCAGTGCCTGGTCAACATTAGCTGCCGCCGGTCTGACCAGAGCATTTTTTCTTGGCAGAATCTCTTCTATATTTCCTTCTTTTTCCTGTTCATCAAGCAAGGTAAACTCCACATTATCTCCTACCAGAGGTTTTATCTTCTGATTGCGGAAATTTCCCCTTGCCCTGCACTGGCAGACCATATCGTCTCCATGATGCACATAGTAAAATCCCGCAATCCCTTTTATAATCTTTCCTGTCATATCTCTTTACCCCTGTGGAAAAAACTGTATCGTGTAAGATTTCAGCACCGATTCTGTGTCCACATCTACAATCTGTACTTCCCCTGTGCTTACTCCCGGAGCACCTTCTATATTGGAAAAGTTTACGGGAACCAGTGTAGCGCCGGTTATCGTGGTTGCCGGCATAAGCGGTGTATATTTCTTTTCACCGTCCACAATCTGCATCAGCCGGATCATGATCCTGATCTCAGCACTTCCTGAACCAGGTCCAATGCTTCCGCTGGGGTCGTAATTGGTATTGATGGTTCCAATGTATTTCTGCCCTTTTTCGCTTTCAGGTCCGGCACTCACGGTATAACCAACAGAACTACCCTTTAAAATCGCTGTTCCCTGAGGAACCTCCTGACCCATGACATTACCTTTTTCTACGGTAGAGCTATTATCAAATGTTGTCTTTCCTGGAAGCAGTCCTGCCTCCGTCAACAGAGCAATTGCCTCATCTTCAGGCTGATTGATAAGATTCGGCATTACTGTCATATCCTGTTCCGGACCATCACTGATCACCACGGTAACACTTTCTCCAGCTTTTACTGTCTGCGGTTCGTAGCTGATAATCTTACCTTTTTCCACGGTATCGCTGTACTGGTGCTGGAACGTAGCATAGATCGGATTCTGGGAGAAAAATTCTTTTGCCTGGTCTTCTGTCATCTCCTGGATACCAAGAGCCGCCAGGTCAAAGGAATCCGATCCTAAGCTGGCAGTCAGCTTTACTTTGGAGTATTTCGGAACATTTTCCCCTTCCTGATTTTCCTGACTGATCACAACGCCCTTTTCCACCTTATCATCATATACCTGTGTCCATTCCGGTATCAGATCCTTTTCCTTCAGAATCCGTTCCGCTTCCTCTACGGTCAGACCTACTACGGAAGGCATGGACGTTTCGGTATCATCGTTTACCTCTTCCAGAGATTCCTCTGTGACTGTTTCTGTCTCTCCGCTTCCCCGGTTGAATATGCCACTAATTTTTACCATGACCAGCAATAATCCGGCTACAAACAATACGGCTACAAAAATCCCCAGGCCAGTAAGCAGCTTTTCAATCTGCGGATTGACATCTTCATTTCTTCCGCTTTTCTGTGTCCTGCTCTCTTCTGGCTCCTGCCGTTTTTGGCTGGAAACCGGTTGTTCATGTTTTTTTTCTGCTGGTGGAATGACCTGACGTCCAATTTCCGGAGATTTATCCTGGTCCATCCTCATGGACCGGCTGCCTTCCCGGATCTGGTTCAGTTCTTCTTCGCTGATCGTGACTGTTTTTGCCGTACAATCCACCGGCTGTGCCATAGTCACAAAATCCGTATCCGGTTCAATCAAAGAACGTCTAAGGTCAGAAATCACCTCACCTATGGTACTGTATCGGTATTCCGCTTTCTTTTCCGTACACTTCAGTATGATTTTTTCCAGACTGATCGGAATATCCTTGTTGATAACGGAAGGCAGGGTGATCGGCTCTTCCAAGTGGGCCAATGCTACGGTTACAGTATTATCCCCTTCAAAAGGAACCTTTCCGGTCATCATTTCATACATGGTAATACCCAGGGAATAAATATCGCTTCTGGTATCGCAGTAGCCTCCCCTGGCCTGTTCCGGTGAAATGTAGTGAACACTTCCCACAGCCGTTGCACTCATCGTATGGGAAGAAGCAGCTCTTGCAATACCGAAATCCGCCACTTTTACCTTTCCGTCCATGGAAATGATAATATTCTGGGGTTTGATATCACGGTGCACGATTCCATGTTCATGGGCAGCCTCAATTCCCTGCGCTACCTGGATCGCGATCCCGATAGCCTCTCTGGCTCCCAGGATTCCTTTTTTGGCAATATAACTTTTTAAGGTGATCCCTTCGATCAATTCCATCACGATATAATGAAGGTCACCCTCATCAATAACATCATATACATTCACGATATTCGGATGAGAAAGCCGTGCGGCAGCCTGGGCTTCCATCTTAAATTTCTCTACAAAAGAAGCATCGGAACAGAATTCTTCTTTCAACACTTTGATGGCAACCATCCGGTTCAGCTTATGGCATTTTGCCCTGTAAACATCGGACATCCCGCCGGAACCGATCTTATCGATAATCTCATACCGGTTCTGAAGAAATACCCCTGCTCTCAGCATGTTCCCACCTCCTTTTCCAGTTCCGCCAGCACCACGGTTATATTGTCTCTTCCACCATTGTGATTGGCCGTCTCTACCAGATACTCTGCTTTTTCTCTCAGACTGCCTTTTCCAGATACGGTTCTGGCAATCTGTTCATCACTGACCATATTTGTCAAACCATCTGAGCACAGAAGAATCACATCACCGCGTTCCAGATCCGCTTCAAAAAAGTCTGCCTGGACATGTTCCGTCATCCCTGCCGCCCGGGTGATGATATTTTTCTGATTCAGATAATCCTGGCTGCCTCTTACCATTTTGCCGGCTGCCACCATTTCCTCTACATAAGAATGATCTTTTGTAATCTGATATGCCTTTCCTCCACGAACCAGATAAAGCCTGCTGTCACCAATATTGGAAACGTAAAGAGTCTCTCCCTCTACTGTGGCGGCCACCAGAGTCGTTCCCATTCCGCCAAATTCTTCATTTTCCAAAGCTTGCTGGTACAAATCAAAATTTACATGACGGATCGCTTTTTCTAATACTGCCACTGGAGCTTTTTCACCGGAAGACTGTATTTCCTCTACCATATGTTCCACCAGGAAACGGGATGCAAAATCTCCCGCCCGGTGTCCTCCCATACCATCTGCCACTAAAAACAGATTTTCCAATGGTCCTACCGGCTGTGAAGATGCAAAAACAAAATCCTGGTTCATACTTCTGGCTCTTCCGATGTCTGTAAGCGCATACGCTTTCATACTTCAGCCCCCTTTGTTCTGTCAATAAAGCTTTTCCGGAGCTGGCCGCAGGCTCCGCTGATATCCCGTCCCATTTCCCTGCGGACGGTTACATTGATTCCATGCTGTTCCAGATAATGACGGAAAGCCTCTACGGCTTCTCTCCCTGTCTGAACGTAATCCCGTTCTTTAATGGGATTGACTGGTATCAGGTTCACATGGCCATGATACCCTCCCACTAATTCTGCAAGAGCAGCGGCTTCATTCAGATTGTCATTGACTCCTTTTACCAGACTGTACTCAAATGTAAGCCTCCGGCCTGTTTTTTCATAATATTCCCTGCATGCTGCCAGCACATCTTTTAAAGCGTATCGGTTGGCAATTGGCATCAGGGTTCTTCTCACCTGATCATTCGGTGCATGAAGAGAAAGGGCAAGGGTAATCTGAAGGTCTTCTTCCGCCAGCCTGCGGATTTCAGGCACCAGCCCACAGGTAGATACGGTAATATTTCGCTGGCTGATATGTAACCCGTCCTCTCCGCTGAGCAAACGGATAAAACGGACCAGATTGTCATAATTATCCAGAGGTTCCCCGGAACCCATCACCACCACATTGGAAACCCGTTCTCCAATATCTTTTTGTATCTGATAAATCTGATCCAGCATTTCGGAAGGTCTCAGATTACGTGTCAGGCCGTCTAACGTAGAGGCACAGAAACGGCAGCCCATACGACAGCCTACCTGAGATGAAATACAGACAGAATTACCATGTTTATACCGCATCAGCACACTTTCGATCACATTTCCATCTTCCAGGCAAAACAGGTATTTTCGTGTTCCATCAATAGCAGAAACCTTAATTTCCACCGGCTCCAGATTGGTTAACCGATAAGATTCCTCCAGTTTCTCCCTGAGGTTCTTGGACAGATTACTCATTTCGTTAAAATCTGTTACCATCTTCTGATGTAACCACTGATAGATCTGACGGCTACGAAACGGTTTTTCTCCAAGAGATTCCATTTCTTTTGTCAGTTCCAAAAACGTCATGGATTTTATGTCTTTTTTTTCCATTCATCAATCTCCTCATTCTGTCCGCTGAAAAACGGAAATAAAAAAGCCATCGCAAGGATGAACACCAGGAAGCAGCTGAATCCATCCTTCTTTCATAGATGGTTCTTCTATGCCTTTTCCCAGTTTATGACTGATATCTTCCGGTTGAAACGGAAAGTTTTCCAGGAACCATTTTCGATTATCCTGATTTTCCAGGGCATCAATGGTACAGGTGGAATAGACAAGTCTTCCTCCTGGCTTGACATACTTCCATACTACCGACAGTATCTCTCTCTGAAGGGCAGCCAGCTCTTCCAGATCCTGTTCTGTAACCCGGTATTTAATGTCCGGCTTTTTCCCGATAATCCCCAGTCCGGAACAGGGCAGGTCAGCAATCACCACATCCGCCTGTTCTACCGATTCCTCATGAAGTTCCAGCGCATCCCACACCTGGGCTCTGATATTTTGAAAACCGGAACGATCAATATTCTCTTCGATCATGGAAACTTTCTGATAGGAAATATCCCTGACTTCCACCATACCGGTTCCCTGAAGCAGATCTGCCAGATGCAGTGCTTTTCCTCCCGGTGCTCCGCAGACATCAATCACGTAATCTCCATGCGCAGGAGCTGCAAGAGTTCCTACAAAGGAGGAACTTAAGTCCTGAACCTGAATCCATCCTTTCTGAAATGCCTCCAGGCTTTCCAGATAATCATATCCCTTTAAAAGCAGAATATCTTCCGCATATTCCGACTGGCTTACCTCTGCTCCCTGGGCGCGTAAAGATGCTTTCACTGTTTCCACGGAAGCCAGCGTCTGATTACATCGGACGGCTGTGGGAGTTTCCCTTAAGAAAGCCTCTGCAATCCTTTCCGCAGTTTCCCAGCCATAATCCTTTTCCCACCGCTTTAAAATCCATTCCGGCATGGAATATTTCAAAACCGGATCTGAAAATATAAATTCATCCTTCCGTCTGGAAACATTACGCAGCACTCCGTTTACAAAACCCTTTAATCCGGAAAAATGCCTGGCTGCCGCCAGTTTCACCGCTTCATTGCAAGCAGCGGAATCTGGCACTCTGTCCATATATAAAATCTGATATACGCTCATTCTCAATAAGGTGCGGATCAACGGTTTCATCTTTTCTGTTCTTATTTTTGAGCAGATATTGATTGCCTCGTCAATAGGCAGAAGATATTCCACAGTGCCGTCCACTACTCTGGTGATAAAAGAACGTTCCTGTTTCTCCAGATACTGGTACTTATCCAATCCCCGGAACAGAGAAATATGAATAAAACTGCCTCTTTCCAATACTTCCATCAGGATATCAAGGGCAATTTCTCTTTCCGTTACTTTCTTAGTTGTCACGGTCTCTTCCTCCAAACAGGATTACCAGACGGAGAAGCTGTAAAATCATGGCTGCAGCGGCAGCAACGTAAGTAAGCGCAGCGGCTCCAAGCACCTTTTTTGTGCCAGCTATTTCTTCTCCCTGTAAAATCCCCTGCTGATCCAATAAAGCAACTGCACGATTAGAAGCATTAAATTCCACTGGAAGCGTGATCAGCTGAAATAAAACTCCCAGAGAAAACATCAGGATTCCTAACTGAAGAAATGGAGACATACCAACCAAGAGTCCGATCAGGATCGCCGGCCATGCCAGATTACAGCCTATGTTGGCAATCGGAACCAACGCCGTCCTAAAGCTCAATGGCGCATATCCCTGAGCGTCCTGTATGGCATGACCGCATTCATGTGCTGCCACTCCTACAGAAGCCACAGAAGAAGAACCATATACAGAATCTGACAGATTCACTATCTTGGTCCTGGGGTCATAATGATCCGTAAGATTTCCTTTCACAGAACGTACCTGAACATCATAAAGTCCCTGAGAATCCAGAATCTTTCTGGCCGTTTCCGCTCCTGTCATACCGCTCATGCTCCGAACCCGGGAATATTTGCGGAAGGTGGAATTCACCTTCCCAGATGCCCACATGGAAATGACTGCACCAATAATCACAAAAATCATGGTAGGATCAAAATAAAATCCCATGGGATATCCATATCCATAAAATCCCATAGCTGTAAAAAATGTCATTCTGCGTTTCTCCTTTCCAATACTGTACCTTTCTCTACAGAGTATCCCCGCAGGAAATCCTGAATATCCATTCGTTTTTTACCTTCCAACTGAAGGGAATGAATCATCAGAGAGCCTTTTCCTGTCTGTACAGCCAGAGAGTCTTTGGAAACCTCTGCCACAGTTCCCGCCGGAACTCCATATTCTCTATCTGCCACATCTGCTTCCCATATTTTCAATGTTTTTCCGTTCAGGGACGTATAGGCGCTGGGCCATGGGTTCAATCCTCTGATCAGCCGTTCGATTGCTTCTGCCTCCATCGTCCAATCAATATCCCCCAGAGATTTTTTCAACATTTTCGCATAACAGGTACCTTCGTCAGTCTGCGGAATTCCTCTCAAGGTGCCATTTTCCAATCCTGTTAGGGTAGATAAGATCAAATCTGCACCGGCCGCCGCCAGTTTATCATGAAGACTGCCTCCTGTCTCCTTTGCATCAAGAGGAATGATCACTTTTTCCAGCATATCCCCTGTATCAAGGCCTTCGTTCATATACATGGTAGTAATCCCAGTTTCACGCTCTCCGTCGATAATTACCCACTGGATCGGCGCTGCGCCTCGATATTTGGGCAGAAGGGAAGCATGAATATTGATGCAGCCATATCTGGGAATTTCCAAAATTGCTTTCGGAAGAATCTGGCCAAAAGCTGCTACTACAATCGCATCCGGTTCTATATTTCTCAGTAATTCTACAAATTCCGGTTCTCTTACCTTTGCTGGCTGATAGACTGGAATGCCCAGTTCCACTGCTTTCTCTTTTACCGGAGTCATTAACACTGCCTTGCCACGGCCTTTGGGTTTATCCGGCTGGGTAACAACTGCTGCCACCTGATGCCCCTCTTTCACCAGTGCTTCCAATGCGGGAACTGAAAAATCAGGAGTTCCCATAAATATGATCTTCATACTCAGTCTTCTCCTTCTGCTTCCTCTTCTGCCAGATCTGCCAGGTCTTCCAGTTTTCCTTCCACCAGATCCACATACAGACTCCCTTTTAAATGATCACATTCATGACAGATTGCTCTTGCTAACAGTCCGTCTCCTTCCAGCTCATAAGGTTCCATATCTTCATTCAAGGCCCGCACCTTTACATGATCCGGTCTGGTGACGATTCCTCGTTTTCCCGGTACACTCAGGCATCCTTCATAACCGGTCTGTTCTCCGGATGTCTCCAGGATTTCCGGATTGATCAGGACATACTGATTGCCATCATCCACATCAATGGTGACGATCTGGCGCAGCACTCCTACCTGAGATGCCGCCAGCCCAACGCCATCTTCTTCATACATGGTTTCAAACATATCATCAATCAATTCTTTTATTCTAGGAGTCATCTCCTTTACAGGTTTACATGCCTTTGTCAGGATTTCGTCTCCCATAACTCTTACTTTTCTGATTGCCATAACTGCCTCCGTTTCTGGTTTTTCCCTTGTTTTGATATTCCCTCAGCAGTAGTATTATTGCAGATCGTACTGCAGCTGTACGGGAAGATCCAGTTTTTCCAAATGTTTTCTGATTTTTAATAGTATATCATAATTCCCATGCTTAATATATAAAATTTTTCTATAAATATCATTAACTTTATAAATGGAAGCTTCCACCGGACCAATGATCTCCAGTTCTTTTTCCTGAGTGCCAAAAGGCTCTGTTTCACTTCTCAGCCGGTCCCCGGCCCTGGAAAGCTTCTCCTCCTCCGGCGATGACAGCTGGACCATCAGCATTTTCCGATATGGCGGAAAATGGAGCATTTTCCGGTAAGCCATCTCCGTCTCATAAAATTTTTCGTAATTTTGTTCTGCTGCATACTGAATACTGTAATGATCCGGCATATAAGTCTGTATCACTACATGGCCGGGCCGTTTTCCCCTGCCGGCACGTCCGGCAGCCTGAGTCAATAACTGAAAGGTCCGTTCTCCACAGGTAAAATCCGGAGCATGTAAAGACAGGTCTGCTGCCACAATCCCCACCAGTGTCACATTGGGAAAGTCATGACCTTTGACGATCATCTGCGTACCAATCAGAATATCTGCCTCTCCCCGGGAAAATGCAGATAAAATTTCTTCATGCCCTCCCTTTTTTGATGTGGTATCCATATCCATGCGCAGTACTCTGGCCATAGGATACATTTTCTTTGTAATTTCTTCTATTTTCTGTGTCCCTGTCCCAAAACCGGCAATATATGGAGACCGGCAGGACGGACATGATTGGGGCACCCGCATCTCAAAACCACAGTAATGGCATTTCAGATTTCCATTTCTGTGCAGAGTAAGGCTCACATCACAATGGGGACATTTCAAAGCTTTTCCGCAGGACCGGCAGGACATAAAATTGGCATACCCTCTCCGGTTGATAAAAAGAATGGTCTGTTCTCTCCGGTTTAAACGTTCCTCTATCAGTTCCTGGAGTCTTCGGCTGAAGATACTTCTGTTCCCGGATTTCAGTTCCTCTCTTAAATCCACAATTTCGGTATCAGCCAGCACGCTATCCTTTTTTGCCCTGCCAGACAAGGTCAGAAGGCGGTATTCTCCCGTCAGGGCTTTTTCATAGGATTCCAGTGACGGGGTAGCTGACCCCAGAACAAGGCTGGCCTCCGCCATATAGGCACGTTTTGCAGCAACTTCCCTGGCATGATATCTGGGCGTGATCTCACTTTTGTATGCTGCTTCCTGTTCTTCATCTATAATAATAAGGCCCAGTCTGGAAAACGGTGTAAATAAAGCCGACCTGGGGCCGATCATAATCTGGATTTCTCCTTTTTCTGCCCGCTCAAACTGGTCGTACCGCTCCCCCTTGGACAAACGGGAATTGATAACGGATACCTGATTCCCGAATCTTTTATAAAATCGCATGACCGTCTGATAAGTCAGGGAAATCTCCGGAATCAGCACGATCACCTGTTTTCCTTCCTGTAAGACCTGTTCCATCATCTCCATATAGACTTCTGTTTTCCCACTTCCCGTAATCCCATGAAGCAGATAAGTTTCCCTTTTGCCTCTCCTGTAATCTTCTTTAAAACAGTCTGCTGCTTTTTTCTGTTCCTCATTCAGTTCCACCTCTTTGCCGCAGATTTCATACTCCGTTACAGGATTCCGGTAAACTGCCAACCTTTCTACATAAATGTCCCCTCTGTCTATCAAAGGTTTTAAAGTAGATGCAGTAAGGTTCAGATGACCTGTGGCCAGTTCATAGGGTACTTTACCCATATCTACCAGGGCGGAAAACAGACGTTCTCTGGCCTTGTAATGCTTCCGCTCTGCCTCCAGTCTCCTGTTTTCCAGTTCTTCCTTTGTCAGGCTGGTCCTTATGATTTTTCGTTCTTCCTGCCGTATCTTTTCCTTCACAGGAAGCACCGTTTTTAATGCCTGATTCATGGTAGAGCCATAACGTTCTTTCATCCACCAGGCCAGTTCGATCAGCTGGGCTTTTGCGGAAACTCCTTTTGTTTCAATCCCTGCTATTTCTTTTATCCTGCTGCTGTCATATTCCGCTGTATCTGTCAGCTCTACCACATATCCCTTTCGAAGCCGGTTTCCTGTTCCAAAAGGAATATTTACCAGTTCCCCTACCCTTATCCTGCCTTTCAGGGCATCCGGTATCCGGTATTGAAATGTCCTGTCTACTTTCTCATGAGAAATATCTATAATGATGTTGGCAAATTCTTCCGCCATAAATTCTCCTTATCAATAATAAGGAGCCTGTGATCCAGGCTCCCACTGTTACCTATAAAATGTTTCCGCAGCTGCTGCCAGCCCCATGGAATTAGACCCTTTAAAGAGTACACAATCCCCTGGCTGCAGCAATTCTTTCAGATAGGAAATCATTTCTTCCATATCCAGGAAAGAGGCTGTATGGGAAATTCCATGTTCCTTTGCTCCTTTGGCAATCTCTTTTCCCAGTTCTCCTAATGTGACCAGAATATCCACTTGCCGCAGGCTTGCATATTCTCCTACTTCATAGTGGAATCTCAGAGTTTCTTCTCCCAGCTCTTTCATATCTGCCAGCACTGCAATACGCCGTTTTGCTCCTTTCATTTCACCAAGGACATCCAAACCGGCTTTCATGGACACAGGGCTGGCATTGTAAGTGTCATCAATGACCATAACACCATTCTTCTCAAATATCTGCTGTCTGTGACGGAATCCTCGGAATGTTTCCAGGCTCTTTGCCGCCTTCTCCATGGGAATCCCTGACTCCCTTGCTACTGCCAGTGCCGCCATGGCATTCAGTATATTATGCTGGCCCAAAACATTCAGGCATACTTCCACTTTTTCCTGCCCATGGACAGCAGTAAAAGCCGGCTTTCCATCTATGGTCCTGATGTTCTCTCCACGATAATCGCAGTTTTCTCCTGTCCCATAATACAGGGTACGGAAGCCATCACGGGCTTTCACCGTCTGAAGCATATCATCATCTCCGTTCAGTAAAAGCAGTCCGCCGGCACGGAGTCCATCCTGGATCGTAAGTTTTTCCCGGCATATCTGTTCTCTGGAACCCAGCTGTTCAATATGCGCAATCCCAATGTTGGTGATCACAGCAATATCCGGCTGGGAAATGCGGGCAATCCTTGTCAGTTCTCCCGGTTCGCTCATTCCCAGTTCAATGACGGCAATCTCATCTTCCTTTGAAATTTGCCACATAGTAATAGGAACTCCCACCTGACTGTTGCTGTTTCCAGGAGTTTTGTATACCTGAAACTCCGCCTGAAGAGCGGCGGCTATCATTTCCCTGGTAGTGGTCTTGCCAACACTTCCTGTCACACCTACCACTGGAATCTTTCGGCAGGCCCTGCAATAACTTCCCAGCCTCTGCAGGGCATCTTTTGTATCACTCACCTGTATCCATGCAGTATGTAAAGAATCTTCCGGTGAAATCTCACCTTTTTTATGCTCGCTGGTAAATACGGCTCCTGCTCCTGCTTCTACCACCTGCTTCAAAAATCTATGGGCATCTACTTTTTCACCGATAATCGGCACAAACAGATCCCCTGTTTTTACTTTCCTGGAATCCAGGACAATATCTTCTATCTCCTGATTTTCATTTCCAGCCAGAAGGATTCCATCAACGGCATCTGCAATCTCTTTTACTGTCATTTTGTTTCTCCCATCTTATTCACGGCTGCAGTCCCAAAGCTTTCACCGTATCTTCTACTACTTCCCGATCCAGAAAGTGGGTCCGGACACCATTGATCTCCTGATAATCCTCATGTCCTTTTCCGATGATGGCAATCATATCGCCAGGTTCCGCATGGGCGATGCTATAGTAAATAGCCTCTCTTCGGTCCGGAATCTCCATGAATGGACAGCCGGTAGGTTCCAGGCGGCTGCGGATATCTGCAAGAATGTCTTCTGTTTTTTCATATCGGGAATTATCTGCTGTAAGAATGCAGAAATCAGCCATTTTTCCGCCAATCTCACCCATAGCATATCTTCTGTCCTTAGAACGGTTTCCACCGCTTCCGAAGACACATACCAGACGTCTGGGCTGATAGGCACGAAGCGTTTTCAGAAGGCTTTCCATGCTTACCGCATTATGGGCATAATCTATGATCACGGTACACGTTTCTGAACTGTAGGCAAGTTCCATACGTCCATTGACTCTCAGATATTCCAGTCCCTGGTTCACATCGTCCCAGGATACTCCCATCAAACGACATACACTGACGGCAGCCAGAGCGTTGTATACATTAAATTCTCCTGGAAGGCCAAGGCGGACGTGAGCCGTACATTCTTCTCCATTCTTATTTTCCTTCACGGAAAATTCCGTACCCACAAAGCCTGGTTCTGAAACAATGCCCACATTGCTTCCTGTATAGGCGCAGGAAGTATTGCATTTCTCCATTCCATAGGTATAAAATTCCTGACAGCTTCTGTCTGCCACCATTTCCTCAAAATGCTGGTCATCCCTGTTTGCAATTCCCGTCCGGCACATGGAAAAAATACGTGATTTATAATACAGATATTCCTGAAAATCCGCATGTTCATCGGGCCCGATATGGTCTGGCGATAAATTGGTGAACACACCATAATCAAAGAGGATTCCGTCCGTCCTGTGCATTTTTACTCCCTGGGAAGAAACTTCCATGACCACATATTCGCAGCCAGCCTCTGCCATTTTCCAGAAATATTCCTGAAGTGCATAGGACTCTGGTGTGGTATTTACAGTAGGAAATACCGTTCCATCAATAACAGCTCCTGTGGTTCCGATCATCCCTACTTTTTTCCCTGCAGCCTCCAGAATCGATTTGATCATATGGGCTGTAGTGGTTTTCCCTTTCGTTCCAGTCACACCCACCATGATCATCCTCTTTGCCGGATAATGAAATCTGGCCGCTGAAATCTCCGCCAGAGCATGTCTGGCATTTTCCACACGGATTGCCGTAATACCTTCCGGCAGCTGAACCTCCCGCTCCACAACAAAAACCTTCACTCCCTTTTCCATCACATCATCAATAAAGCTGTGGGAATCGATCCTGGTTCCTTTCATACATACAAATACAGTTCCTTCCGCTGCTTTTCTGGAATCATATACCACATCCTCAACTTCCGTATCAATATCCCCCTGTAAAACCTGATAATCCAGATTCTTTAACCAATCGCTAAATTTCATTCTATCCTCCAATTCTGATTTCTTTGTAACCGCCGCAGCCTCTGGCTGCCTCTGTATGCGTGTTTCCATTCACGGAACGCCTTCGCAAAAGAATCCCGGGAACAAAAGCACGGAACGGGAAACGCAGCTAACGCTGCGTCCCCGATGCATGCACGTTAAAACAGACCTGTAATAATCCCTTTATCATCCACATCAATTCCATTGGCAGCAGGTACTTTAGGAAGTCCCGGCATGGTCATTATGGCCCCTGTAAGGATGACGACAAATCCGGCTCCTGCCGATACATAAGCATCTCTCACCTGAATGGTAAATCCTTTCGGACGTCCCAGTTTTGTCTGGTCATCAGACAAAGAATACTGGGTTTTCGCCATGCATACAGGTAGATTCCCAAATCCCATTTCTGTAATCCGCTTCAGAGCTCTGTCTGCCGCAGGAGCATAAGATACTCCGTCTGCTCCGTAAATTTCTCTGGCTACTGTCAGAATTTTGTCTTTCAACGGCAGTTCATCTGGGTATATGGGAGCAAAATGGCTTTCTTTCTGCTCTAATGTAGCAAGGACTTTTTCCGCCAGAGCCTTCCCGCCTTCGCCTCCTTTTGCCCATACTTCCGCCAAAGCAAATTCGCAGCCTTTCTCTTCGCAGAACGTTCTGATAAAATCATATTCTGCCTGCGTATCCGTCACAAAAGAATTCAGGGTAACTACTACAGGAACTCCATACTTCTGCAGGTTTTCAATATGTTTCTCCAGATTTACAATTCCTTTTGCCAGGGCTTCCAGATTTTCTTCCTGAAGCTTTGTTTTATCTGCACCACCGTTATACTTTAACGCCCGGACTGTCGCTACCAGCACCACTGCATCTGGTTTCAAACCGGCTTTGCGGCATTTGATATCCATAAACTTTTCAGCCCCCAGATCAGCACCAAATCCGGCTTCTGTCACTACAATATCAGCCAGCTTTAACGCTGTTTTTGTCGCCCTTACACTATTGCATCCATGAGCAATATTGGCAAATGGCCCTCCATGGACTAAAGCTCCTGTATGTTCCAGTGTCTGGATCAGATTTGGCTTCAAAGCATCTTTCAAAAGTGCCGCCATAGCTCCTACCGCATGAAGGTCAGCAGCTGTTACCGGTTCCCCGGCATAATTATATGCAACTATGATCTTTCCCAGACGTTCCTTCAGATCTTTCATATCATTGGCCAGACAAAGAATCGCCATGATTTCTGAGGCAACGGTAATCACAAAATGATCTTCCCTGACAACGCCGTCTGCTTTTGCCCCCAGTCCTACCACAACATTTCTGAGCACTCTGTCGTTCATATCCAGACAGCGTTTCCAGAGAACCTGCCTGGTATCAATTCCCAGGCTGTTTCCCTGCTGAATATGGTTATCCAGCAAAGCAGCCAGAAGATTATTCGCGGAGGTAATTGCATGAAAATCTCCTGTAAAGTGCAGATTCAGATCTTCCATAGGAACTACCTGGGCATATCCTCCCCCTGCAGCACCTCCCTTGATTCCAAAACATGGTCCCAGGGACGGTTCCCGCAATGCAATGATGGCATTCTTCCCACATTTTGCAAGTGCTTCTCCTAATCCTACCGTAATGGTTGTTTTTCCCTCTCCGGCAGGAGTTGGATTGATGGCTGTAACCAGTACCAGTTTCCCATCTTCCCGGTCTTTCAGTCTTTCCCACAATTCATCTGTAAGCTTCGCCTTATACTTTCCGTAAAGTTCCAGTTCGTCTTCTGTGATTCCATAAGACGCCGCCACTTCTTTGATCGGGAGCATTTCCGCCTCCTGAGCGATCTGAATGTCTGTTTTCATTTCTGCTGCTACCTCCTCTTGTTTGTACGCTTATTGACTGTTTCCATATTTCTCCTCAAACTCTTCCATGCTCATCAGGACTTTTCGAGGTTTGGTTCCCTCTTCTTCTCCGACCACTCCCGCATCTGCAAGCTGGTCCATAATCCTGGCTGCACGGTTGAATCCGATTTTGAACATTCTCTGAAGCATTCCTATGGAAGCTTTTTCCTTTTCTATGATAAAGCGTCCCGCCTGAACGAAATAATCGTCTCTTCCTGCTTCTCCTCCCCCGGCCTGAACAGCAGAAGCGGTATTGATCTTCATTTCTACTTCCGGATTGTATTCCGTCGTCAATTCCTGCTCGCTCAAAAAGTCCACTACCTTCTGGACCTCCTCGTCAGAAACAAAAGCTCCCTGTACACGCTGAGGTTTTGGATAACCGGAAGGATAAAACAGCATATCCCCTTTTCCTAAAAGTTTTTCTGCTCCATTCATATCAATGATCGTTCTGGAATCCACTCCGGAAGAAACTGCAAACGCAATACGGGAAGGTACATTGGCCTTGATCAATCCGGTAATTACATTGACAGAAGGACGCTGAGTAGCAATAACCAGATGAATTCCGGCAGCCCTTGCCAGCTGAGCCAAACGGCAGATGGAATCCTCTACCTCCCCCGGGGCAACCATCATCAGATCTGCCAGCTCATCAATGATGATCACGATCTGAGGAAGTTTCTGCGGTTTATTTTCATCTTCGATATGTTCGATCTTCTGAATCTTTTCATTATACCCTTTCAGGTCTCTTACATTATACTGGGCAAACTTCTGATAGCGGTCTGTCATTTCAGCCACCGCCCAGTTGAGTGCACCGGAAGCTTTTTTCGGATCTGTTACTACCGGAATCAGAAGATGGGGAATTCCATTATAGACACTCAGTTCCACTACCTTGGGATCCACCATGATCAGTTTCACATCTTCCGGACTGGATTTATAGATGATACTCATGATCAGGGTATTGATGCAAACGGATTTTCCAGATCCGGTAGCTCCTGCAATCAGAAGATGGGGCATTTTGGCGATATCGGTTACCACCACCTGGCCTCCAATATCTTTCCCTACTGCAAAAGCCAGCCTGGATTTGTGATTTTTAAAACTATCAGCTTCCAGCAGATCCCTCAGATATACCACATTGTTTTCTTTATTGGGGACCTCAATTCCTACCGCAGATTTCCCCGGTATCGGAGCCTCAATCCGGATATCAGCAGCAGCCAGGCTCAGCTTGATATCATCTGCAAGACCTACGATACGGCTTACCTTCACTCCCTGCTCCGGATGCAGCTCATATCGGGTTACAGAAGGGCCACAGCTGATATTGGTCACGGTTACTCCCACTCCAAAATTCCGCAGCGTCTGCTGCAGTTTGACAGCTGTTTCCTTATATTCATTTTCCGGAAAAGAAGAATTTCTCGTCCCTTTCTTCAGAAGATTCAGTGGTGGGAATTTATATTCCCGTTTTACTGCCTGTTCTTTCTTCTGTATTTCTTCCTGAACAGCCACCTTTGTATCCTCTTCCACAGCCTCCTGACGTTTTTTCTCTACCCGTTTTTTCAGAAGTTCTGTTTCTGTCTCGATTACCTTTCCTGTGGCTGTCACCACCCTTCTTTCCCCTTCCGGAACTACCAGATGATCGGTGGAATCCATATAAATATCGGTTTCTTGTTCTTCCAAAGTCCGCTCTCTGTGATAATCTTCTTCCACCAGATTCATCTCTTCCAGGGTTCTGGTATCTTTTGCCAGATAAATCGTTTCTTCTTCAAAAGGTACTTCATCATCGGAAGAAGGTTGAGGGAATGCAATGGTTCCGGTAAACACATCGTCTTTACCCTGTTCCGAAGAAGGTTCTTCCATATGATTCTCATGATTTTCTTTCGTCTCAGCCTGTTCACTGACGGAATTTTCTGCCGGCAATACAGGCTCGTCCATTAATTTTGTGGAATCCAGGTTAACTCCCCGAACAACCCGTTCTTCCCGAATCCGCTTTTTCTCCTCCTGACGTTCTGCCCATTGCTCTTTTCTGCGGTCCATATCTTCTTTCGCATATTGGGCCGCTTTTTCTCCGCCTTTTTTCACTACAGAAACCAACGACTTTTCTGTGATCACCACCACTGAAATTGTCAGGACTACAAATAAAACCAGATATGTACCGATTTTCCCCAGCAAACGGTAGAGACCATGAGTGACAGCCCCTCCAACCATACCGCCGCCTAATCCCGTATCTGCAGAATGACGGTATACTTCTATTAAATTCTTATTGGACTCCAGTGCAAGGCCAAAAATCAGTTCCCCAAATCCACAAAGTGCCAGCAAAGCTGCTACAGCAGCCAGTAATTTGATCACTGCCACCGGATTTCCACGATTGGACAGATAAAAACAGGCGCCTACAAATAAAATCAACGGAAATAAAAATCCAGCCATTCCAAAGACACCTAGCTGAATCTCACGAAAAAAATCTCCTACGATACCACAGAGATGAAAATTACTTAAAAATAATAATACTGCAACGGCAAAAGAAGCTATGATAACCACCTCAGCCGTTAAAAACTCCGGTCTCTCCGGTTCCTGCTTTGACGGCCTGCCAGGTCCCCGTTTTCCTTTTGTCTTTGCAGTAGTTGTTCTTGTCTTTTTCTTTGATTGTGCCACGAAACTGCCTCCTAACATCAGCGAAGACCGGCAGCCTTTCCAGCTGCCGGAACTTCTCTTAACCGCTGAGAACAGTATACAAAAAAAAAGCTGAAATTGCAACCTTATCACTTTTTTTTGCTCTCTGCCATAGCATACAGTTTCCCCAATGCTTCCTTGATTCCGCCGACCTCATTAATCAGTCCTGCCTTTACTGCATCTTCTCCTACAAGAACCGTTCCCAGATCTCTTGTCAGCATCTCCGTATTGTGCATAAGAGCTTTCAGCTGATCATAGGCAATACGGGCATGGTGGGAAACAAAATTTAAAATCCTGTCCTGTATCATCTCAAAATACTCGTAGGTGCGTTCTGTCCCTATCACCATGCCGGTCATACGAACCGGATGCACCATCATCGTTCCGGTAGGAACAATAAAAGAATAATCCGTAGCCACTGCCAGAGGAACTCCTATAGAATGGCTGCCTCCCAGTACCAGCGACACAGTAGGCATACTCATGGATGCGATCATTTCTGCAATTGCCAGACCTGCATCCACATCACCGCCGGAAGTATTCAGCAGCACCAGCAGTCCTTCCACTTCTTTATCATCTTCCAGCTGGGCCAGTTTGGGAAGCACATGGTCATATTTTGTAGTCTTGCTGCTTCCCGGAAGGTTTTCATGGCCTTCAATCTCCCCGATAATCGACAACAGATAAATATGATGACTTCCTGCATTTCCATTTAATGTTGCCTGTCCATACTCTTCCAGACGGATATCTTCTTTCTCTTCCACCTCTTTTCTGGTCTTTTCTTCTTCTATATTCTTTTTTCTGTCCTTTTGTTTCTCTCCCATATATAAAAAACTCCTTTTCTTACTAGAATGTACGAAAACGAGTCTTTTATGCCATACCTTTCAGCTTTTCCGTCAAAATTTCAGCTTTTTTCCGTATCTGCTCTGCGGTTTCCTTTCTTTTCGCTTCCATTCTGGCTCTGTCTGCTTCTTCCCGTGCCTCCCTTTCCGCCCGTTTTTCCGCTAACAGTGTCTGATCCGCCAGTTTAAAAATTTCATCTTTCCGGCTTCCGCAGGCAATGCAGGTCTCTCCTTTCCACACAATGTTTCCTTTTACGACCATGGGAAAACCATTGACCTGCCCACAGGCACAACGCCAGTATTGGTAGTCCTGATCCGGCTCATACCGGAACCCGGCTGATGCAGCCCTGTTGATTTCCTGCCCTAACATCACAGCATCTTTTTCTGTCTCATGTCCCGGATTGCGCAGCTGCTGTACCGGCATATTTCTCATGGGCATATCTCCGTTGCAGCTCCATATGGTTTCATCAGTAAACACCACATGACGCAAGTATATATCGCAGAACCGGATCGTTGGATCCGGAAGCTCGATTCCTTTCTTCGTCTCATAAATTTCTCCCGCTTCCAAATCCATATCTAAAAAGCAAACATCTTTCAGGGATGCCAGTTTCTCCTTTAATACACTATAACACTCCACATCTACATACACAGCCAGGATGCATTTTTCTGTCAGGTTCTGTATACCCAGATACAGCCCTAAACCTCCTTCTACCCGGTCAGCCACCTGTTTCTGAGTGATCAGGACCGGAAAGCCGGGAATCCACAATTCTACCTCATTGGAAACCCGGGTTCTTCCGGAAGAAATTTTCCCTCTGTATTTTGAATTTTTCTGAATGCGTTCCTGAGTCTCGATCCGGCCTTTCTGATTCTCCACAGTAACGGCCAGACGGTTGCCAAGATCTTTTACAAATCTTCCATTCAAATATTTCATATCATTGTGTCCTTCCTATTCCCAAAGAAGGGCACCGGTATATCCGATGCCCTCGTTTTTCTACTCTATATCTTATGATGATCAGTCAATCACATTCCTGATTGCCTTAGGCTGACGATAGTTCCAGGTAGAAATCTTGATTCCGCTTCTCCGGCTGGCAGCATGAACAATCTGTCCATTTCCAATATACATGGCCACATGATTGATCGTACCGCTGCTGTTTGCATAACAGATCAGATCACCCGGTCTCATCTCACTGGAAGAGATTGCCCTTCCGCATTTAGCCTGAGACCCGGAATAATGCGGCAGGGAAATACCAAAATGCTCCATTACCTTCATAGTAAAACCAGAACAATCAACACCTTTAGTCAGGCTTGTCCCTCCCCAGACATATGGATTTCCCACAAACTGAAGCGCATAATTCACAATCTGCGTCCGCAGTGCCATTTCTTTATTTGCTTTTTCTTCCAAAGGAGAAAATTTGATTGCCTCCGGAAGAGCATACCGTACTTCCACATTGTTATCACGGGTGGAAATATATGCGTTATCGCTGTCTTCTGTATCCAATTCAATCTGCACCCAGCCGTCCATCTGCTGAAGTACAGGATATTTTTCTTCTTTGGAAAGTTGAGTCCATATGGTACTTTCCGTGGACGGTTCGGTGCGGACTCTCAGTCCGTCTACTTTTACCACGGCCATCAAAGAAGCTACCTGCATTGCCAAGTCCTTTGCTTCCTGTCCGGTAGCCGTATACTGAGGATCAGATGTGACATAACCTACAATGCTTCCGGAACGTATCTTATACCATTTTCCATCTTCTGACGTTTCAATGATATCTCCTGCTGCACGGCTTGGAAGTTTTCCTATCACATTGTTCATGCCATCATCTTCCGGTGAAGAGCGGACATTCAGATAACTGGTAACCTTGGAAATCAGAATATTCTCATACTGGTTGACTGCCATTGCCTTCAGGTCCATTTTTCTGGCTTCGTTCAGGCAATATTGTACTTCCACATATTCCGCGGACACATACCCTTCCTCAATCTGTACCCAGCCATCCGTTTCGCCTACTACCACGTAACGTTCGTTCATCATGGCAGATCCAACAATATTAGCCGGATCCATCACAGGCTCTTTCCGGATATTCAGTTCGTCTGCTTTGATAATAGCCCGTTTTTTTACATTCTCGGCTGCAGCTGTTTCTGCATCTTCTCCTGTCAGGATATACTGACTGCTTACATATCCTTCAAATCCGCCAGAGGATATTTTGTGCCACTGACCGCCTTCTGTTGTCTCCAGAATCTCACAGCCGCTGCCTCCCATAAGTTTTCCAATGATATTCCCATTGCTTTCCGGAGTTTCTCTGATATTCAGATAACCGGAGACATTAGCAATACCCAGATTCGTATAAGAAGCCAGAACCTCCTGTACCGCCTGTTCCAGCTCTGCTGCTTCCTGTTCCTCCGGCGATAATGTAGTCATCTCTGACTGAGTCGCTATTTTTCCGCTGCCATCAGGCTTATCATTGGAAGCCGTCCTGGTGGCCGCCATGACAATGACTACTACCAGCAGGATAACAACCAGGACTCCTCCGCCTATCAACGCATACCTTTCATATTTGTCTTTGTTCCTTCTTCTCCGTGCCCGGTTCAAAGACGCTTTATAATCCTTTTTATTATTGATATCTGACATAATGAATAAATTCCCCAGTTCCTTTAAATCTCAAATCCGCGCATCCGGATATAGAATTTCACCAGGTCCGCCAACTGATCCAGGCTTAAATTTGTAGTATTGATCGGAAGGTCGTAAAGTGTCATATCTCCCCATTCTCTTCCGGTAAAATATTTATAATATTCGCGGCGCTCCTTATCAATCCTTTTTATTTTTCTGACTGCCTCATCAGGATCCAGAACTCCGTCCACTTCCATAACACGCCGTATCCTGGTAGGCATATCTGCATACACAAACAGCCTGATCACATTCACGTCAGGCTCTGCCTCCAGTATGTAGTCTGCACATCTTCCAACAATAATGCAGGACTCTTCCCTGGCCAGTTTCCGGATCACTTCAGACTGAAATTTAAACAGATTCTCTTTGGAGGTAAGATTTTTGGATGACGGTTTTCCCAGACTGTCCCTGAGTCCTCCTACCACCCGGTAAAGCAGGTTATTTCCCGCCTTTTCATCAGCCAGCCGGAAATATTGTTCTCCAATCGCACTTTCCTCAGATGTCATGCGAAGGATTTCCTCATCATAAAAATGAATCCCCAATTCCTCTGCCAGCCGCTTGCTGGTGATTCTTCCGCCGCTTCCATACTGACGCCCGATGGTAATTACTAATTTTTTATTATCTGTCATATCGAAACCCTCCTGTCGGTATCGGAGTCTATATACAATATTGGTACAAGTGATTTTATTATACCACATGGAAGATTTCAAGTAAATTACTTTTAAAATCCATTTCCTGCGGCATCAAAACGGCTCTACAGCCATTCTCTATAGAGCCTTAATACATTACCGTGAAAAACAGCACGGATTTCCTCATCAGTAAAACCATTATCTCCCATAGCCTCAGCCAGTACGGGTAATTTGTTTGCAGAATCCAGTTCCAGATTCCCCCTGATTCCATCAAAATCAGAGCCAAGGCCCAGACAACCGATTCCTCCTATATTTTTGATATGCTTCATATGGCGTATCATACTGGAGACCCTGCTGACAGGAATTTCCCCTTCTCCAAAATGATCAAGAAAAGCACTGCAGAAATTAATACCGATCACTCCGCCTCGTTCCGCAATCGCCCGTATCATGTCATCTGTCAGATTCCGGGAATGGGGGGCCTGTGCCCTTGCATTGGAATGAGAAGCCACAAACGGTTTCTTTGTCAGCCTGAGTACATCCCAGATGCCTGCATCAGAAAGATGGGAAACATCCGGGATGATTCCTATCTGTTCCATCTCAGCCAGGATTTCCTCACCTTTTTCCTTTAATCCTTTTTCTGTTTCCGGAATTCCCCCTCCTTTTCCCGGCCACGCCAGACTGTTCTCATAATTCCAGGTAAGGGTCATCATTCTCACGCCCATACGGTACAGGCATCTTAACAGACGGACATCTCCCAGACAGGTCTCACCTTCTTCTACGGTAAGAAGTGCCGACATTTTTCCCTGGTTCCAGTTGTTTTCAATCTCTTCCCATCTGGTTACCGGTGAAATCATATCCCGATTGGCATCCATTTCTGAATAAAAAGTATCCATCATTTTCATACAGGTTTGAAAAGGGTCTTTTTCCTTTCCCAAATCAATAAACAAAGCAAAATTCTGAAGGAAGTAATCGCCATTTCTCATTTTTTCCAGATCCAGATGAAAGGAATTATTCCTCAGCTCTGCCTGTTCCCCATTTTCTCTGGCATAGTAAATTTTGCTTATGGTATCACAGTGCATATCGATCACTCGCATTGATAAGTCCTCCAACTTCGTTTTTCTCTATTGTATTCCTCCTTTTCCATTTTCACAATAAAAAATTACACTGCAGGTAAGATCTCCTATCGTCACGACCGCCATATGACTGGTGGTAAGCCCTCCCGGATTTTCTACCTGTACATGAACGTATCTTACTACACGGCCTCCTGTAATAGTCTCATCCATATTTCCCACAGAGGTAACGGTACCGGTAAGGCTTTCTCCCGTGTCTGTCAGTGTGACCGTACATGGAGACCCTGCTGTAATATTCACCGCATCCGTAGAAAGAAATGGCACTTTCAATTTCATGATCTTATCATTATAAATATCTGCAATTACCGTCTGTCCACTCACACGGTCCCCTGCCTGGATATGGAGTTCCTTGATATATCCGGTTCTGGTAGATTTGTAGGTATTTCCCGAAAAATCTGCCTGGGCCTCCTGATAATCTGCCAGAGCGTCCTGATAGTTTTCCTGGGCCCTCTCCAGATTTTTAGAAGCAGAACTTACCTGCGACTCCATAGAAGAACTGTCAATCCTGTAAAGTACCTGGCCTTCCGTCACCTGGTCTCCTTCCTCAAAAGATGCTTCTACAACTTCTCCTTCCACCAAAGAAGTAATATTATAGGAATTTTTCGCTTCCAGGCTTCCGGAAGCGGATAATGTAGAAGTAATATCCTGTACCGATGCCACAGCTGTCCGTTGTTCTTTTGCTTCTGCTCCACTGGCTTTCCTGCTCTTCTGCATGAAAAACGACGCTCCGGCAACAATGACTACAAAAACAACAACCGCTCCTATCATCTGCTTTTTGGTCAATTTTTTTATGTTTAATCGTTTTCTGCTTTTCTTCATGCCTCTGCTCCCCTGCTCTTCTTTCTGAGTTTCGTCATTCATCTATATCTCCATCCACATAGTCTACCACCGTATAGGCATCCTCTGACCCTTCATTCTCCTGTATCGTATAGATCAGAGTTACCCGGTCTCCCACCTCAAACGAGCCATACATGGAAAAAGCAAACTGCACTTCGGAAGATCCAAGTTCCAGTTTCATGGTTCCTAAATCACTTTCAATTTCCACAGCAGTTGGTGTCATAACATCTGTAGAATTATAATAAATGTGGGTGATATAACCATTAACCACATTTTTTTCTGATTCTCCATCTGCAGCCTCACTGAAAGCCCATACGGTTTTTGCACTGGGGCTGTAATAGATCACCAGATATCCCGTATCCAGATAAGTCTTAAACAAGTCTTTAGACACTGCCGTACCATTCACAAAGAAATTCGCTTCATCCATACCAAACGGCATATCTTCTACAAAACGGCTCCAGCTGGTGGCTACTTTCGGGCCTTTCAGGCTGTTATCCGCCATGGCAAGAGGATTGATCTCTCCATCAGATGTCAGCGTACAGCCCAGCACTTCTCCATAAATGCCGTTTCCGGATTTCGGTTCTGTTTTCAGCAGATTATAAAACAAATTGATACAATCCTGCTTTGTCAGGATATCTCCGCTGCCCTTTCCGATTTCATCATTCAGGTCAAGATATTCAAACTTAGCCATGCGTCCTCCGATTTGATCTCCGGTGAAATCTTCGTTGGTATAACCAAGCAGCGCCAGTACTCCTTTGGCCGCCTCCTGAAGTGTAATATACTGATCCGGGCGGAACACTCCTCCCAGATATCCTGTCATCCATTCATTACTTACCGCAATCCGTATGTAAGATGCATATTGATTATCTTTTGGTACATCAGAAAATACAGATACTGTACTGTGACCCGATACAGAAGTCCTGTATTCTGATGCATTGACCAGCATCTGAGCAAACTGAGCTCTGGTTACATTTCCATAAATATCTGTAAGTCCCATAATACCGGAAATTCCGATCACTTTTTTCCTTAGTTCAAATCCAGATGCCGCTTCCGCTTCCATTGGCACAGCTGAAACCACTGCTGTTGTCAGTGCCAGGAAAGCAGCTAACGCTTTATTATTCATCCCAAAACTCCTCTCACCATTTATCATTCTGTGAGAACTTTAGCAGACAAATATGTTCATTTTGTGTTCCGCCTGTGAAAAATTTATATTTTCGTAAAAAAAAATTATTATAAATAAATTTGCGGAAGGTAATCCCTTCCGCAAGTTTAGATTTCTAAATAATTCTTTAAGTCTTCCAGCTTTTCAGTTCCAACCCGTCGTCCTTCCTCATAAAGATCTTCCAATTTTTTTCTGTCCATCTCCACACGGGATACGGTCACAGGAAACTCGGGACGGATGATAAAAAGTTTCCCTGCTGCATGAAGTTCATCCAGTTCTTCCTGCATACGGTTATAACGCTCCGGAATATCATACAGGGAATCCAGCAGCTTGGGAAGAGGTTCAAAATATCTGGAGTACCCCTTTTTAGTCAGCTTACTCAATGGCTTTTTCCGGTATCCCTGATGCCTGGTAAGGATTACCACTACTTTTTCATAGCCCTGATCGATGGCTCTCTGATAGGCGATTGGCAGAGAAATCCCACCATCAAGATATTTTTTCCCATCTACATCTACCATTTTGGATAAAATGGGCATACTGGCAGAAGCCTGGACTGCCTTTACCATATCGCTGCACTTGCCCTTTTCAAAAAATTCCGGCTGTCCAGTCCTGCATCTCGTAGCCACCGCCTCAAATCTTTGAGGAGATTGATAAAATTCCTGAAAATCAAATGGAACCAGATGCTGGCTCAGTTCTCCGAATAAAAAATCAAAGTTAAAAATCTGACGTTTTTTCAGCATCCGGCCAAAACTGACATATCTTTTATCATGAATGTACTCCATCGTCACCTGCCGGGTACGTCCTGCCTGTTTCGCCACATAATTCATTCCACACATAGTACCGGCAGACACGCCATTTACATACGAAAATTCAATACCCTGTTCCAAAAAAACATCTAATACACCGGCAGTAAACATTCCCCGGAGAGAACCTCCCTCCAGTACCAGCGCTCCTTCTGTCATCTCTCTTCCTCCTGTCTCTTACATCAATGGTGCAAACAGCCTCAGCACACTTCCTGCAAATTTTTTAATTCCAGGATAATGCCTGCAGTCTTCAATGGTAATATTCTGGCATTTCTTCAAAGTCTCCTGAAAATCCTTTTCCATATCATGAACCACCGGATTCCGGTATATGTAGGCAGCACATTCAAAATGAAGATAAAAACTTCTATAGTCCATATTAATGGTACCCACCACACCTTCCCTGTCGTCGCTGACATACACTTTTGCATGGACAAAGCCAGGCGTATACTCATAAATCTTCACCCCTGCCGCCAACAGTTCCTCATAATAGGACCGTGCCAGCAGATATGCATAAATCTTATCCGGAATATGGGGCATGATAATAATGGTTTCCACTCCCCGTTTTGCCGCATAAGTAAGAGCTGTTATCATATCCTGATCCAGAATCAGATATGGGGTCATCATATGGACATATGTTTCTGCACGGTTCAGAATATCAATATAAACCTGCTTTCCTACTGTTTCATGATCCAGAGGGCTGTCTCCATAAGGCATGACAAATCCCTCCCGGCTTCCGGAATCCGGGAAGCTGTCTTCTCCCGGTGTTACATATTTCTCATATATCTCCTGCTTCCGTTCCGCAATATTCCAGTTCTGAAGGAACATGAGGGTAAAGCTTTTTACCGCTTCTCCTTTCAGCATAATGGCAGTATCTTTCCAGTGACCAAACCGTACTTTCTGATTGATGTATTCATCTCCCAGGTTAACGCCTCCGGTAAAAGCTGTATGCCCGTCTATCACTACGATTTTCCGATGATCCCGGTTATTCTGATGGGTAGACAGTACCGGTTTTACAGGAGAAAACATTCTGCATGTTATCCCCCGCTTCTCCAATTCCTCCGGATAATGATAGGGAAGCATAGATAAACTGCAGAAGCCGTCATACATGACCCGAACCTCTACTCCTTCCGTCACTTTTTGCTCCAGGATTTCCAGAATACTGTCCCACATGATTCCCTTTTCTATAATGAAATATTCCATGAAAATAAACTGTTTCGCCCCGGAAATCTGGCGTTTCAGTTCCGCAAATTTATCCTCACCCAAAGGAAAATATGTGACAGACGTATGCTCATAGACCGGATACCCTCCCCATTGTTTCATATAATAGGAAAGTCTGGCTATGGAAGGATCACTCTGTTCCAGATGTTCCATCACTTTCTGGTCCTGATCCAAATAAGGTTTGATTTCTTTTCCCAGATGGGCAACTCTTCTTGCCATCCACCTGGTAGGAAACTGGGTCTCCACAAACAGATAGAACAGAACTCCAAAAACCGGGAAAATCAGTACCGGCACGATCCATGATATCTTATATTCCGGATTATCCCTTTTATTCAGAATATATAATAATATCACCAAAGAAAGTACTTTGGAAGCGCCATAGAAATACGGCATATATTCCTGCAACCGCAAGGTAAAACCTATCAGGATCGCCAACTGCACAGCCAGAAATAGTACAACAAACACAGTACGTCCAAAAATCAGGCGCAGCAGCCCTCTCATCTTTTTCTTCATCATAATTGCCCTCCGTAATAATTTAAAATTATACTCTTTTTCCAAAGACCCGGCAACTAAATTTATGACTTCCCATTGAAGGAATCCTAAAAATGCGCTATAGTAGATAATGATTTTTTCTGTACTAATTTAACAGAAATCTTTTTCAGGAGGGAACCATGACAAAATCTAAAGTCTATTTTACAAATTTCAGGACGACCCTGCAGGAAAACCAGCTTCAAAAGCTTGCACGGCTGGTAAAAACAGCAGGTATGCTGGAAAATATCCAGTTCAAAGACCGTTATGCGGCTATTAAGATTCATTTCGGTGAGCCGGGAAATCTGGCTTTTCTCCGTCCAAATTATTCCAAAGTTTTAGTGGATCTGATCAAAGAACAGGGGGGGAAAGTCTTTCTGACCGACTGCAATACTTTATACGTTGGCGGCAGGAAAAATGCACTGGATCATCTGGATACCGCTTATGAAAACGGTTATTCTCCTTTCTCCACCGGTTGCCATGTTATTATCGGCGACGGACTGAAGGGAACAGATGATATTCTCGTACCTGTGGAAAACGGCGAATATGTAAAAGAAGCCAAGATCGGACGGGCTATTATGGATGCAGACATTCTGATTTCCCTGAATCATTTTAAAGGACACGAATGTACTGGTTTCGGAGGCGCATTGAAAAATATCGGTATGGGCTGCGGTTCCAGAGCGGGAAAAATGGAGATGCATAATGCCGGAAAACCTTTTGTGGACCATGAAAAATGTGTAGGCTGCGGTTTCTGCCGGAAAAATTGCGCCCATGACGCAATTACCATCACAGATCGGAAAGCTACCATTGATACCAGCAAATGCGTAGGCTGCGGCCGCTGTATCGGAGCCTGTCCAGTGGATGCGGTTTCCACTCTCACAGATGAGTCCAATGATATTTTAAACAAAAAAATGGCAGAATACAGTTGGGCTGTTCTTCACGGACGTCCTCATTTCCATATCAGTCTGGTCGTAGATGTTTCTCCTTACTGCGACTGCCATGGAGAAAACGATGTTCCTATTGTTCCAGACGTGGGAATGTTTGCTTCCTTTGATCCTGTGGCGCTGGATATGGCCTGTGCCGATGCCGTTAACGCTCAGCAGACCATCAAAGGCAGTATTATGGACGATGTGGAACACTGCCATCATGACCATTTTACCGATCTTCACCCTACTACTAACTGGAAAGTCTGTCTGGACCATGCAGAAAAAATGGGAATCGGTACGACCCAGTATGAATTGATTACTATTTAAGGAAACGAGGTATTGAAATGACTTTAATCATAGACATCATCAAAGGTATATTCATCGGAATCGCCAATGTGATCCCCGGAGTATCCGGGGGGACCATGGCGTTATCCCTTGGAATTTATGACAAACTGATCGGCTCCGTATCCAATCTTCTGAAAGCCCCCAAAAAAAGCATTCTCACGCTCCTTCCTATTATTGTAGGTTGTGGATTGGGAATTGTAGGATTCACTTATGCCATAGAGTATCTGCTGGTTCGCCATACATTTGTCACCTGCATGACATTTGTTGGTCTGATCTTAGGCGGCATGCCTGTGCTTTATCGTTCTTTAAAAGAAAAAATGGCAGATACTGGTTCTGGAATGGGTATCTCAGGAATCTTGTCTTTCCTGATTCTGTTTGCCATCGCCATTGGCCTTCCTCTGCTGAATTCTGCAGAAGAAACCATGACTACCTTATCAGCTACCCCATTGACCATGATTATTCTCTTTTTCATTGGTATTATTGCTTCTGCCACCATGGTAATCCCTGGGGTATCCGGCTCACTGGTACTGATGATTCTGGGATATTATTACAGTATTATCAATGCAGTTAAAACTTTCTTCGATGCGTTGAAAGCTTTCGATATTCCAGTTATGTTTGACCTGTGCCTGATTCTGGTTCCCTTTGGAATCGGAGTTCTGCTGGGGATTTTCCTGATTGCAAAACTGATCACATTTCTATTTGAATCTTTCGGTATCCAGACCTATTGTGCCATTTTCGGTCTGATATTGGCATCGCCTTTTGCAATTTTTTATAATACCGGTTTATTTGGCCAGTTAAGCAGTCTGAGTATGGGTACAATCATTCTCGGCTTCATACTGGCAATCGCAGGCGGAGCTGTTACCTATTTCATGGGTGAAAAGTAATAGTTCTATGAACGCTAAAAGAGCATATTCCAATTTTCGGAATATGCTCTTTCTATATTTTTCACAATCTAGTAGGCTCTAAACAACTCCCTGAAATCCAGAATGTCTGCCTTCAATTCTTCTTCCGCAGCATCCACATTACCTGAAGCTAAAAGATCCACGATTTTCAGATGTCCCTCACAATCTAAATGAAAATATGTTTTCTTCCACCGTTCCCAATGCTTCTGTGCATAAGCCCTTGTCAACACATTCATGCTTTTCTCCAGGACCTCACAGCAGTACTGGTTCCGGCAATAAGAATTCAATTTCAGGTGAAAACTCATATTATTCTGCCAGTGCCTCCAGATACTGATTTCACCGTCCACACGACAATTTCTATTGGTAAAAGTCTTCAGTTCCTCAATATCCTCCTTTGTCATCAGCGTTGCTGACAAACGCAGGCACTGAGGCTCCAGCATCAGCCTGAAACTAATGATATCTTCAATATCTTTCTCATTAATCGTAACGATCTCATAACCATATCTGGGGTGGCTGTACAATACACCTTCCTTGCAAAGTTCGATCAAAGCATCTCTCACAGGAGATTTGCTGACTCCATACTTTTCAATCAGCTGTTTCTCATTCAAAATCTCAGACTGTTTATACACGCCTTCGATAATATCATTCAAAACCTGTGAATAGATCTGCTCTTTCAATGATGCTCTTCCATTTTTCTGCATTGTTTTTCAACCTCTGTTCCCCAAATTATATTACTCCGGAAACCCTAATCTCGCATTGTTTTTTCTGTCCTGTCTCCTTATTCTCTTGCAGCCTGTACTGCCGCACGGATTCTGGAAAATTCAATCTCAGTAGGAAGGGTACAATCTGCTCCCAAAAGAAATTTCGTTGTTCCCATCTCATTAATAATTTTATGAACTTCTCTGCGTATTTCCTCTTCCGTTCCGCTTACCAGCACTCCTGCCCTGTCATCCAGACCTCCTAATATCGCTCTGTCACCAAAAATCTTCTTTCCTTCCGCCAGGCTTGGATTCTGCTCGTAGATACCCCAGTTCACCACATCGGCCGGATAGTCTTTGTAACGGTTCAGATTCAGCCTGTCTTTACACATATGTAAAATATTAAATGCTGAACGGCCTGATGCTGCATTCAACACCTTCAGATCATTCGGTTTTACAAACTCTTCAAATTCCTCATCGGTATAAAGATAAGATTCGCCACCCAAAGCAGCATAATAAATTCCATCTACCCCTATCTTAAGAGCTTCTTCTGTTAAAATGGCAAGTGCATCGGAAATACGGTCGTATGCCTGCGCCACTGCTTTTGGATTAGCTCTTAAATGTTCTGTCAGAAAACTGCTGCCTGTTTCATAACCGGCGGTACCACCTCTTGCATGCCAAGCTGATGCCACCACGCCATGTACCGTCAGTAATACTATACCATTGTCATGGACTTTATCAAGTATTTTTTTCGTGATTTCCAGCTGATCCTGAATAAAAGAAGCATTCCGGTCGAAGCTTGGAATCTTTGCCCAATCTTCCGGTTTCTGGATGGGTACGGAGCATGGTACCACATTTTCATTCATAATCTTCATAATATCTGTCCCGGTTTCACGGAAAAAGTCCAAATGGGCTTTTACGGCAGCTTCTCCATGAAAACAGGTTTCCGGAAAATGCAGCCAGAATCCTGACGGAATATACTCTACCTTTTCTCCTCTCACAGCAGCTATCGTATTTTCTCTACTAGTCATAATGTGATTCCTCCTCTTCTTTTCCAATCCTATCATCCAACGCTTGCAACGCCAGTATGTAAGCTTTCATCCCCTGCTCCAGCTGTTTCAACGAAATACACTCATCAGGCTGGTGCCCTTGTCCCCGCCCAGAAGGGAACGGATTTACTGCATCCGGAATTCCAGGACCAAATCCAACGGCATTAGGAAGATGACGGGCATAGGTACCTCCCCCCATGGTATATGGCTCATAATGTTTTCCCAACACATGATCGGCAATGCTGCAAAGCAATTTTACTTCCTGCCTTTCTGGAGATATAAATGAGGGAGCGGAATCATTTACTTCTGACAATGCAAATCCATAACCTGCAGCTGCCGCTGCCAGCCCTTCTTCTACCTGTTTCCCCTGAAATGATGCTGGATATCGAATATCAAACGATAATTCTACTTTACCATGTTCCAGATGTACCACGGTTCCACAGCAGGTTAATCTTCCCGTTTCCTCATCTTCAAATGGAATTCCCGTTGTTTCTCCATGAAAACTTCCGGTTAAAGCAGCTATTCCTTCCACTACTGCCTGACTGCTTCCCGTCAGTACGCCGGACTCTGCCAATGCTTCCGCCAGCACATGGATTGCATTGACGGCTCCCTCCGGAAACGCCGCGTGGCTGGATAGGCCTTCAGCAGTCAATTTCACACCATTTTCACATAATACAGCCTTAACTCCATCATACAAATTCAATTTTTCACAGATAAATGCTGAACGTTCCGGGTCCTTTTCCTGTATAACTGCACAGGCAGTCGCCGGTATTACATTGACTACGCTTCCCCCCTGAAAAGAAATCAGATTTCCTTCCACCTGAGCAGTTGCTGTAGCTCTTAAAATTCCCTTTTCTCCATAGCATACCGGGAAATTCGTATCCGGAACCAGGGAAAAATCAGGAGCTTTCCTTACTTTTCGGAAATGTTCAATATCTTCCATTCCCTTTTCTTCACTGCACCCAAAATACAACAGTACATCATGTTTTAAGGGAATTCCCTGCTCCTTCAGGTATCTCATGGCATAAAGAGCCGCCATTGCCGGTCCCTTGTTGTCACCTACACCTCGGCCGATCAGAAAGCCGTCCTGTTCTGTACATCCCAAAGGAGGATACTCCCATCCATCTCCTAAAGGAACTACATCCAAATGGGAAAACATCCCCAGTTCTCCCCTGCCTTCCCCTTTCATGATACAGCTGCCGCAATAATTATCATAGTTCTCTGTAGAAAAGCCATAGCTTTCCGCTTTCTGAAGTGCCATATCCAGTACTTTTTTACATTCAGCTCCAAAAGGGAAATCCCCTTCCGCCTTTTCCGATACACTGGGCACACTTACCAGGTCTCTCAGGTCATTGACAAATTCTGTCCGATGTGTTTCGATCCAGCTGTCAATCTTACGTTCCTGGTCTTCTTTTTCTCTCCAAACGATAGGTTCCATCGCCTCTACCTCCTTACTCATACAGGTGACACGCTACCTGATGAGTTCCGTTGACAGATTTCAATTGTGGACATTCTGTCCTGCATTTCTCTGTAGCATACTTACATCTGGTATGGAAATGACATCCGGAAGGTGGATTGATCGGACTGGGAACATCTCCTTCCAATACTACCCGCTTCATAGCGCAATCCACATCCGGAATCGGGATTGCTGACAGAAGAGCTTTCGTATAGGGGTGGGATGGGTTATTATAAAGTTCATTCTTATCTGCAATTTCAACCACTCTTCCCAGATACATCACTGCAATTCTGTCACTTACATATTTTACCACGCTCAGATCATGGGAAATAAACAGATACGTCAGCTGTTTCTTCTTTTTCAGTTCCTGAATCAGATTCAGCACCTGGGCACGTACCGACACATCCAGAGCAGATACAGGTTCATCACAAACCACAAATTCCGGATTCAGAGCTAACGCTCTTGCGATCACGATTCTCTGTCTCTGTCCTCCCGAAAATTCATGAGGATAACGATTCATCATTTTCTCCGGCATTCCTACCAGCTCCATGATCTCTCTTACTCTCTCAATTTTTTCTTCCCCGCTTCCTATATGGAAAGCGTCCAGAGGAGCTTTGATCAGTTCCAGCACTGTCATTCTGGGATTCAGCGACGCATACGGGTCCTGAAAAATAAGCTGCAGTTTCTGCCTCATCTGCCGCATCTGTTCTTTTCCATAACCAGTGATATCTTCCCCATTGTAAATGATCTTCCCCTCTGTAGGCTCTACAAGCCTTAAAATAGAACGGCCAAGCGTAGATTTGCCACAACCTGATTCTCCTACAACTCCTAATGTTTCTCCTTTATAAATGCGAAGGTTCACATTGTCAACCGCATGGACGGTCTTTACCGGTTTCCCTGTAAAAGTCTTGGCGGTAATGAAATTCTTTTTTAATCCCTGGATATCAATCAGTACATTATTCTGTTCCATTTTCCTTACCTCCGTTTTCCCCATGGCAGTTTTCATATTTAAAACAGCGTACTTTATGCCCGTCTACCTGATAAAGCCCCGGTGCCTCGTTCCAGCAACGCTCCGTAGCCTCCGGACATCTGGTACAGAAACGGCATCCCTTCGGCATATCATCCAGGTCAGGAACGGCCCCCTTAATGGTGAAAAGTTCTCTGTCATCTTCCTGATCCAGCCTGGGTATAGAAGCCAGCAATCCCTGGGTATAGGGATGCAGCGGGTTTTTGAAAATACTTTTCGCATCCGCATATTCCACTTCTTTACCGGCATACATAACCATTACGTCGTCTGCCATCTCGGCTACTACTCCCATATCATGGGTGATCAGCATAATAGCTGTATTTTCTTTCTTCTTCAGCTCATTCATCAGTTCCAGAATCTGTGCCTGTATCGTTACATCAAGAGCTGTTGTAGGTTCATCTGCGATCAGGAGTTTTGCATTACAGGAAAGTGCCATGGCAATCATGACCCTCTGTCGCATTCCACCTGACAGCTGATGGGGAAATTCTTTCAGGCGCTGGGCCGGTGAGGGGATGCCTACTTTCTTCAGCATCTCCTCAGCCCTCTCCCACGCCTCTTTTTTGTCAATCTTATTATGGGCCGTGATGGTTTCCACCAACTGTTTTCCAATGGTCATGACCGGATTTAATCCCGTCATGGAATCCTGAAATATCATAGCAATCTCATTGCCCCGTATCTGGCGCATTTCTTTTGCCGTTTTTTTCAAAAGGTCCTGCCCTTCAAACAGAATCTCTCCTCCTGCCACTTTTCCGGAGATAGCCGGGATCAACCGCAGGATAGACATAGATGTAACACTTTTTCCGCATCCGGACTCTCCTACGATTCCCAGGGTCCTTCCCCGGTCTACAGAAAATGATACACCGTCAACGGCAGTCACTGTGCCATTCTTTCCGTTGAACTGGGTTTTTAATTCTTTTACTTCAATCAGTTTTTCGGACATTTCAGAATCCCTCACTTTTCCATTGGTTTATTGCCTGCTGTTACTTGTTTACCTTCCAAGCCCAAACATTCTTGTTCACATTATAATCCAGGCTGCCCTGACGTACATTTTCAATTTTAGAACTGTAGGCAAACAGATCGTTGGTGAAATACAGGAATGCCTTCGGCATCCAATCTACCATCATTTCCTGGTAATCATCATAGATTTCTTTTCTAGCTTCAAACGTAATCTCATGAGCACCGGATTCTCCCAGTTCACCCAGAGCCGGATCCTGAAGCTGAGCAAAGTTATTCATATATCCTACTGTAACGTTCGGAACACTCTCAGACGGATCTACAGAGCCAGAAGAACCGATAAAGCAGAGATCATAGTCTCCGTTTCTTGCATTGGTGAGCAATGTTGGGAAATCCAGAGTCTGTATCTTAGTCTTGATTCCAATTTTCTGCAGATCCTGCTGAATCAGAATCGCTGATTTTTCTCTTACTTCATTTCCGGTGGATACCAGCATCTGCAGTTCTCTGTTTTCGTCCCAGCCAGCTTCTTTTACAATCTGTGCTGCTCTTTCCGGATCATACTGAACCGGTTCCATATTTTCAATTTCCTGATTATAGTACTGATGGTCAGAAGGTAACGGTCCTAACGCTACTCTTCCTTCTCCCTGAAGGAGCTGATCCACAATAACTTCTTTGTTAATAGCCATACTTATAGCATGACGGATTTCTTTCGTCATATAATCTCTGGAAGTATTCATTGCCATATACTGATAAGCAAAGGTAGGAATGGAAGCTGCTGTCACTCCTTCTGTATTCTTCGCTGCCTGCCAGTCCTGAAGCGGTATCTGAGTATTTCCGCTCAGTACGTCGATTTCTCCACTCATCAGGCCGGAAAGCAGGTTGGAAGACTGTACTTTTTTGAAAACTAAACGGTCAAAATCAGGAGTTCCCAGATAATAATCTTTGTTCGCAATGAACTGTACACTCTCTCCGGAAATCGTGCTTTCAAAAATACAAGGACCAGATCCAATTGGATGCTGCCAGAATTCATCATTTACCAGATCCGCATCAGAAATTCCAGAAAGCAGATGCTCCGGAATAATGAAAAAGTCACGATTTATAAGAGCATAAATGATAGACGGATCCATCGGTTCCTTTAAAGTAAATTCTACCGTGTGATCATCAATAGCTGCTACCTGGATGGAATTTTCTGAAAGTTCTTTTCCTGTCTCATCCGTTCCTGCAAAATACTGCATACGGATACGGCGCAGATAATTATAATCCTGGGAAGATGCCACCTGAGCGCTGTAAACTACATCCGCTGCTGTTACCGGTTCTCCATCATGCCATTTTGCATTTGGATTCAGATGGTAAGTAATCTTATCCTGAGCCTCATTGGTCTCCCAGCTTTCTGCAAGTCTCGGCTCAAAGGTTCCGTCTGTATTGATGGTCATCAGACGGTCAAACATCAACTCATTTACATTATCAGCGCCTGCATTTGTAGTATTCATAGGCATGAAGCTGTCCCAGTCACCTGTCTGGGCTATTGTTACTACTTTTTCTCCTCCTGACGAAGCTGCTTCCGTTGCTGCTGTTTCGCCGCTTCCGGATGTACCAGCTGCTGTAGTTCCAGTTGAGCTGCCTCCTCCGCAGGCAGTCATGGCAGCCATGGTAAACACAAGTGCCAATGCCGTAAGTTTCTTCAGATTTTTCTTCATAACTTCTTCCTCCTTAAAAAATTTCTATCTTTTCATCCCTTCATACATGGGAATCAGATATGAATTCATCATGCCCAGGCTGTTATTTTTTGATTTTCGTTCTGGAATCCAGGGCATCTCTCATACCATCACCGATAAAGTTAATACTGGAAACCGTAAGGACCAGCAAAATTCCAGCCGGAACCCACAGCCACGGTTTACTGGAAAGTACCGTTATGGACTGAGCTGCATACAGGATATTTCCCCAGGAAGCCTCCGGCGGCTGTACGCCCATGCCCAGGAAACTTAATGCTGACTCCTGAATAATCGCCTGTGCGGTACGGAATGTAAAATTGATCAGAATAGGAGCAAATGCATTCGGTATGATATATTTTACAAGAATGGTAAAGTCCTTTGTTCCCACAGCTTTTGCTGACTCTACATATTCTTTTTCCCGGATGGAAAGCACATTTCCGTATATCAGCTTGGCAAAATCTGTCCAGCCTAACACACCGATCACAAAAATAATAGTCCAGATAGACGGGTCAAAAACCGATACCAGTACCAGGATCAAAATCATAGACGGAAATGACATAAAAATATCTGCCGCCCTCATGACAACCATTTCCCAGATTCCTTTGTAATATCCTGCCAGCAATCCTAAAGGAACTCCGATCATCAGGCTGATGATTGCTGATAAAAGTCCGACTTCCAGAGAAACCCGTCCTCCATATACCAGTCTGGCAAATACATCTCTTCCTGTATCATCCGTTCCCAGAATATGTCCCGGACCAGGTGCTGCACTGAAGTTCAGCACATCCGATGTATAAGGGTCTAACTTCATAATTACAGGCAAGATAACCACAAGAATAACTTCCAGTAAAATAATAGCCAGTCCTAACATTGCCAGTTTATGCTGAGAGAACTTTTTCAGTACGTCGCGGCTATAAGAATCTTTTTTCATTTTTTCTTTCACTTCCATTTTCGTACCTCCTAACGGCTCTCTCTGATCTTCGGATCAAGAAGACTGTAAATGATGTCGGTGATAATGTTTCCTACCAGTACAGCTGCTGCGATCACTACGGTAATTCCCATAATCGTAGGATAATCTCTGGAATTGATGGATTGAACCATCAAGCTTCCCAGCCCCGGCCAGCTGAATACCTGTTCTGCTACTACAGCTCCTCCAAACATAAACGGAATCATAGTACTCAGAACCGTTACTACAGGAATCAGAGCATTTCTCAGGCCATGTACCACTACCACACGGAATTCCACTAATCCTTTTGCTCTGGCAGTCCGGATATAATCCTCCGAAAAGACCTCCATCATACTTCCTCTTGTCTGCCTCAGAAGGCTTCCCACATTAAATACCGTCAAAGTCATACAGGGAAGTATCAGATGACGTACCAGAGAAGAAAACGTCTCTATACCGGAATCATACATACCTCCCATAGGAAGGATCTGAAGTTTTACCGCAAACGCATAAATAAATACCAGTCCGGTAAAAAATGTAGGGGTGGAAGCTCCCACAAAGGATAATCCCGATGAAATATAATCCCAGGGGGAATAAGGTTTATAAGCTGACATAATTCCCAAAGGAACTGCAATCAGCACAGATAAAGCAGTCGATGTAAGTGTCAGGATCAAGGTAGGACCCAGACGTTCCAATACCATTCCCATAACCGGAAGGTTCGTACGGTAAGAAATACCCATATTCCCCTGAAGCAGAGACTGCAGCCATTTCAGATACTGGACGATAACCGGCTGGTCCAACCCAAGCTGGGCTTTCAATGCCTCCATATCCGCCTGCGTAGCCATGGGATCAGCCATCAGCATCTCCAATGGACTTCCCGGAGCTAACGATGATAAAAAATAAACGAGAATGGTAATTCCGAAAAAGGTTGGAATCGCAATCAGTAATCTTTTCAAGATATACTTTGACATAATTTTGAACCTCCTGTACCCGGCATTTCATCAAGCTCTTACTGTTTGTTTTAAGCTATTGATGTTATTACTAATATTGTCTCTGATATTATCAGAAGATGTCCAATCTGTCAATATAATCAAAAAGCTTTTCCCATTTTTATCTGTTTTGCATAAAATTATTTTGGGATTTTCTGTCATTTTACCAAATGAAGAAAGATTGACTTTTCTTTTTTATCTGTATATAATGATTTGGCTTATATAAAAAGAAAGGAGATTTCTATGACTGTAACAGAACGTTTCCTGAATTATATTACCTATGACACCCAATCTGATGCTTCTGCTCCCAGAAGCCAGATTCCGTCAACTTCCAAACAAAAAGACTTGGGGAAAGCCTTAGTAAAAGAAATGCAATCCATTGGTATCCAAGATGCCTTTATGACTGAGACCGGATATGTATACGGCCATATTCCCGCCTCTCCAGGCTGTGAAAGTGCACCTTGCCTTGCCCTGCTTTCCCATATGGATACTGCCACAGATATGTCCGGTGCCAATGTAAAAGCCAGGATCATCAAACATTATGACGGCAGTGACATCCGCCTTTCCGGACCAGATATTCCGGATCCTTCTGCCATTTACACTACAGTGGAACAATTTCCACTGTTAAAAAATTACACAGGACAAGATCTTATCGTCACTGACGGTACGACTCTTCTGGGGGCTGACAATAAAGCGGGAATCGCAGAAATCCTTACTTTGGCAGAATTTTTGATGAAGTGTATGGATTTTCCTCATCCCCCTATCAGTATCTGTTTTACTCCCGATGAAGAAATCGGAAGAAGCGCCGACCATATTGATCTGGATATCCTTCATGCTTCTTACGGCTATACCGTCGATGGCGGTGCTGTAGGGGATATCCAGTATGAAAATTTTAATGCCGCTTCTGCCTTCGTTACGATTCATGGCATTACTGCCCATACTGGCTACGCAAAAGGCATCTTAAAGAACTCTGCTCTCATCGCTGTGGAATTTCAGACAATGCTGCCCTGTAAAGAAACTCCGGCTTTCACAGAAGGGCGGGAAGGGTTTTACCATTTGAATTCTATTTCAGGTTCATCCGAAAAAACTACCCTGGAATATCTGATCCGTGATCACAGCATGGAATTATTCCAGGCAAAGAAACAGACGCTTCTCTCCATCGCGGAATCTTTAAACCAAAAATATGGCGCTGGAACCGTAGATGTCCAGATCTCTGATACATATTACAATATGATTGAAAAAATTATGCCTTATCCGGAATTGATTTCTCTGGCAGAGCAGGCTATAATCCAGACTGGTGTCCAACCGGTAAGTGAGCCTATCCGGGGTGGTACAGACGGCTGCCGCTTATCCTATATGGGTCTCCCCTGCCCCAACCTTTGTACCGGGGGACAATTAGGTCATGGGCGGCACGAATTGATTTCTGTGCAGTCCATGGAAACCGTAGTGGAAATCTTAAAAAATCTGGTAAAGCTGTTTGCCGAAAAAGCATAGAACGTATAAAAAGCCGCCTGACCGACGGAATCCATCAAGCCAGGCGGCTTTTATCTATTTATTTTCATTTTCTTTCTGGATACTCTCTTGCAGCCTGTCTGCTGTTTCTCCCGGAATCACATAGTAAGAATCTATCCTTTCTTTCCCCTTTTTATCTACCCAGCAAACATCAGCCTGAAGTTCCATATCCTCATAATAGTAATTTGTATATCTTACATAATCATTATAGAGCAACACATCTTTTATCTCAGGAATCCATTCCGAATCTATTTCCTGATAAGTTCCTTCAAAATCATACAGGCCATAGAGAGAAATATACTTAATTTCCCGTTCATTCCATTGTTCCAGATCGATCCCCCTATCCTCCAGACTTTTTAACGTATTAGTGAAAGAAGGATAAACCGGATAGAATTCCTGGTAAGAATAATTGCTTCTCTCTTCTTTTTCCGCAGCTACTCTGGTATGGTCAAGAAATTTAATCTCACCCAGAGGTATCTGGTTGAAATCCTGGAGTGTGGCCAACATCAGATCCCGCTGATAAGCTTCCAAAACCACCGACATATCTGTGTCCTGGCTTTGCATATCGCTTAAATAAGCCTCCTGGTCCAGTGTTTTTACCCTGACCTCCTCCACATTTTCCGGTTTCATGGAGAGAACCGGATATCTGCCTGTTTTATATCCATTATCCTGATAGATGCCAGCAAATACCTGGCTCATCTTCCGTTTAGGTATCTGGTAGCAGCGATGAACTTTTCTTCCATCTGTAAGCCGGTATTCCACATAAACTCTTTCCTGTGGTCCATCCTCTTTTGCCCAGGATTTTTCCTGCTCAATCCACGTTTTCGCCAGTTCTAATGCCAGATTCTTCTGCTCCAGTTCCATATGTTCCAGAAGATAAGCATCTTCAGAAACCCAGTTCCATATATATTCTGATACCTCCTGTTCCCCGCTGTTTTCCGTATTCACCAGTACTCCATAATCCATCCACTGATCCACATCACTGGCATAAACTGCCACGGATTCCAGTTTTTCTTCTTTTGGAATCCAGCTGTCATATCCCAGGATATCCCAACGGAACAGAGAAAACCCTAAAAATGCCACAGCCAGAGAAACAGCCAGCTGAATTTTATGAGAAAATAATTTTTTAAAATCAAAATGATAGATAATCTCTATCACACAATGACAGATCATACCCCCTGTTAATAGCCCAAACATACTCCAGCCAAATCCATGCCCCAGCGTATGGAAGAAGATCAGTCCTGACATGGCTGATACTATCGTAAGAGGAATTCTGATGACTGGCTGGCTGGGATAAAACGCCATAGCCTTTCCCGCAGCTTCAGACGGACGTTTTTTATGAAGGAATGCGGCAATCAGGATCAGGACAACACTCACTGCCAAACGGGAACATATTCTTCCAATTGTGATGTCCTCAACCGATCCTGCTATATAAAAGGCAATCGGTGACGTTCTCGTCACCCAGCCTGTCATCGGCTGAAAATTCCAAAAAGTTTTCCACCAGGTATAAGCATATGCATCCAGCAAATTCAGCAGCAAAGGAAAGAATCCATTGATAACTCCAAATCCCAGCAATGCTACTATTGTATTTCCTGTCAGCATCACACAAATGATTGATGTGGTATAGACAATCAGGAATGAAAGCATCTGATAAGCCCAGCCAGTCAATGCAACACCCAGAATCGTCCTTCCGTCTGCTCCGCCAAGCCAGCCGATCAGAACACTGAACAACAGGCATACCAGATACGGAATCGCTACGATCAGAACACCCACAACATATGTCACGCTGAACAATTTTCCCCTTTTAATCGGAATGCTGTGGTAAAAATCCACTTTTTTTCTGGAATTCAGATAAGCATACCCGGTAATCCCCAGCACTACAGCCAGGACCATCATGATAAAGATCATCCAGCCATTGTCATAACTTAAAAGTGCCACTATGTCTTCCGTAAATCGTATTTTTCTGAATTCAGGGTTATATTCTGTTCCGCTCAAAAACACAGCGACCACGGGTAAAGAAAAGAAAAACACAAGACAAGACAGAGCAATTGCCCATAACCGTCTTTTTCCTTCTTCTATCATCCAGTTAAAGAACCAGTTTCTTAATGTCATAACCTGCCACCTCCGTTTCACTGATAAATATTTCCTCCAGAGACAGAGGAATCAGCTCATAAAATACAGGATCAACGGCAGTCATAGCTGACTCCACCTGTTCTTTTTCCCCTCTTACCGTCAGGGTATAGAGACGTCCTCTGTTTTCTTTTTTTATAATGGACAGGCCGGGAATCTGTTCCGGTTTCATACCATTTTCCAATACGCATTGCACTTTATGAATATTCATTTTCATCTCATCCAGGTCCTTGGAAAGAAGAATCCCTCCTTTATGAAGCAGACCTACATGATCGCAGATATCTTCCAATTCTCTCAGGTTATGAGAAGCAATAATAGGCGTCATATTGCGCTCCGCCATATCTCCCACAAACAAACTTTTTACTGTCTGCCGCATTACCGGGTCCAGACCATCAAATGTTTCATCACAGAAAAGATAATCGGTACCCGAACAGATTCCACAGATCACAGAGAGCTGTTTTTTCATTCCTTTTGAAAAAGTTCCTATCTTTCTTTTCTCTTGCAAACCAAAACTATCCAACAGGTAATGAAACCGTTTTTCATCAAATTGGGGATACATTTTCCGGTAAAATGCCATCATATCTGCTGAGGTAGCATTCGGCAGAAAATACTGCTCATCAGAAATATAAAAAAATCTGGCCTTTGCCCTTTCATTTTCATATACCGGTTCCCCGTCAATGGTGATACTTCCTTCATCTGGTTTTAAAATTCCACTAACCAGCCTGAGAAACGTACTTTTTCCAGCCCCATTGGTTCCTACCAGGCCAAATACGTTTCCTTCTTTTATGCTGGCATTGATATGGTCTACTGCCATAATATCCTCAAATTTTTTTGTCAGATTTACCGCTTCTATCATTTCCGTTCCTCCGCCTTTTTGTATAATATCTCTGCCAGTTCCATAAATTTTTTTCTGTCCAGTCCCATATGGACAGCTTCTTGCGCCAGTTTTTCCATGTGTTCCTCCCATTCACGGCGCCTGATATCAATCATATCCTGTATATCAGCAACAAAACTTCCTTTTCCTTTTATGGAATAGATAAATCCCTGTCTTTCCAGTTCCATATAAGCTCTTTGAATCGTATTGGGATTAATGGACAATTCCATTGCCAGATTTCTTACCGAAGGCAGCTTCTCTCCACATTCCAGGACTTTCGCCAGAATCAGCTCTTGAAACCGTTCCACTATCTGTTCATAGATAGGTCTCCGATCCTTATAATCCAGAACTATCATGGTATCCTCCTTTCTACTGTACTAATACTCTTAATACAGTTATAAAGAAAATGCAGAAAGAAATCAAGTCTTTTTTTCTTAAGATTTCTTCACATTTTTTTATATAAAAAATACGGCTCCGCATCAACGGAACCGTATTACAACATTATAACGCCACTATTTTATTCTGCTGAGGTCTCCGATTCTTCCATTACTTCGTCAGAACCTTCCTCCATTTCATTTCCAGCCTCCTCCTGAACTGTCTCATCATCAGAAATCGTCTCTTCTGTTGCCGATACGGTGGTCTCCACTGCTGCTGTGGTTTCTTCTTCTGTACTTCCACATGCCGTCAATGCGGATGCTGCCAATAAGGCACTGATTGCTGCTGCCATCACAGGTTTTGTTAAATTTCTCATAATACATCTCTCCTTTTCATAAAAACATTTCCTGTTGTTTTTACAAAACCTATCATAAAGAAAAACTATGTTGGTTTTGTGATGTAATTCTAAAAAAAGAGTATATTTCTAAAATGTATCTAAATCATTTCTTACAACTTCCTGTAACGCAAAAACGGCACATGGAAAACCATGTGCCGTTTTTTCAGACTTCCTGTTACCAGGCTGCCCTTATGATTCTTTTATTATTCCTCATCTGGTGCATACAGAGAAGACAGTCTGGTCAGATATTTATATCTTTCTTTTGCATTCTCTGCTGCTTTCTCAAACAGAACTTCTGCTCTCTTCGGATTCTTCAGAGCCAGAGAAGTATAACGAACCTCTCCCTTCAGGAACTCTTTGTAATCTCCAGTCGGAGCCTTGGAATCCAGAGTGAATGGATTCTTTCCTTCTGCTTTAAGAGCAGGATTATAACGGAACATATGCCAGTAACCGCTTTCAACAGCTTTCTTCTCTTCTGTCTGAGCCTTACCCATACCAGCCTTGATACCGTGGTTGATACATGGAGCGTAAGCAATGATCAGAGACGGACCCGGATATGCCTCTGCTTCAGCCAGAGCCTTTACGGTCTGATTGTAGTCAGCACCCATGGAAATCATAGCTACATATACATAACCATAACTCATGGCAATTCCAGCCAGGTCTTTCTTCTTGATCTCTTTTCCGCCTGCAGCAAACTGTGCAACTGCACCGATTGGAGTAGATTTCGCAGACTGACCACCAGTATTGGAATATACCTCTGTATCAAATACCATTACATTGATATCCTTACCACTTGCAAGAACATGGTCAACACCGCCGAAGCCAATATCATATGCCCAGCCGTCACCACCAAATACCCACTGGGATTTCTTTGCCAGGAAGTCTTTATTTTCAAGGATTTCCTTGCAAACCGGACAATCAACACCCTCTAAAGCAGCAACCAGTTTGTCAGTAGCAGCTCCATTCAGAGCACCTACCGTAAAGGTATCCAGCCATTCCTTGCAGGCAGCCTTTACTTCGTCAGAAGATTTCTCTGACTCATAAACAGCTGTAACTTTATCCTTTAACCAGTCTCTCAGGGCGTTATTTGCCAGCAACATTCCATAACCAAATTCTGCGTTATCCTCAAACAGGGAGTTGTCCCAAGCCGGCCCCTGTCCTCTTCTGTTTACTGTATAAGGAGTGGACGGTGAGGAGTTACCCCAGATAGAAGAACAGCCTGTTGCGTTTGCGATATACATTCTGTCACCAAACAGCTGAGTGATCAGTTTTGCATAAGGAGTCTCTCCACAACCTGCACAAGCTCCGGAGAACTCAAGCAACGGCTGTTTGAACTGGCTTCCTTTCACAGTAGTCTCTTTGAATTTCTCAAGAACTTCCGGCTTCTCAGCTACTTTCTGACCGAAGTCAAAGATAGCCTGCTCGCCCAGGTTCTTCTCCAGGCTTTCCATGGTAAGTGCCTTCTCGCCCTTCTTACCAGGACATACGTTTGCACAGGAACCGCAGCCTGTACAGTCAAGAGCAGATACCGTCATGGAGAAGTAATATCCCGGCATACCAGTCATCGGAATCTTCTTCATTTCTGCAGGAGCACCTGCTGCTTCTGCCTCATTCAGTACTACCGGACGGATTACTGCGTGCGGACATACATAAGAACAGAAGTTACACTGGATACAGTTATCAGAATTCCATGCAGGAACATTCACTGCAATACCACGTTTCTCATATGCGGAAGATCCGGAAGGTGTAGAACCATCTACATAGTCCTTAAATGCAGATACCGGCAGGGAATATCCTTCCTGAGCATTTACTTTTGCCTGAATGTTGTTTACAAAGTCAACAACATCTTTTCTTCCTTCACTTACATGAGCCATATCCAGACCTTCGTCTGCACAGCTCTTCCAGGATTCCGGAACTTCTACTTTTACTACCTGTTTTGCTCCCTCTTCAATAGCAGCCCAGTTCTTCTTAACAACATCTTCACCCTTACGGCCATAAGTCTTCTGAGCAGCTTCCTTCATCAGTTCGATTGCTCTCTCTTCTGGAATGATATTAGCCAGTTTGAAGAATGCAGACTGAAGGATTGTATTGATACGAGTGGAACCCATTCCGGTTTCAATACCGATCTTCACACCATCAATAATATAGAAATTGATGTTATGATCAGCAATAAATTTCTTTACCTGTCCAGGCAGATGTGCTTCCAGTCCTTTCATATCCCACGGACAGTTCAGAAGGAAAGTACCTCCATCTACCAGTTCCTGTACCATATTGTACTTACGTACATATGCCGGATTATGGCAAGCTACAAAGTTTGCCTGCTTGATCAGATAAGTAGATTTAATCTTTTCATGACCAAAACGCAGGTGAGACATGGTAACACCGCCAGACTTTTTGGAGTCATAATCAAAATATGCCTGAGCGTACATATCTGTATTGTCACCAATGATCTTGATAGAGTTCTTGTTTGCACCTACGGTACCATCTGCACCAAGGCCCCAGAACTTACAGTTGATGGTTCCTTCCGGAGTCGTTACCAGAGGAGCACCTACCGGCAGAGACAGGTTAGTAACATCATCTACGATACCGATGGTGAATTTTTTCTTATCTGTATTCTCGTATACAGCTACGATCTGAGCAGGTGTGGTATCCTTGGAACCCAGACCATAACGGCCGGTATAAACTGGAACATCATTGAACTGTGTACCCTTCAGAGCAGCTACTACATCCAGATACAGCGGCTCGCCCAGGGAACCTGGCTCTTTTGTTCTGTCAAGTACCGTAATCTGCTTTACAGTAGACGGAATTGCAGCTACCAGAGCTTCTGCAGAGAATGGTCTGTACAGACGAACTTTTACCAGACCTACTTTCTTGCCCTGTTTTGCCAGATAATCAATTGTTTCTTCAATGGTCTCATTAACAGAACCCATTGCTACGATTACATGTTCTGCATCTGCAGCACCGTAATAATTAAACAGTTTATAATCTGTACCAAGTTTTGCATTTACCTTGTCCATGTAATCCTGTACGATAGCCGGAAGCGCATCATAGTAAGGATTGCATGCTTCTCTTGCCTGGAAGAAAATATCCGGGTTCTGAGCAGATCCTCTCTGGCATGGGTGGTTCGGATTCAATGCCTGCTTACGGAATGCAGCCAGTGCGTCCCAATCCATCATTTCTTTCAGGTCGTCATAATCCCAGGTTTCGATCTTCTGGATCTCGTGGGAAGTACGGAAACCATCAAAGAAGTTAATAAACGGAATCTTACCTGTCAGAGCAGCCAGATGAGCTACCGGAGTCAGATCCATAACTTCCTGTACACTGGATTCACACAGCATTGCGCAGCCTGTCTGACGGCAAGCATATACGTCGGAATGATCGCCGAAAATTGACAGCGCATGGCTTGCAAGAGCTCTTGCAGATACGTTAAATACGCCTGGAAGCTGCTCACCTGCGATTTTATAAAGGTTGGGGATCATAAGTAACAGACCCTGAGATGCCGTGTAGGTGGTGGTCAGCGCACCTGCAGCAAGGGAACCGTGTACAGCACCAGCAGCACCAGCCTCGGACTGCATCTCGGTAATCTGTACCGGACGTCCGAAGATGTTCAGCCTTCCATCGGTTGCCCACTCATCTGTATGCTCCGGCATAACAGAAGAAGGGGTAATCGGATACATAGCGGCCACTTCTGTAAACGCATACGATGCATGAGCCGCAGCTTCATTGCCATCCATGGTTTTCATTTTTCTTGCCATTGATTTGTCCTCCTCAAATGAAATGTGAAATATTGTATAGATTGTCCCCCCTGTTACAGCCATGGGCCAACATCTGAATACAGATATCAGATTCTCTGCATCATAAAAAATGGTCCCTGTAAAAAGAGGGAGTGACCTACCATGATTATAGCAAAAGTTTCCTAAAAAGCAAAGAGATTGTTCGTAAAAATAAGTATTATTTTACGAACAATCTCTCTTCTATATCCTTATTTTCAGGCCTATGTCGTTCCGGGAACATTTCCGTTTTCCTGTCCTGGATGAGGTGCAATTACATTCTGGCTGCTCTCCTGACTGCTTTCTGACGGCTGTGTTTCTGATGCAGGCGCACTCGTCTGAGGCACCGTCGTTTCCGGAACTGTCTGGGAGGCTGAGGTACCTGCCTCTCCTCCCGGTCCACTGGTCGATGATGATGCGCCATTTGACACTTCTACAGTGCTTCCATCAACCGTAGGAATCGTCATATCCGGATTCAGAGATTCTACAGTTTCCCCTGTACCTTCCGTAGTAACCTGGGTATCCGTATCATTTCTCTTGATCACAGCTGCATGTCCCAGATAGGTACTGTTATGGAGACGTTCATCACTGATCACTTCTCCATTCTTCTTGATCACCAGATTAGTGGTCCAACGGCTTCCGTTGGTGGCTTCCTTAATCACTTTTTCTGTATGGGGAGGAAGTGTCTGGTCGTCCTGATATTCTGGAGCTGGAGGGTCAAGTTCCGCCACTTTTTCAGAATGCATGGAATATGTGACACCTTCTTCCAGGATTGGAATACCTACTACAGAAATCGTCAGTTTAATTTTCCCGCTCAGGCTTCCTTCCAATTTTGCTCTCAGCGCAATCGCCGTATCCGAATTATTGACAAACTTCATATCCGGTCCGCCGTAGCTGACTGCAGCATCTTCTCCCGGGGTTACATAGGAAGGTTCAAAACTATGGGCATGACGCTCCGTAGTTTTCAATCCTGCAAATACTACTGCATTATACAAAGTAGAAGACACCTGGCAGACGCCGCCTCCTGGCTCTTCCACCAGTTTTCCATCCAGATATGCACCTGCCGGCTGATAGCCCTTGGATTCAGACCGGGGACCAGTGGTGTCGTTAAAAGAGAACTCCTCCCCCGGCTGTATGATCAGGCCTTCCAGCGTCTCACTTGCCAGTTTGATATTGGTATTTCTGGCTTTATTTGCCGTAGTTGTAGTGGAATACTGACCGATCACCTGATACATTTCTTTTGCTTCCGCCTCTGTAATCTCCGGATCCTGCTCTACTCCCACAGCTTCTATCACTGCGTCAAATTCCTTTGCTGCAAGTTTTGCAGTAATATCTGATATCAGTTTTTCCTGATCGATCACCAGTCCTTTTTCTTCACCGGAATAAATAAATGTTCCCTTTTCTTTATCAAACCCGGAAATCTCACCATTTTTTGCCGGTTTATCCCATTTTTCCGCTGCTGCTGCCGCCTGTGCAGAAATCAGTTCCTCCATTCCTGTCACATCAAGGCTGTAGGTTTCCTGGGGTTCCTGCGTTGAAAAAATCTCATCCAGCAGCTGCTCCACCCGCTCTTCAATCAGATTCTCCATCTCATACTCTTCTCCCTCATAGGAGATTTTCATAGACCAGGCATAATTAGCCATGATAGCTTCTTTTGCCTGCTCTCTGGACATACCTGTTACCGAAACACCGTCTACTGTCACATTTTTTTCCAGAGACTCTTCCAATGCCGTTTCTTCCTGCACCTTGTCTCCTCCGCAGCCTTTCGCCCACAGAGCAATGACCAGGATCAGGATGATCGCTATCACTCCAACTATCGCAACTTTTGTGTAATCTTTTCTGGAATTCCGTCTTCTGCCTCTGCCGCTGCCGCCGGAAGAACGCTTGGCCCCAGCACTGCTTCTGGAATTTCTGGAGCCTGTGTAACCGCTCCTTCCAGACTGGGACTTCCCTCTGGAAGCACTTCTTCTGGTTCTGTTGTCTTCGTAAAGATTCATAATTTATTTTCACCCATTCTCTGATAGTTTATTTCCATGAGTTCCACCATTTGCCAGGCCGATAACTCACAGCATAAAGTATAACATACTTTTTTCAAAAAAAAACTCCAATTTTTCTTACATTTCCCAAAAGTTTTTTTGTGTTTTACTTATTTGTAAAATCATGTTACCATACCATTGAAAAAATATTACAAAATGATTTTATGGAGGTTTTTATGTCTTATATTGATCTTCATGTACATTCTACCGCTTCTGATGGCACCTGCTCTCCTGCCCAGTTGATTCCGCTTGCATCAGAAGCAGGTCTGAGTGCCATTGCCCTCACAGACCATGACACCATCAGCGGCATCCCGGAAGCACTCCATGCCTCTCATTCTTCTTCCGTGGAAGTCATTCCAGGCATCGAGCTGTCTGCTGTCTGGCAGGAAAAAGAAATCCATATCCTCGGTCTCTTCCTGGATGTTGAAAACACCCGCCTGAATCAATTTCTGGAACAAATGCGCCAGCTTCGGGAAGAACGCAATGACGAGATCATACGGCGTCTGGCAAAAGCAGGTTTTTCCATGACCAGAGAAGAACTGACCGGTGAAAATCCAGAGACTGTGATCACCCGTGCACATTTTGCCAGAGTAATGGTGGAAAAACATTACGTTTCTTCCACCAAAGAAGCATTCCACCGTTATCTGGAACCAGGCTGCCCATACTGTCCCAGAAAAGAACGGGTTACTCCGGAAGCTGCCATGGATATCCTGACTTCTACCCATGCATTTCCTGCCCTAGCCCACCCGCTTCTCTATAAATTCAGCAATCAGGACCTGGACAATCTGGTTGCCTTCCTGAAAACGCTTGGACTGGAGGGGCTGGAAGTGTATCATTCTTCCTGCAACCGTTATGAAAATTCCAAGCTGAAGGCCCTGGCTTCCAAATACTCTCTCCTTCCCACAGGCGGATCAGATTTTCATGGAGAAAACAAGCCGGATATCCGCATTGGAACAGGCCGTGGCAATCTTCACATATCCTCCCTCCTTCTGGACGATATCAGGAAGCGGCATGCACTATTTTTCCCAGAAGATAAGGGCTTTTTTTAGGAATTTTGTTTCTTGTGTTGCCAGACACATTTTGCTATACTAATAGCGAACAAGGAAGATAATTTTTCAAGCAGAGGAGGATTTTCAAAATGAAGATTCAGAATATTACAGATGTAGAAGGATTTTTTAAAGTAATTGATTCCTGCAAAGGAGTTGTAGAGCTGGTTTCCCCAGAAGGAGACAGAATTAACCTGAAATCAAAACTGAGCCAGTATCTGTCTATGGCAACCCTGTTTTCCAACGGTTATATCAACGAACTGGATCTGGTTGCACATGAGAAAGATGATATTGAACGTCTGATCAAATATATGTATCAGGGTGAATAATCCCGTTATATAAAAACAGAAAGAAAAGAGGTATCCCAAACGTCTCAGATACAGATGGGAGACCTCTTTTTTCTATTCTTTACCCTTTTTGTTTTTCTTTGCCAAAGTCCTGCGATTCACTTCATCCCGCAGCAGGGAATACAGAAGCGAGCATAACGGTATGAAGATCAGCATACCCACAACTCCCATCAGACTTCCCCCTATGGTTACAGCCGCCAGGACCCAGATAGACGGAAGGCCTACCGAATTTCCCACCACATGAGGATAGATCAGGTTTCCTTCAATCTGCTGGAGTATCAGAAATACCGCCAGAAATTCCAGCGCACTGACCGGATTTACCATCAGCATCAGAAAGATTCCGACAGCACAGCCAATAAAAGCTCCAAACACCGGAATCAATGCGGTAAATGCGATGAGAACCCCGATCAGCAGCGCATATGGCATCTGTAGTACTGACATGGTAATAAAAAACAGAGTTCCCAGAATCACCGCTTCTACGCACTGCCCTGCAAGAAAACTGGAAAAAATTTTTTCTGCCCTGCCCACGATCTCAATCAGCCTTTCCGCCTTTTTTTCCTGCAAAAATGCACGTACAATTTTTTTCCCCTGCCTTACCAGAGTTTCCTTCTGAAGCAGGAGGTAAATAGAAAAAATAAAGCCAATGCCAAAATCCGCAAATCCATTGGCAATGGATAATGCAGCGCTGACCGTACTGTTAAGTACAGACCCAGCTCCATTTTTAAAGAAAAAGATGATTTCCTGAAACAATGCCGCCCAGTCTATCTCAATTTCTTCAATATACCTGACAATCTCCGGATATTGGGAAAATAACGTCACTGCCTGAGTCAGTGTGATTTCTACAAAAGCAGGAATACTTTCGCTGAGCGTCATCGTTGTTTTTACAACTTCCGGAATTACCACAAACATCACCAGCAGAAGTACCCCTCCTACTAATACGATCGTAAGAACCAGGCTAAGAGGACGATGCCACTTTTTCTGTTCCCTTTTCCCCTTTATCAGGGACTCAATCCGTCTCATAGGTACATTCAGTACAAACGCAATCGCCCCGCCCAGTAAAAATGGGGAGATCATATCAAAAATCCTGAGCAGTACTGCCAGGCATTTTTCATAATGAATTGCCGCAGCTGCAACGATAACTGCAAACAGAATGATTCCTCTTACTTTTTTTACCGTTTCATCTGTCAAATTCATCGCATTCCTCTTCCGCGCACTGATAAAATACGCTTTCTATCTTTTCCCGGTCTGCCAGAAACGTCCCTTGGGCCATCAGGCTGCTTCCGCCGCCCTTCCCTTCCAACCTGCTGTTCATTTTCCTGGAAAATGCCTTCATATCACTCTGGCTGCTGCCTAAAACATAGGAATAGCCTCCATTCTGTTTTGGAGAACAAGCCAGTACGATACTGCCTTTTCCCTGCTCATAAAGCATCGTGCAGTATTTTCTCAGCTGGACCGGTTCCATCTCATCAAATACAGCAACGGGACCATCGCTATCCGGCATGGAAGCTGCTTTTCTTTCTGCCTCTGCCTGATGCAATCTTCCCACTTCCCCTTCCAGCCTTTGTTTTTCTTCTCTCAGCTTTCTGACTGCATCTACTACATCATCCCTCTTTGCCGCCAATAACACAGAAAGTTCTGCTATCTGTTTCTGTCTCTTTCTCACGCAGTCCAGGGCCTTTTCACCGCAGAGGAGAGAAATCCTGACACCACCTTTATAATGTATCATATCCAGGACCTTGATCAAACCCACTTCGCCCGTCCTGGCCACATGAGTACCGCAGCATGCGCAGACATCAACTCCCGGTATGGTAGCAATCCGTATGTTTCCCGTCAGCTCTTTTTTGCTCCGGTATTCCATATGTTTTAATGTTTCCTCATCCGGCACAGTTACCTCGATCGGCAGATTGGCAAAAACCACCCGGTTTGCCTCTCTTTCTATCTGATCCAGTTCCTCTTCTGTCATCACTCCATTAAAATCAATGGTAATCTCTTCTTTTCCCATATGAAATCCCACATTATCGTATCCAAACCGATTATGTATACAGCCGGTAATAATGTGTTCTCCGGAATGGGCCTGCATATGGGAAAATCTCCGTTCCCAATCCAGCACTCCCCGGACCCTGCTTCCAACTTCCAGAGGACCGTCTGTATAGTGGATCACTTCTCCACCTATTTCCTGCACATCCAATACCGTTACATTTCCCAAAGTCCCCGTATCGAAAGGCTGTCCCCCTCCCTCAGGGAAAAAGGCAGTCCTGTCCAGCGTTACTGCAAAACGTTCTTTTGTTTCCCTGCAGCCTGTCACAACTGCTGTAAACTCTTTTTCGTATGAAGATCTATCATATAACCGTTCCATGTCATACACCTCATTGCCTGGATTTTGTCTTTTCTTTCCTATTATACACAACTCTCTGGCTTCTTCAATCAGAGGAATTATAAATTTTTTCAAAAATGTGAAACTGTGGCAAGCCGGTTCACATATGATGGAGTGTAATCATCTTATTGGAGGAACAAACATGAGTGATTTAGCGGCAACAAACTGTGGATGTGGTTGCGGATGTGAAGCAGGAGGAAACAACAGCGGATGTAACATTATCTTTTTATTACTGATCCTTTGCTGCTGTTGTGGAGAACATAACAATGGCTGCGGCAATAGTTGCGGCTGCGGAATGGGTTCTGACTGGATCTGGATTCTGATCCTGCTGTGCTGCTGCGGCGGCGGTTGGGGCGGAAACGGCTTCTGCTAATTCGTCTGAATTCATAAAAAGGGGCACGGTTCCAACCGTGCCTCCTTTTTTATCTCTCTTATTTTTCTTCATTCCTTCTTCTTTTCTTTTGAGTTTCCTGTTTCCTCACCATCGGTCCACTTCCCATTTTCTTCTGTCTGTTGTTCAGGCAATCTTCATCAATTTCGTAAACGGCATTTCCATCTATAACCAGGCGTGTCGCCATATTTCATCACTCTCCTATCATGATTACTATATGCAGCAAGCATGAATTCCTTGAATCAGGCATATATTGTGACCAAAGGATTTGACGAGGTTGCACGTATGAACCATGATGAACAGCCTTTAAAACTCACCGACCTGGATTATCTGACAGGAGATCATCATCTTCAGATGATGAAAGCGGCCCTTCCATATCTGAATGTTCCTCAGCAGCGGACTTTTTCCATGATCATCAAAATGCAGGAGCTTCGCCGCACTATGGCATTGTTCGGAGACCAGCAGGTAGCTGCCATGGGTCTTTCTCCTGCTGAAAAAGCCCCACATTCCCCTGCTGATATGCTGGACGCTATAAAACCCTATGGAAACACCAGAGAGCAGGAAATGATCGGACTTCTGTCTAATCTGATGAGGGGAATCACCATGCCAGTCGAACAGATGAAAGTTTTTCTCTCTCCTGACCAGCAATCCAAAGTAGATACCATGCAGTTAATGATGCAATCCATGCAGCAAACGACCGACCAGTAAAAGGAGGATATATGAACGATTGGAAAAAAGACCCCAGGCTAAAAAAAATGGACCCCAAAAAGATTGAGGTCCTGATGGAATTCTCGGAACGTTTAGAAAGAACGCCAGGCCCGCAGATGCTGTCTACCCTTCTTTCCTTTCAGGCAGAAGCCCGGAAAAAAGGTATTGTTTTCACAAATGAAGAAACCGAGATTCTGGCAGGAATCCTGACTGCTGGTCTTCCCCAGTCAGAAATGCGGAAGCTGTCTGTCTTGAAAATGTTTTCCCAGAAAGCTGCCTCAAAAAACAACTAATTTTCCAGGATTACGATTTTCGTTTTCTCATCTGCACATTGCAGAAGGGTCTTCATCTCCTCCTGTGGAATACAGATGCAGCCGCTGGAACCTGGATAACCTTCTGCTGTGCAGTGAAGAAAAATCGCAGACCCTTTTCCCGGAACTGCATCTTCGTTATAGGTAAGGGAAAGAACATAGTTATAGTATGGCGAACTCTGTATCAGATGCTCTGCAGAATTCCAGTCCTTCTTCACCTCCCTGGTATTGACCATCCGGTTATAATACTGGCTGTCCGGATCATCCACCCAATAATCATGATCCGTCAGTTTATAATAAGGCATCACCGTTCCCGGGTCATCCAGAATGCCAAATGCCTTATTGAAACGGTAAACTCCCAGCGGGGTTTTTTTATCTCCTTCCCGCTTCTCATAAGTTCCTCCATTCAATCCCCACACACCATCTGTATCGATTCTTTTTTCCCAGATTCCACTTTCCGTCTCGCAATAGAAAACCAGGCTGATGGAAGATCCTCCCATACCCCTGACAATTATGACCTGATCCGTATCATTGACGATGTCAGGATTCTCCAGGACAGCCCGGTCTTTCTCATTTTCCACACCTGTTCCTGCATGTTTTTCCAGCAATGCTCCCGGTCCCTGATCTGAAGCATAGGAAATACTGGCCAGATTACTGCAAATGCACAGAATCAACGCCAAACATATTTTGTATCCTTTCCATTTTTTCATTTTCCTGTCTCCTATCTGTCTATAGGCCCTCTGCCATGTTATTTTATTATTCTATCACCTTTTCCGCCAGAAAACCAGATATTTTCCCACCGGCTTTTCTCCTTCAAAAAATCACCAGTTCTTCAGCAATTCCTGAAGTTCGTTCACAAAACGGCAGACATGGAACCCATCACATACGGAGTGATGGACCTGTATTGCCAGAGGCAGAAGATATTTCCCCTCTCTTTCCTCATATCTCCCTATCGTAAAAATAGGGAGAAAATACTGATATCCTTTCTGAAGATTCAAATGGAATCCTTCAAACGATGTCCACGGAATCATGGAAACAGGAAATGTATGGTCAGGAACTCCCTGCTTTGCCATCATCCCCTGAACCTCTCCATATCGGGAGAGATCGTCCTCATAAGCTTTTCTAAACCTCTGGTAATCCGGATCATATTCCGTCCAGAGATTGGAAAAAGTCTCCGTATCTTTATGAAATATGGTATAACATGGAATCATATCACTGTAAATCCCTACTTCCCCATTATCATTCTGCGCCGTTCTGAATTCCTCATGCCGGTTCACAATTGTGGTGATCCCATAAAGCATAGCCGGATACAGTCTTTCTTTTTTCTCTATGATCCTGGTTATATCAAGTTTTACTGTCATACTGTACGTGCAAGGGATCTGAGAGGAATAATGGTGAAAATATTCTTTTCTGTCCCAGTTCTCCAGATTTATAATGCGAAATTCCATATATAGTCTCCTTCCGGTCATAAACACACAGGAGGCTGCTGATACCAGCAGCCTCCTGCGCAGATTCCTATTTTCAACTACTTCACTACAATATTGATAATCCTTCCCGGAACATAGATTTCTTTCACAATGGTTCCGTTCATCTTATCCGCTACAGCAGCCTTTCCTGCTTCCAGTGCTTCTTCTTTGGAAATATCCGTAGCAAGATTGATGACTGCTCTCGTTTTTCCGTTTACCTGAACCGCAATTTCCACCTCATCATCTTTCATGGCCTCTTTATCACACTCCGGCCAGGAAGCATGGAATACGCTGTCGGTACCGCCCAGTTCTCTCCAGAGTTCTTCACCCAGATGGGGCGCAAATGGGGAAAGAAGGATCACAAATGTCTTCAGTGTTTCTTTATCAATTCCGCCTTCTTTCTTTGCCAGGTCGATCAGCTTATTGTTATATTCCATAAATCCGGATACGACCGTATTCAGGCTGAACTGGTCAAAACGCTGTTCAATGTCATTCACCAGTTTATGACGCAGCTTCACCATTTCCTTTGTCTCTTTTACATCTGCATCTTTGCTGTCCATCACCAGCGAATAAAATCTCTTTAAGAATCGGGAAACTCCCTCAATTCCCCTGTCGTCCCACTCTGCATCCAACTCCGGCGGCCCTACGAACAGTTCGTACAGTCTCAGGGCATCGCAGCCATAATCCCGCACCAGGTCATCAGGAGATACTACATTTCCTTTGGATTTACTCATCTTGATTCCGTTTTTACCGGTGATCATACCCTGATTGAACAGCTTAGTAAACGGCTCATCAAAATCCACTACGCCAATATCGTACAGGAACTTAGTATAGAATCTGGAGTACAGCAGATGGAGCACGGCATGTTCCACACCGCCGATATACATATCTACCGGAAGATACTTGTCCGCTTTCTCTCTGGAAACCAGCTCTTTATCATTTTTATTATCCACATAACGCAGGAAATACCAGGAAGACCCGGCCCACTGAGGCATGGTATTGGTTTCTCTCTTAGCCGGTCCGCCGCAGCATGGGCAGGTGGTATTCACCCACCAGTCAATATCTGCCAGAGGAGATTCTCCTGTACCGGTAGGCTGATAGCTTTCCACATCCGGAAGAGTTAACGGCAGCTGGTCTTCCGGTACCGGAACATTGCCGCACTTCGGACAGTGAATGATCGGAATCGGCTCGCCCCAGTATCTCTGACGGGAGAATACCCAGTCACGCAGCTTGTAATTGACGGTTTTCTTTCCGAATCCCATCTTCTCGATCATTTCCGGTGCTTCTTTCTTCAGAACACTGCTCTCCATGCCATTCCAGTCTCCGGAATTGATCATGGTTCCGCTTGCCTCTGTATAAGCTTCCGTCATATTTTCAATTTCTTTTCCGTCTTTGGCAATAACCTGGATAATGGGAAGGTCAAATTTCTTTGCAAACTCAAAGTCACGGTCATCATGGGCCGGAACACACATGATTGCTCCTGTACCATAATCAGCCAGTACATAATCTGATAACCAGATTGGTACTTTTGCTCCGTTCAGAGGATTGATGGCATAGCTTCCCGTAAATACACCTGTCTTTTCTTTATCCTGAAGACGGTCTACATTGGATTTCATAGAAGAATCAAAAATATATTTCTCTACAGCTTCCCGTGTTTCATCTGTAGCCAGTTCCTTAGCCAGGGCATGTTCCGGTGCCAGAACCATGAAAGTTGCTCCGTAAAGAGTATCCGGACGGGTGGTATATACCGTGATTTTCTCCTCTCTTCCGTCTATAGGGAACTGCACTTCCGCACCATAGGATTTGCCGATCCACTCGCTCTGCATCTTTTTTACTTTTTCCGGCCAGTCCAGCTTATCCAGGTCATTTAACAGTCTTTCTGCATAGTCTGTGATCTTTAACATCCACTGACGGAGATTTTTCTTAGTCACCGGAGTACCGCAGCGTTCACAGCAGCCGTTTACCACTTCCTCATTGGCAAGACCTGTCTTACAGGACGGACACCAGTTAATAGGGAACTCTTTTTCATAAGCCAGACCCTTTTTAAACATCTGAACAAAAATCCACTGAGTCCATTTATAAAAGCCCGGGTCTGTGGTATTGACTTCCATATCCCAGTCATAAATAGCCGCGATCTCCTTGATCTGGCGTTTAATATTTTTCACATTTTCAGCCGTGGATTTTGCCGGGTGTACTCCCATTTTGATAGCATAATTTTCAGCAGGAAGTCCAAAGGCATCCCATCCCATAGGATGGATCACATATTTCCCACGAAGAAGCTGATAACGGCTCCAGGCATCTGAAATCACATAGCCTCTCCAGTGTCCTACATGAAGGCCGCTGCCGGACGGATATGGAAACATATCCAGACAATAATATTTTTCTTTTTTTCCATCGTTTACATTGATCGGGTTTTTTTCCCAGTTCTCACGCCATTTTTTTTCAATGGCAGTGTGATTATAATGCGCCATGACGGCTCCTCCTTTTCTTGCGGTCATTTTCTGCGAATAAAAAAACCTGCGCCTCTATCTGTATAGAGACGCAGGAATCTTTTCCCCACGCGGTACCACTCTATTTCGCACAAAAACTGTGCGCTCTTTTGTTCCCGATAACGGCGGGATTCCGGTCTCTCCTACTTGTACCTGTTTCCGTTCAGAGGGACAGCTCAGGAGCCAGTTCACCATTTGCCTGCAACTGCCTCACACCACCCGGCAGCTCTCTGAATACCTGCTCACAGCTACTCTTCTCCTTCACAGCATTTTCGCTAAGGCTTAATTTAACACACTTACCTTTTTCTGTCAAGCCTGGTTCTATTCGCCGGCATGCCAACAGGCCACCTTATGATTATCAGTTCCTTTCATCTCCGGAAGTGCTTCCTCACATTCTCTGGAAGCCATCGGACATCTTCCACGAAAAGGACAGCCGGACGGAGGATTGATAGGACTGGGAAGCTCTCCTTCCAATTTCACCCGCTGGCGGACCTTTGCTATGTCAGGGTCCGGAATCGGTACAGCAGAAAGCAAAGCTTTCGTATATGGGTGAAGAGGGTTACTGTAAAGTTCATCGGCTTCCCCTTCTTCTACCAGATGCCCCAGATACATCACTCCGATCCGGTGGGAAATATAATTCACCATACTCAGGTCATGGGCTACAAACAGATAGGAAATGCCCATACGTTCCTGGATTTCCTGAAGCAGATTGATGATCTGAGCCTGAATTGACACATCAAGTGCGGAAATCGGTTCGTCACAGATAATAAATTCAGGGTTTAATGACAATGTTCTTGCGATGGATATTCTCTGACGCTGTCCTCCGGAAAACTCATGGGGATACCTGCGGATATGGTCCGGTTTTAACCCTACCATCTTCAACAGTTCCGCAGCTCTTTCCTCCCGTTCTCCGTTGGAATTTAACAGTCCATGGATTTCCATAGGTTCCTTGATAATCTCTCCCACAGTCATCCTGGGATTTAACGAAGCATATGGATCCTGAAAAATCATCTGTACCTCTTTTCGGAAGTCTTTTTCCTCCGCTTTTCCCAGTTTAAAAATATCCTGGCCTTTATAGAATACGTTTCCCCCGGTAGCCGGATATATTTTTACCAGCGTCCTTCCCAGAGTGGATTTTCCGCATCCGGATTCCCCTACCAGACCGAAAGTCTCTCCCTTTCCCACAGAAAAGCTTACATCATCCACTGCTTTAACAATTTGCTTTTTCGCAAAAATCCCTTTGGTCACATCAAAATATGTCTTTAAATGCTCCACGGAAATCAGGGGTTCACTGCTATTTTCTTTTCTATATTCTTGTTCCGTCATTCTGATCCCCCTTTCTCTTTCCCGCTTCTTCCAGCCAGCAGGCGCAACGGTGGGTGGAAGAATATTCAGTTGTTTCCGGCATCTGCAGCCTGCATATTTTCATGGCTTCCGGACAACGATCCACAAATGGGCAGCCTTTCGGCGGCTGGAGCAGATCCGGAGGGGAACCTGGGATCGGCTGCAGTGTCTCTTTCTTCTCCGGATTATGGACACAGCGCAAAAGCCCCATGGTATACGGATGTTTCGGTTCATAAAAAATTTCCCGGTCACTGCCCTCTTCTACAATCTTTCCGCCATACATGATCAGGATCCGGTCGCACAGGCTGGCTACGACTCCCAGGTCATGAGTGATCATGATAACCGAAGAATCCAGCTTCGTTTTCATATCCTTTATCAATTCCAGTACCTGGGCCTGTATGGTCACATCCAAAGCTGTAGTCGGCTCGTCCGCAATGATCAGCCTGGGATTGCAGGCCAGGGCAATCGCAATAATGATTCTCTGCCGCATTCCACCTGAAAATTCATGGGGATACTGATTCATTCTTTTCTCCGGAGAGGGAATTCCCACCTGTCCCATCAGCTCGATGGCTTTTGCTCTTGCCTGGGCATCTGTCATCTTATTATGATTTTTAATCACTTCCGTGATCTGTTTGCCAATTTTTACCACAGGATTCAAAAACGTCATGGGATCCTGAAAAATCATGGACATCTGATTCCCTCTGATCCCATTCATGAAAGCTTCATATGCCTTATGGCTGGCAAATGCTTTTTCCGTAATCTCCTGTCCCTGGAAAGAAATACTTCCATCCGTAATCGTCCCATTTCCTGCCAGAAGTCCCATAACAGAATACATGGTTACACTTTTTCCGCTTCCGGATTCTCCAACAATTCCCACTACCTCTGATTCCTTCACAGAAAAAGAAACATCTCTCACCGCATGGACGGTTCCCTGGTCTGTTTCAAAATCTACATTCAAATGTTTTACATCCAGCAATGCCATTTCATACCTCCTAGCGGTTCTTCGGATCCAGTGCTTCGCCTACACCATCACCAATGAAATTTAAAGAAAGGACTGTCAGACAGATTGCAGCCACTGGCCATACAATCTGCAAAGGATAACTCTGAATCACAGATCTGGCTTCACTGGCCAGAGTTCCCCAGCTGGCCTGGGGAAGAGAAATCCCGATTCCGATAAATGCCAAAAAAGATTCTGTAAAGATCGCATCCGGAACCATCAAAGTTGCTGACACGATAATCGGCCCCATACAGTTTACGATCAGATGTTTAAATAAAATCCTGAGTCTGCTGGCTCCTACTACATAGGCTGCCAGCGCAAACTCCTGCTGTTTCAGCGTCTGTACCTGGGTACGAACCTGCCTTGCCATTCCAATCCAGGAAGAAATACAGATTCCCAGCAGTACAGATCCAATATTGGAACCAAAAACCATCATAATCAGGATCACATACAGCATAGAAGGTATGGAATAGATACAGTCTACGATTCTCATCATGACCATATCCACTTTTCCTCCTGCATATCCTGCAATCCCGCCATAAACAACACCTATGATCAGGTTCAGCACTGCAGCAACAAATCCTACCGCAAGACTGATCCTGGCACCGAACATCAGGCGGACCAGAATATCCCTCCCCAGCTTATCGGTTCCCAGAGGGTGGGCCCATGACGGCAATTCGTTGCAGGCATCCAGATTCTGAGCATCGTAAGTATAAGGTGAAACTATCGGGACCACAATAGCCAGAATGATCATCACTGCCAGGAAAATCAGTCCGTACAGCGCCATTTTATTCTTTTTAAAACATATCCAGGCGTCCTGAAGATATGTTTTGCTTTCCATTGCTATAAATTCCGTGTTTTTTTCACTGTCTTCCAGCTTTTCAAACATGGAATCATCCAGCACATATTCCATATCAGCCATCTTCACACGCCTCCTATTTTCCAAGTTTAATACGGGGATCGATCCACGCATTCAAAATATCTGTTATCAGATTCGCAATGATGATGAATGCCCCGTAGAGAATCGTCAATGCCATGATCATGGTATAATCCCTGTTGGTAATACTGGTAACAAACTCTGCCCCGATTCCCGGGATGGAATACAGGCTCTCGATCACAAAGCTTCCTGTCAGCATCGTCGCAACCAATGGCCCTGCATAAGTGATGACCGGAAGCATGGCATTTTTCAGGCCATGGCGCCAGATTACCAGTTTTTCCGAAGTCCCTTTTGCTTTCGCCAGAACCATGTAATCCTGTTTCATTACTTCACGCAGACTGGATCTTACCAGACGGGCAATCATGGATATGGGGTAAAATGCCATTCCCATAGCCGGAAGTATGTAATGCAGAGGAGAAGAAAGTCCTACAAAGGGAAGCCACTGGAGCACCACACCAAACAGCAGAAGAAGGAGCACAGAAAGAAGGAAACCTGGCATACTGACACCAACGGTTGCCAGAAAAAGGACCAGATTAGACAACCATTTTCTCTTGGTAAAGGCTGCAACCGTTCCCATGGTCACTCCCATGACCAGAGCAAAGCAGAAACTGACTGCTCCCAGTCTGGCTGTATACGGAAGACCATTTTTGATGATCGTTTCTATACTTTTTCCTTTTCTGTAAATGGATACTCCCAAATCCCCATGCAGCAGGTTTTTCATATACATGACATACTGCTCCAATATCGGTTTGTCCAGGCCATATTCTTCATACAGCTTATCCAAGACTTTTGCCGGCAGTTTGATGGTCTCTCCTGCAAACGGAGAGCCGGGAATGATTTTCATCAGAAAAAAGGTTACCGTTGCCAGCAAAAACAAGGTTACTATCCCTATAGCCAGCCGTTTCATAATATATTTCAACATTCTGTGATATCTCCTTCTTTAGTCATTGCTTCCGTTCAGATACCGGTCAAACCAGTCCTTCATCTCCTTCAGCCTTCTGATCCTGTGCAAAGGCTTTCCACTTCTGGAAAGTTCATGATTTTCTCCTTCAAACAGAAATGCTTTAGAAGGCACGCCATGATATTTCAGCGCGGCAAACATCTGCATTCCCTCGGAAAGCGGACAATTGTAATCTTTCAGAGAATGCAGAAACAGGGTCGGTGTTTTTACCCGGTCCGCATAAGCGACAGGAGACCTCTCCCAAAGCTCTTTCGGAGCTGTCCAGGGTGTTTTGCCTCCGTTTTCCTCTACATCAAAAGAAAAACCGATCTCGCTGCAGCCGAAGTCCGAAAGCCAGTTGGAAAAACTCCTCTGGCTTACAGCCGCCGCAAAGCGGTCCGTATGTCCGATGATCCAGTTTGTCATCCAGCCGCCGTAACTTCCCCCTGTAACGCCTACTCTCTGAGGATCAATGGCGGGATAACGTTCCAGAATATGGTCCGTAAATTCCATAAAATCTGTGAAATCAATGGTTCCGTATTTTTCTCTCAGATCTGCGAATTCATTTCCTCTTCCGTCTGATCCTCTCGGATTGCAGAAAAGCACAAAATATCCCTCATTTGCCAGCCACTGCATTTCATGAAAAAAGGTATTTCCAAATGCCACTCTGGGGCCGCCGTGCATATCCAGAATTGCCGGATACGTCTTGGCTGGGTCATAATCTTTCGGAAGGATCACCCACCCGTCAATCTTGATTCCATCACTGTCAGTAAATCCCTCATAAACAGGTTCTCCCACATATTTGTCCTTCAGGATCTGACCATTCAGTTCTGTTACCTGGCTGTATGTACCTGTTTTCTCTTCATAATAATACAATTCCTGAAGTTTTCCCGGTGTTCTTCCTGCTATCAGAAGGCCACCCTTCACAGCCGCAAAGCAGTCAACACTTCCATCAAAAGCGAAGGCTTTCTTTACCTGACCGTCTGTACATTCGTAGATTTCACCGGTGGTTCCCACACATGATACAAACTGGATTCCCTTATCCTTTCCGATCAGCTTTTCTCCGCCTCCCAGCATGATATCACCAGTAGGAACAGAACCGATTCCATGTCCGAATTCTGCATATTTTGTTACCTTTCCGTGTTCCCACCGATAGATATCCGGATACTGATTGCTGCCATACTGTTCCATCTTGCTTCCGGCAAACCATATTTCCTCATTTACAGATGCAAACAACCCGATTGTCATCTGGTCCTGATCCACCAGCACCTGTTCTTTCCCTGTCTGTATATCCCAGGAAAATAATCCTCTCGTCTTAGGCATAAGGCTGTCATAAGAAGCTCCTGTATAAATCAGTTTCTGTCCGTTAATCTGAAATCCGTCCACACCGAACAGATCCGAAGTCACCTTTTGAATCCGCTTCTCTGTCTCCTCATGTTCCTTGAACACAAACAGGGATCGGCGATGACGGGATACAAAATATGCTCCGTTTTCCCAATAAGGCAGTTCTTCCAGAATATGGTAATCCTGATATTCTGCCAGCTCTTCCTCATCTTCCGGCTGGTTCAGGTCCACTACGGCTGTGAACGCATAGCAGTCTGCTGATATTTTTTTAATGGAATCAACCTGGAACGGAAGTTCAAACGCTCTTTCCGCTTCCCCTCCACTTGTACTCAACCGGTAAAATACAGTTTTCTCTTTTCCTTTCTCTGCCTGATCTTCCGGAAATCTCTCAGAAGAGAACAGGACAGTCCTTTCCCCATCAAAAATAAGATTTGCCTCTGCGCCAAAAGAAGTCAGTTTCCTGACTTCTTTTGTCTGCAGATCCATCATATACACCCAAGAATCATAGCTATTCTTTTTTCTGTTTGCCTGTTTTACCAAAAAGGCGGCTTCCGTTCCGGCCGGGGAAATCACAATACCGGAAAGAAATTTATAATCCATCAGATCGTCTATATTTAGTTTCTGCATATCATTCTCCTGCCATTATTCAAAATATCCGTAAGAATAGATCGGGGCATCTCCTGGAACCATATAAACCCCTTTTAAGTTTTCCTTTTTCAGAGCCGGCTCATTGAAATCAAACAGCGGAATCACATATACCTGATCTTCTACCAGATATTTTTCAATCTCATGAAGCTTGGTCATGTACTCGGTCCGATCTACAATCTTTGCCGCATCTACCATCATCTGGTCATAAGTATCATCTGCTACTGCAGGAACCGGCTGCATATCTTTTGTCCACTGATTCAGGAATTCAGAAGGATCATTGGTACACATCAACGCATATCTTGCCAGTTCAAAATCTCCCTGATCGATCTGATCATAGAATACGCCGGACTCTACTACTTCCAATTCTACCTGAATTCCTACTGCTTTCCACATCTGCTCCAGCATCTGAGCCACATCAGCATGAATGGAGTTATTGGAATACTTGTATTTTAATTTCAGAGGATTGGATTCATCATATCCGGCCTCTGCCAGAAGTTCTTTCGCTTTTTCCGGATCGTATTCCTGGAACTTCTGCACTTCGTCAGATTCTGTACGGAAATCTTTTTCAATTCCCTTCATTCCATAAGGAACATAACCGTACAATGGGGTATAGAAATCGCCGGCATTGATCGTTTTTACAATTTCCTCACGGTTGATAGAAATAGCCAGTGCCCTGCGGACATTCACATCTTTCAGAGCTTCCGGACCTGTCTCTCCGGAGTTCAGATCGATAGAATATACGGACTGCTGAGGTCTGTTCCAAAGTTCATTCTGATTTTCATAGGTTGGTACAATAGAAGCATTGATGGAAAGTGCCACATCCAGGTCTCCTGTCTTAAATGCAGCCGCCTGAGCGTCCATATCGGTCATTACCTGGAATGTAATCTGATCTACTGTCACATTCTCCGCATCATAATAATTTTCATTTTTGGTAAGAACTACTTTCTCATTTTCATTACAATACTCCAGAACATAAGCTCCTGTAACCGGATATCCGGGCTCTATCGCCCATTCACTGAATCCGGCCTCTGCTACATCTGCACGAAGCGGCAGATAACCAGCAGCTGCAAGAAGGCCTGTGAAGAATGCGCAAGGAGTTTTCAGATGATAAACCACTGTTTTATCATCAAGAGCTTCCACACCTGGGAAAGAGAATGTTTCCAGATCTACTTCTGTATCTGCCAGATATTCTTCTGCCCCTTCCAGATAACGTACTAATTTATCGGTTACAAAACCATTTTCAGCTCCATAAGTCAGGTTTCTGTTTACTGCATAAACAAAATCATTGGCAGTGATCGGTTCCCCGTCACTCCAGTAAATGTCATCTTTCAGCTTGATCGTATAAGTAAGACCATCTTCACTGATTTCCGGATCACCTGCTGCCAGGTCCGGAACAACACTTCCGTCCTCCAGCTTTTTATATAGGCCGGAATACATATGTGCAATTGCATAGCGGTTTACCGTTTCTGTAGAAAGTCCCGGATCCAGCGTAGTAAACTGCTGTCCCACGCCTACGGTGATTTCCACCGGTTCCCCGGCAGCTGCTTCACTCCCAGCTTCTGCGCTGCTTGTACTGCTATCAGTTCCGCCTCCACAGCCTGCCAAAAGGCTGGCACACATAGTGGCAGATAAAACGATTGAAACTATCTGCTTTTTCATAACTTTATTTCCTCCTCACTCTGTTCGATGGAATGTATTATACTGCTGTATGAATATTTTTTCAAGCTTTTATGAATAAAAATACATTTATTTCTGTTTTTTATAATTAAAATCCATTTTTAAACGAACAAATGTGCATATTATACACACCCGCACTCCTCTGTATGAATTTTTATACAATCATTCTTTTCATAGCATTTATCCTGTTTTTATTTCCCACTACAGCAAAAGGCTGCGGACCTGAATTTGTCCGCAGCCTCAAAATATGGCTGTCTGTCATTCTGCCACAATCAGATTTCTCTCGTTTTTATAAGATTCTCCCGGAAGTTCATCTGTAATGATCCGTGCCTCATAAAAACTCCCAAAACTTACCGGGCTGATCTGATGGAACTTACGGCTGTCACACAGTACATAAGCATTCCTGCTACGCCTCATGGCACATTCTTTCACCAAAGCCTCATCTACATCCGGGGTTGTAAATCCTGCCGTCCGGTTCACTCCGTTCGCCCCAAAAAAGCCTTTGGTAAAATTATATTTTTGCAAATTCACATATGCTTCGTTTCCCACGATCGCTTCTGTAGCCGCCTTTACCTGCCCGCCTATCAGCTGCACCCGAAAGCCTTTTGCTGCCAGTAAAAGGGCATGGGAAACTGCATTTGTCACAAAAGCCGAATCTTTTTCTGTTAAAAAGGGAATCATGCAGCCGGTTGTGGTTCCTGCATCCAGATAAACAAAATCACCCGGTTCAATCAAAGATGCCGCATATCTGCCGATTCTAATTTTTTCTTCCCTGTTCTGCTCTTCCCGCAAAGATACCTGCTCCTCTTTTGTGGTTACCGAGGTTTCTGCCTGTACAGCTCCACCGAAGACTTTTACCAAGGCTCCTTTTTCATGAAGCATGGTCAGATCCCTGCGTATGGTCGATTCCGATGTCTGAAATATCTCTTTTAATTCCTGAACCGTCACACTGCCCTTCGATTCCAACAGCCGCAGAATTTCTTCCTGCCTTTTTTCCGTGAGCATTCCCTATCTCCTCCAGTCAGATTGTGTTTCTGTCTCCTATTCTATAACGGAATGCCTGTTCCGGCAAGCGGATGGATGATTATTATTCCACATTCTTTTTCAGGAGTCCCAGAAGAACTGCCCCTACAACAGTACCGATCACCAGAGCTGCCAGATACATCACGGAATTTCCCACTACCGGGAATACAAAGATTCCGCCATGGGGAGCCATCAGTGTACAGCCAAATACCATGGACAGAGCTCCTGCCACAGCTGCTCCTGCCACACAGGACGGAAGGACATGGACCGGATCGGAAGCAGCAAAGGGAATCGCTCCTTCTGTAATAAATGCCAGACCCATAATGAAATTCACCGGGCCGGATTCTCTCTCTTCTTTTGTAAATTTCTTTTTAAACAGCAGGGTGGCAAGCGCGATAGCACAAGGCGGAACCATACCACCGATCATGACAGCTGCCATAATATCATAATTTCCAGCAGCTATAGAAGCCGTTCCAAATACATACGCCGCTTTATTAAAAGGACCACCCATATCAATGGACATCATTCCTGCTACCAGCATTCCCAGGAGAATCTTGCTGCTTCCGCTCATTTCTGTCAGCGCAGTATTCAATGCGGTATTCAACGCTCCAATAGGAGGTTCTACCACATACATCATCAGTAATCCGATGATCAGGATTCCAAACAAAGGATATAAAAGCACAGGCGCAATCTTCTCCAATGCCTGAGGCAGACGGCCAAACAGATTGCGGAGCAGCAGTACCAGATATCCGGCAATAAATCCAGCTAAAAGGGCACCAAGAAATCCTGATTTTCCATTTGCTGCAATCATACCGCCTACAAAACCGATTGCCAGAGCCGGTCGGTCACCAATACTCATAGCGATAAATCCAGCCAGTACAGGAAGCATAAAACCAAATGCAATGCCACCGATTCCCTTCAGTGCTGCTGCTGCCGGAGTAATGGTACCGAAAGAAGAACGGGCTTCTGCCGACAATGTATTGATATCCACACTGAAACCATCAATCAGAAATGCCAGAGCTATCAGGATTCCTCCACCCACTACAAACGGGAGCATATGAGAAACTCCATTCATCAGCTGCATATAGATCCGATGAGCAGCTCCTCCGGAAGTGTTCACTGTTTTTGCTTCAGATATATTTCCCGCCTGATAAACAGGGGCATCTCCTTTCATCGCCCGCTCCACCAGAGAATCTGCTTTGCTGATTCCATCAGAGACCTGACATTCGATCAGTTTTTTTCCATGAAAACGGTCCATGGGGACTTTTGCATCTGCTGCAACAATAATACAATCTGCCTGTTCAATTTCCGCTTCTGTCAGCACATTTTTGGCTCCCCCTGATCCTCTAGTCTCCACCTTGATCGAACATCCTTTTGCCCTGGCTGCTTTTTCCAGCCCTTCTGCCGCCATATATGTGTGGGCAATTCCAGTGGGACATGATGTAACAGCCAGGATCCTGCAGCTATCTGTCTTATCTCCACTCTCTGTCTGGGCATTCAGACGCTCATCAATATCCGGTTTCTCCTCATCTGCCGCATCTACCACTGCCAAAAATTCGTCTACCGTTTTTGCTTCCCTCAGTTTCCTCACAAACTCTTCATCCATAAGAAGCACAGACAGTTTACTCAGTACGTCCAGATGCACATTATCTTCTGTATCAGGCGCTGCGATCAGAAAGATCAGATGTACCGGCATTCCATCCAAAGATTCAAAATCCACACCATCTTTCACCACCATGGCTGCCAGGCCCGGCTGCAACACAGCACTGCACTTTCCATGAGGAATGGCAATCCCTTCTCCGATGCCTGTCGTACTCTCTTCTTCTCTGAGATACACCTGTTTCCGGTATGCTTCTACATCCTGGATCTTCCCACTGGCATTCATCAGTTCTACCATCTGATCCAGTGCTTCCTTTTTCGTTCCTGGAGTTCCTGTCAAGCTAATGCTTCTTTTATCCAGCAAATCCGTTATTCTCATTTCTATCTCCTTCTGCCCCTTGGTAATACCAAGATCAGGCTCATTCTTTCTTTAACCCAGACGGTTATACAATTCTCTGATTTCTGTTTCTGTAGCCAGCAACCGGGAAAATGCGCTTGCACTTCCCGCAGCCACGCCCATACGGAAGGCATGTTCATAATCTCTTTCTTCCTTCCATCCTGCAATAAAACCTGCCACCATAGAATCTCCTGCTCCCACTGCGTTGATCAGCTTTCCTTCGGGTGCCGGGAGCATATGGCAGCCTCCTTCTTCATCCAGCAGGACAGCACCTTCTCCTCCCATGGATACCAGTACGTTTCTGGCTCCTTTTTCCTGCAGCTTTGCCGCATAAGGTATGACTTCTTCTCTGGTTCTGATTTCTGTTTTGAATATTTCTCCCAGCTCATGATGATTCGGTTTGATCAGAAATGGCCGGTATTCCAGCACATTCAAGAGCAGTTCTTTTGTGGCATCTACTACAAAATCCACACCTTTGGGACTCAGGAGAGCCATAATATCATGATACACGGAATCCGGCATGGTTGCCGGGATGCTTCCCGCCAATACCAACATATCGTCCTTTCCCAAGCCGGACAGCTTTTCTTTCATGGCCTCCAGTGCTTCCTTTCCAATGTCAGGTCCCATAGCATTGATTTCCGTTCCGTCAAAATCCTTCAGCTTGATATTGATTCTGGAACAGCCTTCCGTAAGATGGATAAAATCGCAGCCCAACCCCTGAGCCTGAAGCATACGTTCGATTTCCTGTCCCACAAATCCTGCCGTAAATCCAAGAGCTACATTTTCAATCCTCAGATTTCCAAGTACGGTGGAAACATTGATTCCTTTTCCTCCCGGCAGCATCTGCTCTTCTACCGTACGGTTCGTCTTACCCAGCTGAAATCCATCTACGGCAACCACATAATCCAGAGATGGATTAAACGTCACTGTGTATATCACTTTTCCAACCTCCTATTTCATTCTGGCCCTATTATATAACCAAATTCATTCACTTTCAATCAAATTAATTCACAAAATACGATGATATTTCTTGTGCACCATTCACAATCAGCCATATTCGTTCATCATCAGTAACACAACCACAAAAAAAGTGTATGCCATCAGCATACACTTTTTACTGCTTTTTATTCTTCATCCGATTCCTTAAAGCTCTGCGCCTAGTATCCTTCCACGATGACCGGTAAAATACAACCATGAAACACAAACTGACCAGAGCTCCTGCTCCCATTCCGAGCATAGATCCTTTCGCTGCAAAAGCCGCCGGATAATCAGGATTTCCATATACCAGGCTTGCCTTTTCCCCTGACTGAAACAGCAGGCGCGCCACCAGGATACCGATTCCACCAGCCAGCAGCTGCTCTGACACCAGAGAAACTGCTGTCATCCTTCCATACCCGGTGCCGGAAATCAATCCTCTTAAGACACCTAAAGGTGCCATAACCCATGCTGTAAGAGGTAAAACAGAAAGCCCCAGCCTTACCAGGGAATTACCCGAAACTGCCATAATCTCCGTTGTTACCTTAGAAAGCAAAAATGCCGCAACCCCTCCTGCTGCTACAGACAGTAAAAGCCACTGTACTGCCATACGCTGAAGGGCTGAAACTTTTCCCATCCTCAGCTTTACACCGGCTTTTCCGGAAACTATTCCCGGAATCACTGCCTGCCACAAAGCAAACCATACCAGATACAAGGAAAAAGGCAGCAGCAAATAGCCAAACCCTTTCCATGTGGTAACCGGTATCAGCAATATTTTAAAAATGATCATACATACCGCTGCCGTAAGGACTGGTTTCAGGGAATAGTTTCCCTGTTTTTTCCTTTTTCCTGTTTTTTTTCTATTCCTTGCCATAAAACTCCGTCTTCTTTACGTCTTTGGTAGAGACAATACATACCCATGTTTTTCCCGGGTTCAACATAATCTCCTGACCGTCAGGGCTATAATACCTGGTAATACCATCTGTTTTTTTCCAGCTGACAGGCACTGCTTTTCCATTCGTGATATAATATCCCCATTCTGATGCATCCACATTGATATTCAGATAAGGGGTATTGGCATAATAGCCAGACTGACAGTACTGAATGATCACATTCTTCACCGCCAAAGGTCCCTCATCACTATTCTGTGTTTTTCCATCCTGATACCTGTGGTACAATCCGTCTTCTTCCTCATAGATAAAATACGGATGATACATGGAATATCCTGGCACCACCTTTATCGCCTCCACAGCGTTATCATATTCCAGATATACCGGCTTATCCGGTCTGGCAAACTGATAATGCCCCTCATACTCCTCACTGTAATTCTGATCAAAGCCAAGGGCCGCTACCGCCTTCTGTATCCCGGAAAAACTGGTATACGCATTATGAGGCGCTTTTTTATCCTTAGACCTGTAATAAGCCTGCCCTCCAGCTCCATCAATCCCATTAATATCATCAATCTGTTTCAAATGGGATTCCGCAAACGTACTCTGCCCATAATGAGCAAACAGCGCATCAAATTCCTTCGCAAAATAAATATAATAGGTACGGGCACTTCTCACAGATCCGATACGTTCCAGACTGTCATAGTCTTCGATAATGGCCATATACCGGTTCATATCCCCTTCCACGGGAGCTTCATAGATAACGCCTGCTTTCCCCATACCGTAATGAGGCCAGGATTCTTTATCATTACTGATCATAATTGCCAGCGGACGACGATTTGCCTTCTCCACTTCCACCATTTCTCCGGTCAGGTAACTTCTGATCTTTCCATCTACTTCAATCCGTTCATCAGGAATATATTCTTCTGTCTCTATTTCTGGCTCCGGCGCTGCCGTCACTTCTACAGGCGCTGTTTTTGTCTGCTCCGTCTCTGTAACGGCCGCTTCTTCTGCCTTTCTACACCCTGACATCAGAATAACCGCCAGGATCACTCCCCATACGAATCCCCCCGCTTTTTTCATCTCCGGTACCCCTTCCTTTCCAGAATCTCCTCCTGCTTCCTCTCCATCTCCAGTCTTTCTTCTTCTTCCATATGATCGTATCCGCAGAGATGGAGCATACTATGGGCTACCAGAAAAGCCAGCTCTCTTTCCTGGGAATGCCCGTATTTTTCTGCCTGTTCCTCCACTTTATCCACTGAGACCACGATGTCCCCCAACACCAGTTCTCCTGTCTCCGGATTAAAATAGTCTTCCACATAATCTTCCAGCCGGTCAAACTGGGACGGGCTCTCATAATCTATCATAGGAAAAGAAAGCACATCTGTGGGCCGGTCGATCTGTCTGTGGTCACGATTAATTTCCTGTATTGCCTCATTATCTGTCAGAATCACATTCACTTCTGCCTCATACGGACATTTTTCATAATCCAGAGCTTCCTCCACCACATTTCTTATGATAGACTCATAATCAAAATCCAACTTTTTTTCCGCTTCATACTCAATCTGAATCGTCATCTTCTCTTCTTTTCACCTTTGTTCTTATTTTCATAATCATCGTAGGCCTGCACGATCTTCTGGACCAGAGGGTGCCGCACCACATCCTGATTTGTCAGTTTGCAAAATCCAATATCATCAATCTTTCCCAGTATTTTAAGAGCCATATCCAGACCGGATACCGTTCCCGGTGCCAGGTCCTTCTGTGTCTGGTCTCCTGTCACAATGACTTTAGATCCAAATCCAATTCTGGTCAGGAACATTTTCATCTGAGCCGGAGTGGTATTCTGCGCTTCATCAAGGATAATATAGGCACTGTCCAGAGTACGCCCCCTCATATAAGCCAAAGGAGCCACCTCGATCAATCCTTTTTCTGAATTATGCAGATAGCTTTCAGCACCCATAATCTGATAAAGAGCATCATACAGCGGACGAAGATAAGGGTCAATCTTGCTCTGCAGGTCTCCCGGCAGAAATCCCAGCTTTTCTCCCGCTTCAATGGCAGGCCTGGTAAGGATAATCCTGTTTACCTCCCCGTTTTTAAAAGCCTGGATCGCCATGGCCATAGCCAAATAGGTTTTTCCTGTTCCCGCAGGCCCTATCCCAAATACGATCATCTTTTTCCGGATCATATCCACATATTGTTTCTGCCCTACTGTTTTGGGCTTCACCGGTTTTCCATTTATCGTGCGGCAGATAATATCTTTGTCAATCTCCAGGATCTTACCATCACTCTCTGTAAAAGACAGAGAAAGGGCATAATCCACATTCTGTTCCGTAATGGTATTGCCCCGTTTGGATAATTCGATCAGATTGGAAAATACACTTTTGGCTTTGGTCACCATTTCTTCCGGTCCGATCACCTTGATCATTCCATCCCTGGCAATCATCGTAACCCGAAGTGTCCGTTCTATTTTTTTCAGATAACTGTCAAATTGTCCGCAGACATTACGCTCATGTTCTGCAGGAATATCAATCATTGTCTCAATTACACTCATTTAGTTTTCTTCATTCTCCTCTATTACAGGGATTTCCTCAATAGGCCGTCCTGCTCCTATGGATTCCAGGACAACTGCTTCCCATCGTATGGAAAAGCCCTGGTCATTTTCTAATATTTTAACATTATTTTGCTCAATCTGCACCCCTTTTTCCATTATTTTTTCTGCAAATTCCTGTTCCATTTTCTTCCTGAGCATTTCTTTTTCTTCTGCCGTATAAAGGCGTTCATAAGTAACATACTCCTTTGCCCGTATAGTTCCCCACCAAAAGGGCAGATAGAAATGGTCTGTCAGATGCAGCTGCTGTTCCTCCATGGATATCTTCCATGAAGTTCCTTTTTCCGCCGGCAGCAAAATCTGTACCGCAATCCCTCCTGCTTTTAAAAATAATCCTTTTCGTTCCTTTCCTGTAGCCATTTCTACCGTTTTCAAGCCGCTGTATGATCGTTCTTCCGATACGGCTACCCGGGCGGTAATGTCTCCGTCTGCCCGCACCCCATGAACAGCTGTCACATTGCCTCCATCATCCGTAATTGGAACAAGGCCACTTATCAGCACCTGTCCTGACTTAACAGTATCCCCTATGGATACCTGAGGAACGCCGCTCCTTACGATCATAGAGGTGACCACACCGTCCTTTTCTGCCACAATATCCTGAGGCTCTGTATCAGGCACTGGTATGGAAGACAACGCTTCATTTTCCTTCACGCTAACAAACAGCCTGGTTCCTGATACCCTGGCAGAAACCCAGATGATCTCCGGAAAATCGCTGCGTATGCTGCTTTCCAGCTCATCACAGTCCACGTTTTTTTTCATCATCCCGCAGAAAATCCCCTGGTCTTCAAAATAATGGATCATACTATCATCACTGTATCTTTGATTCCCTTCTATCTGGATATCCCATACAAAAAATGTCAGGACATAGAGAAGTACCGCAGCCGCCGCAATCCCGCCAAAAAAAAATTTTCTTTTCCTATTCCGGTATAAAAAAAAGGGCAGACCAAACCGTTTTCTGATTTTCAGTCTTGCCCCTGATTTTTTCAGCAATTCCCTGGAATCTCGGAAACCCTTCACTGATATATACCCTTCACAGCCTTCCGGACCTGCCTTAAGCCTCCAGACTTCAATCTCCCTCCCTCTGCAAAGGTTTAAAAAACGCTCAGGAGCTGTTCCCTGTATCGTCACCAACAGAAAGCCCTCAAACCAATGCACCAGCCATTTCATAACCTGCCCCACCTTATATTCCCTGAAATTCTATTTTTCTGATTCTTCCGATGATTTTCATGCTTTCTTCATCATAATATTCTATCTGCAGCCCACTGCCCTCTACCAAAACTTTTCCATTCCTGGCAAGCAGTTTGATCCGCCCGGTTTCATAGAGCAGAATACTTCTGTAATTTTCAATCACCATGACGCTTCCACCCTCCATGGAAATCACCGTTTCTCCCAGGACTACATCTCTGGGAAGTTTTAAGGTATCCACAGCTGCTGCTCTGATTCTCCGCCCCATAAGACTCCTTCTTTTTCAGGCTCTTTTTATCACTATATGTAAAAACGTCCTCGTCTCATTCATCAGGTCTGCCGTATTCTGTGATACCAGATTATGAGTTGCTTTCTCCATACGAAAAAATCCCCGATACTTCTATCGGGGATTGATTACAAAATATGCAAGTTTGTGATTAGTTGAACTTACGTTTTCTAGCAGCTTCAGACTTTTTCTTACGTCTTACGCTTGGCTTCTCGTAATGTTCTCTCTTACGGATTTCCTGCTGGATACCTGCTTTTGCGCAGTTTCTCTTGAATCTGCGTAATGCGCTGTCCAGACTCTCGTTATCTTTTACAATTACGTTAGACATAGCTCACACCTGACCTCCCTCCAGTTGTGTAATGAGTGCAAAAAACAACTGTTTGGGTATTTTATAGCACTGCTTAAATTATATCATAAAATCCTTATTCGTCAACAAGATTTTACAAATTTGTTGGAAATGCACATTACTTCAGCTGTTCTGCTACCACTTCCCCACATTTCTCCAGTGCCTGATCCACACCAGCCGGATTTTTTCCTCCTGCCTGAGCCATGCCAGGACGGCCGCCGCCGCCACCGCCAACCAGCCCGGCAATCGCTTTGATCAGATTTCCTGCATGAGCTCCCTTCTTCTGAGCTTCCTCTGTAGCCGTTGCCATGAGATTAACCTTTCCTTCGGTTACACTGGCAAGTACGATCACACCTTCACCAATCTTCTCTTTCAGCTGGTCTCCCAGATTTCTCAGGCCATTCATATCCACATCGGTCACTTTAGCAGCCAGAAGTTTCATGCCTCCCACTTCTTTTATCTGATCCATCACATCTCCCAGGGATTCATTGGCCATTTTACTTTTGAGTTTTTCATTTTCAGAATGAAGAGCCTTAATTTCTTCCTGCATGGTCTCTATCTTCTTCCTCAACTCAGCAGGCGTTGTCTTCGCTGCCTCTGCTGCCAGATGAAGCTCTTTTTCCATCTCCTGATAATGACGCATCAGCCCTTTGGCTGTGAGTGCTTCAATTCTTCTCACACCCGCTGCAATTCCTGACTCGGAAATAATCTTAAAGTATGAAATGGCACTGGTATTTGCAACATGAGTTCCTCCGCACAGTTCTGTAGAAAAATCTCCCATGCGTACTACCCGCACAGATTCTCCATATTTTTCACCGAACAATGCCATGGCCCCAGTCTTCTTTGCCTCATCCAGAGTCATAATTTCTGTCTTCACCGGAAGAGCTGCCTGGATTTCCTCATTTACAAGATCCTCCACTTTCTGCAGTTCCTCTGCGGTCATGGCAGAAAAATGAGTAAAGTCAAAGCGAAGCCTGTCTTTATCGACATAAGAACCTGCCTGCTCCACATGGTCTCCTAATACCACACGAAGTGCTTTCTGAAGAAGGTGGGTCGCACTATGGTTAATAGCCGTGGACATTCTGCGTTCTCCGCAGACCTTTAAGGTAACTTTCTCCCCTACCTGGAACATACCTTTTATCATCTTGCCTACATGACCGATTTTTCCACCCTGAAGGCTGATGGTATCTTCCACCTGGAACTCACCGTTTTCGCTGACGATCACACCGGTATCTGCCTGCTGGCCTCCCATGGTAGCATAAAATGGAGTCTCATCCACAATGACAGTTCCCCTCTGCCCATCAGTCAAAGCCTCTACCAGTTCCGTATCCGTAGTCAGTACGGTAATGGAAGATTCATGTTCCAAACGGTCATATCCCACAAATTTTGAGGTAATAGCCGCATCAATAGACTGATAGACTGTCACATCTGCACCCATATAATTGGTCGTCTTTCTTGCTGCCCTGGCTTTCTTCTTCTGCTCATCCATAGCAGCCTGGAATCCCTCTTCATCTACAGTAAAAGATTTCTCTTCCAGAATCTCTTTCGTCAGATCAATGGGGAAACCGTACGTATCATACAGTTTAAATGCATTTGCCCCAGACAATACCGTTTCACCGGCTGCCTTCATTTCGCTTTCCATAGAAGCCAGAATTGCCAATCCCTGATCAATGGTTTTGTTAAATTTATCCTCTTCCTCAGTCAGGACCTTCAGGATCATAGCCTGTTTTTCTTCCAGTTCCGGATAGCCATCCTTGGAAAGGCTGATCACTACCTTTGCCAGACCAGCCATGAATTTCCCTTCAATACCGAGAATCCTGCCATGGCGTGCCGCACGGCGCAGCAGACGGCGGAGTACATATCCTCTGCCCTCATTGGAAGGCATGATGCCATCAGAAATCATAAACGTACAGGATTTCACATGGTCTGCAATGATACGTAAGGATACATCTTTTTTCTCATCTTTCTGGTATTCCGTATGTGCCAGAGCGCACACAGCATCCAGAAGCGCCTTATTGGTATCCACGGTGAATAAAGAATCCACATCCTGTACCACAACTGCCAGACGCTCCAACCCCATTCCCGTATCAATATTCTTCTGTTTCAGTTCTGTATAATTACCTTTTCCATCATTTTCAAACTGGGTAAATACGTTGTTCCATACTTCAATATAACGGTCGCAATCGCAGCCAACGGTGCAGGTAGGTTTCCCGCAGCCATATTTTTCTCCTCTGTCATAATAAATCTCAGAACAGGGACCGCAGGGACCTGCACCATGCTCCCAGAAATTATCTTCTTTTCCGAAACGGAAAATCCGGTTTTCCGGAATGCCAATCTTCTTATTCCAGATTTCAAACGCTTCATCATCATCCAGATAAATAGACGGATAGAGACGGTCAGGGTCCAATCCAACCACTTCTGTCAGGAACTCCCAGGACCAGTGAATGGCTTCGTCCTTAAAATAGTCTCCGAAGGAAAAATTGCCCAGCATTTCAAAAAATGTGCCATGGCGGGCTGTCTTTCCAATATTTTCAATATCACCTGTACGGATACACTTCTGGCAGGTGGTCACACGCTTCCTGGGCGGAATCTCCTGTCCTGTAAAATATGGCTTCAAAGGTGCCATACCTGAGTTAATCAGCAATAAACTGTTATCATTATGCGGAACCAGGGAAAAGCTTTTCATCGCCAGATGTCCCTTGCTCTCAAAAAATTCCAGGAACATTCTCCTCAGTTCGTTTACACCATACTTCTGCACGTCTCTCATCCTCCACTTTATGACTCTTTTGCTTTTTCTGCGTCCTTTTTGTCACGGAACTTCTTTCCGCAGAGAACGCCTGCCACGCAAACCACCAAAAATCCCACAAATATGATCAATGACTGCAAAAACTGCTGCACAATCGCTCCCATATAGATTGTCCTCCTTGACACAAAATACCTCTTTAACTTAAATATCGTACCATAGGAATCTTTATTTATCAAGCCCTTTGACCATCTGTAGCATGAAACTACGAAAAAAAGAGGCAGAACTTCTGCCTCTCTTTACTGTAGATAATTTTCATACTGTTCTACTAAATAGTATACTCTTTCCCTGGTGGAATTTGCCATAGACGCCAGATACTCCACACTTTCCATGGTCCCGCCTTCATACTTACCTGCGCTTTCCGCAGCTTTTGCATCTCTGGACGCAATCCAGGCTCTTTCATCTTTAACCAGGGCCTCAACTTGATCCTCCGGAAGATTTCCTTTGATGATGCCGTAAATATTATTCAGTTCACTATCCCATAACTTCCACTCATTTTCCAGAGTTGTCTTCATATCATAGGTACTCACCGCCTGGTTCCTGAGAGCTTCCATCTGACTGTCAATCTCTGCAAAATGTTTTTTATACTCCTGAGCAGTCCGGCTATTCTCTGTCCCGGCTTCACTGCTTCCATCCGCTGCGCCGGATTCCGGTACACTGTCTGCTTCCGAATCTTCAGCCGCCTGTGCTGCCGGAGCCATACGGCTCTTTCCTTCTCCAACCGGCTGACTACCTGCCGCCATCTGTGCCGTTGCTATCCCTGCTTCCTCATCTTCTGTCTGCTTATCACCAGCCACACTCCCGGAAGGGATATACTCCGGTTCCGACTCTTCCATTCTGGAAGCAGTTCCTACACTTTCTTTAGCATTTTCCTTTTCTTCCCCAGACGCTTGAGTTGATTTCTCCCCATATCCGGCAGCTTCATACAAACGCACATCAAGTCCAGATGCCTCCACCATTACCGGCTGTTCTTCATCTTGTGAAGATTCATACCGCTCAGACTGGGCTGCCAGACTTTCTTCCTGTCTTTTCACTAAGCTGCTGGTAAAACTGGTGACCAGAATTCCGATGATCAGGATACAGCCGATAACCCATAAAATCCCTTTATTTCTATCCATATAGATTCCCTCATTTCCTGCTGACTTTACCATATCATAAATAAACAAGAATTGAAATAGGGAATGAACAACTGTAATATTTCGTAAGATTTGCGTAAATATTCTCCTCTTTTAACAGCAGTTGACATACTCTCTTATTTTTTCTATGATAAGTGGTAACGTATAACATTCTGTGAGGTGTGACATGAATCAGGACTTGACTAACGGACCTATAGCAAAATCTTTATTTTTATTTGCCCTTCCTATGATATTAGGAAACATGCTCCAACAACTTTACAATATCGCCGATACGTTGATCGTCGGACGCTTTTTAGGGTCCAACGCTTTAGCTGCCGTAGGCTCCTCCTATACGCTGATGACCTTCCTGACTTCCATTTTGCTGGGATTGTGTATGGGAAGCGGAGCACTGTTTTCCATCCGCTATGGAGAAAAAAATCTTGATGGTCTCCGGTCCTCCCTGTTCCTTTCTTTCCTGATGATCGGCTGCTTCACGATTTTATTAAACCTTGCTGCTTTCATCTGGATTGATCCTATCATGAGATTTCTTCAGGTTCCTTCGTCTATTTACAACATGATGAGAGATTATCTCTGGGTTATTTTCTGGGGCATCAGTGCCACATTCCTGTATAACTACTTTGCTTCCCTGCTTCGGGCAATCGGGAATTCTACGGTTCCTCTGCTATTCCTGGCTATATCCGCCTGCCTGAATATTATACTGGATCTGCTGTTTGTCATTACTTTTTCCTGGGGAGTCGCGGGAGCAGCTTCTGCTACTGTAATATCCCAGTTTGTTTCCGGAATCGGTATCACTCTGTATGCACTGATCCGTTTTCCCGACCTGTATCCCCAGAAACGTCATAGGGTCTTTTCCACAAAAGTTCTGGCAGAAATCTCACAGTTTTCTTTTCTTACCTGTATCCAGCAGTCTGTTATGAATTTTGGAATTCTGATGGTTCAGGGACTGGTCAACAGCTTTGGAACGGTGATCATGGCTGCTTTTGCTGCCGGTGTCAAAATTGATTCCTTTGCCTACATGCCAGTTCAGGATTTCGGAAATGCTTTTTCCACTTTTGTCGCGCAAAACTACGGTGCTGGAAAAAAAGACCGTATCCGCCAAGGAATCCGCATTGCCGTGATCTCTTCTGTTTGTTTCTGCCTGACCATTTCTTTTCTGGTATTTTTATTTGCACGGCCTCTGATGCTTATTTTTATACAGGAAAATGAAACAGAAATCCTCCATGCCGGAATTACCTACCTTCGCATGGAAGGTGCTTTTTATTGTGGTATTGGCTGTCTGTTCCTGCTATATGGTTTTTACCGTGCCGTAAAACGTCCGGAAATGTCAGTAGTACTCACCGTCATCTCTCTGGGCACCAGAGTAGGGCTTGCTTATCTGTTATCCGCCATACCTTCCATCGGTGTATATGGTATCTGGGTATCTGTCCCCATTGGCTGGTTTCTGGCCGATATAACCGGCTTCATCTACTACCGGATCAAGAGTCGGAAAGGCCTTCTTCTCTCATAACAAAAAGCGCATCAAACGCTGCGCTTTTTATTATTCAATACTCTCCCCCACTGGATTATACCAGTTCTTTTACAATTGCCAACAGAGTCTTAACATCTTCTGTTCTTGTATTTCCAGTCTCTTTATCGATAATAGAGCTGTATACATGAGGAATCACTTTTTCCACACCTGCATTCAGGATGATTTCCATGATTTCACGGAAGTTCTCCAAGTCAATGCCGCCGGTCGGCTCAAGAACAAAATTATTTCTTGCACATGCCTCAGCTACTGCTTTCAGCTCATCTTTGCATTTCAGTCCGCCCATTGGGAAGAATTTAATGGAATTTCCACCCATTTCCTTGATCATAGCAATTGCTGTATCTACCGGAACAATAGCAGGTTCTTTACAGTCTTTGGAAATCGGGCCTGTAGAAATCTTTACCATTCCAGGAGTTCCTGTAGGGGATACCAGAGAGTTGATGTGAGCATCATCATTGCCTACATTTGCTCTTGTATATCCGACTGCAGAAAATACCTGGTTAAAATGATTAGCTTTAATCTCTTTTGCAATATCTCCAACTGCCTTCCACTGTGCAGGATTTCCTCCGCCCAAGCCAACTGATACATTGCCTTCCAGAACTTCCATGTATTTCTTCATGTCTTCTACTGCACTTGCAACATCCGGATAGTTAGCAGACAGAACACCTACTGCTACATGCTTCTCTGCTGCTTCATAAATCTCTTTTGCATTTTCCAGGCTGCCAGCCAGAACATTTAAACATACTCTTCCATTGTAATAATTGATAGCCATGTTATTATCCCTCCATAATCTTTTTCAGTTTTTCAATAATCAGTTCCTTATCTCCCTCAACCAAAGGTCTGGGATCGAAATCAATCATGCCAAGATTTAAAAATTCTGTTCTGCAACGAACAGTAGGATTTCCAGCTTTCAGTTCTTCATTGATCTGAGCTGCTGTCTTATCCGTATTTGCAGGATCTACCGTCAGTCTGGCCCGATAGATTGCTCTTCCTGCCTCATCCTGTACCTGAACTGCTTTCAGACCGGAAATTTTATTCATCTCTTCTACCAGATACTGCACCTTGGCAATATTTTTCTGGACTTCCGCCTCTCTGTCTTTGTGTTCATACTGATCCAGTGCTTTCAGAAGTCCCATAATCATTTCTTTTCCTACTTTCATAGGACGGCCAATACCATGATACTGCTCTCTGGCATAACCGATCAATTCCTTTTTACCAGTGATAAAACCAGAAGTCGTAGCTTCCAAAGCTTTTGCACCACTGTAAATAACCAAATCCGCTCCCAGGGCAATATATTTCCGGAAATCTTCTTCTGCTGCTGCATCAATGATCAAAGGAAGATTATGCCGATGAGCAATATCCCTCATAGTCTCAATGCTAACCATTCCTTTCTGTACACAATGATGGCTTTTCACATAAAGAAGGGCAGCTGTCTTTTCTGTTATTGCTTCCTCAATGTGTTCCGGAGTAACTTCCGTCGCCTGGCCTACCTCTACCGGTACACCGCCTCCCAGACGGATCATGGTATCAATAGGTGCACCAAAGTTGATACTATGTCCCTTCTGAAGAATAATCTCATTAGCAAGGCCATCGGTATTCGGAAGCTTTTCCATCAGCGTCTTCTTTCCTTTTGTGATCACGCCTGCGATGGACAGGCAGATGCCTGCCGATGCACTGCTGGTAGGACAGCTGTCTTCTGCTCCTGTATACTGGGAAATAATCTCTCCTGCCCGTACCAGCAATTCTTCAATTACCACATAGGACTGAGCCCCTGCCACAGCAGCTTTTGCCACATCATCACTGATCGTAGATACACCGAGGACCGTCACACGGCCGCTGGCATTCACAACTCTCCTAAGTCCTATTTCCTCATAAATGCTCATGTTCATGCCTCCATCATATTACAAAAGAAATCCTGTTCTTACAGGAAGATTCCACCAAAAATCATAGCTCCCAGGATAGCTCCTCCGGTAATCTCCTTACCCCATTTATAGAAAATAGCGCTTCCAACAATAGCTCCGATACCGGTATAAACATTGTACTGACAAGCTGCTACGATGATCAACGGAGCCAGGTAACGTCCTGTTGCATTTCCTGCACCCATCATGATAGAAGTTCCACCTACTGCTACCCCATCCGGAACTACTTTACGGATGATCATGATAATACCACTGATTACCAGACCGATAATTGCTCCAGTCAGAAGAGCAGTAAAGAAATTAGAGAATGGCAGATTGAATCCCATGGAAAGCATCAAAGCCGGGATACCGATACCAACACCAGTCTGTAAAGATCCGCCGATATCCAAAAGACCTACCAGAGGACCTTCCAGAATACGCGCGATCAGGAATCCTGCAGCAAAGCCTGCGGCAGCTGCATAATCACCACCATCAAGACCTTCTCTCAGCATGGCAACAATAGAAATATCGTTAAATGCACCCGTATTAAAATTCAGATACATATAGGTTCCAGCAAAAATCGCTGCTGCTGCTCCCATAAAAAGCAGGATAAAAGTATTATCCTTCATCAGAAATTCGTCCATTTTCTGTCCAAATGTCTTATTTTCCATATCTATTCCACCTCTTCCCTAAAATTAGAAATTACCAAAGAATCCTCTGAAGTATGCAATAGCAATGAACATTACCACTACGATTGCAATCAGTACCTGAACAATCTTGCTCTTATATCCATTCTCTTCTGCGGATTTTCCAATCAGGATACCAAGCACGATACCAGGAACTGCATTTCCGGTGATCAATGCAGAAACACCACCAAGAATGGTTCCCCACAGGCCAGTCACCTTTCCTGCGTCAATAGCAGCCAGCCAGAAGATTGCAGGCATGACAGGATTTAATAACCATCCAGTTGCAGGTGTCAATACCTCAGAAGCGATCAGAGAAAGCTTTTCCGGAATCAGTCTTGCCATGGTATTTAAGAATACCAGCAGCACACCGCCTACTACAGCACCAGCCAGCATCATCTTTCTAGGATTCTGCAAGGTCTCCTCCGGTTTCGGATTCTTTACAAGAAGAATAGCTGCACTCCAGTTCGGAACGATTCTGTGCATAACATCCTGGCTCAACGCACCAGCTGCTACTGTAGAAGCTGCTGCTGAGAAGAAGAAACCAAGACCAAAGGAAAAGTGAGCAATCGGGTCGCCGTTGCAGGCATTCAGCTCACCCAGAGTACGGAACGCACCCATTGCCTGAATCTCCGGAGCATGGAACATTCTTGCTGCTCCCGCTGCAATACATCCGCCGCCAATGATTCCGATAATGGCGGAATAAATAATGATTTCTAACATTTACAAATCCTCCTTTGTTACATCTAAATATTTTACATCCACTACCACTCTTGTTTTTATCACATAATAAAATTTTTCCCGCGGCATAAAGAAGAACAGGAATTTTTCAATTTCTTTCTTAACCGTAACCTCATCAAAATAGACTTCTTTTGCTTCCATATGTATGATAGGCCGGTCAAACTCCTTGAATATCTGCTTTCTCATGGTTTGAAAAATGTTACCGACCGCTTCTTCCAGGCTTCTGCCACCTGCAGTAATGACCATTTCGTGGGCAGTCTCTTTCAGAAGCTGCCTGTTTTTCAAATCCGCTCCCATGTTTTATTCCTCTCCGTGAACTCTTCTGTATGTTTCTACCAGTCTCTCTCCCAGTTCTTCTACATCAAGAAAGCCAAGTCCAACTACACGGCATCCTTCCTCTACAGCAGTGCAAGCTGCATCTACGCTTCTCAGCTCTGCCTTTGCAGGATATCCATATTTATTCTTTGCTGTCAAAGCACCTGCACCGCCGCTGCCGCAGAAGCTGATTCCCAGGTCTGCATTGTTTTCATGCATCACATCTCCCAGTTTCATATCTGCTGCCATTCCTGGAATGACAATCGCTTTACCGCCTGCTTTTTCCACTCCTCTTGCCACTGCCTGGCCTTTTCCCATACGGTGGCCAATTACTACTGTGATTTCTTTACTCATACGAATTCCTCCTTTAAAATGTTTATCTGTGAACCGCAGCCGTTTCCTCCATTCAGGACGGCCCCGGTATCTCATTCCCTTTTCTTATGCCTGCTCCTGCTGTCTCTGAAGTGCCAGTTCCAGATGGGTTGCCACCAGGAAAATCTCAGACCGGTCTCTTTCCAGCCCATGCTCTTCAAAAAAATCTCCTACCAGATCATCTGCCATGGCAATTGCCTTGTCTGATACATCTACCATCATATCATCGTCTAACGGATCGATCAGTTTCTTTCTATGTATTCTTTTCAACAATGCCAGAAGATGATTGCTGAATACCATTTCCGAATCATCATCAAAAGGAAGCCCAAATGTTTTTAACTTCTCTTTTGCTTTCTCATAATCTGCAATTACTCCATCTTTGATCTCATCTTCCAGATCATTATTTTCCAGCAACGTGGTCAAATATTTCACTTTCTTCACCTCTACTATAAATTGTTTTTTTCAATACCAGCTTTTCATTCAGATGGATGGAATCTCCAATCGCGTCCACCACATCTTCATCGCAGGAAGCCAGTTCCATAATATTGAAGTCGGCAATATAACCTACTTTCAGTTCTCCCAGATCCTTCAGGCCAAAATGTCTTGCCGGAGCGCTGGTAGCTTTCTCAATGGCATTCTCCAATGTTTCCCCACAGGCAATTGTCTTAGACAAAACAGCAGCCAAGTTGTAAACAGGGCCTTCATAATTCTCCACATGGAGGTCAGTGGAAATCAGATCACAGTCAAATCCCTCTTTCAGCGTTTTCTCAAACACTCTCAGGCTGAAAGAAGCCACTCCATGTCCCACATCAAACTGGACACCTCTCTCGCGCGCCTGAATTGCTTCCGGAATGATCTGTCCGTCCTCTGTAAGAATTCCTCCCTTTTTACCATGGAATGCATGGGTTACCACATCGCCACGATCCAGTACATTCAGTACCTGGGTCAGAGCCGGCGGATAATTTCCCACATGGACCATCAGAGGCATCTTTACTTCATGGGCGATCTCTGCTGCCATTTCAATAGGAGTAAATCCCATCTCTCCTACTACACTGGCGCTGGCTCTTGCTTTCAATCCGACAATGTTATCGCCATATTTTTTCAGGGTCTCTTTCAGAGCATCCTTATCGATCTTACTCAGGTCATCTAACTCATGTCCCCGCAGCAGGCCTTCTTTGGATACATTCAGCAGAGTAAACACTTTAGTCTTGCTCTTGTCTATGTAATTTTTCCTGAAGTCCTCATAAGTATCTGCGCCGCTGCTTCCCGCATCCAATACAGAAGTAGTTCCTCTCTGGATTCCCAGTACATCTGGATCCAAACCTAAAAATGCCTTAGGATAACAATGGACATGAATATCAATCAGCCCAGGAGTCACCAGACATCCCGTTGCATCGATCACTTCTGCTCCTTCTGCTTCCTGGCAGCTTTCATCAATACTATCCTGTATCATGGCAATCCTGCCGTCAACAGCCAGCACATCTTTTGGGGTTCTAGTATATCCGTTAACCGGAGATACCAGGCTTCCTCCCTTGATCAACAATTTTTTCATATTGTTTCCTCCTTTATGATATATAAGAAAAAGGCCATTTTTTCTGAAACCGGTATTTTAACCTGCAGGGATTCCTCCACCAGTTCAAAGAATTTTTCCATGATGATGAAACATTCTTTATGATGTTCCCGGAGAGCTTCATATTCCTCTTTCAATTCATCGGAAGCCGCTTCCCCGGTTCTCTCAAACCATCTGGGAATCGCCATGGTCATATGAATGATCAGCCCCAAAAGAGCCTCTTTTTCGATTTGATTTTTCTGAGGAAATTTTGAGGTATATTCCATCAGAGTAAGAATCAACCTGCTTAATACATTTGCTGCATAAGATACATTTTGTACTGCATAATCATAGGTACTTTCCCTTAGTGCAAATGGATCCGCTTTGGCTCCAAAAGAAGCTTCATTTTCCTGATTCATGGGAATCTCATCCAGCATTTCCCCATATTTCAGGAACTCACGGATTCTTTTACAATCTTCTTCTGATAAGATACTGGAAATTTTTACCACCGGCACTTTTGCATGCTCCATGGGAATCGTTGAGATCACAAAATCCACATTCTTCAAAAAACTGGTCTGCGTGATCTGATAAGGCGATGCCTGTCCCACCACATTCAGGTTGGGAAAAACATTTTTGACCCTCATAGCAAGCAAATTGGATAATCCTTTTCCGGTGGCGCATACCACCATCACATTCTTCCTCACTCCTGCCGAATCCCGGCAGTTCTTGTAAAGATATACCGCAATATAACAGATTTCCGTCTGGTTAAACGTAATCCCGCTTTCCCGTTCCACTACTTCTGCGCATTCTTTTGCAATCAGGTAAAAGGACTGGTAATTATCCATGATTTCTTCTATAATATATTGATTTTCTTCCTCATTATCCCGATTACGCCCCATGGAATTTTTCAAGTGGTCATGAAGATCCTGATACAGCCCCTCTCCATCAAAAACCCCTTCTCCCTTGGCATCATTTAAATATGAAATGATACGATTAAGGATACGGTCAAGGACTTCTTCATCTACTTCATCGCTGCCAGCATTTACCCCATTCTCCTGGAGTATCCTTTGCAGCCAGGATAATTCATCTTCCTCCAATCCACAACCTGGAAGGGAAAGTTCTTTCAGCAGTTCCACTGCATAACCTTCTCTGCCTTCCCAGGAACTGCTTTCCCCGCCAGGCAGCAGCTTCATCTGATTTCTCCGTATTTCTCTGGCAATACAGTAACTGAGCAGATTCAAAAAAGAACGATTGGAAATCCATACATTATAGCGTCCATTAATTTTCTTGATTCCGTCACTTACTGCAAGCAGCCTGGAAAGGCTGATCTGCTGTTTAAAACCATCCGGAAGCATCAGGTACCAATCCTCTGCTGTATAACTGCCACGGAACCTGACTGCAAGTATCTCTGCTGCCAGTTTTCTGATGACAAATTCTTCCCCTTCCATGGCATATCCTTCTGACTTTTTTGAGGACAGGGCGATCTGGTTTTTAAAATGTCTTTGAAATCCGGGAATCAGCCGCAGTAAAGTAGACCTGGACATATACAGACGTTCTGCGATCTTCTCTGCTGATAACCGTTTCTTTTCCTGAAAAAGCAGCAGAAACAGGCTTTCTGCCCGCTGTGCTTCACTCTCTCCATACGGTCTTTCCCGGTTTCCATCATCTGCCCCCAGCAAGAGTTCCGAACACAGAGTTTTCTGTGTAACCGGAATATAAAACCCTTTTTTCTTGGCGTAACAGATTTCAACTCCGGCCTTACGGCAGATTTCCTTCAGGGAATCAATATCATACCGGATCGTTCTCTCACTTTTTTGAAACCTGTCACAAAAAAAAGCCATATCCACCGGTGACGGTGCTGTCGTTAATATTCGGAGTATCTCTTCTCTCCGTCCTTTCAATTCCCGTTCTATGTATCTCACCTCCACCTGAAGACCAGTTCCCATTCAGGCTTCTATCAGCTTTTTAAAATCTGTTCCAATCCGGGAAGATTTTCCAGAAATTCTGCAATCCCATCACAGTCGTGATCTAATGTGACAAAAGCTGCCTGTTCTTTCACATAATCTGCACTGTTTCCCATGGCAACACTCCAGGAAACCTGTGCAAACATATCTACATCATTTTCTCCGTCGCCGAACACGACTACCTCTTCCGGCAGAACCCCTTGAGCCTGCATATATTTTTTCAATGCCTGTCCTTTCGTGATTCCTGCAGGGGCAATCTCGATCAGTCTCGGGCAGGTTCTGGTATACTCATAAGCATCGCCAAACTCCTGCTTTAATTCCCGGTAAAGCACATCAATCCGTTCCGGATCATCCGTACAGTTCAGTTTATTCAGGACTTTCGGCATTTCCTCCATAGAATATACCTGTTTTACAATGGGATACGTATGGCTTTCTTCCGCTACAAAAGACCATGCACTGGACATCCATTGAAAGCTCTCCGGAACACCCAAACGCTTTCTCTCTCTCCTTTTGATTTCCATGATACGTTCAGGGATCCAATAATAAACAGCTTCGTCTTCATAACACTGGATTTCCGCTTCTCTTTTTTCTACAAACGGAAACAACCGGTCTCTGTCTGCCTGCTGAAGCCGACAGAATACGGTTCTGTTTCCATCTGCCAGCGAATTTACTGCCATTCCATTGACTTCGATCAGAGAACCGCCATACTTTTTCATTTCCAGCTGCTCCACATACGGCATCAGCCTGGCATAGCTTCTCCCGCTGGCCAGTATCAGCTTAACCCCCGCCTTCTGGCACTTCATCAGGCAGGAAAATGTTCTATCCAATATGTGATCCTGGCTGTTTAAAAGAGTTCCGTCCATGTCAGTCACAATCCATTTTATGCCAGCCATATTCTCCTCCTTGTTCATCTTCTGTACTTATTCTAACACAAAATTACTTTTTTTTAGATTTCTTTTTTGCAAGTTCAGCAATACTTTCTGCAATTATGACATGATATGCTGCAAATATCCAGCAATTATATGCAACATCTCCAATCAAAAAAGAGCAGTACCTCTGAGACTGCTCTTTTCCTCTTTATTCCATACCGGCATCAACCATCAATTCATTTCCGTCTGCCGCACCTGTGGCAAGTTCATCACACCTTTCGTTCTCAAGGTGTCCCGCATGGCCTTTCACCCAGATAAATGTAACCTGATGAGGTTCTTTTGCTTTCAGAAGGCGTTCCCATAAATCGACATTTTTCACAGGCCCGCTTTTTCCTCTTTTCCAATTGTTTTTCACCCAATTGTCAATCCAATGCTGATTAAACGCATCTGTCAGATATTTGGAATCCGAATAAAGTTCTACCTGACACGGACGGTTTAACGCCTCCAGACCTACGATCGCCGCTAAGAGTTCCATACGGTTGTTGGTTGTACGGACAAAGCCTCCTGACAATTCTTTTTTATGCAGAACTCCCGCAGAATCCACAAAATGCAGAATAGTCCCATAACCGCCAGGACCATCCGGATTTCCTCTGGCCGCTCCATCTGTATAGATTTGCACTTTTGTCATATTTCCTCTCCCGTCTCTGTTATCTGTCCCATTTATCGCAAAGGGCATGAATCTGATCTGCAAATTTTGCCAGGTCTTTATTAGCCCCTCCTTCATTATGCCAGATTACTGTCATCAGACGTTCACCAGCTGCCAGCAAACGCCCAAACACACCAGCTGCTTTCTTGCTTTCCGGTTTCTTCTCCCGTTCGATCACAATTCCTTCCGTCTCAACCAGCCATTTTCCTTCTGCCAGGTCAAACACCGATCCGGAAAAAGGGGCTTCCACATGAAAATGGTAAGCCGTTTTCAGATATTCTGCAAAACTGTCGCAAACCTGGTCATCTCCATGAACCAGGAACACTCTTTCCGGCTTTTCCTGAAAAGCACAGATCCATTCCACCAGGCCGTCCATATCCGCATGACCGCTGATACCCTCTATCTGGACAATATGGGCTTTCACCTCAATTTCCTCACCAAATAAACGTACACTGTGATTCCCATCGATCAGATTCCGCCCCAGTGTTCCTACCGCCTGATATCCGGCAAAAACTACCGTACATTCCGGACGCCACAAGTTATGCTTCAGATGATGGCGGATACGCCCTGCATCACACATACCGGAGGCAGAGATAATGACTTTTGGCGTATCATCAAAGTTGATATTTTTTGACTCCTCACTGGTAATGGAAAGTTTCAGCCCCCGAAATGAAATCGGGTTGATTCCCTGCTTCACCAGCTCTTCCGTTTCCTTATCATAACAGTCCATTAAATTCTGTGAAAATACGTTGGTGGCCTCCACTGCCAGCGGACTGTCCACATAAACCGGAAAATCCCCATGTCCCTTCACCATATTATGCTGTTTGATATGTCTGATAAAGTAAAGAAGTTCCTGGGTTCTTCCCACGGCAAACGCCGGAATTACCACATTTCCGCCTCTATCCAGAGTTTCCTGGATAATTCCCGCCAATTCCGCTTCGTGGTCATGATCTTTATTCCGATGAAGCCTGTCCCCATATGTGGATTCCATCACTACATAATCAGCGCTTTCCAGATACTGGGGATCACGGATAATAGGCTTATTCTTATTTCCGATATCTCCGGAAAAAACAATCTTTTTCTTCACATCCCCCTCTGTCAGCCACACTTCAATAGAAGCTGAGCCCAGCAAATGTCCCACGTCTGTAAATTTCACTGTTACGTGGTCTGACAATTCCACCATTTCTCCATAATGAACCGCCATAAAATACTTCAGTACCTCATTGGCATCATTCACCGTATAGAGAGGTTCCACCTCTTCTTTCCCCGCCCGGCGTGCTTTCCGGTTTTTCCATTCTGCTTCCATTTCCTGTATATGGGCACTGTCACGAAGCATAATATTACACAGGTCAGCCGTAGCTACCGTCGTAATGATCTTTCCCCGGAAACCTCTGGCATAAATATAAGGCAAAAGCCCTGCATGATCGATATGGGCATGGGTCAAAAGCACATAATCCACCTGAGAATACGGAACCGGAAGAGGTGCATTTTCATACACATTGATTCCTTGCTCCATGCCGCAATCCACCATGAATTTTTCTGAACCAACTTCCACAAAATGACAGCTCCCTGTTACTTCATGGTCGGCACCAATGAAGGTTAATTTCATACAAAATACCTCCTTTTAAAACAATCGCTGAAAATGAGGGTTATTGTTCGACTATTCTGTCTTTATTATACGCGATTTTTCATAAAAATGAAACATAAATTTCGCGGCATTGCAAAAACCCTGACAGCCTTTGACCGCCAGGGTTCTGATTTTCTTGGCACCATGAAAGCATCAGATAATGATGCAGATCATTCCGCCATTACTGTCATTGATAATCTTTTGCAGGGTATCCTGCAGCTTTAACTGGCAATCATCTGTCATCTGGGATATTTTGGCCTGGATACCATCCTCTACGATCTGCTCAATGGATTTTCCAAAAATATTCGTATTCCAGATACCATCCTCACTGTCTCTGGCATTTTCTTTGATATAAGCAATCAGATCTTCCGCCTGCTGTTCACTTCCTACAATAGGTGCGATTTCTGTTTCAATATGGGCTTTTATCATATTGATGGACGGAGCCTCTGCCTTCATCTTTACTCCATATTTATTCCCATGACGGATTACCTGAGGCTCATCCAGCATGATTTCCGACCGTTCCGGTGTTACCACCCCATATCCTTTCAACCGTACCTGACTCATAGCATTCTGCACTTTTTCATACTCACTTCTCATTTTAGCCAGATCGCTTAAAGTCCTCATCAGCTGGTACTCTCCTTCTATAGGAATTCCCACATAATCACTTAAAATCTGATAATAGTAACTGTCGTCTACATCTACGTCCATGGCTACGCTTCCGTCCGCCATTTTCATCTCTCTGATCTTCATGCCTCTGATGGCCTCTGCCGATGACTGGGGTGTCTCCTCCGGCACATCTTTCATATGAGTAACTTTTTTCAATACCTCTTTCACCGCCTGTATGACCTGGCTCTTAAGCCAATGGGTCGCCGGCAGGATCTCCAGCCATTTCGGAATGAAGAAATCCATTTCTGTCACCGGAAATTCCTTTAATACTTTTTCCAAAATCCTGCTGATATCTTCTTTTTTCAGCTGTTCACAATTCACCGGGAGAACCGTAACTCCATATTTAGCTTCCAGCTCTCTGGCCAGGTTTGCAGCCTCTTCCGAATAAGGATACATGGAATTTAAAATCAGGATAAACGGTTTTCCCAAATTTTTCAGTTCGTTGATCGTCTGCTCTTCTGCCGGAATATAGTTCCCTCTTTTCAGTTCCCCAAAAGAACCATCTGTGGTAACCACTACACCAATGGTGGAATGGTCATTGATGACCTTTCTGGTCCCTATCTCAGCTGCTTTTGTAAACGGGATCTCATAATCATACCAAGGAGTCTTTACCAGTCTTTCCTCATCATTTTCAATGTGACCGCTGGCCCCGTCCACCATGAATCCTACACAGTCGATCAGCCTGACTTTTGCCTGTATGCCGTCTCCCAGCTGTATGGCTGCTGCTTCCTTCGGGATAAATTTGGGTTCTGTGGTCATAATCGTCCGTCCGGCAGCACTTTGAGGCAGTTCATCTCTGGTCCTTGCTTTCTGATGCTCATCTGTCAGTTCCGGTAGAACCAGTGTCTCCATGAATCTTTTGATAAACGTAGATTTGCCTGTGCGGACCGGTCCCACCACACCTATGTAGATTTCTCCACCTGTCCTGGCTTCAATATCCTTGTATACATTAAAATTGTCCATAAAAATACCCCCTTGCTATGCTGATACAGTATATGTAAGGGGGTTTTTTCTTATTCACTTAAATATGCCTTCTTAACGGAATCATCATTCATCAGTTCCCTGGCATCTCCTGAAAGCACGATCTTTCCTGTTTCCAGAACATACGCTTTATTGGCAATGGAAAGAGCTTTTTTCGCATTCTGTTCCACCAGAAGGACTGTAGTGCCTGAAGCATTGATTTCCTGAATGATTTTAAAAATTTCGCTTACATAAAGGGGAGAAAGTCCCATGGACGGTTCGTCCATTACGATCATTTTCGGATGAGACATCAGTGCCCGGCCCATAGCCAGCATCTGCTGTTCTCCTCCGGAAAGAGTTCCGGCCAGCTGGGCTTTTCTCTCTTCCAGCCTTGGAAAACGCTGATACACATTAGCCAGGCTTCTTTCAATCTCTTCTTTATCTTTTCTGGTATAAGCACCCATCTTCAGATTCTCAAGTACAGAAAGCTGGGCAAATACCCGACGGCCTTCCGGCACATGGGCCAATCCCATGGATACGATTTTATGAGCTGGCACTTTGGTAATATCTGCACCATCAAATTCAATTTTTCCAGACTTGGCAGGAATCATTCCGGTAACCGTATGGAGAGTGGTAGTTTTTCCCGCTCCATTGGCTCCGATCAGAGCCACGATCTCTCCTTCTTCTACTTCAAAAGAAATTCCTTTTACAGCCTGTATCATTCCATAATTCACTGCCATATCCGTAACTTTTAATATTGCCATATGTATCTCCTCCTACTCGCCCAGATATGCGGTGATAACCTTCGGATCATTCAGAACTTCCGCCGGAGTTCCACTGGCCAGTTCCGTTCCAAAATTCAGCACCGTCAGATATTCACAAATACCTGCCACCAACTTCATATCATGCTCGATCAGAAGAATGGTAATATGATACTTTTCCCGTATCAGACGGATGGTTTCCATCAGTTCTGCTGTTTCATTGGGATTCATACCCGCTGCCGGCTCATCCAGAAGCAAAAGTTTGGGATTAGTTGCCAGAGCACGGGCAATTTCCAGCTTTCTCTGCTGTCCATAAGGCAGATTGGATGCCAGAGTATCCTGATACTGATCCAGTTCAAATACTTTCAAAATATCCAGAGCCTTTTCTGTCATTTCTGCTTCTTTTTTCTTATAGGATGGGCCATGGAAAAAACAGGAAATACCGGAATAAGTCACCTGATTATGAAGTGCTGTTTTTACATTATCCAGCACTGTCATTTTTCCAAACAGACGGATATTCTGGAACGTTCTCGCCACACCGCTCTTACAGATCTCTGACGGTCCTTTTCCCACCAGATTTTTCCCATCCAGCGTAATCGTACCCAGCGTAGGGCGGTATACACCTGTCAGCAGATTGAATACGGTTGTTTTTCCTGCCCCGTTAGGACCGATCAGCCCATAAAGCTGGCCTTCTTCTATTGTGATATGAAATCCATCCACAGCCTTCAGGCCGCCGAAGGAAATTCCAAGATTTTTAACTTCCAGCAATGCCATATCCCTATTCCCCCTTTCCAGTCAGCTTCTTAACCGTACGGTTCATCATCAGCCCTTCTTTGATCCTGGAATTATTAAAGATCATCATGGCTATCAGAACAATGGCATACAGAAGCATACGCATATTATCGGCGCCTCTCAGAAGCTCCGGAAGAATGGTCAGGATAACAGCAGCGATCACAGAACCGGGAATACTTCCCATACCTCCCAGTACCACGATTACCAGGATCTCAATAGATTTGTTATAGTCAAACGTTCCCGGTTTCAGGATACCTACATTATGGGCATAGAGTACGCCGGCAACTCCGGCAAAAAAAGCAGAAATAGCAAATGCCTTTACTTTATAATGACTGATCTTGATTCCAATGGACTCCGCTGCAATATCATTATCGCGGATTGCTGTAATCGCACGGCCATCCCGGGAGCGCATCAGGTTGGAAATAGCCAGAACGGTAATCACCATCAGGATAAACACTACTGTATAATTCTTATAATTGGAATACAGGGGAATCTTATTCAATCCCTTGGCTCCATTGGTGATTTTCATGGAGTTGATCACGGATTTGATAATCTCTCCAAAAGCCAAAGTGGTGATAGCCAGGTAATCTCCACGAAGGCGGAGAACCGGAACACCGATGAGGAATCCAAATACGGCTGCCACAATACCTCCACAAAGCACAGCCGCTGCAAAAGCTACCGGTTCCGGAAGAATCCCTGTTTTTCCCAGATTAAGGGATATGAGAGCTCCCGTATAGGCTCCGATGGACATAAACCCTGCATGTCCTAAAGACAATTCACCCAAAAATCCTGTTACCAGATTTAAGGACACTGCCAGCATCACATTGATGGCAATGGGAACCAGCAAAGAAGTATACTGCCGGTTTAAAAGGCCACTGTTTAAAAGTAAGGTGACCGCTATGTAAGAGATGAGGATAATCCCGATATTTTTCCACACCTGCTTGTTTGAAATCTTTTTCATATATCCCACCTACACTTTCACCAATTTCTTTTTACCAAGAAGTCCCGCCGGTCTTACCAGCAGCACGATGACCAGCACGCCAAACACAATCGCGTCGGCCAGTTCTGTGGAAATATACGCCTTTGCCAGACTTTCAATGATCCCCAGCACGATTCCGCCCAGCATAGCCCCCGGTACGCTTCCGATTCCACCCAGAACTGCAGCAACAAAGGCTTTAATTCCCGGCAAGGCGCCCAGTGTAGGACGAAGGGACTGATACTGGCAAATATAAAGGATACCTGCCACTGCAGCAAGCGCCGATCCTATGGCAAAGGTCATGGAAATCGTCTTATTCACATTGATTCCCATGAGTTCAGCAGCTCCTCTGTCTTCTGATACTGCCCTCATGGCACTTCCCGCTCTGGTCTTATTGATAAAAAGAGTCAGAGCAACCATGGTGATCGTAGTAACAAGCAGAGTAATGATCGTGATACCGGAAATATGTACGCTTCCTATCTGGACCGTCTCCAGATTGATCACCGACTTAAACGGAATCGGCGTGGAAGAAAAAATAAGCAGAGCCATGCTCTGCAAAAAATAACTCATACCGATTGCTGTTATCAGGACCGCTAATGGCGGAGCTTTTCTCAATGGTTTGTAAGCTATTTTTTCTATGAGCACACCCAAGACAGAGCAGACGACTGCTGTCAGAATCATCGCCGGAATCACCGGAAGATGTAATAGAGCTATCCCAATATATAGTGTATATGCGCCTACCATGATAATATCTCCATGGGCGAAATTAATCATTTTTGCAATACCATAAACCATGGTATAGCCCAGAGCGATCAGAGCATAAATGCTCCCCGTCCTTAACCCGTTAATTAACTGTTCCAAAATACTTGTTAACATTGATTCACCTCTTTTACATCTTCCTGTCTTTTCAGACAAATAGAAAAGATGGGGATATGCCTTGCCAGGCACTCCCCTCTCCTCAAAAACTTATCCGTTCTCATTACATTGCTGTATATGCGCCATCTACGATCTGAACGAATTTTGCACTCTTGGTCGGTTCTCCGCTGGCATCAAAGGTTACGGAACCTGTCAGGCCGTCTACGCTGATCTCAGTCATCGCCTGAATCAGAGCATCTGTTTCAATGGAACCAGCCTGTTCCATAGCTGCTTTGATCACATAGACACAGTCATAACCATCTGCTGCGAACTGATCCGGAGTCGCTCCGTAAGCTGCTTCATATTTTTCTACAAAATCTGCCACGCTTGCATCAGTTGCCAGGAATGGGCTTAAGAACACTGCTCCTTCAACCAGAGTCGGGTCTGTTACCTGTCCAAGAATGCCATCCCAACCATCGCTTCCTACAAAATCGCAATCCATACCTGCATCAGAAGCCTGCTGTACAATATAAGCCACATCACCATAGTAAGCAGGTACGAAAAGCAGTTTTGCACCGCTGTTCTTGATCTGAGTCAGCTGAGTGGTAAAGTCCACATCACCAGTGGTGAAAGACTCATCTGCTACCAGAAGGCTGCTGTCTGCTTCATTGATTTTTTCTACAAATGCATCATGGATACCTGTACTGTATTCATCTGCATTGTTGTAAAGAACTGCTACACTCTCATATCCGTTATCCACAACATACTGAGCAATCATCTCACCCTGCAGCGGATCGGTAAAGCACAGACGGAATACATTATCGTTCTCTGTTACTGCCTCAGCAGATGCGGAAGGAGTGATCTGGAGGATATTAGCTTCCGCACTTAAATCAGTCTGAGCAAGACAAGCTCCTGTGGTAACAGCACCGATATATGCATTCATACCACTGTCCAGCAGTGTATTGAACGCAGTAACTGCTGTTTCTTCAGAAGCCTCATCATCCTGATAATTCAGAACCAATTTATAGGTTTTATCACCTACTGTCACGCCTCCTGCTTCATTGATCTCCTGAATAGCAATTTCTTCACCCTGTTTTACGCTGGTTCCATAAGAAGCAGCAGAACCGGTAAGAGGACCCGTAGTTCCGATTACAAATTCTTCCATACCATCCGTTGCAGCTGTATCTTCACCGGAATTCTCTGCCGCCGCAGTAGTATCTGCTGCAGCTGTACTTTCTGTTGTTTCGGAGCCTGCGCAAGCCGCCATGGAAACTACCATAGCAGCAGCTAAACCAACACTAACTACTTTCTTCATAATTGTTTCCTCCTCAAAAAATAATTTCCACCAATTATAAAGATTTCATTAAAAATTGTCAATAGTTTTTAATCATTTACGTTAAAACTTTAATCAATTACCATGTAAGACCGGCATCTTCTTTTCTCCGGTCCCGCAGCATCAGTTCCTTCACTGCTTCCCCGGCAGGTTTTCCTTCAAACAGCACGGCATTTACCTGCTCTACGATCGGCATAGGCTTATCATATTTCTTCGCCAGTTCCATAGCGGCTTTAGCGGAATAAACTCCTTCTACCACCATTTTCACTTCTTTCATGGCTTCTTCCATTGTATAACCTTTTCCGATCAGAATTCCTGCCCGGCGGTTACGGCTGTGCATACTGGCACAGGTCACGATCAGATCACCAATGCCGGATAACCCTCCAAAGGTCTCAATCCGTCCGCCCATAGCTACGCCAAGACGGGCAATCTCCGCAATACCACGGGTGATCAGTGCCGCCTTGGTATTATCCCCATAGCCAAGGCCATCCGCAATTCCTGCTGCAAGGGCAATCACATTTTTCAAAGCTCCCCCCAGTTCAATTCCTAAAATGTCCGGACTGGTATATACCCGGAACACTTCGCTCATAAACAGCCCCTGTATATACTCAGCCGTTTCCCTGGTGCGGGCTCCCACCACACAGGTAGTCGGCAGGCCACGGCTCACTTCTTCCGCATGACTGGGGCCGGAAAGCACAGCTACGTCAGCTCCCGGAAGAGTTTCTTCCAGAATATCGGATAAGGTCTTTAACGTCCCTTCTTCAATTCCTTTCGCCACATTCACTACAATCTGCCCTTTACAGAGAAACGGTCTCATCTTTTCTGCTGTCTGACGCACAAAAACAGAAGGCACTGCCGTCACCAGTAGCTCCTTATCCGCCATGGCAGATTCCATATTTCCTGTAAACTCCATGGTATCCGGCAATTTCACGCCGGGAAGACTGTGATGTTCTCGTTTCGTCTTCAGCTCTTCCACTTCTTCTTCCAAGGCAGACCATACGGTTACCTGATGTCCGTTGTTGGAAAGCAGCAGAGCCAGGGCAATTCCCCAGCTTCCTGCACCAATTATACTTACCTTTGCCATAGGCTTTTCCTCACACCTTCTATTTCTTTTTTGATCCCAGCTTATTTTCCGTTCCATGGACCAATCGTACCATATTAGCACGATGACGCCAAACTGCCATACCTGTGATCACTGCTGCTACTCCATAAAATTCTGTCAAATAAGAAACTCCCAGTCCATAATCTCCCCGTCCTCCAAAAAAGATCATGCAGAGCAGGAATGCAGTTACCACCAGAATAGACCCTAATGAAACATAGCGGGTAATACCCACAGAAGCCACAAAAATAACCAGACAGATAAGCGTAACACGCCAGTCCAGGGAAACCAGAAGCCCGGCAGTAGCGGCTATCCCCTTCCCGCCTCGGAAACCCATATAGAATGGAAAATTGTGTCCCAGGATCACCCCAAAGCCAGTGTACAGGATCAACAGGTAGGTCATATCCGGCTTATCCTGAAACAATATAAACCGTACCAGAAGGCAGGGAATGACGGTTTTCAGCAAATCTCCCGCAAACACGATTGCACCAGCCTTCCATCCCATAACCCGGAGAGCGTTGGTAGTTCCTACATTGCCGCTTCCGTACTGATGAAGATCGATAGCATGCATACGTCCATAAAGATATCCTGTCTGGAATAAGCCAAACACATATCCCATGACCAGACAAATCACACGTTCCATACTCTATTTCTCCTTTCCGGAACGTTCCCGGATAATAAATTTCAAAGATGTTCCCCGGAATCCAAACGCTTCTCTGATCTTATTCTCAATGTATCTGGTATAAGAAAAGTGCATTAATTCTTTATCATTGACAAAAATCACAAACGTAGGAGGTTTTACCGCCACCTGAGTGATATAATAAAGTTTCAGCCTCTTGCCCTTATCTGACGGCGGCTGCTGCAGTGCTACCGCTTCTGTCATGATCTCATTCAGCACCCCTGTGGCAACTCTCATGTTCTGGTTTTCCCTTACCATATCAATCATTTCATACAATTTATTCAGTCTCTGACCGGTCTTTGCAGAAACGAACACCATCTCTGCATAAGGCATATAGGAAAGGGTGTCTTTGATTTTCTTGGTATACTCATAAATCGTCTTATCATTTTTCTCCACAGCGTCCCACTTATTGACCGCAATGATCATGCCCTTGCCTCTTTCATGGGCAATTCCGGCAATCTTGGCATCCTGTTCCGTTACGCCTTCTGCCGCATCGATCACCAGGATCACAATGTCCGCCCGTTCCACTGCTGACACCGTACGGATAATGCTGTATCGTTCCAGATCTTCTTTTATCTTATTTTTTCTTCTCAAGCCAGCAGTATCAATAAAAACATATTCCGTTCCGTTATGCATAATCGCCGTGTCCACTGCATCTCGGGTGGTTCCTGCAATATCAGATACAATCACACGATTTTCCCCTGTCAGCTTGTTGATAATGGAGGATTTTCCCACATTGGGTTTTCCTACTATGGCAATTCTTGGCCTGTCATCGTCTTCGTCCTCCAGCTGGGTCATATCAAAATGACTGGATACCGCATCCAAAAGTTCTCCCAGGCCCAATCTGGAAGCTGCTGAAATGGGAATAGGATCACCGATTCCCAGATTATAAAATTCATATACATCATTTCCAAATTTAGTGAAACTGTCCACCTTATTGACTGCCAGGACCACCGGCTTTTTGGAACGGCGGAGCATATCCGCCACTTTACTGTCTGCATCTACCAATCCCTGACGCACATCTACGATAAAAACAATCACATCCGCCGTGGCAATCGCTATCTCTGCCTGTTCTCTCATCTGGGAAAGGATCACATCCCGGCTGTCCGGCTCAATTCCGCCGGTATCAATCAGAGTAAAATTCATATTTAACCAGGTGCAGTCCGCATAAATCCTGTCTCTGGTCACACCGGGAGTATCTTTCACAATAGAAATTGTCTCCCCGGCCAGCACATTAAACAGCGTAGACTTCCCCACATTGGGTCTCCCCACGATGGCTACAATCGGTTTGCTCATATCATTTCTCCTTTATCATAATAAAGTTCTTCCAGTTCATATCCTTCATAATCAGCTTCCGTATTCTGCCGCTCCATTCCCAGAACAGCATACACGAAATCTTGCCCGCTTGATTTTACAATATCCACTGGTACTTGTAAAGCGTTTTGTACCTCCTGCCTGGTCACATCGTCCAGGAATACTTCTTCTCCGCTGCGGAACATACATTCCGGAAGAAGGAGCCGGTTTCCCAGTTCTTTTCCCTTCAGCTGGGCTATCAGATCCTGTCCGGTTACCAGGCCGGCCACAGTGATTGTTTCTCCAAAAAAATGATTTATGATCGGATACAGATGCACGTTTCTGCCTGGAAACTTGTCCCTGATGCAGGTAAGGTACTGCTTGAGATATCCCGCTGGCAACACTCCTGTGGCTATGGAAAGTTCTTCTTTTTCTGCATCTCCCTCTAGTTTAGCCAGTGCTTCTTCCACTTCTTCCGTCATCAGGCGGATCATTCCAACCCCATTTTCCAGCTGGATATATCCGTCATACCGCTCAGCTTCCGGCATCTCCCTTCCGGCCAGCATATACAGTTCATCACTGGCATGGATAAAATGAAGGCCATATTCTGCATACAATTTTCTCTGCCATCTCTCCACCAGATCGATCACTTCTCCTGCTTCTTTGCTGGTAAAAGGTTCCAACGGATATAAACCTTCCCGGTATCTGGAAAGTCCTACCGGAACTACCGACACACTTGCCATATGTGGAAGATAGCGGCTCAGATCCTTAATGGTACGTTCCAGTTCCGCCCCGTCATTTACTCCTTTGCACAGCACAATCTGTCCGTTCATGGGAATCCCCGCCGCATAGAGCCGATCTATCTTCTTCAATGCTTCGCCGGCAAAACGGTTGTTCAGCATTTTACAGCGCAGTTCCGGGTTCGTAGTCTGTACGGAAATATTGATAGGAGCCAGATGAAATTTAATGATCCTTTCAATATCCCTGTCTTTCATATTGGTAAGGGTGATATAATTTCCCTGCAGAAAAGACAAACGGGAATCATCATCTTTAAAATACAGGGTTTCCCTCATACCCGGAGGCATCTGGTCAATAAAACAGAAAATACACTTATTGCAGCAGGACCGGTAATCGCTCATCAATCCATTTTCAAAAGTAAGGCCCAGGTCCTCCCCTCCATTTTCAATCTCCAGTTCCCACTCTTCCCCATCCGCTTTTCTGACCACCATAGTCAGGGCTTCACTGTCTATATAATATTCATAATCAAAAATATCTTCAATTTCTTGTCCATTTATTGTAAGCAGCTCATCTCCTGGTTCCAGTTCCAGCTCTTCTCCGATAGAGCCGGGAGCAACCTGGCTGATCACATGGCCTTTTTGTTTTTTCATATTCCAAATTCTTCTCTTTCTATAAACTCTCTGATCATCCGTCTTTTCCTATCATATCACACCTGCTCTTTTTTTCAAAGTATCCACACAGCTTATTTTTCCGCAGCCGGAGCAATCTCATTGAAAAGAGTAAAACCTAAGATCAGCATCCCTCCTACTGCCTGTTCTGCCGTCATGATTTCTCCTAAAACAGTCACGGAAACCACCACCGCTACCAGCGGATCAATATAACTGAGAATGGCCGCTTTCTGACCAGGGAGTTCTTTCAGCGCCGAAAAATACATACAGTACGTCATTCCGGTATGGACCAATCCTACAATCAGAAGATTCAGCCAGCCAATTTCGTCCAGTTCATACAGTCTGCTTCCTCCCGTCCAGACAACATAAGGAAACAGCACAACAATCGCTGCAATAAACTGGAGAAAGGTCCTGTGTATCCCCTCTACATGTTTAATAAATTTATTCAGCAGGATGACCGCAGCATAAAATACTGCCGCTCCCAAGCCAAATCCAATCCCAATCAGATCTCTGCCTCCTGCTATGCTTCCCGTTCCGGTAATCATCACCAACCCTGCTGTTGACATCACAAAGCACAGTATCTGCCTGCCTGTCAGTTTTTCCCGGAACAGAAACGGACAGACGGCAGTGACAATGACCGGCGCAAAGTAATAACTTAAGGTAGCCACTGAAACGGTAGTATATTTATATGCCTCAAATAAAAGGATCCAGTTGATACCCATGGCAATTCCTGAGCCCAACAGCAATGGAATCTCTTTTTTTATCTTGGAAAATGGTATATTCTGTTTTGTTACTATTAAAAAAACAGCGATCAGCGCTGCCGCCAGTACCGCCCTGTAGAGAGCCAATTCTCCGGAAGATACCGGAATATTTCTTACAAATACTCCCAGTGTACCAAATATAGCCATTGATGCAACCAGCATCCATCTGGCATCTGTCCTTTTTTTCATACTGTCCCCTCACAATTTTATCTGTCCATATAGCCTTAAAAACAAAATCCAGCATATGCTATTTTTTCTTTTCTGTCAATCAAATTGCAAAAGGCAAAAAACGCTGCGGAAAACCTTCCGCAGCGTTTTATCTATTCTTTATTTATGCCTCACTGGAATCTACTTTAGAAGCCCTTGCTTCCACTTCTTTCTTCTGTACATCGCCAGGTGCCTGCTCGTAACGGCTGAACTCATATTCATACTGACCAATTCCGCCAGTCATAGATCTTAAGTCTGTATTATAACCAAACAATTCTGACATTGGAACGTCCGCCTCAATAATCTGTTTTCCATGATGATCGGAATTCATACCCAGCACTCTTCCTCTTCTCCTGTTCAGATCTCCCATTACATCTCCCGTATATTTATCCGGGACTGTTACCTTCAAAGATGCGATTGGTTCCAGCAGAACTGGATTTGCTTCCATAAATCCTTTCTTAAAGGCCATAGTAGCAGCCATCTTAAAGGCTAATTCAGAAGAATCAACCGGGTGATAGGAGCCATCCACCAGAGTAGCTTTCAGCCCTACTACCGGATATGCTGCCAAAGGTCCTTTCTGAACGCATTCCTGAATTCCCTTTTCCACTGCCGGGAAGTAATTCTTCGGAACAGCGCCGCCAAAGATTCTCTCATCAAACACATAAGGTGTTTCCAGATCTCCGGAAGGTTCAAATTCCATCTTGACGTCTCCATACTGGCCATGTCCGCCGGATTGCTTTTTATATTTGCCCTGTACTTCCACTTTCTTTCTCAGGGTTTCACGGAATGCGATCTTAGGTTTGCTCAGTTCAATCTCTACTTTATATCTGCCTAACAGTTTGCTTACCACCACTTCCAGCTGCTGGTCCCCGATTCCATAAAGCAGAAGCTGGCGGTTCTCTTTGTCGTTGACCGCTTTCAGAGTCAGATCTTCTTCCATTAATTTTGCCAGAGCGCTGGATACCTTATCATCATCACCCTTATTCACCGTCTTATATCTCATGTAGGTATATGGGGTAGAAATCTCAGGCTTATGATACAGGATAGGAGCTGATTTCACTGCAATGGTGTCACCAGTCTGGGTTACCGTCAGCTTTGCCACAGCCCCGATATCACCGGCTTTCAATTCTGGAACTTCGATTGCCTCTTTTCCACGGAGCACATAAAGTTTTCCAACTTTCTCCTCTGCATCTTTATTGACATTATAGATGACACTATCCGGCTTCAGAGTACCTGTGCAGACCTTCATCAGAGAATATTTTCCTATAAACGGATCTACGATCGTCTTAAATACTCTGGCAGAAAGAGACACGTCATCATTGTATTTTGCAGTAAAGCGCTCGCCTGTGGAAATATCCACACCTACACATTCATATTTATCCGGTGACGGGAAATAACGGTCAATGGAACGGAGCAGAATCCGTAAGCCCTGGCAGTTAATTCCGGAGCCCATCATAACCGGTACGATATTTCCTTCTACCACATGCTCTCTCAAAGCATCTGAAATCTCCTTCTCTGTGAAATCCTCCCCAGAGAAATAACGTTCCATATATTCTTCACTGGTCTCAGCTACAGCCTCGATCAGGGCATCTCTTGCAATTCCCAGGTTTTTCTGAACATAATCCGGAATCGGACACTCTTCATAAGTACCCACACCAGTAAAACGCCGGCCTTCCATTTTTACCACGTTTACAAAGCCCACAAATTTTTCATTTTCACGGATCGGCAGCTGGAAAGGCGCTATCTTCCTTCCAAACTGTTTTTCCAGCTTCAGAACCAGTTCACGGTAGCTGGCCTGGTCATCGTCCATATTTGTCACGAAAATGATCCTGGGAAGACGATATTTTTCACAAAGTTCCCATGCTTTTTCCGTTCCCACTTCAATTCCTGCTTTACAGTTCACCACAATCACTGCGGCGTCTGCCACACTGATGGCCTCTTCCACTTCCCCTACAAAATCAAAGTAACCGGGGGTGTCCAAGAGGTTGACTTTTATCATGCCATCTTCTCCCTCATACTCCAATGGAATTAAGGAAGTGGAGATGGAGAACTGTCTCTTGATCTCTTCCTTATCGTAGTCGCTGATGGTATTTCCGTCCGGCACTTTACCCATTCTTTTGGTCACTCCGCAAATATGGGCCATAGCTTCTGCTGCAGTTGTCTTTCCTGCTCCGCCATGTCCCAGCAGCACTACATTACGGATTTTCTGTGTTCCATATACGTTCATAATAAGTCCCTCCTGTTGAAGATTTTGCCTATGACCATATTGTACTAAAATTTTCGCAAATTTACAAGAAGAATATGCAGTTTAAACAAAAAAATTAGCAATTTTCTTTTTTTGATAGATATTTCACTTTAAACTGTTGAAGCTTAATGTATTAAATCATTGACAATCCTGATTCTTTTCGATACAATCGGTGTATCGTTCAATAAAGGAGTTTTACAGATGATTATTATTATGAAACCAAACGCTTCCCAGGAAGCGGTAAACAACATTACTACTACCATTGAATCCCGGGGACTGAAAGCCCATCTTTCTGTAGGAACCCAGGTCACCATTGTCGGCGTGGTAGGCGACAAAACCCTTCTGGCTGACACCAATCTGGAACTGGCTGACGGAGTCGATAAGATCGTTCCTGTTACGGAATCGTATAAACTGGTCAACCGGAAGTTCCATCCGGAAATGTCTACCATTACAGTCGGCAATACTTCCATCGGTCCCGGCAATCTCACGATCATGGCCGGTCCCTGTGCTGTAGAAAGCCAGGAGCAGCTGATGGAAACAGCTTTTGCCGTAAAAAAAGCCGGCGCTACCTTCTTAAGAGGAGGCGCATATAAACCCCGTACTTCCCCCTACTCTTTTCAGGGACTGGAAGAAGAAGGGCTCCGTTATATGAAAGAAGCCAGGGAAGCAACCGGACTTATGGTGGTATGCGAAGTCACCAGTATGCGAGCCCTGGAAAAAGCAGTCAATTATGTAGATATGATCCAGATCGGAGCCAGAAATATGCAGAATTTTGAGCTTTTAAAAGAATGCGGAAAAGCAGGGCTTCCGGTACTGTTAAAACGTGGACTTGCCGCCACGATCGAGGAATGGCTGAACGCGGCAGAATACATTATCTCAGAAGGAAATGAACGGATCGTCCTCTGCGAAAGAGGCATCCGTACCTATGAAACTTCCACCAGAAACACCCTGGACCTGAGTGCCGTTCCAGTTATACGGCAAAAAAGCCATCTGCCTATCATCGTCGATCCCAGCCATGCTACCGGTGTATGGTCCTATGTTCCCCCATTAGCAAAAGCTGCTGTGGCTGCCGGAGCTGACGGACTGATGATTGAAGTGCATCCATGTCCGGAACGGGCGCTTTCTGATGGCCCTCAGTCCCTCACGTTTGCAAATTTTGAAGGGCTGACTAAAGAGCTGAAACCTTACGCTTCCCTGGCGGGACGTACTTTTTTATAACCAGGATGCTTATATTCTTGAAGGAGGAGCTTCATTATGACAGAATCTGTCATTGGTTTTATTGGCTTCGGTCTGATTGGCGGTTCCATTGCAAAAGGATTGAAACGTCATGATCCGAACCTGACTATCATGGCTTATATGCGAAGCACCCAAAAACTGGAGCAGGCTAAGCAGGATGGAATCATAGACCTGGCTCTCACCGGAGTGGACGAACATTTCCGTTCCTGCGATATTATTTTTCTCTGCACGCCTGTGGAATACAACGAAGCCTATCTGAAGGCAGTAAAACCTTATCTGAAAGCCGGCGCTATCGTCACGGATGTGGGCAGCACCAAAGAAAGTATCCATCATACTGCAACCGCTTTATCTATGGAAGATTGTTTTATAGGAGGACATCCTATGGCTGGGTCTGAAAAAACCGGCTATGAAAATTCTACAGACCATTTATTAGAAAATGCTTACTATATGATCACACCTCCAGACGGTGCTCCTTCCGAAAACATAAAGCGGATGGTTTCCATAGCGAAAGCCTTGAATGCCATTCCCATGGTCCTGTCCTGTCAGGAACATGATAAAGCTGTGGCTGCCATCAGCCATCTCCCTCATGTAGTGGCTTCCAGCCTGGTCAATCTGATTCAGCAGACAGACAGCCCACAGCATACAATGAGGCAGATCGCTGCTGGTGGTTTCAAGGATATTACCCGGATTGCATCTGCTTCTCCGGAAATGTGGGAACAGATCTGCATGACCAATACCGATAATATTATCTTCTTATTACAAGCCTATATCCATTCCCTGAATCAGACCCTTGAAGCTCTGACAAAGCGGGACAGCCACACCATTTACCAACTATTTTCTGATTCAAAAACATACCGGGATTCCATCTCTGACAGGAACCGGGGCGCCATGGAACCGGAATATTCTTTCTCTGTGGATATTGTAGATGAAGTAGGTTCCATATCCACCCTTTCTGTTATCCTGGCATCAAAAGGGATCAGTATCAAGAATATTGGTATCAACCATAACCGGGAACATGGAGAAGGTGCCTTGCGCATCTCCTTCTATGATAAAGATTCCATGGAAGCTGCCTGGGCGCAGCTTACCAGATACAAATATGAACTTATTCCATAATCGGGAAAGGACTATTTATGAACTTCCATTCTGTTTCATCATTATCGGGCACTGTAACAGTACCTGGAGATAAATCCATCTCTCACCGGGCTGTCATGTTCGGTGCCCTGGCCGAAGGTACTACTGAAATTTCTCACTTTTTAAAAGGCGCTGACTGTCTGTCTACCATATCCTGTTTCCGTCAGATGGGAATCTCCATTGAAGAACAGGGCGAAAAAATACTGGTACACGGAAAAGGCCTGCACGGCTTGCAGCCTCCCAGCCAGATTCTGGACTGTGGAAACAGCGGCACTACGACCCGCCTGATCAGCGGTATCCTGGCAGGACAAACTTTTGATACCACATTGACTGGAGATTCTTCCATACAAAAAAGGCCTATGAAACGGATCATAGACCCACTTTGCCAGATGGGGGCTGATATCCGCAGCATCAACCAGAATGACTGCGCTCCTCTTTCCATCTCCGGAAGGAAACTCAGGGGAATCTCATACCACTCACCGGTAGCTTCCGCTCAGGTAAAATCCGCCATACTGCTGGCAGGACTTTATGCAGAGGGGGAAACCAGGGTAACGGAACCAGCTCTTTCCAGAAACCATACGGAGCTGATGCTGTCTTCCTTTGGTGCTTCCATCTCTTCGGAACAGCTGACAGCCACTTTATATCCCGGACAACGCCTGATGGCTCAGAGTATCCAGGTCCCTGGTGATATTTCCTCTGCTGCTTTTTTTCTGGCAGCCGGTCTTCTGGTACCCAATTCCCAGATTCATCTGAAACATGTAGGAATCAACCCTACAAGAGATGGTATTCTTCATGTTTTTCGTCAGATGGGCGGAACAATCACCATGGAAAATCTGAAAACAGACGGTGGCGAACCTGTAGCTGATCTCATCGTACAGAGCAGTTCCCTCCACGGGACTGTCATTCAGGGCGATATCATTCCTACCTTGATCGATGAGCTGCCGGTAATCGCTGCTGCCGCCTGTTTTGCAGAAGGCAAAACCATCATCCGTGATGCTGCCGAATTAAAGGTAAAAGAGTCAAACCGCATTGCAGTTATGACCCATAATCTGAAAGCCATGGGTGCTGATGTGGAGGAAACCCCGGATGGTATGATCATACATGGCGGACGTCCCCTTCATGGAACAGTAATTGACAGTCATGGAGACCATCGGATTGCCATGACCTTTGCAATTGCAGGTCTTGCCGCTCAGGGTGAGACTCTTATTCCTGACTGGGACTGCGTCAACATCTCGTATCCTGATTTTCTGACTGACCTGCAGAGCCTGATTTCTTAATATTATAGCAGCAAAAAATGGCATGGGTTTTCTCACCCATGCCATTTCTTATGATCATTAATCCAAACCTACGCCTGGTCCTCCATGGATACCGGTAACCGGTTCGGTAGCCGGAGGCGGCTCAATCTCTGTAGGCGCTGCTTCCGTTACATTCTCCGGAACAGTTGCCGGTGAAGTCTGTGCTGTTGTACCGCTGGAAACAGCATTTTTCTTTGTTCCCTTTTCCGGTCCCGGTTCTTCAAATGCCGCCGGTTCCAGGCCCTCCACAAAATGAGACATGGCATCCTTCCATATCTGAGCCGGATAGGTGCTTCCCCACAGCGATGACAAGGTCCGTGGCTGGTCATATCCTACCCAGACAGTCAGGGTATAATACGGTGTCATTCCGCAAAACCAACCATCTTTACTGTTATTGGTGGTACCGGTCTTACCAGCAGCTTCTGTCTCACTGTCCCAGCCCATACCTCTGGCAGTTCCCTTTGATATAACCCCTTTCAGAATATCTACCATGACCAGAGCTGCATTTTTTTCATATACCTGTTTTTCTTCAGGGTCTTTATAAATTTCCTCACCATTTTTATCCTTCATCATCATGATACAGGTAGGATCTTGATATACCCCCTGATTAGCCAACGCCGCATAGGCACCTGCCATTTCTTCCGTTGTCACTCCATAGGTGAATCCACCCAGAGATGCGGCAAGATAATAATCTCCCGGAACAATCTTATCAAAACGCATTTTTGTCAGAGAAGCCATCCCTACTTCCGGTGTAATGTCCGCATACACAGACCATGCCACTCCATTTTTGCTCTGCTCAACTCCCTGGCGCAGAGTCATGGTATTGCCGGACAGTTTTGTCAGGTCATCCGGGTCTTCAACTTCTTTCGCCTGATCTACATTGATATTTTTTACAATTGTTTTGGATGCATATCCATTTTCCAGGGCAGGCGTATATACGATCAAAGGTTTAATGGCGCTTCCCGGCTGCCGGAAACTCTGATAAGCCCGATTCAGCCCATATGTATCCGTATCCTGGCTCCTTCCTCCTACAATGGCAACCACTTTTCCATTGCTGTTGTCCACAAGAGTAGCTGCTCCCTGCAATTCATAAATACCGGTATCGGATGTCTCACTGTCAAAACTCAGTGCCTGGTCTATGGTATTCTGAAGATAACTCTGCTTTTCCGGATCTAAGGAAGTATAGACATCATATCCACCTGTATACAGTTCTTCTTTTGCTTCTGCATAGGCTTCCTCATATTTTTCCGAATATTCCTCATAATCCTCTTCTTTCCGGAAACCATAAGAAAATTCAAATCCATTCAGCTCCATAAGATAACGGACTGCACAGTCAATCGCATAGGTAGTCTCATAATTCCGGAAACTGTATTCCGCCCTCTGGATCGTAATTTCTTCCTGGATTGCTTCATCGTGCTCTTCCTGAGAAATAAAATTCATCTCCAGCATATCGTCCAGAATCTTATTTCTCCTCTCTAGGGCATTTTCCGGATGCCGGTAAGGATTGTAATATGTAGGAGAATTTGGGATCGCACAGAGATATGCAATCTGGCTTAAACTAAGTTCGCTGGAAGATTTTCCGAAATAGCCTCTGGCAGCTGCTTCCAGTCCATAATAGGTATTAGCAAAACTGATATCATTTACATAGAATTCCATGATCTGTTCTTTGGTATATTTTTTCGTCAATTCCATGGCTATCAGCATTTCTTTGGCTTTTCGTTCCAGTGACACTTCCCTGGTCAGGAAGCGGTTCCTTGCCAGCTGTTGTGTAATGGTACTGGCTCCGTGTACTTCTTCCCCTTCTGTCTTCAAAAAACGGATTCCAACCCGGAAAATTCCTTTCCAGTCAATTCCCGAATTTTCCCAGAATGTCCGATCCTCGATCGCCACAAATGCATCTATGGCATACTGAGGAATCTCGTCATAAGAAAGATAATAAGAATCTTCGTCTTTGGTCAGCTTTGCGATCACATCGCCCTGATTATCATAAATGTAGCTGGATTCCTGCAGACGGAACGTATCCAGATTACTTTCTCCCACTACCTGTTCTGCCATAGCCTTATATTCTTTATACAAAGGATATATTTTCGTTACCCCTATCACACCGCCTATGATCAGCGCCAGAATACAAGCCACAGCCAGAGTCTTAAACAAAATTTTCAGCACTTTAAACAGCGGACGAAAAACAATGCCCAGACAATAAAAAAATACATGGAAAAACCTGCGGATCCCTGTCACCTGTTTTTCTTCCTGGTCTGGTCCGCGGTCCTTTGCCAGCTCTCTTTTGTCCTTTTTCCCAAACCATTTTTTCTTTTCCGGTTTACGGAAGGATTTCTTCTTCCCACCGCTGTTTTGTTCTGTATCCATGATCTTAACCTCTTATTCTGAAAACATATTCAAGATAAAACCTTTCTTCTACCACTCTATCACAGTTTTTGCCATTCTACCAGATATATTTTCCACAATTTTACAGTTTTTATGGGTTTTTTATGGGATTTGATCCCATTTGCTATAAAATTCCCAGATGCTCCAGTAAAATCTTAATTCCCAGCAGAGTCAGGATCACTCCTCCTGCCACTTCTGCTCTTGACTCATATTTTTCACCAAATACATTTCCCGCTTTTACCCCCATGGTAGAAAAAAGAAAAGTAACGGTACCGATAAAAGTAACGGCAGGCACAATATCCACATCCAGAAATGCAAACGTAACTCCTACTGCCAGCGCATCGATACTGGTGGCTACAGCAAGCAGAAACATATCCCGAACTGCCAGAGAAGGTTCTCCCGTTTCCGGCTCTTCTTCAGAAAAAGCTTCCCGGATCATATTGATCCCAATAAAGCTCAGAAGCAGAAAAGCCACCCAATGGTCTATGGTAGTAATCTTATCCCGGAACTGGATACCAAGCACATATCCCACAAGAGGCATCAGTGCCTGAAACCCGCCAAACCATAACCCCACCGTTATGGCCTTTCGCATGGTGATTTTTTTCATAGCCAGTCCTTTACAGACCGACACTGCAAAAGCGTCCATGGACACCCCCACTGCCAGAGTAAATAATGTAAACAGATTCATAATTTTCCTCTCTTCCATATACAGGCTGAATCCTGATTTTCCGTACAGAAAGAGGTATGAGAAAATTCCCATACCTCTTTTTCTGTGAAACGTGTCTAGTTTATCATATTGCCCGCTTCTTTTCAAGCTTTATTTGCCGCTATCAGGATTTTCCGTATGTTACCGCTGGACCCTTCCTGATCCGCCTCCATTCATCAACGCTTTCACTTCTTCCCTGGTGACCAGATTAAAATCTCCTGGAATCGTATGCTTCAACGCAGAAGCTGCCACCGCAAATTCCAGAGCCATCTCAACTTCCTCTCCTTCTGCCAGACAACTGATCAGTCCGGCAGCGAATGCATCTCCGCCTCCTACCCGGTCCACAATAGGAGTCAGCGTATATTTGGTGGAATAATAGAATTCTCCGTTTTCACCGTCCATAATACAGGCCGACCAGCCATTGTGAGAAGCAGAAAAGCTCTCTCTCAGAGAACTGACCACATACCGGAAACCAAACTGACGTTTCATCGCCTCAAACATGTCTCTGTAACCTTCCAGTTCCAGTTCTCCAGTCGCAACATCTGTCCTGCCTGGTTGGAATCCCAGCACCAGGCTGGCATCTTCTTCGTTTCCAATACATACATCTACATATTCCATAAGAGGGGTCATCACTCTTTTTGCTTCCTCAGGAGTCCACAGTTTTTTCCTGTAATTCAGGTCTACCGAAACGGTAACTCCCTGTTTTCTGGCTGCCTGCAATGCACTTTTTGTCAGTTCTGCCGCCTGGCTGCTGAGCGCCGGGGTAATCCCGGTAAAATGGAACCAGTCTGCTCCCTCAAATACCTTTTCAAAATCAAACTGATCTGGCGTCACTGTGGAAATAGAAGACCCAGCCCTGTCATAAATCACATTAGAAGCCCGCATGGAAGTCCCTGTTTCCAGGAAATAAATACCAAGCCGTTCTCCCCATCTGGCAATATGGGAAGTTCCCACATTATATTTTCGCAGTGCTGCCACAGCACATTCCCCTAAAGGATTAGCCGGTACTGCGGTGACAAATTCCGTCTGATGCCCAAAATGAGCCAGGGATACCGCTACATTCGCTTCTCCGCCTCCATAATTGATTTCAAACTCGTCTGCCTGTATCAGTCTTTCGTGATGGGGCGTAGAAAGCCTCATCATAATCTCTCCCATGGTAATGATCCTTGCCATTCTGTTTCTGTCTCCTTCGTAATTAGGATCTGGCTGCTTTTACCGCTGCTACAAATTCCTCTGCTTTTTTCGTTACCGCCTGATAATTTCCGGTCTTCGCTCCCTTTGTCAGGCTGCTCCCGGTTCCTACTGCACAGGCTCCAGCTTTCATCCACTGGTCAATATTATCTACATCTACCCCGCCTGTAGGCATATAGTCTGCCTGTGGCAAAGGACCTCTGAAAGAGCTGATAGCTCCTGGTCCCATCACATTGCCGGGAAATATCTTCAGAAGACCGCAGCCTGCCTCCAAAGCGGATACTGCTTCTGTAGGAGTCATGACTCCCGGGATCACCGGCACACAGTAACGGTTGCACAGACGAATGGTATCCAGGTTCAAAGACGGCGCCACTATGTAGGACGCTCCTGCCAGGATTGCTGCTCTTGCTGTCTCAGGGTCCAGAACCGTTCCCGCTCCTATAACAACTTCCTGATTATCTTTATATTTTTCCGCCATAGCTTCAATAATATGCATAGCACCAGGCACCGTCATGGTAATCTCTATAAAATGGATTCCGCCTGCCAGAATGGCATCAATGATCTTTTCTCCCTGCTCTCTGCTTTCTGCCCGTACAACGGCTACTAACCCTTCCTCTTTCATTTTTGTAATGATCTGTTCTCTCTTCACGGTGCTTCTCCTTTCTGCTGCTTAAATTTCTCTCACCATGCAATATTGCTTTAAATGAAAATGTTTTTCCATGACCCCATATACTTTAAAACCAAAATGCTGATACAGACTTACATTTTTTTCATTGTGCGTCTCCAGTGAAATCATCAGCTTATGTTCCTGGGCATAACGGATTGCTTCATGGATCAAAAGCCCGGAGATTCCATGATGCTGCATGGACGGCTCCACTGCCAGATAAATGATATGTAACCGTTCTCTCTGATTCAGCTGATCTGTCCAACGGGAATTCAGATAATCCCTCCCCAGAATAAAATTCCAGAAGGTTTTCAAGCTCATATCTTCTTTGATCAGGTATTCATCTGTTTTCAGTAACGCTTTCAATTCAGTAAGAAAGTACTGAAATACATGATACGGCTCCGATTCATCAGATACCACCAAAACTCCGTTCAGTTCCTCGCTGTCTGCAAAGATTTCACAGTTTTCAAAAAACTCCGACAGATCACATGCAAACAGTTCCGGAAGCAGCCTCTCTCTCGTGTCCCGGTCTGGAATCAGACTGCAATATAACGGGTCTTCTGCAAAACTGGCTGTCAGAAGCTGTTGAAGCTTCGGCAGATCCTTTTTCTGTACTTTATATAAAATCTGGCTGTCCACGGTCTTACACCTCTTCCAGTTTTTTCATTTCTTCTATCATTTTCTCCGTTGATCTGGTCATGTAACGGACGTCATCATCATAACATATTTTCTGCTGTTCTTCTACCTTTTTTATCATCTCCAATTCCTCCTTTGTCTGACCGGAATTAGAGGCTTCTTTCCGCTTCAGGGATTTTACCAGATGGTAAAGATTTTCATGACGGACAATCCTGCCAGCTCCCCATTGCAGTCTTTCCTCCGGCTGATTCAGGACATATTCTGTAAAATACTGATAGACATCTTCATCAAACAAAAACGCATACCTGCTGTTGTCTATACGATAAACTGCTTCCAAGGCCATCCTGATATTCCCCTTCTCCAGGCAATGGGCAGCATCCTGCAGCGCCCGAAGATTATTTTGTACTGCTTCCTGCGGAAAAACCACAGTATCCTGCCAGTCCAGACGCACAAAATAATCCTGTCCTTTCCGGAAAAGCTTCAGTAATCCTGCCTGAAGATTTCTATCCTCCTCCTGTTTTTCCCCTGGATGAATTGCTTTCTGATACAGCCGTTCCCCCAGTTCTTCTGCCTCAGACAACCGATCCTGAAGAAGAACAATTGCTTCTTTATCTTCCTTTCCTGTCACCGGACAGATGCTTTTCCTGATAGCCCGGAATAAGGCGCCAGGATTCAGCGGTGCTATCTGCACCTGATCAAACTTCATCGCCAGAAGCCCATACAGCTGATGATGGAACCTGTATACAGCTTCATCATAAAAATCATCATTGTCGAACTGGGAATGATAATGGGTTTCCATAAATTTTCCGCCTGAGAAATCATTGACTATAGATGGGATCCCTCCGATTGCCATGGAAAAGTCATCCGACCACGTCTCAATGGGAGCATACACGGTAATCCCCTCCGGATATACCTCCCCCGGCTTCACCTGAGGAGGCAGGTCCCGGATAAACTGTTCCAGAAAGTCCTGATATTCATAAGTGCTTCTGATGGCATCCCGTCTGTCATGGGCATGGGCCGGAAGTTCAAAATTCAGGTCTGCGACCACCTGACCCTGCCACTCCGGACGCACCCGGAACACCTGCTGCCAGGCTCCTGTGGACCAGTCATACTTAGAATTCGTGATCCCCCATTCTTCAGCAGCCAGCGCACAGACCACAATCGTCCGCTCCGGCCTGTATCCGCTCTGGATCAAAGACCTGGCAATGCTGATGATCATGGCAACTGCCGTATTATCATCCTGAAACCCGGAAAAATAGGAGTCATAATGGGCTGATAAAAGAATCTTTTCTTCCATTTTTTTCCCTGGAATCACTCCCCACACATTATAGGCCGGCTGACATTCCTTCACCTGACTGTCCGCATCAAACATTACCCGGATTGGTTTTCCTTCTTTCATGGCCTGTTTGAGTATCTCCGCATCTGCCTGGGACATGGAAAAGGCAGGAGCATGAGAAGGGCCTGCAATATCCTGAGCATTTAAAGCAGTACGGTCAATTTCACCATACCCATTGTCCTGAACAGCGATCACTCCTGCTGCTCCCTTTTTATATGCCTGATAAACAGGAAAATTAATCCACCACTCGTCTCTCTGGTTAATTTCCACCATCACCAGGCGGCCGGAAACTTCCCGGCCTTCATAATCCTTTTCCGTTCCTTTTCCCAGATAAACAAGTTCATAAGGTTCAAATCCCCGGGTAACAAAATTTGTCTGATATGCTCCCAGCTGAAATTCATATTCTTTTCCCGTATCATCGGCAAAACGCATGACCGCTTTCTTAAACTCCCAGGAATCCACCTGAATCCTGTCCATATGAATATCCTGGAGCCCTACCGCTTTCATTTCCTCTGCCAGCATATTGCCCGTTTCAATCTCAGCTGCCGATCCTGCCGTACGATATCCCAGCACAGGATTCGTACGAAATCTTTCCATCTTCTTTGCCAGCTGATAGGAGTATTCCACATCAACCTTTTCCAGATACTGCTGTATTTGATCCATTCATACACCTTCTCCCACAATATACAAGGCGTGACACGTTTTACCATGCCACGCCTGAATCTTCTTTTTATATTGCTCAGTATATCATAAAACAGCTGAATGTTCAATCTCTGAATGCTCACTTCCACCGGTTCCCGTATCGTTTTCCATTTCCATTCCCGCAGCCCCATGTCTCTCCGGATAATTCTTCTATCCTGTCACGGATTTCCCGCATGGTTTTTCCCTGTATCTCATCTACAGAAACATCCGGATCCAATTCCTGAAGCTGCAGAAAAGCCCGGTACTTCCCATATGACAGACCAGCCTCATGGGCCGCTGCTACATCTTCCTGATTTGCCAAAAAGCAGTATGTGTTCTTCTGCCCTTTCGTACATGATTGAAGTTCCGCAAAAATCCGGCTGCTCTGTTCCTCACTCTGTCCTGTCACCGCAATTGACAAGATTTCATCTCTTGACATACACTCCTCCACCGTTCCGCTTTCCATGATCTGTTCCACAGCATCCTCATAATCCATATATTTCAGCGAAAGGGAATCAACCAACTCCTTACCATCCTCATTATATCCTTTGACAGCGATTACTTTATCAAAACGGTTAATATCCAGTTCCACGGACGGATTGATATCCATACTGATCACAGAGGTGGGGATAAAATAAAGGCCATATCCTCCTCCCCCCAGTAAAAGGCAAAGGCCGAATGCACAGGCTATTGCAAATTTACGGAAATTGCGGGGGCTGGCAATCTGCTGATAATGACCAGTCCGATCTGAAAGGAACTTTTTTGTCCTTTCTTTCAGTTCTTCTTCTGCCTGCACGTTATCAAAGGCTTCTCTGATCCTGTCATTCATTCCCATCACCTCCCAGTTTTTCCTTCAGAATCTGTCTGGAACGGTTCAACAATGTATAAACGGAATTTACGTTTTTTCCAAGTATCTTACTGATCTCAGGAGCTGTATACTCTTCATAATAATGCAAGTAAACCACATCCTTGTATTTTTCCGGCAACGCCAGCACAGCTTCCAACACCTCTCTGTTATCCTCCGACAAGGCGGCCGGCTGTTCCAAAAGTTCATCTAAGGATACTGTCCTGGAACGGAAAAAACTCTTAAGAAGATCTTTGCAGGCATTTACAGTCACTCGGATAAACCAGGCTCGCTCATGTTCCTCACTCTCAAATGTAACGGAACTAAGGACATACTTCAGAAATACATTCTGAAATATGTCCTCGGTGTCAGCATAATTTTTTAAATGTATCATGCACAGGCGGCGGATCATATTGGAATATTTTTCCACCGCCATATTCACCTCTTCTTCGCTCCTCATACAAAACTCCGTTTCCTATCTTCTGCAGCCTCCGCAGAATCCGCTTCCTCTTCCGGCTCTGCCTCCCATTCTCATACCGGAACCATAGTAATCGCAAACGCCGTCTCCATCTTCATCTACAAAATTCCGTCCCGTTCCGGCATAATCGCAGACGCCATCTCCATTTTCATCTACAAAATTCCATCCTGGTGCTGTAACTGCAGCGAAAGAGCTCATCATTCCAACAGATCCCACCATAACTGCTGCTAAAATCCCTGCTAATAATTTTTTCATAGAAAATTCCTCCAATCCTATCTTATTCTTTCTGTTAACCTTTCCGGTTTCACTACTAATACGATTCAGATGGAGAAATCCATTCATTCTTTTGAAATTTTTTTCCATAAAAAGGCTCCTTTCCCCACCAATAATATGGTTCAGAAAAGAGCCCTTCTGATTATTCGTCCCAGTTGTGGTACGTAGCCTGTACGTCGTCGTCTTCGTCCAGCATATCCAGGATACGGTTGATTTTCTTAATGTCGTCCTCATCGGTAAGTTCCACCCAGGTCTGGGGAATCATGGTAACATCAGCTTCTACCATAGGAATCCCGGCTGCCTCCAGAGCTTCTCTCACTTTACTGAAATCATCCGGATCGGTAAGTACTTCAAAGCTGTCCTCTTCCTCAGAAAAATCTTCTGCTCCTGCATCCAGGGCAATCATCATCAGTTCATCTGCATCCATTTCGCATTCTTCCTTGTCAATGATGATCTGCCCCTTTTTATCAAACATATAAGAAACACAGCCCGTAGTTCCTACGTTACCGCCGCCTTTGGTAAAAGCGTTCCTTACATTTGCTGCTGTACGGTTCTTATTATCGGTCAGAGCGTCTACGATGATTGCTACACCGCTCGGTCCATATCCCTCATAAGTGATGGTCTCATAATTGACTGCATTGGCATCTCCTGCAGCCTTCTTGATTCCTCTTTCAATGGTATCATTGGGCATATTATTGGCTTTTGCCTTTGCGATCACATCACGAAGCTTGCTGTTATTGGCAGGATCAGCTCCTCCCTCTTTTACCGCCACTGCAATTTCTCTTCCGATTACGGTAAAAATCTTACCTTTTGCTGCATCGTTTTTTTCTTTTTTATGCTTAATATTGGCAAATTTAGAATGTCCTGACATAATTCTCTCCTTTTTATCCCTGCATCTTTTTCTCTGCCGGTTCCTTCCGGCGCAAAACTGTTTTTTATTCTACCACCATTTTTTCCTGCTGGCAAGTATCTGTATCGTTGGATTTTTTCACTGCTTTGATCAAAGATATTCTTTTGTTTTCCACCTGTTTTACCTGAAATTCATATCCGCCGTAAGGAATTACCGGACGTTCGTCCTCTTTTGGAATCCTGCCTAGTCTGGAAATCAGAAAACCGCCGATGGTATCATAAGCTTCCTGCTCCTCTTCTCCGAACTGGATATCCAGTTCATCACTGACATCCTCCAAAGGTGCCAGTCCGCTCAGCAGGAAATCCCCGTCTTCCACGGCCCGTATCATCTCTTCCTCCTGATCGTACTCATCCATAATGTTTCCTACGATCTCTTCCAGAATATCTTCCATGGTCACAATTCCGGCCAGCTGCCCATATTCATCCACTACGATCTCCATATGGATTTTCTGGGACTGCATCTCCCGGAACAGAGAATCAACGCTGCGGCTCTCCGGAATAAAATGTGCTTCCATCATCAATCCCGGCACTTCTCTGATCGGCATATTTCCATAGATGCCTTTTTCCGCGCAGGTCATCATCTCCCGTAGATGGATCACTCCCAAAATATCATCCATATCCTCCCCATACACAGGAAATCTGGAATGATTATCTTCCAGAAGGATAAAATGGATTGCCTGGTCCAGGGTCATATTACCGTCCAGCAGCACCACATTTTTTCTGTGACTCATTACATCTTCCGCTTTTTTATCATCCAGCCGGAAAATGTTTGTGATCATCTCCGCCTCCCTAGCTTCCAGTACTCCCTGCTCATGCCCTTCATTTACCATGGACATAATATCTTCCTCTGTTACATTGTCTTCCTTGGAAAACATATCAATTCCTATGATTTTCAAAACTATGTAACAGATTCCCGTCACCAGCAGCGTTACCGGCCGTAGCACCGTGATCAGAAAGGATACCAGGGGTCTGGCAGCATAAGCCCATTGTTCCGGTTTTCTCGCTGCACATCGTTTGGGTATCACGATACCAAACGATACCAGCAGGATTATGTATGACAAAGCTTCCAGAATCATATAAACAGGTCCTTTACCGCTCCATACAGCCCTTCCCAGAATGCCTCCGCCTACGATCAGAGTAGCAGAACTGGTAAATACCTGAATGGTATTGATAAAAGCCGTAGGACGGTTGACGATCCTGAGAAGCCTGGCCGCACGGCTGCTTCCTTCTTCCATCTGGGATTCCAGTTCTTTTTCATTCACATTCTGAATCGCAGCTCCAAATCCATATAATACTGCAGACAATAACACAAGTCCTATAAACACAGCTATCTGTATACCAGAATAACCATCGTCCATTTCCTATCCATTCTCCTTCTTTCGCATCACTAAGGGGCATGCTAGATGCCCCTTCTTTTTATCATCATATCAAATCCCATACCATTCGTCAATGTGGACTATGTAGAAAGTTCCAGGCTGACCATTAAAGCATAATCCACTTTTTCCTGAAGTTCTCTATCAATATGGCATATTTTTTCCTTCAGTCTCTGCTTGTCAATCGTCCTCAACTGTTCCAGTAAAATCACAGAATCCTTTACCATGGCACATTTTGCCTTGTCCAGTTCCACATGGGTAGGCAATTTTGCCTTATTCATTCTGGACGTGATCGCCGCACAGATCACTGTAGGACTATGTTTATTTCCAATATCATTCTGTATGATAAGAACCGGACGTACGCCTCCCTGTTCAGAGCCCACTACCGGTCTCAGATCTGCATAATAAATATCTCCTCGTCTGATTATCACGTTTTCACACTCCGTCAATCATTTTTCATTTTCAGTATTGACTGATCCGCAGAAATCTATTCCTGAAAATCTGATAGAATTCCTTACCCTATCTTATGACGGAATGCTTCTCTCAGTTATCCCAATCCTTAATCAAACCCAAAATATTCATCACCAAAATAATCCTTTGTCCCCACGATCTTTTTACCTTTCAGATACACTCTGGGAACTCTCATTCCGATTCCGCAGATGATTTCATAGTGGAAACCATTGCTTCTTTCTGCCAGCTCTTCCACGGTTATCCTGTCATCGCCGTCCCTGCCGATGAGTGTCACCATATCTCCTTCTTCCACATCCGGAATATCTGTCACATCCACCATCATCTGGTCCATACATACCCTTCCCAGGATTCGGGCCCGTTTTCCTCGGATCAGCACATCTCCCCGGTTGGAAAGATTCCGTAAATATCCATCCGCATAGCCTACGGGAACCGTCGCAATCATCGTCTCTCTCTCCGTAAAACAGGTCCATCCATAGCTGACCGGAGTTCCTGCCGGTACCTTTTTCAGATAGACCACCTCACTTTTCCACTCCAGAGCAGGTGTCAGGGAAATCCTGTCTTTTTCCACTTCATCAGAAGGATACAGCCCGCACATAATGATCCCGGCACGCACCATGTTAAAATGAGACTCTTCCATTTCAATAATGCCTGCACTATTGGCACAATGTTTTACCGGGATTTCCACTCCTCTTTCAGAAAGAAGTTTCAAAAAGTGATTATACTGATCCAGCTGTTTTTTTGCACTCCCCTTATCTGCCTCATCTGCTTTGGCAAAATGAGTAAAAATACCGGTAATCTCAATTCCCGGTAAACGGCTGATCCGTTTTACGATATCTGCTGATTCCTCATTCGGTATGAGACCGATACGGCTCATTCCCGTATCCACCGCAATATGGATCTTCCCCGTTTTTCCCAGAATCCTGGCTCTCTTGGACAGTCTCTCAGCTTTCTCATACTGAAACAGGGCCGGAGAAATATCACAGTTCAGCAGATCGTCAAATCTCATCTGAGGGGTTACCCCAAGCACCAGGATTGGCTTCCTGATCCCATGCCGGCGTAAGATCAGCGCCTCATCGATAGTCGCCACACCATAACCGGACACATAGGGCTCTATGGTTTTCGCCACAGGGACAGCTCCGTGTCCATACCCATCTGCTTTTACGATTCCCATCACCCCAACTCCCGGAACCAGTCTTTCCCTGATTGCTTTCATATTCTGTTCCATGGCCCCAAGGTCTACTGTCACATATCCTCTTTCATACTGTTCCATTTTATTCATCGTGCCATACTTCCTTTTCCATACAATTATAGTTCTGTTTCTCTTTTCCTACAGGCAATCTGCCAGATCCCTTGCCAGGACTGCCCTGTCTCCCTGGGATTCTGCCGCTTTCTCTCCCGCTTTTCCATGAAGATAGACTCCCAGAAAAGCAGCTTCCGCCTCGTCCATCCCCTGAGCCAAAAGACCTCCGATCACTCCGGACAGAACATCTCCCGCTCCGCCTTTTGCCATAGCAGCACACCCGCTGGAATTAATATAAAGATTTCCGTCCTTTCCTGCTACCACAGTAGCCGCATCTTTCAACACACAGGTAATCCCATACTGTTCTGCATAATCAGAAGCTGTCTGTATCAGATTTCCCTGGATCTGCTCTACCGGAATATCCATCAGCCTTGCCATTTCCAGCAAATGAGGGGTAATGATAATATTTTCCGTAAAATATCGGGTAAATTCCTTATGTTCAGCCACCGCATATAAGCCATCCGCATCCAGTACCACCGGTGAACATGCCAGATTTAACACAGACTTCACCAGCTTTGCAGCCATTTCGTCCCGGCCCAGCCCAGGTCCCAGGATTACTGCTGATGCCTCTTTACACAGCTGTTCCAATGTTCCATCTTCCGTTATCTGGGAAATATCCGGAATTTCCGATTCTCCTTCCTCTCCATAAGGAACCATCACCGCTTCCGGAAGCAAAGTCTGCAGGATTTCCCGGTTGGATTCCGGCGCCAGGAATTTTACCAGCCCTGCCCCTATACGATAAGCGGAAAGACCAGCCAGATAGGCCGCTCCCGCCATATGATTTCTCCCTCCGATCACCAGCACTTTCCCATAAGTCCCTTTGTGGGAATAAGCTGGCCTTGCAGGAAGCCTTTCCCGATCTTCTTCCTCATAGGTAACCGCCGATGCACCTGCATGGTCAAAGGCTTTCCCAGGGAATCCGGCATCTGCCACCACCAGTCTTCCCCGGTAAGCTTTTCCCGGATAAACAGCTGTCCCCAGCTTTTCATACCCAAAAGTAACTGTGACATCTGCTTTTCTTACCGGTCCAAGAATTGTCCCCCTGTCTGAATCCACACCGGAAGGCAGATCAACTGCCACCGTATACCCGCTTTTGATTTTTTTCAGAAATTCCAGAAATTCCCGATAATATCCTTCTACCGGACGATTCAGCCCCACGCCAAACCCTCCGTCGATCACCACATCATACTGACCTGGAATGAAATCAGAAAATTCCACAACATCCATTCCCAGATTTCGGGCGATTGCCAGCTGATTTTTCCGCTCCTGCGTCCCTCTGTCTTCCTTTCCCGCCACGACTACTGTAACCGAATACCCTTTTTCTTTCAGTATCCTGGCAGCCGCTGCCGCATCTGCCCCGTTATTTCCAGGGCCGCAGGCTGCAAGCACTGTCCCGGCACCTCCGGCAGCCCTGTCTGCTTCCTGTGCCACTGCCAGCGCCGCCCTTTCCATCAGTACCATGGAAGGAATTCCTATCTCATCCATGGTGTATCGATCGATTTCTTTCATCTGACTGCTGCTAACCAGATACCTCATATCCTATTCTCCTTCCCCTACTGCAAACGCCATGGCATACTCTGCCGTATTGCTGATCGATACCAAAATGTTCGATATTCCCATCTCCTCTGCAATAGCCTGGGCCTTTCCGTGAAGACACACATAAGGCTTTCCCATCGTATCCCGGAGCACTTCTATCTCTTTCGGTTCCACTCCCCGGAATCCGGTTCCAAATACCTTGGTCACTGCCTCTTTCACAGCAAAATTGCCGGCCAGCCGGGAGATATTTTCCCCAGCCTGCCGGCACTCTTCTTCCGTATATACACGGGCCAGGAAGGACTTTCTCTGACATGCTTTTTCCACTCTTCTGATCTCAACCAGATCCGTCCCGACACCTGTTATCATGATGGTCTTTTTTCCTCGTTTCCTTTATCCTGCATACTGCACACCCGATAAGACAGCCTCATCAGGCTCTCTGAAAGGTGGACATTTTCCACTACAACGCCATCCGGAACATTCAGGTCCACATGGGCAAAGTTCCAGATTCCTTTTACTCCAGCTTTGATCACCCGGTCTGCAATCTCCGGAGCCTTCGTCTTCGGAATCGTCAGAGCTGCTATGGATATCTGATTCTCCACAATGAACCGTTCCAGATCATCAACTCCCCGTATTTCAATACCACGGACAACCAATCCGATCAGTCTGGGATTGATATCAAACATTCCTTTGATCACAAATCCTCTTTTTTCAAAATTGGCATAATTTGCAATCGCCTGTCCCAGATTTCCTGCACCGATGATGATCAGATTATGCTGACGGTCTATTCCCAGGATCTTTGCGATCTCCGTATAAAGATATTTCACATTATACCCATACCCCTGCTGGCCAAAGCCGCCGAAGTTATTCAGATCCTGACGGATCTGGGATGCTGTGACCCTCATACGCTGGCTCAGTTCATTGGATGAGATCCGTTCCACCCCTTCCTCAAGCAGTTCGCCTAAATATCGGTAGTATCTTGGCAGTCTGGAAATGACCGCCTTGGATATCTGCTTTTCCATGATCGTGTCGCTCCTCTATCTCAAAATTCATATGTGATACCATACTTTGTTAAATTTTATTATAACTTCGTGATAAAATAATGTCAAACAATTTAACAGATTCCTTTTGTCTTCTTGAAAAAAAAGACAAGCTATATTATACTTATTCTGGCTTTTTATTGCTTGAAAAGCCGTTATAAAGGAGGAATTCTCATGATATTATCATGCAGTCATTTAAGCAAGTCCTTTGGAAGCAAAACAGTTATCACGGACGCTTCCTTCCACATAGAAGATCATGAAAAAGCTGCTATCGTCGGCATCAACGGAGCCGGAAAGTCTACTCTTTTGAAAATGATTACAGGGGAACTTTCTGCTGACACAGGAGAATCGGTACTGGCAAAGGGAAAATCCCTGGGTTATCTGGCGCAGCACCAGGACCTGTCCAGTAACCGCTCCATCTACGAAGAACTGAAAGAAGTAAAACGTCCGGTCATTGAAATGGAAGAACGCATCCGAACCCTGGAGCAGGAAATGAAGCACGCTTCCGGGGAAGAACTGGAAAGCCTTCTTTCCCTCTACAGCCGTCTGAACCATGAATTTGAACTGTCCAACGGCTATGCCTGGCACAGTGAGATCATTGGTGTCTTGAAAGGCCTGGGATTTGAGGAAGAAGAATGTTCCAAACCCATTTCCACCTTATCCGGCGGTCAGAAGACCAGAGTCTTTCTGGGAAAACTGCTGATCTCTAAACCAGATATCATTCTTTTGGACGAGCCCACCAACCATCTGGATATGGAATCCATTGCCTGGCTGGAAACCTATCTGATCAATTATCCGGGAGCTGTAATCATCGTAGCCCATGACCGGTACTTTCTGGACCGGGTAGTAACAAAGATCATCGAAGTGGACAACGGTTCTGTCTCCGTATTCCAGGGAAACTATACCGCTTACAGCGAAAAACGGGCCATGCTCCGGGAAGCAAAAATGAAAGCCTGGCTGAATCAGCAGCAGGAAATCAAACATCAGGAAGAAGTCATTGCAAAGCTGAAGTCTTTTAACCGGGAAAAGTCCATTAAACGGGCAGAAAGCCGGGAAAAGATGCTGGAAAAGATAGAAAGGCTGGAAAAACCTACAGAAGTAAATGATGAGATGGTCATTCGTCTGGAGCCTAATATCATCAGCGGCAATGATGTACTGACTGTCCGCCATCTTTCCAAATCCTTTGGCAGCCAGGTCCTGTTCCATGACATTGATATGGATATCAAACGTGGAGAACGGGTTGCCATTATCGGAAATAATGGAACCGGAAAAACAACCATCTTAAAAATACTGAACCAGCTGGTATCGCCGGATTCCGGAGAAATCCATTTAGGAGCAAAAGTACATATTGGCTACTACGACCAGGAGCATCAAGTCCTCCATATGGATAAAACCCTGTTTGATGAGCTTCAGGATACTTATCCCAATATGAATAATACCCAGGTTCGCAACATTCTTGCCGCATTCCTCTTTACCGGCGATGACGTATTTAAACGGATCAAAGATTTAAGCGGCGGGGAACGGGGACGTGTTTCTCTGGCCAAGCTGATGCTCTCAGAAGCCAATTTTCTGATCCTGGACGAGCCTACTAACCATTTGGATATCACTTCCAAAGAAATTCTGGAAGATGCGTTGAACCATTATACGGGAACGGTGCTCTATGTATCTCATGACCGTTATTTTATCAACAAAACAGCCACCCGTATCCTGGACCTGAAAAACCAGTCTCTGATCAATTATATTGGCAATTATGATTATTATCTGGAAAAGAAAGAGGTAATGGAAACCCTCTATACCTCTCAGGCGCCCGCTCCTTCTATTTCTTCAGAACCCGCCTCCCAGGCGGAAGGAAAGCTGGACTGGAAAGCTCAGAAAGAAGAACAGGCAAAAAAACGGAAGCGACAGAACGATCTGCGGAAAACAGAAGAAGAAATTGCTTCCCTGGAAAGCAAAAACAGCGACCTGGACACCCTTCTGACTACAGAAGAGGTCTATACCGACCATGAAAAAGTCCGGGAGATCAATGCAGAGAAACAGCAGATCGGGGAACGTCTGGAAACGTTATATGCTCTATGGGAAGAGCTGGCCGAAGAGGAATAGCCATCCCCTCTTTTCAAAAAAGGAGGTATCTATGGAACGCAAACCTGTCTCAAAATTTCAGCGTATTCTGGCTCTGGCAGCCGCTGTCATTCTGATCGGTCTCTATTTGCTGACTTTGATCCTGGCAGTTACCGGCAGTCCAGATACCATGAATTATCTGCTGGCATCTCTGTTTGCCAGCATCGTGATCCCTGTATTTCTCTATGTTTTGCGCATGGTGATAAAACTGTCACAGAAACAGGAAAAAGAATAAGGGGCAGAGCTTTTGGCTCTGCCCCTTATTCTTTTGCTTTTTATTAGCGGTAGATAATCTCGTCTCTTCCAGGTCCATTGGAAACCATGGTGATAGGAGTTTCAATTTCCTTCTCAATAAATTCCACATACTTTCTGCAGTTTTCCGGCAGATCTTCATAGTTGCGGATTCCCCGGATATCACATTTCCAGCCAGGCAGTTTTTCAAATACCGGCTTTGCCTTCTCAAGCTGCACGGTAGTTGGGAAATCTTTGGTCACTTGTCCATCAATTTCATATCCCACGCATACCGGAATCTCATCCAGATAACCCAGTACATCCAGAACAGTCAGAGCTGCTTCTGTAGCCCCCTGGATACGGCAGCCGTATCTGGTAGCGACTGCATCAAACCATCCCATTCTTCTGGGTCTTCCTGTGGTAGCGCCAAATTCTCCGTGGTCTCCTCCCCTCTTACGAAGTTCATCTGCTTCCTCACCGAAAATCTCGCTGACAAAAGCGCCTGCACCAACTGCACTGGAGTATGCTTTTACCACTGTAGTGATCCGCTTGATCTCATAAGGAGGAATGCCCGCTCCAATCGCTCCATAGGCAGCCAGCGTGGAAGAAGATGTTACCATTGGATAAATACCATGGTCCGGATCTTTCAGGGAACCCAGCTGTCCTTCCAGAAGAATATTTTTTCCTGCTTTGATGGCTTCATAAAGGAATTTTGATACATCACATACATACGGCTTTACCATATCTCTGTATTCCAGCATGGTAGCATACAGTTCTTCCGGATTCAGCAGCGGCTTATGATACAGATGCTCCAGCATGACATTTTTCATCTCACAGATACGGTATACCTTTTCCTTTAAGGCTGCTTCATCAAACAATTCGCTGACCTGGAAGCCGATCTTTGCATATTTATCAGAATAAAATGGAGCAATGCCGGATTTGGTGGAACCAAATGACTTGCCTCCCAGTCTTTCCTCTTCGTATTCATCAAACAGAATATGATAAGGCATCAGAATCTGGGCACGGTCAGAAACCAGAATCTTAGGCTCCGGCACTCCCTGATCCACGATGGACTTGATTTCCTTTACCAGATAGGGAATATTCAGTGCCACACCATTGCCGATCACACTGGTAGTATGCTGATAAAACACACCTGACGGCAGCAGGTGAAGGGCAAAACGCCCATAATTATTAATGATGGTGTGACCGGCATTGCTGCCTCCCTGGAAACGGATGATGATATCGGATTCTTTTGCAAGCATGTCCGTAATCTTTCCCTTTCCTTCATCACCCCAGTTTGCTCCAACGATTGCTCTTACCATTGATTTTTCCTCCTTTGGGTAAATTCCAGATACCCGGAATCAATATTACAACCATACCTTACTACATTTTCCATTATAAGTAAAATCAATATTATTTATATATGGTATAAGATTGATTTATGTACTATTCAAAGAGTCCTGTTCCAGCAACTGAAGCAGCCGTCTTCCGGGAAGGGAAATCAGCTCCCGGCGGCCGGTTACCAGACAGAAATATCTGGGAGGCATTTCTTCTGCAAAAGTCATCTGAAACAGTTCCCCGCTTTCCAGGGCCTCTCTTGCGAATTCCTCTACCACACAGCCAATCCCCAGATTCCTGATGGCAAACTGCACGACCATATCACTGATAGCCAGGTCAAATTCCGGCTTGGGAAACACTCCCCGTTCTTTCAAAAATGTGTCCATAAACTGCCTGGTACTGGTCTTTTCTTCCAGGAAGATACAGGGATAGTCCAACAGGCAGCTGTAATCCAGCACTTTTCCCTTCAGGTGGGAGAACCGGTTCCCTGCCACGAAAATATTCCTGGTCTCCCGGACTTTCACTGCCTCCATATCTTCCGGAAGGTCAAACGGGGTGCTGACAATCGCAAAGTCAATCTTCCCTTCTTTCAGCAGGTCAATGGTTTCCGGGGTGGGGCCATTGGACACATTCACATGGATTCCGGGAAATTCCTGATGGAACCGTTCCAGATGGGGAAGGAGATAAAATCTTAATGTCATATCACTGGCACCAATTCTTACGTCACCTTTTTCCAGATTTTTCAGACGTTCCACTGCTTCCTCACCTGAGCGGAAATACTCCATTCCCCGCTCTACATAAAATGCCAGTGCTTTTCCTTCTTCTGTAAGCGTTACTCCTTTTGCTGTACGGAAAAACAGCTTCACTCCTACCGCCAGTTCCAATTGCTTGACCGCCTGGCTTACTGCCGGCTGGGAGATACATAATTTTTCCGCTGCAGCCGTAAGGCTTCCCAGTTTTTCCACATAATAGAATACTTTATAATATTCCAGATTTGTCCTTATCTTACACATTGATCTCTGCCTGGAGCCCTAACAGGCTTCTATTCTCTTCCAGAATCGGATTGACCACTTCCTGCAGGAATTCTTCTACCTGTCTGGGGGCACGTCCCACATAACGGGCCGGCTCCATGGCTTTTTTCAGTTCTTCCAGACTGAGCCCGAATGCCGGATCCTGGGCAATCAGTTCCAGAAGATTATTATCCATTCCTTTTTCTTTCACATTTTTACCGGCTTCCATGGAAAGGGTACGGATCTTTTCATGAAGTTCCTGACGGTCTCCTCCCGCCTTTACTGCGTCCATCATAATGTTCTCTGTAGCCATAAACGGAAGTTCCGCCATCAGATGCTTTTCGATCACTTTCGGATATACCACCAGACCGTCCACCACATTCAGATACAGATCCAGGATTCCGTCTACAGCCAGGAATCCCTCCGGCACGCTGAGACGTTTATTAGCCGAATCGTCCAGAGTTCTCTCGAACCACTGGGTCGATGCTACCAGCATAGGATTCATTACATCTGCCATAACATAATTGGACAGGGATGCGATTCTTTCGCTTCTCATAGGATTTCTCTTGTATGCCATGGCGGAAGATCCGATCTGATGCTTTTCAAAAGGCTCCTCCACTTCCTTCAGATGCTGGAGCAAACGGATATCATTGGAAAATTTATGGGCACTCTGGGCAATTCCGGCAAGCACATTGATCACTCTCGTATCCACTTTTCTGGAGTACGTCTGTCCGGATACCGGGTAGCACTGACTGAATCCCATTTTTTCCGCGATCATCTGGTCTGCCTTCCGGCATTTTTCATGATCCCCGTCAAACAGTTCCAGAAAACTTGCCTGGGTTCCCGTCGTTCCTTTTGACCCCAGCATTTTCAGCGTATCCAGAACATGGTCCAGGTCTTCCAGATCCAGACACAGTTCCTGGAGCCACAGAGTAGCTCTTTTCCCTACTGTAGTGGGCTGGGCGGGCTGAAAATGAGTGAAAGCCAGAGTAGGCTGATCCTTATGCTCTTCTGCAAACTTTGCCAGTTCTGCCATTACATTGATCAGTTTTTTTCTTACCAGGAGAAGAGCTTCTCTCATAATGATAATATCCGTATTGTCTCCCACATAACAGGACGTAGCGCCCAGATGGATAATTCCCTTTGCCTTAGGACACTGCTGCCCATATGCATATACATGGCTCATCACATCATGGCGGACCTGACGTTCCCGCTCTTTGGCTACCTCATAATTAATATCATCTGCATGGGCCTTCAGTTCAGCAATCTGCTCATCGGTAATGGGAAGTCCCAGTTCTTTTTCTGTCTCTGCCAGAGCAATCCAGAGTTTTCTCCAGGTGCGGAATTTCATATCCGGTGAAAAAATGTACTGCATTTCCCTGCTGGCATACCGCTCAGATAAAGGGCTTACATATCTGTCGTTCATATATATCCTCCGTATCATAAACTATTTTACCCACAGAAACATGTCCTGTGGGTAAACTCTTATTTCTATGTACCATCATATCCCATCTGTCCGGGAATGTCAATTTCCATCTGTATCTTACTGGATTCCCAGACGGCGGAACACTTCCTGATAAGCGTCTTCTACATTGCCCAGGTCACGGCGGAAACGGTCTTTGTCCAGTTTCTCATGGGTTTCCTTATCCCATAAACGGCAGGTATCCGGAGACACTTCGTCAGCCAGAATAATCTTTCCATGGTAACGTCCAAATTCAATCTTAAAGTCAATCAGTTCGATTCCCAGGCTGTCAAAGTATTCTCTCATAACGTCATTCACAATGAACGCATATTTTTCAATATCAGCGATCTCTTCTTCGGTCGCCAGTCCCAAAGCCAGCGCATAATATTTGTTAATAAAAGGATCTCCCAGATCATCATTTTTATAACTGAATTCCAGAGTAGGCTGTTTAAATTTCACGCCTTCTTCCATACCCATCTTTTTTGCAAAGCTTCCGGCAGAAAAGTTCCGGATGATCACTTCCAGCGGAACAATCTCTACCTTTTTAACCGCAGTCTCCCTGTCACTCAATTCTTCAACCAGATGGGTGGGAACTCCTTTTTTCTCCAGGATTTTGAAGATATGGTTTGTCATACGGTTATTGATAGCGCCTTTACCAACGATGGTTCCTTTTTTTAACCCATTAAATGCAGTGGCATCATCTTTATAATCTACGATCAATACATCAGGATCTTCTGTGGTATAGACCTTCTTTGCTTTTCCTTCATACAGTAATTCCTTTTTTTCCATAGGTTTCACCTGTCCTTTTCTAAAGATTTATAAGTATAAAATATAAAAACCATCGTTTTCAGTAGAAATTATAATGCTAATAGAAAAGAAATGCAAGACAGCCAATCATTAAATCTCCTAATGAGTTTCTATGATACTCACTTCACAACCTCGCGGACTCGGCGAAACAGATAGATTCTTCCCTCTTCCATGTCTGCTCCGATTCCGTATAAAGCTTCCATTCCCTTTGCTTCCGGGTCGGCAGGTACTATCTTCTCCCATCGCTCCACCACCGGAAACACTTTATTCTGTCCGCTGTACCAGAATGCTTCCGCCAGCAGAAGGACCAGGCAGATTCTTCTGATTCTCCTGTCACCTGAAGAGTTTCCTGTTTTTCTTTCTCTGTCAATACGTTTCCGTTTCAGCCTGCGCCATTTCTTTTTTCTGTTTCTCATCTTTCGTCCTTTCTCTCCCCAAAGACGAAATCCCCTTTTATGTGCGAAAAGGCTGCCGGAACACATTCCGGCAGCCTCTGCCTATGACTACTTTTTCAATTTTTTCATGCTTTTATCAGTTCCAGTACCAGAAGTGCCGTCTTATTCAACTGATCTACTGCTATGTTCTCTGCTCCGGTATGAGCTTTACACATTCCGATTCCAATGCCAACAGACTGAATACCATGCTCATGGTGGATATTGCTGTCGCAGCCGCCGCCGGAACGTACATAATGAATGTCACATCCTAATGCTTTATATGCCTTTTCCAGAAGCTGACATACATTATCTTCCGGAGTTACCTTATATGGATTATAGGAACGGGCGGTGGTGTACTTCAGCTCTGCTCCATACTTATCGCAGGCATCTTTCATCACCTGAATCATATGCTTCTCCTGCTCCTCCAGTTTTGCAAGGTCTGTACTTCTGGCTTCCGCTACCACCTTCGCATAATTGCTTACGATATTGGTAGGTCCTTCTGCCTTGAAGGTGCCGATATTTGCTGTCGTCTCTTCATCTACCCGAAGAAGCTTCATATGAGCCACACCTTCTGCAGCTGCCTGGATTGCACTGACTCCCGCTTCCGGTTCGATTCCGGCATGAGCCGTCTTTCCGAAAATCTCAAATTCAAAGTTTGTCTGACCAGGGCAGGTATAACAGGTGGTACCAATATCTCCGCCCATATCAAATACCACTGCCATTTTTCCTTTCAGTTTGGAATAGTCTGCATTTTTAGCTCCATGAAGGCCGCATTCCTCCCCAACAGAAAAGAAGATTTCCACTGGCCTTGTCTTAAGCCCCTGCTCCTTTACTGTCTTCACCGCTTCCATAATAGCGCTGACACCTGCTTTATCATCTGATGCCAGAATCATAGTATCCGTTTCACTGTAAATCCTTCCGTCCTTCACATATGGCTTGATCTCATAGCCAGGAACTACCGTATCCAGATGGGCGCTTAAGATCACCGGTTCCAGAGACTCATCTCCGTCCAGGTATCCATACACATTAAAACCATTGGAGCCAAATTTATCTCCGATCATATCCACGTCAACACGAAGCCCTAACTCTTCCAGGTCTTTTTTTACCCGTTCACACATTTCTTTTTCATTTCTTGTTTCACTGTTGATCTGCACATACTCAAAAAATGTGTCTAATAATCTTTTTTCATTCATGACTGGTCTCTCCTTTTTGTCTGTATTCAGTCTTGACTCTGAATCTTTTTTTACATTTTATCGCCTTTTCTCTCTTTTTGCAAGAAAAAAGATTCGTGTATAAAAAAGATCCGGGCGGCACTGCTCTCCGCCCGGACCTTTTCGTTTTTACTTTGTATGATCATTGCCGTCTACTGCATCTTTCATACCATCTACTGCATCATTGACCCCTTTTTCCACATCATCTACCATTTCATCCATGGCTCCTGTACGATCCGTCTCATCCATGGTTTCATCCATCGTCTCCAGAGCATCAGCCCCGGTAGTACCCGTATTGCCGGCCTTCGTAGTCTCATTGGTCATACTGGTAGAATTATTTGCATTATCGGAGCTTCCGCAGGCAGTTACCAGCAAGGTAGATACTGCAAGCAGGAAGGCAAGAACACAGATATTGATTTTTTTCATCATACATTCTCCTTTCACACCTGTTTTCGTTAGTATGTGCAGGAGACTGTATTTTATATTGGAATATTTATCCAATCACGTCTGACATATCATAAAGCCCGGCTTCTTTTCCTTTCAGAAACTTTGCAGCTGCAATGGCTCCCTTTCCAAAAATTGCTTTGGAATATGCCGTATGGGAAAATGTTACCACTTCGTCCTGGCCCGCAAAGATCACATCATGGTCGCCTACAATCGAACCGCCTCTCACAGACTGAATACCGATTTCTTTTTTATCCCGTTTCTGCCTTACGGAACTTCTGTCGTAAATATAATGATACTGGTCTCCCATGGCATCATTGATAGAATCCGCCAGCGCCAAAGCTGTACCGCTGGGGGCATCCACTTTCTGATTATGATGTTTCTCCACGATCTCAATATCAAAATCTGCAGCAGCCAGCACCTTTGCCGCTTCTTTCAGCATTTTCAAAAGAAGATTGACTCCCAGGGACATATTGGCTGAGCGAAGCACCGCTGCTTCTTTCGCCGTCTCTTTTACTTTTTCAATCTGTTCTTCCGACAAACCGGTGGTACAGAGAACGACCGGCTTATGCGTTTTCCTGCAATAATCCAGAAGACCGTCCACCGCCTTGGCTGATGCAAAATCAATGATCACATCCGCCTCCACATTACATTCTTCCAGGCTCTTAAATACCGGATATCCATTTCTTTCTTCCTGATTCAGATCAATTCCCGCAACAATACGGGCCTCCTCATCTTTTTCCACCAACGATGAAATAACCTGCCCCATAGCTCCGTTGCAGCCATGCATGATGATAGTAACCATATGTTCTGACCCTCCTAATCCATTAAACCGTAAGCCTTCAGTTCCTTTTTCAGGATTTCCTGATGGGCCGGTTCCATTTCTGTCAGCGGCATACGTAAGGGTCCTGTCTGTTTTCCCAGCAGGTTCATGGCTGCCTTGACAGGAATTGGATTTACTTCACAAAACAGGGCAGAGATCAGCGGAAGGGCTTTCAGCTGAAGAGCCGCACTTCTCTTCACATCTCCATCAAAATAGGACTGACAGATTTCATGAGTCTGACCAGGGGCCACATTGGCAAGAACAGAGATCACACCCTTTCCTCCCAAGGAAAGAATCGGCACGATCTGGTCATCGTTCCCGGAATACAGATCTACACAGCCGTCTGCCAGAGCCATGATCTCCGCTACCTGGGAAATATTCCCGCTGGCTTCTTTCACCCCCACAATATTCTCTACATTGCGGCATAAATGAACGATCGTCTCCGGCTGGATATTCACGCCTGTACGGCTCTGGATGTTATAAAGCAGGATGGGAATCTTCACTGCATCGGCTACTGTGGTAAAATGAGCGATCAGCCCTTTTTGGGTCGCTTTATTATAATAAGGTGACACCAGCAAAAGTCCATCTGCTCCAGCCTTTTCTGCACCGACTGAAAGTTCCACTGCTGTTTCGGTGCAGTTAGACCCCGTACCAGCGATCACCGGTACTCGTTTTGCTACCGTCTCACATACTACACGGATCACTTCCAGATGTTCCTCATGAGTCATGGTTGCAGACTCTGCTGTGGTACCGCAGGCAATGATAGCATCCACACCTCCTGCGATCTGTTCTTCCACGATTTCTCTCAATTTCGGATAATTAATTTCGCCATCTGCAGTAAAAGGCGTAATCAGCGCCACTCCTGCTCCCTCAAATATTGCCATAATATAACCTCCTTCTTAACACTTCTCCTCCGGGATTTCCTGTTATGAAACCTTTCCTCTGAAACAAAAAGGGCCGCCTTATGGACAGCCCTTTGAAATTCCAATAATCCCACTCCATTTCAGTAGCTCTCCATCCCTTTGGATGACAGTCATATGATTGTTCACCATATGCCCAGGAATATATCCGCAGAAAATATCTTCCTTCGGCGCTTTTTCCTTTTTTCTGCCTTCCCACGCTCCTGCAGCATCCGGCAGAATACTTTTAATCAGCGCAACCTCTACTTCTATTTTTCTTTTCTTATGGTATCATCATTATATATAATTGTCAACCGGCTGGCATCGTTTACCCCAGAACATCAGAAAGGGTACGGAATCCATCTCTTCCATACCCTCTCTGTTTAATCTCTTTTTACACATTCATTTTCCATATGGGAAATACAGTCTACAGAAGATTTCAGACCTTCGGGACAGACACGTCCTGTCAGGATCAGTTCTGTTTCCTCTGCTTTGCTGCGGATCATGGAACAGACAGTCTCTTCTGTCAGAATGCCGTATTCCAGAAGATCCAGGATTTCATCTAAAATCAGCAGATCGCACTCACCGGTACTGAGAACCTTGTTTGCAAAATTAAGGCCATTCCGGATATTCATCAATTCTTCCTGCTTTTCTTCCGGAGATAATTCCTTAAACCCCACCTGCTGTTTCTCAAACCGGAATAATTTCATCTCCGGCTCCAGACGTTTTAATATCTCTGATTCCGTATTCGTATTTCCCTTCATAAACTGGATCACGATCACAGTTTTATTCTGATTAAGCAGCTGAAGCGCACGCCCAAGGGCCGCTCCGGTCTTTCCTTTTCCGGTACCGTATATTACCTGAACAGTTCCTCTCTCCATTTTTACACCTCATAAGCTGTCCTTACACTTCAACTTATCGTATCATACTTCCCCATATTTTGCAAGCTTACTGTTCCTGTGAGTCCACACATTCCAGCTTACTGACCGATACTTCATAAGCCACTCTCTTCTGGCATTCCGTATCACTTAACTTCTTTGTATATTCCCGGCTCTGTACTCTTCCCCAGACCCGTACTCTGACACCTACCTCAAAGCCTGATGCATATCTGGCATTTCTTCCCCAGCAAATACAAGGTATGTAATCGGATTTCCCATAAGGACGGTTCACTGCCAGCAAAAGATCAGCAATTTCCCTTCCCAAAGGCGTCTTCCGGTAAATAGGCATTTTACAGATATACCCATCCAGATAAATCTGATTGGTTTTTGTATAATCTGTAAATTCTTCCAGGAAATTGATCTCCCTTACAAAAACAGACAGGACTAAGCGGTTTTTGGTCCCTTCATGCCTGTTATAAGAACGGAACTGTCCGATTGCCTCCACCGTACAGCCCATATAATCCTTATCCACGTCCAAAAGCCGTTCTGAGATCATAAGGGGAATCACATCCACCTGCTCACTCAACCGGTTTACCGCTACTTCAACCATATAAAATCCTTCTCCAAACACCTCATGGCTGAATGTAAACCCTGACACCACTTCTCCGATGACGCTCACTTTGTTGTTTTCAATTACTTTTTCTGACATAGTATCTCTCCTCTTTCTTAACCTTATTATTTGCCCGTAAGCTAATATCATGTTTATGAAAAAAGAAATCCGCCTATACCTGGAAACGGTCGTAAAATTACGACAGCATCTCCCAGATACAGGCGGTAAAACATATCCTATGCCTTTTATGAAGATATCCTGTCAGATCCTGTTACAGAAAATACTCGTTTTTCATCGGTTCTGAAAGCTTTTTGGTAAACATTTCCGCAAATTCCAGATAAGGAGCCACATTCATATTTTTGGCCTGGACCGGACAGATCCGGATACACCGGAAGCAGGCTATACACCGGTTCCCGTCTATGGTACGGCAATCCTCTGCAATCGCCCCTTCCGGACATTCTTTTACACACAGCCCACAAGACATACAGGTTTCTGCCGTCAGCGGTCGGAAATTGCCTCCCTTTCCGCCTTCCTCCCCTTTGATGTAAGGCCGGTTTCCGGGAACTGTTTCCAGGATTTCTCCCAATACCAGTTTTTCTTTCACCCTGGCTGCAAACTCCCTGTCCTCTTTCAGGTCATCTTCATCCGGTCTGCCCACCTGAATTTCTCCATAGGTATGCTGTCCGATCAGGGCAGCCCCCGCCACAGGAACAAATCCCTGTTCCTTTACCAGATCGAATAATTCCAAAAGAGCATCATCATAATGCCGGTTTCCATAGGTCACCGTGATGACACAGGGAGTCTGGTTTCCGGAAAACTTCCGGAAGCGTTCTTTACAGCCCCGGTACAACCGGCCTCCATAAACCGGCGCCCCAAAAACTACCAGGTCTTTTCTGTCAAACTGTGTCTTTTCTGTTACCCTATCATATCTTGTCACATCAATTTCCGTTATACAGCCATCGTCTGCCAATGCCTTTCCTATTGCAACGGCACCTTTTTTCGATGTAAAAGTTGGAGAAAAATAAATTGCTGCTGTCATCTTTCTATCCCCTCTCTTCTTTAACCCACCAGATCAAACAGGGAAAGCTGATTGCTTTCCGGCAGATCCCCTAAAATATTTAAATCCGCCATCAGGTCACATATCGTTTTACTCACTTTTGTCCTGTTCCTGAAATCTTCCTTGGAAAGGAACGGTCCATCTGCTGCTGCGTCCACAATCGCATCCGCTGCTTTCTCACCCAGGCCGTCAATGCTGGACAGGGACGGCATCAGCTTTCCATCCACAATCCGGAAATGCCTTGCCTTCGCCTGATAAATATCGATCGGAAGAAATTCAAAACCTCTGGCATACATTTCCTGAACGATCCTCATATCCCGAAGCGTTGCCTGCTCCTTCTGGGACAGGCTGTCCTGACGTTTCCGGTAGTCTGCCAGATGATACTCCAGACGTTCTCTTCCCTGACACATCAGTTCATAGGAAAAACCGCTGGCACGAATGGAAAAAAATGCCGCATAATAAGCCAGTGGATAAAATACTTTGCAGTAAGCAATACGCCATGCCATCATAACATAGGCAGCTGCATGGGCTTTCGGGAACATGTATTTGATCTTTTTACAGGATCCGATATACCAATCCGGCACATTATGAGCCTTCATCTCTTCTTCCCATTCCGGTTTCAGTCCCTTTCCTTTCCGGACACTTTCCATAATGGTAAAAGAAAGCTCCTGGTCCAGTCCCATCTGGATCAGATAGATCATAATGTCATCACGGGTACAAATGGCAGTCTGAATCGTTGCCTTCCCCTCCTGGATCAGTGTTTGGGCATTTCCCAGCCATACATCTGTTCCATGGGACAATCCGGAAATACGCACCAGATCCGAAAAATATTTGGGTTTTGCATCAATAAGCATCTGCATGGCAAAATCGGTACCAAATTCCGGAATTCCCAGAGCCCCCAGTTTACAGCCCCCTATATCTTCCGGTGTGATTCCCAGCGCAGACGTATTCTGGAACAGGCTCATTACCTCTTTGCTGTCCAAAGGAATATCTTTTACCGGATCCAGACCGGTCAGGTCCTGAAGCATACGGATCATCGTAGGATCATCATGTCCCAGAATATCCAGTTTCAGCAGGTTATGGTCAATGGAATGGTAGTCAAAATGAGTCGTCACCGTAGAAGTCGTCATATCATTTGCCGGGTGCTGCACCGGAGTAAAGGAATAAATTTCCTCTCCCAGAGGAAGAACAATGATTCCTCCCGGATGCTGGCCTGTGGTACGGCGTACTCCCACACACCCCTGAACAATCCGGTTGATCTCACAGTTTCTTTTTCTGACACCATGTTCCTCAAAATAATTTTTCACATAACCATAGGCTGTCTTATCTGCCAGGGTACCAATGGTACCGGCACGGAAAGTCTGTCCTTTTCCGAAAATAACTTCCGTATAATCATGGGCTTTACTCTGGTATTCTCCGGAAAAATTCAGGTCGATATCCGGCTCCTTGTTTCCTTTAAAGCCTAAGAACGTTTCAAACGGAATATCAAAGCCTTCTTTTTTTAATGGTTTTCCGCATACCGGGCATGTCCGGTCCGGCATATCGCAGCCTGCCATTCCTCCGAATTTTTTCACTTCCTCCGAGTCAAAATCATAATAATGGCAGTTAGGGCAATAATAATGAGGACTTAACGGATTCACTTCTGTGATTCCCGCCATAGTAGCCACAAAAGAAGAACCTACAGATCCTCTGGAACCTACCAGATAACCGTCCTCATTGGATTTCCATACCAGTTTCTGGGCAATAATGTACATGACCGCAAACCCGTTGCTGATGATGGAATTCAATTCTCTTTCCAGCCGCGCCACAACGATCTCCGGCAGATTTTCTCCATAAATCTCATGAGCCCTGTCATAACAGATTTTTCTCAGGGTCTTATCCGAATCCGGAATGACCGGAGGGCATTTATCCGGTCTTACAGGAGAAATCTTCTCACACCTGGCAGCAATCTTTCTGGTATTGGTGACTACCACTTCATAGGCTTTTTCCGCTCCCAGATATTCAAACTCCTTTAACATTTCCTCTGTAGTCCTGAGATACAGAGGCGCCTGCTCGTCACTGTCCTTAAATCCCTGACCTGCCATAATGATCCTCCGGTATATTTCGTCCTGTGGATCCAGAAAATGAACATCACAGGTTGCGCACACCGGTTTGCCAAACTGATCTCCCAGATCTACAATTTTCCTGTTTAAATCCATCAGGTCTTCCCAGGTCTTCACGGTGCTCTTTTCTTCCCGGAGCATGAACGCATTATTTCCCAGAGGCTGTATCTCCAGATAGTCATAAAAATTCACGATTCTGGCAATTGCCGCATCAGAAGCCCCGCGAAGCAATGCTTGATACAGTTCTCCCGCCTCGCAGGCAGAACCAATGATCAGCCCTTTCCGGTATTTCTGAAGTACACTTTTCGGTATTCTTGGCCTTCTGGCATAATAATCCAAGTGGGAAAATGATACCAGACGATACAGGTTAACCCTTCCCTCGTCACTGTCCGCCAGAATGATCACATGATAAGTCGGCATTTTCCGGATCATTTCCAGGGACATTTCACTCATGGCATTTAAGCCGTCTACATCTTCAATCCCTCTGTCCTTCAACATTTTTACAAACGCAACAAAAATCTCCGCCGTCGCCTCTGCATCGTCTACAGCCCGATGATGATGTTCCAGAGAAATGTCAAGGGCTTTTGCCACCGTATCCAGTTTATACCGATTCAGGTTCGGCAGCAAATGCTGGGCCATGGTCACCGTATCCAGTACCGTGGGCGAAAACGGAATATTCTGCCGAGCAGCATTATGGGCAATAAAGCTGACGTCAAAAGCCGCATTATGCCCCACCAGAGGCGCATCACCGCAGAATTTCAGAAACTCAGGCAGCATTTCCTCAATCTTTGGAGCACCGATGACCATATTGTCATTGATACTGGTCAGCTTCTCAATCTCAAATGGAATCGGGATTTCCGGATTGATAAATGTACTGAACCGGTCCACGATCTGCCCGCCGGACACCTTAACAGCCCCGATTTCAATAATACGGTTTTTCTCCGGGCTGAGGCCTGTGGTTTCCAGATCAAAGACCACAAAATCCCCGTCAAATGCCTGTCCTTTCGGATTATCCACCAACTGTTTCAGGTCATCTACCAGATAACCTTCCACGCCATAGATAACCTTAAATTCATCCCCCTTATCCAAAGCATGATTGGCATCAGGAAATGCCTGAACGCAGCCATGGTCTGTCACCGCGATGGCGTCCATTCCCCATTTTTTTGCTCTCTTGATAATATCCTTAACCTCAGAAACCCCGTCCATATCACTCATTTTCGTATGGCAATGAAGTTCCACCCGTTTTTCCAGGCTGTTATCCATTCGTTTTCCGGTGAAATCTTCACTTTTTTTAATTCCTGATACAGAGCCAAGCGTCAGTTCCCCATCAAATTTATCAATGGTGGTAACTCCCTTTAAGCGGATAAAGGCTCCTTCTTTCACCGCATAATCAATATCCTCCAGAGTCTCTTCCCTGGCAAACATCTTCACGGTCATGGTATCCGTAAAATCTGTCAGGTCAAAGATGATCAGTGTCTTGCCGCTTCGCAGTTCCCGCTTCTCTTTCCGTATTACTTTTCCCCGAAGGATCACTTCCCCGATCTCGCCGTCAATCTTATCGATTTCTACCGCATCCCCTTCAAAATCCCTTCCATAAAGCACATCAGGATTATCCGAGCGGCGGTAGGTTTTCTTAAATCCATCTTTCTGCCCGTCTTTCTTTCCAAATCCAGTTCCTTTTCCTGCAGAAGCTTTTCCCCTGCGTCCTTCCATGGGAAGAGTGGTTCCGGATTTTTTGTCTGCTGTGGGAGATGTCATTTCTCCCAATGACTGATCCGGAGTCTCCGGCAAAACAGACGGATCTGCCGCCATATCCATGGCTCTGTCCCAGAAAGAATCCTCCTGGCCAGCTCCACTTCCTCCAAGATTTACAGCCAGCTGGCTTCCTACTGCAGAGCGCAGGGTAATCTCTTCCACTTCCCGCTGTATCTGCTGTTCCTTTTTTTTCAGCAAAACACTTTCTTTTGCCTCCACATAAGTAAAATGGATCTCCAGGGGAAGGCCGCACCTTTCGTGAAATACCTTTTCCATGACCCGTTTCAGTTCTCCCGCTTTCTCCCGGTTGATCATCGTATCTTCCACTGTCATGGAAAGAAGGTCCGGTTCGGGAAACCTGCACTCTGCCTTCCGGAGAATGTTATATTCCACAATACTGTAGTTTTTCAATTCCAGCAACAGGCTGTCTTTATAGACCTGAAAAAGTTTTTCCGGCGTATACTGACCAGACAGCTTATATGTTTCCATAATCTTGATGGAAATCTGCTTTCCCGGAAACAGCTGATCCCGGATTCCTTTTTCCATATCATAAATATTCTTTTTATGGATCAGCCTGGGACTTTCCATATAAATGCGGACAGAGCTTCTGTCCCTGTTGGTGGTTACCTTTTCCACACCTACCAGGCGTAAAAGCTCTCTCATTTCGTCCGCAATATGTAAATCCGGAAATACTTCCAGAAATGGTTTTGTCATCTTTTTACCCTCTCCCTGCGCAGTTCCTCCAGACCATCTTTCAATACGGTCAGAAGTTCTCCTTCCGGTACTTTTCTGGGTTTTTCCCCTTTCTTGATGAACAGTCCTTCTCCGATGCCCCCGGCCACTCCGATATCGGCTTCTCTGGCTTCTCCAGGTCCATTCACCACACACCCCATCACAGCTACTTTCACTCCGTCCAGGTCATCATACTCCGCTGCCATGGTTTCCACCTGACTGGCCAAACTGATCAGATCAATCCTGGTACGTCCACAGGTAGGACAGGAAACTACTTCTACTCCGCCTTTTCTAAGTCCCAAGGTTCTCAGTATCAGCTTTGCGGATTTCACTTCCTCCACCGGGTCGCCTGTAAGGGATACCCGGATCGTATCTCCGATTCCCTGATACAGAATAATCCCCAGCCCTACTGCTGATTTAATGTTTCCCGCATTTACCGTGCCTGCTTCCGTGATTCCCACATGAAGAGGATAAACCGTACGTTCCGATATCAATTCATGGGCTTTCACACACATGAGAACATCGGAAGACTTAATGCTGATCACCAGATTATCATAACCCATATCTTCGATCATCTTCACCTTCATCAGGGCGCTTTCTACCAATCCTTCCGCTGTGACACCTCCGTATTTTTCCAGCAGTTCTTTCTCCAAAGACCCACTGTTGACACCTACCCGGATAGGAATATTCTTTTCTCTGGCTTTTTCCACCACAGCACGGACTCTCTCTTCACTCCCGATATTTCCCGGATTGATCCGTATCTTGTCGGCTCCATGTTCCATGGCTGCAATCGCCAGACGATAATCAAAATGGATATCTGCCACCAGCGGAATATGAATCCTGTTTTTGATCGCTGATATAGCCTCTGCTGCCTCCATGGTAGGAACTGCTACCCTTATGATCTGGCATCCTGCTTTTTCCAGCTTCAAAATCTGGCTGACCGTAGCTTCCACATCTTCCGTCCTTGTATTGCACATAGACTGTATGGCGACCGGATTTCCCCCTCCTATAGCCACATTCCCTATTTTTATTACTTTCGTATACTCTCTCATATCTTCCTCCATGTTACATCAGATTTCGGATGTCGTTGAACAGCACCAAAACCATCAAAGCCATAAGCAGGAACAGGCCCGCCATATGGATCATTCCTTCCTTCTCCTGGTCGATTGCCTTGCCTCTGACTGCTTCAATGAGCAGAAATACCAGCCGTCCTCCGTCCAGAGCAGGTATGGGAAGCAGATTCATAATGCCCAGGCTGGCGCTTAAGATCAAGCTCCAGTAACACAACGTCAGAAGCATTACCTTTACTCCTGCTTCCCGGCTCTGTTCCACATTGTCTCCGATCATGGATACAATACGCACCGGACCGGCTACCGCTTCATCTACTTTTACAGTTCCGGTCACCAGCATTTTCAGGCTGTCAAAGGTGGAGGTAATGCAGTATTTTACCTGGTATCCGCTGTAATACAGCACCTCCCCCAAAGACTGGGGTTTTACATACTGCCCGGAAAACGCCACTCCCATCAGGTATCTTCCTTCTTCCTCCGAATATTCCGGTGTCAGAGTTGTTTCCATTTTCTCATATCCGCTTCCGTCTTCCAGTGGACGGTTATATTGGATTTCCAATGATTCTCCTGGATTTGCCATCATATAGACCAGTATATCTTCGTATGCTGTGATCTTCCTGCTGTTCAGTCTGGTGATCACATCTCCCGGCATCAGTCCTGCTTCCGCCGCCGGAGAACCTTCCGTTACACTGCTCACTGCAAATTTCTCATATCCCAGGTTCATCACAATAATAACAGCGAATAAAAAAGCAAGAATGAAATTAAATGCCGGACCGGCAAAGATCACAGAAATCCTGGCCCAGACAGATTTATTTCCAAACGCTTTGGGATCACTGGCCTTCTCATCTTCCCCCAGCATCATACAGGAACCGCCAAAAGGCAACAGTTTAATGGAATATCTGGTTTCCCCCATTTGTCTGGAAATCAGCCTTGGCCCCATACCGATGGAAAATTCCACTACCCCTATCCCATTCAGCTTTGCCAGCAGAAAATGTCCGAATTCATGGACCAGTACTACCAGCCCAAATACCAAAATCGCCGCTATGATATTGAGCAAATTACCACCTGCTTTCTATATACTCGTAGGTTTCCTTTTCCGTCTCTAAAATCTGTTCTACCGTAGGATTTTCAATCAGATGATGATGTTCCATGGCAGCCTGGATCATATCCACGATAGTAAGATACCCAATTTTCCGATTTAAAAACATGCTCACTGCCAGCTCATTGGCTGCATTAAATACTGTGGGCATGGAACCGCCCATCTTTCCTGCCCGGTACGCGAGAGACAGTCCCTGGAAATTTTCAAAATCCGGTTTTTCAAATCTGATTTCCTTTAATTTCCAGAAATCCAGTCTGTCACCGGGAAGTACTCTCCTCTCCGGATAATAAAGGGCATATTGGATCGGCAGCTTCATATCCGGAGTCCCCAGCTGAGCCATCACTGCACCATCTTCAAATTCCACCATGGAGTGAATCACACTCTGTGGCTGGACAACTACCTGAACCTGATCCATTTCCACGCCAAACAGCCACTTCGCTTCCATGACTTCCAGGCCTTTGTTTACCATGGTAGAGGAATCAATGGTAATCTTCTGTCCCATAGACCAGTTTGGGTGTTTCAAGGCATCTTCCACCTGGATGCCTGCCATCTCTTCCCTGGTCCTTCCCCGGAACGGTCCCCCGGAAGCTGTCAGAAGGATTTTATGGATTTTATTTGCTCTCCCCTGGCTGTGTTCTCCATTCAGGCATTGGAAAATGGCGCTGTGTTCACTGTCTACCGGAAGCAGACGGACTCCCTTTTCTTTTGCAAGAGGCATGATGATATGTCCTGCGGTCACCAGCGTTTCCTTATTTGCCAGAGCAATATCTTTTCCCGCTTCCATAGCCGCAATCGTAGGTCTGATACCGATCATGCCCACAATTGCAGTCACCAGGATCTCCGACTCCGGTTCCGTAGCGACAGCCAGCAGCCCATCCATTCCCCAGACAACTTCCACATCCAGGTCTGCAACCGCCTGTTTCAGTTCCTTTGCTTTTTCCTCCGTCCACACAGCAGCCAGCTTAGGACGGAATTTCCGTATCTGCTGCTCCAGCAGACGGATATTGCTCCCTGCAGCCAGAGCGGTCACTTTGATATCTCCATTCTGCTCTACTACCTGCAGTGTCTGGGTCCCAATGGAACCGGTAGAGCCAAGAATTCCTATTGTTTTCATATATTTCCTTAAAACCTCCATGATTTACGCCAGATAACTCAGAGCAAAAAAGATGGCTGGAGCTGTAAAGATCATGCTGTCAAACCGGTCCAGGATACCCCCATGGCCGGGAATCAGATGCCCATAATCTTTTACATTGTGATTTCTTTTGATTGCTGATGCAGCCAGGTCCCCAATCTGGGAAATTACTGCTGCAATGGCGCAGGCAGCTGCGCATGCCACCTGAGGATTCTGTACTTCGTCCATATGTGCTCCGAAGACCAATGCATAGAGGAATCCCAGAAGCGCAGCCCCCAGTACTCCTCCCACCGCTCCCTCTATGGATTTTTTCGGACTGAGTACCGGTGCCAGCCGGTGTTTTCCTATGAGCATTCCCACACAGTATGCACAGGTATCACATCCCCAGGAACTTAAAAAGATCAGCCATACCAGATACTTTCCATCCGGCAGTATTCTCGTCTGGTAGAGATAGGACAGCATCACGGCCACATATACCACTCCAAAAAAAGCTCCTGTAATCTGATCGGTCTTATATTTAGGAAACGTAATGACATATACCGCCATAAGCACCATGACCGATAAAACCATGACCATTCCAATCCCCTCTATATCCTGCAGCCATAAAAATGCAAAATATGCAGCTACTGACAGATATCCGGTATAACCCACAGCATTACGGTGAATATCCAGTACACGGTAAAGTTCAAATAATCCGATCAGGGAAATCCCACAGGTCACTGCAAACAGGACAGGTCCTCCGGTAATGACTACAGCAAGGGCAATGATGACCAGGACAATCCCGCTGATAAGCCTTTTGGTAAACATAACATTCTCCCTTCTGATTATGAAGTCTTTACTCCGCCGAACCTTCTGTCTCTCTTATTGTACGCAGCGATGGCTTTTTCTAATTCCTCTTTATTAAAATCAGGCCACAGACAATCGGTTACATAGATTTCCGTATAAGCCAGCTGCCATAACAGATAATTAGAAAGGCGAAGTTCCCCGCTGGTACGGATCAGAAGATCCGGGTCCGGGATTCCTGCCGTATCCAGATAAGATTCCATCACTTCTTCTGTAATGTCTTCTTTTACCAGACGGCCAGTTTCCACATCAGCGGCCAGTTTCCTGACAGCACGGACAATCTCGTCCCTACCACCATAGTTGACCGCAATGATAAACGTCATTCCTGTATTATTCTTTGTCTCTTCTTCCAGCCGGTTGATTCCTTCCACAATATCCCGGTCAAACCGGCTTCTTTCTCCGATCATTTTTACCCGGACATTATGAGCCTTGGCTATCTTCAGCAGTCTGACCATGTAGTACCGGAACAACTGCATCAGCGCCCCTACCTCTTCCATAGACCGCTTCCAGTTCTCCGTGGAAAATCCATATACGGTCAGATATTTGATTCCCATTCTGGCTGCTATCTCCACAGTCTTCTCCACGGTAACACAGCCTTCTTTATGCCCCATGGTCCTTGGAAGTCCCCGCCGTTTCGCCCATCTTCCATTTCCGTCCAAAATCAGGGCCACATGTTCCGGAATTATCATATGTTCCATATTTTCCATTTTTCTCCTCCCGTCCGTTAGAAGAGCTATGACCTGACTTGCTCCCCAACGTCAAAAAGGGACGGTTACTTTCTGTTCCCGCCCCCTTGTCTTTCTTTTATACTGTCATGATTTCTTTTGTCTTAGCTTCAATTGCCTTATCTACTTCTGCAATCATCTTATCTGTCAGCTTCTGGATCTTCTCTTCTGCCTCAGCCAGATCATCTTCTGAAATCTCGTCTGCTTTTTCCATCTTCTTGAACGCATCATTAGCATCACGACGGATATTTCTGATGGCTACTTTTGTATTTTCGCCTTTTTTCTTCACATCTTTTGCCAGTTCTTTTCTTCTTTCCTCAGTCAGTTCCGGGAATACCAGACGGATCACGGTTCCGTCATTCGTCGGGTTGATTCCCAGGTCAGAGGTAAGGATTGCTTTTTCGATTTCTTTCAGCAGGCTCTTTTCCCAAGGCTGGATCACGATCATTCGCGCTTCCGGAACAGAAATATTTCCCACCTGCTGCAACGGAGTAGGGGAACCGTAATAATCCACTTTCAATTTGTCCAGAACATGAGGATTCGCCCTCCCTGCACGAATTGACGCATATTCGTTCTGAAGTGCGTCCAGGGATTTGTTCATCTTATTCTCATACACCTGCAATTTTTCCTTATCCATATGCCCTCCTGTTATACGGTCACCACAGTGCCATTTATTTTTCCCGTCATCGCATTGGCGATGCTGTCTTTTTCATTCAAATCAAATACTGCCATAGGCATCTTATGTTCCATACACATGATGGAAGCTGTGAGGTCAACCACAGCTAGTTTCTTCTCAATCACTTCCTCAATGGAAATGGTATCGTACCGTTTTGCAGCCGGATTGATCTTAGGATCGCTGTCATATACACCGTCAACTGCCTTTGCCAACAGGATGCAGTCTGCCTCCATTTCAATCGCCCGAAGCACGATTCCCGTATCCGTGGAGAAATAGGGATGACCGGTTCCTCCGGCAAAGAACACCACTTCTCCCTCAGTAAAACTCTGATTGGCTCTGTCTTTGGAAAAAAGTTCTGTCATCGCACCGCACTGGAATGGCGTAAAAATCCTTGTCCTCATTCCTTCCGTACGGAATATTTCAGAAGCATAAATACAGTTCATCACGGTTGCCAGCATACCAATCTGATCTGCTTTGGTACGGTCAATGGCATTGCTGGTCCTTCCTCTCCAGAAATTTCCTCCGCCGATCACAATGCCTACCTGCACACCCTGGTCCACAGACATTTTCACCTGTTTTGCCACATTCCTGACTGTATCTTCATCAAAACCTGTTTTTTTCGATCCGGCTAAAGCCTCACCGCTTAATTTTAACAATACTCTGTTGGTTTTCATAATTTTCCTCTCTGGACTTCCTATTCGCAGATCCATACATTCTGCTTCAGAAAATTATAACATATTCCCAAACATTTGAAAAGCAGAAAATCCTATCTCTCTTTCAGCCCTGCGATCAATCGGTAACATTCCGGTCTTCTGTCTCGGAACAGTCCCCACGCCAGTCTTTCCTTCCCCAATGTATCCAGCTCATACTCCTGGAACAGCACTTCTTCCTGGTCCCTGGACCCGGACTGAAGAATTTCTCCCGTTCCGTCCGTCATAAAAGAAGAGCCATAAAACAGAAGTTCCGATTGCTGGTATCCATTTTCCCTGCACGGCTCCACCGTTTCCAGACCGATCCGGTTTGCTGCTACTACTGGGACCAGATTTGCCGCACTATGCCCCTGCATACACCGTCTCCAGTGGTTCATACTGTCACAGTCCAGAATCGGTTCCGAACCGATGGCTGTAGGATATAAAAGGATTTCAGCCCCAAGAAGCGCCATACATCTGGCTGTCTCAGGAAACCACTGATCCCAGCAGATTCCCACTCCTATCTTTCCTGCAGCCGTATCAAACACCTGAAATCCGGTATCTCCTGGAGTAAAATAAAATTTTTCCTGGTAATAATGATCATCCGGAATATGGGTCTTACGGTAAACTCCTAATAGTTTTCCGTCTGCATCCACACAGGCCACAGAATTGTACAGGCTGTTTCCGTCTTTTTCATAAAAGCTGATAGGCAGAACCACTTCCAGTTCCGCCGCCAGACGCTGCCCCATGCGAACAGCAGGATTTTCTTCTGCACTTAAGGCATATTCATAAAACTCATATCTTCTCTGCTGACAGAAATACTCCCGTTCAAACAGTTCCGGCAGCAAGATCAGTTTTGCACCGCCGGCAGCTGCTTTCCGGACCATCTGCTCCGCCTTTTTCAGATTATCTTCCCGGTCACGGCTGCATCTCATCTGAACCGCTGCTACTTTTATATTTCTCATCCTATTCTCCCTTCTGGAATCTGCTGGGTAATGCAATGGATATTTCCGCCGCCCGTCAGGATATCTCTGGCATATACCGGTATCACTTTTCGTTCCGGGCAGACAGTTTGCAAAATTTTCGCTGCCCGCCTGTCACTTTCTTCATTTGCTCCCCCAAAAGCCGGCATGACGACTGCTCCATTGGAAAAATAAAAATTCACATAAGAAGCCGCCAGACGCTCTCCCACTTCCCTGGTGTCCTCTCCCTCTTCAAAAGAAAGGCCGTCCAGATCCTTCTGTTCCACTACCACCGGTACATCTGGTATTGGCAGAAGGTGTACCTTAATCTTTCTTCCTCTGGCATCTTTCTGATGTTCCAGTGTTTCCAGGCACTGTCTGGAAAGTTCATACTGCGGGTCTTCTTTCTTATCTGTCCATGCCAGAACCACTTCTCCAGGACGGATAAACGCACACACATTATCTACATGCTCATTGGTTTCATCATTGTAGATTCCTCTGGGAAGCCAGATCACCGTTTCCGCTCCCAGATAATCCTTCAGTTTCTCCTCAATCTGTTCCCTGCTCCATTGAGGGTTTCTGCCCTTACTGAGGAGACAGGCTTCCGTCACCAGGACAGTCCCCTGTCCATCGCTGTGGATACTTCCTCCTTCCAGTACAAAAGGAGACGCATCATACAGTTCATACCCTAGATAGTCACCGGAAATTTCTGCAAATGCATTATCTTTCTCCCAGGACTGGTATAAACCATCCTCTGTACCTCCCCAGGCATTGAATTCCCAGTTTACTCCTCTTACCTTGCCTGCCTGATTTCTGACAAAGGTAGGCGCTGTATCCCTGGCCCAGGCATCATCGGTTTCCGCTTCAAATACCGTCACTCCCGGAATATCCTTCAGATTTTCCCTGGCATCTTCCAGACAGTCTTTTCCTGCCGCTACCCATACCGGCTCACTTTCTGCAATGGCTCGGATCACCTGGGAAAATGCTTTTCTGGCAGGGGCGGCCCCATATGCCCAGGAACCGGGACGGGACGGCCATATCATCAGGCAGCCCCTGTGAGGTTCAAATTCTCCTGGCATAAAAAATCCATCTGCTTTCGGAGTTCCCTTTAATTGTTTCATCATGAAAGTCTTCCTTTAAAATCTTCATACCCGAATTCCTTTACCAGCTGAATTCCGCCGTTTTCCTTCAACAATCCAATAGCCGGCAGAGGAATCCCGTTAAATGTATTATTTTTGACCATGGAATAGATGGCCATATCTTCAAATACCAGCCGGTCTCCTGTCCGGACCGGTTTCTCAAAACTGTAGTCTCCGATCACATCTCCTGCCAGGCAGGTAACCGAAGAGAGCCGATAGGTATACGGCTTCTCTCCCGGCAGATATCCCCCCTGAAGAGGAGGCCGATACGGCATCTCCAAAACGTCAGGCATATGGCAGGCAGCAGAAGCATCCAGGATCAGGATCTCCATTCCATTCTTTACCACATCCATTACCTCTGTCACCAGATAACCGGCATTGAGGGCAATGGCCTCCCCCGGCTCCAGATATACCGTAACCCCATAGGTTTCTCGGATATATCTGACCAGATCCACCAGTTTGTCCACCCGGTAACCAGGCCTGGTAATGTGATGGCCGCCTCCCAGATTCAGCCATTTCATCTTCTTTAAATAAACTCCGAATTTCTCTTCAAATGCCTGAAAGGTCTCGATCAGTTCTTCTGCTCCCTGTTCACAAAGAGTATGGAAATGCAGCCCATCCAGGTCATCAAGAAATTCCGGACGAAAATCAGCTTTTGTCACTCCCAATCTGGAACCATATGCGCACGGATCATAAATTTCATGGCCTTCCTGAGTGGAATGCTCCGGGTTCACCCGCATTCCCACGCTCACTCCGCTCTCTTTCAGAATCTTTCTGTGCTTTTCCAGCTGGGAAAAAGAATTTAATATCACATGGTCACAGATTTTCACCAGCTCTGCCATATCTTCTTCCCGGTATGCAGGAGCAAAGACATGGTTTTCCTTTCCCATCTCCTCATGTCCCAGTCTGGCTTCATACAAACCGCTGGCTGTGGTACCGCAGAGATATTCCCCGATCAGAGGATAAAGGGAATACATGGAAAATGCTTTCTGTGCCAGCAGGATCCGGCATCCGGACTGCTCCTGTACCTGCTTTAATACGGTCAGGTTTTCTTTCAGTTTTTTCTCATCCACCACATAACATGGCGTTTTTATGGTCTTAAATTCTTCTCTCATTCCACTACCGCCGGATTTTCCTCTACTACCCATGGAAGTCCATACTGATTCAGCATATCCATAAACGGATCCGGATCAAACTCCTCCACATTAAATACTCCCGGCTTCTTCCACTGTCCGGAAGCCACCAGAGCGGTTCCGATCATAGCCGGTACCCCTGTGGTGTAAGAGATTGCCTGAGAACCTACTTCCCGGTAACATTCCTGATGGTCGCATACGTTGTATATGTAAATGGTCTTTTCTTTTCCATCCTTTTTACCATGGAAAATACAGCCAATATTTGTTTTTCCCACAGTTCTTGGTCCCAGAGAAGCCGGGTCCGGTAAAAGAGCCTTTAAAAACTGGATCGGCACGATTTCTTTTCCTTCAAACTCAATGGGAGAAGTGGACAACATCCCTACATTTTCCAGGCATTTCATATGAGTCAGATAGCTCTGTCCAAATGTCATAAAGAAACGGATTCTTTTCACACCCGGAATATTTTTTGCCAGGGACTCAATCTCCTCATGATGAAGCAGATACATATCCTTTTTCCCTACCTGTGGGAAATCATACTCTCTCTTGATCTCCATGGGTTTGGTTTCCACCCAATGGCCATTTTCCCAGTAAGAACCATTTGCCGATACTTCCCTCAGATTGATCTCCGGATTAAAATTGGTAGCAAACGGATAACCATGGTCTCCTCCATTGCAGTCCAGAATATCAATCGTCTCAATCTCATCAAAATAATGTTTCAGGGCATAAGCAGAAAATACGCTGGTTACACCAGGATCAAAACCGCTTCCTAAAAGAGCTGTCAGCCCTGCTTTTTCAAATTTTTCCTTATATGCCCACTGCCAGGAATAGTCAAAATATGCAGTAAATCCTTCTTCCTGACACCGTTTTTCATAAATCGCTCTCCACTCTGGATCATCTGTATTTTCCGGCTCATAGTTAGCGGTATCCACATAATCTACACCGCACTCCAGGCAGGCATCCATAAGGGTCAGATCCTGATAGGGCAGCGCCACATTTAATACCGTATCCGGACGATAAGAACGGATCAGTTTTACCAGTTCTTCTTTGTCATCTGCATTCACCTGTGCTGTGGTAATGACTGTCTCTGTCTTCCCCTCCAGTTCCTGCTTCACCCCGTCACATTTCTCCTTTGTTCTGCTGGCAATGCATAACTCCTTAAATACACCGCTGTTCTGACAACATTTATGAATTGCCACTTTGGCAACTCCGCCGCATCCAATTACCAGTAATCTGCTCATCTTTTTTTCTCCTTTTCCCTATGATTTCTCCTATTTATCCTCTGTTACTGCTCTTCTTCCTCAAGCATGTCTTCCACATATTTCGGAAGCATAAAGGCTCCTTTGTGAAGATTCGTTGTATAATACCAGGTTTTGATTCCCCGTTTCTTCCATCTCTTCTCATCCAGATCATTCAGCGGATGATATTTTTTTGATGCAAACCCAAACAGCCAGTATCCGGAAGAACAGGTAGGAATATGGGCCTGATAGACCCGGCTTATGGGAAAGCTCCGATATGCTTTCCGGTGCATGACCCGGCAGGATTCCTCATCCTCATCATAAAACGGACTTCCATGCTGATATACCATAATGCCGTCTTCCCTCAGTGCTTTATAACAGTTGCCATAAAACTCCTTGGTAAACAGCCCTGCCGTATGTCCCAGCGGATCAATGGCATCATTGATGATCAGGTCATATTCCCCCTGTTTCGACCGGAGGAAACGCAACCCGTCTTCATAATAAATAGAAACCCTGGGATCATTCAAACCGCAGGCATTATCCGGGAAAAATTCCCGGCATACATCAACGAATATCTGATCCGTTTCCACTACATCAATCTGGCGGATTTCCTCATAATGCCCCAGCTCCCGGCATACGCCTCCATCGCCGCCGCCAATGACCAGGACTTTTTCCACATGAGGATGAACGGCCATAGGCACATGAACGATCATCTCATCATAAGTAAATTCATCTTTTTCTGAAAATACGATAGTCCCGTCTGAACTGATGAAACGGCCGAACTCCTGGGAATCAAATACATCGATCCTCTGAAAATCCGTATCTTTTCCAAACAGCTGCCGGTCCACCTTGATAGACACTTTTACATTGTCCGTATGATAGTCTGAAAACCAAAGTTCCATAATTCTCCTTTCTCAAAAGGATTCCAGCACATTCAGATATTCCACTTCCGGATCTTCCGGACCCTGCATGGAACAGCCTTTTTCCTTTGCATAAACAATATAATCAATAATCTCTTCCGTAATCAGTTCTCCTGGCGCCAGAATCGGAATACCCGGCGGATAACACATGACAAACTCACTGCAGACCCAGCCTGCTGTTTCCCGAATGGGAAGAGAACGTTTCTTTCCGTAAAATGCCTGCTGGGGAGACATGAGTACTTTTGGGGCTATATATCCTACTTCCGGAATGGTAGACGGGTCTTTGGAATACAGACGTTTAATATCTGCCAAAGCTCCAACCAAACGTTCAATGTCCTGTATCCGGTCTCCAATGGAAATATAAGCCAGGATATTGGTAATATCTCCGAACTCGATCTGGATATCATACTCATCTCTCAGGAAATCATATACCTCAATACCCGCCAGGCCAATGTCTCTGGTATAGACGGAAAGTTTTGTCACATCAAAATCAAAGACACTTCCACCGTTTACCAGTTCTTTTCCATAGGCATAATAACCGCCTACCGCATTGATCTCTGTCCTGGCGTATTCCGCCATCTCTTTTACTTTGGCAAATGATTCCTTTCCCCTGAGAGCCAGATTTCTCCGGGAAATATCCAGGCTGGACAGAAGCAGGTAGGAAGCGCTGGTGGTCTGCATCAGATTGATGATCTGGCTCACATACTCCCAGTTTACATTTTTATTGGTCAGTAAAAGAGAACTCTGGGTCAGGCTTCCTCCTGACTTGTGCATGGATACCGATGCCATATCTGCCCCTGCATCCATGGCACACACTGGCAGTCCCTCTCCAAAATAGAGATGAGTTCCATGAGCTTCGTCTACCAGTACCAGCATTCCATGTTTATGGGCCACATCTACAATCCTGCGAAGATCGGAACAGATTCCGTAATAGGTAGGATTATTTACCAGAATACAGACCGCATCCGGATTCTCCTCAATGGCTTTCTCCACCTGGGACAGTTCCATACCCAGGGAAATTCCCAGTCTCTGGTCTACTTCCGGATTTACATACACCGGTACCGCCCCGCAGAGGACCAGAGCGTTGATCACGCTTTTATGTACATTTCTGGGCAGGATAATCTTATCCCCCGCTTTACAGGCCGAAAGTACCATACTCTGGACAGATGATGTGGTTCCGCCTACCATGAAAAACGCATGATCTGCCCGAAAAGCCTCCGCTGTCAATTCTTCTGCTTCTTTAATAACGGAAACCGGGTGACACAGGTTATCCAGTGGTTTCATGGAATTCACGTCCAAACTGACACACTTTTCTCCCAACAGTTCTCTTAATTCAGGATTTCCCCTGCCCCGTTTATGCCCAGGTACATCAAATGGCACCACCCGGCGCTTTTTGAATTTTTCCAAAGCCTCATACACCGGGGCTTTTTTCTGTTTTTCTCTGTCCATCTGTTTTCTGCTCCTTTTTCTCCTGTCTTTCCCCTGCCTTTTCTTTCACAACAAAAAGGACAGGGAAACTAAAATCTCACCTGTCCTAAGTCTTAATCTTATAGCCATGAAAAGCCGCAGAATACCTTACTTTTTGTGATTCCGCAAAAACTATTTTCAGAGCCTATATAGCAAATATTTACTGTTACTACTCTTTTATTGACCGTTTCACAAGTGATATTGCACCCTATGGTACTGATTATAAAGTAATCAACTTATAAAATTTGAGCTTTTAACTCAATCAATAACGTGGCATATCAGCCACTTTCGGCAGCTGCCCCGCCTGTCCGTCCGGGCTTGACCATCTTCTGATGGTGGGCAAATATTTGCATGAAAACAGTTTTTGCATTCATGTAAAAACAGTATAGCATGACGCTTATACAAATTCAACATTTTTTGTCATGTATCCAAAAAAGAACCGAAAAGCATCTCTTGACGTCCTCTAGTCAAAACACTATACTCTAACTGTAAAGGAGGAGACGATATGAATTTTCAATTTGCTCACTACAACTACAATGTTATGGATCTGGAAAAGTCTATCCGCTTTTATCAGGAAGCTTTAGGCTTAAAAGAAACTCGAAGGAAAGAAGCTGCTGATGGAAGTTTTATCCTGGTATATCTGGGAGATGGCACTACTGGTTTTGAACTGGAACTCACCTGGTTAAGAGACTGGGGAAAAGACCATTATGATCTGGGTGACAATGAGATTCACCTTGCCTTCACCACCGATAATATGGAGGCTGCTCACAAAAAGCATAAAGAAATGGGCTGTATCTGCTATGAAAACCCTGATATGGGAATTTATTTTATTTCCGACCCGGACAACTACTGGATCGAGATTATCCCTGGCAGAAAATAAATACGGAAAAGGGCTGGAAAAGCAGTCCTGCACTGATTTTCCAGCCCTTTTCTATTCTACTGTACGATCATATTAATTTTCCATACTCCATTCGTTTTTTCCATCCAGAAACTGCTGATTCCTCCTACCTGTATTTTTTCCCCTTCCGTTAGAGTTCCTGCATTCACCTCGTTCACCTGATTTACCAGATCATCGGTAAAAACTTTATTTTCCCCTAATTCCACCAGTTTTCCCGCAGACTGGATATCCTGGACAGTTCCGTCTGTAAAATATATTTTCACAGGATAACTGCATTGTTTGGATAAAGTCTCCAAATCCCTGTAATAAAATGTCCTCTGAAACTGTTCCGCCGCCTGGACCATATTTTTTTCACCGGTTTCTGCCGAACCTTTCACTTCGATTTTTGTAACCTTCCACTTCTTTTTTACCCGTTTTAAAACCACTCCACCATCTTCCCCAAGCTTCAACGCTCCCTTTTTATCCGGCTGGATCTTAGCTGCATTAGCAGAGCCTACTACTTCCCTCATTTCTTCTGTGAAGATCTGTTCTGTTCCCAATGCCTTCAATTCCTTCTTCCCCTGTATCCATTTAGAATTTCCATTCTGATCCACAAAGGCAAGCGGATAAGCGCACAAGTTGGAAAGCTCGTCAATATTTTTTTCATCAAATGCTTTCTGTACCTTCCCGGCAGTATCTCTCATGGCTGTTTCATCTGCTACATAATTTGTCCGTACATTCTTTCTGGGACGTGCATATACAGACATTGCCGGCGCCGAAACAGAAAACACCAATGTGCAAAGAACCAGAGCTGCTCCTAATTTTTTCATCTTTTGTCTAATCATTTTGATTACCTTCCTTTCTTCTGTATCTATACAGATATACCTATATTTTTTATACGGTATCTGTTAGACGCAGAAAAAAGGAAAAAGTTGCAAAAATATCTTATTTCTTTCACGAACATTCCATTTCTTGCCTTGTTTTCTCAATACAACGCCGGATTCCCTCATCAGGATAAGATAACAGTTTTCCCAGCCTCCAGGCAATCTCATACCGTTTCTGGGAATCATATTCATTTTCCTGGACGGCTCTTTCCTTGTCTTTTTTTAGAGCCAGATATTCTTCTATCACTTCTTGTTCCCGATAAAACAGATAATGACAGGTTCCCTCATTCATTCTGGGTGGAAACAGATCCGTGATCAGCGGCTCTGTCTCCGGATAAAAAGAAATCTCATACTCCTGACACAGACGGATGACCTCCGGTTCATAGGATTTCCATATTTCCCTGTCTGCACAGGGGTGGCTCATGGCCAGCCGTTTCAGACCTGCCGCCGTCATCTCGCAAAAGCAATCCATTACTCCAAGTTCATAAGAATACTCATCAATCTGTTTTCCCGTTCCGTTCATCTCTCCACTCTCCTTTTCCCTAGTATATCACGGCTTTTCCATTTTCTGCTATCCCTTTTCCCGAAAAGTATGTATAATAAAGTTATTACGGAAAAGAAAGGAAGGATCATGAATTATGGGATTTCACAAAGGAGCTCCTACTCCTCACAATGAAGCAAAACCGGGGGATTTTGCCAGAACGGTTCTGATGCCCGGAGATCCGCTGCGGGCTAAATTTATTGCGGAAACTTACCTCACTGATGCAGTATGTGTCAACCAGGTTAGGGGAATGCTGGGATACACCGGTACTTACCACGGAAAAAAGATTTCCGTCATGGGATCTGGTATGGGTATGGCCAGCATGGGTATTTACTCCTACGAATTATTCGCCTTTTATGGAGTTGAAAATATCATCCGGATCGGCACTGCCGGTGCCGGCTCTTCTGATATCAAAATCATGGACGTGATACTGGCTGACAAGGCCTATGCCAATTCCAACTATGCTTTCATTCAGCATGGTTTTTCCGGGAATTGTCTTCCCGCCAGCAAAGAGTTAAATGATCTGATCATACAGACTGCCGCAGATACCAACTTAAACCTTGTGGTAGGTCCTGTCTGTTCCGGTGACGTATTCTACCGTGAGGATGTTCCCAGCGAACCGCCGGCTTACATGAGCGAAGTCAAAGCACTGGAAATGGAATCTTTCGCTCTGTTCTGCAACGCAAAAGCGCTTGGAAAAAAAGCCACCTGCATGGTAACCGTCACAGACAACAAATGGACTGGAGAAGAACTTTCTCCGGAAGCCAGAGCCACTCATCTGGGCAATATGTTCCGGCTGGCTTTGGAATCAGGCATTCAAATGTAACAATACCCTCAACGTAAAAGGGCGCCTGGACCATCAGCAAAAGATGATCCAGGCGCCCTTTTTACAGCGTTATTCATCTAACCATGCACCATACAGCTTTGCGTTCTCTGCTGTACTTCTGTCTTCTCTGAAATAATAGCTTTTTCCGTCTATATCTCTGTACCCTGCAGCCATTTTCCCTGTAACAGGATCAAAATAATACTGATTTCCATCCACAGCTGTAAACCACCCAGTTTCCATGGCTCCCAGTCTTCCATCCGACTTATCATGCAGATAGTACCAGCTGTCTTTTTTGCTATCGTAATACCACCCTGTCACCATCTCGCCGCGTTCATCAAACAGAAACCAATCGTATCCAGCCTGAACCTCCGGAGCATAGGGATTATCCATATATGCCCAACGAGAATATAACATAGTGCCATCATGAAACTGGAATTTCCACGCTGCCCTTTCCTCTCCTGATTTGCTTTCATATTCCAGAACCCATTCCCCTTGTACACCGGTCATATAGGGATGCTCCTGCGTACCATATATAATAGCACCTTCCGACGAAGAATCGCTGACAGTTTTGCTGCTGTCTCCACCACTGTCTGCCTTTATTTTTTTGAAACTGGCCCGGACTATGACATCTTCGTCCGGCATGATAAATGTATGATCAGCGATTGTAGCTTCGCCGGCGACCATTTCCCAGCAGTCAAATTCATATCCGGAATCGGGGATAAAGGTCAAAGCTACTTTTGTTCCCTGCGATGCTATTGCAGGCGATGCGGCCGCTGTTCCATTTCCGTCTGTTTCCACCGTCACAACGTGGAGACTTGCCTCCATCTGTGCTGTGTAATCCTTCCATCCCTCTGCATTTTGATAATCTTCTACGCTGCTTTCAGGGATACTGATACTCTGTAAAGGACAGTGTACAAACGCATTTTCCCCTAAAATCGGCGGAGTCAAGGGATATACTGTAACAGTCTTTAAAGCTGTACAACCCCAAAAAGCCATGATATCGATACGATTCAGACTAGCCGGCAGTTCCACGGATTCTAGAGCATAACACTCATTAAAAGCACTCGCCCCGATGCTTTTCAATCCATCCGGCAGTTTAATAGACCGGAGGAATTTACATTTTCTAAAAACACCACCCTCGATACTCTCTAACCCATCCGGCAATTCAATGAATTCCAGGGATTGACATGCCCAAAAAGCATTCTCTCCGATATTCCTCAATCCATCCGGCAATTCCACCAATTTAAGAGCGTCGCAACTATTAAAGGCTCCCCTCCCGATACTCTCCAGGCTGTCTGGACACACAATGGTCTCCAAGCTGTCGCACCAGTAAAATCCTTTGTCTGCGATGGCCGTAATATGATATTCTGTGGTTCCCTCTATATCTGTAATCATTCCCGTCAGGTCAAGCGTTTTCCCCTGAAAACCCTTGTTATAAAAATCTCCATTATCACCAATGGTCAGATTATGATTTTCATCTTCCGTTACATTTTTCAGGATCACATCTTCTCCATGCTCTCCTCATTCTGCCGTATTTGCCCAACACTTTGTGTTTGTATGGACTCAACTGGATATCAGGAATAAAATAATCGCCACACTGATAATATCTAAACTCTTGTCTCATAAGGATACCTCCAATCAATTTCTCTTTCTAAAACCATTGTAGTCTGTTTATATCCTTATGCGAAGTTCGTCGATTGCTTTGCATTTACGGCATCCATAATTTGCTGATAGACTTTTCTGGAAGGTCTGCGATTCCCTTTTTCCATCTGATAGTAGTAGCTTGCTTTCAAGCCAACAAGCTCGGCACACTCACGCTAATTCAGTTTTAATTCTTCTCTGATTGTCTTCAAAGCCCCTTTATAAGGCGATGCAATGAACGCAGCAAATGAATTACAGAGAAGTTCCGCATCAATTTTCAGCCGTTCTGAGATCCTTACAGCGGTATCATATGGTATCTGCGTAAGCCCCTGCTCATATTTCAGCAAAGTTGCCGGAACAATGCCTGCTCAGCAAGTTGTCTGGTCGTAAAATTATTTCGTAGCCGATAACAGCGCAGATACTCTTCCGGTTGATTGCTCTTTGGTCTTTCCCCAAGTGGCAATATCAAATGAAGAAGCAGCTTTCCTTGATGGTATTGATACAATGGAAAATATCACTGCAAATACAATGTGATACTTGCACATCTATTTTTTTATATGAGCTAAACCATAATTTTTATTTGCCATAAAAACTCCTTTCCTGTCTATAATAGTGCCTTAACAACTCTATTGAAATGAAAAGGTGATTTTTCGTATAATAGTTTGCCTTAACAGGCTAAAGCTCATACTCAAAAAGAGACACAGGTGATATATACCTGTGCCTCAAAAAAACTTTACCCCAACTCTTGAGAAAGAGACTTAAAATAAGCACCCTACCATTTGGTAAGATGCTTATTCTAGTGTTTCATTCAATTTTCAAATTTATGAGATTACATTCCCATCTGTTTTGCAACTTCCTCAGCAAAGTTCTCTTCTTTCTTCTCAAGACCTTCACCTGTCTCAAAACGGATGAATTTCTTGATGGTGATCTTTGCATTGTTTGCTTTTGCTACAGATTCAACATAAGCAGCTACGCTCTGCTTTCCATCTTCTGCCTTTACATATACCTGATCCAGCAGACAGATTTCTTTCAGTTCTTTCTTAATACGTCCCATAACCATACCGCTGATGATCTTATCATTTGCGTCTGGCTTCTCGTTCTTAGCTGCTACTGTAAGGATTTCTTTCTCCTTCTCAATGTAATCAGCATCAACTTCTTTCTCACTGGTATACAGAGGCTTCAGAGCTGCTGCCTGCATAGCCACGTTTCTTGCCATCTCTTTTACAGCATCGTTTACTACATCAGTCTCAACGTCAATCAGAACACCGATCTTTCCACCTGCATGGATGTAGGAAGCAACAAAACCATTTTCCTCTTCCATCTGCTCAAATCTTCTGATGTTCATGTTCTCACCGATGATGGAAATCTGAGAAGACAGAGCTTCTTTTACCGTAAGAGTTGGATCTTTCTCCCACTTTTCTGCCAGGAAGCTTTCCATATCGCTTGCTGTGGTATTCAGTGCCTGTGCAGCAACATCTGCTACATAATTTCTGAATTTCTCGTTCTTTGCAACAAAGTCTGTCTCTGCATTTACTTCTACTACAACAGCCTTCTTCTCATCTGCTGTGATATCGGTATATACGATACCTTCTGCTGCAATACGGCCAGCTTTCTTTGCTGCGCCTGCCAGTCCCTTTTCTCTCAGGAACTCTACTGCCTTATCCATATCGCCGTCGGTTGCTGCAAGAGCCTTCTTACAGTCCATCATTCCAGCGCCTGTCATTTCTCTTAACTCTTTTACCATTGCTGCGGTAACTGCTGCCATTTCTTTTCCCTCCATTATTCTAGTGAGTGGTGAATATATAAAGTGCTCCAACCCATATCAGGCTGAAGCACTTTCAGTCAAATTACTCTTCTACAGCTGCTTCTGCCTCTGCTTCAAACATTTCCTCGCCTGCTTCCAGTTCTCCGTCAGCAATTGCTTCGCCCTGGTTAGCCTCGATCACTGCATCTGCCATCTTAGCTACGATCAGCTTAACGGCTCTGATTGCATCATCGTTACCCGGAATTACGTAATCCAGTTCTTCCGGATCACAGTTGGTATCAGCAATACCGATCAGAGGGATTCCCAGAGTATGAGCTTCCTGAACACAGATTCTTTCCTTCTTCGGATCTACTACGAAAATAGCATCCGGAATTCTCTTCATATCTTTGATTCCGCCCAGGTTCTTCTCCAGCTTCTCCCACTCTTTCTTCAGAGCAATAACTTCTTTCTTAGGAAGTACATCAAAAGTACCATCCTCAGACATAGCCTCGATTTCTTTCAGTCTTGCAATTCTAGACTGGATTGTCTTGAAGTTGGTCAGCATACCGCCCAGCCATCTTTCATTTACATAGAACATGCCGCAACGCTCTGCTTCTGTCTTGATCGCATCCTGAGCCTGTTTCTTTGTTCCTACGAACAGAATAGTGCCGCCCTCAGCAGCAATATCAGAGATTGCCTTATAAGCTTCATCAACCTTGCCTACAGATTTCTGTAAGTCGATGATGTAGATACCGTTTCTCTCGGTATAGATGTAAGGAGCCATTTTAGGGTTCCATCTTCTTGTCTGGTGTCCGAAATGTACACCTGCTTCCAAAAGCTGTTTCATTGAAATAACGCTCATGTTTCTACCTCCGTTTGGTTTTTTCTTCCGCCTGCTTCTCTTGCTTCCGGAAAGACCTGGGTCACAGGCACCGTTTCCTGGAATCAGCAGACGTGTTTTTTATCAGCCTTTCAACTATATCATAAGAAATGCCTGTATGCAAGCGGTTTTTACACTTTTTCTAAAGAAATGGTCCCCCGCCTGTCACATAGGTGTTCCTACCTCTATCAGATTTCCATCAGGGTCATAAAATCGGATCACCTTTTGTCCCCAGCTATGAGTCATAAGTCTGTTGACATATTGAATCGATGGATATTTTTTCTCCAGTTTTTCTATAAATCCTTCGATATCTTTTTCTTCAAAATACAGTTCACAGGAATTGTTTTGAGGAATGATCTCCTTCCCTATAAATGTACTCCAGATTTTCTCATCTTGCAGCACAAGACCTTCTGTTAAGATCATATTACCGTCATTATCAAGTATCATATCCAGACCGAACAGATCATGATAGAATTTTTTGGACCGCTCTATATCTTTTACAACGATTAAAATATTCTTTAATCTCATGTCACTTCTCCTTCCTATCAAAAAGGGAAGGTTTTTTACAACCTCCCCTTTCCATATGTTCGTTATTTGCTAGAAGCTTTGATATTTTTCAGTTCATCAAAGATCACATCATTCAATACCTTGATGTAAGTTCCTTTCATACCGGAAGAACGGGACTCGATCACACCGGCACTTTCAAACTTTCTGAGAGCATTGACAATCACAGACCTGGTGATTCCAACCCGGTCAGCAATCTTGCTGGCAACCAAAATCCCCTCATTTCCATCCAGTTCTTCAAAAATGTGGGTGATAGCTTCCAGCTCTGAAAATGACAGCGTACTGATAGCTGATTTTACAATCTGGATCTTTCTGGTTTCTTCCGCATTTTCCTCATTAACAGAGCGCATCATTTCCAGCCCCACCACTGTGGTTCCATATTCGCTTAAAATAATGTCATCAATATCATACTGGGCATGAGACTTATAAAGGAACAACGTTCCCAGGCGCTCTCCAGCGATATCAATAGGGGTTATGATGGCCTGGTAATCTTTTACATTTTCTTCGGAAAAACCTAATGTAACCAGATTCACATTTTCTTTCGTGGATAAGATGCTTAAAAGCCTTTCATTCAGCATGGGGTCTACATATCCCCCCACCTGACCTGTAATCAGCTCTTTAATCTCTCCCACGCCTTCCCAGACACTGACACCCAGAACCTTACCTTTCTTACTGATCACCAGGATATTTGACAACAGGATATCGCTCAATACTTTACAGATGTCATTAAAAACAAACTTATGCGAATTATTATTATGGAGAAGTTTGTTGATTTTCCTGGTCTTGTCTAACAACTGTACTCCCATTGATGAAACCTCCTTGTTTTATTTCAATTTTCTCCAAATCGCTTGTATATTTACAGCATAACACGGATTTGAACGAATAACAAGGGTTTTTTCTGAATTTTTGAAAATTTTAATCAATTCTTCTCACTATTTTTCTTTTGTCATGCTATATCCGCAATGTTCATTGGAGCACAGCAATTTGTTTCCTTTTTCCACCATATAGTGTCCGCATTCCGGACATTTTGTCTCTGATGGTTTCTGCCAGGACATAAACTCACATTCCGGGTTCCCGGTACAGCCGTAATATTTCCGTCCTTTCTTTGTTTTCTTGATCACTACGTCCCCGCCGCAAAGAGGACACTTCACCCCGATTTTCTCAAAATACGGTTTTGTATTCTTACACTCCGGAAATCCGGGACAGGCCAGGAATTTCCCATGGGGACCGTACTTGATCACCATATTTCTTCCGCAAAGTTCACATACCTCATCACTGACTTCATCCGAAATCGTGACCGTTTCCAATTCTGCTTCTGCTTTTTTTACCGCCTGCATCAGATCCGGATAAAAGTTCCGTACAACGCTTTTCCACTGCAATTCCCCGTCTCCTACCTTATCCAGGAGATATTCCAGATTTGCAGTAAACGTCAGGTCCACAATACTGGGGAAGCATTGCATCATGATCCGGTTCACAATCTCTCCCAGTTCCGTTACATACAGGTTTTTATTTTCCTTTGCCACATATCTTCTGGCAATAATGGTGGTAATCGTAGGCGCATAAGTACTTGGACGGCCAATTCCCTGTTCCTCCAGGGCTTTTACCAGAGAAGCCTCTGTATAATGGGCCGGAGGCTGGGTAAAATGCTGGCTGTGCTCCAGGTCTTTTAATTGCATAACATCGCCTTTTTCCAGACGGTTCAAAAGAATATTATTCTCTTCTTTCTCATCTTCTTCTACATACACTGACATGAAACCGTCAAATGACAGCTTGGAAGCAGACAGGGTAAACACATATTCCCCCGCTCCGATCTTCACAGAAGTCGCCTCATAGACTGCCGGCTTCATTCGGCTGGCTGTAAAACGTTTCCAGATCAGCTGATATAATCGGAACAGGTCTCTGGAAAGAGAATCCTTTACCAGGATAGGAGTCAGGGTAATATCAGTAGGGCGGATTGCTTCATGAGCGTCCTGTATCTTCCCATTTGTTTTCCTGGCTTTCTCCTCTCCTGCTACATACTGGCTTCCATAAGCTTCCCCAATGAATTTTTTTGCTGCTGCATCAGCCTCTTCTGCTACTCTGGTAGAGTCGGTACGCAGGTATGTGATCAGACCTACCGTTCCTCTTCCCTTTACATCAACGCCTTCATACAGCTGCTGAGCAAGACGCATGGTCTTCTGGGTGGAAAAATTCAACACTTTGGATGCTTCCTGCTGCAGCGTACTGGTCGTAAAGGGAATAGGAGCCTTTTTGGTCCTCTCCCCCTGTTTTACTTCCTCTACCTGGTATTCCACACCTTCCAGCTTCTCCAGGATTTCATTTAATTCTGCCTGGCTGTGGATCACCATCTTTTCCTCATGGGTACCATAAAATTTAGCCGTCAGCAGAGATTTCCTTCCCTCACAGGCAAATTTTGCGTCCAATGTCCAATATTCTTCCGGGATAAATGCATTGATCTCATCTTCCCTGTCACAGATCATCCGCAAAGCGACTGATTGTACCCTTCCGGCACTAAGACCCCGTTTCACTTTTTCCCACAACAAGGGACTGATGCTGTATCCCACCATACGGTCCAGCACACGGCGGGCCTGTTGTGCATCTACCAGATTCATATCAATCTGGCGGGGTGACTTTAAAGAAGCCTTGACCGCATTTTTTGTAATTTCATTAAAACTGATCCGGTATACTTTTTTATCCTTCAATTCGTCCAGTTTCAGTGCCTTTACCAGATGCCAGGAGATTGCCTCTCCTTCCCGGTCAGGGTCCGTCGCCAGATATATCTTATCAGCCTTTTTTACCTCTTTTCTCAGCTTGGCCAGGATATCGCCTTTTCCACGTATTGTAATATATTTAGGCTCATAATCATTCTCCACATCAAAACCCAGCTGACTTTTCGGCATGTCTCTCACATGCCCGTTGGAAGCGTCTACCACATAATTCGCCCCAAGAAATTTTTTTATTGTTTTGACTTTTGCCGGAGACTCCACAATTACTAAATAATTCGCCATATCAACCTCTCACCTATAGCTTTTTTCCATAATGCTGGTTTCCTGTCCGGACCACATAACCTTTCAATTCCAGTTCCAGAAGAATCATCATACATTCCCTGGCCTCCAGTCCGGACTGGATTGCAATCTCATCTAAAAATTTTGGCTGTAAATCGAGGCAACTATACACCATTTTTTCTTTCTTGGCAAGTCCCTTTCCACTTTTTTCTTTTATCTGCCCGATTTCAGCCGACTGAATTTTTAAATATTCCAGCACGTCTGCCGGGGAAAAAGTCGGAACTGCTCCCTGTCTGATCAGCTGATTGCAGCCTTTGCTGCACGGGTCGGTAACCCTTCCCGGAACTGCCAGTACTTCCCTTCCCTGCTCAAGGGCCAGTGATGCCGTGATCAAAGACCCGCTTCTTTCTCTGGCTTCTACTATGACCACCGCATCTGCCATTCCGCTGATAATCCGGTTTCGCATGGGAAAGTTTCCCATTGCCGGCGGATCCCATGGTCCATATTCGGAAATCAGGCACCCCTGCTGCTTCAGCTTTTTATATAGTTCCGCATTTTCCCTGGGATAGCAGATTTCAACTCCATTCCCTAAAACCGCTCCGGTCCAGCCTCCCCCTTGAAACGCTCCCCAGTGGGCTTCCCCATCAATTCCTTTGGCCATTCCACTGATCACTCCTACACCGGCTTTCGCCAGTTCTTTTCCATACCATTCCCCCAGTTTCCTTCCATACTCTGTATTCTGCCTGGCTCCTACAATGGATACCATGGGGATTTTTTTCTCCGGAAGCCTGCCTTTTACCATGAGCCCCATAGGATAATCATAAATTTCCTTTAACCTGGAGGGATATTCCTCTTCAAAGGGTGTAATAAACTGTATTCCATGATCAGAAAGCCTATGATATTCCTCTAAAAGCTTTTCTTTCTTTTTTCTGCCCTGGCTGATCCAGTCCACGGTCTTCTGCAAATACGGATATTGCTGTATCATCCCGGTTTCTTCTATATAATATATGGTTTCAAAGCTCCTAAAGGTTTCCCACAGTTTCCGTATCGTCACCGCTCCGATTCCTTTTGTCCTGCACAAAAGATAAAGATATTCTTTTTCCGTTTCATTCATGTTCCCAGCCACCCCCAAATATTCCTATACTGCTTCTGTAGCCTGCCGCCTCTAACAGATGTTCTCTTTTTATCGCTGGACCGTCGCTTAAATCTGCAATTGTCCTTGCTACTTTCAACACTCTGTCTCTTCCTCTTCCGCTCAGTTCTTCCATCTCATAAAGCTGTTTCATCAAATACTCTTCCTCTGGGCCCAAACTACAGAATTGCTCCAGCTCTTCCCTGGTCATACGGCTGTTAAATAATGTCTTTCTTCCCTGGAACCGTTTTCTCTGTATCTGCCAGGCCTTTTCTACCCGGTTTCTGATCTGGGCCGAGCTCTCCTCCATATTTCTCTTTCCAGCAATATCTTCATAAGAAATCGCTGCCGCTTCTGCAATCAGATCCATTCTGTCTAAAATAGGCCTGGACATCTTTCCCAGATATTTTCGTATCTGTGTTTCCGAACAGTGACATTTCGTCCGGTCTGGATAACAGCCGCAGGGGCATGGATTGCTGGCTGCTACCAGCATGAAATCCGCTGGAAACCGGTACGCTCCTGCCGTTCTGGCTACCACAATGCTCCTGTCCTCCAGTGGCTGCCGCAGCAATTCGATCACATTCCTGGAAAACTCCGGAAATTCATCTAAAAACAGCACTCCCCCTGATGCTAAAGACACCTCTCCCGGTTTTGGTCCCCTGCCTCCCCCGGCAATCGCCTGAATGGTAGCTGTATGATGAGGACTGCGAAAGGGTCTGGAAGATATCAGAGCCTGTCCTTCCGGCAAAAGGCCACAGATACTGTATACCTTGGATATTTCTCTTTTTTCCTCCAGAGTCAGAGGCGGCATAATCGTGGGTATCCTTCTGGCCGTCATGCTTTTTCCTGTTCCTGCCGGTCCTATGATAAGCAGATTGTGCATACCGGCAGCAGCGATTTCTGCTGCCCTCTTTAAGTGTGCCTGCCCCATAATATCCTTGTAATCCAATCCGCCTTCTTCCTGTTTCTCCTCTTCCTGTTCAGCCACTACTTCCTCTGTCCAATATTCCTCCCCCTGGTTCAGGAGTTCTGTCAGTTCCCTTAAGGATGACACGCCTATTACAGGAAGCGCCCCGGCAGCCTGCCCTTCCCGACAGTTTTCCCTGGGAAGAAAGCACCGGGAAAATCCATGGTCCCTGGCAGCCATCACCATAGGCAGACAGCCCCGGATTCCCTTTACTTCCCCATTCAACCCTAATTCTCCGGCGATCATCACATTTTCCAGCTTTTTCCCGTTTATGATTCCATATGCGCCCAATACTGCAACCGCAATGGCCAGGTCAAATACCGTACCTTCTTTTTTCACACCGGCTGGGGACAGATTGACTGTTATTTTTTTTGGCTGGCAATGAAAGCCTGAATTTTTCAGCGCTGTCATCACTCTGTCCTTTGCTTCTTTCACAGAACTTCCCAGATACCCTACCATGGAAATTCCCGGCAGTCCGTTGCTCACATCTGCTTCCACACTCACCTGGTATCCGTCCATTCCGCTGATTCCTATGCTGTTGATCCTGCAGAACATATATGTCTCCTTTCTCCTATCCCCACCTGAAAAAGGACAGACTGAAGGCAGGGAATCTCTGTAAACTTTTACTAACCATATAAATAAAAAATCGGAATATTCCGGCCGACCGGCCGTCATGCAGCAGCTCACAGCTGCCAAGATAAGATAAAAAAGAAAAAATCAGATTGTCAGAATGCCTGCCTGCATAAGCAGGCTAGGCAAGATGGCTGAAAATCCAGGAAGCAATTTCTGATATGACCTCTTCCCGGTTGGTTTCATTTAACAATTCATGGCGGGCACCTGGATACAGTTTCATCTTTACATCTGCAAGTCCCAGCTTCTGGTAACGCCGGAACAGGCTTCTGATGCCTTTTCCATAATCTCCCACCGGATCTTCTTCCCCCGACATCATCAGCACCGGAAGAGTCAGCGGCATCTTCTGAAGCTGTTTCCTGCTCTTTAAAAGCAGCATGGTGTCAAAAAAATCCCGGTATGCGGAACAGGTAAAACGGAACTGGCAGTATGGATCCTCCACATAGGATGTTACTTTCTCCCTGTCTCTGGAAAGCCAGTCGCTCTCTGTCTCAGGAGGACCCACCCTTCGATTGTAACTTCCCAATACCAGCTGATGCAGGAGAGCGCTCCGGAAACGTTCCCCATGGACCATTCCTTCTAACCGTACCACTGCATCACCCAGTAAAAGCAGGGGAAGAGGCTGATTTCCAGTTCCCATTAAAATAGCTCCCGCCTCTCCTCTTCCATAGGTCAGCAGATAACGCCTGACAAAAAAAGACCCCATACTATGCCCAAGAATAAAATGGGGAATTCCCGGATAGCACCTTGCCGCTGCTTTGCGGACCCGGTAAATATCACGTACTATACAGGACGCTCCGTTTTTCTCTGAAAAAAATCCAAAGTCTTCTTCCGTTCCTGCGGTTTCCCCATGTCCCAGATGGTCATGACCGATCACTGCGATTCCCTGCTTTGCCAGGGCACAGGCACACTCTTCATAGCGTCTGATATGCTCGATCATTCCATGGGAAATCTGCAACACTGCCACTGCCTGTTTTTCCGGTTTCCAATGCATGACATGAATCTGTGACCTTCCATCACTGGAAGGCAGACGAAATTCTTCCGCTTTTGACATGGCACACTCTCCTTTCTTCCCCTGTCTGTCCTTTCGTATTTTTATCATAACACAGCCTGATTTCCCATACAAGGGATTTCCCTAGTTCTCCCACTCTGTCATATACTTCCGATACCGCAAAGGCAAATGGGTATTCTGGCATCTTCTGTTCTCACGTTCCGGGATGGCAATGGTGTGAAAAAACGTTTTCCACAGTTCTCCATAGCTGTCTTCCCGGACGGCTTCCCTCATCTGATTTTCCAATCCTGCAGCCAATCCGTGGACGATCACCGTATTTTCGCCTCTCAGGTGCACAGCTGCTTTGTTTCGTTTTATATCCGCCAACAGCCAGTTTTCCTCCCTCAGACGGTCTTCAAAATGTCTGGAAACCAGTTCCAACACATCATGTTTCGGACCGATCCTTCCTGCCAGATTTCCATTTTTAAACCGGGTAAACCGGACAAAACCCGTCAGCTGATGGGCCTCTCCCCACACCGCCCTGCTCATCTCATGCATCTCTGCAACTGCAGGTAAGGATAACATTTGTATCACTTTACCCCCATATCGGAACCCTTCTATCAAAAACCGGTACATGTGATCCCCACGCCGTTCATCACAGTGTAATGCTCCATGATACAGAAGTCTGCAGGCTTCTTTCGATATCTTTTTCTCCACACTGGAAAAAACTGATTCCGCTTTTTTGCTGTCCGGTATGACTTCCAGATAAGTAGAAAACAGCTCGGGGATATAGCTGTCTATCAGTTCCAGCTTCTGGTCACAGCTGGGTTTTCCGCTTGTTCCCGCATCATAGATTCCTGACAAAATTCCCTCCAGGCTATTTCTGCACAGATAAATTATCATTATATTACCCCCAATTTGGATATCCATTCGTCTTCCATGGTTGGAGACGCTTTCACATGAAAATCATCAAACAGAGTCATCTGCCTGTAGGCGTTGGCAGTTTCTATCTCCCAACTCTTTCTTTTCTCCTCCCCGATCAGTCTGGATGCGATCACGTCCTGGTCCCAGCGGAAGGTATCCATCATCTTTCCCCTACAGGTAATAAAATACATCGCCCGTTTCAATACTACTCCAAAACGTTTCAGATCTTCAAACTCCAGGGAAGCATATCTTCTGGCCGCAACAATTCTCCGTACAGATTTCACTCCCATTCCCGGCACTCTCAGTAAAGTCCTGTAATCAGCCTGGTTCACCTCCACCGGAAACTTGTCCAGATTTCTCAATGCCCAGTCGCATTTCGGATCCAGCAATACATTAAAATTCGGCCTGTCCTCAGAAAGCAGCTCAGATGCCTGGAATCCGTAATATCGCAGCAGCCAGTCTGCCTGATAAAGCCTGTGCTCCCGCAAAAGGGGAGGGCCTCCCGGCAACGCCGGAAGGCTGCTGTCATCATTCACTCTCACAAATGCAGAGTAAAACACCCTCTTCAGCCCATAGTTCTGATACAGTGCCTCAGCCACCCTCATCATCTGATAATCGCTCTCCGGCGTAGCTCCCACGATCATCTGGGTACTCTGCCCTGCAGGAACAAAAGAAGGATTGCTGCGGCGGACCATGATTTCCTGTTTTCCCGCCTCAATCCCTCTTTGTATCTGGCGCATGGGAAGCAAAATCTTTTCCCTTGTTTTGCCTGGTGCCAGTCTGCGAAGCCCTTCAGCAGTAGGCAATTCCAGATTCACGCTCATTCTGTCTGCCAGAAAACCAGCCTGCTGGATCAGGACAGGATCTGCTCCGGGAATCGCCTTCACATGGATATAACCACGAAACCTGTGTTCCTTTCTCAGTTTCCATAGGGTTCTTACCATCAGTTCCATGGTATAGTCCGGGCTGTATAAAATCCCGGAACTTAAGAACAGTCCCTCAATATAGTTCCGCTTATAAAACTCCATGGTCAGCGTACATACTTCATCGGGGGTAAAAGACGTACGGACCACATCATTGGAACAACGGTTGATGCAATAATGGCAGTCATAAATACATTGATTGGTAAACAGTATTTTTAAAAGAGAAATGCACCTTCCGTCAGCGGAAAAACTGTGACAGATTCCCGGGGCTGAAGTGCTTCCTGTACAACCCTTCTTTCCCCTTCTGTCTACTCCGCTGGAGGTGCATGCAACATCATACTTCGCCGCGTCTGTGAGAATTTCCAGTTTCTGGCTTATACTCAGTCCTTCCTGTATCAGCATACAGATTTCCGCCTCCCGCAAAAAGAACATATGTTCTTTTTTCTTTTATCATAACACAGATTCCTTTTCTTGGCAAGGCAAAACCGAACTTATGTTCTTCCATTTTTTCCCTGATTAAATTCTTCCCGCAGCTTTTCAATCGCTTTTTTCTCGATCCGGCTCACATAGGACCTGGAAATTCCCAGAATCGCCGCAATTTCTCTCTGGGTATGTTCTTTTTTCCCAAACAATCCATACCGGAGGCTTACCACCTGTTTCTCACTGTCTTTCAGACATTTTTCGTATGCTTCATACAATTCTTCTACATCCTGGCTGAGAATGATATCTTCCAGTACCTCCCGGTTATCCATTTCAATCACATCAACCAGATTGACCGATTCCCCATCCTTATCCACTCCGATAGGCTCAAACAAGGAAACTTCCCTGGAAAACTTTTTGCTGGCCCTGAGAAGCATGAGTATCTCATTTTCCACGCATTTTGCTGCATATGTGGCAAGCCTGGAACCTTTATCCACCTTAAACGTATTTACCGCCTTAATCAGCCCGATGGTCCCTACAGACAAAAGATCATCCGTATCATAATCCGTTCCCTGGTATTTCTTCACCACATGGGCCACCAGGCGCATATTCCTTTCAATCAGCACGTCCCTGGCTGTCTGATCGCCCTCTTTCAAACGTCCCAGATATTCTCTCTCCTCGCTGGCAGTCAATGGTTTTGGAAAAGTTTTCAAAGAAAGCCACCTGAAAAGCTGTTTATTTTAATCTATGCCGGGAACCCCTTCTTAGTGCTTTTACAACTTTTTTTCTATTCTTACTGGTTCAGCTTCTCTGACAGAAGCTTCCGGATACTGTCAGGATCTGCTTTTCCCTTCATCTGCCTCATCACTTGTCCCATCAGGAAAGAAAAGACCTTATCTTTTCCCTGCCGGTATTCTTCCACTGCCTGCCCATACTCCGCCAGGACTCCTGAAACCGCTTTTTCCAGTTCCTGCTCATCTCTTACCACGGCAAGCCCGTGTTCTCTGATATACTGTTCCGGATCAGTATCTTCACGAAACATGGCAGCAAATACCTTTCTGGCTGAATGAGCTGTTACTATCCCTTTTTCCTCCATCTGAATCAGACTTGCAAGATGTTCCGAAGAAAATTTAAGGTCCTGAGGTTCTACCCCTTCCTCCTTCATCAGACGCATGGTCTCCCCCATCAGCCAGGCTGCTGTCTTTCTGCCATTTCCTGTCAGCTTTACCGTTCTCTCAAATCGTTCTGCCATATAAACAGAAGCTGTAAGCACAGACGCGTCATACTCCGTCAAGCCATATGTCTCCTGAAACAGCTTTTTCCGTTCCTCCCTCATCATAGGCAGATTTTTCTTCACCTGTCCCAGCCATTTTTCATCCAATACCATCAAAGGCAGATCCGGATCCGGAAAATACCGATAATCCTTGGCATCTTCTTTGGAACGCATGGGACGGGAAGACTCTTTGTTTTCATCCCACCTTCTGGTTTCCTGGACAACAGCCTTTCCTTCTTCCAGAAGTTCAATCTGCCGCTCCCGTTCTCCTTCTATGGCATGAGCAATCGCTTTAAACGAATTCAGGTTCTTCATTTCCGTTCTGATACCCAAATGGTTGCTGCCGGCCTCTCTGACTGACAGGTTTACATCTGCCCTCATGGAACCTTCCTGAAGTTTACAGTCAGACACTTTCAGATACTGCAGTGTTGTCCTCAGCTGCTCCAGATAAGCAATCACTTCATCGGCACTTCTCATATCCGGTTCTGACACAATCTCGATCAGAGGAACTCCACTGCGGTTAAAGTCCACCAGAGAACTGTCACTCCATTCATCATGGACCAGTTTTCCTGCGTCTTCTTCCATATGGATTTCATGGATCCGGATCTGTTTCCTCCCGGAAGCCGTCTCAATTTCCACCCATCCGTCATGACAGATTGGAAGGTACAGCTGGGAAATCTGATAGTTCTGAGGATTGTCAGGATAAAAATAATTTTTCCGGTCAAACCGGCTCCGGCAGTTGATCTGACAATGAAAAGCCAGACCTGCAGCCACCGCATATTCCAATACCCTCTTATTCAGTACCGGAAGTGCTCCCGGAAACCCGGCGCATACCGGACAGGTCTGGGTATTCGGTTCTGCTCCGAATCTGGTAGAACAGCCGCAAAAAATCTTTGTTTTTGTAGCCAGTTCCACATGAACTTCCAGTCCGATCACCGTTTCATACTGTTTTCCCATGACAAATCCCTCCTTCTTTTCTCCAGGATTCTTTCCATTCCCCTCTGGCTTCCTCGCAGGCAAATGCTGTACGGAACACCAGATCTTCCCGGAACAAATTCCCGATCAGCTGGATTCCTACCGGAAGACCGTTTTCATCTGTGCTCCACGGCATGGACAGAGCCGGGAGACCTGCCAGATTCACTGCTACCGTATCCACATCTCCCAGATACATTTTCATAGGATCCTTCAGACTCTCTCCCAATATTCCTGCCGTAGTAGGGGCTGCCGGCGCCAAAAGCAGGTCATACCGGCCGAAAGCCCGGTCAAAAGCCTGTTTCACCAATGCTCTTACTTTCAATGCTTTCAGGTAATAGGCGTCATAATATCCGGAACTGAGCACAAATGTTCCTAGCAGAATCCTTCGTTTCACTTCTTTCCCAAATCCCTGGGAACGGCTTTTTTTATACATCTCGTGCAGATCCTGACCTTCCTCTTTTTCTGCCCGAAATCCGTATTTTACCCCATCAAAACGTTCCAGATTGGAGCTGGCTTCTGCGGAAGCGATGACATAATAAGCCGGAATCACATATTCTTCCAGTCCAAGGGAAAAAACTTCCACTTCCGCTCCCAGTCCTTTCAGCTTCTCTGCTGTATCCATAATAGCCGCTCTCACAGCCGGCTCTGTTCCCGTTCCCATATAACCTTCCGGAATTCCAATCTTTATCCCTTTCACTCCTCTTCTGTCCTTCAGATTCCATGCAAACGGACGGGAAACAGCACTGGTAGAATCTTTCGGATCATGGACAGCCAATAGATCCAGCAAAGCCGCGCAGTCAGCCACATCCCTGCCTATGGGACCAATCTGGTCCAGCGAGGAACCATAGGCGATCAGGCCATATCTGGATACCGCTCCATAAGTAGGCTTAATCCCTGTCACTCCACACCAGGCTGCCGGCTGCCGTATAGAGCCACCGGTATCCGACCCTAATGCCAGAGGCACTTCTCCGGAAGCCACTGCTGCGCAGGAACCTCCGGAAGAGCCACCGGGAACCCTTTCTGTATTCCATGGGTTTTTTGTAGGGCCAAAACAGGATGTTTCCGTTGTACTTCCCATGGCAAACTCATCCATATTGGTTTTCCCTATGATCACGCTGCCTCCCTTCTCCAGAAGCTTCACCGCTTCTGCCTGATAGGGAGGTACAAACCCTTCCAGGATCCTGGAGCAGCAGGTAGTGGGGATTCCATACGTGCAGATATTATCTTTTATGGCAACAGGCACTCCTGCCAGCACGCTGTCATATCGTCCTTCCCGGATCTCCCGGTCTATCCTGTCCGCCTGTCTCAGAGTTTCTTCTCCGTCTCTCCATACAAAAGCATGAATATCGTCCTCCACGGTTCCCATACGGTCCAGGCAGGATTCTACTGCTTCCCGGCAGCTTACTTCTCTCTTCCGTATCCGTTCCCCTAAAGCAACGGCTGTCATCTCCCATAATTCCATATCATCCCTCCTACTCCACTGTCTTCGGTACCAGATACTGTCCGTTTTCTTTTGCAGGCGCATCCTGCAGCAGGTCTTCCTTCTGATTTCCGTTGGTCACTTCATCTTCTCTCCATACACATTCCAGCGTATACGGGTGTATCATAGGCTCTGTTCCGGAAGTATCCAGTTCCTTCATTTTTTCCACATAATCCAGCATATTCTGCATATCGGCTGCTGCCTGCTCCTTTTCTTCGTCTGTCACTTCCAGTTTTGCCAGAAGCATTACTTGTTCCATGATTTCCTTGCTGATTTTTCCTGCCATGATCTTCTCCTTTTTCACGGTGTCAGCCTGTTCATATCTCTTGGAAACAGACTTCCTTCTCTCACATTGTCTTCCCCGATCAGCTGGACCGTCAAACGTTCCAGACCAATTCCCAGGCCTCCATGGGGAGGCATTCCGCACCGGAATGCTTCCAGATATTCTTCCATTCCTTCTCCCGTCATTCCTCTGGACTCCAGCTTTCTCATCAGCTGTCCGTAATCGTGGATTCTCTGACCTCCTGTGGTGATTTCCAGTCCTTTATATAACAGATCAAAACTAAGGGTATAACGTCTGTCTTCCGGGTCATCCATGGCATAGAACGGTCTTTTTTTAGAAGGATAATGGGTAATAAATACAAAGTCACTTCCCAGATAGTCTTTTGCATATTTACCGATCAGCTGCTCTTCCTCCGGTTCCAGATCATACGGAGCTTTCACAGGTCTTCCATATGCCTGGGATACCAGTTTTTTCGCTTCTTCAAAAGGCAGAGCCGGGATACTGTCGATCTTTGGTGTCTGACAGTCCAGCAGCCTCAGTTCCTCTCCGTACTCTCTGTCTAACAGCCCCATCATATAACGCAGCATTTCCGTTTCCATTCCCATTACATCTTCCATGCCCTGTATATATCCCATTTCAAAATCCAGGCTGGTATATTCATTCAAATGCCTTCTGGTATTGTGCTTTTCTGCCCGGAATACCGGCCCTGTTTCAAATACCCGGTCAAATACCCCCACCATCATCTGCTTATAAAACTGAGGGCTTTGTGCCAGGACCGCTGGCTGGTGAAAGTAGCTGAGTTTAAAAATATTGGCTCCTCCTTCTGCTCCCTTTGCCCCGATTTTGGGCGTATGAATTTCTGTAAAACCCTGACTGTACAAAAAATCACGGAACCCTCGGACCATTCCTTCCTGTATCCGGAATTTTGCCCGTTCTCTGATGTTTCTTAAGGAAATTGCCCGATGGTCCAGTCTGGTTTCCAGAGAAGCGTTCATCTTCCATTTATCTACCGGTAAAGGCATGGGAGCTGATGGAGAAGAAAGCACCCTAATATCCGAACTATGGATCTCTGCCCCATGAGGAGCCCTTGCCTCCTTTTTCAGAATTCCTGTTATCCGCACGGTACAGCCTTCTTTTATTTCCTTCTCTCCTCCAAAACCGGTCTTCTCAAACACGGTCTGAAACAGTCCTTCTCTCTGCCTCAGAATCACAAACACCACTTCCCCCATATCCCTTATTTTGTGCACAGCCCCTTCCACTGTTACGCTTTTTCCTTCCAGTTCCGGTGCCTTCAACTGAGAAATCCTATAGGTTTCCGCTGCTTTCAATCCTGTTATACGTTCCATCCTCATTTCCTCCTTTTGCTGCTCCGGTCCTTTCTCCCATTAACCACTTGGACCCTTGATCCAGACAAATAAAAAAGTCCCGGAACATTCATAGTTTCATGAATCTTCCGGGACGGGAGTTTTTCGTTCCCGCGGTACCACCCGCATTGCAGTCACAAACATAACATCTGTTTCTGCCTCTCTTGAAGACGCCGCACGCAAACCGGCCTGCTTTTTCAGACCTCCTTGCCTGCTGCCGGGCCAACACCCGCAACGCCTTCCCGCTTAACGCGCAGTCCACGTGCTGCCCTACTGAACGTTCAGACAGCCGGCTCCGGAGTGTTCCCATCCTTTTTCTTTCCTGCAGCCGCTCTCAGTCGGTGACGCCCGCTTCCTGTCGGTGTTCCAAAGGTGAGTCTCCTTCTTTGCCTTTCCTGAATATTGTTTGATATTCTTTATGAATCCGTATTATAGTAAGTCTATTTTTTGTTGTCAAGCCTTTTTTTGTTTTTTATCAATTTTTCCAGCAGATTAACTGTATAATTTTATCAGGCATTGTCATAAAGCATCAAAATCATCTGTGCCGATTCCGCCATGGTTCTTCCCATTTCCATGCTCCTTTTCTGCAGATAACGGTGCGCTTCCATTTCCGACAAACGATTTCTCTCCATCAAAAGTTCTTTCGCTTTCCGGATCGTCCGTTCCTCCTCCATATCTCTTCTGTGTCCTGGGGCTTTCTTCCGAATCCTTCCAGCTTTCTCATCCTGCATCATCGCCACCGTATTAATCAGATCTCCTATCCTGATAGGCGAAGCAATGGTAATGATTCCATCCGGACATTCAGAAAGATTTGACTGGGAACCGATCACCATCATTTCCATTTCTTCCGGCAGATATTCTCTTAATTCTGTACAATGCATATCTTTCAGGCGAACGCCGGAAATAACAATTCCCTTTTCCAAAAGTCCTGCCTCACGCAGGATCTGCGCTCCTGAAGCACAGAGGATGACATCCTGAAAACCATACTTTTCCAGAGCTTTCTGTATTCTTTTTCTATCTTCTTCCCTGGAAAACCCAATGATGATATCCTTCATCCTCTTCCTCCTGCAAATACTCCCTCTCCCTTACTTTAATACCGGCACAGGTAATTCTGAAGTTCCCATTCTGTCACCTGACGGCTATAGTTATCCCACTCTTCTTCCCTGCATTCCATATAGCGCCGAAATAAATCCTGCCCCAATACATCTCTGACAAATAGGTCTTCAGCCATATAGTCCAAAGCTTCTCCCAGATTACCCGGCAGTCTGCCCATGGATTTCCCTTCTGGAATCTGCGTCTGATTCTGGATTCCGGAAAATCCGGCTTCCAGGCAAAGAGCAAGAAGCAGATATGGGTTAGAAGAACCATCTGCCCCTCTGTATTCCACCCTGGTTCTCCTTCCCCTGACAGGTGGAATACGGATCAGACTGTTCTCCCTTCTGGAAGACCAGGAAATCTCTGTAGGGGCTTTTGTTCCTGCTACCAGTCTTTTATAAGAATTGATCAGAGGATTTGCCACTGCTGTTATCCCTTTCATATGCTCCAGCAGTCCTCCCGCAAACCATACCGCTTCTCTGGAAAAGGTCCCGTTCTCAGTTCCTGCAAATATATTCTTCCCATTTTTATACAGCATAAAATGCAGATGTATCCCGGAACCTTCCGCATCTCCTAAAGGTTTTGGCATAAAAGTAGCGTGAAGTCCATGACGTTTTGCTACAGAACGTACGATTGTCTGGAATGTCATGATTCCGTCTGCCGCTTCCATCAGCCGCATCTGTCTCAGATCGATTCCATGCTGTCCCGGAGAAATTTCATGTCTGGAAGCTTCTACCTCCACGCCCATTTCTTCCAAAGCCTGTACCATCTCTCTTCTGGCACTCTCTCCAAGATCTCTGGGATTTGCATCCAGATAACCTGCCTTTTCATGAGTCAGCACAGTAGCCTGCCCATCATCATCTGTGTGGAACAAAAAGAACTCACATTCCGGACGAACGAACAATTCATATCCCTCAGCTGACGCTCTTTCCTGAGCTTTTCTTAAAATTCCTCTGGAATCTTCCTCATAAGGTGTCCCATCTTCTCTGTAAAGACTGCATATCATACGCCCCACATTTCCCGGCTGGCTTTTCCAGGGAAGGATTGCAAACGTAGCCGGATCTGGTTTCAGCATCAGTTCTACTCCGTCTTCCCCGTCCATTCCCGTCAGAAAAGAACCATCCACAAAAAAAGGTTCTTCCTTCAGCCTGGCTAGTTTGGACGGCGTTACCGCAATATTCTTTAAAATCCCATTGGTATCTGTAAACTGAAGGTAGACCGACTCCACCCCTTCATCTTCAATTTCCCTGATCACCTGTTTAAATGCTTCCTGATCCATCTTCTGTCCTCCTTCCCGCTTCCAGATTCGAATATCCCATCAGAGACCTGTCCACTTCCCAGGCAGTTTCCAGGCCTTCCCTGATAGCCCACACTACCAATGACTGTCCTCTTCTCATATCTCCTGCAGTAAAGACTCCTGGCACGTTAGTTTCGTGGCTTCCTTCTGCCTTCATGGTTCTCCCACGGCTGTCCAGTTTCACGCCAAAGCCTTCTGCAACATACTCCTCAGTCCCGGTAAAACCGGCTGCGATCAGAACAAGATCGGCCGGAATTTCCTTTTCCGTCCCAGCTTTCGGGACCATCTGCAGTTTTCCAAGATTCTGTCTGGGTTCCAGCTCTACAGTCCTGACTTTCGTCACATTTCCCTGTTTTCCCTGAATAAATTCCGTCACTGTAGTAGCATATTTTCTCGGATCTGTTCCATAGACCGCTGCTGCTTCTTCCTGCCCATAATCTGTCTTTTTTATTCTGGGCCATTCCGGCCATGGATTATCTTCCTTTCTGGACACAGGCGGTTCCGGCATCATTTCAAGTTGGATCACGGATTTTGCTCCTAACCGTATGGCTGTACCCACACAATCATTGCCTGTGTCTCCGCCTCCTATGACCACCACCCGTTTTCCCTTTACCCTGGGATATTTTTTATCTTTTAAATCAGAATCCAGCAGGCTTTTGGTTACCATAGAAAGGAAATCCACCGCAAACAGAATGCCTACTGCTTCTCTGCCAGGTACAGAAATATCCCTGGCTTTTCCTGCTCCGCACGCAAGTATCACCCGGTCATAATCTTTCATAACCTGCTCCCCACTTAGGTCACGGGTGACGTCCACTCCTGTGACCATGCGGATCCCTTCTTTTTCCATCAGGCGTATGCGCCTTTTTACCACAGATTTGTCCAGTTTCATGTTGGGAATTCCATACATTAACAATCCGCCGGGCCGGTCATGTTTTTCAAATACGGTTACCTCATGTCCCCGTTTATTCAGCCAATACGCAGCAGCCAGGCCTGCAGGCCCGCTCCCCACCACCGCTACCTTTTTCCCGGTGCGTACTTTTGACGGCTCCGCTTTTACCCATCCTGAGGCAAACGCATTCTCTATGATCTGCAATTCATTTTCCTTTGTGGATACCGGCTCCCCATAAAGGCCGCAGGTACAGGCCGCCTCACAGAGTGCCGGGCATACTCTGCCTGTAAATTCCGGGAAACAATTGGTTTTGGAAAGTCTTTCATATGCCTGCTCCCAGTTTCCCGTGTATACCAGATCATTAAATTCCGGTATCAGATTCCTTAACGGACAGCCTGATACCATTCCATTTAACTCCACAGCAGACTGGCAGAACGGAACTCCGCAATCCATACACCTGCCTCCCTGAAGCTGCTGCCTGTCTTTCGGAAGAAGGCTGTGAAATTCTTTAAAATTCCCTGACCGTTCTGCAGGAGAAAGGATTTTTCCATGTTCCCTCTCATAATCTAAAAATCCTGTAGGCTTTCCCATTTTTACACCTCCCTTTTATGTCCTGTACTTTCATAAAATGCTTCGATCTGTGCCTGTTCTCCTGTCAGTCCCCGTTCTTCCAGTTTGCTGCACAAAAGCATCACGTTTCGGTAGTCATTGGGTATAATCTTTTTAAAAAATGGCAGATATTCTTCAAAATGGTCCAGAATCCTCTGACCTTTCCTGGAACCGGTAGCTTTTACATGGTCCCGGATCAGACCGTTCAATTCCTGGCGGTCATACCGGTTTTCCACTTTTTCCATGGATACCATTCCCTGGTTCAGATGGCGGTAAAGTTCTCTGTCTTCATCCAGCACATAGGCGATTCCGCCGCTCATACCGGCAGCAAAATTTTCTCCTGTTTTTCCCAGGACAACCACTCTCCCTCCCGTCATATATTCACAGCCGTGATCGCCTACTCCCTCCACTACGGCTCTGACACCGGAATTCCGTACACAAAACCGTTCACCTGCCACTCCGTTGATATACGCGGCGCCACCGGTAGCACCATACAAGGCCACATTCCCAATGATAATATTCTGCTCCGGCTCATACTCCGCCTCTTTTGGCGGATAAACTGCCAGGATACCTCCTGATAGCCCTTTTCCGAAATAATCGTTACTGTCCCCTTCCAGCTTCAGAGTTAAGCCCTTGGGAATAAAAGCCCCAAAGCTCTGTCCTCCCGCTCCTCTGCATATTACCGTACAGGTATGGTCCGGCAGTCCTTCCTTATATCTCCTGGTAATCTCTGACCCCAGAATCGTTCCAAAAGCTCTGTCCCTGTTGGATACCTGGACAGACAAGGAGGAAGGCTCCCCTGTCTCCAGGGAATGTCTGAACGCTTTCAGCAATACTTTTTCATCTAAAGATTGTTCCAGATGGAATTCATAAGAATTTTCCGGTTTAAATACGACTCCAGTTCTATTATTTTGTAAGATAGCCGACAAATCCAGTTTATCCTGACGGGTTCCATCACTTGTTTCTTTTTTTCTCAGAAGATCTGTCCGTCCTACCAGTTCCTCCAGCTTCCGTATGCCCAGAGAAGCCATATATTCCCGCAATTCTCTCGCAACAAAGACCATGAAATTTTCCACATATTCCGGTTTACCGGCAAACCGTTTTCTCAGTTCCGGATTCTGGGTCGCAATCCCCATCGGGCAGGTATCCAGATTGCATACTCTCATCATCACACAGCCCAATGCCACCAGCGGCGCCGTAGCAAAACCGAATTCTTCTGCCCCCAGCATAGCAGCAATCGCCACGTCACGTCCGGTCATCAGTTTCCCATCGGTTTCTATCGCGACACGGTCTCTCAGCCCATTCTTCAGAAGAGTCTGATGGGTTTCCGCTACACCAAGTTCCCAGGGCAGGCCAGCATGATAAATCGAACTTCCCGGAGCAGCTCCCGTGCCCCCATCACAGCCTGAGATCAGAACTACCTGGGCACCTGCCTTGGCCACGCCTGCCGCTACAGTTCCCACTCCGGCTTCGCTCACCAGCTTAACTGATATTCTGGCATTCTGGTTTGCATTTTTCAGGTCAAAAATCAGCTGAGCCAGATCTTCAATGGAATAGATGTCATGATGAGGCGGAGGTGAAATCAAACTGACTCCTGGCGTTGAATGCCGTGTCTTAGCCACCCAGGGATAAACTTTACCTGCGGGAAGATGCCCACCTTCCCCCGGCTTTGCTCCCTGTGCCATCTTAATCTGTATTTCATCAGCACTCACCAGATACCGGCTTGTTACTCCAAACCGTCCGGAAGCCACCTGCTTGATAGCGGAGCATCGATCGTACTCTGTTCCCGCAGAATCCAACCGTTCTTCACTTTCTCCACCTTCACCGGTATTGGACCTGCCTCCCAGACGATTCATGGCCACTGCCAACGCTTCATGTGCTTCCTGGGAAATAGACCCATAGGACATGGCTCCCGTCTTAAACCGTTTTACAATAGACTCCACCGGCTCCACTTCCTCCAGGGGAACTGGTTCCCGGTCCTTTGAAAATTCCAGCAGACTTCTTATGTTTCCGTAACATTCCCGATCTGCCGCTTTTGTATACTGTTTGAACAGCTGATAATCCCCTCTCTGCACCGCCTGCTGCAGCAGATGGATGGTTTCCGGATTATAGCGGTGTTCTTCCCCCTGACTCCGCATCTTATGGGTGCCTGCACTGTCAAAAGTCAGGTCAGTCCATAGGCCCAGAGGGTCAAAAGCCCTGGAATGCAGCCGCTCCCTCTCTCTAGCAATATCATCTAAGTCAATTCCTCCGATCCGGCTTACCGTTCCGGCAAAATACCGGTTGATCACACCATCACAGATTCCTACTGCCTCAAAAATCTTTGCTCCCTGATAAGATTGAATAGTAGAAATCCCCATCTTGGAGGCAATTTTGACAATTCCATGAAGAATGGCAGAACGGTAATCTTCTTCTGCCGCCGGATAATCTTTATCCAGCAGTCCTTCGTCCACCAGCTGTTCTACGGTTTCCAGCGCAAGATAGGGATTTACTGCGCAGGCTCCATATCCCAGAAGGGTGGCAAAGTCATGAACATTTCTGGGTTCTCCGGATTCCAGGATCACAGCCATGGCAGTTCTCTTTTTTGTCTGGACCAGATGCTGATGTACAGCCGCAACTGCCAGAAGAGACGGAATGGCCATATGATTTTCATCGATGCCCCGGTCTGAAAGAATCAGGATTGCAGCCCCGTCCCGATATGCTTTGTCTACTTCCACAAACAGCTGTTCAATGGCCCACTCCAATCTGGCACTTCTGTAATAAGTGATCGGAACCACCGCTGTTTTCAGCTTCCCTTTCTTCAGCTCCTTCAGCTTCAGCATATCAGTATTACTTAAAATCGGCTGGCTGATTTTAAGCACCTGGCAGTTTTCCCCTTTGTCCTCCAGAAGATTACCTTCCCTTCCGGCATATACGGAAGTACTGGTCACAATTTCTTCCCGGATGGCATCAATTGGCGGATTGGTCACCTGGGCAAATAGCTGTTTGAAGTAATCAAACAATGGCCGATATCCTGCTGACAGTGCTGCCAGTGGGCTGTCAGCACCCATGGCACGGATTCCTTCATTTCCATGAAGCGCCATTTCCCGAATAGAGATCCTGTACTCCTCATACGTATAACCAAACGCTTTCTGAAGCTGTGCTCGCTGCTGCGGTGTATGGACCGGCACTCTTTTGTTGGGAATCTTTAAATCTTTCAGCTCTACCAGACCACCATTCAGCCATTCTCCATATGGCTCTTTTCCCGCATAATATTCTTTTAACTCCTCATCCTGAATGATCCTTCCCTTTCTGGTATCTACCAGAAGCATTTTCCCCGGATGAAGTCTCTCTTTGAGCACAATCTCCTCCTCCGGAACTTCCAGCACTCCCACTTCCGACGAAAGCACTACCGTACCATCTTTCAGAACATAATATCTGGAAGGACGGAGCCCGTTTCTGTCCAGTACTGCTCCCATCACGTCACCATCTGAAAATACAATGGATGCAGGTCCGTCCCAAGGTTCCATCATCGTTGCATAATACTGATAAAACTCCCTTTTTTTCTCTGACATGGCCTTATGGTTTTCCCACGGTTCCGGAATGGAAATCATCACAGCCAGAGGCAGATCCATTCCATTCATCATCAGAAATTCCAAGGTATTATCCAGCATGGCAGAATCGGAACCTTTGGCATTGACTACCGGAAAAATCTTATGCAGTTCTTCATTCAGACATGGAGATTCCATGGTTTCTTCTCTCGCCAGCATTTTATCCGCATTTCCCCGGATCGTATTGATCTCACCGTTATGGACAATCAGTCTGTTAGGATGGGCACGTTCCCAGCTGGGCTCTGTATTCGTGCTGAAACGGGAATGGACCATGGCAATGGCTGATTCATATTCTTCTGACTGCAGGTCCTGAAAAAAGGTCCTTAGCTGTCCTACCAGGAACATTCCTTTGTACACAATGGTACGGCTTGACAGGGAAACCACATACGTACTGTCATTGCTCTGTTCAAACACTCTCCGTATCACATAAAGTTTGCGTTCAAATTCCAGCCCTTTCTCTGTTTGTTCCGGCCGTCTGACAAATCCCTGCATGATACAGGGCATACAATTCCTGGCTTTCTCTCCCAGTACTTCCCGGTCTACCGGTACTGTCCTCCAGCCCAGGAACTCCACCCCTTCTTTTTCCACGATTACCTCAAACATTTTCTTTGCCTGGTTTCTTTTCCATTCATCCTGAGGGAAGAAAAACATTCCGATTCCGTAATCACGCTCTTCTCCCAGCAAAATTCCTTCCTTCTCACAGGCTTTTCGGAAAAATCTGTGGGAAATCTGAAGCAGGATTCCTACTCCGTCTCCTGTTTTTCCCTCTGCATCTTTTCCTGCTCTGTGCTCCAGATGTTCCACGATACGGAGGGCCTGGTCCACAATTTGGCGGCTCTTCCTGCCTTTCATGTTTACCACAGCACCGATTCCGCAGTTATCATGTTCAAACTGTGTCCGATAAAGTCCCTGCTGGTCTGGATATTTCCTCATAAGCGTTCCCGTCCTTTCTTCTGTTATCCCTTTTCTCTGTGCCTCTGCTGCGCTGCCTGAACCAGGCCTTTAAACAATGGATGAGCATGATTGGGCCTTGACTTGAACTCCGGATGTCCCTGGGTAGCAATGAAATAAGGGTGATCCGGAAGTTCGACCATTTCCACGATACGGCCGTCCGGAGAAAGTCCGGAAAGTCTCATTCCACAGTCTTTTACCGCCTCACGGTAATCATTATTAAATTCATAACGATGGCGGTGGCGTTCCTTGATCCTCTCTGTCCCGTAAAGTTTTTCTGCAAGCGAACCTGTTTCCAGTACACACGGATATGCTCCAAGACGGAGCGTCCCTCCCAGGTCTGTTATCCCGTTCTGTTCCGGCATCAGATCAATAACCGGATGTGTTGTTTCCGGATTCAGTTCCCTGCTGTCTGCATCCTGATACCCCACCACATTTCTGGCAAATTCAATCACCGCCAGCTGCATTCCCAGACAGATGCCCAGAAATGGGATTCTGTGTTCCCTGGCATAACGGATCGCACATATCTTTCCGGCAATTCCCCTGCTTCCGAATCCTCCCGGAACCAGTATTCCATCTGTTCCTGCCAAAATTTCTCCTGCATTCCCGTCCGTCACCTGTTCGGAATCCACCCAACGTATATTTACATTGCACCGGTTTTCAATTCCTCCATGCTTTAATGCTTCTGCTACGCTAAGATATGCATCGTGAAGCTGCACATATTTTCCTACCAGGGCTATTGTGACCGAATCTTTCGGATTACGCAGATTCCATACCATCTGTTTCCATTCTTCCAGATCCGGCTCCTTGCAGGGAATATGAAGACAGCTGCATACTGCCTCTGCCAGATGTTCTTTTTCCATTGCCAGTGGAGCTTCATACAAATATTCCACATCCAGATTCTGCAGCACATGGTCGGCAGGTACGTTGCAGAATAATGCAATCTTTTTTTTCACCTCATCCGTCAGTTCCATTTCTGAACGGCAGACCAGAATATCCGGCTGTATCCCCATTCCCTGCAGCTGTTTTACACTTGCCTGAGTAGGCTTCGTCTTCAGCTCTCCGGAAGCCCGAAGATAAGGTACCAGCGTTACATGGATCAGAATTGCATTTTCCCTTCCCTTCTCCATCTGAAATTGTCGGATTGCTTCCAAAAACGGCTGACTTTCCATGTCACCTACCGTTCCCCCCACCTCAATGATGGCAATACAGTTATCCTCTTCAGAAGAATAAAATCTGCTTTTAATCTCATTCGTGATATGAGGAATGACCTGTACCGTTCTTCCTTCATAATCTCCTCTTCTCTCCTTATGGAGTACAGACCAGTATACTTTTCCTGTAGTCACGTTGGAATTTTCTCCCAGGTTTTCATCAATGAACCTTTCATAATGTCCCAGATCCAGATCAGTCTCTGTTCCATCTTCTGTCACAAACACCTCTCCATGCTGGATAGGATTCATGGTTCCCGGGTCCACATTGATATAAGGGTCCAGCTTCTGCATTGTCACCCGATATCCTCTTGCCTTTAACAGCCTGCCCAATGATGCCGCCGTGATCCCTTTTCCCAGACCTGATACCACGCCTCCTGTGACAAACACATATTTTACTGCCATTTTTCTTGCTCCTCTCTTTATTATTTTCCAACAAAAAAAGGGGCCTTAATCCCTGGAACCGCCGGTTTTGCTTCCGGCCGTCCGGTTTTAAGACGCCCTTGTCCCCAAAAAACTTCTATAAGCGAATACTATATTCCATCTTTCCCCGTTTGTAAAGTGGGAATTCCATTTTTTTTTAAATTTGAAAAAAATTCTTGACAACCCTTCTCATTCGTGTATACTACTTCACATAAAGCAAGGGTGCTTCGGTTTCCAAAAACCGATGCACCCCTTTTTTATTTGGTGGCAATTCCGGAAGGCACCTGTAATCATTTGCACAGCATAAAAGAAAGGAGCAAATATTATGAGACAAATTCCTGAATTATATGGCAGCCTGGTATTTAACGACCGGATCATGAGGTCTAAACTTCCCAAAGATGTTTATCAAGCATTAAGGAAAACCATTGAAAATGGTACTCATCTGGAATTAGATGTGGCAAATGCGGTGGCGGTCGCCATGAAAGAATGGGCGGTAGAACAGGGAGCTACTCATTTTACCCACTGGTTCCAGCCCATGACTGGAATCACTGCGGAAAAGCACGACAGTTTCATCTCTCCCGTTGCCACCGGGGAAGTAATCATGGAATTTTCCGGCAAGGAACTGGTAAAAGGTGAACCTGACGCTTCCAGTTTCCCTTCCGGTGGCCTTCGTGCTACGTTTGAAGCCAGAGGATACACCGCCTGGGACCCTACCTCCCCAGCCTTCATCAAGGACGGAACTCTCTATATTCCCACTGCCTTCTGCTCTTATACCGGAGAAGCCCTGGATAAAAAGACTCCTCTTCTCCGTTCCATGGAAACCTTAAATCGTGAGGCAGTCCATATCCTTCATCTTCTCGGTCATACAGAAATCTCCAGAGTTTCCGCCACTGTAGGTCCGGAACAGGAATATTTCCTGATTGATAAAGACCTGTACCGCCGCCGGAAAGACCTGGTATTCTGCGGACGCACCCTTTTTGGTGCTCCTGCACCCAAAGGCCAGGAAATGGAAGATCATTATTTTGGTGTACTCCGCCCCAGAGTTTCCGCTTATATGCATGAATTGGACGAAGAATTATGGAAACTGGGGGTACCTGCAAAAACAAAGCATAACGAAGTAGCACCTGCCCAGCATGAACTGGCTACCGTATTTGATACCGCTAATATTGCAGTAGACCATAATCAGCTGACCATGGAAATCATGAAAAAAGTAGCAGACAAACACGGGCTTGCCTGCCTGATCCATGAAAAGCCTTTTGCCGGCATCAATGGAAGCGGCAAGCATAACAACTGGTCCCTGATCACAGATACTGGAATTAATCTTCTGAATCCTGGGAAAAAACCGGCTGAAAATACGGTATTCCTTCTTTTTCTTGCCGCCGTCATACAAGCTGTGGATGAATACGCAGATCTGATGCGTATCTCCGTAGCCAGCGCCAGCAATGACCACCGCCTGGGCGCAAATGAAGCTCCTCCTGCCATCGTATCCATTTTCCTTGGCGATGAATTAACGGACCTTCTGGCATCTTTGGAACAACACACTTCCTTTACCGAACCGGCTGCCGTCCAGATGGAAACAGGAGCGAAAGTCATTCCTCATTTTATGAAGGATAATACGGACCGTAACCGCACTTCCCCTTTCGCTTTTACCGGTACAAAATTTGAATTCCGTATGCCAGGCTCTTCTCTTTCCGCCGCCGGTCCCAATGTGGTCCTGAATACAGCTGTCGCACAGGTACTCCGTCAATTCTCCCAGGAACTTTCCCAGGTAGGAAAAGAGGAACGGGATCATGCCATCATAGAACTGGTCCGCCGTACGGTAGCTGCTCATAAACGTGTCCTTTTTAATGGAAATGGTTATACCGATGAATGGGTGAAAGAAGCGGAAAAAAGAGGTCTGTGGAACCTGGTATCCACTCCAGAAGCCGTTGCCCATTTTCTCAGTGAAAAAAATATAAACCTGTTCATGAGCCATCATATTTTCAGTAAAGAAGAAATGTTCGCCCGTTATGACATTATGCTGGAAAATTACAGCAAGGCTCTCCAGCTGGAAGGAAGAACCATGGTAGAAATGATGACCAAAGACCTTTTACCCGCTCTGATGGAATATACTGGCCATACTGCTGATGCCGTAAGCAAAAAACAGGCCCTTGGTCTGTCCTCTGACTGTGACCTTTCTCTTCTCCATGAACTGTCTTCCCTTTATAAGTCCATTACAGACGGGACAAACTCCCTTTCTCTTGCCCTGTCTGATGCTTCTCATATAGAAGACCCTATGGAACTGGCTGCCTTCTGTCATCAGCAGATTCTGACAAAACTGGAATCCATCCGAATATCTGCTGATCGGGCAGAATCTCTGATTCCAGATTCTCTCCTTCCCTATCCAACTTACGATCAGTTGCTGTTTTCCGTATAAAACACAAAAAAGAATCCTGAAATTTCAGGATTCTTTTCTTCATTCAGGAGGTATCATTCATGGAATACTTGGAAAGAAAATATGTAACTCACACAGGAGTGCATGAAGAATGCGGTATATTCGGAATTTATGACCCTGACGGCAATGATGTATCAGAAAGCATCTATCATGGACTCTGTGCCCTGCAGCACCGGGGCCAGGAGTCCTGCGGAATCGCCGTCTCTTCTACTTCATACCCGCCCGGAAATATACACGTCCACAAAGGAATGGGGCTGGTGACGGAAGTCTTTCATGAAGAACTTTTATCTTCCATGCCAGGCAATCTTGGAATTGGCCATGTCCGTTATTCTACCTCCGGATCCACCATTCTGGAAAATGCCCAGCCTTTGGTTCTTACCTACATCAAAGGCACCTTGGCACTGGCACACAATGGAAATCTGGTCAATGCTTCCAGCCTGCGCCATCGTCAGGAAATGGAAGGAGCTATCTTCCATACGACCATTGATTCCGAAGTCATTGCCTGCGGTATCGCCAGAGAACGACTTCATTCTAATTCTGTGGAAGAAGCTGTCAAACAGGCGGCAACTTCCTTTATGGGAGGATATGCTCTGGTGCTTACCAGTCCACGAAAGCTTATCGGCGTCCGTGACCCTTACGGATTAAAACCCCTGTGCATTGGAAAAAAAGGAAATGCCTGGGTTCTCGCTTCCGAAAGCTGCGCCCTTACCTCACTGGGTGCACGGTTGATCCGTGATGTCCGTCCTGGCGAAATCCTCACCATTACCTCTCATGGAATTTCTTCTGACTTTATCCCACAGACTGTCAGCACTGCCCATTGTATTTTTGAATATATCTACTTTTCCAGGCTGGACAGCATTATAGACAAGATCCGTGTATATGATGCCAGAAAAAAAAAGCGGTGCTGCACTGGCCCGCTCCTGTCCGGCAGAGGCTGATCTTGTAGTAGGAGTACCTGACTCCGGTCTGACTGCTGCCATCGGTTTTTCTGAAGAATCCGGCATTCCCTCTGCCCTTGCTTTCTGCAAGAACAGCTACATAGGCCGTACGTTCATCAAACCTACAGCCCAGGAACGCCAAACCGCAGTTCACTTAAAATTAAGTGTACTGGAATCCGTTGTCCATGGAAAACGCCTTGTCCTGGTAGACGATTCCATTGTCCGGGGAACTACCATGTCCGCATTGGTCCAAATGCTCAGACAGGCAGGTGCCACCCAGGTTCATGTGCGGATTTCATCCCCACCTTTTCTTTATCCCTGTTACTTCGGCACCGATGTTCCTTCCAATCAGCAACTGATTGCCTCCTCCCATACGGTAGAATCCGTCCGTCAGTTGATCGGAGCTGATTCCCTGGGATACCTGTCTGTAGAAGCCCTGTCCCACATGGTAAACGGTCTTCCTATCTGCAAAGCCTGCTTTGACCACCATTATCCCATGGCTGTTCCTCATAAGGATATTCGGAACATTCTGGAAAAGGTTCCGGATACTCAATAATCTTTCCGCCTGTACCGATTTCCTTCTGTTTTTTCCAAAAGCTGCTGGTCCAGCATAAACTTCTCCAGCCTTTTGGCAAATTCAGAAGGATTCTGTACCTCAACACGTTTTTTAGACCAGAACATACCAGCCTTCAGGCCACGGACCTGATTTGCTATTTCCCTTTGATCGATCACCCCATGGTGTTTCAGATATTTTATGACCCGGGAAGCCCCTTTACTGAGCAGAATCTTCTCCAGTTCTTCCGCCTGGGAAAAACTCTTTTTAAGTCCCCAGACATACAGCACTGCAGTGACCACTGCAAAAGCAAGAATCCCTATGATAATCTGTCCTGTGCTCACAGTTTCACCTTATCCTTCCCCTTCAGCCATATGAATTGATTGTTGCGAAGGATCTGCATATATTTCACCAGCCTGTCATACAAAGGCTCTGCCTTTTTTCCAAACCGTTCCTTCATTTTCAGAGCCAGATCTCCCACTGTCTGGACTCCGTCTATTTCCTTCCACAGAAAACTTCCGTATTCGTCCAGCTTAATATGGCTCACTCTGGGAGTATGAAAAATTTTCTGTGCAATTTTGTCATAAAACCCTCTGTGTACCATATGGATCGTGACAATTCCCTTCTCATCTTCGCTCCAGGTATTTTTCGTATTGACTACCGGTATAAAATCCAGATAGTTCTGTTTCTTTTTCGCCATACAAATTCTCCTGTAATTGCTTAAGACCGGGCTGCATACTTTCGCATACAGCCCGGTCCTGACATTCACTCTTTATTTTGACTTTCTGATTTTCCTTGTTGCAAAAGAATACATGGTAAACAAAAGCAAAGCAAATACGATCAGACCGCCAATCTGGCCGATACTGAACTTCTCATGAAGGTCAATGGCATCGCCCAAAGTTCCTGTTGCTGTAGGAATTACTGCCAAAACAGCCAACAGGATTCCCACGATTCCTTCTCCTGCGATCAGACCGGAAGAATACAGGACACCGGACTGCACCACATCATTTTTCTCTTTCTCAGAGCTGTATTGACGCTTTTCAAGGAACCAGCGCAGAATTCCGCCCAGTATCATCGGTACGGACAGATAAATCGGGAGATAAAGTCCGATAGCAAAAGGCAATACCGGAATTCCAAGAATCTCTACTACCAGAGCAATAAACACACCGGTAAGAACCAGATTCCACGGCAGGTTGCCACCCATAACGCCTTCTACGATCATCTTCATCAGCATTGCCTGTGGAGCCGGAAGCGCATCACTTCCATATCCGCCCCAGGACATGGACAGCAGATACAGGATACCGCCAATAGCCACAGAAGACACTACTACACCGATGATCTCACCAATCTGCTGATTTCTCGGGGTTGCTCCTACCAGGAAGCCTGTTTTTAAGTCCTGTGACGTATCGCCGGCAATAGCTGCAATGACACAGATCACACCGCCGATAACGATAGCTGCTGTCATTCCTTCAATTCCCACCATTCCTGTAGCTTTCAGAAGAAGGGTGGAAATCAGCAAAGTAGCAATTGCCATACCGGAAACCGGGTTATTGGAAGAACCGATCAATCCTACCATTCTGGAAGATACGGTAGCAAAGAAGAAACCAAATACGATTACGATCAATGCTGTGAACAGATTTAACGGGATTGCCGGAACCAGCCAAAGCACAAGAGCAATTGCCAATGAGCCTAACAGAACGGCCTTCATGGAAAGGTCTTTTTCCGTACGCAGAGTACCTGCTGCACCACCCTTGCCGTAATCGCTCATCGCATCTTTAAAGGTACGCACGATTAACGGGAGGGATTTGATCAGGCTGAGAACACCGCCGCATGCCACTGCACCGGCACCAATATAGCGAAGGAACGTTCCCCACAGATTGGATACTCCACCAGGAGCAGCAATCAATTCGTTCACTGTTGCGTCTGCCGGGAACAGAACCAGGTCTCCTCCAAACAGAGCCATCAGCGGCATGATCACAAACCAGCCTAATACGCCGCCGGCAAACAGATAAGAAGAAACCTTAGGACCACAAATATATCCCACGCCTGCCAGAGCCGGAAGAACATCAATACCGATACCGGAACCCTTATAGGCTGAAATATCATATGTAATCTCACTGGGGAAGATTTTCAATCCGTCTGCCACAAATTTGTAAACAGCCGCAATCCCCAGACCTGAAAATACGGTAGATGCACTGGCTCCGCCTTCCTCACCGGCAATCAGGACTTCTGCACAGGCCTGTCCTTCCGGATATGCCAGCACGCCATGTTCCTTAACAATGAGTGCGCTGCGCAGAGGAATCATCATAAGGACACCCAGAACACCGCCGCACAGGGCGATCAAACCAATAGTTACTAAGGATGGAGAGTCACACAGGCCCTCTTTTGCCCACATGAACAATGCCGGCAGGGTAAAAATAGCCCCCGCAGCTACAGATTCACCAGCTGAACCGATGGTCTGTACCATGTTGTTTTCCAGGATAGAATCACGTCTGAGGATCTGACGGATAATTCCCATGGAAATGACTGCGGCCGGAATGGAGGCAGATACTGTCATACCTACACGAAGGCCCAGATACGCGTTTGCTCCGCCAAATACGATTGCCAGAATGGATCCCAGTACAATAGATACTACTGTGAATTCAGGCATAATCTTATCAGCCGGAACGTAAGGTTGGAATTTTTTCTCTTCCACGATACTCATTCCTTTCTTTTTTTTCTTGCTGCATCACTTTTTCACTTTATTCTCCTTTTTCGGTAAAGTATACAGCTAGTTAAGTCTATAAAATTATACCTTATTCGTCAAGACTTTTTTCCTTTATCTCACTAAATTCCCCATTTCCTACTGTAAATATTCATTTTTTCTCGCTTATTTTTCCTATTTCAGGATTTTCTATGCAAAATCCAGTAAATTTTTTATATAAAAAAGAAGGGGGATTTCCCCTTCTTTTTCAATAGGTATCCAACGGAGGCTGAACAGAGTCCGGAAGAGGACACTGATATCTGCCTCCATTCCGTTTTTTCACCTCTTCCTTTGCTTTCTCAATGATTTCCGGCTGCCCCATTGTCCTGATACAGGACAGTGCAAGAACCTTTGCGGCTGTCAATAATCCTTTATGTGCCAGAGGGCTGCACGACTGGGCTGTCATCTGCCAGGTATGCCCTACATTGCCTACACAGGCTGTAGCAATATTCAGATTCAGTGTAGGAACCGCATATCCCACATCTCCCACATCCGTAGAACCGGCCTGGAGCCGGATTTTGGCAGGATCATATCCATGGATTTCCCCGTCTAACGGCCGGCTCATCATTTCTTCTACCCGTTCTTCTCCATAGAGTTCCTCTACCTGTTTCCGTATCTGCTTCTTGGTTTCTTCATTATAAGTATCCAAAAATCTCTTTGCCAGGGCATAGTCCTCTTCTGTCCATCTGGGCGCTCCGACCTCTTTCAGGCATTCATCCGCTACACCTGCCAGGGCATGATTGGGAATATATTCGGTAAACGCCATGGCCAGTTCACATTCCATAGTAGTCCCCGTCATAATGGCAGCCCCTCTGGCTACCTCTTTCACACGTTCAAACAATTCTTTCACCTGGCTTACATAGGGCGCCCTCACTTCATAGCGGACCATAGCGTGGTCCTGGACCACATTCGGAGCTGTCCCGCCAGTATCAATATAGGCATAATGGATCCTCGCCTCAGGAATCACATGTTCTCTCAGATAATTGCAGCCCACTCCCATCAGCTCACAGGCATCTAACGCACTTCTCCCCAGATAAGGAGTAGCTCCTGCATGGGAGGACACTCCTTTAAAGCGGAAATTAGCTCCCATGATAGCATTGGAATGAACCGATTCCACCTGATTCACGGTAGCCGGATGCCAGGTATACACAAAATCCACCTGTTCAAATACTCCTGCCCTTGCCATAAACTGTTTGGAACCAGCCCCTTCTTCCGCCGGACACCCAAAATAAATGATAGTCCCGTCTTTTCCAGTCTCTTTCAGATACTCCTTGACTGCCACGGCAGCCCCCAAAGCCCCGGCTCCTAACGCACAATGGCCGCAGCCGTGTCCGGCCCCTCCCGGCACTTTTTCTTTTTTCTCCGGATTCCCGGCCTCCTGGCTAAGACCTGCCAGGGCATCATATTCTCCCAGAATCCCCATGACCGGCTTCCCGCTTCCCTGGCTATACGTTGCTGAAAAACAGGTAGGAATTCCGGCAAGTCCCGTTTCTACCGAAAACCCCTCTTCTTTTAAGACCTGTTCCAGACAGGCAGCCGACTTTTCTTCCCGGAATGCCAGTTCTGCATATTTCCATACATCATCATTGACTTTTATAAAACGTTCTCTGTTGTTTTCAATAAAAGCATCAATCCATTCGGTATCTCTCATCATACTTCTCCCTCTCTCATCATGTTATCTCAGCCTTCGCTGACTTTCAGTCTCCACTCCATCATATTCACTGCCTGGGACAATACAGTGGTGACCAGCAGATAAATAAGCCCTGCGATCACAATGGATTCAATCGGTACATAGGTGGCAGCCAGCACAGTCTTATAAGAAGTAGTCAGTTCGTTGATAAAGAATACGGAAGCCAGGGACACCTGCTTGATCATATTGACAAATTCATTTCCAAGGGCCGGCAGGATATTTCTCACAGCCTGGGGAAGGACCACCTTCACCATAGCCTGCGCTCCGGTAAGCCCAAGGCTTCTGGCAGCTTCCATCTGTCCTCCATCCACTGCCTGTATACCCGCACGGATAATCTCTGCCACATAAGCCCCTGAATTTACGATCAGAGCAATGATAATGCAGACCACATCCGGTATTTCAAAAGGGAGAATTCTGGGAATCAGGATCCAGAAGAAATAAAGCTGCAGTAAAATAGGCGTTCCTCTCAGCACCCAGACATATCCTTTTACAAACCATTCCAACGGTTTTATTCTGGACATCCGCATAAATGCCAGTGCCATCCCTACTGCTGTCCCGGCTACAATGGTGATCCCAGCCAAACACAACGTCCCGGCCAGTCCCTGCATATAAACATATCCGTATTTATCCAGAATCTTGAGCATCGTCTCCAGCATTCTCTCCTACCTCCCTTAGTTGATTCCTAAACTTGCCGCATACTGGGAATATTCTTCATACCACTCTTCATAAAGTCCTTCTTCTGTCATCTGGTCAATGATCCGGTTGACTTCCTCCAGAAGTTCCGTTTCTCCCTTCTTCATGCCGATTCTGGTTCCCTGGGTGGACTCATCAACTACAAATCGAAAATCCGGCACGATAGCCATTCCGCAGTCAGGGTTTGCCTCCAGATAGAGTTCCGCCGTAGCCCCTGCGGTAATACAGGCATCTGCTTTGTTTTCCTGTACCATAAGAAATCCGTCTGTGGTAGCAGACACCCGTTTCATTTCCTTATATGCCGGTACCTGTTCCTGAGCAAACATTTCCTGAAGGGAACCACTCTGCACTACGATCACCTTATCCCCCAGGCCTTCTGCACTCTGTATTTCGTCCAGATCTTCTTCTCTTACCAGAAGACCATACCATACCGTCTCTTCATCATAATAATATCCTTTGGAAAGTTCCATGGCTTCCGCCCTTGCCGGAGTATAAGCCAGGGCTGAAATCGCCATATCATATTTCCCTTCCGTCACACTGCTGAGTACCGCAGTAAAGTCCAAAGGTACAATACGGCATTCCACACCCAACGCATCTGCGATATAGTGTGCCAGTTCCATATCAGCTCCCACATATCTATCATCACCTTCTTTGGAAGGGTCAATAAATTCATTAGGAGCAAAATACGGCTCTGTAGCCACTTCCAGATAGCCTCTGGCTTTGATCTCTTCCAAACGGTTTCCTGAACCTGTCGCTTCTGTTTCTTCCTTATCCTCTGCCGCTGCCAGAACATCCGCTTCTCCCCCGGAAGGAGCCTCCACGGTTCCCAGTACCGAACAGCCAGCCAGCATAAGTGCGGATAAAACGCCTGTCATCCCTACCGTCATTTTCCATAGTCCTATATTTTTCATTCTCGTCCCTCCATTGGCTCAGACGCTTTAGTCTGCTAATATGGTAGCATTATAAATTATCGTGACATCGCTGTCAATAGTTTTTATAAAAAAACGTCCTGGTTTACACCAGAACGTTCGTCTGAATTCCTGATCAATGATGGAACAACCTGATACCTGTAAACGCCATGACCATACCATAAGCATTACAAGTATCGATCACATTGTCATCTCTCACGGAGCCTCCCGGCTCTGCGATATATTTCACACCACTCTTATATGCCCGGTCAATATTGTCACCAAACGGGAAAAATGCATCCGAGCCCAAGGCTACTCCCTGCATCTGATCCAGCCATTTCCGCTTTTCCTCTCTGGTAAACACCGCTGGCTTTTCCTTAAAAATAGTTTCCCATCTTCCATCTGCCAAAACATCCATATAATCATCGCCAATATACACATCAATGGCATTATCCCTGTCTGCCCTGCGGATTCCATCAATAAATGGAAGATTTAATACCTGGGGAGCCTGTCTTAAGAACCAGTTATCTGCCTTCTGGCCTGCCAGCCTGGTACAGTGTACCCTGGACTGCTGGCCTGCCCCGATTCCAATGGCCTGTCCGTCTTTCACATAGCATACAGAATTGGACTGGGTATATTTCAAAGTGATCAGAGCAATCATCAGATCCACTGCTGCGGAATCCGGAAGTTCCTTATTCTCTGTTACCACATTGGACAGCAGTTCTCTGTTCACCGGCAATTCATTTCTTCCCTGTTCGAACGTAATGCCAAATACCTGTTTTCTCTCTACCGGATCCGGGCGATATGCCGGATCAATCTGTATCACATTATAGTTTCCATTCTTTTTTGATTTCAGGATTTCCAAAGCTTCCGGCTCAAATCCGGGAGCGATCACTCCGTCCGATACTTCCCGCTTGATAATCCGGGCAGTATCCACATCACAGACATCAGACAGAGCAATAAAATCCCCAAAGGAAGACATTCTGTCTGCCCCTCTTGCTCTGGCATAAGCACAGGCAAGGGGAGAAAGTTCCCCCATATCCTCCACCCAGTAAATTTTCTTTAAAGTCTCCGTCAGTGGCAGCCCCACCGCCGCGCCTGCCGGTGAGACATGTTTGAAGGAAGTCGCTGCCGGAAGCCCCGTAGCTTCTTTCAATTCCTTTACCAGCTGCCAGCCGTTAAAAGCATCCAGAAAATTAATATATCCCGGTTTTCCGGAAAGAACTTCGATGGGAAGTTCCTTATCACCTTCCATATAAATCCTGGAAGGTTTCTGATTTGGATTGCAGCCATATTTTAATTCCATTTCTTTCATATGATTTTTCCCCTTCCTACCTGTTTTTATTTATGATCCTTGTCTCTTCTGCTCCCGACTGGATATCAATATACCGCACAAACAGAGATACTTTATTATCCTCATTCAGGCTCTCCCAGAGAAGATTGGCAAATGTATCAATATCCTGAAGAATCTCTACTCGTTTCGGTTCCCCTTCAAAACTGGGCAACGGATTTCCATCATGAAGATAGGTATGGATAAAACGTCCTTCTCCCGCAAGAGGTTTCTCATAGGCATAGGTATAACGGCAGCAGCCTGACGGATCTCCATTACTGCTTTTCAGGATTGATAAGGCATAATTATACGATCCGTTTTCAATGTGGAGAATTCCGGAAATCCTGGGGGTGTAAGCCGGACCGTCCGGTTCAAATTCCCGGCTTCTCAAGGACTGCTCAAACGTAAGCTGACGGTCCATGCCTTCATAAATGGTATCTGTCTGATCCCCGTTGGTAACAATTGTCTTATTCCCAAGAACTCTGACAGGAGCGTAGATGATAAGGCTGGGGTCTGTCAGTTTGGAAGGGTCAAACGCCTGTGTCCGGATTCCATTTCCATCCGCCACAAAAACCCGATTCCGGCTGTTTTCACTCCGACCCATAATAAAATAAGCGGTTACCGCTTTTTTACCATCTGGGGTTTTCCCTATCACGATTCCTCTTCCCGGATAAGAATTGGATTTCAGTTCTTTCTCCATTGATACCATTTCCATGAAATAAGTCCTCCTTTTTCAACACTAAAAAGGGCAGCCTGCTTCTGCAGACTGCCCAGACGGTCGACATTTTTCTTCCATGCGCTCCCTGTGGTTCACCCACTATCCGTCAGTTGCGCATCATGGTTTTATCTTATCTGATTCCAGAAAAAAAAGCAAGTTTTTTTCCAAAAAATATTATTCATTTCTGATTGCAGCCAGAGGGCTCAGTTTCATGGCCCGGATCGCCGGCAGGAATCCTGCAACCATTCCCACTACCACAGCAAAACCCAGGGCAGACCCGGAAAGCCACAGAGGAATCCTGGAAATATCTCCTTCCATACCTCCCATCATAGAAGCTGCCACAGGAAAATGGTTGATCAGATAGGAAATCCCGTAACTCAGGATCAGGCCGATCACACCTCCCAGTAAACCGATAAATCCCGACTCGATCAGAAACATATTCCGGATATTTCCCATGTCACAGCCCAGGACCTTCATGACTCCAATCTCTTTCGTTCTCTCATAAATGGACATCATCATGGTATTGGCAATTCCAATAGCCGCTACAAACAGAGAAACCGCACCAATGCCGCCCAAGACCATCTGGATCATCTGGGATTGTTTCTTGCTCTGCTCCATCCACTCCGAGTTACTGTTGGCCTGAAAGCCCATATCCGTAATGGCTTCCTGCACTGCCTTTACATTGTCGATATCATCCACATATACGACTGCATTGTTATAGATAAAATAATTATAAGGCTTTCCTTTCTTATTCGTTGGCTGGCCTGGTATGGGATTCTTTTTAAACACCTGTTTTAATTGCTTTTTCAGTGCTTCCAGATCCGTATAGACACTCCAGGAATACTGATTGGCGTCTTCGATTCCTCCTTCCACTATTCCGGCTACTGGAACCAGATATTTTTTAGGTGGTTTTACCGGTGTTCCGTCTCCATTTCCTCCATTCATAGACGTATAATACCCGTCCACATCATAAATGATATAAAGGGGATCATTCATCAAATCCACCGGCGGCAATTCTCCCGTCTCATAATAAGAACTGTTCTGCTTTCCATTGGAAAAATTCTGGATTACCCAGTTTCCCACCAACAGCTGAACCTCGCTGCCGTCCATCACCGGATAGGTTCCTTCTCCCACAGTTATCTGCTTCATATAGTCCTGGTTCACACCTACCAGACTGACATAAGACGCCACATACTGTCCCTGCTTTAAAATCACATTCACATTCAGCAGGGGAGAGACCCCCTCCACATGGTCCATTCTCCTGATCGCCTCTATCGTCTCATCCGTCAAGTGGGCCGGTTCCTTGGAACTATTCTGGGTGCTGTACATATCACTGTATACGTTAATAGCTGTCATGCTTCCATAGGATTCCATCAGTTCCATCTGCATTTCACTCATTCCTATTCCCAAGGACATCATAACTACAATGGAAGCTGTACCTATGACAACACCAAGGACGGTCAATGCCGTCCTCAGCTTTCTTCGTCTCAAATTATTGACGCTCATGACCAGCAGGTCAAGAAATCTCATCGTCTATCTCCTCTTCCATCTGCTGCTTCTTTTTCTTCCTCCGCAGCACAAATACTGTTACCCCTGCAGCTCCGCACAGGATCACTGCAAAGACGATTCCTTTATGTGAGGCAAAGAAGCCTTTCGGTTCCTCTTCTATGCCTTCCATATTTCCCACTTCCATATCTCCATAATCCACAGGAACATCTTCTGTTACCATCAGGCTCATTTCTTTCTCTACAAAGGAAGCGTCCCCATTTTCATCTTCATAGGAAATTGTGATCTTAATCTTTCCGTCATCCATGGTGGGGGAAGCTCCCTTCACCATCACATCCACATTTCCGCTTTCTCCCGGTTTGATATTCCCCACATAAGCTTCTGCCGTTTCAATGGAGTCCCCTTCAAATTTTGCACTCACATTGTACAGGATTACTTTTCCTGTATTATTGATGGGGAACATGACATTTGTCTCAGACCCCACCGTAATACTCTCCGGCATCACTTCAATAGTACCGGTATTCAGCCTGGGTATCTGCTTCACCGGAATATCAATGGATACTTTATTGGTAGCATTTTTAAATTCCGGGCTGTCATACGTTTCATTGATGGTAATGGCATAGGACCTCTGGTCTACTCCTGCCCTGGCGATCATATTCATCCTCAATTCTTTCACTTCCCCAGGTGCAAGACTGTCAACTGTAATGGACGAAGAGCCTGTTTCCGTAGTAAACACAGCGCTGTCTGATATTTTTTCAGATTCCAGAGAAAACAGGATATTGCTGGCAGGTATTCCGGAAGATGCATTTTTCATCCGCAGGACCAGTTCAAATTCCTGTCCGGCAATAATATCTGCCGGAATCGTTTCAAAACTGTCTACCACAAGCCTTGCCTGGGTACGGTCATTCTGGTTGAACTCTCCCAGCTTGTCCTCTTTCTCTTTATTATGGATCCGTACATAAAAAGTCCGCTCCAGTTTCAGGTATTCCCCCGTATGGGTGGAATTATCCCGGTACTGGATAATAGCTTTAATAGGATAATATCCGCTGTATGTATCTTTCCGGATCGCCATACTGTAATCCAGACTCACCGTCTGCCCCGGCGCCACTGATTCAAACCTGCGGTCATAATTGGAATCATTGATTTCAAATGGGAATTTCTGATGGTCCTCGCTCATTTCCAGGCTGACGATCACATCATACGCCGTTTCAATGCTGGCATTGCGCATATTCACACTGAAATTCATAACATTAGGGTAAGTGCCATCAGGCGTAGACTGCCCTTCTCCCAGCACCATATCCACTGTTCCCGTATCATCCTCGGAGTCTTCCGCTGTAGCTGCGGTCACCCAGATATTTACAAATTCATTTTCCATAGAAAAATTATCGCCAAAAGCTCGTACTTCAAAGCAATAATATCCTTCTTTAATATCCCGGCGCACTTTGGCGGACAACGTCACCGATTTGGATTTTCCCGCCTTTACCGTCCCCAGATTTTTCATGTTCTCATCATCAAACATGCCTTTTGTAATTTCAAAGGGAAACTGATAACTAGACTGCAAAGTCTCCGTATCATCTAAATATGTTACATCGTATTCTGAAAATCCCACCTTCAGGTTTTCAATATCATAACTTCCAGTATTCGTAAATTTGAATGTAACATTGGCTGTCTTTCCTGTTTTCGCCACAGTAATCGACTCCACAGAGATAAACTCATTGTCATTCATATTCTTATATGCTGCCTGGGCCGTAATTCCTCCTGTCTGAGGAAGGCTTCCCCATGCCATCACCGCTGCCAGGCATCCCACCAACAATCTCTTCCACTTTTTCACTTTATAGTTCCTCCTCATCATCGTGGTTCTGTTCTTCGATTTTCATTACTTTTCCATCCACGATATGTATCTGTTTATCTGCAAAACCTGCCAGGTAATTGTCATGAGTAACCATGATCAGCGTCTGATTCTGCTCCCTGACAATGCGCCTCATCAGTTTCAGTACCTCTTTTGTCGTTTTGGAATCCAGATTTCCCGTTGGCTCGTCCGCAAATATGATTCTTGGATTCACCGCCAGTGCCCGGGCAATCCCCACTCTCTGCTGCTGTCCGCCGGACATTTCATTGGCCATACGATCCATCTGCTTTTCCAATCCTACCAGTTTCAGATACTGCTTCGCCTTTTCCGTGCGTTCCTTCTTTCCTACTCCCCGAAAAGAAAGGGGAAGGGCCACATTTTCCACTGCATTTAACGTTTTGATCAGATTATAGGACTGGAAGATAAATCCCACATTCTGCCTTCGGAATGTCACCAGCTGGCTCTCCGTCATCTTCTCTATGTGAGTTCCGGCAATGATGATTTCCCCTTTTGTAGGTTTTTCCAGTCCGGCCATCATATTCAGCAGAGTGGATTTCCCTGACCCGGAAGGTCCCACAACGGCACAGAATTCTCCTTTGTTCAGAGAAAAATCCACACCATTCAGGGCATATACTTTACTCTCTCCCACCCGGTATATCTTGTACAGGTTTTTTACCTGTATAATCGGTTTTTCTTTCCCTTTTTCTGTTTCTGCCACATCATATTCCTCCTGTGTTATGGTTTTATCATACTATGATTTCATAGAAATGTCTTTAATATTTTTTTGAAAATATTTACTATTTCCTTACGTACGCATGATCAAAAAAGAATACAAATTTTTTTCAAAAAGGACTGGAAATCTGTCATCATATGGAGTATAATGAAAAAAATTTCAGGAGGGATTTCCCATGTTTCAGATTACCATTTGTAAAAATCGGCTTCTGCCATTTCATTTTCATAAAACCATCACGACTCACAAACGTTGAAAGTATTTCTTTCCCATTTGTGAGTGTGATGGTTTTTTTTTGGGCTGAAAACCGGATCTCTCTCCCCAACCGAAAGAAGGAGGACTTTATGAGACACTTATTAAACCCACTTGATTTTAGTACGGAAGAAATCAGCCATCTTTTGGATCTGGCCAATGACATTGAACACAATCTTCCCAAGTACGCCCATGTATGCGATGGAAAGAAGCTGGCTACTCTGTTCTACGAACCCAGTACCCGGACACGCTTAAGCTTTGAAGCTGCTATGTTAAACTTAGGCGGCAGCGTGCTTGGCTTTGCATCTGCAGATTCCAGTTCTGCCGCCAAAGGCGAAAGTGTGGCAGACACCATACGGATCATCTCCTGTTATGCAGATATATGCGCCATGAGACACCCGAAAGAAGGTGCTCCTCTGGTAGCCTCCCAGTTTTCCTCCATCCCGGTCATCAATGCCGGAGACGGCGGCCATCAGCATCCTACCCAGACTCTGACTGACCTTCTCACCATCCGTTCCCTGAAAGGACGGCTGGACAACCTGACCATTGGTCTGTGTGGAGATTTGAAATTTGGCCGTACGGTCCACTCCCTGATTAATGCCCTGGTTCGTTACACCGGCATTCGTTTTGTCCTTATCTCCCCCCAGGAACTGAAAGTACCGGACTATATCCGTACCGATGTTCTTGACAAAAATCATATCGAGTACAAAGAGGTGGACAATCTGGATGCTGCCATGCCGGAGCTTGATATTCTCTATATGACCAGAGTTCAGAAAGAGCGTTTTTTCAATGAGGAAGATTACATCAGACTGAAAGATTCCTATATCCTGGATAAACAGAAAATGAAGCTGGCAAAAGAAGATATGTACATACTCCATCCGCTCCCCAGAGTTAACGAAATTTCTGTGGAAGTTGACAAAGACCCGAGGGCAGCTTATTTCCGCCAGGCACAATATGGAGTATATGTGAGAATGGCACTGATCATGACTTTATTGGAGGTAGAAAAACCATGTTAAATATCAGCGGAATTACAGACGGAATCGTATTGGATCACATTGCAGCAGGAAAGAGCCTTGATATTTATTACCATCTCGGCCTGGACAAGTTAGACTGTGAAGTAGCCATCATCAAAAATGCAAAGAGCAATAAAATGGGCAGAAAAGATATTATAAAAATTGCCGGCGACCTGGAACACCTTGACCTGGACGTTCTGGGATATATCGACCATAAGATCACCGTCAATATCATTAAAAACGGCTCTATCGCAGAAAAAAAGACGTTAAAGCTTCCTAAGAAGATCACCAACATCGTCCGTTGCAAAAACCCCAGATGCATCACATCCATCGAGCAGGAGCTTCCTCATATATTCTGCCTGTCCGATGAGGCAACTAAAACTTATCGTTGTCTGTACTGTGAGGAGAAATATACCAAGTAATCTTTCTTTATGGTTCTGTTCCTTCTGGCTGTTCTTCCTGAAGGGACAGAGCCATTTTATAATATATCACTTCTTTTGCTCCCATATTCTTCTTTACAGTTCCCTCATGAATAAATCCCACTTTTTCACAGCAACGGACTGCTCTCCGGTTAAATGCCCTGATTTCCACTTCCAGAAACCGGAATCTATAATTCATCTTTACAAATTCTGCAATCTTTCTATAACAGATTTTTCCATACCCCAATCCGCAATATTCTGGAGCCAGGCCTATTCCTAGCCTGACCCTGTCTCGGTCAGGCTGATACAGATGAAAATACCCAGTAAATTTCTGTTGAAAATACAGGCTGAAGAACTCATTTTCCCTTTTATAGGACTGCAGGATACCATAGTTTTCTTTCTTAGCTGTCTCCCATGACGAAAGGTTATATACCGAATATTCCCCTGGATAATTCCAGGTAAATATCTCTCTCACTTCCTGCTCCTGCAGCGTTTTGATCTCCCATTCCCCATTCTTCATGCTCTTTGCCTCCTGAGCTGTTTTCATAAATATCCACAGCTGTTGATATAAGAAAAGCCGTACAAAGCAGCATGCTCTGTACGGCTTTTTGAGCAAAACGATAAGCCGGGTTATGTCGTTGAGTGGTCATCTATCTAGACCTGGCGTCACCGCCAGGTTCAAGCAGCCAACCCGGGAGCAGACGGGCCGCCCTTGCTCCCTGTTCGGCCTTGCTTCGGATGGGGTTTACATATGCCCTCCCTGTTACCAGGAAGGCGGTAGTCTCTTACACTGCCTTTCCACCCTTACAGAGGTATCATCTCTGCGGTTTATTTCTGTTGCACTTTCCTTGGAGTCGCCTCCACCAGACGTTATCTGGCATCCTGCCCTGTGAAGCCCGGACTTTCCTCTCCTGCAGCCTTTCGTTCCTGCAGCAGCGACCACCTGTTTTACTCAAAGTGATACTATCCTATCATATTTCTTTCCTTCTGTCTACCTTTATCACCGATTCCCGGCTGGTCACACCTGGAAACAGCTTCCTCCGATAAACTCCCGGATCAGGGAATTCATGGGGACTTCACTGCTATCCACTCCCAGGAAATAATCTAAAAATTTCAACAGACGTTTGGCTTCCACATATTCTCTGCTGTCCCTGGGGATGGAAAAAAGCAGAGGTTCCGCATATTGCTTTAACACTGCCAGTTCATAGATCAGAGAAGAATTGAACATCACATCTGCCTCCTCCTGGAAAGGAAATATATTTTCTTCCTCTCCCTTTCTGACGGACGGCCACATACGGATCGTTTCCTGAGCGGAATTTCCTCTGGTCCTGGCATCTCTTACCATACGCCGCAGCAGCCTGCCGTCTGTAGTCGGTATCCGGTTATGCTCATCTACATTCAACTGGGTCAGTGCGCTGATATAGATTTTAAATTTATTCTCTTTAGGAAGATGTTCTGACATCCTGTCATTCAGGCAATGGATTCCTTCTATGACCAGAATATCACTGGGACCCATAGTCAGATACTCCCCTTTATATTCCCGCTTCCCGGTTTTGAAATTAAAACGGGGAAGTTCTATGGTCTTTCCCTCTAACAGGGCATTCATATCCCGATTAAAAGTGTCCAGGTCAATACACTCCAGCGCTTCAAAGTTATAATTTCCATCCTGGTCCCTGGGGGTATGCTCCCGGTCCACAAAATAATCGTCCACGCTGATAGGATGGGGAATCATTCCCTGCGCCCTCAGCTGGATTGAAAGGCGTCTGGCAAATGTGGTCTTTCCGGAAGAGGATGGTCCTGCTATCATCACAAATTTCTTGCTTCTATCTGCCACAATAGCCTCTGCTATCTCTCCTATTTTCTTCTCCTGAAGTGCTTCCTGGATCAGAATCAGATCCCGGCACTTTCCATCGGCAATCTGTTCATTCAGCTCTCCCACACAGCCGGCATGAAGCTTTTCTCCCCATTCATCGGTCTCTTTCATCACCGCAAACAGCTTTTTCCTATCCTCCTGGAATTCAGGCACATGTCCCGGATCCGACTGGTCCGGCAGCATCAGCAAAAGGCCATCTTCGTAATGAAGCAGGTCAAAAGCAGTCAGATATCCGGTATCCGGTACCATATAACCAAAATAATAATCCTCATATCCATCCAGACAATAAATATTCACTCTGGATACCCGGCGGTAGTAAAACAATTTTTCTTTGTCCTTCATCCCCCGTCTGCCGAACAGTTCCACCGCCTCATCCGTGTTCACATTCCGTTTTTTAATGGGAAGCTTTAAAGCAACCAGTTCTTCCATTCTCTCTTTGATCTTGGCTGCCATCTGGTCAGACGCACGGATGCCTTCTTTCAGTTTGATGTACAATCCGTTTCCCAGAGAACACTGGACTACTGCCCTTCCTGCATGTTCCCGTCCTGCCACATCGCAGAACGCCTTGAAAAACAGAAGTTCCACACTTCTGTGGTAGGTCTGTATGCCCGGCTTATCCCTGCCAGTGAGGAAAGATACACTGGCTCCGTCTTTGATCTTTTTGGAGAGTTCCCTTAATTTCCCATTCATAACGGCAAGGAGTATCCTGTCTTCTTTCTGTCCCTGAACATCACCTGCCACGGTCTCTAAACATGTGCCGTCTTCATATTCTCTCAGTTCCCCATTCACTGTAATCACAGCCATAAGACCACCTCCCGAATCTTCTTATAGGACTGATGCCGGAAAAGCGGGCGGCATTTCCCATATCTTTGCCTCCTGCCCCAAATGTTCCCGTAAATATCCGGTCACAAATGGAATAAAGATATGTTCCAAACCATAATGTCCGGCGTCGATCACCGCCATACCATTAGCCGCCGCATCAATCCCTTCATGATGTCCGATATCTCCGGTAACAAGAATTTGCGCTCCGGCTTTCAACCCATGGGAAATCATGCTGCTTCCGGAGCCAGGGGATACGGCAATAAAGTCCGTATTTATCTCTTTCTGATCTGCACCGTAAACCACTACATAGGGCAGGTTAAATTTCTCTTTTACCAGCCTGGCAGCCTGTTCCACTGTCACGCTTTTTTTCAGATATCCCGTTTTTCCTATCCCCACCGGCTCTGTTCCATTCCTTAGATCCACTCCGGTTACTTCCAGAGGTTTTCCATCAGAAAGGCCCAGATATTCAGCGGCAAGGTCGGCCATGCCTCCCGGCGCAATATCAAAATTAGTATGCATAGCGAAGCAGGAAATGTCATGTTGGATCAGCCGTAAAATCCTCCGTCCGATAAAATCTCCATCATTCACAGACTTGATTCCCCGGAAAATCAGGGGATGATGGCTGACGATCATATCAGCTCCCCTGTCTACCGCCATATCAATCACTTCATCTGTAACATCCAGAGCCACCAGTATCTTCCCTACCTCTTTCGTTCCTCTTCCCACCAGAAGTCCTGGATTATCCCACTCACAGGCATAATCCCTGGGGGCCAGTCCTTCCAGGATTTCCACGATCTCACTGCATCTTCTCATAGATGTCCTCCATAAGTTTCAGTTCCTGTTCTACCTGACCGATCCGGTCACGGATTCTTTCTGAATCTGCTCCTGAACCTCTCAAGTTTTCCAGAACCTGTTCCAGTTTTCCTTTTTCCTGTTCCAGATAGGAAAGCAGCACAGGATCTTTTCTCTCAATCAGCAGTTTTCCATAACGCAATTCACCTGCCCATGGCTCTCCTGATTCTTTTCCGCTGTTTTCCGGGTTTTCTTTTATGGCTTTCAGCACGGTGTAATACTTGCCCTCATCCAATACCATAGCTTCTTCCACCACCTGAAAACCATTCTGCCACAAAAAGTACCGCATTTTTTCTATTTCAGAATGAGGAGACAGAATCCATTCCCTGACATTGGTCCAAAGCTTCCTTCCCTGTTCCAGGATATGGATCATCAATTCTCCTCCCATTCCGGCAATCACCACACAATCTGCCTCTCCCGGGTTTAACTGTTCCAAGCCGTCACTGAGACGGGTCTCTATCTTTTCTTCCAGTCCATGCTCTCTGATATGTAGTTCTGCACGTTCCAGTGGACCTGTACGCACATCCATGGCAAATGCCCTGGGGCTGATCCCTTCCTCAACAAGATAAATGGGAATATATCCATGGTCCGTGCCAATATCTGCAACAATGCTTCCTTTGGTCACAAAGGAAGCAACTGTTTTCAGTCTGTATGATAATTTCATGTATTCTCCAATTCATTTAGTCCAGATAATCTTTTAATTTTTTGCTTCTGCTTGGGTGGCGCAGTTTCCGCAATGCCTTTGCTTCGATCTGACGGATCCTCTCCCTGGTCACATTAAACTCTTTTCCTACTTCTTCCAGTGTCCTGGGCCGTCCGTCCACCAGGCCAAAACGAAGTTTCAGCACTTTCTGCTCCCTCTCTGTCAGGGTATCCAACACCTCCATCAGCTGTTCATGAAGCAACGTAAAAGCCGCTGCATCAGCAGGAATGGCCACATGGTCGTCCTGGATGAAATCCCCCAGATGGCTGTCTTCCTCTTCTCCAATAGGTGTCTCCAACGACACTGGCTCCTGGGATATTTTCATGATCTCTCTTACCCGTTCCACCGGCATGTCCATTTCTTTTGCAATTTCTTCTGCTGACGGCTCCCTGCCAAGCTGCTGCAAAAGCTGACGGGATACCCGGATCAGCCGGTTAATGGTCTCCACCATATGCACAGGAATACGGATAGTCCTGGCCTGGTCTGCAATAGAACGGGTGATGGCCTGGCGGATCCACCAGGTTGCATAGGTGCTGAATTTATAGCCCTTTTTATAATCAAATTTTTCCACGGCTTTGATCAGTCCCAGGTTTCCTTCCTGTATCAGGTCCAGGAACTGCATCCCCCGCCCCACATACCGTTTGGCAATGCTCACTACCAGTCTCAGATTGGCTTCTGCAAGACGCTGTTTGGCATCTTCATCTCCCAGCTCTATTTTTTTAGCCAGCTCGATCTCTTCTTCCATGGAAAGCAGCGGCACCTTACCGATTTCTTTCAGATACATCCTTACCGGATCTTCTATGCCTACTCCTTCCGGAACGGACAGATCGATATTCTCCATATCAATCTCTTCTTCATCCATCCCGTTTTCCAGGAACAGGTCAGGGTCTATATCTTCATCGAAACGCAATACATCAACTTTGTTGGCTTCCAGAAAATCATAAATCCTGTCCAGCTTTTCCCCATCCATGGCATCCGCGCCGAAATAATCCAGAATTTCCCTGTCTTCCAGCACATTTTTCTTTTTCCTGGCTTCTTCCAGAAGTCCAGCCAGTTTTGCCTCAAAAACTGCATTATTTTCGTCCTGCTTCTTTTCTAGCTCCGTATTTTTTTGCACCATGTTCTCCACCCTTTCGCAGCCTGCCTTTAGTGTATCCTTCAGTCAAGAGAAATATGCAGGTTCTTCAGTGCAGCCTGCTGCCGGATCACGTCCTGAAGTTCCCCAATGTCTTTCACATTACGGCTGGCATGATCCAGGCTGTTCTGCTTGACCTTTTTCACTGTTTCAGAAAAAGCTTTCTTCTGTTCCTCATTATCCAGGGATTCTCCCAGTGCTGCATGAAACAGAGCAGCCGCTTCCCTGTACTGGTCTTCATCATTGATAAAATGATTAAGGATGGCAGCAGGGTTCAATGTCCCATCCCTATGTCCTTCAAAGACCATTTTTGCTACCTGATGATACAGCGGTTCCAAAAAATCATCTGCTGTAATCACACCTTCTATTTTATCAAAAAGGCTTTCTTCCTCAATAAGCCACGTTAGGAGAAGGCGCTGGGATTTTCTGATTCCATCCTCTTTTTCCCTTTTCTGCCTTCTTCTCTCCTCTTTGACTGTCTCCTCCTGCTCCGCCCGGATGAGTCCCGGTTGATTCCCCAAACGGTTCACCAGACGTTTCAGGTCTTCATAATTGATAAAATATTCTCTGGATACTGCCTGCATATAATTGTCCCGTTCCAGAGCCTCTGTAAATTCCAGAAGTTTCATGGCCACTTTATTATGAAATTCCGTTTTCTGTTCCGGGTCCTGCATACTATAGTTTTTCTTGAGCACATCAATTTCAAACAGGAAACTATTCCTGGCCGTTTCGATCCGTCTGCGAAATTCTTCCGCTCCCAGATTTTTCATAAATTCGTCCGGGTCTTTATACGGCTCCATATTCAGCACTTTTGTGGAAATCCCTACCGCTTTTAAAATAGGAATCGCCCGCAATGCCGCCCTGATCCCTGCTCCATCACTGTCATAAGTCAGGACCACCTTATCCGTATACCGTTTTAACAGATTGGCATGCTGGCTGGTAAGGGCTGTACCTAACGATGCCACCGCATTGGTAAAGCCTTCCTGATGCAGGGCGATCACATCCATATAACCTTCACAGACCAGAAGATATTTTTCCCTGGAAGTTCTGGCATAATTTAGCCCGTAAAGATTCCGACTCTTATCAAAAATTTTAGTCTCTGGAGAGTTCAAATACTTAGGTGTTCCATCTCCCATCACTCTTCCGCCAAACCCGATCACCCGGTTATTCACATCCATAATGGGAAACATAACCCGGTTCCAGAATTTGTCATGAGCTCCTCGTTCCTCAATGGTAAATAAACCGGTTTCTTTCAAAATCAAGTCATCATACCCCTGAGCTTTCATATACTGGTACAGATCATCGCTGGTCTTATTGGCAAACCCCAGTCCGAATCGTTTCATTGTTTCATCGGTCAGCTTCCTGTTCTTAAAATACTGGTATCCAGCCTGTCCCTGAGGATTATTATGGAGCTGCCAGTAAAAATAATTCGCTGCCTGCTTATTGATCTTTAAAAGAGTTGCCCTGACTTCTTCCCTGGCTCTCGCTTCTTTTGATGCATCTTCTTTGGGAAGTTCCACACCGGACCGGTCCGCCAGTACTTTCAACGCCTCACTGAACGTATAATTTTCATATTCCATCAAAAATGTGATCACATTCCCGCCGGCTCCGCAGCCAAAACAATAATACATCTGTTTCCCCGGTGACACGGAAAAAGAAGGGGATTTCTCATTATGGAACGGGCAGAGCCCAAAATAACTGCTTCCTTTCTTTTGGAGTTTCACATATCCGGATATGATATCCACGATATCGTTGCGTGACCGCACCTCTTCTATGATCTCTTCGGGATAGTACATAGCTGCCTCCTATATCTTCCAAGCCTTCGGCACAAAAATTTTTTCAAATGTATCGATGGCATAAATATCACTCATGCCGGCAATATAATCGCATACCACCCGCTCCCGTTTTTCTCCGTTTTCCATCAAACGCCGATATTCTTCCGGCAGTTCCCCGATATGGATATAATAGTAGTCATACAGAAAGGTGATCAGTTTTTCCACCCGGCCGTCCTCTGCTTTTGCCACCGGATTCCGGTAAACATGCTCAAACATCCAGCTGCGCAGTCCCTGCATTGCTTCTTCCATGCCCTGGGACATCTGGATTTTGGGACGGTCCAGGCTGTTCTCGATAATATCATGGATCAAAGTGTTCAGACGTTCCCGCACACTGTGGCCTAACAGGTCCGTATAAGCAGACGGAAGTTCTTCTTCCGTCAGAAGCTTTGCCCGGATGGCATCATCAATATCATGATTTATGTAAGCAATCTTGTCAGAAAAACGCACCACCCAGCCTTCCAGCGTAGAAGGCCTGCCGCTGGTACGATGATTTAAGATACCGTCTCTGACTTCCCAGGTCAGATTCAGCCCTCTTCCGTCCTTTTCCAGAACTTCCACGATCCGCACACTTTGCCGGTAATGGGCAAAACCATCCTGGCATATCTCGTTCAGCACCCGTTCTCCGGAATGGCCGAAAGGAGTATGCCCCAGGTCATGTCCCAGCGCAATCGCCTCTGTCAGATTCTCATTAAGCCTCAAAGCCCTTGCCACCGTTCTGGCAATCTGGGATACCTCCAGGGTATGGGTAAGTCTGGTCCGGTAATGATCTCCTTCCGGTGCCAGAAATACCTGGGTCTTATGTTTCAGGCGGCGAAATGATTTGCTGTGCAGAATCCTGTCCCTGTCTCTCTGATAATCCGGCCGGATATCGCAGAGAGGCTCTTCCCTGTCTCTCCCTTTTGTATGTTTGCTCAGGGAGGCATAGGGACTTAAATACTGTTCTTCCCACAATTCAGCTGTTTCCCTGATATTCAATTCCTCATCCTCCTTGTACCATGCAGAAATCCTCAACATATTATATGGTCCTAAGACCGCAGATATGTGTATTATATCATATTTCCCCCTGGTTTTCATTACATTTTGAATGACAAAATATTTTTTAAAACATGGAGCCCCATCATTCCGGAATACTGTTTCTGACACAAAGTCTCCCATATCCCATCATAGGATTGGGCCACACTTCCATTCCCGGTACCTGCCTGGCTCCTCTTCTCAGATAAGCTTTTATTTTTTCTCCATACAGATATGGGTCATTTCCATTGACAATCCCCCATTCCATCAACAAAGCCGCACTTCCCGTCACAAACGGTGCTGCAAAAGAGGTTCCTGTTACTCTTGTATACCCTCCTCCTGGCCTGGGTGCCGGAATATCCGTTCCCGGAGCTGAGAGATCCGGCTTGACCTGATTGGTCAATCTGGTAAAACCTCTCCCGGAAAAATCAGCATATGCCTGATAAGCATCATCATAGGCTCCCACCGATATGGCCAACGCAGCCGTTGATGGAATCGTCAGCGTGATCTCCGGGTCTGGCCGCAAAAATCTGGTTGCAGAATTCAAGGTGGAGGCAGACGGCAGCCACAGGTCATATCTCCCGTGCACGATTTTTTCTCCCCGGATCAAGATCCTCCACACTCCACTGTCTAAATACGCATTCTGAGGCAGAAAATCGAAATAAATTTCCTGTGCCTGGCTATAGGGACTGGGGAATCCATGATACAGCAAGATCTGCGTGTTCCCGTACCGCATTCTCTGGGTCCCCATAGGCTGTGCCACAGTACCGGCTATCTCTCCTGACGGAGTCATCAGACTGATGGTGAACTGATCCACATAGGATTTCCACAGCTGAAAGCTGAATCCGGTCTCATAGGTCCCCACAGCCAGCTCTACTTCCGCCATTTCCCCCGCCTTCACCGTACCGGAAGTATGTCCATAACCAGCCCCCTCATTCCCCGTACCGATCACCACGGAAGACCTTCCGAATCTGGAAATATCATTGATATAGGTTTCCAGAAGATTGGTTCCGTCATGGGAACCGTAATTATTGCCAAAACTTAAGTTCACCGCTACCGGCATATTATAAAACTGTCCCCGGCGTATGACAAAATCCAGGGCTCTCATCAATTCTGTCGTCCAGGGAAAAAAACCATCCCCCCGGTTTCCCAGTTTCACAACCAGCAGGGAACTTTCATAAGCCACACCCCGGTATCTTCCTCCCGATGCCCTTCCATTTCCCGCTGCAATTCCTGCTACCGCTGTACCATGACCGCTCACATCAACGGAAGGTATCATCTTTCCTGCCGCTTCCCTATCTTCCAGTTCCAACGCTGCATCTAATTCTTCTTTCGAAAATACCCGCCCCAGATTCTGGTCCCAGAGTTCCAGGATCCGGGTAGCCCCATCTTCTTTTCTGAAATCCGGATGAGTAAAATCAATCCCTGAATCTATAATAGCCGTTATGACTCCTCTTCCGCTCAGGTTCAGATCCCTCCGGTCCGAAAAAACGCCGCCTCCCTGTACCTGGGAAATACAGGAAGCAGCCCGCGCCCCGTCAGACTCCAGAAACAAACGGCTTGGTTTTTCCACATACTCGATTTCCGGAACACTGCTGATATACGGAATCAGAGTTTCCGGCACTGTGACGATTCCATATCCCCCAATCAGCTCTTCCACCTGTATTCCCCGTTCTGCCAGCCACCCGATTTCTCCGTAATACCGGATGATCAGTTCCCATTTCTTTTCCTCCTGTAAATATCCGGTCCGCAGCGATGCTGATTTCCTCAGTTCTTCTTCATCTGCATCCAGAGCTAAATTCAGGGAATTTTCCAGTTTCTGGCTGTTCATGACCTCTTCCCCTGTTGTTCTTTTTCTCATATATATGAAAAAGGCAGAGACATTCATGCCTCTGCCTTCTGACATTTGAACTCAAACGCTTATTTTAAAAATCCGTTTACAATCTGGGCTTCTGCCTCTTCCTCTGTCATACCCAGTGTCATCAGCTTGATGATCTGGTCACCGGCAATCTTTCCGATAGCCGCCTCATGGATCAATGCCGCATCCACATTATCCGCCCTGACTTCCGGCACTGCCTGTATCTTGGCATCTCCCATGATGATAGCATCACATTCTGAATGACCATTGCATGGAGCATTGCCGATCAGCCTGGAAACAAATTTCTGGAATGACCGGTCTTTCGCCACCGACCGGGAAATGATATTGGCTCCTGAGCCTTCTCCATTCAGATTCGCAGTAATCTCACTGACAGCAGTCTGATTTCCATGGGTAAGCAGACGCTCTTTGATGACTACCTTCGCCCCTGCTTCCAGATTCATCACAGTCTTTCTGTCTGTGGAATCCACACCTTTGATCTGGACCATTTCCATCTCCATATAGCTGCCTTCCGCCATATTGACTTCTGTCACCGGATTCAGGATACGTTTCCCGTTGCCGTCTCCTTCTCCATAATGTTTTTCCACATAACGTACTTTTGCATTTTTTTCCAGATAAAAGCGGTGGATCCCATCATGTTCGGAATCCTGGTTTCCGCAGTTATGGATACCGCATCCGGCAATAATGACCACATCTGCTCCTTCGCCAATATAGAAATCATTATATACCACTTCATTTAAACCGCTTTCGCTTAAAATAACCGGAATATGGACACTTTCATGAACAGTTCCCGGTTTGATCCGCACATCAATCCCTGTTCCGTCTTCCTTGGAAATAATATCGATATTTGCCGTTGTATTCCTTCCCGCAAGCTGTCCATTGGAACGAATGTTATATGCCCCTTCCGGAACTCCATGCAGGTCCGCCACTTCTTCCAACAATGTTTTCTGAATCTGATCCATGTCTAGTTACCTCCCTGATATGCATTGCAGAGATCTACTGCTGAAGATGTTCCCAAAAGACCTGGAAGAATTTCTTCCCTGGGACCCTGTTTGGAAATCGTTCCGTCAGAAATCACCACAATCTCGTCTGCAATATTCAGGATCCTCTCCTGATGAGAAATAATCAGAATGGAACTGTCATGAATCGCATTTCTCATTTTCTCAAATACCTGTATCAGGTTCTGGAAACTCCACAGGTCAATACCCGCTTCCGGTTCATCAAAAATAGAAAGCTTGGTCCCTCTGGCAAGCACTGTGGCAATCTCGATCCTCTTTAACTCTCCTCCGGAAAGGCTGGCATTTACTTCCCGATTAATATAATCTTTCGCACACAGTCCTACTTCAGAAAGATATTTGCAAGCTTCCACCGTGGATAAATTCTTTTTTGCCGCCAGACGCAAAAGGTCGATCACCTGAACTCCTTTAAAACGCACCGGCTGCTGGAACGCAAAACTGATACCCATGTTAGCCCGTTCTGTAATACTTGCCTCTGTAATATCCTGCCCGTCAAAGCAGATCCTGCCTGCCGTAGGTTTTTCAATTCCTGCGATCAGCCGAGCCAGTGTGGATTTTCCTCCACCATTGGGTCCTGTTATGACAATAAATTTATTATCATCAAGAGTAAGGCTCAAGTCTTTAATAATCCCTTTTTCCCCGCCTTGGTCCTGCACGTCAAAAGAGATATGTTCTAATGTAAGCATATCTATCCCTCCATGTATCTAAAAGCTGCCTGGGCAGCCTTCTTTTGCCTTCTCTATTGTAGACGGTTTCTGCTTTTCTGGCAAGCCTCTTTACAGCATTTCTTTTCTCAGTTCTTCTCCGCTTTTTCTGGAAAGATAGGCAGGTGCCACATCAAATACGGTTTTGCAGCCTGTCTGTCCTTCTTTTGCCATACGGTAAGCTGCCCTTGCATATGCCACCAGAATACTGGAAGTAAATTCCGGGTTGGAATCCAATTTCAGGCTGTATTCCACCACATGGGTATTTTCCTGATTCCAGCCAGTCTTTCCGCTGCGGATCACAAATCCACCATGAGGGATTCCTGCATGATCCCTTAATAGCTCTTCTTCGCTGATAAAATGAACCGTAGTATCATAATCTGCAAAGTAGTTTGGCATTGTTTTGATCTCCTGCTCAATCCTTGCCAGGTCAGCGCCTTCTTCTGCCACTACATAACATTCACGGGTATGCTTTTCTCTGGTAGTCAGCTCAGGATTGCTTCCGCTCCTCACTGCCTCCAGTGCTTTCTCCACCGGAATGGTATACTGTCTTGCATCTTTTACGCCTTCCACTCTCCGGATCGCATCCGAATGTCCCTGGCTCACACCTTTGCCCCAGAATGTATAATTCTCACCTTCCGGCAGTACTGCTTCTGCATACAAACGGTTCAGAGAAAACATTCCCGGATCCCAGCCTACGGAAATAATCCCAATATGCCCTGTTTCTTTTGCTGCCTTATCTACCGCTGCAAAATGCTCCGGAATCTTTGCGTGTGTATCAAAACTGTCTACTACATGGAACATATTTGCAAATTCAGGTGTCTGCACCGGAAGATCTGTGGCACTTCCGCCGCAAAGAATCATCACATCAATCTGGTCTTTCATGGAAGCTGCTTCTTCCACACGGCACACTTTTGCCCCTTCTGTAAGAATTTTTACAGCAGCCGGATCCCTTCTGGTAAATACAGCCACTAATTCCATATCCGGATTCTGACGGATCGCACACTCCACTCCCCGTCCAAGATTTCCATAGCCTAAAATTCCAATTCTGATCGCCATATGCCTTTTCTCCTTTTTCTTTCTCTTTTATCAGACTCCCATCGGTCTGACATTCAGGTAAAATGCAAAAGACGTATCCACCAGACAGTGGATACGCCTTTGTACCTATGCGGGAGATGGGACTTGAACCCACACGAGCATACACCCACAAGATCCTTAGTCTTGCCTGTCTGCCAATTCCA
>CALWQT010000002.1 GCA_944383765.1 uncultured Lachnospiraceae bacterium
GATTCTGTCTGGATTTTTCATAACATGGAGCGAGGGCATCGTTCCATTATCTAATCAGATGATTTTGCGACACCCTCTTTTGTATCCGTATTTCAGATTTTCTATTGACAAAAATAAAAATGGTGATAATATAAACATATGAATAGTTGTTCATATGAGAAAGGAGTGTCTATGCCTTACAGAAAAGAAGACCAGGAAATCGAGCAGTGTGATTTTATTCATGTACATGAAGAAATTGTAGACCAGGTGATGAAAGTGATGCCGGAGGAAGGGCAGTTACTGGATCTGGCAGAATTTTTTAAAGTATTTGGCGATTCTACCAGGATAAAGATTCTGTATGTGCTCAGCCAGGCAGAAATGTGTGTCTGTGATATTGCCACACTTCTTCAGATGGGACAGTCAGCCATTTCCCATCAGCTTCGTGTGCTGAAGCAGATGCGCCTTGTGAAATTCAGGAGAGAAGGAAAAACCGTATTTTATTCTCTGGCGGATGGGCATATTCAGACCATCCTGGCCCAGGGAATGGAGCATATAGAAGAATAAGAGGCTGATAAGGCCCGAAATATGGAAAAGGAGAATGCAGGTATGAAAAAAATTGTAAAGCTGGAAGGATTGTGCTGTGCCAACTGTGCCGCCAAAATCGAGGAAGGAGTGAAGAAACTTCCGGGGATCCAGGATGCTACACTGAGTTTTATGACCCAGAGGCTGGTCATGGAGATTGAAGACGGCAGAGAAGAAGAGGTAGTAGAAGCAGCCAGAAAGGTTGCGGATAAAATCGAGCCGGAAGCAGAATTCAGGGTGATACGCTGATTGCTTCAGATAACAGAAAGGAAGGCCTGGAGACATGACAAAGAAGCAGAAGAAGATGGTAAAACGTCTGATAGTCAGCGCCGTCCTGCTGGCAGCAGGGATGATACTGGAAGGAAAATGGAATGTTGTATGGGTATTGTTTCTGTTGTCCTATCTGGCAGCAGGATATGATATTCCGCTGAAAGCTCTGCGTAATATCAGGAAAGGGCAGGTATTTGATGAGAATTTTCTGATGACAGTTGCTACATTCGGAGCTGTGGCAGTGGGAGAACTGGAAGAAGCAGTGGCTGTCATGCTGTTTTATCAGGTGGGAGAACTGTTCAACAGTTATGCGGTAGGAAAGTCCAGAGAATCCATAGCAGCCTTGATGGATATCAATCCGGAATATGCCAATCTGCTGCGTGACGGCAGGGAAGAGCAGGTAGATCCTTATGAAGTAGAAGTGGGAGATGTGATCCTGGTAAAGCCTGGAGAGAAAGTTCCTCTGGACGGTGTGGTGCTTAAGGGAAATTCCAGTCTGGATACCAAGGCGCTCACAGGGGAAGCCATGCCGGTAGATATTCAACAGGGAGAGACGATCGTCAGCGGTTCCATTAACCTGACAGGAGTTCTGGAAGTAGAAGTGACCAGGCTGTTTGATGATTCTACGGTGGCGAAGATTCTGGAACTGGTGGAGAATGCCAGCTCCAGAAAAGCAAAGGCAGAAAATTTTATTACCCGGTTTGCCAGAGTGTATACGCCCATTGTGGTGATCCTTGCCGTGATTCTGGCAGTAGTGCCTCCTCTGTTCCTGGGGGGATTTTCTGTATGGCTGTACCGGGCATGCAGTTTCCTTGTGGTGTCCTGTCCATGCGCTCTCGTGATCTCCGTTCCCTTAAGTTTTTTTGGCGGTCTGGGTGCTGCTTCCAGACAGGGCGTGCTGTTGAAAGGAAGCAACTATCTGGAAGCGGTAGCCAATCTGGATACTCTGGTGTTTGATAAGACAGGAACCCTGACCACAGGAAAATTTCAGGTTTCCCAGGTGATTCCGGCAGAACATGGTGAGGAAAGCCTGGCAGCAGAAAAACTTCTGGAAGTGGCAGCTTATGCGGAATGTCATTCCAATCATCCCATTGCCCTGTCTGTCCGTGAGGCGTATGGAAGAGAAATGGACCCGTCCCGGGTGAGGGAGACAAGGGAACTGGCGGGGAAAGGAATCTGCGCCTCTGTTATGGTAGATGGAGCATGGACAGAAGTTTATCTGGGGAACCGGAGACTGATGGAAGAACTGGGGATTGAAAACATGCAGGAACCATCCGCCATGGGAACTACTCTTTTTGCAGCCAGGGGACAGAACTATCTGGGATGTCTGGTAATCTCGGATACCATCCGGGAAGACACCCGAAAAGCTGTGGCTGACCTGAAGCGGCAGGGAATCAGCCGTATGGTCATGCTGACGGGGGACCGGGAGGAAATCGGACGGGCAGTTGCAGAAGAGATAGGCCTGGACGAATCTTATGGCGGCCTGCTTCCTGCTGACAAAGTGACGAAAGTGGAGGAACTTCTGAGAACAAAACAGGAGGGAACTTCACTGGGGTTTGTAGGGGACGGGATCAATGATGCACCAGTGCTTTCCAGGGCTGATGTGGGAATCGCCATGGGGGGAATCGGATCGGATGCGGCTGTGGAAGCGGCTGATATGGTCATTATGACAGATGAGCCGTCCAAGATTATAGATGCGATTGCCATAGCCCGTAAGACAGTGGGAATCGTAAAACAGAATATTGTATTTGCCATTGGTGTGAAAGTGCTGGTTCTGATCCTCACGGCTATGGGATACGCAACCATGTGGGCTGCAGTGTTTGCAGATGTGGGAGTTTCGGTACTGGCGATCCTGAATGCCATGAGGGCATTGAGATATAAGCGGCAGTAAACAGTCAGGAGGTCTTTTCCCGTTGGGAGAAAGGACCTCCTGTTATTTACAATTAAAATCTCTTATGCTAGAATGAGACATAATATGGCCCGAAAAAGGGCAGTAAGAATAGAAAGGAAATGGCGATGAGCAGATACACAAAGGAAGATATTTTCCGTATGGTGGAAGAAGAGGACGTAGAATTTATCCGTCTTCAGTTTACGGATATTTTCGGAATGATAAAAAATGTGGCAGTTACCGCAGGGCAGCTGGAACATGTGCTGGACGGAGGCTGTATGTTTGATGGTTCGGCAATTGAAGGTTTTGTGAGAATTGAAGAATCTGATATGTATCTGCATCCTGATCTGGATACATTTGAGATTTTTCCATGGCGTCCTCAGCAAGGAAAGGTAGCCCGTCTGATCTGTGATGTATGTTATCCGAACGGAACTCCGTTTGATGGTGACCCCAGATATGTGCTGAAACAGGTGCTACGCCGTGCAAAGGATATGGGATATACCTTTATGGTGGGACCGGAATGTGAGTTTTTTGTATTCCATACAGATGAAGAAGGAAATCCTACCACACTGACCCATGAAAAAGCCAGTTATTTTGATGTAGGTCCTCTGGATTTTGCAGAAAATGTGAGAAGAGATATTGTACTGTGCCTGGAAGATATGGGATTTGAGGTGGAAGCTTCCCACCATGAACTTTCTCCTGCCCAACATGAGATTGACCTGAAATACCGGGAAGGCCTTCAGACAGCAGATGATATTACCACATTTAAGATGACGGTGAAAAATGTGGCCAAACGTCATGGACTTCATGCTACCTTTATGCCCAAACCCCAGGAAGGGGTAAATGGTTCAGGAATGCATATTAACATGTCGCTGACGGACCATACCGGAAAAAATCTGTTTGAAGACAGGCAGGACAAAGCGGGGCTGAGTGAACTGGCTTATCAGTTTATGGCCGGTATCCTGTATCATATGAAAGAGATGGTGCTGCTTACCAATCCGCTGGTAAATTCTTATAAAAGACTGATTCCGGGATATGATGCGCCGAATTACATCGCATGGTCTGTCCAGTCTAACCGCAGTGCGCTGATCCGGATTCCCAGCGTCAGAGGGGAAGGGACCAGGATCGAGCTTCGGTGTCCGGATTCTTCTGCCAATCCCTATCTGGCTCTGGCTGCATGCCTGGCAGCAGGATTGGATGGAATTGAGAAAAAGATGACTCCTCCTGCCAGCATAAACCGGAATATCTATGCCATGTCGGTAGCGGAAAGAGAAGCAAGCGGCATTGAAGCCTTGCCGGAAACATTAAAAGAAGCGATCACAGCGTTTGAAGGCAGTGATTTTATGAGAGAAGTTTTGGGAGAACATATTTTCACCAAGTATTTAGAGGCGAAAAAACGGGAATGGAAAGCATTCCGGGCCCATGTGACAGACTGGGAAGTGGGAGAATATCTGTATAAATATTAACATATGGACAGAACAGGGAGACAGCCGGAGGTGATGGAGTGCCGAACGTGATCGTAGCGTTTTCAAAATCAGAAAATGCAAGAAACATCAGAAATATTCTGGTCAAAAATGGGTTCCATGTGGTATCTGTGTGTACGTCCGGTGCTCAGGCGCTGGCGGCAGCAGGGGAAATGGAGCAGGGCATCATCGTGGGAGGCGGAAAATTCCAGGATATGATGTATGATGAATTGTGCCGTTTTCTGCCGGAGGGTTTTTCCATGCTGGTATTGGCCCAGACTGGGCTGCTGACCGATGAGATTCCTGAAAATGCCCTGTTTTTACCTATGCCGTTAAAAGTCCATGAACTGATCAGTTCTCTGGAACTGATGGCCCTGACTCAGGAAAAAAAGAGGAAAAAAAGGCGGCATGGACCCAGGGTCAGAAAGCAGGAAGACTTGGAAATCATAGACCAGGCGAAAAAAATGCTGATTGAAAGAAATCATATGACGGAAGAAGAGGCTCACAGATATATCCAGAAATGCAGTATGAACAGTGGGAACAGCCTGGTTGAAACTGCGGAAATGATCATCAGCCTTATTGCATAGAGGAGGAGCATTATGAGATTTACAAAGATGCACGGGATCGGAAATGATTATGTGTATGTGAACTGTTTTGAGGAGGAAGTGGCAGAGCCGGGCAGGACGGCAATTTATGTCAGTGACCGTCATTTCGGGGTTGGCTCCGATGGCCTGATCCTGATCAAACCATCTGCTGTGGCAGATTGTCAGATGGATATGTACAATCTGGACGGTTCCAGAGGCATGATGTGCGGCAATGGGATCCGGTGTGTGGGAAAATATGTGTATGACCACGGAATCGTACCGGCAGGCCAGACAAGAATCTCTGTGGAGACCTTGTCTGGAATCAAGTATCTGGATCTGCATCTGGAACAGGGGAAGGTAACATCATTGACTGTGGATATGGGGGAGCCGGAAATCACATCGGAGATTCCGGAAATGCTGGAAGTAGATGGAACAATGTTTTCCTTTACCGGGGTTTCCATGGGAAATCCCCATGCGGTTTTATTTTTACAGGGACAGAATGAAGAGAACCTGAAAGAATGGAAAGTGGAAGGAAAGAAAGCAGGACGGAGGAGCGGTACAGAATTTACCGGGCTGGATGATCTGGATCTGGCGGCTTTCGGTCCAGACTTTGAATTTCATCCCCGTTTCCCGGACAGGACCAATACAGAATTTGTGCTGGTGCGGGGACAGAATGACCTGGTGATGAGAGTCTGGGAGAGGGGCTCCGGGGAAACGTTTGCCTGCGGGACAGGAGCCTGTGCAGTGGCGGTTGCCGGGGTACTGGCAGGATATGCAGAAAAAGACAGGGATATTAAAGTAGAACTTCTGGGTGGAACATTGATGATCCGATGGAGCAGTGAGGATAATCATGTCTATATGACAGGACCGGCAGAAGAAGTATTTACCGGAGAGATCTGTATACCGGAAAACAGTGAAAAGTAAGTCAACTTCAGTCTCCTTTCACATATGCTATAATAAGCAGTATATGTGAAAGGAGACTTTCTTTTGCAGGAAAGAAAGAGTGTGATTATAGATGCCGGGCACGGCGGTTCTGACCCCGGAGCGGTTTATGAAAGAAGACAGGAAAAGGACGATGCGCTGAATCTTGCATTGGCAGTGGGGCGTATTTTAGAAAATAATGGTGTAGATGTCATGTATACACGAATCAATGATGTATATGATACTCCGTTGGAAAAGGCTCAGATTGCCAATGAATCGGGGGCAGATTATCTGGTTTCCATTCATCGGAATGCCATGCCCATACCGGGGACAGCTTCCGGGATCATGAGCCTGGTATATGAGAACGGAGGTACGGCAGAACTGATGGGAAAGAATATCAACCAGGAACTGGCCCGTCTGGGATTTCAGGATTTGGGCGTGATGGAACGACCGGGGCTGATCATTCTCAGAAAATCAGATATGCCGGCAGTGCTGGTGGAGGCTGGTTTTCTTGACAATCCGGCAGATAATGAGATGTTTGACAGAAATTTCTGGCAGATTGCCCAGGCGATCGCCAATGGGGTACTGACCACCATTCGCCAGGAAGAAGAAATGAAGCCCAGATATTATCAGATACAGATCGGTTCTTATCTGAACCGGAAAATGGCGGAAGAAGCCGCTGCCCAGTTGACGGAGCAGGGGTATCCTGCCTTTTATGTGTATCAGGACGGATACTATAAAGTAAGGGTAGGGGCATATCTGAACCTGGATAATGCGGTTCATATGGAGCAGAAGCTGAAACGGAACGGGTATCCTACTATGATGATACTGGAGCCGGGAATCTATTAAACCACTTAGTCCTGTGCCGGCAGAGAAAAAACAGCAGTGTCCTGCCGGCACAGGGATCCTTCATGGGAGCAAACCGCAGCTTGTAAAAATCAGGGGAATCTGATAGGATAAAGCTAGAGAAAATAGATTGACTGAACAGGAGGCGGAGTATGGAGAAACGAAAGATGATCATCAGTATTGGACGGCAGTACGGGAGCGGAGGTTCGGAAGTTGGCGCCAAGCTGGCAGAACGGCTGGGAATCGGCTTTTACGATAAAAATATCCTGCGGTTGAATTCTGATGAAAGCGGGATAAAGGAAAGTTATTTCCATCTGGCAGATGAAAAGGCCGGGAACCGGCTTTTATACCGGGTGATGAACAGTCTGATACCGGACCAGAAAATGCCTTCGTTTGGTTCTGACCTGGTATCTGCGGACAACCTGTTCCGTTTTCAGTCGGAAGTTCTGCGAAAACTGGCCAGGGAAGAATCGTTTGTGATCATGGGCCGCTGTGCCGGCTATGTGCTGGCAGGTACAGAAGGGCTGATCCGGATTTTCTTATATGGCGATGAAGATGCCAGGATAGCCAGGATCGTTGAAAAAGGGCTGTGTACAGAAGAGGAAGCACCGCGCCGGGTAAAACGCATGGACCGGGAGCGCCGGGATTACCACAGATATTATACGGGACAGGACTGGACAGATTTCAGGAATTATGATCTGATGCTGGACGTATCCAAACTGGGCGTGGATAAAACAGCAGAACTGATTTCCCAGTACATCAAGATTCACGGATATGGAGAAGAGACATGATAAAAGCAGTTATTTTTGATATGGACGGAGTCATTATTGACAGCGAGGCGGTATATCTGGAAAAAATATGGAAATTCGGAGTGAAAAAAAATCCCGACTTACAGTTGGAACAGCTTTATCCCATGGTGGGAGCTTCCAGAGAAGACTGCTGGACCGTATGTTCCAGGGCGATTGGCTATGGAGACGACTGGGAAAGGGTGAGAAAGGAATTTTCAGAAGAAGATTCCAGGACCGGAGGGATTGATTACCGGGCTATCTTTCGTACCGAAATTCCGGGGATCTTGAAGCAGCTTCAGGACCGGGGATATAAACTGGCTGTAGCATCTTCTACGGAACTGGCGCTTGTGAAAAGAGTGATGGAAGAAAATGGAATCATAGACTATTTTGAGGTTCTGGTCAGTGGCGAACAGTTTACCAGGAGTAAACCGGATCCGGAAATCTATCAGTATACGGCGGGAAAACTGGGGGTTACCCCGTCGGAATGCCTGGCAGTGGAAGATTCCACGTTTGGTGTGACAGCCGGCCACAGAGCTGGAATGAAGGTGGCGGCGCTGAAAGATGAGAGATTCCGGTTTGACCAGAGTCTGGCTGATTACCATATGGACAGCCTGAATGAGATCATTGAGATTCTGAAAGGACTGGAAGCATAATAAAATAGGATAAGAGCATTTAAGGCGGTTATCCATGAAAGTTATAAGAGAAATTCTGAGGGGGCTTCTGATCGGTGCGGCAGGCATTATGCCGGGCATCAGCGGGGGCACCCTCGCTGTGTCCATGGGAGTCTATGATACCATTATAAAAGCAATATCCGGTCTGTTCAGGCAGCCTGCTCCCAGTGTAAGGATTCTGATGCCTTATGGACTGGGAATGCTGGCAGGCATAGGGGGGCTGGCGCTGGTGATCGAAGGATTGTTTCTCCGCTATCCTCTGGCGACCAGTCTGGCTTTCCTGGGACTGATCCTGGGAGGGATTCCGGCAGTGTGGAAGCGTGCTGATTTTAAACAGAACGGTATGCAGAAATATATGATATTTATCGTGACGTTTTGCCTGATGATAGTCCTGCTGGTGATGGAGGGAAGCAACGAAGCAGGAGAATCTGTCATGGTCTTTGGATCCTCCGGAGAACGTCTGCTGGTGATGACCTGTGTTGGTCTGATTGCATCCGTCACCATGGTAGTTCCGGGTGTCAGCGGAACGATGCTGCTTATGATGATGGGGTATTATCAGCCTGTTCTTCACGCTTTTAATCAGGTACAGAAAGGAGCGTTTGCAGGCAACTGGCAGCTGGTCATGGAACAGCAGGAAATCCTGATGCCATTTATGGTAGGGTTGGTGGTGGGAGTTTTCCTGTGTGCCAAAACCATGGAAGTCCTGATCCGGAGATATGGTCCTATGGTGTACGCCGCTGTGGCAGGCCTGGTGGTCTCTTCCCCGGTAGTAGTCTTGTGGTCAGTCCCTGTGGGAGCAGCAGGAACAGCAGAACGGGCTGCAGGGGTAGGACTGCTGGCCGTGGGAATCTGGCTGGTGTATCAAACCGGGGAAGAAATTTCTGAATCATGAATAAAAAAAGGATAATCGGTCCATACTTGCCATAGACAAAGAAAGGAAGGTAGCTATGGCAGGTAAAGCATGGAATTATACGGCTCTGACAATTGCCATCTTAGGCGCTTTGAATTGGGGCCTGATCGGTTTTTTCAATTTTAATCTGGTAGCCTGGCTGTTTGGAAGTGAATCCTGGCTTTCCAGGATCGTATATGGCCTGGTAGGCTTGTGCGGACTTTATCTGATCACATTTTATGGTCAGTTAGGCCAGCAGGAAAACCAGCAGTAAAAAACTGCCGCGTCGGGAGAAGTTTCTCCATGATGCGGCAGTTTTTTTGATGCCGGTTTAATTTAACTCGGCAATGCCTGTAATTCCTACATAAATATGGGAGATTTTATTCCATGTGGCAAAGTCGATCACTCCTGTTTCCGGAAGACCGAAAATAGACTGGAATTCTAAAACAGCCTTGGCAGTATTCTGACCGTAGATACCGTCCTGGGCGATACGGGGAATCGCAGAATATATGGTAGCGATAGTGTCCAGCTGTTCCTGGACATGACGCACTTTATCACCGGTGCTTCCGAGAGTCAGGTCATATCCTGGCCAGGATATGGGAATACCGGAAATCTGTTCTGCAGAATTGGTATAAATACTTTCTCCATAAAAATACCGGAGGATTTCGATAGGGCTGTAGCCCTGCTCCCCCAGGGAACAGGAGCCCCATTGGGTCAGCCTAATGGTGTTTAGGTAGACGTTAAAGACGGAGAAAAACATCCAGATGTCTGGAATCCCGGTACAGGGTCATCTGTCTGACTATGCTTTTCAGAGCGGTATTTTTCTGTTCCATGGAAAAGAGGGGGGAACCGAGAAGTTCCGGAAGGGAAACCGGGCCGGAAAGGTCCGGAACCTGTGAAGGATCAGGAGGGCAGCTGTTGCTGGATTCCAACAGACGGTTCAGAGAGTCACGCTCCAGGCGGAACCGTTCTTTGGCTGCCGCATATTCCTCTTTTGAATCAATGCCGTCCAGATAGGCTTCCCTGGCGCGAAGTTCCTTTTGCTCCAGACGTTTGAGAGAGGCCAGGAGAGAAGAACGGGAGGAAGCCGGAAGGGAATGCCGGGCCGGAGAACAGATGACCAGAGAAGAGGAAACGTCCGGGGCTGTTTTCAGGAGGTCCGACAGGGCTGCCAGTATAGCCGGAGCGAGAAGGGATTCGGCAGCATAGCAGCTGTGAAGGCATTTCCCTTTCAGATAGCCGCCGCATTGGAAGGAGTATGTGTCAGCCATAGTTTTTCTGTGACGGATACAGGAGACCAGAGAGCTGCCGCAGAAAGGACATTTCAGCAGACCGGACAGCCAGTGTCTGGATAAAGAGGGCGGCTTGGAGTAAGGGGAAACCGCATCGTTCTCTAATTTGTGCTGTGCCTGCTGAAAAAGAGTCTGGGAAATGATGGGAGTATGGTTTCCCGGGCGGATGATCCATTCTTCCTGGGGCTTCAGGGAAGAAGTGGAAGATTCCGTACGGTTCCAACGTACATTTCCGGCGTAAAAAGGATTTTCCAGAATATACCGTATAGCCCGTTTTTCAAAAGGAGTTCCCCGGGCAGTCAGAATCCCGCATTGGTGTAAGCTGGCGGATATCTGGGAAATAGTCTTTCCGTTTTGGACATAATCTTCAAAAATGGACTGAATGACAGTTGCTTCCTGGGGAACGATTTCCGGTAAAGAGCCAGGATAGGGAATCCGGTAGCCATAGGGAGGCCGTCCCTGGAAGCCGCCCCGCAAAGCTTTTTCTGTCATGCCCCGGATAACGTCTCCGGAAAGACGAATGGAGTAGAATTCGTCCATCCATTCGATGATCCGTTCGATCAGGCTGCCGAAAGGACCTTCTGACAAAGGTTCCGAGATGCTGACCACATCCACATGACAGTTTTTCCGCAGCATGGATTTGTACACAATGCTTTCTTCCTGATTGCGGGCAAACCGGGAAAATTTCCATACCAGGATCACATCAAAAGGATGGGCCTGAGATTTGGCATCGGCGATCATATGCTGGAATGCGGGACGTTTTTCGGCACTTCGTCCGGAGATGCCGTTTTCCTGGTAAATATGGACGGGGGAGACCAGAAAGCCGTGGGCAGAAGCGTAATCCAACAGGAGACGTTTCTGGGAGTCCGGAGATAATTCTTCCTGATCATGGGTGCTGACGCGGATATAAAGAGCCGCATGGGGGGAGACAGGGGTATCGACCATAGAAAATCTCTTTTTGTTACAATCTATGAGGGAGAACAGGGAAAACATGAATGGAAAGTGGTACAAACGGGCTGGCATAAGTATTAAGGAGAACGGGAGCAAAGGAAAAAGCAAGGCATATGGATGGCTGGGATATCAGGTTTTATGTAAAAGATAAGGATGGAACGGATATTCTGTTCTCAGAACTTCCCATGGAAGAGCAGATGGAATGGTGCCGCAGGTTGTGGACGGCTCCCCTGGAAGCGTTAGGATATGAGGTAAAACAGAAAAAAGAAAACCGGCAGTAAGGATGCTGCCGGCTACAAAGGGGGGTTATATGAAAAAGAATCTATAGAAAAAGGAGTGTCCTCCTTGTTTATGTTTCTATCATACTGTTCATATGTGGCGGAAATGTGTTGAAATCCTAAAAGATATATGAATAAAATGAAAAAATCCTGACGTTTCTGTGAAGATAAGGGGATAAAATGTGTTATAATCATTCCATGCGTATAGGAGAGGAGATTACTTATGACAAAACAGGAATTAGCCCTTGTGGTAATCGACAGGCTGAAAGAAGAATACCCGGATGCAGGTTGTACCCTGGATTATAACCAGGCCTGGAAACTGCTGGTAAGTGTGCGCCTGGCAGCTCAATGTACCGATGCCAGAGTCAATGAGGTGGTGCCGGAACTGTATGCTTCTTATCCTACGGTGGAAGCGCTTGCGGCTGCAGATGTGGAAGAAATAGAACGGATCGTAAGGCCCTGTGGACTGGGACGGAGCAAAGCCAGGGATATCAGTGCCTGTATGAAGATTTTATGGGAGCAGTATGGCGGACAGGTTCCCGATGATTTTTATGCCTTATTAAAACTTCCGGGAGTGGGAAGAAAGAGCGCCAATCTGATCATGGGAGATGTATTTGGAAAACCGGCCATTGTCACAGATACTCATTGTATCAGGCTGGTGAACCGGATCGGGCTGGTTGACGGTGTGAAAGAGCCTAAAAAGGTGGAGATGGCATTATGGAAGCTGATTCCTCCGGAAGAAGGCAGTGATTTTTGCCACAGACTTGTCTTTCATGGACGTGATATATGCACGGCAAGGACAAAGCCGTATTGTGACAGATGCTGCCTGAACGATATATGTGCCAGAAATGGTGTGGAGTGAGAGAAAAGCCGCTTTGCGAGAGCAGAGCGGCTTTTCTCTTTTTGTCAGGCGATGATAAGCTCTATACCTTTAGAACGGCATGACAGAATGACGGATGGATCCAGACCTGTGTCTGTGATGATAGAAGAAATTTCCTGCATATCGTAGGCGTGGAAAGAGGCGGAACGGGAAAATTTGGAGGAATCGGCAAGGACCACCAGTTTTTTGGAACGTTGTGCCATTTTCTTATGTATGGCAATTTCCTCCATAGTCTGTTCGGCAATTCCGGTTTCCAGGTCAATACCGCAGGTTGTCAGAAACATGATGTCAATGTTCACATGCTCCAGCATGGGAAATGCCAGTTCTGAGATCAGTGCCTTTTCCCGGGAGGAAATGATCCCGCCGGTAACGATTACGGTAAAGCCGGGATTCTGTGATAAAAGAAAGGCATTGATCATGGAATTTGTCACAATAGTCAGTTTGGAAAATCGTTCCAGAAGAAGGAGTGACAGTTCATAAGAGGTTGTGCCGGTATCCAGGGCAATGCAGGTATTTTCCTGTATCAGCTCGCAGGCTTTCAGGGCAATCTGATGTTTCTGCTCTCCATGGTTCCGATATCGGTTCAGAAACTCAGGAGGAAGCGCCAGGGAAGGAACGGTGGGCTGAGGAGAAGGGGGCGTGTCTGACGCAGGAACAGCACCTCCATGCACACGGGCCAGCAGTCCCTGTTGTTCCAGATACTGGAGATCCTTTCTTATGGTTTCAAATGATGTACCGAACCGTTCTTTCAGCTGGGAGGTATAGACAATCCCGCTGGCTGACAGCAGGTTAAGGATTTCTCTGTGGCGTTCATGAAGAATCATAGTTGCTCTCCTTTTTGTAGGCTTCGTTTTTATCAATTCTATCACAAAACACAATAAAACACAACTAAAATACTATAATTAACAATAATTTTACAATGTATTTACAGAAATATGATGGAATCGGAAGAAGATTTCCAGTATTCTGATATTGCAATGAAAACACGAAGCTTGGAAAGGCGGTAAACAGCATGGGGAAGATTTGGATAAAAAGACTGGCAGAATATGTGGGTATTTTACTGGCGGTCAGCATGATTGTATTTTTTATGATTCACCTGTTTTCTCCAACAGACCCGATTTCCGTTATCGTGGGAGGAAAAGGAAGCACGCCGGAGATCATAGAACATGCAAGACGGAAATTTTATCTGGATCAGCCGGTATGGAAACAGTATCTGATCTGGATCGGAGGGATTGTCAGAGGGGACTGGGGAATCAGTTATAAATATCAGACTCCAGTGCTGGAATCCATTCTTTCCAGAGCTCCGGTAACTCTGGGGCTGGTGACAGGGGCGGCGGTATTGTCAGTAGGAATTGCAATCCCCCTTGGAGTGGTGAGCGCCGTATATAAGGACCGGGCAGCAGACAGGATCATTTCCATATTATCTTTGCTGTTGGCGGCAATACCTCCCTTTCTGCTCAGTATTCTGATGGTATTTGCTTTGGCAAAAACGGCTCCGGAATATCCTATAACAGGAGGATATGAAGGAATAAAAGGATATTTTTGGAGAATGCTTGCTCCCTGCATTGCCCTTGCCTGTGCCAAAGTGACGATTACGCTGAAAGTGACCAGACAGGGAATGATCGAGCAGATGAAAGCTCCCTATATGATGAATATTCAGGCAAAAGGAATGCCGGAAAAAAACAGAGTGTGGAAGCATGGATTGAAAAATGCGGTGATTCCGGTCATCTCGATTCTAAGTGTCCAGATTGGGGCTATGATCGTGGGAGCGGTGCTGGTGGAGAATGTGTTTTCCTTATCGGGAATCGGTTCTCTCCTGATCGACAGTATTAAAGCCAGCGATTATCCGGTGGTCCAGGCAATCATTATGATGCTTGTGGTGGTTTTCCTGTTGTCAGGTGCAGCAGCAGATATTCTTTATGAAGTAATCGACCCAAGGATCAGAAATAGAAGGAGATAGACAATGAGGAAGAGAAAGGAACAATCGGAAGGAACCTTGTGGACCGCTGCCTTTGTGATTTCAGCGGTGATACTGGTGCTGATTTTCGCGGCAACTATTTTTGCTCCGGTCCTGGCTCCGGCGGATCCGGATGCCCTGGATTTGAAACATGTATTTGCATCGCCTTCCCTGGAACATCTTTTGGGAACTGATAAGACAGGACGTGATATTTTTTCCAGGATACTGTTTGGAGGAAGGATGACCCTGACCGGTGCTTTTGCGGTAGTGGGAATATCCATGGTTCTGGGGATCCCTGCCGGATTATTTGCCGGATATTATGGAGGCCGTGGGGACCGTATCATGATGTGGTTCACCAATGTGGTGGTATCTTTCCCGCCGCTTCTGCTGGCGTTTGTATTTGTGGCAGTATTTGGAAGCGGTTTTTCCAAAGTGGTGCTGGCATTGGGAATCATCTATGTACCGATGCTGGCCAGGACAACCAGATCGGTAGTCCTGACAGAAAGAAACAGGACTTATGTGGAAGCTGCGGAATCCATGGGATATGGAACAGGGAAGATACTGTTTGGTCATATCCTTCCCAATTGTATGCCTACGATTCTGGTCCAGGTGACTTTGGATATCGGCAATGCGATTCTGGATCTGGCGGCTATGAGCTTTCTGGGATTGGGAGTAAAACCTCCTGTTTCCGACTGGGGAGCTATGCTGGAGGACGGAAGAGTATATCTTTTATCCCAGCCGCTCCAGGCGCTGGCTCCGGGAATTGTGATCGTGGTAACGGTGGTAGCCATCAATGTTTTTGTGGAAGAAATCCGAAGATACCTGAATCCTTCGGAGAGAAAGCTTCCTGCTTATAAAACACTGGTGAGGCGGGGACTGATTTCGGAGGAGAAAGCTCTATGAGTGAAAAGAAAGAACTGTTGAAAGTAGAAAATCTTTGTACGGATCTGATTACGGCAAGAGGACTTTACCATGCGGTAAGAGGAATCAGTTTTCAGGTCCATGAGGGAGAGATACTGGGGATTGTGGGAGAGAGCGGCTGTGGAAAATCCATGACAGTAAAGTCCATTCTGCGCCTGAACCAGGAAGATAAGACATTTTATAAGGGAAAGGTGTTTTACTGGAAAGGAACAGGAAGAAAAAATCTTCTTGAACTGTCACGGAAAGAAATGAGCCGTCTGAGAGGCAGGGAAATTGCCATGGTGTCCCAGAACCCTATGGCAGCTTTTGATCCGCTGTATACCGTGGGAGAGCAGATCAGTGAGATGCTGCGCTTTCATAAAGGAATGAACCGGGAAGAAGCCCAGGCGGAGACGGAACGGCTTCTGGAGATGGTAGGGATTTTCCCGGGAGCCAAAAGGAGTCGTCAGTATCCCCATGAATTCAGTGGAGGAATGCTGCAGAGAGCAGCGATTGCCATGATGATCAGCTGCGGTCCCAGGCTTCTCATTGCCGATGAGCCGACTACAGCTTTGGATGTGACCATGCAGGCGCAGATTCTGGAGATTCTGAGAGAATTAAAAGAAAAAATGGGAATGAGCATACTGCTGATCACCCATAATTTCGGGGTTGTGTCGGAAATCTGCAGCAGGGTCTGTGTGATGTATGCCGGTCAGGTAGTGGAAAGCGGGACAGTAGAAGAGATTTTTAAAAATCCGGTACATCCCTATACCAGGGCTTTGCTCCGGGGAATTCCAAGAAAGGGAAGGGAAGGCAGACAACTGGAAACCATACCAGGGGCACCTCCCAGACTGAATCAGGAAATACGGGGCTGTGGTTTTGCCCCCAGATGTCCCTTAGCAAAGGAGAGCTGCTATCACAAAATGCCAGAGCCCTGGGAGGCGCAGGGACACTGGAGCAGCTGCCCGGGACAATTCTGTCAGGTGTTGGAATCAGGGGAAGAGGAGGAGAAAATCTGTGGATGAGTATTTACTGGAAATCAGGAACCTGAAAAAGTATTATCCTTCCGGTAAGAATCAGGTAAAGGCTCTGGATGGAGTGAACCTGAAGGTGAAACCGGGCGAACTGGTGAGTATTGTGGGAGAAAGCGGTTGCGGAAAGTCCACCCTTGCCCGGTGTGTGATCGGTCTGGAAACCAGGACGGAGGGAGAAATCTGGTTTCACGGAGAAGAAATCTCCAGTTACGGGAAAAAGCAGATGAGGCCGGTGAGAAAACAGATGCAGATGGTATTTCAGAGCCCTTATGCTGCGTTTAATCCCAGACAGACCTTGGGGGCTGGCCTGAGGGAAGTAGGAAAGTTTTATGGAATGAAGACCGGGGAAATCCGGGACAGGATCAGTGTTCTGATGTCATATATCAAAATGGATGAGGAACTTCTCAGCCATTATCCCCATGAATTGAGCGGGGGCCAGCTGCAGCGCCTTGCTATTGCAAGAGCTTTGATGGTGAAGCCGGAACTTCTGATCGCCGATGAGCCGGTATCTGCACTGGATGTGTCTGTCCAGGCCCAGATACTGAATATCCTGGCAGAAATAAGAGAAAAAGAAAATATGGCTGTTCTGTTTATTTCCCATGATCTGGCGGTAGTGGAACATATCAGTGACTGGGTAGCGGTCATGTATCTGGGAAAAACAGTGGAAGAAGGAAGAAAAGAAGATGTATTTTCTCAGCCATTTCATCCATATACGGATGCATTACTGGCTTCCAGGCCAAGGGAATATCCCTGGCAGGAAAAGAGCAGCATCATGCTGAAGGGAGAACTGCCCAATGCATTAAATCTGCCGGAAGGATGCCGTTTTTGGCCCAGATGCCTGCACAGTCAGGCAGGGCTTTGCGATAAATGCGAACCTGAATGGAATCAGCAGGAAAACGGTCACAGGGCGGTTTGCCACCTTGTGGAAACATTAGGAAAGACTGAAAGGAGAGTATCATGAAGAGGAAACTTTTGAGTGCTGTGCTGGCGGCTTCCATGCTGGCTCTTACAGCGTGCGGAGGGGCAGGACAGACCCAGGAGAGTGAGACATCTGCTGTGCAGGAGTCGGTAACGGAAGCGACACAGACAAATGCGTCTGAGGAAAGCAAAGAAGAGGGAGGAGATATTGCTTCCAGAGATACGCTGAATATTGCGCTGGCAGATGAAATTGTTTCTCTGGACCCGGCATATTCTTATGACAACCTTACCAACCAGGTTGTGAACCAGATCACCCAGGGCCTGCTTTATTTTGACTATTCCGGTCAGCTGCAGCCCCAGCTCTGTTCTTCCTGGGAAGCAAAAGATGCTACCACTTACGTTTATCAGATCCGGGATGATGTGAATTTTTCTGACGGGACACCGATGACCATGGAAGATGTTCTGTTTTCTCTGAACCGCCATATGGATGAGGAAGTGGCTTCTTATCTGGCATGGATGTATGCCAATGTGGAATCGATTGAGCAGACAGGAGACTGGGAACTGACCGTACATCTGAGTACTCCGGATGCAGCATGGCAGTATGCGTTTGCTACCACAGCAGGACATATTATCAGTAAGGCATATTATGAAGCACATGCAGATCAGTTCGGACAGCCAGGAGTCGGGGTAGTAGGTACCGGTCCTTATGTTCTGGACAGCTGGACAACAGGAAGCGAGATCAAGCTGAAATATAATGAAAATTACTGGGATTCAGAACAGGAACCGCAGTTCAAGAACATTGACTTCAAGATTATTACAGATGCCAATACTCAGGCTACAGCTCTTGCCAATGGTCAGGCAGATTATATGTTTGACCCGCCAACTGAGATGCTGGATACCATCCGTCAGTCTGAGGATATGGATGTCACGGAAGTAGATGGCTGGACGGTACTGTGGATGGCCATGAACTGCCAGAGCGGCCCCTTCTCTGATGTGAATGTCCGTAAAGCAGTAGCTTATGCGCTGGATAAAGACGCTTTATATGAGGGCGTGCTGACAGAGAATGGAAGCTATGCGAAAAACGGAATGCCGTTTTCCTCTGCTCTGTATGGTTCAGAAGCAGATTCCTGGAATGCCTATGCGGAAACTGCAGTAGATGAAAAGAATGATCTGGAAAAGGCAAAGGAATATATGGCTCAGTCCGGATATCCCGATGGATTCGATTGCAGCCTGTACATCAATCAGGATTCTATTTATAACTCCATTGCTGTGTATGTACAGGCAGCCCTCAGTGAGATTGGGATCAATGTGACCATTGAGACGAAGAGCGGAGACGAGATGTCCAATATCCAGTTCGGTTCCACCAGAGACTACGACCTTGCCATTGTAAGATGGACGGCAGATTATCCGGATGTTTCCGGCCAGCTGTATCCGTTATTCCATTCCAGCAATATTGCAGAAGGCGGCGGAAACACTTCCTGCTACAGCAATGAAGAAGTAGACCGTCTGCTGGAAGAGGAAGTAGCATCGATTGATGTGAAAGAACGTACGGCTCTGATGCAGGAAGCTCTTACCATCATTGCCAACGACACACCAATGATCGGATTTGATTATCCATTCAAACGCGTGGCAATGAATAAAAACCTGACAGGATTTGAGGCAAATGCTTCCATTACCTGGAATTTCTTTGCCAAAGATTTAAAGACTAAATAAGCAATTGTGAAAGGAAGAAAGCAGCCATGAGAAAACTGATCTTTGTGATGGTAGATGCCCTGGGATTTGAAACAGCAGGAAAGCGGGGCGGTTATCTGGAACATCTGACAGAATATCATATGGCCGCAAAATACAGGGTGCGGGGGGAACTTCCCTCCGCATCTCGTCCTATGTATGAAACTTTGATGACGGGAGTTCCGGTGTGGATACATGGGATTGCGACCAACGGAGTCAGCAGGAGAAGCCGGTGTGAAAACCTGTTCTCGCTGTGCAAAAAAAACGGAGGTGTGACGGCAGCAGCGGCCTTTATGTGGATTTCAGAATTATATAACGGGACTTGTCCGTTTCGGGTGTATCAGGACCGCATTCAGATAAAAGGAAAAGGGGATATTGATTACGGGCTTTTTTATTCTGACTGCAGCTACCCGGACAGCCATCTGTACGCAGACGGAGAATTCCTGCGAAAACAATATGCTCCTGATTTTCTGCTGATCCATCCCATGCATACGGATACAGTAGGCCATCCTTATGGCTGTGCTTCCAAGGAATATCAGGAGGCAGCCGATTACAGCCTTCAGAATGTGGCTAATCTGTTAGAAGGCTGGAGGGCTGCTGGTTATGATGTGATCGTCACAGGAGACCATGGAATGGATGAACTGGGGATTCACGGTGGGAATGAGCCGATTCAGAGAGAAGTTCCCCTGTATATTGTCTCCGATCAGGTAAAAGGGGGAGATTTCACACAGCAGGAAATCTCGAATCTGGAGATTGCCCCATTAGCCTGCCACCTGTTGGGAATCAGCCCGTCAGAGGGAATGAAACAGGAAATACATGTGGAAATGAAGAAGGAAGAGAAATGACCGGGAAGTATTTTGAAGAATATAAACGGTTTCTGGACAAAGGGAAAACAGAAACAGAGACCGTCAGAATGGTGTGGGAAATGGCATTATCCCAGGGATTTCGGCCATTTTCGGGAGAGAGGGAAGAATACCCTGTTTCCTATCAGCCGGGAGAACGGCTGATCCAGAATATCCGTGGGAAAGGATTGGTTCTGGCAGTAATCGGAAACAGACCGTTGAAAGAGGGCTGTAAGATGATCGCAGCCCATGTGGATTCTCCCAGACTGGATTTAAAACCGGAACCTCTTCATGAAAAAGAGGGGCTGGTTTATCTGAAGACTCATTATTATGGAGGGATCAAAAAGTATCAGTGGACCTGTATTCCCATGGCTCTTCATGGAAGGCTGACTGACCGGAATGGCCAAACCAGGACTGTGGTGATAGGAGAGAACCAGGGGGAACCGGTATTGGGAATCAGCGATCTTCTATATCATTTATCGGGAAACCAGATGGAACAAAGGGCAGAAGAAGCAGTGCCGGGAGAGAAACTTCAGCTCCTGTCGGGAATATGGGGAAGCGAAGGAACCGGAGACGCAGGAGTGAGGACGTATCTGAAGGAACAGTTTGACCTGGATATGGAAGACCTGAAGACAGCAGAATTTGAAGCGGTACCAGCCTGGAAAGCTTCTGATTTCGGACTGGACCGTTCTATGATCAGCGCTTATGGCCAGGACGACAGAGTATGTGCTTATGGAGCAGTGAGGGCTCTGTTTGACAATGGTATCCCGGAGTTTACTTCCGTTGTCCTGCTGTCAGATCAGGAGGAAGTAGGTTCTGAGAGCAGTGCAGGATTAAGGTCCAGGGCATTCCTGGAGCTGCTTTCTCATGTGGCGGAGAGCCAGAATACCAGTCTTTACCGGGTTATGGCAAAAGCGGAGTGCCTTTCTGCAGATGTAGTCTGCGGCCATGACCCTATGTATCCGGAGGCAACAGATTTTCAGAATACAGCAAAGATGGGAAAAGGAATGGTCATGGTGCGTTACACCGGAAGAGGCGGGAAAAAGGGAAATCATTCTGCTTCGGCGGCGTTTATGGGGAAGATTTCAGGGATACTGGAAGAAAATCAGATACTCTGGCAGTGCGGAGAAATGGGAGCAGTAGACGCCGGCGGTGGAACGACAGTGGCAAAATGCCTGGCGGAATGGGGGGCAGAAGTGCTGGATGTGGGAGTTCCTCTGTTATCCATGCATTCTCCCATGGAATTGTCTGCAAAAGCTGATATCTGGAATTTCTACCTGGGAATGAAAGCATTTCTGAAGGATTCCAAGCCGCATTTGTGTGAGAATGTTTTATATTGATTCATATGGAAAGAAAAACTTGCAATGTGATTTCTACAGGTATACAATAAACGGAAAATGATCCTGCTCGTCAGAGTAAGATTGGACGGGCAGGTTTTTTCATAAGGAGAGAAACACATATGATGGAACGGATAGGGACATTCTGCAAACGGAAAAATATTGAAGTTTCTGCCAGACGGTATGGGGTGGATGCCCTGGGGGCTATGGCTCAGGGATTGTTCTGCTCTCTGCTGATCGGTACGATCCTGGACACACTGGGAAAACAGCTGGGATTGGAAATGCTGGTAACCATTGGCGGTTATGCCAGCGCCATGAGCGGTCCTGCCATGGCAGCTGCCATCGGCTACGCCCTTCAGTGTCCGCCCCTGGTCTTATTTTCCCTGATTCCTGTGGGAAATGCAGCGAACGGACTGGGAGGAGCGGGTGGTCCTCTGGCAGTTCTGGTCATTGCTATTGTGGCGGCAGAATGCGGAAAAGCGGTATCCAAGGAGACAAAAATAGACCTGCTGGTCACTCCTCTGGTGACGATCCTGACAGGAGTGGCATTGTCGGCGGCCATTGCTCCCGGTATCGGACAAGCAGCCAGTTCCGTGGGGCAGATCATCATGTGGGCGACGGAACTGCAGCCTTTCCTCATGGGAATCGTGGTTTCCGTGGTGATCGGCATTGCTCTGACTCTGCCGATTTCGTCAGCAGCTATCTGTGCTGCCCTGTCTTTGACAGGACTGGCCGGAGGCGCCGCGGTGGCGGGCTGCTGTGCCAATATGGTAGGCTTTGCAGTGATGTCATTTAAAGAGAATAGCTGGGGAGGCCTGGTAAGCCAGGGAATCGGAACGTCCATGCTTCAGATGGGAAATATTGTGAGAAATCCCAAGATATGGATTCCTCCTATCCTTACCAGTGCGGTGACGGGACCTCTGGCTACCTGTGTGTTTCATCTGGAAATGAATGGAGCGGCAGTATCTTCCGGTATGGGAACCTGTGGCCTGGTGGGACAGATCGGGGTCTATACCGGCTGGGTCAATGATGTGGCAAATGGAGTGAAGGCTTCCATTACCGGGTTTGACTGGCTGGGACTGATCCTGATCTCGTTTGTGCTCCCGGCTGTACTCTGCTGGGGAATCGGGCAAGTGTTCCGCAGGGTTGGCTGGATCCGGGAAGGAGACCTGAAACTGGATTAAAACAGGTTTTCTTATTATTCCGGACTGGCAAACAGAGCCAGTTCCGGAGGAAACCAGGTAAACAGGAAAAAGCAGATACAGAGAAGAAAGATCAGGGCGACAAGGAGAAAACCCTGGTCTTTTTTTTCACAGGACAGTGCCAGGTCATAGACAGTCCGAAAACCCAGGATGACGCTGATAAAAAAGATCAGGATATCTACAGGGGCCAGGTTAAAACCTAAAATACCGGTATAGGAGTAAAAAAGAATGGGGATGGAGAACGTACCGGTAAGGATTCCAAGAGCCAGAGCGGATGTAATACATGGGAATTCTTTTTTTAACCGGCTGTTGAGAAAAAAGGAAATAAAGAGCATAGGAAAAAATAAGAGTTTCATGTGTTCCCATGTGGACTCATTGACAGGAGTAAAAAGTCCGGCAACAGGATGGCTGCCGGACCATTCATAGACGAAGTGGCATAATGTGCCAGTGATCATGACAAAAAGAGTACCTGCCAGCAGTGTTTTTTTCAAAGTACTCATACGGACCACCTGAACATTCCTATATGGAATATATTATGAAACTGCCGGTAAAATATTCTTTTTATTTCACACAGACATCACAGGGGTCCTCTTTTCCTGCGGATAAAGCCTCCGAAAGATGTCCCTGATTGATTGTTTTGGAGCGTTTCAGGGTAGAGCATTCCGGTGTGCTGTGATAGGATTTCCCGCCCGGAGTCCAGTATACGGTGCCCAGAGACTGAGAGAGGCCTGAGGCAGACGGATAGGAGACGGAATCTTGCTGGAGTGTGGCAGGTTTATCGTCAGGATCACCGGGAGTATAATCATTGCAGGGTTTTACATTCCAGGTAATGGCAGAGCCGTCTGTAGAAGCAATGATCGTTCCCTGCCGGTCTGTGCGCAGCAGAGGGATTTCCATGGCTTCCAGTTTTTCCATGGCTTCCACATGGGGATGTCCGTAAGAATTTCCTGCTCCGCAGGAAAGAACGGCATATTCAGGAGTGGCGGCCTGAAGCAGGTCCCAGGTGGTGGAAGAGCCGCTTCCGTGATGTCCTATCACATATACGGTACTGTCTAGATCCATACCGGAAGCCACCATCTCTTCTTCACTTTTGGATTCCGCATCTCCGGTTATGAGAAAGCTGGTACCTCCATCCTGAACCCGTATGGCAATCGAATAGTCGTTGTTATCTTCATAATGGTTTCCGGATGGCGCAAGAATCTGGATCGTGGCATCACCCAGCGTATAGCTGTTTCCCACTTCCGGGTGTATGGAAGATATCCCCTTTTCTGCGATGACAGACTGGAATGACTGGAAGACTCTGGTGTCAGTGGTATAATCCGGTCCCCATACCTGGGAAACGGGAAATACATTTAATGCACCGACGACTCCATTCAGATGGTCTGCATCATAGTGGGAAGCTACTGCATAATCCAGGGTGGAAACGCCTGCCTTTTTCAGATAAGATACCACAAAGCTGGATTTGTCGGAATTTCCGCCGTCATAAAGCATATAATGGCCGTCAGACTGGATCAGGACAGAAAGTCCCTGTCCCACATCCAGGATATGGACATCTGTCTGAGCAGAGGCATTCATGGAGATCAGTCCTGAAAAAAGCAAAGCGGTGATAAGGATTCTTCTGTTTCTGTATTTCATGGATTGGACTTCCTTTCTTTTTTAACAGTGCGTTGGTCCATCAGATTCACAAAACTCCCCATGTGCAGCAATGGTGGCAAGGGTATCGCCAAGCTGTACCAGAACGGAACTGAGAAGAGCGATTTCTTCTGAACTTTTTCCTTCTGCAAGGCAGCATGCCAGAGCAGACAGGGATAAAATATAATCACAGGATTTCATACGGATCACCTCACAGCAATGTATGCGGAGGGAAGAAGAACGTATGAGTAAATAAAATAAAAACCCTGGCATTTATCCGTTTTGTAAATACCAGGGCTTTCAAAACTGGAAGCAATGGGGCTCGAACCCATGACCTCTCGCGTGTGAGGCGAACGCTCATCCCAGCTGAGCTATGCTTCCGTAACAATGGAAATTCTCAAGTGGAGACAACGGGATTCGAACCCGCGACCTTTGCGTTGCGAACGCAACGCTCTCCCAGCTGAGCTATGTCCCCTTGTTCTTTATCAGTATAGCACTCTGAGGAAAAAACGCAAGTAAATTCTGAAAAAAGATTTCAGTCACCTGGTTTCGTCTGACGGATAATGGCTTTTGCCAGGCAGGTATCGTAGCAGGTGCCGCAGCGGATACAGTTTTCCTGAATGATTCTTGCCGGTCTCTGGCTGATGTCAATACATTTTTGGGGACATCTGGAGGCGCAGAGGCGACAGAGAACGCAGCGGCTGGTGATGAAAAAATAATCCTGATCATCGGTTCCGCTGGAAAAAGAGAATGTAACCGTATCTGGTTCCGGGTACATCCTGTGCCATTCTCCGGTTGCTTTGGCGAGAAGAAACAGGGCAAAAGAATCGTTGTAGTTTTCCTGCTTCATGAGATTGCAACTGTTCCTGGAAGGGCGGGGAAGACGGGATAGGATATCCGGAGATTTTTCTGTCACATGTCCCCGGAAGGACAGAGAAACCTGTATATGGGGGGATTCCTGATAAATTCCGGTGAAAGACAGATAGTTGCGGGTGGATAAGGCTTGATAAAAGGCTGTATGTTTGGGCACAAAAAGATAAATCCCGTTTTTGCTGCAGGAGGCAATATCCAGGGCGCAGGTAAGGGGCTGGCCGCTGCCATCGGTAACGGCGGCGGTAACCGTTGGGATTTTGTCTGCAAGGTAAGTAAGATAATCCTGTATTTCCATAGCTGATCCTTTCTGAACCGGGCACATAGTGCCTTGTGATAAGATTTAGTATAACAGCCGGGAAAAAATCTTTCAACAGCCGGAAATAAGTTTATTTTTCAGGGAGTTTGGAAAGATACAGAAAGTAAGGACATAACAGGAAAGAATTGCGGTGTGCCCGGGAATATGGTACAATCCTAAAAGATTACAGACGGAAAGGAGAATCGATACTATGAGTGAAGAAATCAGAAATGCGGAGGGAGACGTGGCTTTGCTGAACCGTCTCAGAACCGTTTCAGAATTATATGTGATTATGTCAGCCTGTACCAGGGAGCCTTATGTGGAATGTGATCCGGAGACTTTTGATGACGAGGTGTTTCTGTATTTTAAGAAAGAAGACGGAGAGGCTCAGGTCAAGAGCCTGTCAGAGCGTCAGATCCCAGTAGGACTGGCAAAACTGGAGCAGCAGCAGATGCTTCCATTCTATACCAGCCTTTATACGATGGGGGTAAATGCGGTGATGGTGAGTGAAGAAGGACATGTATTCCGCATTCAGCTGTCATCTTATGTGAAGCGGAAAGAACCGGAACAAAAGGAAGGAAAAGTCTGGGTGGAAAATCCGGAACTGCATCTGACTGCCCTTTATTATATGCAGGAGATCCGGAGAGGAGTAAAACCGGATGAAGAGAAGACGAAGGAGCTTCAGGAAGAACTGCTGGCTCACTTTGGGAAAGGAAAGTATGTTGTTCCCATGCAGCAGGACGGAAACCAGGTTCCGCTGGTAAAAGTAAAAAATGGGGATACGTATCAGCCTGTTTTTACGGATATTCTGGAATTTCAGAAATTTAATAAAAATAATGAATTCCGGGGTATGGTAGTGGAAGCCGGAAAATTACCTCAGGTGGTTCCTCAGGAAGCCAGGGGAGTTGTATTGAATCTTTTAGGATTGAACCTGCCGTTGCCGCTGGTAGGAAGAGACCAGCAGAATTAACCAGGGAGGAGTACTATGCAGGAAGAGACGAGAAAGTATGGATTGGCTACGGCTGTTGCCATGATTATCGGGATTGTGATTGGTTCAGGTATCTTTTTTAAAGCAGATGACATTCTGAGCATGACAGACGGAAATGTGGCCATGGGTTGTCTGGTGTTGATTTTGGGAGCCGCAGGGATTATTTTTGGTGGGATCACTATGGCAGAATGGGCAAAAGTGACGGATGATGCCGGCGGTCTTATCAGTTACGGAGGAAAAGCTTTTGGAGAGGTTTTTGCATTCCTCATCGGCTGGTTCCAGATGACTATATACTTTCCGGCACTTTTATCGGTAGTGTCCTGGGCGGGAGCCAATTACACTCTTATGTTGTTTTCCAATGTGGAATTTCTGCAGGGAAAAATATGGGAACTGACCCTGGGTTATATTGTGCTGTTTTATCTGCTCAATACATTTTCCGCGAAGGCAGCAGGACATTTTCAGACAGGAGCTATGATCATTAAACTGATTCCACTGCTGTTAGTGGGAATTTTAGGAGTTTTATTTGGAGATGTAGGAGGAGCGGTATCCCAGCCGGTGACAGCGGCAGGCCTGATGGCCGGAAGCAGTGCAGTGGTGGCAGCTGGTTTTTCTTATGATGGCTGGACGGTAGCCCCGTCTATCTGCCATGAGATCCGAAATGCCAGGAGGAACCTGCCTCTGGCCCTTACGATTGCTCCGGTGATCATTATGGCAGTGTATCTGGTATATTTTCTGGGCATCAATGCCCTGCTGGGACCGGAACAGGTCATGGAATATCAGGACGGTGCGTTTTTGGCAGCCGCTGCAAAACTGGTGGGCCCCAATCTGGCAAAACTGCTTTTGGTAGGTGTGGTAATTTCTGTATTGGGAACAGTGAATGGTCTGATCTTAGGCTGTAGCCGGGTACCTCATGCCCTGGCAGTCCGGGGAGAACTGCCATGCAGCCGTAAAGTATCTGAAATTCACGGGAACTTTCAGGTTTCCCTTCCATCCCATGCTATCAGCTTTCTGTTTTCTGTCTTATGGATAGGAATCCACTATATGCTTACGGAGTTCCCTCAGTTTAAAGGAATGAATCTGGACGTATCGGGAATTCCTATTGTTCTCATGTATATTTTTTATCTGATTTTATATGTGGGAGTAATCATAAGAGCGAGAAAAGGGCTGGTCAGCGGAGTCTTTTATGGATATATCAGTCCGGTTCTGGCATCGGCAGGGGGACTGCTGATCATTTATGGGGGAATGAGCTCAGAAAATGGATTTCTTTATCTGGTGATTTCCCTGATTGCCCTTGGCAGCGGATTAGTGATGAAGAAAATCATGGGAACAAAAAAATAAAAGATTGTTCAGGAATGAACGGAGGCAGGCCAAAGTATGGAAATACAGCTGTATTACCAGGAAAAAGGAACAGGGATTCCGCTCGTACTCCTCCATGGCAATGGAGAAAACGGTACCTATTTTCAACATCAGATCGATGAATTTTCCAAAGATTACAGAGTGATCGCAGTGGATACCAGGGGCCATGGGAACAGTCCGAGAGGAAGCGCGCCTTTTACATTAGGGCAGTTTGCGGAAGATCTGAAAGCTTTTCTGGACAAGATGGGGCTTTCTCATGTGATTCTGCTGGGATTCAGCGACGGAGGAAATATTGCAATGCTGTTTACTCTCCGTTATCCCGGATATGTGGACAGATTGATCCTGAATGGGGCAAATTTATATCCGGCTGGAGTGCATCTGAAAGTTCAGATTCCCATTCTTCTGGGATATGGGATTACGTCTCTTCTGGCTCTATTCTCTGCCCAGGCAGCAAAAAACAGAGATTTTCTCCGCCTTATGGTGAAGGAACCACATATTACTCCAGATGACCTGGGAAAGATCAGGATTCCGGTACTGGTGATTGTAGGAACGGATGACATGATCAGAGAAAAACATACCAGGGAAATAGCAGCGGCTCTTCCTGACAGCCAGCTGGTTTTTATAGAGGGAGACCATTTTATTGCCAGAAAAAACAATATCAGTTTTAATCAGGCAGTAAGGGCATTTTTGGAACAGAAAGGCAGGGGAGACCAGAAATGATTTTTTATTTTTCAGGAACAGGAAATTCCTATGCGGCCGCCTGTTTTTTTGCAAAAAAGAAACAAGAGACGGTGATAGATCTGGCAAAGGTACTGTCGGATAAGAAATTTTGTTATGAAATCCAGGAAGGAGAAAGCCTTGGATTTGTATTCCCTACGTATTTTTGGGGGCTTCCAACCGTTGTGGTCCATGGCTTATCCCGGCTTCAGATAAAAGGGAAACCTTCTTATGTGTGGGCAGTGATCACCTGCGGCGGAGGGACGGGGGCTTCGGACAGACAGCTGAAAGCAGTAGCCAAAACCGCCGGGCTTACAGTAGATGGGGTATTTTCTCTGCGTATGCCGGATAACTATGTTCCCATGTTCCAGGCTCCGGGAAAGGAAGAGGCAGCACGGATCCTGAAAGAAGCGGACCGTAAGATGGAAGAGATCGGACAGGCGATAGAACGGAAGGAGAAAGGGGAAAAGTCAGGCGTTCCGGGATTACTCCTCAGTTCTCTGATGCAGCCTTTGTACCGGAATGGAAGACGGACATTTAAATTTTCTGTGGATAACAGCTGTATTGGCTGCGGACAGTGTGAATCAGTGTGTCCGGTGAAGGCGATTGCCCTGGAAGGCGGAAAGCCGGTGTGGAAAAAGGAACGGTGCGCTCTGTGCATGGGATGTCTGAACCGTTGCCCGGCTGAAGCGATCCAATATGGAAAAAAGACAAAAAAACATGGAAGATATGTGAATCCGGTATATGGCATCCGGTAACATATCCGGTTGATAACAGATCAGGGAAATGTGTACTGTGGGAAGAGAACCTGCAGTACATATTTTTCATTTATGGAACAATCTGGTGGAAAATCGTATATGGGGGAGGAAAATGAGATGGTAGAAATTGAAAAATGGCTGGAGATTTATCATCAGGCTATGGAACGGGAATTTGGAGACAGAATTATGTTTCTGGGTATACAGGGCAGTTATGGAAGGGGAGAGGCCACAGAAACCAGCGATATCGATGTGGTACTGATCCTGGACCATATGGAATTTAAGGACCTGGAACGGTATCGGAAGCGGGCAGAACATCTTCCGGAACGGGAATTTCTCTGTGGATTTGTGGCAGGAAAGGAAGAACTGGAATCCTGGGACCCGGCTGACCGGTTTCAGTTTTTCTTTGATACGGTACCGGTATATGGAAAGCTGGAAGATCTGATCTCAAAGCCTTCCCGCTGCCATGCAAAACAAGCGGCTTTGACCGGAGCCTGTAATCTGTACCATGGTTGCAGCCATAATTATCTGCATACCAGGAATCCGGATATTCTGGCTGCTTTTATTCCTTCTGTCCGGAAAGGACAGAGAGATCATGGAGACAGCAGTCAGGCAGATAGAGAGAGGGGAAGAAGAATTGGAACGGGATTCCCGGCTTTTGCTGGAATGGTCAGCCGGGTTGCTCCGGCGGTATGGAGGAGGGGCTGAGGAATGAAAAAGCTTTATCTGATCGGTGGCACCATGGGAGTGGGAAAAACTTCTACTTGCCAGTGCCTGAAAAAAGAATTGCCGTACAGCGTTTTTCTGGACGGGGACTGGTGTTGGGATGCAGACCCTTTTCAGGTGACAGAGGAAACGAAACATATGGTCATGGAGAATATCAGTTTTCTGCTTAACAATTTTCTTCATTGCTCTGCATATGAAAACGTTATATTTTGCTGGGTAATGCACCAGCAGGAGATTATCGATGAAATACGGAACAGACTGGATCTGCAGGATTGTAAAGTGAAAATAGTCTCTCTGGTCTGTGAGGAAGATGTTCTGCGCAGCCGGCTGAAGAAAGATATTTCCCAGGGGATACGAAGGGAAGATGTGGTGGAACGGAGTGTGGGCAGACTTCCCCTTTATGAAACTCTGAATACGGAAAAAATAGATGTCTCCTGGATTTCAGCAGCGGAAGCGGCAAAAATGATTGCAGGATACTGATTGTCCTTGCAGGGGGCAGCTGTCAGTGCTGCCCCTATTTACAGGGAATCTCAATAAAAGACTTGACCGGATGGTCATGGAGTGCTATAGTAAAAACACGATTCAACGGGGAAATCTTCCTGATATTCTGACGGTACTTTCGTACCATATTTCCAAAGTTTTACATGATAATATTTTTTATATCTGATAAGTCTTTTTGCGTTACAAAAATCTGAAAAACAATTCTGATTTCTGCATTTCTGCAGATAATTTCCGATGCAAACAGTAAGAGAGGAGAAGATGGCAATGAAACAAAGAAGTCAGACTGGCTTCCGGAATGGGAAGGCAGTCTGTGTGATTTCTGCCGGCATTTTACTGGCCACACCTTTACCAGTCTATGGAGACTGGAAAGGGAATCATGATTCCGGCTGGCAGTATGAAGAGAATGGAGAATGCAAAAGAAATGCCTGGCATTGGGACGGAACATGGTGGTATCACCTGGGAACTGATGGTTGTATGGATACCGGCTGGTATGAAGAAAATGGCGTGTGGTATTACCTTTATCCGGAAGAAGGAAAGCCACAGGGGAGTGCAGCCTCTGGCTGGGTTAAGGTGAACGGGCTTTGGCACTATTTCCATCCTTTTCATGATGGCAGGTTCGGTGCCATGGCTGTCAGCATGATAGTTGACGGTTACCCGGTGGGAGCTGACGGCAGCTGGAACGGAAAATATGTTCCTTGCTTTTCAGGCCCGGGAGAGGATGTGGCTCCGTCATGGGAACGGGAGGAAGGAAATTCGGATTCTGGTGGAAATGCAGGAGGAACCAATGGCAGCAGTTCTGGTGGCTCAGGCGGTGGCACAGGAAATTCCGGCAGCAGCAGTGGAGGTTCCGACAATGGGGAGACTGCCCCTGGAGACGGGAGCACGGAACCGGATGGGGAGAGCCGACTCAGGGAATGGGAAGAAAAAGCTGCCGCAGCAGAGCAGGCATACCTGGGGGAAGACTGGGGCATGGGCCATGACTGGATCGTAACGGGCCAGGAGGAAAATGATAAAAGGGTCGCCCAGATGGTGTCCCGCCTCACGGATGAGGAGTGGCATGAGTTCTACCTGATCGGCCTGGACTTTGTCCCGGATACCCGGTGCTTTTCCCGGTATCCGGATATCCTCTACAGCCGCCTGGAGGAAGATACCTTCCAGACAGACGGAAAGTCCTGCCATGTGGTACGGGTCCGGTTCTGCAGGCAGGGAGATGAGGAGGGGGACAAGGAACCCCTTCCTCCTGATGAGGACCGCATCTGGGAAGCAGGAGATGTGCAGGAGCGGGAACTGGCAGGGGAGACCTACCGGTTCCGGTGTGTGGACGGGGAGTATGAAGCGGACGGTGAGACCTTTGCCCTGTTCCTCTGTGAGGAGGTGATACCTTCCGATGTGGACAGCGATGAGTTTGAACGCCGGTTCCTGACGTTCGGCAAGGATAGCAATTATAAGACATCGGATATCCGGGAATGGCTGGGACAGAATGGCACGGACCGGGACGGGATCGGGGCTGTCAACGTGGGAGTGGATACTGCCTATACCGGCAGCACGGAGGAAGGGACCTTCGGGGAAGCGGACCCCGACCTGCTCCGGCCGGAGGATATCGGCAGCCAGAGGATCGTGGACCGCTACTTCTGCCTGTCCCTGGAGGAAGCCCTGCGGTATGGAGAAGCCCTGTGGAGCTTTGAAGGGGAAGCGGACAACCCGGAGAGCCAGACCGGGCCTTATTCCCTGGGGTACTGGCTGAGGACCCCGGTGTATGGGGAAGAAGACGGCAGGTTCTGTTACGGGGACCAGGCCTATATGGTGGACCTGGAGCTGGGGAACCTGCGGCCAGCGGATACAGAAGATGAGACAGTGGGGATACGGCCGGCTTATGCCGTTCCCCAGAAAGGAAAGATGGGAGAGACAGGATGAGGGAGAAGAGACAGGACAGACCGGCTTCAACGGCCGGAAAGATAAAACGAGTAACGGCAGCCCTGCTGATCGTGAGCCTGATGGCCCAGGGGGGCAGCGTTTCCCTGGCGGCAGCGCCGGACTTTCCGGCAGCGACCGGGAGCGTGGCAACACCGGGAGAATGGGGAGATGACCAGACAACGGATGACAGCATGGCCACGCCAGGGGAATGGGACGGGGAGGATAGGGCTACCAGTTCCCAGCTTCCCGTGTTCCAGTCGGTATCACGGGCCCAGGGGAGCGTGATCGGGGACCTGTGGACAGACTGGAGCGGGGATTTTTCCTTCCTGGACGGAGAGCATGGGGACGGGACGGAAGGAGCCCCTTATGAGATCTCCACCAAAGCACAGTTAAAGGTCCTGTCCATGCTGGCAGCCCTGGGTATGGAACTGCAAGCAGGGACAGGAGACGGAGAGATCTTAGGAGATTACAGCGGCAGCCATTTTGCCCTGATGGCAGACCTGGACCTGGGAGGGATGGAGTGGAACCCCATCGGATTTTTCCGGAACCGGTCTGAGACCAGTGGGGAGCCGTCCCCGTTCCGCGGGTATTTCCATGGGAACGGGCACCGGGTATCCGGATTCCGCCTGACGGAAGGGCTGCCTTATGCCGGCTTTTTCGGGCTGGTGGAAGACGGGGAGGTGGAAGGGCTGACCGTGGAACCATCCGGGACCGTATCCGGCAGGGACCGGGCCGGGCTGGTGGCAGGCGCCATCCGGGATTCCAAAGTCTATGACTGCAAGGCAGACGGAGGGCTCCTTTCCCAGTCGGGAGCTGCAGGCGGCATCGTGGGGGAAGCGGTGGATTCCATCCTGGAAGACTGCATGGCAGATGTGGTGCTCTCCTGTGAGGATACCGGCTCCTATGTGGGCGGCATTGCCGGAAAGGCAAGCGGGAGCGTGATCGTGGACGGGGAAGTGTCCACGGGGGACAACCATACGTCCCGTATCCAGGGAAAAGGGACCGTAGGGGGCATCTGCGGCCTCCAGGAAGACACCCGGATCTATCAGGTAAGGGTCACCGGGACCATAGGGGGCTCCGGCAGCCAGGTCATCGGAGGCGTGACCGGGGAGTACCGGGGCGGCTACCTGAAAGTGGCCCGGTTTGAGGGGACCACAGGGAATGCAGGGCTTGGCAGCGCCGGCAGGACCGGCACCTTCATCGGGACCCGTGACCAGGAGGATTACTTCCGTTACGGGGACCAGGTGGCTTACCTGTTCGCGGACACGGAGGCGAAGATCACGGCGAATGTGTGCGGGAGCGAGATACCGGACGATAACCAGTACACCTACGGGGACCATATCGGGTACTTCCATTCCGGGGACCTTTACTACACCCTGGTACAGGGGAGCCGGACGAAGGAGATGACAGACCATTACTTTTATGAGGAGCTGGAGGAAGGCATCCTGCAGGTGATGGACCGGGACAATGGCGGGGCCTTCCCCTGGGACCTGGGATATACCATCAACCATGTGACGGCCAATGAAGCGGGCCGGCCGGTGCGGGGATACCTGGTGACGATCCCCCAGATCGATGTGCCGTCCCATACCCAGTACCATGAAGATGTGGCAGTGCTGGAGGCAAAAGGGGCCGGGGCCTATACGAAAAAGATGGACAAGGAGCACCGGGGAGCGGTGGCGGCAGGGAAGACCGTGACCGTCTATACGTCCCCGAAGAATTCCGAAGAAGGGAGATACCAGCTGGAAGGAAGCCCCACGTTCTTAAAAGACGGGGAGGAAGTGGGCATGAGCCGGATAACGGCTGGGGAATACACCTTCACCATGCCGGCAGAGGATACGGAGATCCGTGCGGTGTACACGAAAGTGGCAGCATCGGTGAGCGTGGAACCGTCCAGTTACCGGATCAGCGTAGTCCAGGAGAGGACCGGGGACCGGAAAGACCCGGTACGGACCAACCGGGTGTATGACCGGGATGGGAAGCTGATCGCCACCTACATAAACGGGGAGCTGGAACAGGGGACGGAAGTCCAGGCAGTCCATATCAAAGCCCTGGTGGAAGGGAACAATGACGTGTCCGACCCGGCGGTGAGATGGAGCGTGGATGACCCGGACTTGATCCGGTTACGGAAAAACGATGATGAGGACCCTTACGGGTATACGCAGAAAGGGGCAGCCCTGGAGGTGGACCTGGAGGCGGGATTTTTCACGGACATCCTGGAAAAGCTGGAACGGGAACAGCGGGAGAACGGTTATAGAGACCCGATTCCGGATACGGTGTACGGGGCGGGAGGCCAGGGAGGAGGCGTGGCCGTGCTCACGGCAGCCACCAGGCCTTCGGCTTCCTTTGAAGGGAAGGAGCGGACGGCGAACTGTGACCTCATGGTCACCTTCCAGGTAAAGGACCATACCTATGTGGCAACGGAAGGGGCGAAGCTGGACCAGTCCTCCCTGACCTTCACGGTGACGAGGAGACTCACCGGGAGCCGGACAAATCAGAAAGAGACTATCACGGTGACGCCGCCCCAGACGCTGACGGCTACCTTCTCGCCGGATTATTTTTCCAGGAAGGACGTGACCTGGACGGTGAGCGACCCGTCCGTGCTCACGGTGAACGGGGAAGCGGAGGATTACCGCAGCGCCAATGTATCGGCAGTGGCGGACGCCAAGTGGATCCGTGACATCATGGAACGGGACGACGCCATCCGGGAGGCAGACAAGACGGTGAAGTTAAACGGGAGCGGCTCCATGAGCGTGAGCGTGGCGGTCATAGCGGATGACCTGTTAGGGAACCGCCAGACGGCGGTCTGCCCGGTGACGGTGCAGTTTGTGACGGATGACCGGACCGGGTCCGGTGGAAGTTCCGGCGGGTCTGGAGGAAGTTCCGGAGGCGGAGGCGGTTCCTCCGGCGTGACCCCGGGAGGGAGCGTGAAGGGAGGCCCGGCAGCGAAAGGGAGCGTGACCGGTACCTGGGTCCAGGACGGAAATGGACGGTGGCTGTTCACGGGAAACGGAAGGACGTTCGTGAATGAATGGGCCTATATCCATAACCCGTATGCGGCGCCGGGACAGGAGAGCGCGGACTGGTTTGCCTTTGATGAGCAGGGATATATGAGGACCGGCTGGTACACGGATACCCATGGTGATACTTATTATCTCTATCCCTACAGCGATGGAAGCCTGGGACACATGGTGACCGGCTGGCAGTGGATCGACGGGAAATGCTACTATTTCAATCCGGTATCCGACGGGACGAGGGGAAAGCTTTACAAGAACTGCGTGACCCCGGACGGATACAGGGTGAACGGAGAAGGGGCCTGGACGGTGGAGAGCAAAGATGTCTTGTAACAGAAATTAAAAAATCAAAATTAAACTGCAAGAGATAGTGAAACAGGATAATGAAAAACCTATTAGGATTAGTTAGAGATGTAATAAACAAATCAATATTGATATTACTGATAAGTGGCGGCTGTTTGTTTTTTATTTTGTTGCTTTTTATGGAAAATATTACGTTGGTGAATAAAGATGTACAGATTGTTTTATCAAGAAGTGAAATCATGCAATTCTGGCTAACGTGGACTTTGGCGACTGTTATACTGGGAATCCCCGTGTTTTTGCTTCGTTCTGAGTCTTTTTCCCCAATAAGGTCAAGGCAACAAACAGAGGGTATTGGATATGCTGCTATAAAAAAAAGTAAAAATCATGCAGATGATATGGATGAGGAGATCAAAGCCTTACACGAATCCGGTCATGCGATTATAGCTTTAGTCAAAACGGATTATGATTTTGAAGTCATCAATGGACCGCTCTCAAGCTATATTCGGTACACAAGTGAAAATTTTCCGCGAGCAGAAGATCTATATAAAATGATATTGATTGATTACGCAGGGGCAGCTGCTGAAGAGATTGTGTATGGGAAAATATTTTCTGGCAGTATGGGAACTTCAACTTCTGATTTTGAGAAAGCAAAAGAAAGGATCAAAATGTATATCACGATGACCGAAGATGTTAGCAAAGCATTATTGGATAGTGAACTGTCAGATAAAATTATAAATGCTTCCAACCTGTTCTATGCTGAAGCTAAAGATATATTGTCTGACCATTTAGAAGAATTAAAAAAATTATCCGAAAAACTAAAGGGTGTTGATAGTATGACCCGGAAAGAGATTGAACAGCTGTTATTTGTGAGGTGATAATGGAAAACGTCCTTATCCGCCATGCCATGTCCCCCAGACTTATCGTGGCAGGCGGCCATTTGGCAGAGACAGCATGAAGAGGAAAAGACAGAAATCCCCAGACAAAAAGAAAAAGGAGAGCATGCAGGCCTATGATCGGAGCTAAAAGGAAAAGGAACTGGAAGGTCCTCCTCATCATCTGCGATATCACGATCGGATTGCTGGCTGCATCGACCCATCTTGGACTGGCCGGCTTTCCGGCAAAACGGATCTTGAGCGGTTCCATGGAGCCGGCTATTTCTGTAGATGATGTGGTCCTGGTCTCTGAGCATACGGACTTCTGTGAAATTGGGCCGGGAGATATCATTGCCTACCGGACAGACGGTGGGCTCTATGTGGTACACCGGGTCATAGAAAAACAGGAGGATGGCCTCGTGACCAAGGGAGACCGGGTGGAAAAACAGGATGGCAATCCGGTGACCAGGGAGGCTTATGCAGGGAAGGTGATCCATATCATACGGAACGGAGGACGCCTGTATGACATGATGGACAGCGCGGGATTCCGGATCTTAGCGTGTATCCTGATGATACTGACAGTCCTGTGGCTGTAGGTGCATGGAACGCAAGAGCCAGGAAATACAAACGGAACAAAAGGAGAAGAGATGAAAAATACCAGAAAGAAATGTATGGTCTTATGCCTGGCCTCAGTGCTTGGCATTGGAACGATCGGTGAGGCATATTCATATTTCACGAATGTGACAGACCCCAAACGGAATGTTTTTTCCATTGCGGAAGGCGGGACGGAGCAGACAAAGGGTGAGATCATCGAGGAGGGATGGGATGCCATCAAGGACAGTGGAGAGGTGACAGACCTCCAGCCGGGAGAGATCATCACAAAAGACCCCAAATATAAAAGTGCGGCCAATTACCCTACCTATGTGTATGCGGAGGTCACTGTGCCGGCCGTAAAATCAACAGCCGGGGATACGATCAAGATCGGGGATGAGACTGCCGGGCCCAAAACGCCTTATGTGACGCTTTTGGGTGTTGGAGACCATTGGACTTTACTGGGGACCGATGACACGACAACAGACGGGGCGGTCCTGTATGTATATGGGTATCAGGAGGAATTGCCGGCGCTTGGCATGACAGAGACTATCTTTACCAGTTTCCAGGTGGCAGATTTCACGGAATTCCCGGCGGAGGAATCTGCCCAGCAGATCGATGTCACGGTGCGCACGGTACAGGCTTATGGACAATCCGTGCCATCGTTGGATCATTATAAGACGTTATTTGGCCAGAATGATAATCTATCATAAAGGACGGGCAAGGTGGTACAGTGATGAAACGATATATTGCCATGATATTGTCTATCCTCCTGGCATCCTTCCCTTTCCCGGGCCGGGCCTATGCAGCTGACCATGGCCTGGGATTTGGAGGGATCGAAGTGAGCCTTGATGTCTATGCAGAAGATGGACAGGGTGACCGGACAGACCCTTACCCGATCCTGTTTCCCGGCCAGCCTGCCAGTTATGTCATACAGGTGAACAACCATTATGATGCGTCCTGGGTACGGGTCAGGATAGACGGCCTCTTAAATGAAGAGGAACCCATAGAGGTGATACCGCTGTCAGACAGCAGATGGATCCGGAGAGGGGATTATTATTACTACACGGAGCCATTAGGCTGTGAAGAGAGCGTTGTGATGTGCAGGGCCATAGAGATACCTCCGGATGCCGGCTATCAGGGGACGGTTTCCCTGAGCATATCGGCAGGAGCGATCCAGGCGGAGAACTTCCAGCCGGATTTTGACCGGGAAGACCCATTCCGTGGGGTAAAGACAGAAGCAACGGCCCATATAGATGAGGGACAGTGGCAGCATAACATGGAACAGGTGCAGGGACCGGTCCATATTTCGTATGATGATGCGGCTTCCTCCCTGGTGGATGATACCGGATTATTTGGGGATGGCGACGGGCCTAATGCCCTCCTTCCTGGTACCCGGCTCCAGGATTCCTTCCTGGTACGCAATGACAGTGGAAATATCAAGGAATTATCCCTGTTTTCCATGGAGACAGGGGAACATATACCGGAGGCGAAACGGGTCCTCCTGCAGATAGAACGGGATGGCAGGCTGCTCTATCAGGATTCCTTACTCAACGAGGACTTAAAGCAAGGGATCCTGTTAGCTGTCTTACCGCCTGGAACAGAGAGCCGGGTCACATTTACGATCCGTGTCCCGGAAGATATGACGAATGCCATGGCGGTACAGAACATTGCCGTGGAATGGGCCTTCCAGGCGACGGAACGGCAGATGCCGCCACCCGATAACTCCGGAGCCACCGGCCAGGATGCTCCGGAGGCGGTGCCCGGATATCTGTACAGGGCACCGGACCTGTCGCTGAAGACGGGTATCCATGATGGGGACTGGATCCTGGCTGATGAGGAGAAGCACTGGTGGAAATACCGTTTCCGTGACGGCAGCCTTGCAAAAGGCGGGTGGGTATTCCTACATAACCCATATCATAAAAACCTTGCCGAATATTCCTGGTACCATTTTGATGAAAACGGAACACTGAGCTTTGGATGGGTCCGGTCAGACAATGATAACTGGTATTTTACGCATGGACAGCCAGATGGTGACCTTGGGACGCTGGTGACGGGATGGCACCAGGACATGGAAGATGGGAACCGGTATTATCTGGACCCTGTTTCCGGGATCATGCAGACCGGATGGAAGTATATCGACGGGGAATATTACTATTTTGCCACCCTTAAGGATACCTACAAGCAGAACTGGTTCTGGAATACCTATATCGGACGGTGGCTGTATGACCGGTTAGGGGACCGTACCTATGGGTCCATGTACCGGCAGGAAAAGACCCCGGACGGATATGAGGTAGATGATACCGGAGCCTTACAGGAGGATACATGAAACTACGATATCACTTGATGTTGATGGGCCTGGTGCTGTTATCCATGCTCGCGCTGTACAGGCCATTGACATCTTACAGCAGCTATATGGGTAAGGTACAGAATACCAATCATTTTTCGATCGCTCCGGTGGAGCAGGCAGACCTGCGGCTGGAATGGTGCGATATCCCGTGAAAGAGGGCATGATGAAGAAATGGATGAAACGTTATGAGAAGAACCTCAGGTCAGGGCTGGCATATCTGCTGATCCTCTGCCTGTCCATAGGCGGCCTGTTTCCGGGTGTTGCCTATGCAGGACCGCAATGGGCGGACCTGATACCGGAAGAAGGGGCCAGATATGAGGCTGCCACCGGCGCGGAGACCAGGTATGGACTTGGAACCGGTTCAGAGCTGGAGGATGGGCCCGCTACCGGTTCGGAACTGGAGGATGGACTGGCTACCGGTTCAGAGCCAGGAGATGATGTGTTATGGGAAGATTCCACCCATGACATCGAGATCGATTATCCGGCAACGCCAGCCCAGCTGTCATCTTATGAGAGCACATATGAATATGGTGTACGGAACATAGGGGAGACGGACGGTATCCTGGGTGCGAGACTGGAGCTGGAACTGAACGGGGTATCCGTGGACGACATCACAGTCCGTGTCTCCATCAACGGACGGACGCCGGTGACGGAAACGATGGTGTCTGAAGAACAGAACATCGTGACCTATTATCTGGAAACCGAAGAGATCCTGTCCACAGAGACAGTAGGATACCGGGTATCCATCCAGGGGGATCAGGACCTGTATGGCAACATAAACGGCACCTTCCATGTCAGGGAGCTGAAGCTGGCAGGCAATGAAGATGCGACATCGGAAGAGGTCTTTGAGTCAGAAAAGGGGTCGGAGGTCCTGACCCAGACAAGCCAGAAGTCACAGATATCGGATCCCTTGTGGGACCAGGCGAAAGCGGATATCCGGGACTGCAAGACCATCACGTTTGAGAAATACCACAAAAAGTCTTATGAAGAACAGGCTGTCGCAACAGGGACACTGAGCGAAGACGGATATATCCATTACTATGTGGATGTAGATGGTGACTGCCATATCACGCACAGACTGTCAGGGGTCATCGTTGCACAGGAAGATGCCAGGTCCATGTTCAAAGACTTTGCGTGCACGCAGCTGTCCTTTGACAATCTGGATACGTCCGTTACGACCACGATCGCCGGGATGTTCTATCGCTGTAAAAACCTGGAGTACGTGGACCTGTCCGGATTTGACCCGTCCAGCCTCAAACATGTGACACAACTCTTTTATGGCTGTGAAAGCCTGAAGACAGCCATCCTCACGGGACTGGTAACGGGTAAGGTAAGCAGCCTGAACTATATCTTTTATGCGTGCAGATCGTTGAGGGAGCTGGACCTGAGCTCCTGGGATGTATCGGGGTGTGAGGACTTTGCCTTTGCCTTCTATGGCTGCCCGGAACTGAGGATACTGGATGTCAGCACCTGGCAGGCCCCCAACCTAAGGAACCTTTCCTACACGTTTTACTGGTGTGATGCCCTGTTAGCTTTAGACCTGAGCAGCTGGGACGTGACAAAGGTTTCTGTCTGGACCAGTGCATTTGAAGACTGTTATGTGAATGGCCCTGCCTATGCAAAAGACCAGGCCTGTCTGATGTACCTGAATACGGACCTGTTTGGCTCGAAGAAGCCTTCCAGCTGGCAGTTCACTTTGCGTGGAGCCGCATAGGAAGACGGCATGGGAGGCTGGGTGGCGGAGAGGCCGATACAAAAGAGAACCTTGAAAACCGAATAAGGGAAAAGAGTCTTTGGTTGCCAGGAGGATCCCGGGCGGCGGCCAGCCGCCCGGGGCCATAGCGCCCAGGATCCTGGCCAGAGCCCTGAAAGGGGGATACCGTTCAGAGTTCCGGCCAGGACCCTGACATCAAAAGAAAGGAAAAGGCTGTTTGAAAGAAACAGCAGTTGAAGCAACGGGTGAGAGATGGTATGATAGGAACCAGGGGATGACCGTGTACAAGGTGGCAGCCTCCCGTACTTGCAGAAGAAGGGAGGTGGTGCCGATGACGACCTACGAAGCCTTATCGCTCATGATGACCTTTGGAGTGTTCCTCATCACACTGCTTGCCTACATAGATAGGAACAACAAGCGAAAATAAAAATGCCTACCCTGTACTTGGCGGTTCAGGTAGGCATTTGGTAAACTGAACAGGCTGACCACCATGTGGGCGGTCGTTCCTTTACCATGATTATAGCATAGAGATGATCAGAAATCAAGGAAATAGAGAGAGGGAGGAATGTGTATGAAAAGAAGATATGGGACATTGGCAGCCATGACCATGGCTATGACGTTGATGATGGGGATGAATGCCCAGGCTTCCGGCTGGAGATGGGCGGATTACGACAAGGACCTGCAGGTGGAATGTTATTATACCACCAATGAGTATGACGCCTTATTAAAGAATGCGACCACACCGGACGGCTATCAGGTAGACGATCAGGGACGCTGGGTGGTAGACGGAGTGGTCCAGAAGCAGGACCCAAACCTCAACGACCCGGAAAAGTTCGTCCGCCAGTATTACTTTACCGTAGGGGAACCCAGTGAGAGCGACAGTGAGACAGTGAAGCTGGAACGTGCCATCAACGAGGAATTAAGGAAGTTTGTCTACAGCTTTGACTGGCAGCACGCCGGTGACCGGGAAAAGCTGAATGCGATCCAGAACAGACTGTTTGTAGGTTACAATGGAAATGTATACGAACAGTATGGGAATAAGAATAATATCATCATCAATAAAGAACTGGGGGTCCTTGTTTTAAAGAAAGGCGGCTGTGAGGATTATGCGTTTACATTTGATGTATTGGCTCACAGCGTGGGCTTAAAGTCGGCAGCCTGCTATACGGAGAATTATATGCACCAGTATAACCTGGTGGTGATCGATGGGGTAACGATTATTGCAGACCCATCAGCAGGTTCCATTACAGAAACCCCGGTTGACTGGGATACGGAGCTGCACCGGGCGGAGCGGAAGATGGCTGCGGAGAATGAGGCAAATCCAGATTGGGAAGCCAGTAGAAGAAGAAATTCAGGAGAAATGACAGAAGAAGAATATTCAGCATTTTGTGACGATGTGAATGGGTGGACTTTACTTTATAATAGATATCTGGCAGATAGAAATGGTACACAAACTTATACCGCAGAACAGATGAATGCAGACATTGACGCATGGCTGGCAGGATACCGCGCCACTCATTAACAGAACAATCGAATAAAAGGATTACCGGCAGAGGGCCATTGACGAAAGGTTGATGGCTCTTTTTGTTTGCCAAAAAGGAGGAGATCATGATTCAAAGGAAAACGAAACGGAGACGGTTAGCGTTTATAACCGCCTGTCTGACAGCCGCCATGGCGGTGCTGCCATATATGCCGGAGCGGGCAGAGGCAGCTTCCGGAGACCAGGTGGAAGCCTGGGGAGATGGCTGGCATTTTTATTGCATTGATGGACATACTTATGCGACCAACGGTGTCTGTACGAATGGAGACCTGTATGAGGAGGTATCTGCAGATACCCTTCTCAATGAACAGGAACAGGTCATCGTGTTCTGGGCTATGCTGTCATTTAAGGCGGATAAAGGAGATTCTAATGCACAAAAGTTTTTGAATCTTATCAATGTGAATGCGGCGGCATCTGGGTTAATGCCGATTTCAAAAAAGGTTAATGAAGAAGATTTAAAAGGCGTGATCCATTCTGCAGCGGTCAGGGCTCATTATCCATGGCTGGACTTTGCCGTTGCCCATGCAGAAGATTACATGAAGCTGATGGGGGTACTGGGAGGCGGTTCCACTAATGGAGGCGGTAAGATACCATCTGCGCTGCAGGGTTCCGCTTCCCTGGCAACGGCGGTTAAGCCGGTGAAACAGGGGGATGCCTGGGTGATCCAGTTTGACCCCAATGGAGCCGATGCGGACTTTATTGCCAAGGTTCCGTTACAGTTCCTGGCTGCCGGTTCGGAAGTGAGTGAAAATGGGACCTGGGTGGATACTCCTCCCGGCGGCTGGAACGTGACAAAGACCAGCACCCAGATCCGGTTTACCAATCCGGACCCGAATGCTGCCATGCTGAATATCCGGTTTAACCCTCAAAATACAGACTATGAATCGGTTTCGGAACAGTTTTCTTCTCCGCAGGAAATGTATGTATCAACACTTCAGACTGTGAAGCCGGTCCGGTGCAGTGGAAAGCATAAGGCAGGTGGGAAGACCCACCCCATAGAGGAACACCAGAGGAATGCGGACTTGATGTTTAAAAACTTTCCTGTGTTTTATTTTGCCTCTCTTGGGGGCAGCACGTCCCAGGCGGAAGGAAGCGGTTCCTTCCAGGTATTCCGTCATGAGGAAGACATGGAAGCCCATTATAACGTGCGGATCCATAAGTATGATTATGAGACGGGAAAGCCGTTGGAAAAAGCCAGGTTCAACCTGTATGAGCGGTTTGATGATAAGGACCAGGTAAACCAGGAACGGGACGGCCATGTGGAGATCTACGAGGGCGGGGACCCCTATGCCAGCTATATCATCCATGAACCGGCAGTCTGGAGCGGGTTCCGTCTGGTGACCAGCCTCCTGACGGACCAGAACGGACAGGCGTCCTATACACTGGAAAAGGGATACCATTACGACAAGACCTTTTGTAATGGCCACCCGGCTCCGGAACTTTCCGAAGTGCCGGAGGAAGAGACAGACCCGGAGACCGGGGAAGTCTTAAACGGGGACGCCATAGAAGATGCCAAAGCGGAAAACCGGGAAGCAGCCCAGGAATGGCTGGATACCCTGGCAGCCTGTGAAGAGAAGGCTTCCGGAGCCTTTGACGGGGTGCATTTCCACTGGCTTTCCGGGAATGTCAGTCAGGGAGCCATTGAAGATGCGGCTTCCAGCGGGGAGAAGACCAGTGTAGGCAGCACGTCCGGAGCTTCCGGGGAGGAATCCTATGAGAGATCCGGAGCAAAGGCAGACTGTCAAGCCACCTATGAGAAATTCATCAGCCTGGAATACAGCTATACGTTCAAAGAAAGCACAGCCAGGGAAGGCTATACCGTCCATGGGGCACATACCGATGATGTGCCCATTGAGATCATCACCACGGATTCTTCAGAAAACGGGGCAAACTCCCGGTTTGAGGGAGGATACAGCAGCGAGATTTCCAGAACCACCGGATGGCAGTTGAATCCACCCGAACAAGCACCAGTTCCCGGAGATAGCAGTTCCCAGAAGGGAGTGGGTCTTGCACAAGGAGAGAGGGAGGAAGCTTCTTATTATGGTTCCCCTTATCTGGAACGGATCCGGGAATCCGTTCAGGCGTCCCTCCTTCTGTATCCGTCTGACAGCCTGAACCCAGACGGGGAAGGAACCCCATCGGAAGTGAAAACAAAAGCGACTATCTCTGAGATTGCTACCGATTCGGACCTGATCCCGGAGGAAGACGGATACGGCTGGGGAGAGGTATCGTTTTCCGGAATGACCGGACTGTCTGATGCTTTATCAGTAGGGACCGGTTCCATGGAAGCTTTGACTTTCAGCGTGTCAGCCCGTTCTTCCGGCGGCCAGTTTGATGCTGCCTATTCGGAAGCTTTGTCTTCCGGAAGCGTGGGAGATGAAGTGGACAAAGGGGATGACGGGAACCTGTCCCATGGGGTGACGGATTCCTGGAAAGTCTATGACCACCGGACAGAGGGGGAAGTCCACTTCAATAAAAAGGACCTGGACCTGGCTGCCGGTGAGGATGCTGACTTTAATGCCTACGGGGAGACGGAAGGGGACGGGACCCTGGAGGGGGCGGTCTACGGCCTGTTTGCCAGGGAGGACATCGTCCACCCGGACGGAAAGACCGGCGTGGTGTTTGAGCAGAATGACCTGGTGGCAGTGGCGTCCACGGATAAGAACGGGGACGGCTCCTTTGTGGCTATCACCGAAGCCCCCGGCCACACCTATGACTATGGAACCGGGCAGGTGGTGGAAACGGAGAGCGGCTGGGCAAAGAAAGCGCCAGGGAACCTGTTCACCGGGGAAAAAGCCCTGGACGATTACACGGAAGACGGAAGCTTTCAGGGAAAAGAGACCAAACGTATCTATCAGGATAACCTGGGAAATAACGGAAACCCGTGGATCGGAAGGCCGCTGTTACTGGGAAAATATTACATCAAGGAATTATCCCGGTCAGAAGGCTATGAGCTGTCCGTAAACGGGAAGACCGACCCGGTGAGCAACCAGGGCTATGACCTGGACGTGACCATGGCAAAGGGAGAGGGAAGCGTAGCGGTCACCCGTGCCCCATATGTGGAACCCCAGTCTTCCGGGATGGATGAAGATACCATGCCAAACGTCCTTCATTTCACGGTACGCTCGGAAGGGACAAAAGATACCGGCTTTGACCTGGCCTTTACCGGTTATCCGGAAGGGACGAAGCTGTACCGTCTGGACAGCGGGACGGAAATCCGGGAGGAACAGGTGCCTACCGGGGAAAAGGAAAAGAAGCTGTTATACGATGCCTTTGGTGATCCGGTCTGGAAGGTGGCAGAGGAAGACAACCGGTATCCGAAACGCAATCCGGACGGAAGCTTCCAGACGGAAGAGGTAACGGTGAATGCAGTGGTATCTTCCATGCCGGTGATCCGGGAGGGCGTGATAGATGTGGGGAAAACGGAAAACACGCTGACCACGGGAAGCGACCCGGCGACCGGGCAGGCAGACCGTGACCGGAACCAGGGCACCCTGACTATGGCGGACGGAGAAGCTGAATATCTGAAATACAAGCTGGAACAGGCACTCCGTGCCAACGGCTTTGCCACCCCAAAGAAAAACGGAAGTTACACCACCAGAAATGCGATGGCCTATGACCGGGGGAGCCGGAATGGGGAAACCGTCATCTATGGCGCACCGGTAACAGAGGTGCTGGTCCCCAAGGAAAGCGGCGGTTCCCCTGTCACCATCGGGGACGCACTCCTGACCCTGTTAGACTATTACAGCAGGAATGGCCAGTTTACCTATGGCGGACTGGACGGGTATGAGGACAGTGGCAGCCAGTGGGTGTTCCGGCTCTATGCCGGGTTCCCCGGAAATCCGGAGGACGTTTACAGCAGCCAGGCAAACAGCGGGACGGCCTACCACCGGGTCGAGTACCTGCCGGACGATCCGGCACATTCCCCCCGATATGTCTATGCAGACTATACGGCGGACGGGAACGGGGTCTTTGGCAGACTGGAGAACTTCCAGACCTGGGAAACAGGGGGAGCTTCCCGGTGCAGCGCCACCCTGGTGACAGACGCAGTGGCAGACGGGAACGGGGACCTTCATTCTAAGACCGTGAGCCGGAACGTATACTTCCGGAAAGGAGAAATCCTGACAGACCAGTACGGGAACCGGATACAGGACTATGAGTGGGTGGATAAGATGACCACAGTGACCACAGAAGTGCCGGTGACCCGATGGAGCGAGATCCCGGTGAGCCTGAAAAACGGCGTCCTGGTAGCCCATATGGACAGCCGCTACACAGACGGATTCGGTGCAGCCCATTCCGATGAGGCCGGTGCAGACTATACCATGAAGGCAGTGCTTCCCAAAGAAATGATAAAGTTAAGCCAGGAGGACGCAGAAAAGCTCCCGCCGGAGTACGGGTACCAGGCAGGGGAGGAGATCGGATACGGGGATTATGTGCTGGCGGTGTCAAAGGGGACGCTGTCCGCTTACCTGGATTTCCAGGACCAGAGCCTGACCGGGGACGGCCTGTATGTGGAAGAGACTGAGCTGACCTATCCGGGACAGGGGACGGTGTTCCAGGACGGAGGGACCAGAACCGAACCGGTGCAGGTGTATGAACGTCCCATCCGGCAGAAGGTGAAGATCACAAAGGATATCACATCTTATAAGGACAATACCTACGGCATTGAGGAAGTGCCGGCGATGGCAAACTTCCGGTTTAAGGCATACCTAAGGTCCAATCTGGAACGGCTTTACCGTGACGAAGAGGGGAAGGTTGCCTGGGTGGATAAGAACGGGAATGAAGTTTCGTATGAAGAACTCCTGGATCAGAAGGCCCCGGCAGGGAGCGATGGAGCCAGCGTGCCAAAGCTCTATACCAGGGTCCCCCATCTGACGGATTCCCGGACCACAGGGAGCATCAGCAACAATACCTGGGAAGAGGCGGTAACGGCCAATGAGGTATTGTATGGTTTCCAGGATGGGTTCCTTTCCGGGGAACAGAACCCCGGCTATACCAGGGTCCTGGAGACCATGGAACAGACCGTGACCGATGAAAACGGGACGGAGAGACAGGTGACTGCCTACAATTATGAAAAGTTTTTTGACGCAGTTTATACCGCCAATACCGATGTGTGGGACGCCTGGAGGCCGGCTGACGGCCATACGCCGTCCGATGCGGTGCGCCAGTTTGCCATCCGCTGGTACCTGGACTGGGAAGTGGAAAAGCTGGTGCAGGATAACGGGAACGGGGAAACGGAGCCTGTAGAAGGAGGGGAAAGCTATCAGGATGAGATATATGACAAAGCCCTTTCCCTGGCGGTGGAGAAAGCAGAAAACTACTTAAAACCCTTCTTTTCCTATGACCTGGACCGTATCTATGCGGTAGACTGGGACAGCGCCAGAGACGGGGGGAGCGATGGGGATGACACGACCCTGTCCGCAGATATTCCCCAGGGAGAAGATTCCTATGTGGGTATCTCCCGTTACCTGCCTTACGGCATCTATGTGGTGGTGGAACAGCAGCCGGAACGGGCGGACCTTGAGGACTTTGCCAATAAGCATTATCAGACAGAGTTGCCAAAAGAGATCACTGTCCCGTCTGTCTATGAGGGGGAGACCGGGGAATGGGATAGTACGTATTCCTATGACAGTGCCTTATCCCGGGAAGCCCAGGCAGCCGCTTACCAGATCCGGTTCGGGGAAGAGTGGGACGAGGCTTTCCAGACCGGTGCCGGCGGCCATGTGGTGAAGGCCCATAACCGGGACGGGGACTTTGAAGTCTATCCCTATGGGCTGGAGACGGATAAGCTGACCGGGACCGGCTATGAGGGGTACCGGGTCAGCCAGTCCCTGTACCGTCCCTATAAGGACATCTACCATACGGAGAACGGGGCCAGCTGGTATCCCAATGAGGCCGTGGCAGCCTATTACCGTTATGGCTCTGTTTCCGAAGACCATGGACTGGCAGACGGGGTATTGTTTGCCAAAGGAGCCAATGACTTAAAAGAAGAAACCGCCCAGGTCCGTGACCGGGTAAAGACCGCCACCGGAGCCCTGACTGCCTATGAAGGGCAGTACGCCCCGGCACTGGTGCCCTGGAGCATGAGGGAACCGGAGGACGGGCAGGGAAGCAGCGGCATATGGTCCGGATACGGGGAGAGTTCCTGGCATAACACCCTGTACCATGCCTTCCTGCGGATCGAAAAGACGGACCGGGAGACCGGGGAGGACATCCTCCATGACGGAGCTGTGTTTGCCATCTACCGGGCAGACCGGGAAGAGGATGCGGACGGGGAAGGAAGGGTACGGTTTTATGAGGAAGATACCGTGATCCATGGCTCCAGGGAATTTTTGGAGGCCATGGGGGCATGGGACATCACCCCAGTGGCAAAGGGAGGCATCCCCCCATACCTGGGTGCTTATTACGGCACGGTGCCGGCCGGGACTCCGGTCTGCCTGGAATCGGACCAGGTCTTTCTGACAGACCGGGAAGGGGCCAGGACCGGGACGTTTGAGGCATTTTCCACCACAAGGGATCTCCTCCTTCCGGACCCGGATACGGGGGAAGTCGTCTGGGAGAACCAGACCACCGGATACCTGGAGACGCCGGAGCCACTGGGGGCAGGGACCTATGTGATCGCCGAGGTGAAGCCCCCGGCCGGCTATGTGAGGACAGCCCCCATCGCCGTGGAAGTCTATTCCGACCGGGTGGAATACTACCGGGACGGAGACCGGGATGACCGGGTGACGGCAGCCATCTATGAATATGAAGACCCACAAGAAGGTGCAGGAGAGGAAGTGGGGCTTTCTGTCCCGTCCATGACGGATACCTCCCGTATCCTGGTGGGAAATACCCCGGTCCGTCTGTCTGTGCGGAAGGAAAAAACGGAAAGCGGGGAGACGACCACCCTCTTTGACGGACGGGTAAACGGGAGCATCGCAGAACTGAAGGGGCGGTACGGCCTGGAAAACCTGGAACTGGCTTATAACCAGTCCGGGAAGTACTTAGGCTACGGCTGGAAGAAAGGGTTCCTGGAAGAGATGGAAGCCTTACAACAAGCAGGGGAACCCGTGGAACTCCTTTATGAAGGAGGCATCTTTACCGGCCAGGCAAGGTTTACCGGACCGGTATCTGCGGCCCAGGATGAGGACCGTTTCCTGCCCGGGGCCACCCTCACCCTTTATGAAGGGATCCCTTTGACAGAAAGCGGCGGCACGGAAGATATCCGTTATGAAGGCCTTACGGTGGAGCGGGGCTTGAACGGGGCGGTCAGCCGGATGTATCTGAAAAAGGGCTATGCCGGGGAACGGGTGGTGTTTTTAAAGGAGAACGCCGGAGATCTCCCGGACCCGGAAGAGGAGGAACTGTCGTATTCCTGGACCAGACAGGAGGATGACACCGGGGAAGGGACCTGGACGTACCGGACGGTCCAGAGGGAGGATACGGATATCCTGTTCTACAGCCTGGCAGGGCTTACGGTGATGGAAGAACAGGACGGCCAGCTCCTTGGGTACGACCGCCAGGGAAAGACCATACCGTTACGGGACGGGGAGCCGGCGTTTGCCTTAAAGGACGGAAAAGCTTATCTGGAACTGGTCTGCCCGGACTATGCTTCCCTCCATTATGACCGGTATGACAGCGTGTTTGACCGGGTACCGGAAGGGACAGAGCTGTATCATGTGGACAGTGACGGGAACCGGGACAGCCTGGTAGACCCGTATACCGGCATGGCATATGCAAAAGATGATGCCGGACAGGTACAGGTATGGCCGGTGACCCTGCACCGGGATGAGGACGGGAGGCTTCTGTCCATGGAGAAGATCCGGACCTACCGTGTGGCGATCTTCCAGGACGGTGACGGAAAGGATTATACCATCGGTACCTATGACAGCAGGAAGAACGACCTGATAAAAGAGATGAATCCGGTGTTAGATGAGCATGGGCTGCCGGTCTACTACCAGAAGTCAGAAGAGGAGTACCGGAAAGGGGAAGCCGTGTATGACCGGGACGGGGATTTTCTATATTACCGGTATGATGACGGGCTGACGGCAAAGGACCGGAATGCCTATATCGTAGAGGATACCAAAGACCTGAAGGACATCGGGACAGACCCGGAAACCATGGAAGATGATGATCCCCTCTTCCACCGCCAGGGGGAAGCCTACCTGATGGAGAATACCTGGGTCACCGGAGATGACAGGGTGAACGACCCCTTCCGGTATGGACCGACGACCGGCCAGGAGGACGTGTTGAAGCGGGTGGTGCCGGGAAGCTACATCCTGGAGGAGACCAGGGCGCCGGAAGGCTATGCCAGGGCGCTGCCCATAGCCCTGACCGTGGAGGAAACGGATACGGAGCAGACTGTCACCATGAACGATGAGCCTACCAAGGTGATCATCGAAAAGGTGGATGCGCCCGATGACTACCGGGGAACCGTGGAGGACCGTCACCAGGTCCTTTCCGGGACGGAGACCTATGAAAAGGCAAAGGGGACTTACACCTATGCTCCGGTATCCGGGGCAGGACTGGCCCTCTACCCGGCAAAAAAGCGGGTGGCAGATGGGGAGACCATTTATGAAAAGACTTCCGATACGCCTGCCAGCTGGACCGTCCTGACTTCCGATAACCAGGAAAAGACGGTGACCGGAACGTGGGTGACTGGCAGCAATCCTATCTTCCTGGAAGGGATACCGGCAGGGACCTACTTGCTGGAGGAGACTGAGGCTCCTTCCGGCCATATCCGGAACAGCATCCCCATGGAAGTCAGCCCGCTGGGGGAAGTACAGCGGTTCGTCCTGCCGGATGACCATACCCAGGCAGCCTTCCTGAAATACATGGAAGAGGACGGGACTGCGGTCCCAATGCCAAACCGCCACCGGGCGGAACTGACCCTTTATGAAGCGGAGACGGATGGAAACGGCAATATCCTGACGGATGAAAACGGGATACCCCGTTACCGGGCAGACCGGCCGGTGGATACCTGGCAGACCGATGACTGCCTGGAGTATACGAAGACGGTCAATACCTTCCAGTATGGGAACGATGGCTTCCTTTCCTGGCTCCAGGAGCTCACCGGGATCGGGAATGACCGGTACCTGACCGGGTTTTGCTGGGATTATGAAAAGCTGTTTGCGGAATATGGGGACACGTTTACCAGCCTGTCCTGGAAAGCGGAACGGACTGCCGTGCGGGATTCTGAGGAGGACGGGGTATGGCTCACCTCCAGAGGGGACCGGATCGTGACGGAGGGAGACCGCATCACGTTCCCGGAAGGGATATCACCGGAAGACCGGGAAGGCTTTGAAGCTGCGTACCGTGCCCACAAGGACCGGGAAGGACTTTCCTGGCTGGTGGAACGGACCGCAAAACGGCTGTCTTCCGAGACAACGGGGCACGGGGAGACAGTGACCCAGACCTGGCAGACAGAAGAAGGCTCTGTGGTGCGGATCACTTCTTACCGGGACCTGATGGAAAACGGTACTTACGGCAGGAAGTATGAGTATCAGTTCAACTACCGGGAACTGGACCAGGAGCGGTATCCGGGGGCTGCCAGTTATGACACAGCGGACGGACGCCACCACCTGGACCGCCTGCCCCTTGGGGAAGAGGACGGGCAGGGAAGGAAACAGGGGCTTTACGTTCTGGTGGAGACCGGGACGCCGAAAGGGTTCCTGACGGCAGAGCCGAAAGAGGTGGTCCTGGAGGAAACAAAAGACCTCCAGCTGTATGCCATGGAGAATGACCGGCCCCATATCCTGGTAGGGAAGAAACGGACAGACGGGACCCTGTTAGAGGGAGCCCGCCTGGGCCTTTACCGGCCGGATGGGAACGGGGCGTTTTCAGAGGACCCGGACCTCCTCATCACTTCCTGGGTATCCGGGAGTGACGGGACCTATACGGAGGCCGATGAGGAAAACGGGAAGATACCGGAAGGCATGAAGGTGGGGGACCTGCGCCTCCACCGTATTGACGGTGTGGGGGAAGGGACCTATTATCTGGCAGAACTGGAACCGCCGCCCTACTACCTTCCCATGCTGCCGGAGAAGATAAAAGTGGAGGAAGGGAGGCCATGGGTGTTCTTTGCGGTGAATGAGGAAAAGACCGGCATGGTAGAAGTGGAAAAGACCGGGGAAGACGGGAAGAGCTCCCTTTCGGGAGCGGTATTCACCCTGGAAAACCTGGATACGGGAAAGACATACCTTCTCGTAACGGATGGGGAAGGAAAGGCATCTGTGGACGGCCTGCCGGTGGGGAAAGCCGGGAAGTATGGCGTGATAGAGCCGTACCGGTACCGGATCACGGAGACTGTCCCCCCGGAACACCATGAAGTCTCCATGGAGCCGGTGGAATTTATCTTCACAGACAGTACCGCCATCCGGCTCTGGTGGGGCTTAAAGGTGTCAGACCGGGAGACGGAGATCTGGATATCCAAGAAGGATTTTAAGGACGGGGTACCGGTGAAAGGAGCGGTGCTGGCTGTCTATGAGGCAGTGGAACAGGATGGAAGGTATGAGGCAGAGGGAGAAGCCCTGGAGACCTGGGTGTCAGACGGGGACCGGCATAAGGTGAAAGGGAAGCTTTCCGCAGGGCGGACCTATCTGCTGAAAGAACTGTCCGCACCGGAGGGATATGTGGTTGCGGAGCCTATGATATTTACCGTATCGGAGGACGGGAAAGGGGTCTCCAGCGTAAGGGACAGCCGGCTGATGATCCGGAGCATCCTGGACCCGTCCGGGGATATCCTGGGGCTGGAGACCATAGGGAGACAGCCGGTGGATACCCGGTTATCCATCACCAACCTGGAAACGGGAGTTATGGAGACCAGACAGGCCACGGGCCGGACAGAGGAACTCCTGGAAGAGGAAGGATACCGGGACGGGGACCTTTGCCGGGTGGAGGAACAGGTAGTTTATTCCGATGGAAGGGTGGAAACAGTCTCTTCCCTTACCTTCCGGATCGGCCTGACAGACGGAAGGTATCAGGTCCCGACTGCTTATGGAATCAGGACAGAGTTGGAACTGTATCAGACGGATGGCAAACACTCGGAAAGTGAAAAAGAGAAGAAGCTGTTAGATACCTGGATACCGGAAGCATCAGAAGGATACGCCCACCGGACGGAAAACCGGGAAGGGTCCGGGGAGGACATCTTCCGGTCAGGCCAGGAGTACCGCCTCGTGGAGACCACGGTGTTTACCGACGGACGGAGGGAGACTACGGGAATGCTGCAGTTCCGGCTGGGAGAAGACGGCCAGCCGGAGGGACTGGAACTGTTTGACCGCCCCACGGAAGCCTCCCTTTCCAAACAGGCCTTTGCCACGGGGAAAGAACTTCCCGGTGCCCAGATGGTACTGAAGGAAGCGGACGGAACAGTAGTGGAGACCTGGAGGTCCGGGACAGAACCCCATGTGATCCGCGGGACACTGGAACCGGGAAAGACCTACATCCTGGAAGAAACGGAAGCGCCGGCCGGGTATCTCCTGGCAGAGCCGGTCCGGTTTACCGTATCGGAAGACGGGACCATAGACCGGGTGGTGATGGAAGACAAGAAAAAGCCAGGCGGGGGAGACCCGGACGGGACGGTCCGGGTGACCATCTTAAAGTATGACCAGGCTACCTTACAGGGCCTTCCCGGAGCAGAATTTATCATCTGCCGGGAAGATGGGAGCCTTTATCAGACCGTAAGGACCGGGGAAGACGGAACGATCCGGTTTGACTGCCCGGAGCCGGGCAGATACCTGGTCCAGGAGACGGAGGCGCCGGAAGGTTATGAGCAGTCCGACCAGGTCTATTCCTTTGAGGTGACAGCATCCGGAAGGGTGGAAGGGGACCTGAAGATTCCCAATGAAGAAGAGACTGTGGTCCGGAAACTGGGAAGGATATTTGGAGAATACACCCCCTTCCTGGACGGGACAGGAGGCTGGAAGCACCGGTATGACGGGAAATGGGTGATACCGGAAACCGGGGATGGAAGCCTCCTCCTGCCAGCCCTCCTATTAGGTATGGCCGGTCTTGCCGGCTGGTATCTCACAGGAAAGAAACGAAAACTCTTTTTTGCATTCCTGCTGGTTGGCGGCATGAGCATTCCGGCAGGCAGGGAAACCTTTGCAGCTTCCATGCCGGAAACGGTCCGTACAGAAAAGGTCATGGAAACAGCCACACCATCCGAGGCTTTTCTGGCAGAAGAGATGGAACTGGGAGGTGAGAGATACCGGCTGGAATATACGGAACGGGAAGTGCTTTCCGTGGTCGTAAAGCCGGGGAGACAGATCGTCCGGGAATCGGAGCCTTTCCTGGAAAATGAGCCGGAGCTGCCTCCGGAGACCATAGAGATGGGAGAGAGCCTTTACCGTCTGGTATCCATGGAAACGGAAGAGGTCATTCTGGAAGAGGAACAGAAAGAGGTGTCCGGTGAGATCCTGTATGAGGTGGAGAAGGGTTACCATCTTCCGGAGACTGGAGAGATATTGGTAGAAGATGGACTGGTGGGGGAACTGTCCTATAAACTGCCCCTGCTCCGGAAAACGGAAGGGGAGTGGAAATGGACGGACGGCTTTTCGTTTCCACTCACCATAGAGAATTATGGTGCGGACCTTTATGCCCTGGGGGATACCTGGATCTCCCAGGGAGCGGACCTGATGGATCACGGACCTGATATCTTAGAGAGCATGGGTCTGGACCCGGAATATTACCGGATCCAGGAGATCCGGTGGCAGGGAGGCCCATACCTGGAAAACGGAGTTTTGTACCGGAAAGCCCAGGCATCAGGCTTAAAGAAAGTCTGTACGGTAAAAGCGCTGTATAGTGGGACTGTTACCATTCCGGAACGGAAGGCAAAGGTAAGGAGAACTGTCTACCAGGACAGGCCAGATGAGAAAGCCTATCAGATCAGGCTTGCCGGTACTTACCGGAAGGTCAGGGAGCCATGGTGGAGAGAAGTTCTGGGGGATGTGATCACATTCCTGAAGGAAAACTGGCTGGGGATCAGCATCTTCCTGGTGTGGATCGTGATTCTTCTGTTTCTGGTCAGGGGGGAGAAAAAAGGAGGTAAAAAGAAATAGAGGTGTATGAGAATCTGAAATTCTCATATACCTCTTTAAAAGAACGGAAGCTTAACCCTGATGATAATAATTGTCAGGGTCCAGCTTTACTTCCATGACGTCCTCCACATTACACTGAAGGATATTGCACAGCATATCAATGGTATGCGTGGAAACGTACATATTCTTTTTTAAGCGGCCAATCTGTCCGGCACTTACCCCATAATATTTGATCAGGCGGTACTGGCTGACATTTGCTTTTTTCATGGTCTCCCATAATCTGTCGTAATTGACCATCTGCATCACCCCTTTGTTATATTAAACCGTTGTTCACCGTATATGTACATTATCCAAAAATGGAAAATAATATACACGCAATGAAAAAATAAGGTGGAAAAATAATAAAAGTTACCGTATGATATAAGAAAAATGCTGATAATTCAATAAATGAGGAATGAAAGAGATGATAAAACCGTTAAAAGAAATGAGTCTGGAAGAATTGTGGGAATTATTTCCAATTTATCTGGAAGAATATAATTTTCAATGGAAAAAGTGGTTTCTGAAAGAACAAAAGAGTTTATGGAAATTATTGGGGAATCATGCCCTTACCATACGGCATGGAGGCAGCACAGCCGTAGAAGGGCTGGTGGCAAAACCTACCGTAGATATTTTTGCAGAAATGGATTGGGAATATCCGGAAGAAGCAGTTATTCAAAGGCTGGAGCATAACGGCTGGATTCTGATGACAGGGGGAGACTGGAGAGCGTCTTCCAGGCTTTTGCTGGGAAAAGGGTATACGGAGCATGGTTTTGAGGAGAAGGTGTTCCATCTGCATCTGAGAAAAAATGGAGATTGCCCTGAACTTTATTTCCGGGATTATCTAAGAAAACATGGAGAGACAGCAGCAGAGTACGGAAAGTTGAAAGAAAAACTGAGCAGAGAGTACCGCCATGATCGGGACGGATATACAGAAGCAAAAGGCTCTTTTGTAAAAACGTATACGGAAAAAGGAAGAAAAGAATTTGCCCCCAGATATGGTTATGGAAGCATAGAAGAATACAGAGGGAATAAGAAGGAGCTGATGCCGCTTTTATTGCTGGGAGATGAACAAGAGTCCATGATCCACCGATACCTGGAACAGGGGAACGTATTTGTATGTTTGCTTGACGGGAAGCTGGTTGCAGAATGTGTGGTTGTGGATGGAGAGGATAGCAGCAGTGAAATTAAAAATCTGGCTGTGTTTCCTGAGTTTCAGAGGCTTGGCTGTGGAAAACGGTTATTGAATCATGTGGCAGACCAATGTGCTGGAAAAGGAAAGGAATGGCTGTATGTAGGGACGGGTGAGACTCGGGAAACTTTGTCGTTTTATGAGTCCTGTGGGTTTGTATACTCTCATAGGCTTAAGGACTTTTTTCTTCAATATGATCCTCCTGTGGTAGACAGGGGAATCCTGTTAAGGGATATGATTATGCTAAAGAAAAGATTGAATATTTCGAAAAATAAAAGAAAATAGTTGAGAAAAGTAAAGAAAAATTTATAAAAATCAAAAAACAATATACTATTTATGGGTAAATACAAAATACTGAAAAAATAATAAGCAAAAAGTATTGACAAATCAGAACGGCCAGAGTATACTAAGGGTACAAAGAAAAAAGAGATAAGAAAAGAACAACAAAACGAAAAGAAGGAGGTACGGACCACCGAAAACGTAAGTTGAGTTTCACTTCTATAAAGAAGTTGGAACATAGGAAAACTCAGATACCGGAATTTCATATTTTAAGAAGATAAGGACAGGAACCTGTAAAAGAAATAAATTATCCATTTATTATATGACGAGAAAGTATAATAAAATTGCAGATAAGCTTACAGGCAAGAGAATGAAAAAATGTCAGAGGAATCTAAATAAGACCGGTGGAAGAGAAAATTGAATAAGAAAAATAGAATAAAGAAAGGAAATTAGTCCCATGGACGAGATAGTTTAAAGGCGGATATCGAAAGAAAATGAATTCGGTATCCGCCTATTTCTGTTATTATGGTAAAATTCCTTCCAGATTGAAAGGCGGCGTATACTCTTCTTTGGCGCTGCTTTTTTCTTGCATGAAACCCTGGTTAAGCCCCAGGGCTATGGCATGATCCAAAACCTGGTTATATTCATAGGAGGTAATACGCCGGTTGATTTCAGGAAATTCTTTGCTCCGGTGAAAGGGAGTATATTGACTGAGCAAACTGATAAAGAAAGAATCCTTTGGCAGATTGCCTGCAATCCAGTCAAGGAGTTTCTTGGAATCTTCTTTTTGCCCTGGAAGGACCAGATGACGGATGATAACTCCGCGTTTCATAAGCAGACAATGGGAATCCGGGTCTTCTTCCATTACGGGAGAACCAGTTTGGCTGATCATAGCCGGGATTGCTTTGGATGCTGCAGAAAAGTAATCAGCAGCTTTGGAATATTTTAAGGAAAGCTCCGGGCTGAAATACTTGAAATCCGGCAGATAAATATCCACGTAGCCTTTTAACAGATCCAGGGTTTCTATCTGTTCATAGCCTCCACAGTTAAATACAACGGGAATGGAAAGACGGTGTTTTACCTGATCCAGAGCATGAAGAATAGAAGGAATATAAGGAGTGGGAGAAACCAGATTGATATTGTGCGCTCCTTTTTCTTCCAGTTCCAGGAAAATATCTGCCAGCCTGTTCTCTGAAATTTCTGTTCCGTAGCCTTCGCTGCTTATGGTGTAATTCTGACAGAAACAGCAGCGTAACGTACAGCCACTGAAAAAAATGGTTCCGCTGCCCCGTTTTCCGCTGATACAGGGTTCCTCCCACATATGGAGAGCGGCACGGGCGGCTTTTATCCGGGGACCGCATCCACAGAATCCTTTTGTTATAGTCCGGTCAACCTGACACATATGGGGGCAAAGACGGCAGGCAGAGTAATCGATCATAGAGGCTTCCTCCTCAGTTATAAATTGACAAATCATGAAAGCGTGTTACAATAAAATACAATTTTATGGGAATACAGGCAGATTTGTCAAGATTTGCGGAATGGGAAGGATAAGAATATGAAATGGAAAACGAAAGAGTTGGGCTATGCTTTTCCGAAAACAGTGCCTGTGCTGGCTGGATATCTGGTACTGGGGGCAGCTTATGGCATGCTTATGGCAGGAAATGGATATGGCCCTTTCTGGTCAGTTCTGATCAGTGTGGTAGTATATGCAGGAAGTCTTCAGTATCTGGGAGTTTCTCTGTTAGTTTCCGGAGTCAATCCTCTTTATGGTTTTGTTCTGTCTTTCATGCTCAATGCGAGGCATTTGTTTTACGGGATATCCATGCTGGATAAATATAAAAATGTGAAAAAATTCAAACCATATCTGATTTTTGCCCTGACAGATGAAACATTTTCTGTTCTCTGCGGAGAGGTGACGCCATCAGAACTCGACAGGGACCAGGTCTATTTCTGGATTGCGTTTTTAGACCACTGTTATTGGGTACTGGGAACATGGCTGGGGGCCATGCTGGGAAATGCTCTTACCTTTAATACTGCGGGAATGGATTTTGCGCTGACAGCTTTGTTCGTTGTGATCTTTGTGGGACAGTGGAGCGAGAAGAGTGGACGGAAACCTGCGATTCTGGGAGTTGGAGCAGCAGTATTATGCCTGCTGTTATTTGGGGAAGATCAGTTTATTATTCCTGCCATGGCTGTGATGCTGGCAGTGCTGTTTTTTGTATATAATAATAGGAAAGTTTTGGAATCCAAGGAAAAGGAGGCGGTATGATGAAAGAAATAGGAGGAGATATGCTTCTTGTAGCAGCTATGGTGGCAGCTACAATGCTTACCAGATTCCTGCCGTTTCTAATCTTTCGCGGGGGAAAACCGACGCCGCCTTTTGTGGTGTTTCTGGGAAAGACGCTGCCATATGCTACCATAGGACTGTTGGTAGTATACTGTTTGAAAACCCCTATCTTATCGGTAGCCAGTCAGTTGTCAGGGCAGAATGGGGGAGAAATCATAAAAAATCCGGGAGCCTGGGGCATCCCGGAATGGATAGCAGTTTTTGCAGTTGCAGTTCTTCATATGTGGAAGAAGAATTCATTGATCAGTATTGGAATCGGAACTGTACTTTATATGGTGCTGGTACAGGCAGTGTTTTAAACTGCCTATACCAGCGCTTTTGTTTTCCAGGTTCCTTTGCGGTAACGGACTGTAAAGAAAGCGGCTCTTACCCACCAGTCCAGGATCATGGCGCCCCATACGCCAAACAGCCCCAATCCCATGAAGCGGCCCAGGATATAGCTGAAAACAATCCGGCATATCCACATGGACGCGATGGAAACGATCATACAGTACTGTACATCGCCGGCAGCCCGGAGAGATGCGGGAACAGAAAAGGCAATAGGCCAGATAATCGCAGCAGAAACGCTGTGAAGAAAGAAAATCTTGACTGCCTCTGCGGCTGTAATATCTGACAGATTATATGCCTGCACGATCAGGGAAGAGGAGGCCATCATAATCACTACAGTCAGAAAAGTAAGAACATATGTGATCTTCAAAAGTTTTCTGGTGTAGTAACGGGCCTGGTCATAGTCATGGGCGCCTACACATTGGGAGATGACTGTGGTGATTCCTAAGTTGATTGCCATACCGGGAAGGATCTGGAAACTGGCAAAAACATTTCCTACAGCATTTGCAGCAATGGCGTATGTGCCGAATGTGGATACCAGGCTGAGTACAATGATCTTGCCCAGCTGGAACATACTGTTTTCTAGACCGTTGGGAATACCGATCTGAAGGATTTTTTTGACCATGATTTTGTTGAATCGATAATGGAAGGAAGGCTTGATATGTAAGGTAAGGTTCTGATTTAACAGTAAAACGGTGATCAGGATACCGGCTACCATTCTGGATACTAAAGTGGGAATGGCAACTCCCTCGGCTCCACGATGGAATCCGTAGATCAAAATAGCGTTTCCTGCCACATTGATGGCGTTCATTAAAAGAGATACCTGCATGGATACTTTGGAGTTACCCATGGAACGAAATACTGCCGCTCCTGCATTGTACAGGGCAATAAATGGTACGGAAGCGGTAACAATAAGAAGATAGATGTTGGCATGATACATGACATCTGCTTCAATCTGACCAAATACCACATGGAGAATAAAATTTTTGCCCAGATACATAACAGCCATGACAATCACTGCAAGAATGGTAACGAACCATACCAGCTGAGTGGAAGATTCACAGGCTTTTTTTCGGTTTTTTGTTCCCAGGTATTGCCCTGCGACTACGGCACCGCCGGTGGCAAGCGCCTGAAATGCGTTAATGAGCAGGAGCATGACGCTGTCCACAAGAGAAACGCCGGATACTGCGGATTCCCCAACGCTGGCAATCATGATGGTGTCTGCCATGCCCACCAGCACGGCCAGAAGCTGTTCAATGATCAAAGGCAGGATCAGGGCTGTCAGAGCCTTATTGGTAAATAAATAGTGTTTTTGAGCATCGGGTGTTGGCTTCATGATTCTAATTTCCTCCTGTATATGATTCCCCTGCTGAAACAGCAAACGGTAAAAGTCCAAAATTTTATTATAATATGTTCAATCTCAGGATACAAGATAAAACTGAAAAGAAACAAAGAAAAGCCGCGTTCCTGTATCAGCAGAGAACGCGGCAGAGGTAAATTGATTATTTGGCGCAGGAGGACGCCCTGGGGAGGAAAGCATACATTTCGTTATAGGCTTCCACTTCATCATCAGATTGAGGAAGGGAGGGAATCAGACCAGTACAGTCAGTAGACGCCCCGCATTTTTGCATTCCATAATCTTTGTGCTCTTTGTAATCCAGTTTCGTTTTAGCTTCCATTTCATCACCTCATGCTTATAGTCTGGTCGGAAAGGAAGTTTATATGCTGGAAAAAAATTATGTTTCTTACATTTATTTATATTTTATTTATTGATTTCTCAAAAGAGTGACATTATAATAATGTGGGGTAGGAGAGGATTCTATCCAGATTGGAGATAATAATATGAATAACAATCAACAGAACAACAATGGCAAGCCATCGAAAAATGGACAGACACTGACAATCTTGCTGATTGCGGCGCTCATTACCATCGGAACTGTGTATTTTATGAAAAATTCTATTATGAAAAGCGCTACTCAGGAGATGACGTATAACCAGTTCATCCAAATGGTAGAGCAGGAGCAGGTCAAGTCAGTGGAAGTGGGAAGCTCCGAGATCATCATTCATCCCAAAGATGATGTGCAGGGCTTTAATCCGCTGATGAAATATTATACAGTTCGTATGGAAAGTGACGATCAGCTTACGTTAAGGCTTCAGAATCACGGGATTGACATGACCAAGCTTCAGCAGACCAACAGCCTGCTGCTGGAAATTGTCAGCACCCTGATCTGGTTTGGGTTCCTGGTATTTCTGATGACAATGATGATGCGGCGTATGGGCGGCGGCGGAATCATGGGAGTCGGGAAAAGCAATGCCAAGGTGTATGTCCAGAAGGAAACAGGAATTACCTTTAAAGATGTGGCAGGAGAAGACGAAGCAAAGGAATCCCTGACGGAAATCGTAGACTTTTTGCATAACCCGGCTAAATATACGAAGATAGGAGCAAAGCTGCCGAAAGGTGCTCTTCTGGTGGGACCTCCCGGAACGGGAAAAACGCTGCTGGCTAAGGCAGTGGCAGGAGAGGCCCATGTGCCATTTTATTCCCTGTCAGGTTCTGATTTCGTGGAAATGTTTGTGGGAGTAGGTGCGTCCCGTGTCCGGGATCTGTTTAAACAGGCGCAGGAGTCTGCCCCCTGTATTATTTTCATTGATGAGATCGATGCGATCGGAAAAAGCAGAGATTCTAGATTTGGAGGCGGCAATGACGAAAGAGAGCAGACCCTGAACCAGCTTCTTTCGGAAATGGACGGTTTTGATTCGTCGAAAGGCCTTCTGGTTCTGGGCGCTACGAACCGGCCGGAGATTCTGGATCCGGCGTTGTTGAGACCGGGACGTTTTGACCGCCGTGTGATCGTGGATAAGCCGGATTTAAAAGGAAGGGTCAATATTCTGAAAGTACATTCCAAGGATGTACTGTTAGATGATACAGTAGATTTTGAGGAAATCGCTCTGGCAACTTCCGGCGCAGTGGGAGCGGACCTGGCTAATATGATGAATGAAGCAGCAATCATGGCTGTTAAGAATGGACGAAAAGCTGTTTCTCAAAAAGATCTGTTTGAAGCAGTAGAAGTGGTACTGGTGGGAAAAGAAAAGAAAGACCGGATTCTGAGCAAGGAAGAGAGAAGAATCGTGTCTTATCATGAAGTAGGCCATGCGCTGGTCAGCGCTCTTCAGAAAGATGCGGAACCGGTTCAGAAGATTACGATCGTCCCCAGGACTATGGGAGCTTTGGGCTATGTGATGCAGGTACCGGAAGAAGAAAAATATCTGAATACCAAGAAAGAGATTGATGCCATGCTGGTAGGCTTCCTGGCAGGCCGTGCAGCGGAAGAACTGGTATTTGATACGGTGACCACGGGAGCGGCCAATGATATAGAACAGGCAACCAGAGTGGCCCGGGCCATGGTGACCCAGTATGGTATGTCAGAAAAGTTTGGGTTGATGGGATTGGCTACACAGGAGAACCAGTATCTCAGCGGAAGAACGGTGTTGAACTGCAGCGATAAGACGGAAGCGGAAGTGGACAAGGAAGTCATGGAAATCCTGAAGAAGGCTTATGCAGAGGCGAAACGCCTGCTTTCCGAGAACCGGGATGCCATGGATAAGATTGCAGAATTCCTGATCGAAAAAGAAACCATAACGGGAAAAGAATTTATGAAGATTTTCCGGGAGGTAAAAGGAATCGAAGAGCCTGAAGAAAAGCCGGCAAGACTGGAAGAAAAAGAAGCAGAGGAAAAACCAGTGGATCAACCGGAAGAGACAGAAAAAACGTCTGTGGATGTACAATAATAAAAAAGAGGTGCTGTCTGATCGACAGTGCCTCTTTTTTATTTTGGCTTTTACACATTAATGATAAATCCGCTGCTGTTCATAGACAGGCTCTGATGTAAGATTGACGCCTAATTTTTTGAATATGGTAATGTCTACATCAGAAAGCATGACAGAGGTATGAACCTGGCAGCCTTTTAATTTGGAAAGCTGATTTAACGCAATCTGAGCATTTTCATCGGTGGCAGCACACATAGAGAGAGCAATCAGTACCTCATCGGTGTGTAGCCTGGGATTACGGCTTCCCAGATAATTCACTTTCAGTTTCTGGATTGGCTCAATGGCCGAAGGGGCAATCAGATGAACATCATGATCGATATTGCCCAGTACTTTTACAGCATTCAGAAGCAGGGCAGCGGAAGCGCCCAGAAGGTTGGTGGTTTTTCCAGTGACAATGGAACCATCAGGCAGTTCCATGGCTGCGCAGGGGGAACCCAGCTCTTTTGCCCGGTTATTGGCAGCTGTCACGGTAGAACGCAGATCCGTAGAGATTTTAGCCTGTTTCATCAGAAGTTCGATTTTATAGACTTCTTCCCGGCTGCCTTCTTCTTTTGCTACCCGGTTCAGAGCCTGATAGTAACGGCGGATGATTTCCTGGTAGGAAGCTTCCCGGCAGGCCTCGTCATCAATAATGCAGTTTCCGGCCATATTCACGCCCATGTCAGTGGGAGATTTGTAAGGGCTGGTACCATAAATTCCTTCAAAGATAGCGTTCAGCACAGGGAAAATCTCCACGTCACGGTTATAATTTACGGTGGTGATGCCATAAGCTTCCAGATGGAAAGGATCGATCATATTGACATCGTTTAAATCGGCAGTAGCAGCTTCATAAGCCAGATTGACCGGATGTTTTAACGGAATATTCCAGATGGGGAATGTTTCAAATTTGGCGTATCCGGCTTTGATGCCTCTTTTATTTTCATGGTAAAGCTGGGACAGGCAGGTGGCCATTTTTCCGCTTCCCGGTCCGGGGGCGGTGATAATGACAAGAGGCTTGGTGGTTTCAATGTAGTCGTTTTTGCCATATCCTTCATCGCTGACGATCAGAGGAATATTATTCGGGTAGCCGTCGATCACATAATGGCGGTATACCCGGATCCCCATATGCTCCAGCTTGCTTTTAAACAGGTCTGCTGAGGGCTGTCCGCTGTATTGGGTGATGACTACGCTGCCGACATAAAGCCCTTTATCGGTATAAGCCTGTATCAGTCTGAGCACATCTACATCATAGGTGATCCCCAGATCATAACGCATTTTATTCTTTTCAATATCTGCTGCATTGATAGCGATGACGATTTCAGCCTGATCGGCCAGCTGAAGAAGCATTCTCAGCTTACTGTCCGGAGCAAATCCGGGAAGAACCCTGGATGCGTGATAATCATCGAACAATTTTCCACCAAATTCCAGATACAATTTATCGCCAAACTGTCCGATACGCTGGCGTATATGTTCTGACTGCATCTTTAAATATTTTTCATTATCAAATCCGATTCGCATAGCCTGCCTCCATCTGTAATAATTATCTTTTCATAAATAAATAATATACCACAAGATACGGAAACAGAGCAATGGAAAATTAAGAAATTTGGAAAAATAGAAAGAATATGATATAATAATGACATTTAAGATGAATGTTTGTAAAAACATGGAAAAGGGGATGGCTATGGATATACAGAATTTGCTGCAGCCATATATAGATCCGGACTACCGGGAGTTTCACAGCCGTCTGCTGCCTGGAGTTCCGGATATTCTGGGAGTGAGAGTGCCACAGCTGCGCCATGTTGCCGGTCAGATCCTGAAGGAAGACTGGAGAGCATTTTTAGAGGAAGCGCAGGGCGCTACTTATGAGGAACGCCAGCTTCAGGGACTGGTGACTGCCGGAGCATGGAAAAAAATGGATCTGAAGGAACTTCTGGAGCGGACGGCTGCGTTCATTCCCTGGATTGATAACTGGTGTGTCTGTGATATTTTTTGCGGAGCTTATAAAGCGGCAGATTCCAGGTATCGGGAGGAGATCTGGGATTTTATCAGGCCTTATTTTGTGAGACAGGAAGAATATGCAGTTCGCTTTGCAGTGGTCATGACACTTGGACATTATTGTGATACAGACCATGCGGAAGAGGCTTTTACATGGTTTGACAGAGTGGAAAAAGGGAAATATTATGTGGATATGGCTGTGGCATGGGCAATTTCCGTGTATTTTGTGAAAATGCGGGAACGGACTATGCAATATCTTCGTTGCAATCAGCTGGATGATTGGACTTATCACAAAGCGTTGCAGAAGATCATCGAATCCAACCGGGTGGATAAAAATACCAAGGAAATGATAAGAAAAATGAAGAAAAGGTGACAGGGATATGGAGCATCATATATGGGAGATGGATACTCCGGCAGGGAGACTGAGGATTGAGGAAGATGGGAGCGGTATCTGCGGCTGTTATTTTCCGGGGAACGGAGAGAAACCATGGAAAAAAGGGGAAAAAACCTTCCTTCTGGCGCAGGCGGAAACTCAGCTCAGGGAGTATTTTAATGGAAAACGGCAGGAATTTGATCTGCCTCTGTCAGTTTCCGGAACAGAATTCCAGAAAAAGGTATGGAAGGCCCTCAGAGAAATTCCTTACGGGGAAACAAGAACGTATGAAGAGATTGCCAAAGCAGTGGGAAATCCCAGAGCATGCCGTGCAGTGGGAATGGCCAATCACGGTAACCCGGTGGCGGTGATCATTCCCTGCCATAGAGTCATTGGGAAAAACGGTTCCCTGACCGGCTATGCGGGAGGGCTGGATATTAAAAAGATTTTGCTTGAACTGGAGCAAAAAGGAGGAAAAGAAAGATGGCGAAACCGATTATAAAAACTCCGGAACAGATTGAGAAGATCCGCTACGCAGGAATGATAAACAACAGGATATTGGACGCTGTGGGTGAAATGATCCGTCCGGGAATTTCTACGGAAGAGATCAACCGTGTTGTCCATGAGAAGACATTGGAACTGGGAGGAATTCCTGCACCTTTGAATTTTGAAGGATTTCCTAAAAGCGTATGTACTTCTGTGAATGATGTGGTCTGTCATGGAATCCCGTCGGAAGATGAGATCCTGATGGAAGGAGATATTGTTAACGTAGATGTGACTACCATCGTGGATGAATATTATGCCGATGCATCCAGAATGTATGGTATTGGAAAGGTTTCTCCAGAGGCTGAAAAACTGGTAAAGGTGACCAAAGAGTGCCTGGACCTCAGCCTTCAGGCAGTCAGGCCTGGGAACTATATGGGAAAGATCGGGGAAATTATCCAGGAACATGCCGAGAAAAATGGATTCCAGGTAGTGCCGGATATCTGCGGCCATGGTGTGGGAGTGGATTTTCATGAGGAGCCATTGGTGTTTCATGTGAAGAGGCGGCAGAAAGGCCCCAAACTGGAAGCAGGAATGATTTTCACCATTGAACCGATGATCAATCAGGGAAGCAGTGACTGGTTCATTGATGAAGAAGATGGCTGGACCGTGTGGACAGAAGATGGAGGGCTTTCTGCGCAGTGGGAATATACCGTACTGGTAACAGAAGACGGATATGAAATCCTTGCGGACTAGCAGGAATCTATGATAATATGATTGTTATGAAAATAAAAGCTCATAGGAAAGGTTGAGACTATGATGAAAAAGTGGCTGCTGGCTGCTGCTCTTCTGGTTGCTCTGACCGGCTGCAAGCGATATGAACCGCCTCAGGACCTGACTGTGGAAACGGAAGAGACAGGGATGTCAGAGGAAGCGGCAGAAAGCGTTGTGGCGGTGGAACCTGTCACGGAAGCGGAACCATCCCGGCGGGAGCCTGTACAGGTAAAAGGAATCTATTTAAGCGCTCCGGTTGCAGGGAACCAGGAGATGATGGACAATATTCTGGCCCAGATCAGCGGAACAGAGATTAATACGGTGGTAATTGACCTGAAAGATGATAACGGAAGGGTTACCTGTCCCATGGATTCTGCCCTGGTGACGGAGACGGAAGCCAGTCTGGCATATGTATCGGATATGCCAGCTCTGATTCAGAGACTGAAAGACCAGGGACTGTATGTGATAGCCAGAGTGGTCGCCTTCCGTGATCCGTGGCTGGCAGAAAAGAAACCGGAGTGGTGCCTGAAACTGGCGGACGGTTCTGTATTTCGTGACCGTTCCGGACTGGCATGGATCAATCCATACAAGCAGGAAGTATGGGATTATCTGGTGGAAATCGGAACGGAGGCTGCCAGGATGGGATTTGATGAGGTGCAGTTTGATTATATCCGTTTTTGTACAGAACGGGGCATTAAAGATGTGGTGTTTGAGGAAGCGGATACCAGAGGACGTTCCAAAACGGATGTGATCACAGAATTTACTGCCTATGCTTATGAGCGGCTGTCTGCCCAGAACTTTTATGTAGCTGCTGATGTGTTTGGGGCTATTATCGGAAGTGAAGTGGATTCCCAGTCAGTGGGCCAGATTTATGGTGAGATGGCACAGAATCTGGATTATATCTGTCCCATGATCTATCCTTCCCATTATGGAGATGGAAACTTTGGAATTGAGCATCCGGACATGGAACCTTACCGTACGATCCTGGCTGCGCTCCAGGGCTCTTCAGAAGAACTGGCACAGTATAGGGAGGCTGGAAAGAAGGTGGCAGTGGTCCGTCCATGGCTTCAGGATTTCACAGCATCTTATCTGAAAAATTATATCACTTACGGTCCTGATGAGATACGGGCGCAGATACAGGCGACTTATGATGCAGGATATGATGAATGGATGTTGTGGTCTGCAGCCTGCCGTTATACCTGGGATGGCTTAAAAACCAAAGAGGAAGCAGCAGCGGAATGGGAGAGTATTCAGGAATCGCGGGCTGCGGCGGAAACGGCGGCAGTTTCAGAGACCGGTCAGACCAGTCAGCCGGAGACAGAGGTGGAACGTTCGGGGCCTGCACCGGAGATTTCCAGTGTTCCGGAACTTCCGGATCATGTAGATCCTGCCGGCAGCCAAAAAACGGCGCCGTCGTCCGGGGAATCTACGGTAATCCCTCAGATGCAGATGGAATAGGACGATACAGAGAAGGCGGGGGCCAGGCAAAATGGCCGCCCGTCATTTTTTGAAAATCAGGATGATACAAAAGAATACGGAGGAGATTATGTTTGAGGAAACAAGAAGAAGACCTGCGCCGGGAGAATGTTATCGGCATTTTAAGAATAAGCTGTATCAGGTAATGGGAATTGCGATCCATTCGGAAACAGGTGAGGAACTGGTCATCTACCAGGCACTGTACGGAGATTTCAGATTGTATGCCAGGCCGCTTTCCATGTTTTTAAGCCCTGTGGACCGGGAAAAATATCCGGATGTCAGGCAGCAATACCGGTTTGAACTGGTGGACAAGGCTTCTTTGCTGGACCAGGAAGATGAGAAAGAAACGGATGATTCTGTCGAAGAGGAGAGTGAGACTATACAGGGAAGCGGTAATTTCATACTCCGCTTCTTTGATGAAGATACACTGGAAGGAAAATGGGAACTTCTGGAAACAGAAGGGGATTCTGTGGACCGGGATACATTGGAGATCATCTACAGCGGAATGGAGATTCCTCTTATAGGCAGTACAGCTGAGGAACTTTGCTATAATCTGAAGCGTTATCTGGAGACACTGATGAAATATGGAGGAGGCCGGTTCAGGAGGTAAGCATGTTTGATATTGAGGAAGAACTGAAAAAACTTCCTGCTCAGCCAGGTGTTTATCTGATGCATGATGACAAAGATGAAATCATCTATGTAGGGAAAGCCATCAGCCTGAAAAACCGGGTCCGGCAGTATTTTCAGAGCAGCAGGAACAAAACGGCAAAAATTGAACAGATGGTGTCAAGGATCGCCCGGTTTGAGTATATCATTACGGATTCTGAACTGGAGGCCCTGGTGTTGGAATGCAATCTGATCAAAGAGCATCAGCCCCGGTATAACACCATGCTGAAAGACGATAAAACCTATCCTTATATCAAAGTAACGGTGGGGGAAGCGTTTCCGAGAGTCCTGTTTTCCAGGGAGATGAAAAAAGATAAGAGCCGGTATTTTGGACCATATACCAGTGCGGGAGCGGTGAAAGATACCATAGACCTGATACACAAACTGTATAAGATCAGGACATGTAACCGCACGCTGCCCAGGGATACGGGAAAAGAACGGCCGTGTCTGAATTATCATATCAAACAGTGTGATGCCCCGTGCCAGGGATATATCAGCCAGGAGGATTACCGGCAGAATGTGGAGCAGGCGCTGGAATTTTTGAGTGGAAAATATGACCGTATCTTAAAAAGACTGGAACAGGATATGTGGGAAGCATCCCAGGCAATGGATTATGAAAAAGCCATTGAATACCGGGACCTGTTAAACAGTGTAAAGAAGGTAGCTCAGAAGCAGAAGATTACCAGCAGTTCCATGGATGACAGAGATGTGATCGCTATGGCGAGAGATGCGGAAGATGCAGTGGTTCAGGTGTTTTTTATCCGGGAGGGGAAGCTGATCGGCAGAGAACATTTTCATCTCCGCACAGCAGTGGAAGAAGAGGAATCCCAGGTGCTTACCTGTTTTGTCAAACAGTTTTATTCAGGAACTCCTTTTGTCCCCAGGGAACTGTGGGTCCAGCATAAACTGGAAGAAGAGGAAACTATTATTCAGTGGCTGACAGCGAAAAAAGGCCAGAAGGTAAAAGTGGTGGTACCCCAGAAGGGAGAAAAAGAACGCCTGGTGGAGCTGGCACAGAAAAATGCAGCCATGGTATTGGAACAGGATAAAGATAAGATCAAACGGGAAGAGATGCGTACCATTGGAGCGATGAACCAGATTGGGGACTGGCTGGATTTAACATGGGTGCGGCGTATTGAGGCTTATGATATTTCCAATATCAGCGGGTTTGATTCGGTAGGTTCCATGGTGGTTTATGAAGATGGCAGGCCGAAACGGAATGACTACCGGAAATTCCGGATCAAATGGGTGAAAGGTGCCAATGACTATGCATCCATGAGAGAAGTTCTGACCCGGCGCTTTTCCCATGGACTGGAAGAACATGAAATGCTGAAGGAAAAAGGAGTAGGGTCTGAATACGGAAGCTTTACCAGATTTCCGGATCTGATCATGATGGACGGAGGCCGGGGACAGGTGAATGTGGCTCTGGAAGTTTTGGAAGAATTGGGACTGGAGATTCCGGTCTGCGGTATGGTGAAAGATGATAACCACAGGACAAGGGGTCTGTATTACCATAATGTGGAAATTCCCATTGACCGCCATTCGGAAGGGTTCAAACTGATCACCAGGATACAGGATGAAGCCCACAGGTTTGCCATAGAATATCACAGAAGCTTACGGAGCAAAGGCCAGGTACGTTCCATATTGGATGATATTGAGGGAATCGGAGATACCAGGCGGAAAGCTTTGATGAAATATTTCAAATCCATTGAGGCAGTCAGGGAAGCGGATGTGGAAGAACTTTCCCAGGTTCCCGGCATGAACCGGAAGGCGGCTGAGAGTGTATACAGCTTTTTCCATTGACGGGACAAGGAAGCAGGAAAGCGTCTTGCCGCAAATTCCGGATATTGGGATAATGACAATCAGGGAAAACTATGATAGGATAACAGAAAGGATAAGAAGGAGGTGCACCCCATGCACGGAGTTACGATTACAGAATTGATAGAAAAGTGGAATCTGAAAAATACAACACCGGAGATCGACACAGAGAAAATTGTGCTCACCCACCCGGAAGTGAACAGACCGGCGCTTCAGCTGACCGGATTTTTTGACCATTTTGATAATGAGAGAATCCAGATCATAGGTTATGTGGAACAGGCTTATATTTCCACCATGGAGCAGACGATCAAGGTAAAACGGTACGAGCAGCTGGTTTCCAGCAAGATTCCATGTCTGGTATTCAGCAGGGGACAGATGCCGGACGAAGACCTGATCACCGTATGTAATTATTATGGAGTGCCATGTCTGGTATCAGAAAAGGCTACATCAGACCTGATGGCAGAAGTGATCCGCTGGCTGAAAGTAAAACTGGCTCCCTGCATCAGTATCCATGGCGTACTGGTAGACGTTTTTGGCGAGGGTGTACTGATCATGGGCGAGAGCGGTATTGGAAAAAGTGAGGCAGCGCTGGAGCTGATTAAACGCGGGCACCGTCTGGTTACGGATGATGTGGTGGAGATCCGGAAAGTCAGCGACGATACTCTGATTGGCAATGCCCCGGATATTACCAAACATTTTATTGAACTGAGAGGCATTGGAATCATAGATGTGAAAGCTCTGTTTGGAGTAGAAAGCGTAAAGGATACCCAGCAGATTGATATGGTGATCAAGCTGGAAGACTGGGATAAAGATAAAGAGTATGACCGGCTGGGCCTGGAAGACCAGTATACGGAATTCCTGGGAAATAAAGTGGTGTGTCATTCTATACCGATCCGGCCCGGCAGAAATCTGGCGATCATTGTAGAGTCTGCATCTGTCAACTACAGACAGAAGAAGATGGGATATAATGCGGCACAGGAGCTGTACCGCAGAGTCCAGGCAAATTTTGCCCGCAAGGATTGAAACAGAAATGTTTGAATTGAGGAAAGATATGAATGATTTTTTGGAACAGCTGCGTCAGGCGGCAAAGAATGGTACGGTAAAAGAACAGGAATCCATGGCGTCCCATGTGACATTCCGGGCCGGAGGCTGTGCGGATTATTATGTGGAACCTGCCGGGGAAGAAGAACTGGCTGCCGTGGTCCGGCTTTGCAGAAAGGCGGATATGCCGTTTTACATTCTTGGAAACGGCAGTAATCTGCTGGTGGGAGACTTTGGCTATCATGGGGTTATGATACACATGGGAAAATCCTGGGATACCTGTCGGATTGCTGGAAATCAGGTGACTGCAGGTGCCGGGATCCTGCTATCCCGTGTGGCCAGGGAAGCTTTGGACCATTCCCTGACGGGACTGGAGGCAGCAGCGGGCATTCCGGGTACGATTGGAGGAGCCATGGTCATGAATGCCGGCGCTTACGGATTTGAGATGAAAGACGTGGTGCAGTCTGTCAGGGTCATGGACCGGGAAGGGAAGATCCAGACGTTATCCTGTGACCAGCTGGAACTGAGCTACCGGCATAGCTGTATTCCGGACAAAGGTTATATTGTGCTGGAAGTGGAACTGGAATTACATCCGGGCGATCCGGCAACAATTAAACATTCCATGGAAGATTTTGCAGCCCGGAGAAAAGAAAAACAGCCGCTGGAATATCCAAGCGCAGGGAGTACATTCAAAAGACCGGAAGGTTATTTTGCCGGTAAACTGATACAGGATGCGGGACTTCGGGGATACCAGGTGGGAGGAGCCCAGGTTTCGGAAAAACATTGCGGTTTTGTGATCAACCGGGGAGGCGCTACGGCAGGAGATATCATGCAGCTCTGCCGGGACGTGCAGGACAAAGTCAGGGAACAGTTTGGTGTATCTATGGAAATGGAAGTACGGACGCTGGGACAGTTTGAATGTACGGAGGGGAAGGACTTGGAATGAAACTGGTAATTGTCACTGGAATGTCGGGAGCAGGAAAAACAGTTGCTTTGAAAATGCTGGAGGATATGGGTTTCTACTGCGTAGATAATCTTCCTGTCCTTCTGGTTGAAAAATTTGTAGAGCTTCTGAAAGAGAACCCTGGTGGGGTGAAAGATGCAGCAATTGGCGTAGATATCCGCAGTGGCGGGGAACTTCCCCAGCTGAAAGAAATTCTGGACAGATGGAAACAAGAAGGCTTGCCATATGAAATCCTTTTTCTGGATTCCAGCGACCAGGTATTGATCAAACGGTATAAGGAAACCAGAAGGACACATCCGCTGGCAGGCCGGGGACGGCTGGATAAAGGAATTGCCAAGGAGCGGGAGCAGGTGGGCTTTTTAAAGGAACGGGCAGATTATATCCTGGATACCAGCACCCTTCTTACCAGGGAACTGAGAGAGGAACTGGCTGGAATATTCCGGGGTGGCCAGGCATTCGGGAATCTGTTTATTACCGTTTTGTCTTTTGGATTCAAATATGGAATCCCTTCTGATGCAGACCTGGTGTTTGATGTCCGTTTTTTGCCCAATCCGTATTATGAGCCGGCCTTGAAGGAGCATACCGGGCAGGAACAGGAAGTAAAAGATTATGTGATGCGGGGCGGTACCTGCCAGATGTTTTTAGGGAAACTTTATGATATGATGGAATTTCTGATCCCGAATTATATTAAAGAAGGGAAGAACCAGCTGGTGATCGCCATTGGCTGTACCGGCGGCAGGCATCGGTCCGTTACGGTGGCAGAAGCCCTTTATGGAAAACTCAGGGAAAGAAGTGAAATCGGCTGTAAGCTGGAACACAGAGATGTAGACAAAGACGGCAGAAGATAGCAGGAGTGGGATATGTCATTTTCTTCCAGGGTAAAAGAAGAACTTTCGCGGCAGATCAGCCCGGCGAGACACTGTCAGATTGCGGAAATTGCGGCAATTTTAAGTTTGTGCGGTCGGATACAGATCTCTGACCGGGACAGGTATTGTATAAAAATTCATACGGAAAATGTGGCAGTTGCAAGAAAGTACTTTACATTATTGAAAAAAACATTTAATATAATTACTGATGTCTCCATAAGGCGGACTGCATATTTGAAAAAAAATCAGGTATATACAGTCATTGTTCAGAAACATGAAGATGCCTACCGCGTGCTTCAGGCTACAAAACTTCTGACTGCGGATGGGGAGATCCAGGAAAATCTTTCTATTGTAAGAAATGTGGTAACGCAGCAGGCGTGCTGCCGACGGGCATTTCTCAGGGGAGCGTTTCTTGCCGCCGGTTCCATCAGTGATCCGGAGAAGTTTTATCATTTTGAGATTGTCTGCACGACAGAGGCAAAGGCGGGGCAGCTGAAAGAAATTATGGCGACCTTTGGCCTGGATGCTAAAATTGTAGTGCGTAAAAAATATTATGTGGTATATATCAAAGAGGGCAGTCAGATCGTCGATATCCTGAATGTGATGGATGCCCCTATCTCTCTCATGGAGCTGGAAAATATCAGGATCCTGAAAGAGATGCGCAATAGTGTCAACCGGCAGGTGAATTGTGAAACTGCCAATATCAACAAAACGGTGTCTGCTGCCGTAAAGCAGATAAGGGATATAGAATATATCCGTGATACAATTGGTTTTGGGGCCCTTCCTGAAAATCTGGAGCAGATGGCACAGGTGAGGCTGCTGAGACCGGAAGCAACACTTAAGGAGCTTGGGGAAGCTCTTGACCCGCCTGTGGGGAAGTCAGGTGTTAATCACAGACTTCGCCGTCTCAGTGAAATTGCGGAATCTCTGAGAGAGCAGGCGACGGAAACGAAGGTTTCCAAGGAATGAGGAGGATATTATGACAAAAAAGACAATTAGGATTGAACTTGTATCAGGACTTGAAGCAAGGCCGGTTGCCATGCTGGTGCAGATTGCCAGCCAGTACGAGAGTAGTATCTATGTGGAAAATGATGGAGCCCGTTTTAATGCAAAGAGCATCATGGGAATGATGACACTGGGATTAAGTGCGGGGGACAATATCACCGTCAGCGCAGACGGGCCGGATGAAGACGCTGCGATTGAGGAAATTGAAAAATATCTTAGTACCAAATAAAACAAATATGAAAATTTCAGGAGACAGTTTTTACTGTCTCCTTTTTGCTTTCTCTATGTGAAACCGGAAATTTATGATATAATTCCCATATCCGGTTTTTAACGGAGACAGATTCGATAAGATAAAGGAGAATATCAATGGCATTTACACATTTGCATGTCCATACGGAATACAGTCTTCTTGATGGTTCCAGTAAAATTGAAGAGCTGGTGGCCAGAGCAAAGGAACTGGATATGGACAGTCTGGCAATCACCGACCACGGCGTCATGTATGGTGCCGTTGCATTTTATAAAGCGGCAAAAGCAGCAGGGATCAAGCCTATCATCGGAAGCGAGGTTTATGTAGCTCCGGTTTCCAGATTTGACAGGGAAACAGGAGATGGGAGAGACCGGTATTACCACCTGGTATTGCTGGCGGAAAATGATACAGGATATCATAACCTGATGAAAATCGTGTCAAAAGGCTTTGTGGACGGTTTTTATTATAAACCCAGGGTAGACTATGAAGTACTGGAACAGTATCATGAGGGAGTGATTGCCTTAAGTGCCTGTCTTGCAGGAGAAGTCCCCAGATATCTGGAGCGAGGGCTTTATGAGAAAGCAAAGGAGGCGGCACTCCGGTATGAAAAGATTTTTGGAAAAGGGAATTTTTTCCTGGAACTTCAGGACCATGGGATTCCTGCCCAGAAAAGCGTAAATCAGGGGCTTCTGCGCCTGAGCAGGGAACTGGATATAGACCTGGTGGCTACCAACGATATTCATTACACCTTTGATACGGACGTAGATGCCCATGATATCTTACTGTGTATCCAGACAGGAAAAAAAGTGGCGGATGAAAACCGTATGAGATATGAGGGAGGGCAGTATTACTGCAAATCGGAGGAAGAGATGCGGAAACTGTTTCCCTATGCCCAGGAAGCTCTGGACAATACCCAGAAGATTGCGGACCGGTGTAATGTGGAGATTGAATTCGGTGTGACAAAGCTGCCGAAATATGAAGTTCCGGAAGGGTATGATTCCTGGGGATATCTGAATCATCTTTGCGGGGAAGGCCTGAAAAAAAGGTATCCTGGGGACGACGGAAGTTTGAGAAAACGTCTGGATTATGAGCTGGATGTGATCCATACCATGGGATATGTGGATTATTTCCTGATCGTATGGGATTTTATCCATTTTGCCAAGTCCCATGACATTATTGTGGGACCGGGAAGAGGGTCTGCTGCAGGAAGTATTGTTTCCTATTGCCTGGAAATCACGGATATTGACCCAGTCCGGTATAACCTGCTGTTTGAGCGTTTCCTGAACCCGGAACGTGTATCCATGCCGGATATTGATGTGGATTTCTGCTTTGAACGGAGACAGGAAGTGATTGATTATGTGGTGGAAAAGTATGGCAAAGACCAGGTAGTCCAGATCGTCACATTCGGTACCTTTGCTGCCAGAGGCGTGGTCCGGGATGTAGGACGGGTTCTGGATATGCCCTATGCCAAATGCGATGCCATCGCCAAAATGATTCCTAAAGATCTGGGGATTACCCTGGATAAAGCGCTGAAAAGCAGCCCTGACCTGCGGAATGCTTACCAGACAGATGATGAAGTGAAATACCTGATCGATATGTCAAAAAGGCTGGAAGGATTGCCCAGGCATACTTCCATGCATGCAGCCGGGGTGGTGATCAGCCGCCTGTCTGTTGACGAGTATGTGCCTCTTTCCAGAGGAGCAGATGGAACCATCACCACCCAGTTTACCATGACGGAACTGGAAGAACTGGGACTTTTAAAAATGGATTTTCTTGGGCTCAGAACGCTGACTGTGATCCAGAACGCAGTTAAACTGGCGGAGAAAAATCATGGTATCAGCCTGGACCTGATGAAGATTGACTATAACGATAAAAATGTGATGGATATGATCGGAAGCGGAAAAGATGAAGGGGTTTTCCAGCTGGAGAGCGGGGGAATGAAAAGCTTCATGAAGGAGTTAAAACCCCGTACCCTGGAAGATATTATTGCCGGAATCTCTCTTTACCGTCCCGGCCCCATGGATTTTATCCCCAAATATCTGAAAGGGAAGAATGACCCTTCCGCTATCACCTATGACTGTCCCCAGATGGAAGCTATTCTGGAAGCTACTTATGGCTGTATTGTCTACCAGGAGCAGGTCATGCAGATTGTCCGGGATCTGGCGGGATATACCATGGGAAGGAGTGACCTGGTGCGCCGTGCCATGTCGAAGAAAAAAGCTTCTGTTATGGAAAAAGAACGCCAGAATTTTGTGTACGGCAACCCGGAAGAGGGAGTAAAAGGCTGCGTGGCAAATGGGATTGATGAACAGACAGCAAATCATATTTATGATGAGATGACTGATTTTGCCAAATATGCGTTCAATAAGTCCCATGCTGCCTGCTATGCAGTGGTATCTTACCAGACTGCATATCTGAAATATTATTATCCCCAGGAGTTCATGGCGGCCCTGCTTACTTCGGTTATGGACAATGTGGCAAAAATATCGGAATACATCCTTACCTGCCGGCAGATGGGAATTCCTATTTTATCTCCGGATATCAATGAAGGAGTCAGTGGCTTTTCGGTTTCGGGAGATTCCATCCGTTATGGGTTATCTGCCATTAAGAGCATAGGAAGAAATGTGGTGGAATCCATTGAAAGGGAGAGGGCAGTTGGAGGGCCTTTTGTATCCCTGGATGATTTTATCAGCAGGATAAGTGGAAAAGAGATCAACAAGAAGACGGTGGAGAATTTCATTAAATCAGGGGCTTTGGACAGTTTGCCCGGCAATCGCAGGCAGAAGCTGGCAGCGGTTCCGGAGATGATGGAGCAGAAAAGCAGGGAGAGGAAAAATTCTCTCACAGGACAGATGAGCCTGTTTGATTTTGTGGAGGAAGATGCCAAAGAAGAATTCCGTATTTCCATGCCGGACCTGCCGGAGTTTCCCAAGGAGGAAAAACTGGCTCTGGAAAAAGAGGTATTGGGAATTTATATTACCGGTCATCCTCTGGAAGAATATGAAGAAGGCTGGAAGAAAAATATTACAGCCATGACCACGGATTTTCTTGTAGATGAGGAAACGGATGAGGCAAATGTAAGCGATGGGCAGATGGTGACGATCGGAGGCATGATCAGCGATAAAACCGTAAAGATCACAAAAACGGGAAAAAATATGGCTTTTATTACCCTGGAAGACCTGGTGGGTTCTGTGGAAGTGCTGGTGTTTCCAAAGGACTATGAAGCCAACAGGGACCTTCTGATGGAAGATGCAAAAGTATTTGTAAGGGGAAGAGTTTCTCTGGGGGATGAGCCGGCAGGAAAACTGATTTGCGAAAAGATCATACCGTTTGAAGAGATTCCGAAGGAACTGTGGATTCAGTTTCCTGATAAAGAAGCTTATCTGTCCGGTGAGAAGGAGCTGCTGGATATTCTTGGCGGGGAAGAAGGAAATGACCGGGTAGTCATCTATCTGCGACAGGAAAAGGCAAAGAAAATACTGCCTCCCGGATGGAATGTAAGGGCGGACAGGGCTTTAACAGAGAAACTGATGGGAATTTATGGTGAAAAAAATATCAGGGTTGTAGAAAAAACTATTGAAAAGATGGGAAAAATGAATTAGAATAGCACATGATATGTGAATTTTAAATGTGAGATAACAGGATAAATACGGAGGGATTGGCTATGGCAAAAGAAGTAAAAACAATTGGTGTGTTGACAAGCGGCGGTGACGCACCGGGAATGAACGCAGCAATTCGGGCAGTAGTCAGAACCGCAATTTGTAAAGGATTAAAAGTAAAAGGAATCATGAGAGGCTATGCAGGTCTGCTCCAGGAGGAAATCGTGGATATGGACAGCACCAGCGTAGCAGATATTATCAACCGGGGCGGTACGATCCTGTATACAGCAAGATGCCAGGAGTTTACCACGGCAGAAGGCCAGCAAAGAGGTGCTGAAATCTGCAAGAAGCATGGAATAGACGGTATTGTGGTAATCGGCGGTGACGGTTCTTTCCAGGGAGCCGGAAAACTTTCTGCTCTCGGAATCAATACCATCGGACTTCCGGGAACCATCGACCTGGATATTGCATGTACGGATTATACCATCGGTTTTGATACAGCAGTGAATACTGCTATGGAAGCGATTGACCGTGTAAGGGATACTTCTACATCCCATGAGCGGTGCAGTATCATTGAAGTAATGGGAAGAAATGCCGGTTATATCGCTCTGTGGTGTGGAATTGCCAATGGTGCGGAAGATATTCTGCTTCCGGAGAAGTATGATGGGGACGAGCAGGCTCTGATCAACCGTATTATTGAAAACAGGAAGAGGGGCAAGAAACATCATATTATCATCAATGCGGAAGGAATCGGTCATTCCACATCCATGGCAAAGAGGATAGAAGCAGCTACCGGTATTGAGACGAGGGCTACGATCCTTGGTCATATGCAGAGAGGCGGCACCCCTACCTGTAAGGACAGAATGTATGCATCCATCATGGGAGCGAAGGCAGTCGAGCTGCTTTGTGCAGGAAAGAGCAACCGTGTGGTAGCCTACAAAGGCGGAGAATATGTAGACTTTGATATTCAGGAAGCATTGGCTATGACAAAAGATATTCCGGAAGACCAGTATGAGATCAGCAAAATGCTGGTGAGATAGGTCAAAACGCAATCAGGCGTCTGCGGCAGCGCAGACGCTTTCTTTGTTGCATAAAATTTAGCCCAATGGTATAATATGAACACTTGGAAAAGTGGCTTTCAGCCAGATGAAAGGCATACAAATAGATTAGTAGATCAATTCAGGAGGAGTCATCCATGACCAGAAGAGAACAGAGGGAGCATTGTTTTAAAATGTTATTCTGTGCCAATTTTTATGATATGGAAGAAGCAGAACAGCAGTTGGGAATTTATTTTGATGCGCCGGAAGAGGACGATACCAATGAGGAAGGAACAGTGGAAATTGTCCATCAGGTGGAATTGAAGGAGAAGGACAAGGCTTATCTCCAGGAACGGGTGGAGCAGATTATGGAAAAAATCCCCCAGTTAGATGAGCAGCTGAACCAGGTGGCGGAAGGCTGGAAGACACGGCGTATGGGGAAAGTAGAACTGACCATCCTGCGTCAGGCGGTATATGAAATGAAATATGATGATTCGGTTCCGGAAAAAGTGGCTATCAATGAAGCAGTAGAACTGGCCAAAAAGTTCGGAGGCAGTGATTCACCTGCATTTGTAAATGGAATCCTTGCAAAGATGGTGTAAAGTATGGCAGGCACTTATTCGGTTTCCCAGGTAAATGCTTATATTAAAAATATGTTTGCCCAGGACTTTGCCTTAAACCGGATATCAGTGAAAGGGGAAGTCTCCAATTGCAAATATCATACATCCGGACATATTTACTTTACTCTTAAGGACGGAAGCAGCTCCATGGCAGCAGTGATGTTTGCCGGAAACAGGAGCGGTCTGGCGTTTCGGATGGAAGAAGGCCAGAAGGTGATTGTCACCGGGTCTGTGGAAGTTTATGAGCGGGATGGAAGATATCAGCTTTATGCAAAACAGATCACCCTGGATGGAACAGGAGATCTGTTTTTAAGATTTCAGAAACTGAGGGACGAGCTGGAAGAAATGGGGATGTTTGCGAAAGAGTATAAGCAGCCTATTCCCAAATATGCCAGGACCATAGGAATTGTCACCGCCAGCACGGGAGCAGCCATACGGGATATCATGAATATTGCAAAAAGAAGGAATCCTTATGTTCAGCTGGTCCTGTGTCCTGCCCTGGTGCAGGGAGAACAGGCAAAGTACAGCATTGTGCGTGGGATTGAACGGCTGGACGCTATGGGACTGGACGTGCTGATCGTAGGGCGTGGAGGCGGTTCCATAGAAGACCTGTGGGCATTTAATGAGGAAATCGTGGCAAGGGCGATTTTCAACTGCCGGACTCCCATCATATCCGCAGTTGGTCATGAGACGGATGTGACCATAGCGGATTATGTGGCGGATCTTCGTGCGCCTACTCCGTCTGCGGCAGCAGAATTGGCAGTATTTGATTACCGCCAGTTTGAGGAACAGGTATGTTTGGGAGAAGAGAGACTGCACCGGGCTGTGGCAAGAGTGGTGGAACGGAAACGGTTTCAGATCCGTGATCTGGAATACCGCCTGAAGCTGAAAGACCCGGAGCGTCAGCTGAATGAAAAACGGCAGAGGCTGGCTGATGTGCAGGACCGGATACAGGAACTGATGGAGCGGAAGATCCAGGACACCAGGCATAGGCTTGCTTTGATGGCAGGAAAGTTGTCAGGACTGTCTCCTTTAGATAAGATCAGCGACGGGTATGGATTTGTTACAGATGGAAACGGGAAAAGGCTGAAATCAGTGACTGATATCCAAAAAGGAGAAAACTTTCATGTGCAGCTGTCAGACGGTAAACTGACAGGAACTGTGGTGGAAATAGAAAAAGGAGAAAGATATGTCACCTAGAAAGAAAACAGAACCCCAGGAAGAAAAGGAACTGTCGATTGAGGAGGCATTTGTTCAGCTGGAAGAAGTGTTGAAGCAGCTGGAAGAAGGAGAATGTTCCCTGGAGGAATCCTTTCGTTATTATGAAGAAGGAATGAAGTTGGTGAAATCCTGCCATGATAAGATTGAGAAAGTAGAACGGCAGATCCAGGTGCTGAGTGGGGAGGATGAAGAATGAGCAAGATGATAGAATGCCTGCACCAATATACCATGGAGACAGAGGAAGTGATCAGAAAATATCTTCCTCCGGTGGAAGGATTTCAAAAGACGGTGCTGGATGCTATGGATTACAGTGTCAATGCAGGAGGAAAAAGGCTCAGACCTTTGCTGATGCGGGAATGTTATCGCCTGTTTGGGGGAAAGAGTGAAGAAGTGGAGCCGTTTATGGCTGCCATCGAAATGATACACACGTCTTCCCTGATCCATGATGACCTTCCCTGCATGGATAATGATACGTTACGCCGGGGAAAGCCTACGGCGTGGGTGAAATACGGATATGATATGGCGGTGCTGGCAGGGGATGGCCTGATGATCTATGCCTTTGAAACTGCAGCTAAAGCTTTTTCCATGGGGGCAGATCCGGAAAAAGTGGGGCGAAGCATCGGTATTTTAGCGGAAAAAACAGGAATTTACGGGATGATAGGCGGCCAGACCGTAGACGTGGAACTGGCAGGAAAGCCGATTCCCAGAGAAAAACTGGATTTCATTTACCGGTTAAAAACAGGAGCTTTGCTGGAGGCTTCCCTGATGATCGGGGCAGTGCTGGCAGGGGCTTCGGAACAGGAGATCCAGACAGTGGAAGAGATTGCTTCCCTGGTGGGCCTGGCATTTCAGATTCAGGACGATATCCTGGATGTGACCGGTGATCCGGAAGTGTTGGGAAAACCGGCGCTCAGTGATGAAAAAAATCATAAGACTACTTATGTGACCCTGGAAGGTCTGGAAAAAGCGGGAAAAGATGTGAAAGAGATTTCCGAAATAGCTGTCAGCCTTCTTCGCAGTCTGGACCGGAACAATCAGTTTCTGGAGGAGCTGATCATTATGCTGACGGACAGGAAGAACTGAGCCTGGTACGGAAAAGGAAAGAGTTGTTGAAATGATATTGGAACGGATAGAAAAACCGGAAGATATAAAAAAATTGACCGGTGAAGAGCTGAAAACCCTGGCGGCTGAGATACGCCAGTTTCTGGTAGAGAAAATCAGCTGTACCGGGGGACATCTGGCATCGAATCTGGGTGTGGTAGAATTGACCATTGCCCTGTATTTGAGCTTTAACCTGCCGGCTGACAAGGTGATCTGGGATGTTGGGCATCAGGCCTATACGCATAAAATACTCAGCGGCAGAAGGGAAATGTTTGATGAACTGCGTCAGTATGGAGGATTGAGCGGATTTCCGAAAAGGAAAGAGAGCCCTTATGACGCATTTGACACAGGACATAGTTCCACTTCCATCTCTGCAGGCCTGGGAATGGCTCAGGGAAGGGATATCCTGGGACAGGACCATTATGTGGTCTCCGTGATCGGTGATGGGGCATTGACGGGAGGAATGGCATATGAAGCGTTAAATAATGCGGCCAGGATGAACCGGAATTTTATCATTGTGCTGAATGATAATAATATGTCCATTTCTGAGAATGTGGGAGGAATGTCCAAATATCTGAATGGAATCAGGACCGGAGAAGGTTATAATGGTTTAAAGCGGGCTGTGAACAGCGGACTGGAAAAGCTTCCTGTGGTGGGGAAGCCCCTGATCGATAAGATCAGCCGTACGAAAAACGGCATCAAGCAGCTGCTGATTCCGGGAATGTTGTTTGAGAATATGGGAATCACCTATCTGGGCCCGGTAGACGGACATAATATCAAAGCTTTGTGCCAGGTATTCCGGGAAGCGAAAAAACTGGACCATGCGGTTCTGGTCCATGTGAGAACGAAAAAAGGAAAGGGTTATCTGCCGGCAGAAAAGAATCCTGCCCGATTCCATGGGATTTCTCCGTTTGATGTGGAAACAGGAAAACCGAAAACAGAGAAAACCTATCCGGATTATACGGATGTATTTTCCAAAAAGATATGCCAGCTGGCGGAGAAAGACAGCAGGATCGTGGCAGTGACGGCAGCAATGCCGGACGGAACAGGCCTGAAACGGTTTGCCACAAAGTTTCCGGATCGTTTTTTTGATGTGGGGATTGCGGAGGAACATGCGGTCACATCAGCGGCAGGTATGGCTGCTGCCGGACTTCGGCCGGTGGTGGCTGTATATTCTTCTTTTTTACAGAGAGGTTACGACCAGATCGTTCATGATGTGTGTATCCAGAACCTGCCGGTTCTGTTCTGTGTGGACCGGGCAGGGCTTGTGGGAAGTGATGGAGAGACCCATCAGGGAATCTTTGATTATTCTTTCCTGACTTCGGTACCGAATATGAGCGTATTTGCCCCCAAAAACCTTTGGGAACTGAGGCAGGCCCTGGACTTTGCCATGACTTATGACCGGCCTTTTGCTATTCGCTATCCCAGGGGACAGGCTTATCGGGGACTGAAAGAGTTTCAGGCTCCCATTGAATACGGCAAGGGAGAGATGATCTACGAAGAATCGGATTATGCCCTGCTGGCGGTGGGAAGCATGGTGAGCACGGCAGAACATATCCGGGAAAAATGGAAGGAAAAAGGCTTTTCCTGTACCCTCGCCAATGGACGCTTTGTAAAGCCCATTGATTGTCAGCTGATCAGCCGTTTGGCCCAAAAACATGATAAGCTGGTGACATTGGAAGAAAATGTGCTGCAGGGAGGATATGGGCTGGCAGTGACAGCCTATGTCCACGAACATTATCCCCAGGTGAAGGTGTTGAATATCGCTTTACCGGATGCTTATGTGGAGCATGGGAATGTATCCAAGCTGCGGGAAGGGCTGGGAATCGACAGCGATTCTGTGGTCAGGCGCATGGAGGAGTATTTTCTGAATGAAAAGGAGTAACAGCAGATGAAAGAACGGTTGGACGTTTTGCTGGTAAACCGCGGTCTGGCGGAGTCCAGGGAAAAGGCAAAAGCAGTGATCATGTCCGGGATCGTATATGTGGACGGCCAGAAAGAAGATAAAGCAGGAAGTACTTTTGAGAGTACGGTTGCAATTGAAGTAAGAGGACATACCCTGGCATATGTGAGCAGGGGAGGCCTGAAGCTGGAAAAGGCCATGAAGTGTTTTGGCGTCCGTCTGGACGGGAAGATCTGTATGGATGTAGGGGCATCCACAGGAGGTTTTACGGATTGCATGCTCCAGAACGGGGCGGTAAAAGTGTATTCAGTAGATGTAGGCCATGGACAGCTGGCATGGAAACTGCGGAATGATGAACGGGTAGTCTGTATGGAAAAGACGAATATCCGGTATGTGACACCGGATGATATCCCGGAGCGGATAGAGTTTGCGTCTATCGATGTTTCCTTTATTTCTCTGACGAAAGTGCTGGGACCGGTCAGGGAACTTCTGACAGAGACAGGGGAAGTTGTGTGTCTGATCAAACCTCAGTTTGAGGCTGGAAGGGAAAAAGTAGGGAAAAAAGGTGTGGTGCGGGAAAAAAGCACTCATTTGGAAGTGATCAGTATGGTGATGGGATTTGCACAAAGCATTGGATTTGACCTGCTGAATCTGGACTATTCCCCCATTAAAGGGCCGGAGGGCAATATAGAGTACCTGCTGTATCTGAGGAAGCGTGAGGACGGCGGTGAGGGCCAGGCGGAAGGAATTTCCCCGGAAACTGTTGTGGAAAACGCACATAAATGCTTGTAGGAGACCCATGAAACGATTTTACATTATAGCGAATGAAGGAAAAGAGTATACAGGCGAGATCCTGAGGAAAATGAAGGATTATCTTGCTTTAAAAGGAGGCTCCTGCGTCATCAGGGGCGGAGAAGAATGGGAGGAGGGAACAAGGCCCGGAAGTGGTTTTAAATATACCAATCCGGCTGAAGTCCCTGCAGATACAGACTGTGTGATCACACTGGGGGGTGATGGGACTCTGATCCAGGCTGCCAGAGACCTGGCAGGGCTGAATCTTCCTCTTGTAGGCATCAATCTGGGAACTCTCGGGTATCTGACCCAGGGAAGCATAAAAGATGTGACGGATGTGCTGGATTCTTTGTTAAACGGAAACTACGTGCTGGAACGGCGGATGATGCTGGAAGGCAGGACCATGGGAAAAGATGGGAAAACCTATCAGGGTGTGGCACTGAATGAGATCGTGGTGACCAGAAAAGATTCTATGAAAGTAGTGAAAGTATCTGTAAGTGTGAATGGGAGATTTTTCAGCAGCTATACTGCCAATGGCGTGATCCTTTCCACGCCTACCGGTTCTACTGCTTACAATCTGTCAGCAGGAGGCCCCATATCGGCCCCTAATTGCAGGATTATGATACTGACTCCCATATGTTCCCATACTTTGAATATGAGAAGTATCCTGCTGTGCGCAGATGATACGGTGAGGATTGAGATAGAAAGTGACGGAGACGGGGAACAGACAGCTGTATTTGACGGAGATGCAGCGGTAGATATGTCAAAGGGAGATGCCATAGAGATCAGCCGTTCTGCTGTGGAGACCACTATGGTGAAACTGAATGATATTTCCTTTTTGGATAATTTGAGGAATAAAATGGCTGGTATCTAGGCGAGGAGGAAAAACATGAAACTGGAGAGACACAGTAAGATTGTAGAGTTGATCGGGAAGTACGAAATTGAAACCCAGGAGGAACTGGCAGAGTACCTGAACAGAGAAGGATTTAATGTGACCCAGGCTACTGTATCCAGGGATATCCGGGAACTGAAGCTGTCTAAGGTACAGATGGAGAATGGGAAACAGCGTTATGTGGTTTTTCAGAATAAAGAAGGCTACAGTGAAAAATATATCCGTATTTTGAAAGATGGTTTTCTGTCTATGGATATGGCGCAGAATATCCTGGTGATCAAAACCGTAGAAGGAATGGCCATGGCGGTGGCAGCAGCTTTAGATGCGATTCATTTTCATGAAATCGTCGGGTGCGTAGCGGGGGACAATGCCATCCTTTGCGCTGTGCGCAGTGTAGATGATACGATCATTGTTATGGATAAGATCAAGAAACTCATTGCCGGTTAATGACGGGAGGAGTGAAGCGGTATGCTGTTGGAGCTGCATGTGCGCAATCTGGCGTTGATTGAAAAGGCAGATGTGGAATTTGGACGGGGATTAAATATCCTTACAGGGGAGACGGGATCAGGAAAATCGATTTTCATGGGTTCTGTCAATATGGCCCTGGGAGGGAAAGCTCCGAAAGATATGGTAAGAAAAGGGGCGGAATATGCCTATATTGAGCTGATCTTTCATGTGGATGAGGAAAAAGGAAAAGCTTTGCGGAAGCTGGGAGTAAGCCCGGATGAAGAGGGGATTCTGATTGTTTCCAGAAAGATCATGGCGTCCAGGAGCGTGAGCCGGGTCAATGATGAGACGGTAACAGTAGGGCGCCTTCGGGAAATCACAGGTCTGCTTCTGGATATTCATGGACAGCATGACCATCAGTCATTGCTGTATCGGTCCAAACATCTGGAGATCCTGGATCTGTTTGCGGGGACGGAAGGTTTGAAAAAGAATCTGGCTGAAGCTTACCGTACCTATTGCAGTCTGCTGGAGACAGCGGAGAGTTTTCACACAGATGAAGAGAGCAGGAGAAGAGAGGCGGATTTCCTTCGTTTTGAGATCGGTGAGATTGAAATGGCTGATTTAAAACCTGGGGAAGAGGAAGAGTTGTCCAAGGAATACCGGCGTTTTGCAGGAAGCAGGAAGATCCGGGAGGCACTGGCAGCTGCTTATGAGGCAGCGACTGCAGTCGACCTGGGAATTGCCAGGAAAGGCGTGGAAGAGGCAGCCAGATATGAAGAGAGCCTGGACCGGCTGAAAGATCAGCTGTTCGATGCAGAAGCGATTTTGAATGATACGGTTCATGAGATTTCTGCGTATCTGGACAGCATGGTATTTGATGAAGAAGAGTTCTGCCGCATTCAGGAACGGCTGGATCAGATCCGGAATCTGGAAGCTAAGTATGGGGGAAGCGAACGCTCGGTTTTGGAATGTCTGGAACAAAAGAAAGAGCGGCTTGATGAACTGGAGCATTACGATATGCGCCGGCAGCAGGCGGAAAAGGAACTGGAGGAAAGCGGAAAGGTCCTGGATACCCTCTGCAGTCAGCTGTCGGTGATGCGCAGAGAGGCAGCAGGGAGCCTGTCAGAACGGATCAGAAAAAGTCTTCTGGACCTGAATTTCCTGGATGTACAGTTTGAAATTTCCTTCAAAAAGCTGGAAAAATATGCGGCTCATGGATTTGATGAGGTGGAATTTTTGATTTCTACCAATCCTGGTGAGGGAGTGAAGCCGCTGGGAATGGTGGCTTCCGGCGGAGAACTTTCCAGGATCATGCTGGCAATCAAGACAGTACTGGCGGATGTGGATGATGTGCCTACTTTGATCTTTGATGAAATCGATACCGGGATCAGCGGCCGTACTGCCCAGAAAGTGGCAGAAAAGCTGGCGGTTATTTCCGGCAGCAGGCAGGTCATCTGCATTACTCACCTGCCGCAGATCGCTGCTATGGCGGATTGCCATTTTGAAATGGCCAAGGAGCCGAAAGATGCGAAAACAGTGACTACGATCCGGAGATTGTCAGATGAAAGTATTCCGGAAGAATTGGCCAGACTGCTGGGAGGTGTGGAGATCACTGAGGCAGTGACGGAAAACGCCAGAGAAATGAAGAAAATGGCTGACCAGACGAAAGAAAGGGTCAGAAGCCAGCATGGATAGCTATGTAGATAAGGATCAGGAAAAAGCAGACCTGCTTTTTCCTGATTTTTGTTTTTGGGGCATTATTTGAAAATCCGTCAATGAGCCAGCATATTTTCAATAAAAATCCCATAGCCTTTTGTGGAGTCCTGAATGAATACGTGGGTGACGGCTCCGATCAATTTACCGTTCTGGATAATAGGGCTTCCGCTCATACCCTGGACGATGCCTCCGGTGAGATTTAAAAGTTCCTCATCGGTGACTTTGATCACCATACCTTTGCTGGTTTTATCAGAGCTGTAATCTACCTTCAGGATTTCAATGTCATAATCCTTTAATTCGCCGGAAACGCTGCTGCGGATCGTAGCAGGACCTTCCTGGACATCCTGCTTGTAACCGATTTCCAGAGGTTCTGACTCCAGACGTTCCTGAAACCGGCTGTTGACGGTACCGAAGATGCCTTCTTCTATGTTGGCATTGATTTCTCCCAGTACAGAACCTGGGCCATAGTAGATCACTCCCGACATAACCCCAGGTTTGCCTGTGGACCCTTTTTCGATTCCCATGATAGCTGTCTCATAAAGGGAACCGCTTTCAATCTGTACGGTTTCGCCGGTATCGCTGTCGCTGATACCGTGACCTAAAGCTCCAAAATTGCCGTTAGGATCCACATAAGTCATAGTACCGATTCCCTGGGTATCATCCCTGACCCAGGCTCCCAGCTTGTAATCTCCTTCTGCGGTCTGGACAGGGTCTACTTTTACATCAATAGCCTGTCCGGCCCGTCGGACTGTGAGCACAGCTTCTTCCCCGGCTGTATGGTTGACAGCTTCTATCAACTGTTCTTTTGTGTTTAAAGGTGTTCCATTGATCGCTTCAATGTAGTCTCCTGACTGGAGGATTCCAAGTGCCGGCTCCTTGGAGGTCCCGTCAGGAGAAGTCACTTCTCCTGTGCCTATGACCATGATACCGTTGGATTTTAAGTAAATGCCTACAGGAAGACCGCAGGGAGTCGCGTATTGGGTGTCCACTACGTCTACCTGGATATTTTTTAAATGAAACAGGCCAAATAACTTGAGATTCAGCTGGTAACTGCCTTTTTTAGTGGCATACATGGTAAATGGAGAGTTTTTGGTGATCTTGATTTCTTCTGCCGGGATATTTGAACCATTTCCCAGGGCAACTTCTTCACTCTCTGACAGTAAGGTAGAAGTCAGAAGACCGGGAAAATGAAACGATTCCACATGATCTTCCACAATAGAAAAATGGTCAGGAATCATATGTTCCACATAATAGCAGGTGAATCCCACGGCAGACAGAAGGGCGGCAAAGAACGTTCCGGTCACATATCTCTTGAATTTCCGTAGTCCTGTCATTTCACATACCTCCTCTTGTTCTGATAAATCCGCTCCGTTTGTAGTATGTGGAGGAACCGGAAAATCACACTGCTATATTTTTGCCCGGAATGGCAGTTCTTACATATTTGAAAAATGCTTTCCATGGTTATTATGGAAGAAGAGAGAAGAATTATGCGAAAAAGAATGTTCGACACAGAAGGACAAAAGAAAAAAGCAAAAGGAAACGCAGTTTGGGGAAATTCAAAAAACAGCACAACAAAATTCGTCAGATTTCGTCTTATAAAGCAGAGGAGGTGTCAGATTTTGCGATGGATTCTCATTGCATGGGCTGGAAAATTAAGTCTATAATACATCTGACAACAGGAATTTTGAGGAGGAAATGAGTATGAATGAGTTAAATATCGCTATTGCTGATGATAATCCGCAGACCTTGCGTTTGCTTGGCGATATACTGGAGAATGAGGAAGGATTTCATGTCGTTGGCAGGGCGGAAAACGGCGAAGAAGCGTATGAGATGATCATGAAGACCAAACCGGATGTGGTACTTTTAGATATTATCATGCCACGGCTGGATGGAATTTCTGTGATGGAGCGGGTGAAAAAACAAAACAGCCTGGAAAAAATGCCTTCCTTCATTATGGTGACTGCGGCAGGCAGTGAGACGGTGACTGAGGAAGCATTTGCCAAAGGAGCGAATTATTATATCATGAAGCCTTTCAGCAGGGAGGCCATCGTGGATAAAGTCCGCAGGATCGGAATGGGAGGAACGAAGGAAAAACAACTGCCGGGAGTAAGAAAGGTAGAGCCATATGTAAACCGGGAAGAATACATAGCTCAGAATCTGGAACATGATGTGACCCAGGTGCTGCATGAAATCGGGATTCCGGCACATATTAAAGGATATCAGTATCTCAGAGATGCCATTGTCATATCGGTGGAGGAGCAGGAGATGCTTACTTCCGTGACTAAGATTCTGTATCCTACCATTGCCAAAAAACACAAAACCACGCCCAGCAGAGTGGAGCGTGCCATCAGACATGCCATAGAAGTGGCATGGAGCAGAGGAAAGATGGATACCATCAATGAGATTTTTGGTTATACCGTAAGTAATGGAAAGGGAAAGCCTACCAATTCAGAATTTATCGCACTGATTGCAGATAAGATCAGACTGGATTATAAGCGGCTTCCGTAGAGAAATATGGAGCAGTACAGGGAACCAATCAGATAAGAGCAGCTTGGAGGATTACCTTCACTCTGCTCTTATTCTTTTTCTGATTTTGGTTGCCCTGTGCATGGCTTTATTGTATACTATATATAGTGCAGCCTGCACAAAGTGGGTATGACTAAAGGAGGGGGTTCCTATGAAAAAAATATTATTCGTAGCTTCTGAAGCAGTGCCGTTTATCAAAACGGGAGGCCTGGCAGATGTAGTGGGGTCACTGCCGAAATGTTTTGATAAAGAATATTTTGATGTTCGTGTTATGATTCCCAAATATCTCTGCATCAAGGAAGAGTGGAGAAACCGCATGACATATGTGGATCATTTCTATATGAATTATCTGGGAGTGAGCCAGTATGTGGGAATCCTCCAGTACGAATATGAAGGAATTACCTACTATTTTATTGATAACGAAGGATATTTCTGGGGTTCCAAACCCTATGGGGACTGGTATTATGATCTGGAGAAATTCTCCTTTTTCTGTAATGCGGCGCTTTCAGCCCTTCCGGTCATCGGCTTCCAGCCTGACATCGTTCACTGCCATGACTGGCAGACAGGACTGATTCCCGTATATCTGAAGGACAGGTTCCGGGGCGGTGAATTCTTCCGTAATATGAAATCGGTGATCACCATACACAATCTGAAATTCCAGGGTGTATGGGATGTGAAGACGATCCAGAGATTTTCCATGCTTCCGGATTACTATTTCACCCCTGATAAACTGGAAGCATACAAAGACGGCAATCTGCTGAAGGGAGGCATTGTCTACGCCGATGCCATTACGACTGTCAGCAATACGTATGCGGAAGAGATCAAAATGCCGTTTTACGGAGAAGGACTGGACGGCCTGATGCGTGCCAGGGCAGGAAGCCTTAGGGGAATCGTCAATGGAATTGATTATGATGAGTTTAATCCGGAGACGGATAAATATATTGCTCAGAATTATAATGCTAAGACGTTCCGCAAGGAAAAAGGAAAGAATAAAACAGCCCTGCAGGCTCAGCTGGGACTTCCGGTTGATGAGAAGAAATTCATGGTGGGAATCGTATCCCGTCTGACAGACCAGAAAGGGCTGGATCTGATCCAGTGCGTGATGGATGAGATGTGTACGGATGATATGCAGCTGGTAATTCTGGGAACCGGGGAGGAACGGTATGAAAATATGTTCCGCCACTACGACTGGAAATATCATGACAGAGTGTCGGCACAGATTTATTATTCAGAAGAAATGTCCCACAGGATTTATGCAGCCTGCGATGCATTTCTGATGCCGTCCCTGTTTGAACCTTGTGGTTTATCTCAGTTAATGGCGCTTCGTTACGGTACGGTGCCCATTGTCAGGGAGACTGGCGGCTTGAAGGATACGGTGGAACCTTATAATGAATACGAAAGCAGGGGAACCGGATTTTCTTTTGCTAATTATAATGCTCATGAAATGCTGGGAAGCATTCAGTATGCGAAGCATATATACTATAACAAAAAACGGGAATGGAATAAGATCATTGACAGAGGTATGGCAAAGGATTATTCCTGGAAGACTTCTGCAAGCAAATATCAGGAATTATATGACTGGCTGATCGGCTATTAAATTCCCGGCCGGAACCAGACAGGCAGTTGTTCCATTATCATCTGGGACTGGAGGAACGGAAAGGATTCCGGTCCTGCAGAAAGACAATACAGGAGAAGAACATGGCAGTTTGGAATGAATTACGAAGCAATCAGATGCTGATGAGCGCAGTGGTGGGCTGGGTCGTGGCTCAGGTACTGAAGACGCTCATCGATATGTGGCTGAACAAGAGTTTTTCGGCGGAACGGCTGGTAGGGTCGGGCGGTATGCCCAGTTCCCACTCTTCTACGGTGTGTGCGCTGGTGACAGCAGCTGCTTATACCTATGGGTTGGAATCTGCTGAATTCGCAGTCAGTTTTGTACTGGCAGCGGTAGTAATGTATGATGCGATGGGAGTGCGCAGGGAGACGGGAAAGCAGGCAAAGCTGCTGAATATGATCATGGAGCAGCATTTTTTTTCATTTGATAATGAACTGTTCCAGAAAAGGCTGAAGGAGTTTGTGGGACATACACCGCTTCAGGTGGCGGCAGGAGCAGTTTTGGGAATCGTGATTGCTGTGATCATGGAACTGTTTTATGTGTAAGAAGCAGAGAGGCTGTGGCGAATGCAGGAGTATTTTCCACGGCCTTTTCTTTCTTGTGTTCAGACAGAATGAAAGATACGAAGGAGACAGAAACATGAAGATAATATTGGCATCCGCATCACCCAGGAGAAAAGAACTTCTGGGACAGATCGGATTAGAGACGGAGATCGTGCCCAGTAAAGTAGAGGAGCAGGTGACTACGGATATTCCGGAAGATGTAGTGGTGGAATTGTCCAGGCAGAAAGCGGAAGATGTGGCAGCCGGGATACAGGAGAACGATATTCTGGTAATCGGTGCAGATACGGTAGTTTCTGCGTCAGGGAAGATTCTGGGAAAGCCGGGTTCTGTAGAAGAAGCAGCCGAGATGATCAGGAGGCTGGCCGGAAAGACCCACCAGGTATATACCGGCGTTACCTTGATCTGCCGGGATCAGCAGGGAAGAGAAAAAACAGTATCTTTTTCAGAAAAAACAGACGTATCGGTGTATCCTATGAGTGAAAAAGAGATTATGGATTATGCGGCGTGCGGAGAACCTATGGATAAAGCGGGAGCCTATGGGATACAGGGGAAGTTTGCTGCTTACATCCAGGGGATTCAAGGGGATTACAGCAATGTGGTAGGGCTTCCCGTAGGACGTCTCTATCAGGAAATCAAGAAGATCAGGGAGGCCAGATATGATTAAACTGATTGTGTCAGATATAGACGGGACCCTTCTTACAGAAGGAACCCATGAATTGAAACCGGAGTTTTTTGAAGTGCTGTTGAAATTGCGCAGCAAGGGAATTCAGTTTGCCGCGGCAAGCGGCAGACACTGGATCAGCATTGACCGTCTGTTCCAGCCTGTGAAGGAAAAGATTTTTTATATTGCAGACAATGGTTCTTACATAGGAACCTATAACCGCCAGCTGTTTACTTTTGCGCCTCCGAAAGATGTTTTGGACCAGCTGATCCGGGATGTGCGGACCATGGATGGAATGGATCTGGTGGCAAGCTGCAGGGATGCTGTTTATATGGAACATAAAGGAGGAGAATGCTGGGACTGGCTGATTCATGGGTATCAGTATAAGCTGAATTATGTAGAGGACCTGACAGCCATGGAGCCGGAAATTACGAAAATGGCGGTGTACCGCTCCAAAGATATTGAACCGTCTACGAAAGGCCTGAGAGAAAAATACGGTGACAAACTGAAGATGTCCATATCCGGGGGCCCATGGCTGGATATTATGGAAAAAACAGTCAATAAAGGAGCAGCTGTGAAAACGCTTCAGGAGAGCCTGGATATCAGCCCCAGGGAGACGATGGTATTTGGTGATCAGATGAACGATGTGGAGATGCTGAAGCAGGCTTATTATAGTTTTGCAGTGGGAGGAGCCCGCAGGGAAGTAAAAGAAGCGGCCAGATTTCAGACAGACCTGACAGAACAGGATGGTGTGCTGAAGGTGTTGAAAACATTATTATAAGGTGCTGGAACTTTTGTGGGAAATATGTTATCCTCATGGTAGACATAAATTAAAAGGAGTTTTAGAATGAGATTTTTATATAGATGGAGATATGCAGCAGGAATCCTGGCAGCGGCTGTCATGCTTTCCGGCTGTCAGGGAGGAATACCCATTATTTCCCAGGGAAAAGCGGTAGAAGGATACAGTTTGCCCCAGGCTATGATCGTAGCGGCTACAGAGAGGAACCGTTATGAAAATATTTATTCGGACCAGATATGGGGAGTAGCGGTAGACGATCAGGGGAAGACCATGGAGAGCTACATGAAAGAGCAGGTGGAAAGTTTTTTAACAAAACTGAAGACCATAAGTCTTTTAGCAGAAGAGAAAGAAATCCAGCTGGACGGGGCAGAGCAGGGGAAAGTTGCCCAGCTGGCGGAAGAATATTATCAGGGTCTGACAGAAGGGGATATCGCCTATATGGGAGCCACACAGGAAGATGTACAGACTATGTATGGGGAATACTGTCTGGCAAATAAAGTGGTGACAGAGCTGACAAAAGATATTGATCTGGAAGTGAGTGACAGTGAGGCCAAGGTGATTGAACTGCAGCAGATCGAGGTCTGGAATGAAGAAACGGCCAATGCAGTCTGGGAAAAAACCCAGGAAGAGGGAGCAGATTTTGAAGCCATTGCAGAAGAATATTCCCTGAATCCGGAAATCAACGTGAAACTGGCAAGGGGAGAAGGAGACAGTACCCTGGAAGAAGCGGCATTTGCCCTGCAGGCAGGAGAGACAAGCGGTGTGATCCAGACAGGACAGGTGTTTTATATTGTGAAGTGTATCAATGATTATGATGAAGAGGCGACCAGGGAAAGAAAAGCGGAACTGGAGGTGCAGAAGAAACAGCAGATTTTTCAGCAGATTTATGAAGAATTTGCCCAGACTCATTCCGTTACGTTTGCAGACGGTTTCTGGGACCAGGTGACCTTTACCGGAACAGATACCTGTACATCAGGGAACTTTTTTGAATTATATGAAACGTATTTTCCGGCTTCTTAAAAGCTGGATAAAACAGCCGGGGCGGCAGATCTGTATCTGCCGCCCCGGCTGTTTTTAATTCCCGCATTATGGAGAAGTTAATGAAAGAATACTCTGCAAAGTTCTGCAAGGGCTGCCATATCAGAAGCTCCCATGGTTTCTCTGGCAGAGTGCATGGCTAAAATCGGTACTCCGATATCGGCGGTAGGAATATTCAGACAGCCACAGGAAATGGCTCCCAGCGTGGAACCTCCTGGAATATCGGAGCGATTGGAATATTTTTTGTAGGGGATATGACCGGCAAGACACAGGCTTTCCACCACGCTGACTGCCCGGGCATCAGTGGCGTAAGACTGGCGGGCCGCCATTTTGATGGCTACCCCGTCTCCCAGATAGATCTTGTTGGTGATATCATTTTTTTCTTCATGATTGGGGTGGAGGGCATGAGCCACATCCATGGAAAGCAGGAAGCCGGAAAACAAAGCATCCGTCAGGTAGTCTTCCAGTCCCAGGCTTTTATAGATTTTTCCCAGAATACGCTCCGCCAGAGGAGATGCGGCTCCCTGTTTTGTGTGGCTTCCGATTTCCTCGTTGTCATAGATGGCGATCACATTCAAGCCGTTTTCCCGGTTTCCTGCGGTAATCCCACAAAGGGCAGCCTGGACAGACGTGATATTGTCCAGACGTGGAGAAGAGAAAAATTCCTGATTCATACCAAAAGACATCCCTTCTTCTTTACAGTAGAGAAAGAGTTCATAATCCAGGATGTCAGCCGGGTCGGTCTGTATCTCCTGGCTGAGAAGTTTCAGGAAAAATCCGTCCCGGTTAAGGCTTTCATCCAGCCGTGCGATCAGCGGCAGAAGGTCTTTCTGAGGATTCAGGGCAACACCCTGGTTGGTTTCCCGGTTCATATGGATTGCCAGGTTAGGGATTGTGAGAAGAGGACGTCCAAAATCAACGAATATGGTGTTCGGGTTAAAGGGCGTATCTCCTTTGGTGCAGACTTTGCCAGCAATGGAAAGGGGACGGTCCAGCCAGGAAGAAAAGATAGGGCCTCCGTAAACTTCCACATTCAGTTTGCCATATGTTCCGGAAGTTACCTCTGGGGACGGTTTCAGTTTAAAACAGGGCCAGTCCGTATGGGCAGCCGCCATGCGGATGGTGGAATGCCGGTCCATATCTTTCCCAACCGTGAATGCGAATAGCGTAGAATCAAAAACAGGGACATAATAGGAATGGCCCCGGATAAGAGACCAGTCTCCTGTCAGTTCCAGTTTGGAAAAACCAGCTTCTATCAATTGGCGTTCCGCTTCCAGAATACAATGATAGGGAGAAACGGATTTGTCGGCTGTTTGCTTTAAGAGGGATAAATCTTGCTTGATATCCATAATGATTGCCTCCTGTGATCTGTAAAATCAGGTAAAACCTATATGGGGAGTATAGCATAAAAGAAAGAGATAAAAAATAGTTTTTCTTTAATATTGTTTATAGGAAGATAGCAGAAAAATATCAGAAAAGTGAAAAATATAGCATAAAATTTTACAGTATCTTAAAAACAGAATCGATATAATATAGGAAACTTATAATGGTATCAAGATGATAAAAAGAGTATGGAAAGGAAGTAGAAAACAGATGAGAGCAAATGAAATCAAAGTTGCAGACTTATTAAAACAAATTTATGAAAATAACTATAAAAAGGGTGATGAAGAAAAAATTATTGCCATTGCTGAGAAATATAAAACCGAAAAAACCTTTCCTCGGCTGAATGAGAAAGATAACTTTTTGATTATATACCCTGATGCTATCAGGGAAAAGGGAAATTCTACATTAAAAACATTAAAAAGTTTTTTGGGGGAAAATGCGGATTTTATTAAAAACATACATTTGCTTCCTATGTTTGATTATACATCAGATGATGGATATGCAGTTAAAGATTATTTAAAAATCAGAGAGAATTGTGGAACATGGGAAGATGTGGAAAATCTGGGGAAGAGTTATGGGGTGATTATGGATTTGGTGATCAATCATGTGTCTTCTCAGAGCGAATGGCTGAAAAATTATTTGAATGGAGAGGAGGAATATAAAGACTTTTTTATAGAATATGATGACCAGTTTGATTTTTCGCATGTTGTGAGACCAAGAACCAGTCCATTATTTCATACTTATGAAGGAAAAATAGGAAAAAAGAAATTGTGGACTACGTTTGGAGAGGATCAGGTGGATTTAAATTATGCCAATTACCAGGTCCTTTTAAAGATGTTGGAAGTCATTGGGGAGTACTTTCATCATGGGGCAAGATGCATTCGTTTGGATGCTGTCTGTTATCTTTGGAAAGAATCGGGAAGTAAATGCTGTAATTTGAAGAAGACACATATTGTGATTCAATTAATTCGATTATTTATGAATATGGTTTGTCCAGGGGCACTTTTACTTACTCAGACCAATGTAGAAGCAGAAGAAAATAAGAAGTATTTTGGAGATGGAAAAAATGAGGCGAATATGATTTATCAGTTTGTTCTTCCGCCCCTTGTAATGTATACTATTTTGAATGAAAATGCAGAAAAATTGTCTGAATGGGCAGGAACAATTAAGAAGATTTCAAATGAAACTACATTTTTCAATTTTCTTGGAGGACATGATGGGGTTGGATTACGTCCGGTAAAAGGCATATTGACTTCTGATGAAATCATGGCTATGGCTGAAAATGTGCAGGCCCATGGAGGAAAAATATCCTGCAGTAGTACTGCAGAGGGAGAAAAGGAAATTTATGAATTAAATACAAATTATTTATCAGGATTGTCTAAAATAACAGATTCAGACGAAATTTGCAGGAAAAAGACTTTGGCGGCTCATGCAATTTTAATTTCACTTATGGGGGTTCCGGCAATATATTATCACGCTCTTTTTGGATCAAGAAATGATTTGAAAGGAATGGAAGAAAGCAAAATGCCAAGGAGAATAAATAGGCAGAAATTCGAGAGAGATCATCTTGAAAAGCTGTTGCAGGAAGAAAAGATAAGAAGGGAAATATGGGAAGGAATCAGAGAACTTTTAGAAGTCAGGGCCCACTGTGAAGCGTTTGATCCATATAATCCGCAGAGAATTCTGAAAACAGACAAGCAGATTTTTGGTATAGAGCGTTGGTCTGAGAATCAGGAGAAAAAATGCAGAGAAAAAGTTTTTGTAAATGTAAGCAGCAGTCAGAAAGAGGTGAAATTGGAACGGGATATTTATAGAGAAGAAATAACCGGAGAGGAGCTGACAGGAACGATTACATTAGAGCCTTACTCTTATATTTTCCTCAGAAAATTATAAAAAAAGACAAAAATTTTGATAAGCGGATAAAAACAAACAATAATTTCAAAATAAGCAGTCAAAAAAATGTAAATAATGACAAGGTAATTTATGTAAAAAAAATATAAAGAGAGATACTATATAGAAAAGTTAAAGAAAAGGAGTAATGAGGTATGTACAAGAAAATGCTGAAAAGAGTTTTAGGATGTGCGTTATCAGTTTGTTTGCTTGCAGGTTGTGGAGCGAGTGGGACTGCAACAACCAGTTCAGAAAATGATGGAAAAGCCGCGGAAAGTGAATTACCGGTATTGAAAGCTGCGGTTATGCCATTCCTTAATTCGGTTCCAGTAAATTACATCGTTGACAACGGACTGGACGAAAAATATGGTTTTAAGCTGGAAACTGTGCAGTTCGTTTCCGGAGGCTCCATGAATGAAGCAATCGCATCCAATGCATGGGACGTAGCAGTTATGAGTACTGCATCAGTATATGCTTTGGCTACCTATCAGGCATATCTGATTGCCGATTTTGCTGATTCGGCAGGCGGAACAGGAATTTATGTAAGACCAGACAGTGAAATAGCCAGCGTAAAAGGATATAATCCTACTTATCCGGAGGTTATGGGAGATCCGGATACCGTAAGAGGGAAACAGATCATTTACCAAAATGGACATGTATCCCATATGACTGCATTAAAATGGCTGGAGAAAATCGGAGTAAATCCAGATGAAGTAGAAGTAGTGAACATGGAACAGGCATCTGCTTATCAGGCATTTCTTGCAGGCGAAGGAGATGCGGCAGCACTTGCGCCTTCTGTAAGTTATGCAGGAGAAGAACAGGGATGGGTGTGTGTTGCTGATTTAAATAATCTGGACGTTCCTCAAAATGAAAGTGTGATCGCTACGCCAAAGGCATATGATGAAAAGCATGATCTGTTAGTTGCCTTTGTAAAAGCACTTTTTGAAGCAAATGAAGCACTTTGTAAGGATCAGGATCTGGAAGTACAGCTTTTGTCAGATTGGTATAAGAAAAATGGGTCTGATATCGATGAGGAAACTGTGAGAAAAGAAGTGGAAATGAGACCTCTTTTAACAGCTGAAGAGGCAAAAAATATGGAATTAGGAGCATCTACTAAGGCAAATGCAGAATTCTTTGTAGAAATCGGTACATTGGAAGCAGATAAATTGTCCATTTATGATACCAATATTGTGACGGACATCGTAGAAGAAGCGATTGGATATGGGAAGTAAAGAGTGAATTAAAATTGTAAAATCAATAATCAGCACATCTTTCTGCAAGAGAGATGTGCTGATTTGAGAAAGGGGTATATATATGGATGAAAAACAGCAAAAGTTGTTGGAACATGAAAAACAGCAAAGGGCTCAAAAAAGAAAATATTTAATGATATCCGTAGTGTCTGTCTGCGTATTCTTCTTTGTTTGGGAGTTGATTACAGGTATCCTTCATATTCTTCCGGATTATACCATGCCTAGTCCGGTAAAAGTGCTGGATTCCTTTATAAAAAAATTCTATACCAAAACACCGGATGGAGAAATTTTACCAGTACATATAATTACCAGTTTGAAAGTATCGCTTTTCGGATTTTTCCTTGGATCAGTTACAGGAGTGCCGATTGGAATTATGATGGCATGGCATCCAAGATTCGAAAAGTTCTTTCGTCCATTATTTGATTTAATCCGTCCGGTTCCTACTGTAGCGTGGATTCCGATTATGATTCTGTGGTTTGGCATTGGATTAGGAGCAAAAGCAGCTGTAATTTTTGTGTCAGCATTTATTCCTTGTGTAGTTAATTCATTTGCAGGGATTAAGCAAACAAGTCAGGTGCATTTGTGGGTAGCACAGACTTTTGGAGCAAGCAGAAGAGAAATGCTGTTTCGCATAGCAATTCCTACGGCACTTCCATCAATTTTTACTGGTTTAAGATTATCATTGGGATCTTCCTGGATGGCATTAGTGGCAGCAGAGATGCTGGCAGCGAATAAAGGACTGGGATATATGATTTATACGAGCCGCTCTTTAGGCCGGGCAGATCTTATTATTGTAGGAATGTTGACCATAGGAGCCATAGGAGCAATTTTATCGTATGTGCTTGGAATTGCAGAAAAAAGAATTGTGAAGGGAGTGAGCAGATAATGAAAAAGGCTGTACAGCTTGAAAAAATCGGTTGGGTAGTTTTTGACTTATTATTGTTACTTTTGGGATGGATATTCTTAGTTACATGTACGTCCGCAAAAGATACATTTCCAGATCCGGTTAGTGTTTTTAGTATGCTGTTTACTTCTTTTGTAAAACCAATTGGAACCTATACCATGTGGGGACATATTATGTGGAGTTTATATAGGGTGATGGTTGGATTTACTCTGGCATCCGTGACTGGTATCATTGTAGGAATTGCCATGGGATCTTCCAAGATAGCAGAGGCTATTATAAAACCGATTTTTGAATTTTTGAGACCGATTCCCCCGATTGCATGGATACCCTTGGCTATATTATGGTTTGGAATTGATGAAGCTTCTAAATATTTTATTATATGGTTGGGGGCATTTATTAATGTTACATTGAATTCCTATGTAGGTGCCAGCAGAACGGATGAAACTTTAATCGGCGCAGCACGTATGTTAGGAGCTGGAAAAAGAAAGGTATTTACAAGGATTATTCTTCCGGCATCCATGCCACAGATATTTGCGGGACTGCAGGTCGCTATGTCATCATGCTGGATGGCCGTTCTTGTGGCCGAGATGGTAAGATCCAATGAAGGAGTAGGCTGGATTATTATTCGAGGTACTGATACAGGAAATACAGCTCAGATTATTGTTGGAATGATTACAATTGGAGTGATCGGTTTTATACTGACTACTGCCATGAGCTGGATAGAAAGGAAGGTATGTTCATGGAACACAACGCTGTAAAACAAATCTTATCCTGCAGAGATGTTTCCAAGACTTTTTATGGAGATGGAAAATGTACGGAAGTTATCAGACATATTGATTTTGATGTGACGGAAAATGAATTTGTAGTTTTATTTGGACCGGGACAGTGTGGAAAAACAACGCTGATTAAAATGCTTGCCGGATTAGAGGAATGTGAAGAGGGAAGCATCAGCCTGGAAAATGAAAAAATCACAGGACCGAGGCCAGATCTTGGAGTAGTGTATCAGACAACCGCTCTTTTTCCCTGGTGCACAGTACGGGGAAATATCGAGTTTGGCCCGAAAGTAAGAAATAAAGACAAGAAGGAGACCAGGAAAAGAGCTGATCATTTTATTGATTTAGTGGGGCTGAAAGGATTTGAGGATTCTTATCCGAAAGCATTGTCCGGAGGTATGAGACAGAGAGTTGGAATTGCCAGAGCGTATTGCAACGATCCAAGAGTCTTGCTTATGGATGAGCCATTTGGTCATTTAGACGCACAGACCAGATATATGATGGAAGAAGCTTTGGAAAACATCTGGCAGAAAGAGAAGCGAACCGTTATTTTTGTTACCAACAATATAGAGGAAGCTATTTATCTGGCAGACAGAATTATTCTGTTAACCAACCGCCCTGCATCAATCAAACAGGAATTTAAGATTGAACTTCCAAGACCCAGAGATTATGTATCACCAGAGTTTTTGAAACTGAGAGAGATTATTACTCAGGCTATGGATGCTACGGTATAATGGAAGAAAGGGGTAGTTTTATATGATGGAAAATAAAGTAGAAGTATCTCATCTGACAAAAAAATTTGGAGATTTATTGGTTCTTGATGATTTATCATTTAACGTAAAAAACGGGGAGTTTTTAACCATAGTGGGGCCTACGGGATGTGGTAAAACTACTTTTTTGAATAGTCTGACAAAATTGTATGATATTACATCAGGAGAGATACTGGTCAATGGAGAACCAGTTAATTTAAAAAAACATAATATTGCGTACATATTTCAGGAATATTCCACGATGCCGTGGCTGAAAGTGGAAGAAAATATCAGATTCGGATTGGAAATAAAGAAAAAAAGTGAAGAAGAAATAAAACGATCCGTGGATTGGGTAATTAAAATGGTGGGATTGGAGGAGTATCGGGATTATTATCCAAGACAGCTGTCAGCAAGCATGCTTCAAAGGGTGGTGATTGCCCGGGCATTTGCTACGGAACCGGAACTGTTGTTGATGGATGAACCTTATGGACAACTGGATCTGGAACTTCGGTTTAAATTGGAAGATGAACTGATTAAACTTTGGAAAAAGACGAATACCACTGTCATTTTTATCACTCATAATATTGAGGAAGCGGTTTATTTGGGAGAAAATATTATGGTGCTTACCAATAAACCCACAAGAGTAAAAACAATAATAAAAAATCCACTTCCATGGCCAAGAAATGTTTCAGATCCTGAATTCATTGAGCTGAGAAATAAAATTACAGATTTGATTAAATGGTGGTAGAAAAGGAGAGAGTAGGATAACATAGACTTTTTAGTAATGAAATGTTAGAATCATGTATATTACATATACATATAAAGGTGGCGTTTTATGATTCAGAATTGGATTGTGAAAAATAAGAGCCTGAGAAGTATTTTAATTCTTCTTTTTTCTCTGACAGGGATTTTTTTGATAGGCCTGATTGGAATATTTTGCTTTAAACAGATGAGCCGTGTCATGATGACGGAAATTGGAAATGCCCGAGTTGGAATGCTTCAACAGATTGGAGAGAGAATTGAAGTCATACATAACAGAATGGTCACATTATCCAATTTGTATTATTACGATATGGATTTAAACCACTATATACAGAATTGCCTGGAGGATTCTGAGACGGCAGAGCTGGAAAACTATTTGAACAGCCTGGATACTCAGTATCGCCAGGCTTTTGTGAATAGTGATTATGATTACTGCGTAGCTTTAGAATTGGAAAATGGATATCAGTATCTGTCTGATAAATCTTTAAATTATGATTTTAGCATTCCCAAGAAAAAATTGTGGTATGCGGATATGATAAATGAAAAGGGGAATATTTATTGGACAAAGATGTATCAAGCGAATGAAGGAGATATAGATTCGGTACAGGCTGCAGCGAGAATTTTGGTGGATAAATCTACAGGTAAAACAATAGGAACGCTATTTATTTTAATTAAAGAAAAAATTATAGCAGAAACATACCAATCAGCATTGAATGGGCAGAATAGTGTATATATATTGAATAATCAGGGGAGCATTATTTCTCATCCTGATAAAAATATGGTGGGAATTAATTTTTATAATATGGACAGGTTTTATGATTTTTTCGGAACTAACAGTTATGCGATAGTTGACAAAGCAGATCAATCATTCTATCTTATCAATTCATATGATGAAAACCTGAATTATATTATTGTAGAAGAAACTCCTGTATTTGTAATTATGGAATCTTTGTATAAAATTCAGAAAAGGATTATGGGAATGCTATTAATATGCATCGTTATTACAATTATGCTGGCGGTTATACTTTCTGGGACGCTTGTAAAACCTATTTATCGACTGTGTGTTTCCATGAAACAAATGCAGAAAGGAGATTTAAATGTCAGATATCATGAAATAGGTTGGAAGGAAGTGCAGGAATTAGGAGATGGGTTTAATGGGATGATGGAAAAAATTCAAATGCTGTTAAAAGATATCGAACAAAAGCAGGAACAGAAAAATAAAGCAGAAATGAATTTTTTGAGGTCTCAGATAAATCCACATTTTATTTATAATACCTTGTTCAATATTAAATGCATGGCAGCTATGAACAGAATGCAGGACGTGGAGAATATGCTGACTATTTTTTCCAGGATTTTGAAGAATGTGTTGAGCAATCCGAAAGAACTGATTTCTTTGGAAGAAGAGGTTTCCATGCTGCAGCAATATGTCTTTTTGTTAAAATATAGATACGGGAATAATTTTGAGGTCATTTTCAATATTGATGATGATGTTCAAAAAGGAAAGATACCAAAGCTGTCCTTGCAGCCGATTCTTGAAAATGCAATCTTTCATGGACTTGAACCAAAAGGAGGGAATGGAACGGTTATTGTAAATTCCTGGAAACGAGAAAACAGGCTGATTGTGGAAATTATCGATGATGGTGTAGGAATGGATGAAGAACAGATCAAAAACAGTTTAATTGGCGAGAAAGATGATGATTCCAAACAACATCATATAGGGTTAAAAAATGTCAATGAAAGGTTGAAGCTATATTTTGGGGAAGGATATGGCATTACGGTTAAAAGTGAAAAACAGATAGGGACTACGGTTACATTTGAGATTCCGTATTTGATTGAAGAATAAGGAATTTATATTATGTTGAATGGTAAGAAGGGATTTTATGTTAAAAGTTTTGATTGTAGATGATGAGCTTCCTATTAGAGAGTGGTTGGAATTCTGTGTAAATCATTCTTCGGTAACTTGCAGTGTAGTTGGAATGGCATCAAATGGGAAGGCAGCTTTGGAATTGTTCGAAAAGAAAAATCCAGATCTTATAATTACTGATATAAAAATGCCTGTTATGGGAGGCCTGGATCTTATTACAGAAATAAGAAAACAGAATAAGGAAATTCCTTTGATTATTCTTACCAGTTATTCTGATTTTGATTTTGCCAGAAGTGCGTTGCAGTATGGGGTGAGTGAGTATATCTTAAAGACAGAGGTAACCATTGCTTTGATGGATGAAATTTTGCTTAAGATATCGAAAGAAATAGAAGGCAGATATCAGGGATCCCAAAAATATAAGATAATTCAGGAAAAAAACAGACTATTGGAAGAAAGTCTGGAGGGAATGAAAAAATGGGACGATCATACGGTATCCGATATGCTTGCACAGTTAAATGCCGAAATTTCAGAATATGGGATTTTTGCGGTTTCACTTGTGAGTGCAGGGACTGAAGTTATTTTTGATCAGATAAAGAATCTGATAGAAAAAGCAATGATTCTTTCATATGGAAAAAATCAGTTATTTTTAGTAGGTAATTTAAAAGAGTGTTCTGTTTTGTCAAAGCAAAAAGAAGTTTTATATAAAATAGGTAACTGCTTTATTGATCAAACCAAGGAATCTGTTGGAATCAGTAATGTTTATACAGGCTATAAATGGATTCCCATTGCATTGAGAGAGGCTGAAAATCGGAGAAAACAGCAGTTTTGGAGTCACAAAAAAGGTATTTATATGGAGGAAATAGCGGGAAATGAAAATGGAATCCGTATAGTGACTGAAATGAGACAGAAATTTATCAAAATATCCAAAACCGATAATTTTCAGGAAAGTCAGGAACTGTTGTTTGAGATTATGGGTTACATAAAAAAGGTTCGCCTTTTCAATATTGCTTATGTGAGAGAAACTTGTGAAGCTTTGCTGAAATATTTATATTATGCTTATGGTACATATAGTGAGAAAGAAATGGCAGAAATGGAAAGAATTTCCGGAATGATAAAAAAAGCAGATTATTTTTCCGAAATCGAAGAATATATGAAAGAGTATGTTCAAAAAATTCAGAAATTAAGAACGGAAAATATCACAAATTATTCTGCTCCGATTCAAAGAGCGGTTATGTATATAAAGGAAAATTATGCAAAAAGTATTACTCTTTCAGATGTGGCGGAATATCTGGAATTTAGTCCGGATTATTTTAGCAGGATATTCAAAGAAGAAACGGGGATAAATTTTACTGCATATTTGACAGAAGTTCGTTTGCGGCAGGCTGCAGAACTGTTGAGCAAAACCAACATGAAAGTATATGAGGTTTCTGATTTGGTAGGGTATTCTAACATGAGCTATTTTTCTACCGTGTTCAAAAAGAAATATGGATTGAATCCGTTTGATTTTAAAACTCAGAGTGTGCAAAGTCAGAAGGATATTTTTGTAAAAAGGGAAAATTGAAATTCCTTTTCCCACTCTTGTACTTCCTGCAGCAGGTATGATATACTAAGGCTGATTTGGCAAAAACTGTGAATGCGGACGTCAGAAAGGAGATAGTATGGTTTCTTTGAAAATAGAAGATATAAAGAACTTTACTTCCAGTCTGTTTATTGGCAGTTTGTTTGATGATTTTCTAGTGAGAGAGGCACAGGTGGTGACCTATAACTCTTTTACCATTGATGGGCATACACGTTCCGGATATTACACGGAGGAGGAAGTCCAGGAAGAGGGAATCGGGGAATTTTCCAGATGGAAAAAGCTGAAACCTATCTGTTTTTCCTTGGTGAGAGGGAAAAGGCTTCCGGAAAGTTTTCGGATCGAATTTGCCCTGAATCAGGAGCAGAAGGAAAAGTTTTTGAATAAGCTGGGAGGCCAATGGAGGCCGGATGCAGTGAAAGGGCTGTATTTGGGGATAAGATACGGACATGGGGAACTGCATTGTGTGACAGGAGTATCGTTTTCTGTGTTTACCATGGAACGGTCTCTGGAATTGGAGTGGGACAGCGAAGCCAAGGCTTTTTTAAAAAACAGTGGCATTATTTTTTCAGAGGAATGAATGAGGAGGAGAAGGTAACATGAAGGTACTGAATTATGGATCACTGAATATTGATAATGTGTACAGTGTGGAGCATTTTGTGAGGGGAGGAGAAACACTTTCCTCCTCCAAAATGGAGATTTTCAGCGGTGGAAAGGGGCTGAATCAGTCTATTGCCCTGAGCAAGAGCGGGGTGGAAGTATGGCATGCAGGGGCTGTAGGAGAAAGTGACGGGGAATTTCTGCTGCGCCAGCTGGAGGAAGCCGGGGTCAATGTAAGCCTGGTGGCACATACAGCAGGTAAGACAGGCCATGCGATCATCCAGAGGGATATGGAAGGACAGAACTGTATCCTGCTGTACGGCGGTGCCAATCAGGAGATTACAAAAGAGCAGGTAGACCAGGCTATGAGCCATTTTGAGGAAGGGGATTTCCTGGTGCTGCAGAATGAGATCAATGAGATCGGATATATTATGGAGAAGGCTCATGAAAAAGGAATGAAGATTGTATTAAACCCGTCACCGATGGATGAAAAAATCGGTACCTACCCGTTGGAATACGTGGATTATTTCCTGTTAAATGAGATTGAGGCGGGAGATATCTGCAAAGAGAATGGAAGCGGAGAAGAACTGATCCGGAAATTGTCTCAGAAATTTCCAGGGGCTAAGATTGTGCTCACATTAGGCGGTGACGGCTCCATGTATAAGGACGGAGAAGAGATCCTTACCCAGCCTATTTATAAAGTACCGGTGGTGGATACCACAGCTGCAGGGGATACCTTTACCGGATTTTTCATCGGTGGTCTGATGCGGGGAGAAAATCCGAAAGAGGCACTTGATCATGCGGCGAAAGCAGCGGCAATTGCAGTATCACGGGCAGGAGCAGCACCCTCTATTCCGGACAGGAGTGAACTGTAAAAGGAGAAAATTTTATGGATACAAGAGTAGAATTGGCAGTAGAGAAATACAAAAATGGGTATAATTGTGCCCAGGCTATAGCTTGTACATACTGTGATCTGTTTGATATGGATGAACGGGAAATGTTTTGTATGACAGAAGCGCTGGGGCATGGTATGGGAAATATGGAAGGAACCTGCGGAGCGGTATCCGGAGCCTGTGTCCTGGCAGGATTGAAAGGAAGTACAGGAAATCTGGAGAAGCCGGAGAGTAAGGCTAAGAGCTATGCTCTGTCAAAGGCTATTATGTCAGGATTTAAAGAGAAAAACCAGAGTGTAACCTGTGGTGTATTAAAAGGTGTGGGAACCAAGGTAGTCCTGTGTTCCTGTCCGGATTGTGTGAGGGATGCGGCGATTCTGGTGGAAAAAATCCTGTTGGAAAAAGAATTTGTGGAAAATTAGAAAAGAATCCTGCTCCGGCAGGATTCTTTTTTTTGTATAGTACTTGACAATACAAGGTACTAAATATAATATAATAATAAAGGGGTGAGAATATGAATGTGCAGTTTAAAAAAGGGGTGCTTGAGCTGATCGTGCTTTTGTCAGTAACTGGCAGAGATATGTATGGCTATGAACTGGTAGATGAGGTATCTAAAGTGATTGATGTGAATGAAGGAACCATATACCCCCTTTTAAAGAGGTTGACCAATGAAAGATATTTTGAAACCTATCTGAGGGAATCGACGGAAGGTCCTCCCAGAAAATACTATCATCTGACAGCCGCAGGAGTACTTTATAAAGACAGGTTAAAAAAAGATTGGGAGGAATTTTCCGCAAAAGTAAATGGTTTTATAAAGGAGTGTGATGGGGAGTGAACAGAGAGGAATTTTTGCATTCACTGGAGGACAGGCTTCAGGTTTTAAACAAACAGGAGCGGGAAGATATTTTAAGCGAATACCGGCAGCATATTGAACTGAGAATAGGCAGCGGATTGTCGGAAGAAGCGGCAATCCAGGATTTTGGAAATCTGGATGACCTGGCGGTAGAAATTTTAGATGCGTATAATGTGGATCCGGAATACGGAAGAAAAAGACATATCCGTCTGTTTGGAGGAGAAGGGAAAAAGAACCATTTTTCCAGTACGGTTAAGGAAGAGGCTGACCGGGGAAAGAGAATCTTCCAGACAATAGGGAAGAAAGTATCTGGAGCAGTGAAGAGATGCTTGACCTGTCTGAAACAGTGGGCTCAAACATGTTGCTTGGGATTTGGAAGGAAAAAGAAAATATCTGAGGAAACATTACCGGCGGATCTGGAACAGACTGAGGGAAAAAACAGAAAAAGAAAGCAGGGGTATCAGTGGATGAGGAGTATAAAGAGGGGAATCCTGTGGTGTATCAAGGCAGCAGGAACCGTATTTCTGTTGTTGCCTATGGCGGTCATGGATCTTGCAGGAGTGGTTTGTCTGGGCATTTTAGTGGTTCTTACCGTTCTCGGTTATCCGGTGGTGGGCTTTATGGTTGGAATGTTTGGAGGAGTAGTAGGGTGTACCGCTCTGTTTCTGCTGGTTCAGGATATTCTGTTTGGCCATGGGGAAAAAGGAGGAAATAACATATGAAGCATAGAGTTGCATTACTGGGGATCATGCTTTCAGGCGCCCTTCTTGTGGGGATTGGAGCTGGCATTTCCTTCTGGGAATATTCTTCCTTTCATTATCTGGGAGAGAAAGTAGTCGGGCAAGAGGATGTGGTGACGGAGGCATACCGGGTATCCCGGGATCCGGAGAAAGAATTTTCCATTGAAATGTATGCAGGTATCTGGGATGGGACTCAGATTGAAATTGATGATACTATTCCAGATGATGAACTGGTCTTTGAACTGAGTTACAATGAAAAACTATTAAGTCCCCGTATTCATAAAGAATCTCAGGATGATGGGGATGAGAAAGAAGAATTTCTGGTAGAAGCCTATTACCGGGGCGATACGGGAATGATCTGGGAAGAAAAGGATGAACTGCTGGAAAATTTAAAAAACAAGACATTCTACAGCTACAAAGCATCGGACTGGGAAGGAATCACAGTGAAGATGTCATCGGCGGCAAGGGAAAAGCTGCGGCATTGAACTTTCCCGGGACTTATGGTAGAATAAGGGGCAATGTGATACTGGATATGGAGCGGAGGAAGAAAATTGAAAGACGAAACGGTTGTGCTTTGCGGGGCGAGCGCATATAATCAGAAATATTATTTTAATGAGGAATTTGCCGGACTTCCGGATAGCGTAAAAAAAGAGCTGCAGATCATGTGCGTGTGGTTTGTTCAGGAAGTGGGAGGCGTACTGATGTTAGAATTTCTTCCGGACGGTACTCTGGAATTCCGCACAGAAGCCCATGAGTATGATGGCAGCATTGATGAGATAGGAAGTTATCTGAAGATCAAACAGTTCCGGGAGGAAAGACGGGAACTGTTAGAGTCTTTGGAACTGTATTTTAAAGTATTTTATCTGGGTGAGGAGCCGGACCTGGCAGATGATGAGGAATAATATGGGATTTCAGATCGGAAACGTGAAAATCAAGAACAGGCTGGCGCTTGGACCGATGGCAGGGGTAACCGACCTGCCATTTCGTCTGCTCTGCAAAGAACAGGGCTGCGGCCTTTTATATACAGAAATGGTCAGTGCCAAGGCTATTTATTATAATAATAAGAATACAAAGGAACTTCTGGAAGTGAGGAAAGAAGAACAGCCGGTGGCTGTGCAGCTTTTTGGTTCAGACCCGGAGATTATGAGCAGCATGGCTGCAAGGATTGAGGACGGTCCCTATGATATGATTGACGTTAATATGGGCTGTCCGGTGCCGAAAGTGGTAAACAATGGTGAAGGCTCTGCTTTGATGAAAAATCCAAAGCTGGTGGAAGAAATCTTTACAGCCATGGTAAAGCGGGTAAAAAAACCGGTTACGGTAAAGATACGCAAGGGGTTCAACGACGATTCGGTCAATGCGGTCGAGATTGCAAAAATCGTGGAAAGCTGTGGCGTAGCGGCAATAGCTGTTCACGGGAGGACAAGGGAACAGTATTATTCCGGCAAGGCAGACTGGGATATTATCCGTCAGGTGAAAGAAGCGGTATCCATACCGGTGATCGGCAATGGAGACATTTTTACACCCCAGGCTGCCAGACAGATGTTAGAAGAGACAGGCTGTGATGGAGTAATGGTGGCAAGAGGAGCCCAGGGAAATCCCTGGATTTTCCGGGAGATCGATCATTATCTGGAGACAGGAGAATTGCTTCCCAGGCCCTCAGCAGAAGAAATATGCCATACGATCCTGCGTCATGCCAGAATGCAGGTGGAGATGAGGGGAGAATTTTCGGGAATCCGTGAAATGAGAAAACATGTGGCCTGGTATACGGCAGGTCTGCCTCATTCGGCAGCATTGCGGAATGAAGTGAACCTGATAGAAGATTATGAAGGCCTTGAGAAGCTGATTCTTGAAAAATTTGCACCGCTGGCAGAAGGACGGAACTGAGATTCTTGACATAAGAAAAGGTTTAAGCTATAATACTGTGAATGCGAGAAGGTTGCCCGTCGTATACTGTATAAGGTTGAAGCCGGATGGGCAAGAAATTATGATAAGGAAGGAAGCAAGAAAATGGCTGAAAAGAAAAATATCCTGACCTATGCAGGTCTGAAACAATATGAAGATGAGTTGCAGAATCTGAAAGTGTTTAAGAGAAAGGAAGTAGCTCAGAAAATCAAAGAGGCCAGAGAGCAGGGGGATCTTTCAGAAAATGCTGAGTATGATGCAGCGAAAGATGAACAGAGAGATATTGAGGCCAGGATTGAAGAGCTGGAGAAACTTCTGAAAAATGCAGAAGTAGTGGTAGAAGATGAAATCGACCTGGATCGGATCAATGTAGGTTGTATGGTAAAAGTGAAAGATGTGGAATTTGATGAGGACATGGAATTCAGCATTGTGGGTTCTACAGAAGCAAACAGCCTTCAGAATAAAATTTCCAATGAGTCACCGGTAGGCCGTGCCCTCCTTGGAAAGGAAGTAGGCGATGTGGTTGAGGTGGAAACTCAGATGGGAACGATTCAGTATAAGGTTCTGGAAATTAAACGGGTATCATAAAAGAAACGAAAAGATACGGCAGAGACTGGGGTGAAAGGATAAAACTGTGGATATCTTGGACTACTATAAGAAGTTGGTGGATTTTCTGGGCGAGGTGATGGGAGAAGACACAGAAGTGGTGCTTCGTGACTGCCGGAAGCCTAATCATGATATTGTAGCGATCGCCAATGGTCATGTAAGCGGAAGGACTGTGGGAGCGCCTATTACAGATTTTACCCTGTCTGTCCTGGCCAGCGAGCAGTGGAAAGAAAAAGATTATGTGGTCAACTATCTGGGAAAGGCGAAGCAGGGGAAGCGCCTTCGGTCATCTACTTATTTTATCCGGGAAAAAGGGAAATTAGTAGGGCAGCTGTGCATCAATATCGATATGACCAGGTATCAGAAGCTGAGCGAGGAGATTTTACAGTTAGGCGGTATGCATCTGCTTCCGGAAGCAGAAGACGGATTGGTTTGCGGGAAAGCAGTGGAGACGTTTACCAATGATGTGATGAAAGATCTTCTGGAACGGGCAGTCATGGAAACCGTAGGGTCCTGTGAAGCGATTGTCAGAGAGCGTCTGACCCAGGATGACCGGATCCAGATACTGGAAAAGCTGAGCCGGAGCGGATTATTTCAGCTGAAAGGGGCCGTTGGAGAGGCGGCAAGTTACCTTTATTGTTCAGAAGCCAGTATCTACCGTTATTTATCCAAAATTTCAAAAGGGAAACAGTGATCAGAGAGACAGGATAAAGTTCCTGTCTCTTTTTTGCATAAAAAGAGAAATATATTATTGCAATAATAAATTATTATTGTTATGATTGACATTTTACAAAATGAATTGTAAAATTTAGTGGAAGGATAAAGGAAAACAGTCACATCTTTCGTAGGATATGACGAAATGCTTTCAAACAGAGAAAGGGGATTTTCTGAGTATGGAAAAGACAGACAGACGATATGAAATGTATGTGAATATCCTGAAAGAGGAATTAGTTCCGGCCATGGGCTGTACGGAGCCGATCGCTCTGGCTTACTGTGCGGCAAAAGCCAGGGAAACGCTGGGATGTATGCCGGACAGATGTCTGGTAGAGGCGAGCGGCAATATCATTAAAAATGTAAAAAGTGTCATTGTTCCAAATACAGACGGGCTGAAAGGGATCGAAGCAGCTGCAGCAGCAGGAATAGCAGGCGGAGATGCTTCCAGGGAACTGGAAGTGGTGGCAGGAGTGACGGCAGAGCAGAAAACAGAGATGAAGGAGTATCTGAGCAGGAATGTGATCGATGTGAAGCCTCTGGAATCAGAAGAAGTCCTGGATATGATCGTCACGGTATGGAATGGAGAAGACGTGGCAAAAATCAGGATAGCAGGTCATCATACCAATATTGTTTTGGTGGAAAAAAATGGCAAGATTCTTTATCAGTCGGAAACGGTAAAAACGGAAGAGAAAAAAGACCAGGCTGATGCGGGAATGACAGACAGAAGTCTTCTGGATGTGTATGATATTTACGATTTTGCCGACACTGTGGATATTGATGACGTGAAAGAGGTGCTTGACCGTCAGATTGCGTATAACTCAGCAATCTCCAGAGAAGGTCTGGAACATGACTGGGGCGCTAATATCGGAAGTGTCCTGCTGAAGACCAGAGGCAATGACATCCGTACAAGAGCAAGAGCGGCAGCGGCAGCCGGTTCGGATGCCAGGATGAGCGGCTGTGAACTTCCGGTAGTGATCAATTCCGGCAGCGGCAATCAGGGAATGACCGTATCTCTTCCGGTGCTGGAATATGCAGCGTATCTGAATGTGGAAGAGGAGAAAATCTATCGGGCACTGACCCTTGCCAATCTTCTGGCTATCCACCAGAAGACAGGAATCGGCCGTCTGTCAGCTTATTGCGGCGCAGTCAGCGCAGGCTGTGGAGCAGGCTGCGGAATCGCTTACCTGTATGGAGCAGATCAGGAAACGGTGGCACAGACTCTGGTCAATGCAGTAGCCATTGCGTCGGGAATGATCTGTGACGGTGCAAAGCCTTCCTGTGCGGCAAAGATTGCTACAGCAGTGGAAGCAGGAATCCTGGGATATGAGATGTGCCGGGAAGGCCAGGAATTTGAGGATGGCGAAGGCATCGTAGCCCAGGATGTGGAACATACGATAAAAAATGTGGGACGGCTTGGAAAATATGGTATGCGGGAGACTGATAAAGAAATTATCCGCATTATGACAGGCTGCTGACGAAGTGGAGGTTATGAGTTGTGATGGAACAATTTTGTTCAGTGTCAGGCGCGGCATCAGCTGTGGCTGTCATAGTATTTCTGGTTTTCGTTTATGTGATGAATCATCTGCCGAAAAAGAAGTTCAGTTTTGCAACCAGAGTTCTGATTGGAACCGGGTGCGGAACGGTGTTTGGATTGCTTCTGTTTTATGGGGATCAGTTCCTGCCAGGCGGTGTACTGGGTGGTACGGAAAACTGGTTTTCCCTGGTGTCAACCGGTTATCTGGCGTTATTTCGCCTGCTGATCGCTCCGGCAGTATTTATTGCCACCATTCGTATGGTATTGCATACACCGGCTTATAAAGTAACGCCGAAAGAAGTAAAAGTGAAAAAATGGGTGAATACCCTGATGCTGGCGCTGGCTTCTGCAGTCAGTCTGGGCTTCGGTATTTTCTTCCATGTGGGAAGTCCGGAAGGCGGCATTGGCCCGGTGGAAATGGCAGAAGGAATCAATCTGACAGAGGTGATTGGAAGGCTGGTTCCCTCCAATCTGGCATTGGATGCATTGCTTGGCAATGTAGTTGCGGTATTTGTGGCAGCCGTTTTTGTCGGGATCGCGGCAAGAAGGATGTCTGGAAAATACATGGATACAGTAAAGCCGTTCTTTGATGTGACGGAAGCAGCCTTTTCCATTCTGGGAAGTGTCTGCAAGACCATCATTGCTTACAAGCCGGCAGGAGCATTTGCCATTATGACAGCGCTGACCGCTTCGGAAGGTCTGGGAGGAATCTGGCAGGTAGTCAAGTTCCTGTTAGTACTGACCCTGGCAGCGGCAGTGATGCTGGTCCTTCAGCTGCTTCTTTCTGCTGTATGCGGAGTGAGCCCTGCTGCTTTCCTGAAAGCAGGGAAGGTTCCCATGATGAAAGCGCTGAAGACCCGTTCCGGATCTGCATGTCTGCCGGAGGCTCAGGCTGCATTGTCAGAGGGGCTTGGCCTGAATAAGGAAATCACAGATGATGTGGCAGCTTATGCCATCGCATCAGGAATGCAGGGATGCGGCGCACTGTTCCCAACTATGGCGCTGGTCTTTTCTGTGAATATGGCAGGCGGAAGCTGGAGCCTGGCAGCACTGGTCACAGCAGTGGTGGTGATCGTCCTTACTTCTTATGGAATCACGGGAGTACCGGGAACGGCTACTATGGCTGAATTTGCTGTGGTGATGGGAAGCGGCATGGAATCTGCTGTATCCGGTCTGGGACCGATGATAGCGATTGACCCTATCGGTGATGTCCCAAGAACACTGATCAATGTTACTGGTTGTATGACGAATGCGATTATCGTGGAAAGAAAGGTGAGGGTAAAAGAGTGAAGGTTGTAATCATCGGCGGAGTGGCTGCAGGAATGTCCGCAGCTTCTAAGCTGAAAAGGAACTTGAAAGACCAGGTAGATATTATTGTCTACGAAAAGGGTGGAGAGGTATCCTATGGAGCCTGTGGAATCCCGTTCTATATTTCCGACCATATTAAACAGGGAAAAGAACTGATTGCCAGAACGGCGGAAGAGTTTTCCCAGAGCGGGATCCCGATCAAAACCTATCATGAGGTTCTCAGTGTGGATACCGACCAGAAAACAGTGCTGGTAAAGAATCTGCACACAGGGGAGGAATTTACAGACAGTTATGACAAGTTGGTAATCGGCAGCGGAGCAGCTGTCCGTCATTTCCCACCATTTGATAAGCAGTATGAAAATCTGTTTGAGATCCGCGATGTGGCAGACGGAACCAGGGTGAAAACAGCGCTGCAGAATGAGAATAATAAGAATGTAGTGATCGTGGGAGCCGGATTCATTGGTCTGGAAGTATCGGAAGCCTGCCGCAGATACGGCAAAGAGGTTACGATCGTAGAACTGGCAGACCATATCCTGTCCTCTTTTGATGAGGAGGTAAGCGAAGCCCTGGAAGGAGAGCTGGAGAAAAACGGTGTGGTGGTAAAAACAGGCTGGAAAGTGACTTCTCTGAAGGAAGAAAATGGCCATATCACAAAAGCCGTGATCCAGAAGGGCGACGTCCAGGAAGAACTTCCGGTTGATATTCTGATCAACAGTGCGGGAATTGCACCGGCGACTGCTTTTATCCAGAATGTGGAGAAAGCGAAAAATGGAGCCATCCTGGTGAATGAGCGCATGGAGACCAGTGTACCGGATGTCTATGCAGCCGGAGACTGCAGCATCATGAAGTCAGCCATTACCGGGGAATATATGTATGCGCCTCTGGGAACCAATGCCAATAAGCAGGGAAGGATCATCGGCGACATTCTGGGAGGAGTGGAGCCAAAGCCATTTAAACTGATCGGAAGTTCCGCACTCCGCCTGTTTGGTATGGATGCAGCAAAGGTGGGACTTTCGGAAAAAGAGGCGAAAGCGAAAGGGCTGGATTATAAAGCCCACGCCATTACCGGCAACAGCTATGCGTCGTATTACGGAACAGAGAAGCTGAATATCAAGCTGATCTATGACCGGGAAAGCAGAAAACTTCTGGGAGCGGAGACCTATGGGCAGGGAATCGTAGTACCCAGAGCAAACTATTATGCCATTGCCATCTATTCAGGGCTGACGGTAGATGAGATGGGCTTTATGGATCTTTGCTATTCCCCGCCATTTTCCGGTGTCTGGGATGCTGCGCTGATTGCATCCAATACGGCGAAATAGGAATGGGATCAATATAAAATAAGAATGTGTATAGGAGAAAAAAGTATGGGAAAGACAGAAAAGAAAAAATCCTGGATGCTTCGCTTCCTGGATAAAATTGAAGTTGCCGGCAATAAGCTGCCTCATCCGCTGACCATTTTCTTTTATCTGGCAGTAGCAGTAGTGATCATTTCCGGAATCGGAGCGGCTATGGGATGGAGCGCTTCCGGAGAGACGTATAATTCAGCTACGGGAGTAGTGGAAACCACAACCGTATCCATTGTCAGCCTGTTCAGCGTAGATGGCCTTCGCTATATGCTTACATCTGCAGTGAGCAACTTTACAAGTTATGCACCATTAGGCTTTACCATTGTCATTATGCTGGGTATCGGCGTAGCGGAAAGCTCCGGCTGGCTGAATGGCCTGATCCGTAAAGTGGTAAAAGTAACACCGGCTTTTCTGGTAACACCTATGGTAGTATTCATTGGCGTTATGACCAATATTGCTGAGAATGCCGGTTATGTCGTATTTATTCCGTTGGCAGCCATGATCTTCAAGGCATATAAGAAACATCCTCTGGCTGGTATTGCAGCCGGTTTTGCCGGTGTTTCCGGAGGATTTTCCGCAAATCTGCTGATCGGTTCCACAGATGCCATCCTGTCCGGATTCTCTGATGCAGCTGCAAAAACTCTGGACCCCACCTATTCCGTATCTCCTCTTTCCAACTGGTTCTTTATGATCGTGTCCACATTCTGGATCACCATCATCGGAACTCTGATTACAGAGAAGATCGTAATCCCCAGACTGGGACCGTACAAAGAGAATGGAGACGGAAGCCTGGTAGAGCCGACCGGAGAAATGACAGCTAAAGAAGAAAAAGCGCTGAAAATCGCCAACTGGGTATTTGTTGGTATTGCAGCTTTATATGTAATCAGCTGTATTCCTGCCAATTCCTTTATGAGAAATCCAGAAACAGGCAGCCTGATCGACGGTTCCACACTGCTGAATTCCATTATCCCGCTGTTTACCATTCTGTTTTTTGTTCCGTCTTTTGTATACGGAAAAATCTGCGGTACCTTTAAAAATGATAAGGATGTAGTTGCTTCTTTCAGCAAATCCATCGCTTCCATTTCAGGATTTATCGCTATGGCATTTATGGCTGCTCAGTTTACCAATTATTTCAGCCGCACTAACATTGGCAAGATTCTGTCTTTCAAAGGAGCAGAACTGCTGCAGGCTATCAACATGAACCCGATCGCCCTGATGATATGCTTCATTATCCTGAGTGGCTTTATTAACCTGTTCATGGCGTCTGCATCTGCAAAATATGCGATTTTCGCACCGGTATTTATTCCAATGTTCATGAAGATGGGAATTTCTCCTGAGCTGACTCAGGCAGCTTACCGTATCGGTGACAGCAGTATGAACCTGATCGCACCGGTACTGGCATGGATTCCGTACATTCTGACCATTATGAAGAAGTACGATAAAGATTCCGGCTGGGGTACGCTGGTATCTTCCATGGTTCCGTATTCTTTCGCATTCCTGATCGGCTGGAGTATCCTTATGGCTATCTGGATGGGTCTGAACATGATGGGCATCAACCTGCCTCTGGGACCTGGAGCTCCTGTATTCTACGGAATGTAATACAATCAGCTGAAAAGTGAATGTTTCTCGCCGGATCTTCTGTATCCGGCGAGATTTGTATCAGGACAGAAAATCAAATTTTTATAGAAGGAGGAATAACAATGTTCAAAGAGAGGATTGACAGAGTCATTGAAAAAATGAAAGAAAAAGGACTGGAGCAGATGCTCATCAGCGATCCGCCGTCCATTTTTTATCTTACGGGAAAATGGATCCTTCCCAATGAAAGACTGCTGGCCCTTTATCTGAATGCCAATGGAAACCATAAGCTGTTTGTGAACAAGCTGTTTACTGTGGACGGAGAGATTGGAATGGAAAAAGTCTGGTTTTCCGATACAGACCCGGGCTGTGAAATCATTGCTTCCTACACGGACCACAGCAAGCCTCTTGGTATTGATAAGAAGATGGCTGCCAGATTTTTACTGGAACTGATGGAACTGGGAGCAGGAAGCGGATTTAAAAATGCATCTGACTGTGTGGACGCCGTACGCCGGGTAAAGGATGCAGAAGAGATTGAAAAAATGAAATATGCTTCCAGCTTAAATGACCAGGCTATGGCAGAATTCCGCAGCCTGATCAAAGAAGGGGTAACAGAGCTGGAAGTGGCTGCCGGCATGAATGCCATCTACAAGAGACTGGGGACCCAGGGCCCTTCCTTCGGGCCTCTGGTAAGCTTTGGGGCCAATGCGGCTATCGGACATCATAAACCGGATGGAACCGTGCTGAAATCCGGTGACTGTGTGCTGTTTGACGTAGGATGCAAGGTAAATGATTACTGTTCCGATATGACCAGAACTTTCTTCTATCAGAGCGTGACAGAGAAGCAGAGAGAAGTGTATGAGATTGTAAAAAAAGCCAATCTGGCGGCTCAGGCAGTGATGAAACCGGGTATGAAATTCTGTGAGATCGACAAGGTGGCAAGGGATATTATCACAGAAGCAGGCTATGGTCCATACTTTACCCACCGTCTGGGCCATTGCATCGGAATCGAAGTGCATGATGCAGGAGATGTATCTGCAGTGAACCATGACGTAGTGGAAGAAGGCATGATCTTTTCCTGTGAGCCGGGTATCTATCTGCCGGGAGAATTTGGCGTGAGGATCGAAGATCTGATGCTCATTACGAAAGACGGAGCTGTGAGCCTGAATAAGGATTCCAAAGAACTGGAGATTATTCCGTAACAGAACGAAATCGGGAGCAGAAATGCGGGAAAAACCGTGTTTTTGTTCCCGTTTCCTGTCTTGACAAAAAATGTTGGATTACGATATAATATTTTGAATGTAAACAGGAAAATCATCATTTTTATCATATATAAAAGGAGAGTAAAAAGTGGCAGAGCAGAATCAGGCAAAGACACAGGAAGAGTTAAATCATGTATTGCAGGCACGCCGTGATAAGCTGGCGGAGCTGCAGGCTGCAGGAAAGGATCCGTTTGTCATTACCAAGTATGATGTGACGGTTCACAGCAGCGATATCAGAGACCGGTATGAAGAACTGGAAGGAAAAGAAGTAACCATGGCAGGACGTATGATGTTCAAACGCGTTATGGGAAAAGCTTCCTTCTGCAATATCCAGGATCTGAAGGGCAGAATGCAGGCTTATGTGGCAAGGGACAGTATCGGAGAGGAATCTTATAAGGATTTCAAGAAGATGGATATTGGTGACATTATCGGCATCAGAGGTACTGTATTCAAGACAAAGACAGGAGAGATCTCCGTTCATGCGGAAGAGGTTACCCTGCTGTCCAAGAGCCTTCAGGTACTGCCGGAGAAGTTCCACGGGCTGACAGATACGGATACCCGTTACCGTCAGAGATATGTGGACCTGATCATGAATGAAGATGTAAAAGATACGTTTATCAAACGTTCCAGGATTCTGGCTGCTATCCGCCGTTATCTGGCAGGTGAAGGATTTATGGAAGTGGAAACCCCCATGCTGGTTGCCAATGCGGGAGGAGCGGCTGCCAGACCGTTTGAAACCCATTTCAATGCTCTGGATGAGGACCTGAAGCTGCGTATCTCTCTGGAACTGTATCTGAAGAGACTGATTGTAGGCGGACTGGAGAGAGTTTACGAAATCGGCCGTGTGTTCCGTAATGAGGGGCTGGACACCAGACATAATCCGGAATTTACTCTGATGGAGCTGTATCAGGCTTATACGGATTACCATGGTATGATGGATCTGACAGAGAATCTGTACCGCTATGTGGCGAAGGAAGTGCTGGGAACCACAACAATCGTATATAACGGTATTGAAATGGACCTGGGCAAGCCTTTTGAGAGAATCACTATGGTAGATGCGGTAAAGAAATATTCCGGCGTTGATTTTAATGAGATCCATACACTGGAAGAAGCTAGGGCTATCGCCAGGGAAAAGGGCGTGGAATTTGAAGAGCGTCACAAAAAGGGAGATATCCTGAACCTGTTCTTTGAAGAGTTTGTAGAGGAGCATCTGGTGCAGCCTACCTTTATTATGGATCATCCGGTAGAGATTTCCCCTCTGACGAAAAAGAAACCGGAGAATCCGGATTATGTAGAGCGTTTTGAATTCTTTATGAACGGCTGGGAAATGGCAAATGCGTATTCCGAGTTAAATGACCCGATTGATCAGAGAGAGCGTTTCAAAGCACAGGAAGAACTGTTCGCTCAGGGCGATGAGGAAGCAAATCATACGGACGAAGATTTCCTGAATGCTCTGGAAATCGGAATGCCGCCTACCGGTGGTATCGGATTCGGAATCGACAGAATGTGTATGCTGCTGACAGATTCCTCTGCCATCAGAGACGTGCTGCTGTTCCCCACCATGAAATCTCAGGGAGCTGCAAAGAACGAAGCAAACAATGCAGCACAGGCTGCTCCGGCGGAGAAGATCGACTTTTCCAAGGTAAAAGTAGAGCCGCTGTTTGAGGAAATGGTAGACTTTGAAACCTTCAGCAAGTCTGATTTCCGTGCTGTAAAGGTAAAAGACTGTGTGGCAGTTCCCAAGTCCAAGAAGCTTCTTCAGTTTACCCTGGATGACGGAACCGGTACAGACCGTACCATCTTAAGCGGAATCCATGAGTATTACGAGCCGGAAGAGCTGATCGGAAAGACCTGTATCGCCATCGTAAATCTGCCGCCGAGAAAGATGATGGGTATTGATTCCTGCGGTATGCTGATCTCCGCCGTACATGAATATGACGGTCAGGAAGATCTGAATCTGCTGATGGTAGATGACCGGATTCCGGCAGGAGCGAAATTGTATTAAGACTTAGAGAAAAGCGTACTTTTCAGTGAAGTACGATAATTAATTTAATGTTTGTACTAAGAGGACATTTTCCTGAAAGAAATTTCGGGGAGATGTCCTTTTGTGTTATGACCGAAAATAAAGGCTCTTTGTCAAGAGTTGGGGTAAAGTTTTTTTGAGGCACAGGTGTGAAGCACCTGTGTCTCCTTTTAAGTTAGGGATAGAAAAATTCGATTCCTGAAGTTATCAAAGTTGCGGTATCCAAACGCATTCCGCTTGATCACTTTTATTGCATTGTTGGTCCCTTCTGTGTAACCGTTTGTATAAGAGCAGTCAAATTTACGCAGCATGGTAATCTCTTCTGACAGGCTCATTGCGCTGGCAGGGGTATGGGAGCCTTCCCCAATATCTAAGTTACCGGCTCTTACAGCTTTCAGCCATGTATGGATCGTTCCTTCCGGGATTCCTAAGTCTTTCGCAGCCTTAGCACCGCCGATTTCTTTGGCAAGTTTTACTGCCTGTACTTTATATTCATGATCATATTTACGTGCCACTTTGAATGCCTCCTTATTCTCTTGGTTTTATTATGAAATCCTTGAGAATAAGCTGTCAACCTTTTTTATACCACACCATCAGCTTGAAACCGCAAAGGTGGAAGTAACCAAGCCTTTTGCACAGGAAGCGTAGCTTGCGGAGAAGTTAGAGCGTCTGTCGGCATTAAATGCCCTGCTTAATATGGATGAAAAGGGCAATGATGGGATTGATATGGATGATGAGCCGGAAGCTCCAAAGAGCGAAAAAGAGGTTGCAGGCCGTCCGGCGAAGAGTATTCCGCTTGCAGAGAAAACAGTGGGTACAGGATTGGATAAGGGCATCAGACAGTATGCAGATGCACCTGCAGAAAGAGTGTCCCTGAAGGCGAAGCTGGAAGTGATGAAAGCAAAGGTTGCTGGAGGAGATACAGGAAAGCCTATGCCACTAAAGGCAAAGGGAAAAGAAGTAATTATAATTGAAAAAAAGAAGTAATAATGCTATAATGGTTTCGAAAACAAACTGATATATATTGCTGAATGAGTAGAAGGTGTAGACAATGAATGAAGTTTTAAATTTTGTGAATGAAAAAACAAAAGTATTATTAATAGTCAGGGAAAATCAATTAAAAATTGAAGGTAAAAATATATGTCCACTTAATCAGCAAGAAATAGCCAGTCTAGTGCCCTGTGGTAAATTGAAAGTTAATCAAATTATTAGGGAATTGGTAGAAGAAGGGTACGTTGAGATGGTACACGCAAAAGGGCGTTATTTTATTACAAACAAAGGGTATGAACTACTTGAAAAAATGTCTCTAGATGAAAAGTGAAAAAGAGAAGATAAAATGAATGCCGTAATAAATAAACTGGATACAAAGAGGTAAGTTATGAACAAGAAGTGCCAGGTATTTACGCCTGAAAATTACGTAAGAGAATTACTTGACAGTGTTGGGTATACAGAACATTTGTATGGAAGAAAAATATTAGAAAATTCATGTGGTGATGGAAATATTTTGGTTGCAGTTGTTCAAAGGTATATAGATGATTGTGTAGCAAATGGGTTGTCAAGAACGCGAATCAAGAATGGGTTAGCAAGAGATATTTATGGGGTTGAAATTGATCCGGAACAGTTTCAAAAGTGTATAGAGAATTTAAACAAAGTATTAGAAAAAAATAATATTAATAAGGTAGAATGGAAAATCTTTAATGATGATTATTTGCGGTGGAATGATGTATCACAGTTTCAATTTATCGTAGGTAATCCACCGTACATAACTTATAGTGAGTTGGCAAAAGACGAGCAAAAATATGTTAAGGAGAACTTTAATACTTGTGTAAAAGGGAAATTTGATTATTGCTATGCTTTTATTGAGAAAAGTATTAAGGCATTAGCACAAGATGGCAAAATGGCTTACTTGATACCTAGTAGTATATTTAAAACTGTATTTGGGTTAAACTTAAGAAATTTTATAAAACCATACATAACGGTTATCAAAGACTATACCCAGGAAAAAGTATTTGATAATGCATTGGTCAAGTCCTCAATTATGGTATTAGATAAGCAAAGACAACAAGGTGTATTACACTATAGGGATATGACTTTAGAAAAAGAAATAAATATTCCGGTAAATCAATTGACAGATAAATGGTTTTTTACAGAGAATTTAGCAAATGGAATGCATCGATTTGGAGATTATTTCAAGGTGTCTCATGTGGTGGCAACATTGTTGAACGAAGCTTATGTAATCAAAGAAGAAGATTATCAAGAAACAGAGCAAGGATTTCTTTGTAAAGGGCATAATATAGAAAGAGATATGGTGAGAGATACAGCAACTCCTAGATCCTTACGGTATCAGAAGAATGAAAAAATCATATTTCCGTATATGTATGATGATGGACATTTAGTAAGATTTGAAGAAGGAGAATTCGAAACAAATTATCCAGAAGCAGCGGCGTATTTGAATGATTTTCGAGATGATTTGGACGAGCGTCAAAGTGATACTAGTGCAAAATGGTATGAATATGGGAGGTCACAGGCACTTGCTGGATTGGACAGTGATAAATTACTTATCTCAACAGTTATTACTGAGAATGTAGCTGTGTATAGACTTACCAGAGAATGTATTCCGTATGCGGGAATGTATATTGTTAGATGTGAAGGCAATAATGAATATACATTGGAGGATGCAATACGTATTTTAGAAAGTAGAGATTTTAGGCAATATGTGTTGGATGTAGGAATACATATTAGTGGAAGTTCTTTAAGAATAACATCAAAGGATGTTGAAGATTACAGATTTGAGGAGGAATAGTATGGCTAGAATACCATTTAATGTTAGTGCAAAAACTGCTAGGCTTATTGGACGTGAAAATGTATCTAATTTAGAGGGCGCATTAATCGAGTTGATAAAAAATACATATGATGCAGATGCAAAAAAATGCGTAGTTTATTATGAGAGTTCAACAGACAGATTATTCATAATTGATAATGGAATTGGAATGAATAAAGATGTCATTATAAATAATTGGATGACAATCGGGAATTCGACTAAAAAAGAAAGTGTATTCACAAAGTCAGGTCGAGTAAATACAGGTGAAAAAGGTATTGGAAGATTTGCATTAGACCGTATATCTGAGAAATGTACAATGCTAACTGTGAGTAAAGATGAAAGATTTGAATGGTTGGTTAATTGGGAGAATTTTGATTCATCAGAAATGATAACAGACACATATGCTGAGTTAAATGATATTTCGGAGAATATCCCAGAGTTTTTGAGTGACTTAGGCAATGAATTTTTATGTGATATGCTAAAAAGTGACTTCACAGGAACTGGTACTTGTTTTGTATTAGAAAATCTTAGAGATCAGTGGAATGAAGTAGTAATCGAAAGAGTAAAAAGTAGCTTACAGAAGTTGCTTCCGCCTATGGAAAATAATGTTTTTGAATTATTCTTTTTTTTACAAGGTACAAAGACAAAAGATGCCAGAATTTTGCCGGATTTACTAAATGAATATGATTACAAATTACATTTTGAAGTTGATGACTTTGGTGAGTGTACTATTCAGATTCATAGAAATGAATTCTTTTTTGGCGCACAGTTTGAAAAAATCATGAAAAAAGCGGATTTTTCGGATGAAGATAGGGAATATTTTAATGACAAGTTAATAATAAAAGAGGGTAGTATTTATGATTTCCTTCCTGGTGTAGAGGAGAAAATAAATATTGGGCCTTTTTCGGGAGATATTTATTTTTATAAGTTGGTATTACAATCGGATAACCAAGAAAAATATTATTATAAAAATTTTGTTACAAAGCGTACAAATTTTAAAGAATTGAGTGGAATAAAAATATATAGGGATGATTTTTTAGTTCGTCCATATGGAATATATGGAACTACAGGGTACGATTGGTTGGATTTATCAACAAGGAAGGCTGAATCGCCAGCAGCAGTGTCACATAAATCGGGTAGTTGGCGAGTGCAAGCAAATCAAATATGTGGACAAATAAGAATATCTAGATTGAATGATAATTTGCCAGATAAATCGAGTAGAGAAGGAATTGTAGAAACAAAAGAGTTTAAATTATTTAGAGAATTAGTTGTGAATTTCATTGAAAAATTGGAGGAAGATAGACAGTATGTAATAAGAAAATTAGACCAACTATATAAAAGTACAGCAAAAGGTGAACAGGCGTTAAAGATTGCAAAAGAGGAATTAAATAAATATAAAAAAGAAGAGGGCGAAAAAGAACGGAATAATAAAGATAATGAGGCTGATAGTGAAAAAAAGCAGAGTTATGAAAATTTTCATAAAGCGATAAGTTATCAAGAAGAGCGTATCCAAGATTTACAAGAAGAAATGGGGCTTTTGAGAACCTTGGCTACAACAGGAATAGTTGTAAATACTTATATTCATGAAATAAAGGCATTAACAACGCAATTAAATGTTGGTGTAAAAGAGGCTTATGCATGTCTTGAAGAGGATAATGATATCATCTCGGCAAAAGAAGAGTTAAAAAAGCTAAGAGTTTTGAAAGAGAAATTCAATTCTTGGTTTAAAGTGACAATAGATGCTGTTGAAATGGACAAGAGAAAAAGAAAAAAGGAAAATATAGGAAATATAATACAAAATAGCATTAGTAAATGGAAAAGTGTTCAAAATAATAAAATAGATTATGTATATGTCGAGAACGAGGAAATTGATATACGTTGTTTCCCTTTTGACTTTGAGACAATTATAAGTAATTTAGTAACAAATAGTAGTACAATATTTAAGAATCATAAAGTTGAAAAACCTACGATAAAAATAGAGATAGGTAGAAAGGATGACAAGTTTTATATAAAATATAGTGATAATGGTCCTGGATTGTGTGAGGCTTTTAAAAGGGAACCACAAAAAATTCTTAAGCATGGTGTTACTGATAGAAGAAATGCAAATGGTGAAGTAGTAGGAACAGGAATGGGACTTTGGATTGTTGACAGCATAATTCAGAATTATAAAGGGTATATAGATTTAAGGAAAAACATTGAAAAAGAGAATGGCTTTTTTATGGATTTATTTTTTGAAGGAAGGGAGAATTAATTGATGAGAATTGGTTATTTGGATGATGAATATGATATCTTAAAAAGTGCAATTCGTAGTTTGAAGAAATATGACATAGAAATAGTTGCGTTAAAGAATATTGATGATGTGACAAATATTACTATGTTAACAGATGCCATTATTTCTGATTCATTAGAATGTTTACTGGTAGATTATGATTTAATGAAGTTAGAATCTAAAGTGTATGGTACGCAAATTATTAAAGATATTAATGAGATTTTACCAGATTTTACATGTTTTTTGCTAACTAACTTTACAGAACAGGGTATAAACGAAAAGATTGTGCAAAAAGTTTTCGTACAAGATAAGGCTATATTTGCGGAAGAGGATGATTCGCAAGAGTTTTGCAATTTTGTTAATAAAATAAAGAATAGTGTCGAGTGTTTTCGAAAAAGATTAGAGGTAACAAAGTTGGAATATGAGAAGTTGGTTGAAAAGAAAAAAGAAAGGCAAATTTCAGCAAGTGAAGAGGATAAGTTTATATATCTGTATAAAGTTTTGTCATCATATGATTATGTAGATAAAATGCCTGATATTTTAGTCAGAAACAGTACTCAGGATACTTTAGAGGATATGTTAGCGACATTAAAAGAGTTTAAGCAGTGTTTACGAAAGGAGTAAAACAGTGTATAGAGTACATGGTGATAAAGTAATAAGAAGAAGAACGAATTATCGTGAAGAAAATGATATACAGAAATATACAAAGATACTCAAAGAAGATTTTGGAAATATGTGTGGATATTGTGGGAAAGATTTTAATATAATTAAATGTCCATATCAGAAGGATCATCTAATTCCAGAAGATATTGCAAAAAAGGTTGGAAGATTGGATTTGTTGACTGATTATAATAATCTAGTTTATACATGTCGTGTTTGCAACAGAAATAAGTGGAACAATTGGCCATTTGATAATGTTGATAAGATACATGATGATAAGGTAGGATTTGTTGATCCGGCAACAGACGAATTTGATGAACATATGATGAGAGATGAAACTGGTAGAATTGTGCCTAAAACCCAAGTGGGAAATTATATGTACAAAATTTTTAATTTTTCTAATCGATTAACAGAGGTATGGTGGAAACTATCAGTCATATCAAAAGAAATAAATGAAATAGATAGTATATTAGAAAAAGAGGAAACTGTAGATGGATTAAAACAGTATTGGAGATTACATAGACAATTTGATAGTTTCATTGAAAGCTTAAAGAAAGCAAATGAAAGTATTTAAATGATATTGATTATTCCGGGGCTCTCTGAGCCATCTGTCCGGACTTTGAGAGCCACCATTCCGGAGAATGAGAGCCATATATTCCGGTAATTCAGAGCCACCTTATTGGGCTCTACTACATATATTTCCTTTATACTGTAAATACACATCTTTGATGTGAATACAGATAAAGGAGGTCGTAAGTTATGACCAAGTATCGTGAAATCCTACGCTTGAAAAGCTTAGGGTTCAGTGAGAGGAACATCGCACAAAGTTGCGGTGTATCCAGAAACACAGTCGCCAAGGTTTTGAAAAAGGCAGCGGAAATCAATCTTTCATGGCCGCTGGATTTTGACATGACCGACAGCGCACTAGAGGAGCTGATGTTTCCCAAGGATAAGTCGGCAACGAATAAACGTATGCCGAACTTTGACTACATCCGCAAAGAACTTCTGCGGAACGGCGGGTAGGGGGGTGCGGACAAAAAGTTGGACTGAATAGCATGTCAGGGAGGATGAATCATGTATTCAGAAGAACAATATCGCAAAGCCCTTGAAGTTTATGAACAAACAAAATCTGTAACACAAACAATAACTATTTTAGGATATCCAGCGTGCAGACAAACTTTGTATAACTGGATCAATCGAAAACGAAGGCTTCCGGAAGAATGGTCTACTTTCCGCGGCTATAATACGAAGGAGCACCCCAGGCATCCATCTCTTAATTTAAAACTTGAGGCACTTCATCGTTGCTTTGAATTAGGAGAAGATGTACAATCAGTATCAAATGAAATAGGATATAGTACGGCAAGTATTTATACCTGGCGGAAAAAATATATTCAGAAAGGTACGGCTGGGTTAATGAGATCATCAAAAGAAAGGTCCAGAGGAAGTCTGCAGGAAGGTGTTCCAGCCTCTTTTAAGGAAGTTGAAGAGTTAAAGTCTAAAATGCAGGAGATGCAGCTGGAGATAGATATCTTAAAAGAAACGATCGATGTACTAAAAAAAGACCCAGGCATCAGCAAAATCCCTTTAAACAACAGGGAAAAGGCAGTGATTGTTGATGCTTTAAAAAGAAAATACACACTGCCTTTATTGCTGAAAAAACTTACACTGGCCAAAAGCAGTTATTACTATCAAAAGAAACGGTTAAGTTTTACTGCAAAACACGAGAACGATTACAAGTTCATTGTATCTGCATTTTATGAAAACAAACAGAGATATGGTTATCGCCGTATTAAAGTATTACTTGACAGAAAAGGTCATCCTATATCTAAAAAAGTAATTCGCTGTATTATGCATGAAAACAGCATGATTGTAAGGTGCAGGAATGCAAGAAAATATAGTTCTTATCGGGGTGAAATCAGCCCTGATGTTCCAAACGTCATAAAGAGGAACTTTCGAGCCAATAAGCCAAATCAGAAATGTCTTAGGGGTGTGACAGAATTCTCCATTCCTGCAGGAAAAGTATATTTATCGCCAATGATAGATTGCTATGATGGAATGCCAGTTGCATGGAATATAAACAGCACCCCTGATGCCGCATTGGTAAATGCCATGCTTGATCAGGCAATACACTGTCTGAATATACCAGTGCGCTGAAGAGACCGTTTCAGGTTTTGTGTAAATTCAAAAAAACTGATATAAGATATGTCATTAGTTATTCTGGGCAGAGCCGATTTTTTGAGGTTCTGCCCTTGCTTGTATTATAATGCAGTTTCCGGACATGTCAAGCAGGGCTGGCTCTGCCAGCCCTGTCAGGCCAGAAACAGCTTATAATCCAGATAATCGTTCTTCGAAAAATATCTCCAGCTGCGAATGGATCTGCCCCCAATCCTGCCGGTGTCCAGTCCATTTTTTTGTGATATCCATCATGGCCAGATACAGCATTTTCAGAAGACTGTCATCAGAAGGAAATACCGTTTTGGATTTGGTGACCTTTCGGAGCTGACGGTTAAATCCTTCGATGGCATTGGTAGTATAGATCAGACGCCGGACCGCTTCGGGATACTTGAAATACGTTGAAAGTTTCGCCCAGTTGTCCTTCCATGATTTTGCGATTTTGGGATATTTCCCGCTCCATTTCTCATCAAAGCCATCCAGTTCAGCCAGTGCGATTTCTTCTGTTGGGGCTGCATATACACGTTTCAGATCAGCCATCAGCGGTTTAAGCTCCTTGTAGGAAACAAACTTTGTTGTATTCCGGATCTGGTGGATAATGCATTGCTGGATCTCTGTATCCGGAAAAACAGCTTCAATTGCCTGGGGAAATCCGGTCAGCCCGTCCACACACGCGATCAGGATATCCTCCACGCCACGATTCTTTAATCCATTCAGGATGGAGAGCCAGAATTTCGGGAATATCCCAAAAAATGTCCGCACCCCCTTGTGTCAAGATTTTTTCGCAAAAGTAAAATTTAGCCGTTTGGTAGTCGGCAGTCAACCGGCTATGATATCAGACAACAGATCCTCCTCTTCTTTGAACAGATGATCCATGTTCATGTAGCGTCTGGCTCCCCAGCTGGTTGCTGCTACATGACGCAGTCTGGCACATACGAGCATCAGAGCACTCTGCCCATCGGGAAAAGCGCCGATTGCTTTTGTCCGGCGTTTGATCTCACGATTGAGACGCTCAATGGTATTGTTTGTCCGGATTCGGGTCCAGTGCTGTGTAGGAAAGTCCATATAGGTTAAAGCTTCTTTTATGCCATCTTCAACCTTTTATGTAGCTTTCCCCAGTTTCATGGCCTTAAGCATAAGAGCTACGGATTTCATCTTGTTTCGGGGTGTAACAGAAAAAATGTTCCTGTAAAAATGTACCGTGCAACGCTGATATCTAGCCTCCGGAAAGACTTCCGGGATGGTTTCCAGCATATCGAGACTTTTATCGCCGATGATCAGACGTACGCCAGTAAGCCCACGTTCTTTCAGCCATACAAAAAAACAACGCCAGCTCTCATGATCATCTTTCATGCCTTCAGCAGCACCAGGGATTTCACGTCATCTATCCTGGCTGATACCGATTGCAACCAGGACGGAAACATTCTGAATCTCACCACCCCAGCTGTGTTTCAAGTAGACGCCATCTATATAAACATAGGGATATTCCCCGGAAAGAGGACGGGTACGCCATGTTCCAATTTATTACAGTCGCATCAAAATCTTTGTTATTCTTTGGAAACTGGATTAAATGCAAGAATAGTATTATACATTCTATCAAAATTTTCGTCTTTCTGATTAGCTGAGTAAATGAAACTTTCCAATAATAACAGCAATTTCTCCTCATTTGCTTTGAGTAATTGATTAAAGGTTTCTGACAGGATATCAATATCTATAGGACCGAATGAATGTTGAAATAAATGCCGGTACAGATCTTCGTCATCTTTATCACCATCTGACTCTGGAATAGGGTGTTCTCCGAGAAGATGAAAAGACATTTCACAAAGTGATTGGAAACAAACATCATCTTTAATCGTAAACAAACTTGTTGAAAGATTTACGATTTTCCTCAATATTTCACCAGAACGGATATGGTATAACATTAACCGAAAACGGTCAAAAGCACCAGGAAATTTATTTTGAGAAAGATTATTCCGGATATTATCCAACAAGTTTATGTCATTTAGTTTGCTTTCCTGGTACTCCATCTCCTCATCTTGCTGTTTCTCGAACTCTGGCAATATAGAAATCCTGGACAAGTAAACAGATACTATATTTTTTTGAACTTCTTCTATGTTCCTGATACAACAATTCAATTCGTTTATGTGTTTATCCGTATATGTCCGATTTTCTCGTTCATAGTCTCTGCGGACGCTGGTTAATTGTTTCATAAGCTCTTCAGAGGGGATAATAAACTGTTGATAGACTCTGCAAAGATTAATCATTTGCTTTGAAAATGGAAAGGGTGACCTAATATTCTTATCCTGTTTCTTCATTTCGCTTTCTATGGCAGGGCTTTTCTCTTCCTGTTGTGTCTTTATTTTACAGATTTTGCTCAACTCGGTAAGTATTTCGTGAAAAAAGGTCTGTCGATCACCGTTAAAGCGGATACTGGTTAAAGAATGGTATTTATGGGATAGCCAAAAAAAAGGAATCTGTTTTTCTGTATCGCAACCAGAAGCATTGATTACATTGACGCTGTACAAAAGTGCAATATTTAATAATAAAGGCCAACTGTCAGATTGACGTAAGTTATCCTTAAATGTTGTGAGTCCTGTGGTTTCTTCAATTTCTTTCAAAATTGATTCTCCAAAGTATTTTATAATATTTTTGTCGCTGCAAACATTGAAATTTAAAACATGACAGATGCATTTGATCACAAGATCAGAAGAAATGGGAGTTGAAAAATTAACTTTAGTGCTTTTCTCCAGTTCTTCTGCTTTTTCAGAAGACAGTTTTTCAAAACCACTCAGAAAAGCCCGCTCATAAGACTCAATAGCATGAAGGGTATCATTGTCTTGAAACAGGCTGTGTGAAAAAAATCAGTGGATTGCCAGGCTATTCCCTGACTTACCGTTGAAATTTCCTTTAAGTCTCCGGGATACTCAGCAGTTGCATATTCATTGATCTGTATCTTTTCTCTTTTTGTTTCTTTGTTTGCTGACATATTTTCTCCTTCGAAATCCCAACTCAGTTTTTGAAAATAAATTCGAACTACCCACAGTGCACGGTTCGTTGTACACTGATTATATCATACCACAGGAAAGTGAGAAAGGAGAAAGGAAAAACGAAATGAGAATGATAAATTTTACCAACTTTATGATTATTCTTGCGATTTTTGCTTTTAAATTTGGAAATGAGATGGGCTTAGAGCGGGAAGATGAGGATTCTGCAAGAATGCGGAAGAAAAAAATTCTTCGCCAAAGAACTTTGCAAGGCTGTAGTGCCTGTTATAGGAAAAAATGAATGGAGATGATGTATTTGAATTTCTACATCAGTGATCTCCATTTTGGACATGAACAGGTGATTGAACATGATAAAAGACCGTTTTCTGGCACAGAGGAAATGGATCTTGCGATGGTTAACTTGTGGAATTCCAGAGTGTCGGATGGAGATCATGTGTACATTGTGGGAGACTTTTGCTTTCGCAGTGAAAATCCTGCAGATTGGTATTTAACGAAATTGAAGGGGCGTAAATATCTCATCATTGGGAATCACGACAAAAAAACGCTGAAGAATGAAAAGGCAGTGCAGTATTTTGAATCTGTGGAAAAGATGATGCATGTTTCAGATGGGAGACATCAGATATGCCTGTGCCATTTTCCGATTGCCGAATGGAACGGTTTTAAAAAAGGGCATTGGCATATCTATGGTCATATTCATGCAAGATTGGATGATACCTACTATTTTATGAAAAATAGAGAACGGGCATTGAATGCTGCAGCCTGCATAAATGGTTACATGCCAGTATCCATGGATGAATTGATCAGAAATAACAATAAATTCAGGAAGGAAAATTGACGTCTTGACTATATGAAATAGATCATGGGAGGATTTGATATGTGGAGGGATAAGGATAATATGAAAAATGTAAACGAAATTTTACCAGAATTGGGCGTGTACTTAAAGGCAATTGAGCCAATTTGTAAATTTTTTCCTGTTTGTTGTCAGGAGAGCAGTGTCATTTTATACATATGGCTGAAAAAGTGCGGGATTGATTGCGAAATAGTAGGGGGAGATATTGAAGATCCTGCAATAGGCGGTGATTCAGTTCATTTCTGGATAGAAACCGAAAACCTAATCATAGATGGAACGTCAGTACAGTTTTTGTTATCGAGTTATGAAAACCTACCAAAAAAATATTCGGAAATTGAAGATTCAATTTATCAAGTGTCGTTTTTATTGAATAAAGGAAATGGCTTGTATAAAAACAGGGTACGAGCGTACATTGATAACTGGTTGAAAAATTTCATAGCGTATTTAATAGATGGTACAAGCAATACATTTGACAAATTTATCGTTGAAATCAAAGAATATTTTGATCTGTATGGAAATAAAGTTGCCGAATCAAACCAACTTATGATGTTTTCCACGTTGTGCGTAAATAATATTTTTTATTATAATCGGACTTTGAAGGAATTTATAAATAGATGCATTCGCTACAAGTGCAATTTCTGCGTAGATTTTATTGACATGGACTGGGTTATTAAAGAACTGGAACTCCTCGAAAGAACAAAGATTGGAGGCGGGTTGCGTGAGGAAGATTATCATAAATAAGATCCGATGTAAAAAGTGCGGTGATGAAATAGAAAGTACGTATTGCCATGATTTTAAATTTTGCAAATGTGGTGCGGTAGCTGTAGATGGTGGCAAAGATTATCTGCGTCGCGGCGGAAATCGTGAGGATTGGGAAGAACTGAGCGAATGTTCTGATTGAAATCTTAGACTGAGCCATTTTTATTGTAAACGCTGTTTTGACATAGAGGGAGTGATAAGATGATCTATATAACTGGTGACTGCCATCAGAATTTTGAGAGATTTAATGTGGACATTTTTCTTGAGCAGAAAGAAATGACGAAGGATGATTTTGTTATTATCTGTGGGGATTTTGGTGGAGTCTGGAATAAAGTTGACGAAAGTGAAAAAGAAACCATGTTGATGGACAGGCTGGATTGTAAATCCTTCACCACATTATTTGTGGATGGCAACCATGAGAATTTTGACAGACTGTATGCTTATCCGGTAGAGGAATGGCATGGTGGTAAGGTTCATAAAATCAGACCTTCTGTCATTCATTTGATGAGAGGCCAGGTGTTTGAAATTGACGGGAAAAGTATATTTACATTTGGTGGAGCAAGCAGTCATGATATTGATGGAGGAATTCTTGACCTGGATGATCCTGACTATAAGAAAAAGAAGAAGGAACTGGATCAGGGATGGCTTCCATACCGAATTAATCATGTGAGTTGGTGGAAGCAGGAACTTCCATCTGTAGAAGAGATGGAGGAGGGGCGTAAGAATCTGGCAGAACATGGCAATAAAGTCGATTTTATTGTTACGCATTGCTGTTCTTCAAGTACCCAGATGCTGTTTGGTGGCAGCATATATAAGCCTGATATAGAGACTGCTTATCTTGAGGAGATACGTCAGACTACCAGCTTTAAGAAGTGGTTTTTCGGACATTATCACGACAATCGAAATGTGAATGCAAAGGAAATTTTGCTTTATGAGCAGATTATAAGAATTTCGTAGATACAAGGAAATAGATATGTTTGATAGAAGAAGCAAAAATGTTGAGATTTTTGAAGACTCAATGAAATGGATCAAGGAAAATGAAAAACTGCAAAAGGCAGTTGCTCAGTCTATGGCAGATCAGAAAGTATATTTAGAAAATGAAAATGTGGAGATAAATATTCCCGTTTCCAGGGAATCAGAGCCCAGGGTATTTGTTTCGAAGAAAAGAAGCTTTGAAGCTGCCAGTGAATATGCCAGGGCTGGTAAGAAAGTGTGCGTACTCAATTTTGCATCAGCGACCAATCCAGGAGGTGGCGTTACTCGCGGAAGTTCTGCACAGGAAGAAGCTTTGTGTAGATGCAGCACATTATATCCTTGCTTGAATATAAAGAAATTCTGGGATAATTTCTATGGACCACATAGAAAAGCGAACAGTCTGTTGTACAACGATGACTGTATCTATACCCCGAGAGTTATGGTGTTTAAAAGCGATATTGCATTTCCGGAGAGAATGAAGGAAAAAGATTGGTATAGTGTAGATATCATTACATGTGCAGCTCCTAATCTTCGCGCGCGTTCGGGTAATTTAATGAATCCGAATGCAGGCTCTCTTGCAGTTAAGGTAACAAGAGCTGAGCTATTAGATCTGCTTGAGAAACGAATTGAGAAGATTTTTGCGATTGCAGCAACAAAACAAGTTGAGATACTGATTCTTGGGGCATTCGGGTGTGGAGCATTCTGTAATCCGCCTGAAATTGTGGCTAAGGCATTTGCTGCTGTACAAAAAAATATTCAGGATGCTTTGAGGCGATTGAATATGCAATTTACTGCAGAAAGGATGAAACAGCAAATTATGATGCATTCTACGCTGCTTTGAATAGGAATAGAGCGTATTAGTATAGGTAAGAGTTGTGTGTTATATGGACAATGGGAAAAATAAGCGGGTAACAATAAAGACCGAACGGTTTGCCCTTTTCTCTTACAAAAGTTAATAAGGCATTATAGAGCGTCAGCCCATGATCATTACGATTATGGAGCAGGCGCTTTTGTTTTACCCGAAGCCAGTAGCAGGATGACAATCTAAACTTCAAATAATCACTGTTCAGCTAGTATTAACATTACGTGAACATGAATATTGATTACTTCTATGAAGAAGTGGGTGTAAGTTTATCAGAGAGTTTTTTTGGACAATAAATCTGTTAAACTCATTTACTGAAAAATCTTTGATTTTGTGATAGCAAAAAGTCAGTTTATAGAAAGGAGTGATACCTGTGATCAAAAAAATTGATAAGTAAAATAAGTACATATCCATATTTGGCCCGGATACTCATGAAGATTTTGAAGAGATCCTTGTTGTCTGTAGGGAATATGATGTACTCCCCGATTTTATCACTAGCGGAAGTAGTCAGTGAGCATTTCAGCAGGTATACAACAGGAGCTTTGCGGTACCGAATCCCAACACTCTGACTAAAGAACTGCGCAGATGCAAAGTATGTTATAAAAAACGGTACCAACTGGCGTGGGAACCTCATGACGGAGATATCGAGGGAATGGTGGAAAAAGGAAGGAACGGAAGATATCTATCTGTATATCAATAGTCCGGGAGGTTCTGTAAGCGCAGGTCTGGCGATTTATGATACCATACAATCTTTACGCAGCGATGTAGTAACCATATGCCTGGGACATGCGGCAAGTATGGGGGCTGTGATCTTATCAGGAGGAACCAGAGGGAAACGGTGGATTCTGCCCCATGGTGAGGTGATGATCCATCAGCCATTAGGAGGAATGGAAGGTCAGGCGTCAGAAATCATGATTGCTGCTGAGCATATACGGCAGACGAAACAGACATTAAATGAGATTTTGGCGGTTAACTGTGGCCGTAGTATGGATGATGTGGAAAAGGATACGGACAGAGACTACTGGATGAAAGCTGCGGAAGCACTGGAATATGGCATTGTAGACTGGATCATGCCGCCGAAAAAGAGCTAAAGTAAAAAGGGAGTTTTTTTCTTATGAATTCTTAATTTCATCAAAAAATGACTCCTTTTTTGTATGATAGATCATCCGTGTCCGATACTAGAGTTGTTAGACACTTTTAACTTCATATGTATAAAAAAAGGGTAAATAAATGACATATCTTGGCAAAAATGGTTGACAATACCTAGGGTGAGAATTTATAATATCAACATAATAATAGGAATAGATATTGATGTCAAAATAAATAGGAATCATAAGGCTGCTGAGAAGCGTAGCTTTTTTTTTGAAAAAAATACGAAAAGAAGACCACTTGTCTGTTAGATGTAACAGATAGGGAAGAAGGGGAGAAGAGTATGAAGAGTTGGAATATGATCTGGAAAGTCAGGAGACAGTTGGCAGGTGCCCTTGTATTATCCATGTTATTGCAGGATATGAGTGCATTTGCAGCCTCTACTAATATAAATTATCCATGGAGTGGGGAAAAGGCAACTCAAAGTGAGACGAAGCCGGTGGTGCTGGATAGTAATGAAAATACGGCACCTCAGATCGATGCAGAATTTGGTAATATGCAGGGCGGTCAGGCTGCGGTAGATGGAATGCCGAATGCTATCACCATGAATAAGAAGGCAATGGCTACAGGCCCTATCAGAATCAATACCCAGATAAGTAATATTGCATATCTGGATGAAGTAGCCCTTCATGTAGACTTACCTTATATTGTAGAAGATGGGGAAGGGAATATCCTATCCTATTATGGAAAAAGGAATGAGATTGAAGCATCCGGATATACGCTGTTAGGTGGTCTGGAAATCAGTTTTGATGCAGCTAATCCATTTGTTCAATATGATCCGGCTCAGTCGGATAGCTATTGGGAAGCAAATAAACCAGCTGGTGTAGATCTGGCAGAGTATCGTGTCAATAATGAGGAAGAAGATGCTTCTGTGGATGCAAATATAGGAACAGAAGGAAATAGTCATAATAATCAGCATGGGGGGGGGGGCAAAATACTGAAAATTCAGAACAACAGGAAGAAGATACAGAAAATAATACAAATGAAGAAAATCAGAATAACTCAGAAAGCACTGATGAAGAGAAGGATCAGGATTCTGATGGCGGTATAACTCAGGAAGAGGTAAATACAGACGGTACAGGCAAAGAGGACTCGTCTGGCGCGGATGGCGACCAGGGATCTGAAGAAGAGAATAAGGAAACTGAGGATTCTGCGGATTCTGAAAATGGAGAAACAGGTGAAACTGGCATTGATGGAGAGAACCATCCATTAGCCTTTTCGGAGAATAAAACCAATCGGGTTATGCTTCAGGGAAAAAGTATAACATCTGGGCAGAATCTTTTGATGGAGGAAGAAGGAGAATGGATTCCTGAGGAAGGCAGTGAAGGAGATTCGACGGCCACAGGAAGTGAGGTATCGGGTGAGAATAAAGAGGATTCCGCAAAAAGAAAATATGATTTTGGTACTTCTACTGTAGTAGTCGGTGAAGATACGGATCTTTACGGACTAGGTATGGTTGCTCCGGAAGATATTTCCAGCGGAATTACTTCTGCTGACGAGATTCCGGAGGAGGAGCTGATTGAAGAGGAAGCGGAAGAGGAGTCTCGCTCTTTCTTCAGCCTGTTCCGTTTCTGGGAAAAAGATACCGATCCGGTTGCCAGTGATTCGGAAACGGGAAATGGAGAAGACGTTTCTGATGATGGAGGAAACCAGAAGGTAGCCAGACTTTCAGTGGTGGATAACAATCTGGACCCGGCAACTTACCTCTGGCCGAACGAGGAGCAGATGGTAAAAGGAAATGTGTCTCAGGGCAAGCAATACTGGCGTGGGAATACATTGCTTCTTTATGAAGGGAAGCTGAATCCGAATAACAATGTGTCGGTGAATGTGAATTTCAAGTTCTGGACTGTAGAAGGAGAAAATATTCCGGAAGGTACACCGGCAACCGTATATGCATGGGTACAGTATGGAAAATATCAGCTGACAGGCGGCACTGATCATGATGCAACTTTGGAAGGGCGTTGGGCTTACTATCCGGAAAGGATCTGGACTTCCGATGCATCCTATACGTTTATTTATACGAATCTGGATTGGAAATACAGTTTTGATACGGGGAAAGGTACGGAAGATGCCCCGGTCATCACCTGGCAGAAGAATAACTACAGTTCCCATAAATTGGTGGTAGAGAATACGTCCGGTCTGATTCCCAATGAGTCAGGAGACGGCGGGTATTATCTTCCTGATGATGAGGAAGCCTGGGCGCAGGATGATGCGGTTCTTCATGATATTTATTTTGCGCTGGATAATCTGGCGAACACCCAGTTGTATAACTTGAATCGTTACTTTTATGAAGATGCTTATACTGCATCTCCTTCCATTATTCCCAATGAGGATTATGCAGGAGCTGAGACGGCTACAGATGGGCATTACACCGGTGTGTGGGGAGATAATGCCCTGCAGAATTTTAATTATGATCCGGCTATGTATGATACTACAGGCGGTGCCCTGATTCTGGATGTGACAGGTCTGGAACCGGAGATTCAGGATTGTGAAGATCCGGAAGTGATGCTGGAAGCAGGAGCGAGAAGACTGCCCTATCATATTTCCGGAAGAAATGAGATTTATCTTTATGATTTTGATGTGGAGATCCAGCCTCCTCATTTGGATCCTGCTTGGAATGAGCAGGCAGGGGGAGAGCCAGGTTCCTCCAGAAAGGTTTACCGGATTTTTATCCCCCACTCTGTATCGGTAACCCAGGATACCAATCCCATCAATATCTATACCACCGGCATTTTGTATTTTGGTCCGGATAACGAGGAGGATATGGAGGGGCATAATATTGGCTTGTACCGTTGGAGCCTGCGTGATAATGATAAGAATGAAGTGTATTATTACAGCCCCAGCTATGATGTCCATGCTACGAAACAGGTATCCAGTGAAGAAGGGTATGTGGGGAAAGAAATCAGCTATACCATCTCTACAGATTTTGCACCGGGGACAGCAGTGACAGATCCCAATGATCCGGATTATCCAAAGCAGGAATTTCCGTATGGGATTGAAGCTTTACCTCCATTGTATCGTCCTCATGTGGACGATACCCTGCCGGAGCACTTTGACCTTACGTCTCTGGATATCAGGGTAAAGGCGGATTCTCCGGATGCGGCTTTGGAGCCGGAGGAATTTGTAAAAAAATGGTTTGGCGGGGAAGACCCGCTGATGGGTCATGGAATCTTGGCAGACGAAGAATTCCGGCCGACTTATACAGTTCTTCAATATTTGAATGATGCTGGGGTATGGACAGATATTCCGGATCCTCAGGCGGAACGGCTGGAAGAAGATGGCGAAGTCATCTATCGTCTCGATTATACCAAAACGATGGAAAGACTTTCGGATTATGCCAAGAACCATAAAGTAAGGATCAATTACAAATATTATATGGGAGTTTCCGATGAGTTCCCGGATAAGTTTGTGATCAATGGAAAATCCAGAGTGGCAGGAAACCGTGTCAATGTGGCGGAATGTGAATGGATCCAGCTGATCTATGATGAAAAGGGAGACCCGGACAGATTGGGAGACCGAATCGGTCAGTTCCCGATTTATAGAAAGGAATATCCTGACCGTTATCTGGATGACGAGGATCAGGTAGATAAGGATTTTACAAAATCAGAGGTAAAGGGCGAACTCTGGGCAAAATATGTAGATGATTATGAACAGGAAATTGTACTGGATCCTGATGAATTGCGGGTATTCACCATGTCCGATAAAGGAAGCTACCTGTATTATCTGAAGAATTACAATGATGGTGAAGCCTATAACGTGACTTCTGATGTCACGCTGCCAGGGAAAATATCAGGAGACCTTGACGGTTTTGTGGCCAGAGGTTTCTTTGTCAACGAGGATATCCTGAATATGGGTGATCCCCAGTATAAAAGGGACGAAAACGGAGCCATTATCTATGACCCGGAGACGGATATGCCCATAGAACTTCCCATGTTTACTATTCGGGGAGAGAAACCAGTTCTGGACGAGGAAGGGAATCCGACGGGAGAGTATGAGACAATCGAATACTCTTTTACCAGAACGGAAATCCTGGAAGGCCTGGATGTGGACCCGGATGACCCGGAGGATCCGAAAAAGGGACTGGATGCTTGTATTTACCGGGATGGAAGCCATACGGAATTCGGAAGAGAAGGAATCTTTTTTATGCTGCAGGATAGCAGCGGAAAGAAAACCCTGTTAGGAGAAAAACTGGGAAAACTCACTGGTTTTACGCTGGAATTTGGCTCTATCTATGGCAGGAATGTTCTGGAAGATGGAAAGACAGAAGGTCTGACACCGGAAGAAATCGAACAGGCAAAAGCACAGAATTCCCAGTGCATTGAAATCGTGGGAACTTCCATGTATGATTCCAGGAATACTTCCACCGTGACCACAAAAGTAGATGGCTGGACAGACCGTTTCTTTAACGACCCGAAGGAAGAGGCTCAGTATAAGTACGAGAATCAAGATGACGCGACTCTGGTTTATGGATTGGCTCAAAGTGTGCAGGCAACTCTGGATTCCAAGCGGATCAGCGATGGAGTAGTAACTACGGATCCCAAGTCTTTGGAAGTACCGATCGTAGACCCGAATGGATGGCTTCTTTATATTAAGAATACGGAGAATGATGAAAACTACAATGTAAACATTCATCTGGACATTCCGGATAAGGCGCCCAGTGAGGAAGATGCTGTTGAGGGCGAGCAATATGAGGAACAGGACGCGTTTATTACCGAAGGTCTTTACGTTGCACCGAAGATTTTTGAGATCGGATATACCGATCCGGATTTCTTCGTACTGACAGGAAGCAACGGGGCAGACCATGCTGTGACCATCAGCGCTGAAGATCTGAAGGCAGGCATAGCCGGAGAGGGAGAGAATGCGGTTTATAATGATGACATTATTTCTCCTGATGAAGATGGTTATCCGGGAGAAGAGAACCGGGTAGAAGGTGTTTACATAAAACTTCTTGATGAGGATGGAAATCCTACGGCTCTGGGAGAAAAAATCGGGAAACTGATGTCTGTTGACCTGAATTACGCCAGAGTGTTTGAGAAACGTGTTCTGGAGGAAGATGGTCAGGAGCAGAACAACCAGGTGATTGAGATCGTGGGAACCTCCTATTACCAGCATTCCGTTACCAGTACGGTAGGCACAACGGTCAGGGGCTTTGCTCTTCCATCTGCCAGCAGGGAAGGGAAAAATCTGTTCAATCTGTTTGGACTTCTGGGAAATCAGAGCAGCCTGTATGCGCCGCTTGCCGATGGGAAAAAGGCTTATTTTACAGATGATGCTACATTGGTATATAAAAACATCAAATCGGTTCAGGGTGAACTCCGTTCCAAGAGGATCAGGACGGACAGCCTGACAGGAGAGACCAGTGTTCTGATCGATCCCACTTTGCTGGAAGTGCCTATTGTACAGTGGCACAGCTATCTCTTCTATGCCAAAAATACAGAAGACAGTATCAACCGGAATGTTCAGTTTGATATTGATATTCCATATACCAATCGGAGTCTGGAAGAAGGACAGGGCGGAAAACAGGTGGACGGTTTTACCACCAGAGGCCTGTACCTGACGGATGAACTGATCCGCAGAGGAGAAAAGGGAGAGGAATTCCTGGTATTAAAGGGAACCAGGAAAAATGATGAGGGTGGATTTACCTATCCGGAGATCATCATTTCCTGGGATAGCCTGGAGGCAGGAAAAGCAGGAGCCGGACAGGAAGCATATGATGAAGATATTATCCTGCCTGGAGAATCTTCCTATCCAAAGGATACCAACCGGGAGGAAGGAATCTACGTAAGGCTTCTGGATGATGGAGGCAATCCTACAGAACTGGGAAAAGCCCTTGGAAGACTGACCGGTCTGGAGATCAATTATGAAACCTTTGAGAGGAAGAGCGTGCTGGAGAAAGATGCGGATGAAGAATCTATCACAAACGGCACGGCTCAGGACCAGGTGCTGGTGGAGATCGTGGGAACTGCTTATGACCCATCAGAAGCTACCAGTACGGTAGATACCAGAACCCTTGGTTTTATCGGCAGAGAAAATGCCTACAAGATGCCGCCTCACCATACGGATAAGGCAACCCTCCGATTTTCCCTGGCAACTCCCCATGCAGATGTGCTGGTGGGATATTACCATACGGAAGAAGGTCCAGATCAGGGAAAAGAAACCCTTTCCCACAGGGAGAATGTACCTCACTCCGACCGGTTCTTCTATGAAGCCCGTCTGGGAAATGCTTCTGATATGCTGATGGAAGATGGAAGAATGAACCTTGCTTTTGACCTGCTTTATGAAAAGGAACGGGCAAAAGACGGAGAACTCCCGGAAGCATGGACCGGATTTATGGCAGATTCCCTGGAGATTGACCTGAACAGTTTCCGGAATGCAGACGGAAGCCAGAAAGCCCGTCTGGCAGGTGTGGATATCTTCACTGTGGATCAGCATGATGATACTTATCCAGTAAAGACCATACCGACGGATGAGGTAAAGCCGAAGCTGACGCTGACAGCAGAAGAGCTGGAAGCATATCAGACGCCTGATGACAGTAAGATCATCCTGCCGTTTACCGGCCTGGCTGAGTTACAGGATGTGGATGGAAATCTGATTCCCGTATCCAGTGTCCGGGTAAGGCTTGTAGATGTGATCAATAATCTGGGCAAGGATGAAACATGTCCCAACAATTCCAGCCAGACACCTGGTTTGGTACAGGCATCTCCCGATACAGAGCGCATCCGGTTCCGGGTATACGGAACGTCCAACGTCTATGAGAGAAACCTGGAGGCCATCAACCGGTTTGATGTGTATTCTCCTCAGATGCCGGATGGCGGATACCGGAAAAAGACAACTACAGATAAAGGGGATCAGGTCACAATTCCAAAAGATTACAATGGAACGAACGAGACTATTTATGTGTGGTCCGGAGTCAAGATGATCTTTGTGGATGCCTTCCCGGAACTGACCATGAACATGACGGCGGTGAGAAACGAACTGGTCTCCAGCTTCCATGGTTATAATCCACGGTATAGCAATGATTATTTCTCCATCTATTATCCTTATGGCGGTGCCATGCCTGACTATCCAAATGGATATTCAAAACCATATACCCATATGGAAAATGGGGATGTGAAAATGGCGGTCAGCCTGGTGACGGAGAAACTGAAATCTTATGAGGGGAAAGAAGACCCGAATCCTTCGAAAGAAGTATCGGATATGACCCCGGCTGTCTTTAAGATGACCACTGATGCCAGATACAATCAGGAAACAGGGAATCCGGAAGGATTTATCCTGGACAGGCTGCTGATACCGGTAAACACCGGAGACTTTAAAGACCAGTACGGAACCATCACAGAAATCCGCCTGATTGGCCCTGGAACGGACGGGCAGGAAAAGACGCTGAAACTGACAAGGGATCAGCTGTTTGGAGACGGTTCCAATGGCCCGCTTAAGGAGGTTACGGAAAATGACTCCACATATGACAGTACGGGCAGACCGGTTCCAGGCAGCATAAAGGAACGGTCCAAATATCAGCTGGAACTGAAAGACCTGGTTCTGTATTCGGATCTGCCGGCAGTGATCACTTCTGTGGAAGTCCATTTTGACCGGCTGAAGCGGAATCTTTCAGAAGCAGAGTTATTTAATATCGACCATTACGGCCATATGACCTTCGGCGGCAGCTATCAGTTCCGTACAGAACTGTTTACCGACCGGATCCGGAGAGTTGCCATTAACAATGGGTATGATGATGCGGGAGTTCACTATCTGGGACACAATGAACAGACCCTTTATGGTCGCAGTCATACAAATGATTGGCCCAGGTATCGTTCCGTGTATGGGGACAGGGTTGTAGAGAAAACCTATATGGCCCATAACCAGGAGTATAAAGGCTACAACATCCTGGATCCTCTGATCAATGTGGATGCAGATGCCTATTATCTGTATGCAGATGCGGCATCTGAAGAAGCAGCGGGAATCAACCAGCATGCGGATACCATCTATACGCCTTATAACTCAGCTGAAAAAAGCTGGCATGTAAGGCTGGGAAGTTCCAGTGGTCAGGCTCATGTCATCACCGGTGACGTCCAGTTTGAGATGCCGGTGGAAATGGCGGTGAAACAGGGAGAGATAGAAGAATCCCCCAAAGGATGGCTGTTTGACGATCTGGTAATTACCAAAGAGAATTTTGATAAGCTTCTGTTCCAGTTTGAAAAAGAAGAAGGAATGGACGGATTCTCCCGTATCGATTACATGGAGTTTTATGATACCAGCGCTCCTGCAGGGATGGCGCCAGGGGAAGAGATTACCGGAGGAAATAAGGTATCTCTGACTTCTGATCAGATTTTTGCAAACGATGGTTCCAATCAGCCAGGTTCCCCGTATGGAGAAAGCGGAGATGACAAACTGTCTGACTATCTGGATGGAGAAAGAAATCTGAAGATCAGTCTGGAACAGCTGCGGGAGATCAAGCCGAACTTTGGTGAACTGAGGTATATCCGCATCCGTCTGCATGGGTTGCAGAAGGAAACTTACTTTGATGATGAGAAGGTTAATGAAAATAAGCCGAATACCGTAGAGAGTGCGAAAGATGAAGTGCCTGGGCAGACACCTCCGGATCTTGCGGAAACGGAGAAAGCGTTTGCCTTGGAACTGAACGGAACCACCAACTGTTATACCTCGAAGGAAAAGCCGCTGACCTTAAAGGTACAGGCTTCCAGGCCGTCCCATTGGGATTTTAAAACTAAGGCGGAAACAGGAGTGGTATTAAATCCGACGGTTGCCAATGCGTCTATTCATATTCTGCCTGCAGCTCCCAATGCAGGGATTACAGCTCAGTTTGTGGATGAAAGACTGATCAAAGATAAGAAGCTGGAAACGGGAAGTCAAAATTATTCCATCGCATATAATGCGTATAGAAGACAAATGCCTCTGGGCAATCTTCATGACCTGTCGTATTATGACCGGTATATGCAGGATTACAAGGTGACACTGGGACACCATTATGGCTATTATGACACGATTATGTCTCTGTCAGACCTGAATGGTTCTTATTATAAGATCATTCCATCTGAACTGGCAGGCAATAAGGCCTTCATGGTCACGGATTTAGGGGTATCCGAAGGACTTCTTACTTACGGAGAAGGGGTATCGGTCAAGATTTTTTATACCGATGGCTCTGAGAAGAGTTATAGCACAGAAGAAATCCAGGAGGCGGTTACAGCGGCAGGAACTGGCAATACAGCCTATCTGTCAGTAGATACCAATATGGAAGATGGTATCTGGGCGAAAGAAATCCGTATCACCTATAAAAAGATTGTCGGCGATGTGTCAAAAGAGGAGTATAAAGAGTTATTTAACTATACAGATTCTTCTTATGGAATGACCGGTGGAAGCAGTCTGGTTTCCGTGGTGATCCAGGGAATTTCGCCTACTTACAATGACAGTGATGACACGGCAAGCACCACGAATCCGGGACAGGCAATCAGTGCAACGGTTCAGGGAAGAGTGGAGAACTGGGATCCGTTCCTTCCTGTTTATCAGGAAGGGAATCCGGAAACGCAGGGCAACCTGATTGCTACAGGTGTCAGAAGCGCATCTCTGACTCCTTATAAACCTTATCCTTATATTACTGTATTTGCCCAGAGCGGCCTTGGAAACCCAAGTGGTGATAAGGGCACTGTGGAGAGCGGTATGGGAAGCGATGCTTCTTTCATCGTAACAGTAGGGAATGGTGATGGCACACAAAATACAGTAGCTTCTGTTACGGATTTTGCCAACGGCCACAGCCGCATGTATGATGCCTATATGAATGCGGAGATTCCGGTTGACGAAAGTCCTACCAATAATGTAGGCGGTTTCCAGCTTACCGGGATTACTTCCGATGACTTCTTTATTGACCGGATCACCAGATTTTATCCGGCGGCATCAGGGGCAGCGGAAGATGTAACCAGAAGGATTGAACTGGAGAGCATCTGGCTGAGAGGATTTAAAGATACCAGGTCAGAGGGAATCCCGGAGGTTCTGATCCAGAGGAAGAAGGACGATGATGGAGAGCCGATCTATCCAAATGATGCAGAGCATCTGAATGGTCTGATTGCAGAATATGAACTGATCTATACAGCCCCTGACGGAACAAAAGATTCGCCGAGAGACCTGAAGGTAGAAGATATGTTCCTGATTTCAGAGGAAGGTGGCAATGATCAGTATCCGTATACCATTACCCTGAATCTTTCTTCTGACCTGTGGAAGGACCTGGGGGCTACGGAGCTTCTCCATCCGGACCGGATTTCTGTGAGAACAGAGTATTATGATTCCTACAAAGAGGGAATTTACTACGATTCTGATGCAGAGGCAAAGAAGAACAGGGGAATCCTGTACCTGAACGGAACACCGGATGGCTATCTGTATGCAGAGGACGGCCAGACGATCAACACTCTTACGTTAGAGTCCGAGTGGCTGGAAAATTATGAGCCGGTAGACGATACGGAACTGAAGTTCCATACTGTGAAAACAGACAGCTATGCATCTTTGAAACTCAGTCCGTCTGATCCGACTTTGTCCATGACGGCTGTCAAGACCTATGATGAGGAACTGGCTTCCGGTACAGAGGAAAATGTGGCGGCAAGTCAGGATGCGGTAGAACATGATGATAAGGTAACCCTTCCTTATGAGAATAAGAAAAATACCTTCTTCCGCCTGAAACTGGGCAACCAGTCAGAATCTGGTATGAGTACCCCAAGGCTTTCTGTGAAGCTGCCTATGAATTCCAAGAATCCGGAGACGGACATCAATGAGGAAAGACATTCCGGGTTTGAACTCTATGGAATCTATCTGGATGCCAGATTGATCGGTGAAGACGGTCTTACCACCCTGACTCAGATCACCATCACAGACAGACGTCTGACAGAAGACGGAGGTACAGCAGAAGAGTATCAGTACACCATAGAAGGGGAAGAACTGGCAGAGATTCTGAAAGAAGGAAAGCAGTCAGACGGCTCCATCTATGTGGATTATCAGGCATGGTGGAAAGGTGAAGGAGCGGTACCGGAAATCCGTTATCCTTCCAATATTGAATTCCGGTTTGAAGGTTTCCCTGGTTCCGTGGGAACGGAAGGCGGACTGGAAGAAGGAGAAATCCGTCTGTACGGTAATCTGAAACGTTACGGAGACCGGGAAACCCATCAGGAGATTTTCAATTCACCAGCGATCAACAATTCGGAAAATACAGTGACCATTCCTGGAAGGAATGGAGCGAATACCACAGAAACAAAGCCAGGAAACGGTTTCTGGGCAGATGCATCGTTTATCGATTATGTAGCAGGAACAGATAACAAAGTTACTTCCAAAGATACCATTGAGGCATGGGACAATGCCGGTTTTGAGGTAGAGGAGCCGAAACCGCTGCTGAATGCTACTACCCAGTATTACAACCGGGCGGTTACAAAGAGCGCCAACGCCTATGTGGCCAGTGACCTGTGGCCGGTAGCAGAGGGAGAAGAGCCGCCGGAGGAAAGTATAGCAGTCTCCTCGGACGGAACCATGGACCATACGGTGGTGCCATACGCCAGAGAGTATGTGACTGCCATTGGTTTCACCAACGACAGCATTTCCCGTATGGAAAACTTCCGGGTGGAAGTGGATATCCAGATGTCAGGAAAAGATACCCAGCCGGTGGAGGAAAGCCACAGAGGTCTCCACACCATGGACTTTATCCTGCGGAACGATATTTTTGAGGAGGCAGTGATCGACCGGATCACCATGACCGATGTGGATGACCCGGATAAGACCATTGTGCTGGAGAGAGTGGGAGCTCCCATTGCAGGTTCTGAGTATGTGAATAAGCCTTATGAGTATGCCACTCCGTCCACCGCTTACCGGGAAGATCCCGGAAAGATCAATGAGAATGTGGAATTTAAGCTTTCCATTAATGGAGTTGAGCAGGAAGGCACCATAAAACGGGAGACGGTAGAGAGTGAGGGAACGTCCTTAAAACCTGGCGTATACCAGGTGCACAAAGGGGACCTGTTCCTGAGCCGGGACGTGATCATTGAAGAGGCTGGCATGAGAAATATCGCCAGTATCCTGATTGAAGGTTCTGACTTCCTGCCTATGAGACAGCCGGTGGCAATTTCGGAGAACAGCGAGGGAGAAGCTTATACTCCGAATCCGGTGGCAACCGAGGAGAATCCTCTGGAAGAATCCCTGGTGCTGGTAGGTATCACAGACATTGACCCGGATGATGATACCCTGGACAATAACCTGGCAGTCACTGCCAAGAGAAATACAATTGTAGACGCCAGGATGAAAGCCTTCTTATATGGCCACACCTATGAGGAAGTCATGGCAGGGGAAGAAAAAGGAGAAGAGCCGAACCTGAAGCATCAGCGGATGGATAAGGACCGGACCTTTGTCTCCACGCCGAAACTGTTCTTTGATACCACCATCAGTGCGGTTTATAAAGATGATGTTTATGATGTGGGTACGTATCTCTACGACAGTGTAAGCCCCATCAGTCCGGTGGGGGATAATGTACTCCGGTTTACTGATGAAACCGTAGGCATGAATGTGAACCGTACTGGCAAAATCTGGAATAAAGATCCCCATGATGAAGCTGGAAGCGATCATGATCATAATGCTAAAAATCATTATCTGGAAAATTCCGTGATGACCCTGGGCTACAAGTCCATGGCTGCTTTCACCGTGGATTTCCGTCAGTATCTGAAGCAGGCAATGTGGAAACCAGACGTGATGGGCTCAGAACCGATTTATTCCAATGCTACGATTATACAGGATTACAATGCGGCGGCTGTGGTGGAGATGACCCTGGATATTCCTCAGGACAAGTTTGACGCCTACTATATCAAGCTGAGGGCGGCGTTAAAGCCTTATGTACGGGAACTGGAGATTACCTATGCCGACGGCACTACAAAAGAGGTTCCTGTGTCCAACTGGACCGGAAACGCCTCTCATACCGTAAACATCGGAGAACTGGGAGAACAGAGGGGAGAGGACTCCGCCAAGTCTTACAGTATTCCGGCAGACCAGACGGCAGAGGCAGGAGATGAATGGTGGAGAATCAATCTGGTAGATACCAAAGATGAGGATATTGCAGATCCAGACAGCGAATATTACACCACTCCACGTATGGAAGATGTAAATGAAGCTTATGACGCCAGAGATTTTGTAGGAACCAGTTCCGAACTGAGACGGAATGCCTACTACAAATCCCCATCTGTAGTCAGTGAGGGGGCAACTCCGGATAAACTGGATAAGATCAAGATTACCCTGGAAGTGAACGAGGACCCGGCAGCGGAAAATTCCGCATCCAAGCTGTATGAGATCATTACTGCTGATGAAGGTTCCTGGTATAAAGAACCGACCATCTCGGAAGTAATGGGACATAACGATACCGATACAGCAGAACTCTGGGAAAAGAGGAACTATAGCCAGCAGGAGCAGAATGAGCGTCACCGCAGGAACATGGAGACCAGACATTCCATTGAAATTGCTGGTCGTATGATCGGGCTGGGCACGGCGGAGGCTTCCGTGACCACCAATGTGGAACTGGGAAATCAGTTTATGATCGTACCCTCCCGGGATGTAAAGCAGGCAGATATAGCCCTCCAGAACGATCCGCCGCCAGCGTTAAAAAATCAGGTGACGGAACTGAGAAAAGAGTACGGTACTCCTGACAACCGGGAAAGCCGCTGGTCCTATATGGACTGGTATCGTCATTATACTTGCTATCATGGATATACGACCGCGGGTGACTTTTATCATGGTATTAATCGTCACTATGAGAAATGGCATGCTGGCCATATTTATGACACCGCCCAGATTGAGACCCTGCCGCCCCTTGCCTTTGTGGATAAGGGTATTGGTTATGCGGAAACAACAGAGGGAGAATTCTTTGTTCCCCTGGCGGATGCCAAAGGCCATATTGGTAAGGACCTGGCGGATGCCGTTACTGGCGGCTACAGTGTGCCTTCCTATGGTTCCTTACGGGCCTATACCATGGGAATCAATCAGGAGAACTTCAATAAAGAGGAAGAGTACAGTGCGGATTATAGGCACTGGGATCCTACCACAATCAATGAATTGGATGGGGAATGGCATTATCCCAGAATCACCCATGTGGATGATATTGTGATCAAAGACACCCTTCCGGAAATCTCCAGGGAGGACGGCTGGTACAAAGGCTTCTTCTCCCGGTATATTGAAGTGGACCCGTTGATGTATCCTTATCTGGCGGAAGTCCGCATCAAGATCAAGAAGCATGAGACCTATGAGGCAGATGTGCTGGAAGGAGGAGAAGGTTCTGACGACAACGTCATTTACGGAGACGGCAGGATCGAACATGCGGAAGGAGATGTGAAACCTTACCACGGTCCCGGATGGGTCATGGATGGGGAAGAAAAAGCGGAAACCGACGAGACCGGAGTCAGGGAAATCGTGCTGCCTTACTATGAGGTGGCAAGGGAGAATCTGACAGGCCATGAGGACAACAATGGCAGGATCATCTTCAAGTATGACAATGTGACAGGCGATACCGCCATTGGAAAAGAAGACGCCAATGGAGAAATGAACGATGACAGCCTGACAGATCATCTGAATGAGAATTCGGCATTTGAATATACTAATGGCCAGTATATTGTCCATCTGGATCGGAACGAATATCCCTTTGAAGTGGAATTTGAGGTAGTGAACCTGAAAGGAAACGGGGATATGACCGATGAATGGACCGGCGTCTACCCCAATGACGACCAGAAGGAAAATACCAATCCGGATTTCTATATCTTTGGAAATGTGGAAGATGTGCTGGAGCCGGAACTGACGGCCACAGATGCCCTGAATAAGACTCCAGAGCGGGTAAATCGTCAGCAGTCCAGACTGTACTATCATTTTGACGAGAATGAGTTTGAACCACCTCATGTGGATGGAGCTCTGTCCCTTCCAGTGAAGACGGATGCAGAAGAAGCTCATAAAGAGGCATTTTATGTGGAACAGGATGGAGAACAGATATTTACTCTGAATAATAAAAACGCTTATAATACGCCGAAATATCCAGAACTGGGATTCCTGACAGGAGAGTATCCGGGAGCATTAGGTTCTCAGTATGCTTACCTGTATGCGAAGAACATTGAGCCCAAAGCCAGGATCCAGGTGGAGACAGTGGAGAAGACTCCTAACGGCACCAATGAGGAGAAGCCAAATGGTCCTTACAGCGATGTATACGACTATGAGGCGGATAACCGGACTCCGAATTCCTATACCTTCCGGATTTGGGCGACCAATGAAACCAAATCAAAAGGAAAGGCAGATGACGGCAGTGTTCTGGAACGGGAGCCGACCAATAATATTCCGGAACCGGAAGCGGTATACTATGACGAACTGGATTATGACAACACCATGCCGGAAGGCTTCCGGATGCGGAAGCTGCGGATCCCGGTGGAATTTATCAATTCCCAGGTTAACAGCGGACAGTTAAGCGCCGGTTCGGAAGAACTGAAGGTACTTGGAAAGAACAAGTTTGTGCTGGATACCTTTACGGTGGATGTGGCAAAGACCCCATATCTGACGCCGGAGAAGCTGGAAGAAGCTTTGAAGGAAAATCCGGATTCCAAGGAGGACCTGGTAAAGACTGTAGACCTGATGGATATGTTCCTGGAGAACATGATTCAGAACGGGGATAAACCTTCCGGAGAGAAAGCTGAGTTTGCCAAGTATGTGAACTACCTGGACAGAAGCGGAGCTGTGACATCAGATAAGGACCAGGCTGCGTACTATGAGATCGACATTGAGAAACTTTTCCTTGACTGTCGTCTGACACCGGTGGAGGTGGCAGCCACCACTCCGGCAGTGGAAGATGAGATGGAACATGATTTCACAGGGGATATTTACCTGCAGATGAACATCTTAAGCTTCCAGGCAGGACTGACGGTGAACACAGACTGGCGTACCGACTTTAATGAGAACAAGTACCGGTACTTTGGTCCAAACGAAGCAGGAAATGCCACCCTCACCGGACTCCGGAATGAGGATGGAAGTTATAAGATTCTTCCGGCAGACTTTATTATGGAAGGAATCTTTGTGGACTTCCGTATTCCGGCAGAAGCAAAAGGAAATCTGAATTCTGACGTGGATATGGAAAAAACATACTGGAACCTGGATTCCAAGCCTTCCGTGGAGACGGATGCCTTCAGCCTGAAAAAATCCTATCTGGAAGATGGAATCAAGCTCCATCTCCATACGGCGAATGTGGATTCCTGGAGAACCACCGGGGATGCGGAACCGTCAGCGCCTTCCAGAGACTTTACCATTCAGAACTTCAAACGTCTGGATTTCTACAACCGGGCGGCGAAGATCAACGTGGCAGTCAACCGTATGCCTTATGAGGCTCTGGGGGATGACGGAAACTATCTGTTAAATCCGAATCCGGATAATGGAGCGGATGATTACACTCCGCTTGCCATCAACTATGGCGGGAACGATTTTGACAAAGCAGACCCGGAAAGCTATCTGACCAGTGGTTCCGAGAAAGAACTGGTGGATATTACCAAGCTGGTACCTGGAGACCGTATCGTGACCTATGTGACAGCGGTCAATGAAAGAGAAACCACTCCGGAAGCAGGAGGCGAGGTAAGGCAGTCCGGTTCCTGGAACAAACCAGCGGTGCGGTTTGACGCGCCGGAAGGCACCAGGATTGCCAGATGGTACTATATGCCGGAAGGTTTCTCCATGGGAGAACTGCCGAAAGTTGATTATCGGACAGGAAAATATCTGACAGCAGATGGCAGTGAGACAGATGATGTAACGCAGGCAGCCATGGGACCGGTAGCCATCAATAAGACTACAGGAAACGAAGCAGCCGCAATATTGAGAGAAAATGTAACAGCATATGACCCGGATCCGGCTCATATGCAGAATGGGAAATACACCCAGCTGCCTCATGATCAGGAACTGACGGATGTGTATTCCGGTATTGAACTGGAGAATCCTACCATGTTTCGCCGTATCACCAATTTCTTTGGCTTTACGGAACCGGAACTTCCGGATACTGCCGTAAGAAGCATGGTATGGCAGGTGGACGGAGAAGTACCGGTGAACCGTGGCTTCCGTATCATGGTAGTCCTGGAGGTGGAAAACCCAGAGGACAACCAGTACCGGGACGACTTCGGGGAAGAAGAAAGTGAACAGAATGGAAACGGTAATGCCCTGGCAGCCCATGATATTGACAATACGGACGCTCTGGTGGGAGCTTACCGTATGGTCCATGGTCATTCTCCTTATTACTTTACCAATGCCTATGAGGGCAACACGGTCTCTGCGAACGTAACCACCACAAAGTACGGAGAAGAGCATGGAAATGGAATTGAGTATACGGACATGGCTCTTTCCGAACGGGGTGAGGACAGTGCAAGGCAGGAGAAAATCGATGCCAACAAGGATAAGAGAAAAGAAGATACCGTATTCTATTATAAGTGGAAGCCGTTAGGGTCTTCCACGGGACAGCCGGGAGCGAAGCAGGATGATAACTTCCTGATGGGAACCCCGGATGGTACCAAGGCTACCGTGGAATCCATCGGTCCTGATTACTTTGAGATCCAGGAACCGCCGTCCATGCAGATTTACATGGCAGACAACCTGGATGGAAACGAAGCTGTACTGACCATCGGCAAGACCTATGAGGCTACCGTAGACGGAAAGAAAGTACAGAAGGGAGCCATTATCAATGAACTGGGCAGAAACGTGTCCCGCATGGTTCTGGAGGTGGATTTCCTAAGCCTGAATACGAAGGATAAGAATCCGGGTATTGAGACAGACGACCTCCTTTCCCTTCAGGGATTCTATCTGAATGCTCTGCCTACGAAAGAAGAGATGAGCTATTCCCAGACTGGCTACTATGCAACTCCGTCAGATGCCAACAGAGATATGACGGCATCCATCTGGGTACAGTTAAGGGAAGACCTGAATCCGGACGGAACGTTGACGGATGAGGCAGAAGCGAGAAATGAAGCTTATGACCCTGCGATGCCCAATAAGATCCGGGAGCAGAAAGATGGTTACCGCCTCATCCATTATTCAGAGACGGACGAGGAGAAGACTGCTTATCCGAATGGCTATTACATGGAGAATGGACAGAAGAAGGCAGTGGAACCAAGGCAGATCGCCAGGATGCAGTTTGAGTACGGAATGCTGGCAGCCCACGATTCCCAGAAAGGAAATCTGCTGACAGATGACCGGACTCTGGTACTGCCGATGATCAATCTGAGCGGTATCAGCCGGTATGCGGATATTAAGCTGGATACCAATGAAGCTACCAGGCCATATGCTTACACGTATCGTGTCAGCCTGACCCAGAAGTATTATTACGATGCTTCTTATAGCGATAACTTCACCACTCTTCCGCCTGGAACACCTACGGAAGATGTGAAGGACCAGACGGCCAGTGATTCAGAACTCCAGTTCCAGGATAAGAATGGAATCACCCAGACTACAGAGGAGGATGATGCCAATTCCACAGCGATCGAGAAAGATACCTATCTGTATACGGTAGATAACAGTATTGCCTATGCGGTAAGACGAAGGATCCCGAAAGTGGCCATTGACAATGATGCCTTTGCTTCCATGGAAGATGCCATGGAGGGAGCAGATTCCAAAGCCCTTCAGGGATACCGTCCGGACCAGCTGCTGTGGACCAGACTCAGTGTGGAAAGCAGTACCAAAGATCCGGAAGAACATATGGTGTTCTCCAATGGGGCTGCAGGCAGCTCTGAGGGAGATGGAAATACTGCCTATAATGCGGCAGAATGGTCCATTGGTACCGGAAGGGTATACCGTCCGGTGATCGTGGACAAAGTTCCGGTGGATTATGTGACTCTTCCAGACAGCATGTATCCGGAAGGCGGAGAAACGGCAGTGACAGCGACTCCGTCGGAGATCCCTATGCCGGAGGATGTGACCATTATCTGGGAAACCAGAGACAAGTATGGAAGAAAACTGATCCGCGAGATCAGGAACGGAAGTGCAGTCGCCCGGTATGAAGATGGGACGATTGCTTCTGATGCAGTCACTGAAGCATACTTAAATGAGAAGTTTACTCCTTATGTGACCGTCTACAAAACTTCCGAACTGGATATCGGAGGTATGCAGGACTTTGACAAAGAAACCATAGATTATCTTTCTGTCAGCCCTTATAAGAAAGGCGATATCCTGCCTTCTGAGGCAGCGAAAGGTTCCGAACTGACAGAGGCAAAAGAGACGGAGTATTTTATCTATACGTATACGTTTAAGAACGATACGGAGACACTGGCTTTGGAGCCGGGAGATAAGCTTTCCGTGATCTATCCGATGACAGCGAAAACAGATAACCTGCCGATGAACCGTTATATCGCTAAAGAACCGGAGAATACAGGACTTGCAGGAATCGTGGAACAGATCACCAGTTTCCTTACCGGTAGCAGCAGAAGCTATGTATCCCTTCCGGGAGATGGAAAGAATATCTATCTGCCTGGTATCGGGGAGTATGGATATGACTATCAGGGTAAAGAAGCAGCCATTGACCGTGGCTATGTGGAAAACCATATCATGGATATGGATAACCTGCTCCATGACACCGGATTTACCGGCCTCCGGGAAGGAAAAGAGAAGGCCTGGAAGCTGACTATCCGGGAAGAGAAAGTGGAGATTGAGGTAGGAGAAGGTGACGATAAAGAAACTACCACGGTTATCGAATATAATCCGGAATTTACTTTGATCACCAGACCTGGTACCAATGGAGAACCGCTTCTCTATGAAGCTTCCACAGGACAGCGCCGGGCGGAATTCCTCTCCGGCAGCATCGCAGAGACGGAAGGACCGGATGAAGTGAAAAAGCTGTCTGATGCACAGCAGCCGACAGCAGGCAATGGAATCTACTTTGACCGGACTATGAGTTCCGGTGAGGAATATGATAAGGAATACGTGGCCAATGGAAATCTGGGAGCCGACAGAGTGCTGGAGCTGATTTCCAAACATAGATGGCAAGTGACGGATATCTTCAATGACCGGTACCAGTACCAGATCCGGGAAAGAACCTACAACCGGACGGCAGCCCAGCTGGGGACCAAAGAGAATGCTTCCGACCTGGGTGTGAAGGCCAGGGACGGCATTGCCGACGGAAATGAGAATATTCTCTGGACGGAAAATGCCCTTCATCTGATGAAGGCATGGCTCAGTGCGGAATCCAGGTTTATCACGGAAAATTCCTTTACCGGAGAGATGGGTGTGAACAACACCACTTCAACAACCAATCCTGAAACCCCTGGAAATACGCCGGGAATCCAGTACGGTGATGAGTTTACCGCAGAACTGACCGCTATGAACTATGGCGACTGGGGACTGGACGGCGTGACCTTCACCTATGTTCTTCCCAAGTATGTGATGCCGAAGCTGGCAACCCCAAGCACCGCGGAGAACCTGATGGTGGAACTGGAAGAGATCCAGATCTATTACAAAGGAATGGATGCAGCAGGACGGAGCGCCAGTGGCGAACCGGTACCGGATTATGAAGCCATGAAGATAGAAATTGACCCTGCTGATTATGAGGTGAAGATCATTCAGACCCCATATGACGGTACAGAGGGAGAGACGGATTATCATTCTCCTGGAATGGCAATTGCTGACCCGAGATATTACAGCCTCCACAAGAGCTATTATCAGGGCGAGATTGAAAATGGAGAGACCTACGACCAGCCGTTTGTTTATGAGGGCGACCGGGCATGGGTGGTAGAGATCACGGTGAAGAAGCCTCTGGAAAGATGGTGGAACCGGAATAGCTCCTATGGAGATAACATCACTCCATCTGGTGAGAAATACCGGATGGTAGTGGAACTGCCGCTGGTAGTTTACGGCCAGCCGGAGAGCGAAAAATATTTTGATACTCTCTATGTATCTCCTTACGACGATGGAAAACACCTGACGGAAGGAACTGATGGTACCGGTGAGAGAAAGACAGACATGGAGAATTCCGAACTGTACTGTCAGATTTATGACCATACAGGACGGAGAGGAAGCCACAGTCTGGCAGAAAACAATCTCCATACGAATCAGTATTGGACCAGCTATTTCCACGAGCCGCTTACCGGTCGGGATGATACCTATCTGAAATCCTACCTGACGGCGGACACCTTCGTTCAGGGAGAGGCCTATGCCAATGTGACTACAGACCTGACCGTGAGAGAAGACGGAAAGACAACCGCAGGCGCCGATACGGATGGAGACGGTAAGGAGGACAACCTGTCCTTTGCAAGGACCGGAACCCAGGCAAGGCTCTTGAAGCCGGTGATCCGGCACTGGGCTGAGGTATCCGATGAGGAATCCCAGACGGGAAAAGACATCGCGGCGGAAACGAAGTTTGACGAGTTCTTCCAGGAGATGGAGACGCCGTTTACCGTAAGGCTGATCGCGGAAAACCAGATTGTAATGGCAAACCAGACCACAGACTCCCTGTTTGGAGGAGCGCTTCATTATGAGAAGCTGGGGCTGGGAAGAGAGCCGGAGAACCTGTATGACTACTATGTATATAACTACGGAGAAGGAGCTTCCGGACAGCGGAATCCTTATCCGAATAAGAACTGGCTGGGAGGCAACAATGCCAAATATCCGCTGCCAGTGCTGTCTGCCCTGCTTCCTGAGGGTATGATCCCGGTATTAAAAGACGGGGAAGTGTTTATTGCGGAAAATGAAAGCCAGGATATGGAAGATTTGGATTCCAGACTGGATTTCACCATGCGGACCTTCAAAGTAAGCACCCTGTCTTCCGGAGCAATGGAGGAAACCACTGCTTCCGGCGGGTTTGCCCAGGAGAAGCTGGAGGAAAATTATAAGGCCCAGATCAGCTATCTGTCTGATATCGGCAGATATATGATACGTCTGGTGCCTACCGCCTCCATAGCACCTAAGGATTATGAGGAGATGGAGAGCGTCCTGAATGCTCCGAGGCTTGGTTATAATGAGATGCTGATGGCAGAAGTGAAGGTACTGCCTATCGACGTGCCGGACCACAGTCTGGCAGATGGCAGTGAAGATACAGAACTTCTGGAACGCTGGCAGCAGCTTCGTTCTTTCGCCTCCAGTACGGTAACATCCTTTAAATTCTTTACGGATGATGCTTCCGGAGAGGGAGACAACGAATTCAGCATGATGAAAGACAATACCCCGTACTCAGTGGGAGCGCCTTACCTTGGCAATTATATGAGGGAGCTGGTAACCAAAGCCACGGAGAACAACGGAATCACGAATTCAGGAAATTATAACTGGTACAAGCCGTACTGCCTGTTTAACTGGTACAGCGGACAGTCCTATACCAATGTCCATAAAGGTCATGTGTTTGAGGATAAGCGGCTGGATGCCACCGGACCGTATGGAAGGATTCTTTCCTACGGAAAAGATGCAGAGAATCCGAATAAAGCTCCGGATGAGAATCTGCTGAAGCCGGACAGCGACAGCAAATTTATCGGTGATATGCTCCGCGGTGCAGAGGATACTTCCGTTAACGTGGAAGATTACGCAGATGTGAGAGAAGAGAAGCTGGTTTCCTATGAGGAACTGGATATCAATGGAAATGGAGTTATGAACCATACTGAGTCCGGTGTGGAGATTACAGATAGCTTTGTATCCAATACCCTGAAGATCTACGTGAAGAATCCGAATCTGATGCTGGATAAACGGGTGACGGAAGATGTGGCTGAAAAAGGATACGGAGATGACAACGGATCTCCGGATTACAAGGGAAGGGATTCCCATACCGGTCTCCAGGAGGAGCCGGCTCAGCCCCATGATCCATACTGCGGTCATGACTACTTTGAAAATGACAATCTGGATTATGAGGATATCCTGAAACTGTCCCATAACCAGAAGATCTGGTACAGCATTACAGTGAAGAACCAGCCATCCCGGTCGGTGAAATTGGATGAGAATGGAAACCCAATTCCGGATGAGGAACATGAAGGCTACTATGAGAGCTGGGATCAGAATAATGAACTTCTGAGAAATGACGAAGAAAAGCTTTCAGCAACTCCTCTGGTAGACCGGTATGAAAAAGCCGGTGATATCGGACTGGAGACCAGGCTTCCGGAGTGGAGAGGGGAACTTTCCACCAGGGAAATGAAAGACAGAGAAGCCGGAGCTGTGGCTCATAGTGCGTTTGTATTTTCTGATTACCTGCCGGGTGTCCTTGCTTATGACAGGGAGATCATGATCGAGACCTACCATGAGGACGGAACCGTAAAGGCTCTGATGACGAAAGAAGAGGCGGAAGCGGCAGGCTGGACCATCCTGGACAACACCAGGAAACCGGCAGCAGGCGAGAATGATTCCGAGACCTTCGTGAGCATCACCGTGATCCCGCCGGCCAAAGATGCAGACGGAAACGAACTGGCCACCGGATCGGAACTGTTTGACGGGAAAGAAGAAGCTTATGAAAATATTGTCAAAGGAAACCGTCCGGCAGGCTATCTGGCTTCCGGAGACAAATTTACCCTGAAGTTCCGGGCAAGAGTGGACCGTCTGATTGAAGAAGGCGGAAGCGGAGAGGCGGATGAGAACGGCTACTCCAAGAAAAATTATTTCAATTATGTATTCCTGAACCTGGATAACCTGGATGGTGATTATGCGGATCTTGCAGATAATGAAGGAAAGAAACCGGAAGCTGGAAGCACCGTGTTCCATGACCAGGAGAAGGATACCATCCGTTACTACAGCGGAACCGATGGCTATACGGAAGAAAGACTGGTGATCCAGGATGGAGAACCGATCAATGATGTCCTGATTCCTGGAACTCTGGAACTGAATTCTCATTATGAGAACTGGAACCAGAAGGCTAAGGGAGAGGAAACCGACCGTTATGCCATTGACAGTTCCTTCCCGATCAAGACCGAACTTCCCAGAGGTTATGTGAAATATGTAACTGACCGTCCGGAAGAGGCTACCATGGGTGGAAACATCGACCCTGGATACAAATCCACAGAGTTGATGGATGTCTACCTGGGAGAAGGAAACCTGGTAGCGGGAAGTACGTCAGCCATGTACTTTATCGACAATGTGCCGCTGTACGGAAGTACGACAGATACCAGCCGTCCGGATATTGATGCTTCCAATAAGGACCAGTATGCAGGATCTATCGTGGCTCTGCGGAACAACCTGAAATTTATCCGTACCGGTGTATGGGCGATACCGGAAGAGTATGAGATTTATGAAAATCTTCTCGGTACTACCGACAAAGATGAGATTGACCAGTATAAACGGGAACTGGAGGATAACCTGAAGATCCATATCTTCTACAACAACCGCCAGGATACCGGCGAACTCAGACAGAATCTTCAGGTGAATGACCGGATGAGGCCGGATGAGGAAATCTGGACAGAATTTATTCCTAAGGGAGAAGATCTGGATACCTGGAAAGGTTTTGGACTGAAAGAGAACCGTCTGATCGATCTGGAAGCGGAAGGTTATGAAGGCGGAGGAATCCTGACAGCAAACCAGATCATCTGGGCAGTTTATGCGGAAGATTTTGCAAGTTATGCGATCCCGAAAGGATTTCGGGTGGATGTGGACCATGATTATGACATGGCTGGAAAACAGGAGATGCATGAACTGCTGAATCCTGTGAGAAACGGTATTGTAACCGGACAGTATCCGTCCCATTTGGAGGTATTCCCGACAGCATCGCCTTCGGAACTGAACGATGATGTCCATACCCAGGCACCGAAGCTTGGCTTCTATACCCAGTCGGATTACCAGGGTACGGTTTATACCGCTCATTACAGCGAGATTTACGCCTATATCGGAGGAGGGGCAGTGGCGAAGCTGGCCGGCTCCCTGCCATTAAAAGATGGGGAACAGGAAAACAGCGGATTGCGTCTGAATTCTCCGGAAAATGACGTGAAGTTCAAACGTTCCGGTGTGCGTATTATCAACAAGCAGCCGATTGCGGATATGACCATTGAAGACTGGTATTTCTACCGGGTAAATCAGGAGGATCCTGATACGGGAGAAATCAAGAGTCAGTTCCAGTGGATCCCGGATGTAACTTTAAGTCCGACATCCAGGCTGCTGAAATATGATGTAAGCCTGAACAATTATGACAATGCTTACATTAAGAAGTATTCGGTGAATCCAAACCTGATCGAAGATAACTTTACGGATCCTACGGTTACCATCAAGATTCCGAGGATTCTGGGTATTGATTCCAAGATGGCGTATATCCCTTATGAGGATATGGAAGATCCGATGAACTTTAATCCTCTGCGGGATGATTACAGCAGGAGTACGGCATATCCGGATAATGCATCTCTGTACTGGACCTATACCATTGTTCATCCGGTGTATGATGAATATGGTCAGGTAATCGGTTATGAGGAACCTCGTCCGGATACCACAGCGAAACTGATCACGTCCTACGGAGAAAACCAGGATGGAGCGGAAGTAACGGGTGATTACAAAAACGGAGACCAGCTGTTGAAATTCCGGTTTGAAGGAGAACTGGCTCCTGGCGATACCATCCTGTTTAAATTCATGATCCGTGCCATTACCACAGATGAGAATGATGCGCTGGCCCAGGGTATCCAGAGCCGGATTACCACAGCATACGCTACGGATGTGGTAGGAACCCCGCAATGGATCATCAAAGAGTTCCAGTCGGAAGAGGAGAAATCCCAGGGCCACAAGGAGAAGGACCAGAATGACTATGATACGGATAAGAATACCGGCGACTTTAACATTTTTGTACAGTCGGCAATCATCGGCTTCATGTCCGCACAGGCATTCCCAAGATCCAAGTATGCCCAGTCCATACTGGCTCAGGATAATACGTCCAAGGGAGGTCCGATCCCGGTTCTCCAGGATGAGCATTACACCTACAACCTGACCTGGCAGAATAAAGTAAGTTTCTCAGAAGAGAACTGGCTGAATGATTCTATCCGGAACAGTTTTGCTTATGATATCACTCCTTATGTGGGAGATATCAACCTGACGGAGGATACCCAGAGGAATACCCGTTGGACCCCATTCCCGGATCTGGAAAGAGGGCGGTTCAATCTGATCGCATCCAACCCCAATCCGACTGTGCAGGAGTGGCAGGAAGAAGGAAGGGTAAAGAACCAGATCGGTGTGATTCCGGAGTCCGATTATGAAGTATGGGTAGGGCCGGTGAACGTCACAAGAGATGGAGACGGCAATATCACAGAGCTGAAGCCGGAAAAGGGAAGCCTGAACAACATTATATCCCTGGAAGACAGAAAGCATGTCCTGGCAAGTCCGGGAGATCCGTATCTTGGATTTGGAAGCTTTTACAATAACCTGGTAAAGACTTCCTATACTTACAGCCACCGGGGAGACAGCAGTTATACGTCGGGAACTATCTATTATGATGCGGATCAGAAGCTGCTGAACAACAATGTGACCATTGATGAGTTAGCAGAATGGAAGAAGAGCCATACGGCAGAGGAATACGAGACCCTGAGAAGAGGAATCCGTCAGATATTCGTAAGCTTTAAGGATCCGAATCATCTGATCCTTCCTCAGACATCCATGAATCTGAAGTGGAAATCCGAGGTACCGTTAAACATCCCGGTATACCGGGGACCGAATGACCTGAGTGAGGAGGAACTGCTTCTTACCATTAACCGGTACCAGGCAGTGAACACCTTTATCACCGGTTCCGATACCAGCAACGCGGTTCCGTCCAATGAGGCGATCGTATATGTATACAACCGTCCGGAGCGGGGAGAAATCGGGGATTATGTATGGCTGGATACCAATATGGATGGCCTTCAGAATGAAGTGAAATATGAGGTCATGCCGGAAACCCAGAACATCCTGAAGAAACTGCTTCCTAAGAGGAAGAAAGTGACGGATGAGTATGGCAACATTACCTATGAGCCTGACTGGGGAACGGATGCGGAAGGAAATCTGCTTCCGGATCCTGGAATCAACGGCGTGAAGGTAGAACTTCTGGATATCTATGGAAATAATGTCAATATGGACGGAATTCCGGTTTCTCTGGAACCTCAGTACATCACCACAGAAGAAGGTCTGGTGGAAGAGAGATATCTGAGACTGAACAATGACGGAACCCTGTATGAAGATGCGGCCGGCAATCCGGAGTTAGTGACAGCGCCGCCGTTAGTGACTTACACCAAGGATGATTACTATGGCAACCATGGCTATTATATCTTCCCCAACATTCTGCTGACGGAGACGTATGAGGATGAAAACGGAGAGATCAGGGAACGGAACAAGGAATACCGGATCCGTTTCACCGTGCCGGACGAATATGAGTATTACGGCCTGACGACTCCATTCATCGGACCGGATGATAGAAGGTCTGAGATGACCACTGTAGAGAAGGGCGAGAATGTGAACAAGGTGAATCCGGAAAGAGGAGAAGTGGCGGCAGAACATCTGACGTTTATTACGAAAGATACGATCAAGCCAAGACTGGAAGACGATCCGGATACAGACCGAGTTTCTTATGATATTGGTCTGGGCCTGGGTGTCAGCTACGGAGGGCTGGGCTTCATTGACCTGAGAAGTGATGAAACAGCATCTTCTTCAGAAGCACAGTATGAGGATACGGATTTCAACGGTCATTATGAAAACAGGGAAAACCCGAATGAGGAACACCGGACAGCTCCGGGAGAGAAGGAAGAGCCCCGTTTCACACTGGTAAATCCAGACGGAAGTGAAGAAGGTCTGAAGGTAATCGGAGTGAGGGCTGACAATGCCTTTGATGAATACGGCAATCCGATCCCTGCCGTGAATATGCACGGAAAAGAACTGGTAGCAGAAACCCTGACCACCTATGAAGCAGTGAAAAAGGCTGTGGAAGAGTACAATGCAGGGCTGGAGGATGAGAAGCAGCACATTGACATTACCAAGATTCCTGAAAATATTAACCGGTATACAGATCTGACTGCTCTGACAGTCGGTGGGAAACAGCTGCCGGCAGCAGTAGCAGAGAACGCCGGAAGGCTGATCGGAACCTATCGGTTCGATTATATGATTCCTGGAAAGGACTATATTTTCTATACGATGATACCGGGAACCGGAAGTGAGGACGATTACCGTCCGACCCTCCATGTGATCGATCAGGATCCGGTGGACCACAAGCATGTGAATGACCTGCTGCAGACAGGAATGACCCGCAGCTTTACCGCAGAGATTCCGGTAGATGATATGGGCAACTTTATCTTTGAGGATAACGGCAGAAGATACGCTTATGTAGATAAGATTGATTTCGGTCTGATCTGGAAGGAACCAGTGGTTCTGTCCGGTGTGATCTGGGATGACAATTCTGATGCGATCCAGCTGCCTGACGGAACCTATGCGAAAGCAGATGGTATCCGGGAAGAAACGGCCTCTGGCTACCGCGGTGTAGGAGGTGTAAAGGTTGCACTTTATACCTATATCTGGATGCCGGCTGATAATGAATTCCATGTGGAAGAGGGCTGGTATGAAGCGGTATACAGCAATGAAACCTACAAATTTGTAGGAGCTGACGGAAAGCTTTATGATACGCCTCCTACAGGAGATAATTACAGACCGGAACTTTACAGTGACCCGGATTACCTCTATGATTTCAGTACGGTAGGTACAGAAAATGAAGGCGGTGTGAAGGGCGTAAGGTTTACGGAAACCAGTGCATCCGGTCAGTACCTCTTCAAGATCTCCCCGAACTTCTATTACAAGAGTGCGGAAGATGGAGGAGAGGGAAGGACTTACCCAACTGCCATGAGGCTGAAGGTACTGGAACTGCCGGAGGGCTATACGATCACCATCATGCATGCGGATTCTGATAGATATCCGGGAGAAGCGGTTTACCGTGTGGATTCCAACTTGGATCAGAGCCTGGAGCTCTACCTGAGAAATGGAAGCAGTCTGGAAAAACCGGATTATAGCTTTAAGCCATCCCAGTTTGATAATGCAGGTATGATCTATCCGTATGAACGGACTGACCAGTCTGATCCTTACAGCTATAATATCAGTGCAAAACGTTCCATTACAGACATTGATGGCGGTATCATCAACTATGAGAGAGGTTCTTTCTACGGAATCGTATGGAATGACCTGGAGGAAGATGGAAGCTATGACGGTCTGTATGAGCCGGATTACGAAGGAGTCCGTGATGTGGAAGTGACCCTTCAGTTCCGGGAAGCAGCCGGAAGGGAAGAACTGTACCCCACGGGAGAGGATGAGACAGCGACCCGTTCTGAAGTGGGAATGCTGGATCCTCAGCCGGGAGATGAGGATATCTACCGGACCGTATTTGAAAAGAATCCTTCCTGGACACCGGATGAAGCTCTGAAGAAGGTTCTGGAAGAAGAGTGCCTGATCATTGGCAATTATATCTTCCCGCTGACCGATGAAGCAGAAGATGCTCTGATGGTTCCGGCAATGGAGAACCGGAAAGCAAGAGATGAGTGGAAAAAACTGGCAGAAGATGCACAGGCCCAGATCATTGTGCTGGAAGGGGAACTGGCTATTGCCAAAGGAAATATGGACAGCATGCTGGCAGAAATCGAAGAACTGCGGCAGAAATATCAGGAGACGTTTAAGGAATATGAAAGACTTCTGGAAGAACAGACTGATATTGTGGACCGTCAGGAACTGTTAAAACAGAGACTGGAGGTAACCAAGACTGCCATTTCCCAACTGGAGAAGGAGATTGCCGCTCTGGAAGCAGAACTGGCAGCTGAAGAAGGCAAGCCGGAAGGCGACCGGGACGAAGCTTTGATCCAGCAGCTGAAAGAACAGATTGCAGAAAAGAATAGTGAACTGTCTGAACGGAAGACCAGCCAGAGTGAGATGGAACAGGAACAGAAGGAACTGGATCGTCAGGCATTGGAAGTGTACCGGAAGATCAATGAGGCACACACAGCTTACCAGGAATACGACAGACAGATTCGGGAGAAAGAAGCTCTGCTGCCGGGCCTGAATGAAGAAGTGGGAAGGATTGAAGGAGAGATCCAGACCCAGAAAGACCGGTATGAGTACTATATGGGACTGTATACGGTACCGGGGCTGACAACTGCCACAGTTGTGACAGGAGATGACGGAAAGTATGCCTTTACCGGAATTCCGCTGTTTAATGAACAGAAGGATCCGGAAGGAGCCGATACCATGCCGTTTATCTACCGGGCAGTGGTAGAAGCGGAGATCAATGCGGCGTTTACCATCTCTAATGTGGATGGGAATACCCATGATGAAAATGACTCCGATGCAGGACTTTTAGATGACCAGCATTTTGAACAGTCGGGAATCGAAGAGGTCTATGCAGGCAATCCGGCATTTATGAGAAAAGTACTGGGAGTAACGGATGGAGCTTACATTGCGAAACTGAAGCCTGCACCATCCGATCAGGAAGGAGTGCTTGACTTCACCGGAAAAGAAGGATATTTCGCGGTGAAAGATGCCGGCCTTCTGATGCAGGATAAACTGGCAGAGATCGGAACATATGTATGGGCCGATATTGACGGTGACGGAATCCGCGAGAAGACAGAACCTTTTGTAAAGGGAGCAAAGGTGACTCTGTACCGGTATGATGAAGATGCTGAGTATGAGTATTATGACTATGAGATTCTGGGAACCGCCACACCAAGTGAGACTGGAGAACCAGGATGGAAGATCAGACCGGGAACCCGTCATACCGGAAAAGGTAAATGGGTACCGGCAGCGGATGCAGATGGCAAGATGACGGTGATCACAGGAGCCGATGGAAGTTATCGGTTCAAAGTACCGGTAACCGATATGGAACAGCTGAATGAACTTTATCGGTACCGTGTGACAGTAGAACAGCCTGACGGCTGGACCTATGAATGGTCACCTTATATGAATCCTGCAACGGATATCAGTCATGATTCCAATGTACTGGGAGTTTCCGAGTTTATGCATCTGGAAGCAGCAGCAGTAGATGCTCTGGAAAAGGACAGCGAAGGGGCTGTAACGGTATATGGCCGCTATGATACCTTTAATGTGGCAACAGAGAGTGAAATCTCGCCAATCGGTAAAGTATCCGGTCTGACCGGTCTCTATGGAAACATAGCAGTTTCAGATGAATTTGACATTTATCATGAAGCATCCACCGACAGCAGACAGGAATCAGCACAGACAGAAGAAGTGATTGATTTCTCACGGATTCAGGACGACCTGACCAGAGATGCAGGTATCTATGCTTTTGATGAAGAACCGGTAGACCCAGATCCAGATCCAGATCCAGACCCGGATCCAGATCCAGATCCAGACCCGGATCCAGATCCAGATCCAGACCCGGATCCAGACCCAGATCCAGATCCAGGCGATCCGGATAATCCGAACAAGCCGAATCCGCCAGATGAGATCATCATACCGCCATTCCCGGAACCTGAGAAGGAAGGGAAACCGGCAGACGGTCAGATCATTCCTATCCCGAAGACGGGAGACAGCCTGATCCTGTGGTTCGCCATAGGGGCTGTGTTCCTGGGAGTGATCGGAATCATATGGACGGGAAAAGGAAAGAAAAAGAAGGAATCCGAAGAAGAGGAACAGGATAAGTAAACAGAACTGAGGGTTTCATACCCCGCAGAGGGCTCATAACCTTCTGCGGGGATTTTAATCATAAAATATGAAAAATGGAGAGAAGCGATGATGAAGAAAAAGAAATATCTTGCTGTGACTGCAGCTGCGGTTGTAATAGGAGTAGTTGCGGTTTCTGTTATGGTCACGTTGTTCAGCAGGGACAAAAATATTCTTCTTCCGAAACTATATGAAGGAGGAAGGATTTCCTATGAGAAAACAGAAGAAAGAAAACAGGAGTTGAAAGTGGCAACCACGGATCTTCTGGGATTATTTAATCCTGCGTTCAGTGAGAATCGGGGAGACCGGATCGTGACCTCTTTTGTGTTTGAGCCATTTATGAAAAAGGATGGTCTTGGAAATTATCAGCCCTGTACCGTCAGGGAGGCAACGGTTTCGGAGGACGGAATGAGCATGAATATAGTCCTGGAGACAGGTCTGACTTTTTCTGACGGTTCTCAGGTGACTTCTTTTGATGCAGCAGCTTCTGTCATTGCCATGGCTTTGTCGGAAACGGAAGAAATCCGGGAAATATACGACGGGATTAAAGGAATGGAAGATTTCAGAAATGGAAAGACGTCTTTCCCGGAAGGAGTCCAGCTGGAAGATGAAACATCTCTGACCATTACATTTTCCAGCGCCTCTCCGGATAATCTCCGGATCCTGGATACCCTGCTTCAGAAAGGAAGCTTTGTGGAACAGACAGAGGAAGGAACTCCAGACGCTTCCGGTGCAAAAGAATTATTAAATGGCATGAGCCGAAGCGGTATGGGAACAGGCGCTTACCAGCTGGCAGAAACAGAAGAGCCTGGGTATGTGGTAGAATTATTCAGAAACGAGCAGTACAGAGGAAAAAAGGGAGACATTGAAACCATAACTGTTTCTCACACCACATATTCCGATATTGCTCAGGGGCTGGAAGCAGAAGAAGCCGGATATGATATCTATTGCTGGGAAGAATCCCCAGCTCTGTTATCGGCTACGGAACAGAATAACGGGTATGATATTTATATGAAACCTGGAAACAGCGTGTATGGTCTGTTTTTTAATGAAGATAACTCTGACTTTACCGATGTAAGGCTGCGTCAGGCGATGGCGTTAGTTGCCAAGGAAAACACAGAAAAAGGAAACCTGGTTTCGGAGGAATACTCTGATTTTATGATTCCGGCTGGAGGTTTTGATGTATATCAGTTGTGTGAGGAGGGCGGCAGACAGGGAGTTCGTTTTGCTGTTACGGGGCAGGAAGCTTTTTCTGTTCCCAGGGAGGCCAAGAATCTGATAAAAGAACTGACATCGGAAGGAGGTTTTCGCCTTTCTTATGATCTGCCAGTCATTGAAGATAACGAGGTACAGACCGGATTGGCTTATAGCCTGGCAGCTGCTTTGGAATCATGTGGAATCCAGATCAATGTGATCCCAAAGAGCCAGAAAGATTATCAGGCAGACTGTATTATGGGAAGAGGATATGACCTCCTTTTGAGTTCTCTGACCCTGGCAGAAGATGCAGGGGATATGCGGGAACTGTATGAAATGCCCGGCAGCGTGGCCAGAATGTTCCGTTCAGAAAAACAGATGCAGGCATTGGCAGACTATGAAAATTCGTATGGAGCAGAGGAGATAAAAACGGCAAAAAAAGCGCTTTTCCAGGTGTTGGAGGAAGAAGTGCCGTTCGTACCTTTGGGAAGGAAAACGGAATTGATTGCTGTTTCTACGGATTTACAGGGCTTTTCTCTTTCAGAAGATGAGGAACTGGTGGGAAATGTGAACCAGGTCAAGGTAAAATAACAGACAGAGAGGATACAGAAAACATGGCATGGATCAGAAAAGCAGTCAGGGCAGTGAGCGTGCTGCTGCTTCTGGGAGGACTTGGATATGTAGGAAAATATGGTCTTGCCTGGTATACAAACGAGAGGATGTACAGTCAGATCTTTGATCAGAAAGAATTGCAGGTTACCACAGATTCTGCAGTGGACCTGGATGGAATCGGATGGGAATTCTGGAATGATTCTGTTCTGTCTGCGTTTCAAAGGGAAAATCCCCAATGCGCAGCTGTCGTTTGTATTCCAGATACAGCGCTCCATTATCCAGTCGTGCAGACGGAGGAAGAAGGAGGAACTTATTATCTGTACCGGGATTTTAACAGGAAGAAAAATGTAAACGGGACCATATTTCTGGATTACCGCTGCAGCCTGGAAACTCCGTTCAATCTGATCCTGTATGGACACAATATGCGGAACGGGTCTATGTTCGGAACCTTGAAGAAGTATGTGGAGCAGGAATTTTTCCAGGCTCATCCTTCCGTATATCTGAATTATGGTCAGACATATAAGAAATATGATATCTGCAGTGTGATCACTTTAAGTGCAAATCTGCAGGCGGATCAGGAACTGTTCCGTGTTTATGACAATCCGACAGAAGAAGAACGGAAAGATTTTGTGGAACTGATTTCCAAGAGAAGTATTTATGATACAGGAGTGGAAGCTGGCACAGAGGATGAGTTCCTTATGCTTTCCACCTGTTATTATGGAAAGAGCAATGGAAGAATGCTGATTGTGGCAAGGCAGGATAAAACATTTGATTTATAATCATAGAAAGGTCAATATTTGCTGCTTTTGAAAGAGGAGAGCCAAATATTGACTTTTTTATCATTAAAATTTACGATACATACAGGAAAAGATAGAAGAGACCGGTAATATAGGGGGAAATGGTATGGCTTGTAGAGAAAGCGGACAATTAGAAAGTCAGAAAACAGGAAAAGTATTGGCAGCTATAGCTGCAGCAGGGATAGGAGCTGTGATCATACTTGCAATGATTGTAACGGTTGTGAACCGGACGCCTACAATCAACCTGAATGATTATCTCTATTTTGAAACAGAGGGATACGACGGATATGGAAGTGTGACAGCAGAGATAGACTGGGATTCCATAAAAGAGAAGTACCGCAATAAAATATCCGACACAAGAGAGGGGGATCCTGTGGATATGCTGGATGCTTACATAGGAATCAATCTGGAAATTGACGGGGATAAGCAGGGCAGATTCTCCAACGGAGATGAGATTTCTTATACCTGGGATATGGGAGCGACCCAGCTGAATCAGATAAAATGTAAATTTGAATATACAGATGGTACTTATCGGGTATCGGGTCTGCAGGAACTGGGCAGTTTTGATCCGTTTGAGGATATAGAACTGGTATTCTCAGGAGTAGAGTCTGAGGGAAATGTGGAGCTTGTCCTGAATGGGGAAAAGATTCCGGAAACCTATATTTCCTGTGACAGAGAAGATGGATTGAGTAATGGAGACAGGGTAAAAGTGATGATCCATGAAGATGGAGTGGATTATGCCGCACAGCATCATGGCATGATACCGGACCCCTTGGAAAAAGAATATGAAGTAAGAGGACTGGATTCCTATGTGACCTCCGCTGCTCAGATCAGCCGGGAGGATATGAAAGCCCTGAGAGAAAAAGCAGATAGTATCTGCAGAGAGCAGGTTGCTGATAGCTGGGAGGAAGGAGAACAGCTGGAGAGTTTTACGTATATTGGAAATTATCTTCTGTCCAGGAAAGAAGGTGAGCAGAGGGGCACAGACAAGAACCAGTTATGGATGATCTATAGAGTGAACGTGAGAAATCAGTATGCCAATGATACCAGCTTTTATGATGATACCAATACTTTTTATTTCTATGTCCGCTTTTGTGACCTGGTTGTAACGGATGATGGAACCTTGAATGTCGATATGGACCAGTGGAACATTCCAAAAGATCAGGTTGAAGTCAGAGTAAGTGCCTTGAACAAGTCCTGGTATTATTATGGATATGTAACATTGGAAACGTTGTATCAGGATGGTATTCAAAACAGCCTGGAAGCCTATAACTGTGAAAATAACGTGGATGAGACATCCGGACAGCCAGAGATAACCGGTGATGCTCCGGAAACGGATATCTGATGGCAATTGATGCGGGACACCAGAAAAAGAATCGATTGTAAACTTATTGAAAGAATAAAGTTTACAATTGGTTCTTTTTTATGTTATAGTAACAGAGTAAGTGAGGTGAAAGCGTGTGACAACGAAAGAAAAAGTACGGGACTTATTTGAAGAAAACAGAGGTGTGTATTTTTCCGGAGAGGAGATGGCGCAAAGGTTATCCATATCCAGGGCTGCTGTCTGGAAAGCGGTAAATGCTTTGAAAAAAGAAGGATATGTGATCCATGCGGTTACCAATAAGGGGTATTGCCTGTCCGGACAGACGGATGTGCTGTCTGCCCAGGGAATCCGGAAATATCTGAGCCTGGGGATTGCAGATATGGAGATTTCGGTATTTCCTGCGGTTTCTTCCACCAATACAGTGATGCGGGAAAAGGCATTGGAGGGAGCCGCTGACCGGTACCTGATCCTTTCTAATGAACAGACGGCCGGGCGGGGAAGATCAGGAAGAAATTTTTATTCACCGGGAGACACAGGAGTGTATCTCAGTATTCTTCTCCGACCTGGTGAATATCTGGCAGGGCATGCAGTGAACATTACCACCATGGCAGCAGTAGCGATGTGTGAGGCTATAGAATCTGTTTCCGGAGAAAAGGCAGAAATTAAATGGGTAAATGATATTTTTGTACGGGGGAAAAAGGTTTGCGGTATCCTGACGGAAGGTTCTTTCAGTCTGGAAAATGGTATGCTGGAATATGCCATACTGGGGATTGGAATGAATCTGTATGATCCAAAAGACGGATTTCCCGGGGAGCTGGAAGGAATAGCGGGAACGATTTTCCAGACCCGTCAGGATGATGGGAAAAACCGGTTGGTAGCAGAATTCTTAAATCGTTTTTATGCCTGTTATCAGTCTCCGCTCCCTTGGGATTATGTGAAAAAGTACCGGGAACGGAGTATGGTGATCGGCAGGCAGATTACCATTGGAATCGGGGAAGAAATCAAGAGGGGAAGAGCGTTGGCTATTGATGACCAGTGCCGCCTGCTGGTGGAATATGAGGATGGAAGGCAGGAATGTTATTCTTCGGGAGAAGTGAGCATTTCCTGGGACAGGGAGAAAAGATGAGAAAAGAAAAAACGAAAAACATGGTCTTATGTGCCATGTTTGTATCGCTGATTTCTGCCGGAGCATGGATACGGATTCCTGTTCCTGTGGTGCCATTTACTCTGCAGTTTCTTTTTACCACACTGGCAGGTCTTTTGCTGGGAGGAGAACGAGGGGCGATGGCAGTAGGAATTTATATGATAATGGGATTACTGGGGCTTCCGGTCTTTGCAGAAGGAGGAGGACCGGGATATCTGCTAAGACCCAGTTTTGGTTATCTGATCGGATTTGGAGTGGGTGCATATGTTACGGGAAAAATAGCCAATCAGGTGTCCAGGCCTGGATATAAAAGGCTGCTGGCAGCCAACTTTGCAGGGTTGGGAATCGTTTATTTCTTTGGTATGCTGTACTATTATCTGATCAGTAAGTTATACCTGGGAAGCCCCATTGGGCTATGGCCTTTGTTTCTGTATGGTTTTATCCTGGCGGTGCCAGGGGATATGGTACTGTGTCTGGCAGGAGCAGTTTTGGGGAAGCGGCTGATTCCCCTGATCAAAAGTAATAGGATGTGAGCGAAAATGGAAAAAATAACAGAATTGATGGAACAGGTACTGCAGGGAAAGCAGATTACCAGAGAGGAGGCTCTCGATCTGTACGGCCAGCCCCTTCCTTCTTTGTGTGAAAGCGCTGACCGTATCCGGAAAGAGTTTTGTGGGAACCGGTTTGATATTTGTGCGATTATCAATGGAAAAAGCGGACGCTGTTCAGAAAACTGCCGGTTTTGTGCCCAGTCAGCTTATTATCACACGCCTGCGGCGGAGTATCCGCTCCTTTCGGCAGAGGAAATCTTAGCACAGGCAAAAGAGAATTATGAAAAGGGCATACTGCGCTATTCCATTGTGACATCAGGAAAATGTCTGTCCGACCAAGAGGTAGATAAAATGTGTGAAGTGATCCGCAGGATCCGGAAAGAAGTGGGAATCTCGGTTTGTGTATCATTTGGATTGCTGGATGAAGAGCAGTTCCGTAAATTAAAGACTGCAGGGGTGACCAGAGTACATAATAACCTGGAAACTTCATCCAGAAATTTCCCTAATGTATGTACGACCCATACCTTTGAAGATAAGGTAAGGACCATCCGGGCAGCCCAGGCGGCAGGACTTTCCGTATGCAGCGGCGGTATCATAGGTATGGGGGAGACGGTGGAAGACAGGATCGATATGGCGTTTACCCTGCGGGAACTGGGAATCCGGAGCGTACCGGTCAATCTGCTCAATCCGATTTCCGGAACGCCTTATGAAGATCGCCATATTCTGACGGAAGAAGATATGCGCCGGACGGTAGCTGTATACCGTTTCATCCTTCCTTCTGCATTCATCAGGCTTGCGGGAGGAAGAGGACTTTTGGCTGATAAAGGAAAGGGATGTTTCCAGTCGGGAGCTAATGCATCGATTTCCGGTGATATGCTGACCACTGCCGGTATTACGGTAGAGACAGATATGCAGCTTTTGAGGGAATTGGGATACGAGGTGAGGTTGTAAGATGAGTAGGAATCTGTTTATTACAGGAACCGGAACAGATATGGGAAAAACATATGTGACTGCCCTGATCGTAAAAAAACTGAGAGAAGAAGGGGGGCGTGCTGCTTATTATAAGGCGGCAATGAGCGGGAACCGGAAAGGAGACGATGGGCGTCTGATTCCCGGAGATTCCTGGTATGTGAAACACATTTCAGGAATCAGCCAGCCTTTGGAAGAAATGTGTTCTTATGTATATGAGGCGGCGGTTTCTCCTCACCTGGCAGCCTGCATGGAGGGGAATCCGGTGGAAATGGACCAGGTGCTTAAAGATTTTGATGCCGTATGCGGCAGATATAACTATGTGACGGTGGAAGGCTCCGGCGGTATCCTGTGTCCCCTGCGTTTTGATAGGCAGAAGATACTGCTGGAAGATTTTATCCGGGCAAGAAACTTAAACTGCCTGATCGTGGCAGATGCCGGGCTGGGAACGATTAATTCCGTAGTCCTGACGGCAGAGTATATGAAATCCCGGGGAATAACCGTGAGGGGAATCATACTGAATCATTATGAAACAGGGAACAGGCTTCATGAAGATAATGCTTTTATGTGCAGGACATTGACAGGACTGGATGTGGTGGCTTATGTGAAAGATGGAGACACCGATCTGGATATTCCGGTGGAGCGCCTGAAGGCTTTGTATGAAGAGAATGGAGGAAAGAAACCGTGATCTGGTATCCATATGAACAGATGAAAACCATGAAAGAACCGTATTCTATTATAGATGCGGAAGGGGTGTACCTTTATACAGAAGATCAGAAGCTGATCGATTCCATATCTTCCTGGTGGAGCGTGATCCACGGCTATAAGCATCCGGAACTGAATGAGGCGGTGGAAAATCAGCTGAAACAGTTTTCCCATGTGATGCTGGGAGGACTTACCCATGAACCGGTACGTAGGCTGTCAGATAAGCTGGAACAGTGGCTCCCAGGAGATCTGGATTACTGCTTTTTTTCCGATTCCGGAAGTGTTGCCGTAGAGGTAGCATTAAAAATGGCTTTGCAGTATTATATGAATAGAGAGGAAACAGACCGTACCATGGTGCTGGCGCTGGAGCATGGATATCACGGAGACACGTTTAAGACCATGGAAGTAGGAGATGATGAAGACTATCATTTTGTGCTGAAGGCATATGGAGCCAGCAGGAATGTGATACATATTCCTACCACAATAGAGGCTTTGGAACAGGCATTTTCCAGGTATCATAAAAAGCTGAACAGTATGTTAGTGGAACCTTTGCTTCAGGGTGCAGGGGGGATGCGGATGTATGACAGTTCTTTTCTGAAACGGGCCAGGGAGCTTTGTGACCGGTATGGCGTACTCCTTATTTTTGATGAAGTGGCTACCGGATTTGGACGTACCGGAAACCGGTTTGTTGCGGACCTGGTATTGCCGGATATCCTGGTTCTGGGAAAAGCCCTGACCGGCGGATATATGGGACATGCAGTAACTGTTGCCAATCATAAAGTGTATGAAGGATTTTATGATGACGATCCGGCTCACGCCCTGATGCATGGTCCTACCTTTATGGGAAATCCACTGGCCTGCAGCGTGACGTTAAAATCCATTGAATTGTTTGAGAAACAGGACTATATGTCAAAAATTCAGAAGATTGCAGAGCTCACCAGACGGGAGATGGCAGATTTTTCCCATCCGGCAGTGAAAGAGGTGCGTATGATGGGGGCTTGTATCTGCATAGAAGTGTATGACCCGGAAACATTAAAGGGCTATCAGCAGTTTGCCTATGAACGGGGCGTGTTCAGCCGTCCTTTCTTACGTTATCTGTATGCCATGGTGCCTTATGTGATAGAAGAGGCAGAACTGGTAAAAGTTCTGAATACCATGAAAGAATGGTTTGATCAAAGGAGCGGAAAAAAATGAAATTTTTCCATTTATCGGATTTACATATTGGGTTTAAGTTGTGGAATCAGGACCTTTCGGAAGATCAGTCCTATATATTTGACCAGGTTATCCGGGCTGCCGGAAAGGAAAAACCGGATGCGGTGGTGATAGCCGGAGATATTTATGACAAGGCAGTGCCGTCGGCAGAATCCGTGGAGATGTTTGACCAGTTTATATCCGGTCTGACGGAAGCATCCCCGGATACGGAAATCATGATGATCAGCGGCAACCATGACAGTCCATCCCGGCTGAATGTGTACCGGAGCGTGCTGGAACGGCAGAAAATCCATATGATCGGGACACCGCCCCGTCTTCCCGGTGAGAAGATAGAAAGAGTGACCCTTCAGGACCAGTATGGAGAAGTGGATTTTTATCTGCTGCCGTTTGTAAAGCCGTCTATGGTGAAAGTGATTGTGGGTACCGATGAGAATGGGAACAATTTGTCCTATAGCGATACGGTACACAGGCTGATAGAGAGGGAACAGATTGACGGTTTCAGGCGGAATGTGCTGGTAAGCCACCAGTTTTATATTCCGCCGGGAGGAGATTCCAGTGATGTGGAACGTATGGATTCCGAGGTGGTAACGGTGGGAAATATCGACTCTGTCCAGGGGGATATCCTGCAGCAGTTTGATTACGGGGCTTTGGGGCATATTCACAAACCCATGAAGGTGGGGGGCGAATGTTTCCGGTACTGCGGAACTCCTTTGGCTTGTTCGGTCAGCGAAGCAGGGCAGGAAAAAGGGATTCTCATGGTAGAGATGGGAGAAAAAGGAAATGTGGGAATTTCTGTAATCCCGCTGGTGCCTCTGCGCCAGGTGAAGGTGGTCAAAGGCAGCCTGGAAGAAGTGCTGGCTCAGGCTTGTGATGATTATGTTACCGTGATCCTGACAGACCAGATTGACCTGGATGTGATCGATACATCAGACAGAATCCGCCACAGTTTTCCCCATTTGCTGGAGATACGCCGGGAAATTCTGAGAAAAGCAGAATATGAGCAGGCATACCGGATGGAGGCGGAAACCAGCCCCTTTGAGTTGTGCTGTTCTTTCCTGGGAGACCTGGATAACAGGGAACAGGAAATTCTCCGTGATGTGATCAATACGGTACAGGAGGTGAAGGAATGAGACCGGTTCAGCTTACGTTACAGGCATTTGGTTCTTATGGAACGAAAACCGTGATCGATTTTACAAGGCCAAACCAGAATTTATTTCTGGTGACCGGGGCTACAGGTTCCGGAAAAACCACGATCTTTGATGGGATCGTATTTGCCCTGTATGGAGAAGCCAGTTCCGGCAGCAACCGGAAGGACGGCACGGAACTCCAGAGCCAGTATGTGGATTATGGGGTGAAACCGTATGTGGAACTGGTCTTTTCCGAGTACAGCGGCGGGGAGGAGAAAATTTATACGGTCCAGAGGGTCCCCAGGCATATCCGGCTGTTGAAAAAAGGTTCCGGAACGAAAGAAGAAAGGGAAAGCGTGTCCTTGACCATGCCGGACGGTATGGAATATTCCCAGAACCAGAAAGAAACAGATAAAAAACTGGAAGAGATCGTAGGGCTGACGAAAAGTCAGTTTATGCAGATTGCCATGATTGCCCAGGGAGAATTTATGGAGCTTTTGCGGGCAGATTCCAACAGAAAAAAGGAAATTTTCCGGAAATTATTCCACACAGAGCGTTATCAGAAGATTGTGGAAACACTGAAAGACCGCAGAGATACCAGACAGGCGGAAATGATGGATATCCACCGGGCATGTCAGGGGGAAGTCAGCCGTATTTTGATTCCGGAAACTTATGAAAACGGAGAAAAACTGGCGGAGTTAAAGCAGAGGATAACCGTTTCGGACAGGCTGAATGTGGCAGATATGGACCTTCTGATGGAGGAACTGGAACAGATAGGCCAGATCATAGGTGAACAGATGGAAAAAGAGCAGGAAGCTTATGAGCGGGCAATGAGGATACGGGATCAGAAAAGAGATGCCTGCCACAGCGCTCAGGTCCTTCTGGACAGTTACCACCAGTTGGAAGAGGCAGAACGGGAACTGGAAACGTGCAGGGAAGAAGAAACAGAGATCGGGGAAGCTCATCGCCTGATGGTGGGAATCCAGGCGGCTTATGAGGTTCAGGCAGCTTATGAGAGATTTTCAGATGCAGACAAAAGGGTGGCAGATGGAGAAAAGAGCCTGAACATCCAGCAGGATTGTCTGCCAGGACTGGAAGAAAGAGAGAAAAAGGCCAGGCAGGCGGCTGATGATGCCAGGGCGGAGCGGGAACTCCAAATAGAGCGTTTCACAAAGATTTCGGAGAAAGTGAGAAAAAATCTGGAGATTGCAAAAAAAATCCGGGATGGGGAGCAGACTCTGGAGAGCAGGAAGAACCTGGTGGTGTCCGCAGAGAAGGCGGTCCGGGAGAGCAGGAAAGCTCTGGAAGACTTTGAAATCCAGGAGGCCGGATGGCAGAAACAGGTGAGAGAACTGGCTGAGGCAGAAGCCAGATATATACAATGGGAAAGCAGAAACAGGGAAGCGGACAGTGTGGAAGAAGAGGTTTCTTCTGCGGCAGGATTACAGGCAGACGTGGAAAATCAGAGAAGTCAGGCTGAGAGAGCAGGAATAGAATATGTCAGGGCCAGGGAGGCTTTTGAGAAGGCGAACCGGGAATTTCTGGAGAAGCAAAATGCTTTTTTTGATGCACAGGCAGGATTTCTGGCCAGAGAAAAACTGGTACCGGGAGAACCCTGCCCGGTCTGCGGTTCCAGGGAACATCCCAGTCCCTGCAGGTTATCGGAGGAACACAGGGAACTGACCAGGGAGCGGATCGATGAGCTTTCGGCCGCAGCGGCAAACTGTCAAAAAGAGCAGACAAAAAAGTCAGCGGAAGCAGGGGCCGCAGCCAGACTTCTGAAGGAAAAGGAAGAACAGTTTGCCCAGGCCGCAGCCAGACTCCGGGAGCGGATAGAAAAAAATCTTTCCGGGATTCCAGATCCTTTTAGTATTCACCAGGCAGAACAGATGGTGGAAGAGTGGAAAGAAAAGCTGAAGGAAGAGAAAAGAGAACTCCGGCATGACAGGGAACTGTTCCAAAAAGTGAAATCAGCTCTGGAACAGGCGGATGGAGAAAAACAGCGTTTGAAAGATCAGGCGGACAGGAAAGCGGGGCAGCTATCGGATGCCAGGACAGCGTTTGCGGCAGCAGAAGAAGCTTTGAGAGGACTGCAGGAGCAGCGGGATTATACCAATGAGGAAGAAGCCAGGGCAGTGCTTCAGGAGGCAGAGAAAGAAAAAGAAAAAAAAGAGGAAGCTTACCGGAAAGCGGACAGACAGTTCCAGGAAGCAAAATCAGAACTGGAACAGGCCAGAACCCTGATCTGGAAGTTTCAGGAAGAACTTCCGGGACAGCGGGAGATAAAAGAACAGAGAGGCGCTGTTTACCAGGTTGTAATGGAAAAACATTCCCTGCCAGAATACCAGTGGCAGGATATGGTGAACAATCATACGAAGGAAGAAGCGGTATCTCTGTCGGAGAAGATCAATCGCCATAAAGTAAGGGAGGCAGCTGCCAGAGGAGCCTGGAATACGGCAAAACAGGCCATTGGGGACAGAGAAAAGCCAGTCCTGGAAGAGGTGAAGGCAGCCAGTGACCAGGCGGAGTCATCTCTGAAAGAGTCCCAGGGACGTCTGGAGGCTCTCAGGGAAGTGTATCGTTCCAATGAAGCTGTATACAGAGCTCTTTCGCCGAAACTGGAAGAACGCAGACAGCTGATGGAAGAGTTTTCCAGAGTGGACAGCCTGTATCACCGGTTATCCGGGAAGATCACAGGGGCAAGGATGGACATAGAGACTTTTGTTCAGAGATATTATATGCAGAGAGTGCTGTATGGAGCCAATATCAGGTTCCGGGATATGTCGGCAGGACAGTATGAACTGCGGATGACCGAAGAAGCCCAAGCAGGAGAAGGAAAGAACAGGGGGCTGGATCTGATGGTCTATTCCATGGTTACAGGGAAGGAGAGAGAAGTGCGTACCCTGTCAGGCGGGGAATCTTTTATGGCTGCTTTATCCCTTGCCCTGGGCATGGCGGACCAGATCCAGGAACATTCCGCAGCTGTGAATCTGGATATTATGTTTATTGACGAAGGCTTTGGTTCTTTAGATGACCATTCCAGAAATCAGGCAGTGAAAGTGCTTAGGCAGATGGCAGGAGGTACGAAGCTGATCGGGATCATTTCTCATGTATCGGAACTGAAACAGGAGATTGAAAATCAGCTGCAGGTGAGCAAAGATGAAACAGGAAGCCACGTTTGCTGGCAGATCAGCTGAGATAAAAATTTGATAAGGGAACTTGACAGGAAAACAGATATCCGTTATTATGAAATAATAACAATTACTAATATTATATTTCTTACTAATGAGGGGTAAGAGGAAGAGAGGAAACTATGAGCAGACATATGGATCTGAGTGTCCGGGTTCCCATTGAGCAGGATAATCCTTCCATTATCAGAGAGGAAGAACTGTGTATCAAATGTGGAATGTGCCGGAATGTATGCCAGGAAAAAATCGGAGTACATGGAACATACACACTGGAGGAAACAGGAGACAGAGCAATCTGTATCCATTGCGGTCAATGTGCGAATGTATGTCCGGTAAACAGCATTCATGAACGCTATGAGTATGGGAACGTGCGGGAAGCAATTCAGGATCCGGAAAAAGTGGTGATCGTTTCCACCTCACCGTCGGTGAGAGCGGCTTTGGGCGAAGCCTTTGGCATGCCGGAAGGAAGTTTTGTAGAAGGAAAAATGGTAGCCCTGCTGAGAAAACTGGGATTTGACTATGTACTGGATACGAATTTTGCAGCAGACCTTACGATCATGGAAGAGGCAGCAGAATTGATCGAAAGGCTGAAAGCAGGAGAAAGACTGCCTCAGTTCACCAGCTGCTGCCCTGCATGGGTAGAATACGTGGAAACTTATTATCCGGAACTGATGGGACACCTGTCTACAGCCAAAAGCCCTATATCCATGCAGGGACCGACTATTAAAACTTATTTTGCCGGACAGAAAGAGATCAGACCGGAAACCATAGTCAATGTGGCTCTTACTCCCTGTACAGCCAAGAAGTATGAGATACGGCGGGAGGAACTTCACGGAGCTGCCGATTATCTGCAGAATCCGGAGATTCGTGACATGGACTATGTGATCACCACCAGAGAACTGGCAAAGTGGGCGAAAGAAGAGGGAATTGGTTTCGCTGCTCTGGAAGATGGGAATTATGACGATCTGATGTCAGAAGCATCCGGAGGAGGCGTGCTGTTCGGAAACAGCGGCGGTGTTATGGAAGCGGCATTGAGGACTGCTTATTATATGCTTACCGGAGAAAATCCGCCGGCTGATCTTTTGGAGTATGAACCGGTACGGGGCACGGAAGGAGTAAAAACAGGTACGGTTACCATAGGGGAACAGACGCTGAAGGTGGCTGCTGTTTATGGGACTGCCAATGCCAAGAAACTGATAGAATCCTGGAAACAGGGAGATGTCCATTATGATTTTATAGAAGTGATGACATGTCCGTGCGGTTGCATCGGAGGAGGCGGACAGCCAAAAGAATATCTGATGATGTCAGGAACCCTGCATGAAAACCGGATGAAGGCATTGTACCGGAAAGAATCAGGGACCAAACTGAGATCCAGTTATGAAAATCCGGAAATCATAGAACTTTATCAGAAATTTTACGGAGCTCCTCTTCATGAATTATCAGAAAAAATGCTCCATACCCATTATAGAGACAGAAGCGGAGATCTGGGGAAAAAATAAAAAAACATAGAGCCGGACAGAAGACCGGGAGGGGGTGACGGGAAATGAAGGAACCCTATGAGATCCAGATCATAAGGAGCGGCCGGAAGACCATAGGAATCCAGATTACCTGGGATTTCCGTGTCATTGTCCGGGCACCGTACAAGGTAACCAGAACGCAGGTCATGGAAATCCTCCGGGAACGGTCAGAGTGGATTGAAAAAAATCTGGAAAGAATGAGAAATCTGCAGATTCAGAGGGAGAGCGGCGGGGAAAAACTGACGGAAGCAAGGATACGGGATCTTTCCCGGGAGGCTTCCGTCAGGATTCCAGAACGGGTAGCCCATTATGCTTCGATCGTGGGAGTGACTTATGGAAAGATTACCATCCGCCATCAGAAGACCAGATGGGGCAGCTGCAGTGGAACAGGTAATCTGAATTTTAACTGCCTGCTGATGCTGGTACCGGAGCAGGTGCTGGATTATGTGGTAGTCCATGAACTGTGCCACCGGAAAGAAATGAACCATTCCCCCAGGTTCTGGAAAGAAGTGGAAGCCATTTTCCCTGAGTACCGTGAGGCAAGGAAGTGGCTGAAAGACCATGGTGGCAGCCTGATCTGCCTGCTTCCATAAAAAGAAAAAAGTCCTTGACTTTTTTCTTTTTTGGTATATACTTGATTAAGTCAAGTAACAAAAAGAGGTGATCATATGGACAGGACGGGTTATCTGTCAGGATATGCGACATGGTTTTATAAGGATTTTGCCGCTTATACAGCTTCCAGGCTTCAGGAAGTGGGGCTTAATTTTGGCTTTTTGTATCAGATCTTATATGTGGGAAAACACCCGGATTGTTCTCAGGGAAAACTGAAAGAAGCGCTGAAGATGGACTGGGGGTATTGCCAGAGGAGTGTGGAGAGGCTGGTAAAGGACGGTTTTTTGAAAAAAGAAAAAAGTGAGGGAGACCGGAACTGGCATTTAAGGCTGAGTGAAAAAGGAGAACAGGCATTTGAAATCAGCCGCCGGACCTTTGAAGAGTGGGATCAGAAAAAGCTGGCCGGGCTTTCTCTGGATGAGAAAGAAAGCCTGTTTGCCCTCCTTCGGAAAATAGGGTCGGCACCGCAAAGCTGAGCAGGGAAAGGAGAACCGATTCATGTATGAAAAAATAAAAACCCCGGTCGATTATGGCGGGATTGAACTGAAAAATCCGATTATATTTGCTCCCACATCCATGGGACTGCCGGAAGCAGAATTGCTGGAACGATACAGGAAACTTGCAGCAGGCGGCTGCAGTATGATCATCATTGGCGATGTACCGGTGAAAAAAAGCAGATTTGTTCCTTCCCTGCAGACTGCAAAAGGCTTTGCTTTTTATCAGAAACTGGCAGAGACAGTCCACCAGGAAGGCTGCAGGATATGCGCCCAGCTTCATCAGTCAGATTCTAACCTGAAAGCCATGGTGAGATACATACCCGGCCTGCTGACCAAAAAGATCAGCCAGGATGACTTGAGAAATCTTCTGAATCAGGAGGTTGGTCCTTATATTACCAATCTGCCGGTCAAAAAAATCCAGGATATCATACGAGGGTTTGAAGAGACAGCAGTGCTGGCCAAGAAAGCCGGATTTGATATGATCCAGGTCCATGGAGACCGGATGTGCGGCAGCTTCAGTTCTACGGTGTTTAATCACAGGACCGACCAGTATGGGGGAAGTCCGGAGAACCGGGCGAGATTTGCCTGCGAGGCGGTTGCGGCTGTGCGAAAGGCAGTTCCTGATATGCCGATTGATTACAAGCTGGCTGTGAGACAGGAGGATCCTCATTATGGGAATGCGGGAGTGCTTGTGGAGGAACTGGGGATTTTTCTTCCTTTGCTGGAACGGGCAGGAGTGACTAGCTTTCATGTGACGCTGGCAGATCATGGAGATCTGAATGATACCATACCCACTGCCAGACATCCGTATTTTGGAACGGAAGGCTGTTTCCTGAAATATTGCGATCAGGTGCGGATTCACACCAAACTTCCTATCTGCGGAGTAGGCGGTCTGTCTGATCCGGATTTTATAGAACAGCAGCTGGAGACAGGAAGAATCCAGTGCGCGGCCATGAGCCGTCAGCTGATCGCTGACCCGGAATGGGTGAATCAGGTGATGAAAGGGCGAGAAAAAGAAATCCATTCATGTGTCCGCTGCAATAAAGACTGTCTGGGAGGTATGATGGCCCATAAAGGTGTTCATTGTATTTATGAAAGGAGAGGGTAATATGAATTATGCAGTGATCTACAGCAGCAGAACAGGAAATACAAGATTATTGGCAGAAACCGTGAGAGAGAGTATGGCGGAAGGAAACTGCGTTTATTTTGGGGAAACATCAGGGATAGACGACCAGGTACTCAGGGAAGCTCAGCTGGTTTTTGTAGGATTCTGGACAGATAAAGGAAGCTGTGATGCCTCCGCTGCGGAAGTGCTGAAAAAAATGGACTATAAGGATGTGTTCCTGTTCGGAACTGCAGGATTTGGAGGGGCTCCGGCTTATTTTGATCAGATATTAAGCCGGGCAGAAAAAAATCTTCCTTCAACAGCGAGGATTGCAGGAACCTATATGTGTCAGGGGAAAATGCCTGTGGCAGTTCGGGAACGGTACATGAAGATGAAAGAAGAGGGAAATGCGTCAGCTCAAATTGACAGCATGATTGAAAATTTTGACCGGGCAATGAGCCATCCGGATCAGCAGGACATGGAGAAATTAAAGGAAACGGTACATGAGAGCCTGCAGAAGCAGAGTGAATAGAAAAGATAGAGGAGAGATAAAAATGACAAAAGGAACGAAAATCTGGTTGTGGTTTGCATTGGTATTAGGGCTGGCTACCACAGGGATCAATGCATCTTATGGAAGATGGATTTCGGTAGCCATATCCCTGGCTGCCATGGCAGGGCTGGCAGTATTGCTGTTCCAGAAACGGAAAGCAGGATATGTATTTATGTGCGGCTGCTATGTGCTGTCTTTTGTCAGCGGTGTGATGCAGGGAGTAACCGGCGGAACCGGTCTGATCGTATCCGTAGTCATGTCCCTGATCGGTTCTATGGTGATACCAGGGATTACATGGCTGTTTATCAGAAAAAAATGGAAATTTTTAAATTGAATGAAATAGAAGCGGGTCGTTTTAAGGACAGGGATTCTTCAGATGTTCAGGAGATACCCGTCCCTTTTTGTTGCACCATTTCCAGAAGTTTTTCTTTATTTTCGATAACAAGATACCCGTCCTTTCGGTCAATGATACCCTGATTTTTCAGCTTTTTTGCAATTCTGCTTACAGTAACCGGATGGATTCCAAGAAATTTGGCAATCTCGGAAAAGGTAAAGGCTTTAGGGATCACACAGAGTCCTTTCCTGCATACGCAGCAGTTTAACAGCCATTCGCAGAATAAAATATCTTTGCCTACATCATGGGAATGCTGGACTTTATTGATCACTTCCAGATAATTGATAGTCAGGCTTCCAAGGACTGCATTCATAAATGCAGGCATTTCATCAAGCAGATGATTAAAAATAGATTCTTCCATAGCATAAACGACGCAGGGAGTTTTTGCTGTGATCCAGAAAGCAGAAGGGGCGGCTAACAGGTTCATAGGCTGGTTGGATATATATTTCTGGGCCAGTATCTGGGAAAATCCGATCATCCGCTGTTCGCCAAAATAAAGATATACCTGTTCTTCTCCATTCGCTCCGATACAGTTGAGAGCAGCGATTCCCTGGTCGAGAAAATAGGCTTCCCCTTTGGGCTGTCCCAGGGTGGGATCGTAAATAGGCTGATTTTTCTTTTTTTCCCGCCGGGTTCCGTATGTAATGAATAATTCTCTGATTTCCTGTGTTTCCATAAGGAATATCCCCCTCTGTCTGCCGTAAACTCATTTTTTACTATATCATAATTTATTCCTTTTTTCTACAAAATCCAGAATCCTTAACCGCTGCTATTGGTATTTAAAAAATAGCATGTTAATATTATAACAAATTACGCGTGGGAGGTTATGATTATTATGCCGAAAAAGAAAGTAAATATGGTGTATATCCATTGCCTCATAGGCCTGGGGATTATGTTTCTGATCCGTTACCTGCCTGTGAGCCTGCCGGAAATTACACCGGTAGGAAAGCAGATTCTTGGGATTTTTGTGGGAACTCTGTATCTTTGGACTACGGTAGACCCAATCTGGTCCAGTCTGTTGTGTATTTTTATGGTGGGAATATCAGATTATGCACCTATGGGCAGTGTCCTGAGTACGACTTTTGGAAATCCGACAGTAGTCCAGATGTTCTTTCTGATGATTATTATGAACAGCCTTCAGGTGAACCGGTTAAGTGCATATATCGGACGGTTTTTCCTGACAAGAAAGATTATCATCGGAAGACCGTGGGTGTTTACTGCAGTACTGTTTGTGGGATCTGTACTGATTGCTGCTTTTGTTGGCTGCTTTGCCCCCATCTTTTTGTTCTGGCCGATCCTGTATGATATTTTTGAAGATATCGGAATGGAGAAAAAAGAGACATATCCTACTCTTATGATCATTATGATCGTAGTAGCGTGTGCCATCGGTTTCCCGGTACCGCCTTATATGAGCAATGGACTGGCTCTGATTTCTAACTATGCAACGATTACGCAGAATATTCTGGGAACCAGTGTGGTACTGAATAATGCAGAATGGCTGCTGGTGTCCTTGCTTTATGGTGCTGTATGTGCGGCTGCGATCATCCTGTTTGCCAAATATGTACTCCGTCCGGATGTAAGCAAGTTAAAAAATCTGACTTTGGAGCAGTTAAATAAGAATCCGCTGCCTCCGCTGAGCAAGAAGCAGAAAGTAGTAGGAGTTGTCTGTGTTTGTTTCCTTCTCAGTATGCTTTTGCCAAGTATTTTCCCGTCCTTGCCTGGAATGGCATTCATCAGTGCCAATTCCCTGGGAACAGCAATCTTCTTTATCGTTGTACTTTGTGTGATCCAGGTAGATGGAAAACCTGTCTTCTCACTGAAAGAAAACATGGAGCCTTTTGCATGGGGAACCTTTTTCCTGGTTACTTCAGCAATCCTTCTTGGAGGAGTACTTACCAACGAGAGTACAGGTGTTATCCCGTTCCTGAATACGATTCTGGCTCCTATATTTAAAAATATGACGCCATTTGTATTCAGTCTTTTGGTACTGGTAGTGGGATGTATCTTGACAAATATCTGTAACTCACTGGTAATCGGTATGATCCTTCAGCCTGTTATTGCTACCTACTGCCTGTCAGCCGGAATCAATTCTGCGCCGATTGCGGCCATGACCAGTATCTTTGTTCTGGCCTGTGCCATTGCAACACCGGCAGCTTCTCCGTTTGCAGCTATGCTGTTTGGAAATAAAGAATGGCTTCGGGCAAAAGACATTTACAAATATGATCTGATGTTTGTGTTGATTGAACTGATTCTGGTACTGGTTGTTGGATTGCCTCTGGCTAATATGTTGGTTCATTAAAATATAGGATATGGTGAAAAAAGCGTTCTGCCTGGGAAAGAACAGGTCAGAACGCTTTTTTGTCCGCAGTTTCTTGCGTACGCAAACAAATTGTGCTACAATGAGTAAGCTTACAGAGAGTATGACATAGGAGGAATTTATGGATATTATCAAATGGCTTGGGATCACGGACCGGCATAAGAAAATGTACCTGAATAAAAGGCTGGCTCCGTTTGGACTGAGCAGCCAGCATCTTTATCTGTTAAAAGTATGCCGGAATCCGGGAATTACTCAGGACCAGTTTCTGGAGAGTTTTTATCTGAATCCCAGTAATGTAACAAGGGCAGTTCTGTCGTTGGAACAGAAAGGGTTTCTGTACCGGGAATCCTGTGAGGAAGATAAGCGGACCTGCAGGCTGTTTCCAACGGAGAAAGGAATAGAGGTCTGCAGAAACATAGAGGAAGTGTGGGCTGATACGGAGAATACCCTGATGGAAGGATTTTCCCAGGAAGAAAAGGAAATCTTTCAAAGGCTTCTGATAAAAGCAGGAAACAATATGCTGTCCAAACTGGGGGCAGACCCAAATAAAAGGAGGAGAAAAAGGTGAAAGAGCAGAAAACAACCGAAATAAGAGATGAAAATCCATTAGGATATGAGAAGATTTCTACATTGCTGAAGAACTTTGCCATTCCCAGCGTAATCGCTATGGTGGTCAGTTCCCTTTATAATATTGTGGATCAGATTTTTATCGGGCAGGGCGTGGGATATCTGGGGAATGCGGCGACCAATGTGGCATATCCGTTAACAACCATCTGTCTGGCAATCGCATTGCTGATCGGAATCGGAAGTGCTTCCCGTTTTTCCCTGTATCTGGGAGGCGGCCAGAAGGAGAAAGCGGCAAAGGTAGTAGGAAACAGCATATGTCTTATGGTCTTTCTGGGAGTAATTTATACAATATTGGTGGAACTATTCCTGAATGTGTTTTTAAAAGCCTTTGGAGCAACCCCTGATGTCATGCCTTATGCAGTCAGCTATACCAGGATCACAGCGCTTGGAATGCCGCTCCTGATCATCACCAATGCCATGAGCAATATGGCCAGGGCAGACGGAAGTCCCAAGTATTCCATGACCTGTATGCTGGTGGGCGCTGTTATCAATACCATTCTGGACCCTATTTTTATTTTTGTTTTCCATATGGGAGTTGCAGGCGCCGCAGCAGCTACTGTGATCGGTCAGTTTTTTTCTTTCCTTATGGCAATCCGGTATATCTGGCGTTTCCAGCATATTGAACTGAAAAAAGAAGATTTTCATCTGAGCCTGAAAGAAAGCCTTTCCACGGCATCTCTTGGTATGAGCAGCAGTCTAAATCAGGTGGCGATCACTCTGGTGCAGATTGTGATGAACAATTCTCTGACTTATTATGGGGCGATGTCAGAATATGGTACGGATATTCCACTGGCTGCCTGCGGTATCGTGATGAAGGTCAATGCGATTTTACTGGCAGTGATCATTGGCATTTCCCAGGGAAGCCAGCCTATTATCGGATTTAACTATGGAGCAAAACAGTATGGAAGGGTAAAGAAAACATACCGGCTGGCGATACAGTGTAATCTTCTGATCTCAGCAGTGGGATTCTGCCTGTTCCAGTTTTGTCCCAGACAGATCCTGGCGTTGTTTGGAAGCGGAAATGCTCTGTACTATGAATTTTCCATTCGTTTTATGAGGATTTTCCTGTTTATGGTGCTGGTCAACGGTGTTCAGATGCTTTCTTCAAACTTCTTTTCTGCTATTGGAAAACCGGTAAAAGGGCTTCTGCTTTCCATGACCAGGCAGGTACTGTTTTTGATTCCTCTGCTTCTGATCCTTCCTGTTTTTCTGGGGCTGGACGGAATCATGTTTGCCGGTCCGGTTGCTGACTTTGCTGCATTTTTGGTGACGGCTGCGTTTATTGCAGGAGAGATGAGGAAGATTACCAAACTGGAGGCGCAGGTACAGGAAATCCGTCCGCAGGGAGTGTAGCTTGCAGGCCGAAGTCATCACAGAAGGGTAAATTTATTTTTCTCAAAGGAAATCACTCCTTCTTTCTGAAGTTTATAAAGTTCCACGGTCATGGCGCTGCGGTCAATACAGAGGTAGTCAGCCAGCTGCTGACGGGTAAAAGGAATCTGGAAGGTAGTCTTTTCCAGTTGTCTGGCTTGGACAGAAAGATAAGAGAGCAGTTTTTCCCGGATGGTCCGGGGAGAGGTGCTCTCTATTTTTTTCGCCAGGCGGAGATTGCTTTCCGCAAGGACAGAAAGCAGGTTCCGGATGAGATGGGAATGAAACTGGCAGGCGGAAGAGCAGACCGTCATGACCCGGTTGATGTCCAGAAACAGAACGGAAGAATCCGCCATGGCAACAGCAGTGAAGGGAAAGATCAGACCGGGTGCGCAGGCATAGGCTTCTCCGAAACATTCCCCGGGAGAAATCTGCCCCATCAGTGTACTGCGGCCCCAGTAATCTTCTTTCATGATGTGGACGGCTCCGCTGGTGAGAAGTCCTATGGAAGAGACCGGCTGCCCTTCCGGAAAGATAATCTCCCCTTTTTGAAACTGTCTGTTCCGGGCAGAGAGACAGGAGAGCATGGAATCAATATCTTCTTTGGAAATTCCTGCGAACAGGGGAGATTGAAGGATGATAGGAGAATATGGCATAAGAAATCCCTCCTTTGTTGGAATTACAACATACTTTTTGATGAGATTGTAGTATAATCCTGGCGTAAGGTCAAGACAGATCATGAGGAGGACGAGAGATGATAAGAAAAATCATTGTGATTGATAAAGAAGCATGTAATGGCTGCGGACTCTGCGCCCAGGCCTGCCAGGAAGGGGCAATTGCCATGGTGAATGGGAAAGCGGAACTGGTGAGGGATGATTACTGCGATGGACTGGGGAATTGTCTTCCTGCCTGTCCCACAGGAGCGATTTCCTTTGAAGAGCGGGAAGCGGCGCCTTTTGATGAGGAAGCAGTGAAGAGACATATGGAAGAAATGGGGGAAAAACCGTTGTCCTGCGGCTGTCCGGGAACAGCATCAAAAGAGATTGAGAGAAATAGCCAGCATGTTTCTGCATTTCATAGCGGGGAAAGCCAGCTGAGACAATGGCCGGTACAGATTCAGCTTGCTCCGGTAAATGCACCGTATTTTCAGGGGGCAAACCTGCTGATCGCAGCGGACTGTACCGCATATGCCTATGGGGATTTTCACAACCGTTTTATCAGGAACCACATTACTCTGGTGGGATGTCCGAAACTGGACCCGGTGGATTATACAGAAAAGCTGACAGAGATTATCCGTAAGAATGAGATCAAGAGTGTTACCATTGTAAGAATGGAGGTTCCTTGCTGCGGCGGTCTGGAGCGGGCAGCCAAAATGGCTTTACAGAACAGCGGGAAGTTTATTCCATGGCAGGTCGTGACAATTTCCACTACAGGGGAAATTCTGGAATAGGAGTGACACATGGAACGGACAGAAGGATTTGATCAGCTGCTGGGAGCGCTGGTGGGTATGGTGCGCACCAGTGACCGGGTATCACCGGATGAAGAGACTTATCATCTGGCGGAGATGGGATTAGAGAAGTTGTTTTCTCATGTATCCGAAGAGGAAAGAGAATATGCAGCGGAACAGATACGGCGGAAAAAGGCAGAGATCATGCCGGACTGTGCGGTTTGCCGAAATCCCTGCGGCCGCTTTTCTGATTATGACTGTACAGAATTATGGAATGGGGAGGAAGGAGTCCGTTTTGCCAAGCTTGCCATACTGGAGCAGTTGAAAGAGATGGGAGAGCAGGGGCGCAGTTTCAGGCAGGATGCAGTGTTCCGGGCACTGTTTGCTTTAGGGGAAGACTGTGAGCGGGACTGGCTTCTTTCGATTGCAGACCAGCTGAAGATATGATATAATGAACAGGAGTTTTTCAGAAGACAAATAAGATAATGGATAAGTGAGGATAAGTAAATGGATATTTTGTTCCTGTTCAGCGGAGTGGCCTGTCTGATCGAGACAGTCATGCTGTTTCGTAATAGAGACTACCTGATTTTTATGGGGAAGGGAAATGGAAACGGGTTGAGAGAAGAAGACTACGACCTTCCCAGGCTTTATAAAGCTGAGAGATGGCTGTTTCTGATCGATGCCGTAACCTGTCTGATCTTGGGCGGACGCACCGGCAACTATACATTGGAACTGATCTGTATTGCGCTCTGCCTGACGACTTTGGTGATTCACTGGAATAATTTCAGGAGCGATCTGTATAAGAAAAAGAAAAACCTCAGACGATAAGATAGAAAAGCAGTCTGCGCTATGCGGACTGCTTTTCTTATAAAATCTTTATAATTATTTTATGCTTTTTCCATGGAAAAGACATAAAAGAGTTTTAAAATAAAAAATACTTACAGAAAGAAGAAAGGAATATGAGTATGAAAGAGGTTAAGACACCAAAAAAGCCACTGATATTTTATTACATGATAGCCATGGTGGTATTGCTGTTATTCAATGCCCTGGTTACGCCAACATTATTTTCTGCTCAGGTGCAGGAAGTGGATTATGGCGTATTTCTTCAGATGGCAGAGGATAAAAAGCTGTCTGAAGTTCAGGTAACGGATACAGAGATTATTTTCAGTGATAATGATACGCCCCAGCATTTTTACAAAACAGGAAGAATGGACGACCTGTTTTTGACGGACCGTCTTTATAATGCAGGAATCCGTGAATTTGGAAGTCCTATTGTCAAACAGGCGTCTCCGCTGGCCCAGGCCCTTGTCAGCTGGATATTCCCGGTGATCATATTTATTGTGCTGGGACAGCTGTTTTCCCGGTACCTGATGAAAAAAATGGGAGCGGGAGGCATGGGAAATGCTATGTCGTTTGGAAAGAGCAATGCCAAGGTTTATGTCCAATCCACAGAAGGAATCCGTTTTTCTGATGTGGCAGGGGAAGACGAGGCAAAGGAACTGCTGAAAGAAATCGTGGATTATCTTCACAATCCTCAGCGATATGCAGATATTGGTGCTACTATACCGAAAGGAGCCCTTCTGGTTGGCCCTCCCGGAACTGGAAAAACTCTTTTGGCGAAAGCTGTGGCAGGTGAGGCAAATGTTCCGTTTTTCTCCATTTCCGGTTCAGAGTTTGTGGAAATGTTTGTAGGAATGGGTGCTGCCAAAGTAAGGGATCTGTTTAAGCAGGCCAATGAAAAAGCCCCCTGTATTGTATTTATTGATGAGATTGATACCATTGGAAAGAAAAGAGATAGCGGCGGCATAGGAGGAAATGATGAAAGGGAACAGACCCTGAACCAGCTGCTGACAGAAATGGACGGATTTGATGCGAAAAAAGGAGTCATTATCCTGGCTGCCACGAACCGGCCGGAGACTCTGGACCCGGCACTTCTGCGCCCTGGCCGTTTTGACAGAAGGATACCGGTAGAACTGCCTGATCTGAAAGGGCGGGAGGAAATATTAAAAGTACATGGAAAGAAAGTAAAGCTTTCCGATGATGTGGATTTTTCTGCTATTGCAAAGGCAGCAGCAGGAGCCAGCGGAGCAGAGCTGGCCAATATGGTCAATGAAGCCGCTCTTCATGCTGTGAGAAATGGACGGACGGTTGTGAGCCAGGCAGACCTGGAAGAGAGTGTGGAAGTGGTGATTGCCGGTTACCAGAAGAAGAATAAGATTATGACAGACCATGAAAAGATGATCGTTTCCTATCATGAAATCGGCCATGCACTGGTAGCGGCCCTGCAGACAAATTCTGCTCCGGTAACGAAGATCACCATCATTCCAAGAACATCGGGAGCGTTAGGCTATACCATGCAGGTAGAGCAGAATGACCATACGCTTATGACAAAAGAAGAGATTGAAAATAAGATTGCTACCTATACCGGCGGTCGTGTGGCAGAGGACCTGATTTTCCATTCCATTACTACAGGAGCCTCCAATGATATCGAGCAGGCGACAAAACTGGCAAGAGCCATGATCACCCGTTTCGGAATGAGCGACAGCTTTGGAATGGTGGCACTGGAGACAGTAGGAAATCAGTATCTGGGCGGAGATGCTTCTCTGGCCTGCTCAGCGGATACGGCAGCTGAGATTGACAGAAAAGTGATCCAGGTAGTGAAAGAACAGTATGAGAAAGCAGAGAAACTGTTAAAATCCCATATGAAGGAATTAAATTCACTGGCTCAGTATCTGTATGCCCATGAGACGATCACAGGGGAAGAATTTATGGATATTTTAAAAGAGACTTCCAGTGATGGGGAAAAACCAGAAGAAACTGTGTGATAACAGAAAGCGGAATGATAAAATGCCTGGAGATTTTTCTCCAGGCATTTTTACTGCTGTTTTTCGGCTATGGAATCCGGTTACAGCAGGATCACGCCGTTTCCTGCTCCAATCCGGTCAGCCCCGGCTTCCAGAAGCTGTTTGGCAAATTCAGGGGTGCGGATGCCGCCGCTTGCCTTTACCTGAAGCCGGTCTCCTACGGTTTTTTTCATCAAAGCAACGTCCTCAATGGTAGCGCCGCCAGTGGAGAAACCAGTAGAAGTTTTCACAAATGCAGCTCCTGCGGCTTCAGCGGCCTGGCAGGCTTTTACTTTTTCTTCATCGGTCAGCAGACAGGTCTCGATGATAACTTTTACGATGGCAGGGGAGGAGGCCTCTACGACAGCCTGGATGTCTTCCCGTACCAGATCCCAGTTTCCGTCTTTGGCTGCTCCGATATTGATTACCATATCCACTTCCTGGGCCCCGCATTCCACGGCTGCTTTTGCCTCATATGCTTTTGCACAGGTCAGCATAGCGCCCAGAGGGAAACCTACGACACAGCAGGTTTTCACGTCACTTCCCTGCAGTTCCTTGGCAACCAGAGGGACATGGCAGCTGTTGACACAGACAGAGGCAAAATGATGTTCTTTTGCCTCCTGGCAATAGCGGATAATGGTTTCGGAAGATGCATCTGCTTTCAGCATAGTGTGGTCAATGTTTCCTGCAATACTCATGATGATATTCTCCTTTCATGTTTCAATGGGGGTAGATTTTGAATGGTTTTATTATATCACAGGAAAAGATCGATTTCAATATAAAGCGGTTTCATTTAAATATAGGTGGAAAATCCTTTGCTATTATTGACTTTTTTGAAATGATATGATACTTTTGAAACATAAATAGTGAAAGCGGTTTCATAAACAGACGGTAGGAGAATTGTAATGAATATCTATGATATAGCAGAAAAAGCCGGAGTATCCCCGTCTACTGTTTCCAGGGTATTGAATGACCGGGGGAATGTGAAGGAGTCAACGAAAAAGAAAGTACTCCGTATTATTGAGGAAGAGAATTATATTCCCAGTGCATTGGCAAGAAATTTAAGCGTAGGGGAGTGCAGAAATATTGCTTTTCTGGCTCCGGATATTGAAAATCCTTTTTTCAGCAAGATTCTGCATGGAATATCGAACCGGGCGTCCCAAACAGGTTATGGTGTTTTTATGTTTGGTACAGATGAGGAGCCGGAAAGAGAACATCAGGTGCTGGATTCTCTGCTTCGGGATAAGCCGGGAGGGCTGATCGTGATCCCAGTGCAGGAACATGACAGGCTGACAGCGGAAAAATTAAAAACGCTGGAATCCGAAGGGATTCCTGTGGTGTTAGTAGACCGGGACTTTCAGGATGCCAGTTTGGATGGGGTTTTTTCTGAAGATTTCCAGGGAGCCAGGAAGGGAGTTGCGTGTCTGATACAGGCAGGTCATAAAAAGATAGGCATGATCGGAGGACCGGTTACTTCCAGACCTGGACGGGAAAGGCGAAAAGGGTATGAGACAGCATTACGGGAACATGATATCAGGTTCAGGGAAGAGTATATGGTTGATGGGAATTTTATGGAAGAAACTTCTTATCAGGCCATGAAGAAGCTGATGGAGTTAACAGACCCCCCTACTGCTGTGTTTACGGCTAATAATATGGCGACGCTTGGCTGTTTAAAATATATGAAAGAGAATGACCTGAAACTGGTAAGGGATCTGGCTTTGGTGGGGTTTGATGATATTCCGGAACTGCAGTATACAGATATACAGCTGACTGTGGTGACGAGACCAATTTATGATATGGGTTGGGAAGCGATGCGTCTGATGGAACAGAGACTGAAAGATAAGAAGGAACTGGGGGAAAACCGGAAGGTGGTCCAGCGGATCATGGTCCGTACCGGTCTGGTTGTAAGAGGGTCAGAGGCGTATCCAATAGGAGAAGGAGGAACGTTATGAGCAAGGTAACAGTATTTGGGAGTTTTGTGGTGGATCTGATGGCCAGGAGCCCGCATCTTCCGGTTCCGGGAGAAACGGTGAAAGGCTCCGTCTTTAAAATGGGACCTGGAGGAAAGGGGTTTAACCAGTGTGTGGCGGCCCATAAGGCGGGGGCTCATGTGACTATGGTGACCAAACTGGGGAAAGACAGTTTTGCAGAGGTAGCACTGAATACCATGAAGGATCTGGGAATGGACAGCAGTCATTTGTTTTTTGCGGAAAATGAGGAGACCGGGATAGCGCTGATTCTGGTAGATGAACATACCAGCCAGAATGAGATCATTATTGTGCCGGGGGCCTGCAATACCATTACAGAGGAAGAGACGAATGCCGTGGAATCTGTGATCCGGGATTCGGAATATGTGCTTTTACAGCTGGAAGTGAATCAGGATGCCAATGAGCGGATCGCAGATATGGCTAACAAATACGGCTGTAAGGTGATCGTCAATACGGCTCCTTATGCGCCGGTGAGTGAGGAATTTCTGTCCAAAGTTTATATGGTGACTCCCAATGAAGTGGAGGCAAGGGAGCTGACGGGAATCGAAGTGACGGATCTGGAGTCGGCCAGCAGAGCTGCCAGATATTTTTATGACAGAGGGGTAGAGAACGTGATCATCACCTTAGGTTCCAGAGGGGTATTTGTATCGTCTGACGGACGGGAAGAGATTGTGCCTGCCTATTCTGTGAAAGCAGTAGATACCACCGGTGCAGGAGATGCGTTTAACGGAGGGCTCCTGGCGGCGCTTGCAGAAGGAAAAGATATCTGGGAGGCAGTCCGGTTTGCCAATGGATTGGCAGCGGTATCGGTCCAGAGGCTGGGAACGACACCGGCCATGCCTTCCAGGGAAGAGATTGAACAATTCCTGGAGAGCCGGAAATAAAATAACAAATAAGAAAAATACGTATTGAAAAGAGAACAGGCTCTTGACAATACGTATTTTTTTGTGAAACTTTATTTCCACTCCAGTACCTGATAGGGATCATCAGCGGCAGAGTAGGTGAAGGTAACGGAATCACCTGGCTGTACGAATGGAAGCTGAGGGCTCACCGTGATGGGAGCGGCGTAAACCTGGCTGGAACCGGTAAGAGTAAAGTAATAGTAGGTGTTGCCAGACAGGACAACGCTTTCTATGGCGTCAATCGTACCGGAAAGAGGCAGTTCTTCTGCTTCCTGCTGGACCTCCACATCTTCCAGATTCAGCGCCGCCCGGTAATTCTGTTTCGCCTGGTCGATGGTCTGCCCTGTTCCTACTACCTGATATTGCTCCACATCTACAAAGGCATACATTTTTACCAGCCCGGCAGCATCTTTCAGCGAGATGAAATAAGTGGGGCGGTCAGAAATATTCAGCAGCAGAGGGAAGGTAGCCTGGTAGTTTAAGTGCTGTACCTGGCCTTCTGCAGACGCCATGGCGGAGGTTTCGGTGGCTCCCGGTACCGTATAGAATTTCGTCTCTTTCGTTCTCAGGTTTACCAGCACAAATCCGATATTAGACTGGTCGGCAGTCACAGAAGACATACCGGTATACAGATATACGTCGTCATTGATGGCCAGATAATTGTAACCATAGGTGGTGCGGCGCACATTCCGCTGTCCGAAGATAGAATTCAGATAGCCGTTTTGGAATTTGCCGTTATCGTCCAGCTGAGTGATGATCATATCAGAAGCATAGAGCTGGTCGATCCATTGGGGAACCTCGTCTTTTTTATAGTAAGTGCTTTCTCCGGTTACGGCGTTCACCAGTATGGCGCCTTCAATATCTTTTCCGTCCCACCAGCCAACCCGGTAGGTGATGGTAGGAGCGACCCAGTAGGGAACTCCGTTGTCATCAATTTCAAAGGAAACCTGGTCAAACATTTTAGTAGGATAGTGGAAGCGGAGATAACGGTAAATGTTCCGGAAAAAGTATTCGCTGGGAGAATATTTCATGCCTTCTTCCAGCCAGACCAGATTGGTCTGCTGGTTTACCATATCTACGGTAATATAAGCAGGAAGTCCTTTTTTCTGGTTAAACAGCCATTTGATCGGATCGGCATACATCAAAGGAGTAACCCGGTAGGGGGAACCGTTATAGTTGATCTGGGTGTAGTTGGAAGCAATCTCGAACTGGGATACCAGTTCGGTCATTTCTCCCAGCTTACGGTTTCCCAGCTGCTGTGCAGTATCCCGGTCCACGACAGGAATGTTGGACATATCGATTTCCGCAATATCCGTGGAGAAATCCCCGTCAGTAATGGTGATCAGGTCACGGTACCGGGAAGCGTTAAAAATCTGAAGCCCGGAAACATCAGCCAGTATCATCAGGACAATCAGGACTGCGATCACCAGAAATCCATACTTTAACGGTTTTTCCAGGCTGATTCTGGGCTTCTCTTTGGAAGAACGGCGTTCCAGGATCACCTGTCCCGTCAGCGGGTCTTTATGGGCCACAGTCATGCCTCCGCCTGTCAGGGCAGTCAGAAACTGTTTGACATAAGTAAGAAAGTTTACTACCAGTATCACCATCACAGACAGGATCAGAAACTGGAAAAAGTTTTTGTCCCGCAGGTTTACAGCCGGAAGCATCACATAAAAGAGCAGGAAGATCAGGACTGCAGATATGGCAATGCGGCTGATGATGGAAGAAAATTTGTGCTGTTTCATAGTGTTTATGACCTCCTAAATATACGATATCATACAAGCTTTTCCCATTCTATCATTATTCCCATATTCGGGCAATAGAATGCCGGTATTGTTTATGGAAGCTTAATATTTTCAGAAGGACAGTCTAGAATCCGGATATCCGGCATAGGCTGACATAACAGGACAGGAGGGCAGAGAGATCATGAGAACAGGAATTGATGGAAAGGGATATGCTGGTCCCAGATATTTGTTTGAACAGCCGGCAGGTATGGGGAAAGACCTGTTATGGGAAAAGAAGGAAACCGAAAGGAAAGAAACGGCGTGGGGAGGATTTGGATTTTTTTATCCCTGCCGTTCCATGAAAGAATATACCTGTGCGGGATTCCTTCAGGATGAAAAGGAGCCTACCCAGGTTTTTCTCCGCTTTCAGGGACAGGATTACAGAAAACCCAGGAGTGCAGGAGAATTTGGCATCAGATTTTATACCAGGGAGGGAAATTATGACCTGACAGGATCCAACCTTCCGGTATCCGGTATCTGTGACGGGAGTAAATACGGAGACTGGCTTCAGGCACAGGGAAGAGACAGGGAGGTTCCGAAACATACAGAGCAGGTCTGGGATTTTTATTCCCGGTCTCCGGAAACGCTCCATATGCTTATGTGGCTGTATAGTCCTCAAGGAAGGGTACAGGATTACAGGACAACCCGATGGTTTGGAGGCAATACCTTTGTATGGGTGACTGGAGAGGGAAAAAGATCTTATGTCAGATATCAGCTCCTTCCGGAGAAGGAAAGGAAGGACTGCTTTGGGTACGGGCTGTGGGTCCAGGTGATGGATATGGAACAGGAATCCCGGCTTGGCTTTGAGCCGTTTGATGGGACCAGACTATGGCCGGAAGACTCCTGTTCCCTGCTCCAGGCCGGTACGGTTGCTCTGGAAGGGGAGCTGGGGGAATATGAGGTATGGACAGAACAGGCACCTCTGGATCTGGGAAATCTGGTACCGGGAATCGAGATATCCCAGGATATGATCCTGCAGGGAAAGCGGTTTGAGTGCGGAAAACGGTGGGACCCAAGACAGATGAAAGTCAGCAGCTTGTTTCGGATGGGCATCAGGAGCGTGGAGGGACCGGGCGGTTTTCTGAAACCCCAGGTAGAAACAGGAGAGAGCGTGGAGTATGAGGAAACAGCAGGAGAAGCGGCCGGAAGGAAAAATAATCTGGAGAATGGCAATTTCCAAAAAAGAAATTTTGCAGGAAACGGAGAACAGATTTTTGTTCAGGCATCAAAACGGTATCAGGCTATGACGGAGGAAGAACAGATGGAAACAGCTTCGGCCATAGGGGAGGAATTGTCTGTGTGCAGCCGCCAGGTCCAGGAACGGGAATTGTCCCTTTTTCATTGGGTAAACAGGGGACTGGCATGGGCTGTCATGAGGGAAATCGGGAAAAAATAAGAAAGTCATCATTTTTTTCTTTCTCCGGTTGTGATATAATAGGAACGTTTAGAATGGACCAAAGAGTATGTTACAGATACAGGAGATATCGTTTATGAAAAAATGCAATGTGTTACTGCTTCTTACTTTATGTACAAGCCTGGCGTTTCCTCAGGCTGCTTATTCCAGCACGATTACGATTCCGCCGATTCCGGCAGCAGAGGGAACAACTCCTACAGGGGGAGCCCTGGAGCCGTCGTCTTCTGTTCAGGAGACAGCCCCTACAGGAGGAGCCCTGGGGCCAGGAGCCGCCCAGGATCATGTGACTGCCCAGCAGTCTGCGGTTTCCAATTCGGTTTCCACCCAGAAGGAACCTCAGATTCAGGCCCAGGGGGCAGTGCTGTTAGACGGTAAGACGGAAAAACTTCTTTATGGAAAAAATGAGAAAACTCAGTTTTATCCTGCCAGTATTACAAAACTTATGACTGCCCTTCTGGTTGCGGAAAACTGCAGTCTGAATGAGACGGTTACCTTTTCCAAAACAGCCACTACCAATCTGGAGTCAGGGGCGGTTACCCTGAATCTGGTGGAAGGAGACCAGTTGTCGGTGCAGGATTGCCTGTATGCCCTGATGCTGAAATCTGCCAATGAGGTTGCCAACGGACTGGCAGAACATGTGTCAGGAAGTATTGAGAAGTTTGCGGACAAGATGGATGAAAGGGCAAAACAGCTGGGCTGCCAGAATACGAATTTTGAGAATCCCAATGGTTTAAACAATGCCCAGCATCTGACCACACCTTATGATATGGCTCTGATCGCCAAGGCTGCTTTTGAAAATCCCACCGTGCAGAAGGTAACCTCTACCCTGAGTTATAAAGTGGCGCCCACTTCAAAAAATCCCAGCGGCAAGACAGTTACCATGGGACATAAAATGTTTTATTCCACGGACAGCCGGTATTATCCGGGGATTATCGGGGGGAAGACAGGATATACCTCAAAAGCAGGCAATACGCTGGTGACAGCTGTGGAGAGAGACGGGGTAAGGCTGATCGCAGTGGTGATGAAGGCATCCGGAACCCATTATGAAGATACCAAGGCTCTGCTGGATTATGGATTTGAATATTATGATTCTCTGACCACGGGGAATCCGGCAGGAACGAACTGCTGGGAGAAAAATGGAGATAACTGGTATTTTGTGAAGGCAGACGGTTCCCGGGCGGCGTCGGAATGGCTGACGGTGGACGGACAGGAATACTGGTTTGATGCGGACGGAACCATGGCAACAGGCTGGCGCCAGGGAGCGGATGGCGTATGGTACTATTTCCGTGACAGCGGAGCCATGGCAAAAGATTACTGGGCGAAAAACGGAGAAATCTGGTATTATCTGGGATCAAACGGAGCGATGTTGAAAAATACCTATACACCGGACGGATATTATGTAGATGCCACAGGAGCATGGGTGCAGTAGGAGAAAAACCAGGCAGCAATCCGTGCATAAATTTCTCTGAAAGAGGAAAAGTAATAGAAAATCAGAAATAACAGGAGGATTTTCTATTATGACAGATCTGAAGAGCAGTGAGACGGCCCGGAACCTTATGAGAGCTTTTGCGGGAGAAAGCCAGGCAAGAAACCGTTATACATTTGCAGCGGGGCTGGCGAAAAAGGAAGGACTTCCCGTACTGGAAGCCATCTTTACATTTACGGCAGGCCAGGAAAAGGAACATGGAGAAATTTTTTATAACCATCTGTCAGAACTGGCAGGCCAGACCGTGGAGATTGACGGGAGTTATCCGGTAGATATTTATACTTCTGTCCTGGAAGTGTTAAAGGCAGCAAAACATAATGAGTATGAGGAAGCGGACCAGGTATACCGGGAATTTGCCAGGGTAGCGAAAGAGGAAGGTTTTCCCCAGATCGAGCAAAGCTTTGAGAAGATTGCAGAAATTGAAAAAGTCCATGGGGACAGATTCAATCTGCTGGCGGATATGCTGGAAAAAAATCAGCTGTTTGCATCTGAAATCGAGACAGGCTGGATGTGCCTGAACTGCGGACACATTCACAGAGGCAAGTCGGTTCCTGCCAAATGTCCGGTATGCAGCCATGAACAGGGATATTTTATCCGTCTGGAACTGGCACCTTATATTCAGTAAAGGAATGAGAGCGATGAAATATGAATTGATAGGAGCAGCCTGTCTGGCAGCAGCCGGCGGGCTGCTCCGTTCTGAATATGAAAAGCGTTGTTTTACGGTGGAAGAATTTGAAGTGGTTTCCCCAAAGATCAGGAAAGAACGGACTATCGTATTTCTGACTGACCTGCATAATCAGGAATTTGGATTTGAAAATGGCAGGCTGTTGAGAGGGATTGAACAGGCGGCGCCGGATCTGGTGCTCATAGGAGGCGATATGATGGTGAGTCGGAAGGAATGCCGGGTCAGCCAGGCCCTTCACCTGGCCAAGACCCTGGCTTCCTGCTATCCGGTGTATTATGGAAATGGAAATCATGAATGGCGCATGAAGGAGAAGGCAGAGGTATACGGAAGGGTATATGACACTTACATACGGGAATTGGAAAAGGCGGGAATCCATTACCTGTCGGACCGGACAGAGATAGAAGATGACCTGGCGATCACAGGGGTGAATCTGGAAAAACGGTGTTACGCCAAAAGAAAGCCGGGAACCTGGACAGTGGAAGACATGGAACGGCATGTGGGTAAGGCGGAGAAAACCCGTTTTCAGATCCTTTTGGCCCACTCTCCCCTCTACTTTGACACATACAGAGAGTGGGGAGCAGACCTGACGCTGGCAGGGCATTTCCATGGAGGGACTATACGTCTGCCTTATCTGGGAGGTGTGATGACGCCCCAGTACCAGTTTTTCCTGCCCTGCTGCGCCGGAGAATTTGAGGAAAACGGCAGGAAGATGATCGTGGGAAGAGGATTGGGGACCCATTCCATTCCTATTCGATTTTGCAACAAACCACAAGTGGTTGTGGTGAAACTAAAAAAGAAATCTATATTTTGATAAAGGCTTATTTACAGAAGAGAAAAAGTCTGCTATACTGATTCAAGCTCCGGCACTTGTGCCGGGAAAGGACGAAAAGGGATATGGGTATTTCCTATAAATTGGAAAGTTTCGAGGGGCCGCTGGATCTGCTGCTCCATCTGATTGAAAAAAATAAGGTGAGCATTTATGATATCCCCATCGTGGAGATCACAGGACAGTATCTGGAATATGTGAATCAGATGGAGAAAGAAGATCTGAATGTGGTCAGCGAGTTTCTGGTCATGGCGGCTACCTTGCTGGATATTAAATCCAGAATGCTCCTTCCGGCAGAAGTCAATGAGGAAGGGGAGGAGGAAGACCCCAGGGCAGAACTGGTTGCCCGTCTGCTGGAATATAAGATGTACAAATATATGTCTTATGAGCTGAAGGACAGGGAACTGGATGCGGAAAAGATTCTTTATAAGGATCCCACCATTCCCAAAGAGGTGGCAAAGTATGAGCCGCCTGTGGACCTGGACCGTCTTCTGGACGGTCTGACACTGGCAAAGCTCCAGAGTATTTTTGAAGCTGTCATGAAGCGGCAGGAAGATAAGGTGGATCCCATCAGGAGCCGGTTTGGGACCATCAAGAGAGAACCGGTGAGCCTGGAGCAAAAGATCCAGTCCGTGATGGGATATGCCAGAAAACACAGGAAGTTCAGCTTCCGCTCCATGCTGGAACAGCAGGCGGATAAGCTGGAGGTAGTGGTTACGTTTCTTGCAGTCCTGGAACTGATGAAGATTGGAAAGATTCATCTGACCCAGGAAGCACTGTTTGATGATATGCAGATTGAAACGTTGGAACAGGAAGGGGAAGAGGAATCTCTGAACCTGGAGGATATGGAGTCTTTTACCTGATAAAGGATATTAAGAAGAGAAAAGAGACGGGGGGTTACTGGTGGAAGACAGAATGGACGAAGATCATGTAGATCTGGATGAGATCATGGCCCGTCATGAAGCCATGGAAGAAGATTTGGAACGGGAAGAGTTTCGGCAGATGAGGCTGGAGGGAATTCCGGAAGAGGAGACAGAACGCCAGGGACAGAACGGGCAGTTCCCGGAAGAGGACTGGGAAGCGATCATAGAAGCGGTTCTGTTCACCATGGGCACGTCTGTGGAAATGAAACAACTGGCGGTGGCCATTGACCAGGATATGAAAACAGCATGGAAAGTGGTCCAGCGCCTGAAAAAAAGGTATGAGGAAGAAAACCGGGGGATGCAGATCATTGAACTGGAGGATAGTGTGCAGATGTGCACCAAGTCCAGGTTTTATGAAAATCTGATCCGTGTGGCATCCACTCCGAAAAAACAGGTGCTGACGGATGTGGTTCTGGAAACCTTGTCTATTATCGCATATAAACAGCCGGTGACGAAAATGGAGATTGAAAAGATCCGTGGCGTAAAATCGGACCATGCAGTGAACCGGCTGGTAGAATATAATCTGGTATATGAAGTGGGCAGGCTGGATGCTCCTGGCAGACCGGCGCTGTTTGCCACCACAGAAGAGTTTCTGAGAAGATTTGGCATTGGTTCCACAGATGAACTGCCGGAACTGAAGCCAGAGCAGCTGGAAGAATTTAAACAGGAAGCAGAAGAAGAATTACAGTACAGACCGGACGGGGATGTACAGCAGGAAGAAGGATCAGGAGGAAACGACGTTGAAGTGCAGTGAAATCAAAGTGATTAAAAAAGACGGTACAAAAGAGGAATTTAATGTACAGAAAGTAGTAGTGGCAGTCAATAAATCGGCAGAAAGGGCAATGATTTCCTTTTCTCAGGCGGAGTTGAACTTTATCTGCCAGTTTGTGGAAGAGAAAGCAGAAGCCCTGGACGTACCGGAGATTCCCATTGCCCAGATGCATAATCTGGTGGAAGGAGCTTTGGAGCGGGTAAATCCGGCGGTGGCGAAGAGTTACCGGGATTACCGCAATTATAAGCAGGATTTTGTGCAGATGCTGGATGATGTTTATAAAAAGAGCCAGTCCATCATGTACATTGGAGATAAGGAAAATTCCAATACAGACAGCGCCCTGGTATCCACAAAGCGAAGCCTGATCTTTAATGAACTGAATAAGTCCCTGTATAAGAAGTTTTTTATGACAGTAGAGGAACTTCAGGCAGTGAATGACGGATATATTTATATCCATGATATGTCTGCCAGAAGGGATACGATGAACTGCTGTCTGTTCAATGTACAGGAAGTCCTGACAGGCGGTTTTGAAATGGGAAATCTCTGGTATAATGAGCCGAAGACCCTTGACGTGGCATTCGACGTGATCGGAGACATTGTACTCAGTGCAGCCAGCCAGCAGTATGGCGGATTTACCGTTCCCAGTGTGGAAGAGATCCTGGCTCCCTATGCGGAAAAATCTTATGAGAAATACATTGAAAAATATGAAAATCTGGGCCTGAGCCAGGAAAAGGCGGAAGAAGTGGCCTGGGCTGATGTGAAAAGAGATATGGAACAGGGATTCCAGGGGTGGGAATATAAATTCAATTCTGTGTCTTCCAGCCGTGGGGATTATCCGTTTATTACCATGACAGCGGGAACCGGCACCAGCCGTTTTGCGAAAATGGCTACCATCACCATGCTGGAAGTCCGCCGTAAAGGCCAGGGAAAGAAAGGACATAAAAAACCGGTGTTGTTCCCGAAACTGGTATTTCTGTATGACGAAAAACTCCATGGACCGGGGGGAGAACTGGAAGATGTGTTTGAGGCGGGAATCGAGTGTTCCAGCCACACTATGTATCCGGACTGGCTCTCTCTCACCGGAAAGGGATATATTGCCAGCATGTACAAACAGTATGGAAAGATCATTTCTCCCATGGGCTGCCGGGCATTTTTATCCCCATGGTATGAGAGAGGCGGTATGTATCCGGCGGATGAAAAGGACGAGCCGGTATTCGTGGGACGGTTCAATATAGGCGTGGTAAGCCTTCATCTGCCCATGATCCTTGCCAAGGCAAGACAGGAAAGCCGGGATTTCTTTGAGGTTCTGGATTATTATCTGGGCCTGATCCGTAAGATCCATATCAGAACCTATGCATACCTGGGAGAGATGAGAGCATCCACCAATCCTCTGGCTTACTGCGAAGGCGGTTTCTACGGCGGTCATCTGGGGCTGCATGATAAGATCAAACCTCTTCTGAAAACAGCTACGGCTTCCTTCGGCATTACGGCATTTAATGAGCTTCAGCGGCTTTACAATGGGAAATCTCTGGTGGAGGACGGAGCGTTTGCTCTGGAAACACTGGAATATATCAACAAAAAGGTGGAGGAATTCAAGAAAGAGGACGGACATCTGTATGCCATCTATGCTACTCCGGCGGAGAATCTGTGCGGTGTTCAGATCAAACAGTTCCGGAAAAAATACGGAATCATTGAAAATGTGTCTGACCGGGAATATGTGAGCAATGGATTCCACTGCCATGTGACGGAAGATATTACCCCAATCCAGAAGCAGGATCTGGAATACCGGTTCTGGGAACTGTCCAATGGAGGAAAGATCCAGTATGTGAAATATCCTATCAGTTATAATAAAGATGCGATCAAAACCCTGGTCCGCCGGGCTATGGATATGGGATTTTATGAGGGAATCAATCTGTCTCTGTCTTACTGTGATGACTGTGGACATGAAGAACTGGAAATGGACGTCTGCCCGAAATGCGGAAGCAGAAACTTGACGAAGATCGACCGTATGAACGGGTATCTGAGCTATTCCAGAGTCAAAGGAGATACCCGTCTGAATGAGGCAAAGATGGCGGAGATCGCAGAGCGGAAAAGTATGTAACAGAAGGAGTCGTGCAATGCGTTACCATAATATAACCAAAGATGATATGCTGAACGGAGATGGATTACGGGTAGTCCTCTGGGTAGCTGGCTGCAACCATAACTGCAAGGACTGCCATAATCCGGTGACCTGGGATATCCGGGGAGGTATCCCATTTGATGAGGCAGCCAGACAGGAACTGTTTGAAGAACTGGAAAAACCGTATATTTCCGGAGTGACATTAAGCGGAGGAGACCCGCTGCATCCGGATAACCGGGAGGATATCGGAAAACTGATCCTGGAAATATCGGAACGGTTTCCCCATAAAACTATCTGGTTGTATACCGGATATGAGTGGGAGCAGATCAAAGACCTTCCTTATATCCGAAATGTAGACGTGGTGGTAGACGGAGAGTTTGTGGCAGCACAGAAAGACAATAAACTTCATTGGAGAGGAAGTTCCAATCAGCGTGTGATCGAAGTGCAGCCAAGCCTGTTACGGGGAGAAGCAGTTCTTCACTGCAGGTAGGGCAGCAGCGGAAAGATAGATGGAGAAGAAAACAGAATGAGGATAAAGATCAAATATTTCACGGACCAGATTGAAAAACTTTGTTATATAGGGGGAAAATCAGACTGGATAGACCTTCGGGCAGCCAGGGATATGGAACTGAAAAAAGGAGAATTTGCGTTGATCCCTTTGGGGATTGCCATGGAACTGCCCCAAGGGTATGAGGCTCATGTAGTGCCCAGGAGCAGTACCTTTAAAAATTTTGGCATTATCCAGACCAACAGTATGGGAGTCATCGATGAGACCTACTGCGGTGACAATGACCAGTGGTTTTTTCCGGCATATGCCCTTCGGGATACGGTGATCCATGTGAATGACCGGATCTGTCAGTTCCGTATCATGGAGCATCAGCCGGCACTGGCTTTTGAAGAGGTAGCGGAGCTGGGAAATGAAGACCGGGGAGGTCATGGAAGCACAGGCACCCGGTAGGGTGAAAGGAGAGCAGATGGATCGGAGAGTCAGGAGAAGGAGACAGGCTCTGGCAGCGGTGGTACTGGCAGGAGCAGTCCTGGCAGGCTGCCAGGGGGCAGATCCGGCCAGAGAGCAGTACCGGCTGGATGGAATCTCTCAGTTAGACCAGGGAAATTATGAGGCAGCCATCACTGCGTTTGAGGAGGCACTGAACCATTCCGATGGAGGAGTGGGAGAGTTTGAACTGGACGTATTGAAATACCGGGGAGAAGCAGAATATAAACTGGGCGATTATCAGGCGGCGGCTCATACCTATAACGTGCTGCTCCAGGTGGATGAGCCTGCGGCGGAGTATTATTATCTGGAATGTATGTCTCTGGCAGCTATGGGAGAAACAGAGACGGCAGCCCAGGATTTTGAAAAAGCCCAGGCCCTGGAAAAAGAGAAAGGGGAAGCGTCTCCTGTGCTGGGAGAGGCGGCAGCCGCTTTGGGAAAGGCCTATCAGGATGCGGGACAGTCAGAAAAAGCAGGACAGATTTATGATCTGGTGATCCAGAGCGGAAAAGCCACAGCCGGAATTTATAATCAGCTGGGGCTGGCTGCCATGGATGCAGGCCAGTGGGAGGAGGCATATGGCTATTTCTCTCAGGGGTTGTCTCTGGCGGAATCCGGTACGGAGGAATATGGAAATCTTCTCTATAACCAGGCAGTCTGCCTGGAACGGAAAGGGGAGTTTCAGGAAGCCCTGGAAGTATTTCAGAAGTATACGGAGATCTTTGGCAGTGATGCTGAAGTGGAACGGGAAATCCGTTTTCTTGAGACCAGATAGGAGCAGCGAAAAGCAGTAAAGGATAGAGATATGGGAGAACTGATTGAAATCAAAGAGACAGAAGAACGGGTTATTCTGGTGGCAGTGAGCACCGGGGAAGGGGAAGATGCGGAAAAATCCCTGGATGAACTGGATGAACTGGTAAAAACAGCGGGAGCTGTTTCAGTAGGACGTTTGATACAGAATCGGGAGAAAATACATCCGGGAACGTATCTGGGAAAGGGAAAAATCGAGGAACTGAAGGAACTGGTCTGGGAACTGGGGGCTACCGGGATTGTCTGTGATGATGAACTGTCTCCTGCCCAGCTGAGGAACCTGGAGGATGCTCTGGATACCAAGGTCATGGACAGGACCATGGTGATACTGGATATTTTTGCCGGAAGGGCGACTACCAGAGAAGGAAAGATACAGGTAGAACTGGCACAGTTAAAATACCGGGCGGTACGCCTGGTAGGACTCAGAAATTCTCTTTCCAGGCTGGGAGGCGGTATCGGGACCCGTGGACCTGGTGAATCTAAGCTGGAAATCGACCGGAGACGGATACATGACCGTATCAGCCAGCTGAAAGCAGAACTGGAGGAAGTAAAACGCCACAGAGAGGTAGCCAGACAGCAGAGGGAGCGCAGCCATACCATGAGAGCGGCTATCGTGGGCTATACCAATGCAGGAAAATCCACTCTTTTGAATAAGCTGACAGATGCAGGGATACTGGCAGAAGACAAACTGTTTGCCACACTGGATCCGACCACCAGGGTACTGAAGCTTCCGGACGGACAGGAAATCTTTCTGACAGATACGGTAGGTTTTATACACAAACTGCCTCACCATCTGATCGAGGCGTTTAAGAGTACGCTGGAAGAAGCGAAATACTGTGATATCATCCTCCATGTGGTAGACTGTTCCAATCCCCAGATGGATCTGCAGATGTACGTGGTGTATGATACGTTAAAGCAGCTGGGAGTGCAGGATAAAGAGTATGTTACGCTGTTTAACAAAATTGACCGGGCAGAGGGAGAAACCGTATTGCGGGATCTGCAGGCGGACTATCAGCTGAAGATTTCGGCAAAGACCGGGGAAGGGCTGGAGGAGCTGATGGATCTTCTGGGCAGGATACTGAGAAGCCGGAAGATTTATCTGGAGCAGGTATACCCGTACAGCCAGGCAGGAAAGATACAGCTGATCCGTAAATATGGAGAACTGCTCTCTGAGGAATATGGGGAAGACGGGATCTCGGTGAAGGCGTATGTTCCGGTGGAAGCCTATGCCAATGTACTGCCTCAATAAGACGGACATTCTGATAGAGTCATTAGAAATAATAATGAACACAATATCTTGTTTCGATAAAATAATGGAACATAGATATTGTGTTTTTCTGTGTAAGCTGATATAATTGGTTCTATGGCGCTCCGGCGCATTGGAAAGGAGTAGGGGAAATGATCAACGTAAAAAAACGAGATGGCGAAGTGGCAGAGTTCAGCTTGAATAAGATCACAGAAGCGATCAAAAAAGCATTTAAAGCAACGGGAAAAGAATATAACAATGAGATTTTAGAGTTGCTGTCTCTGCGGGTGACAGCTGACTTTCAGAATAAAATGGAAGGCGATATGATCGGAGTGGAGCAGATTCAGGACAGTGTGGAACATGTCCTGGAACAGACCGGTTATACGGAAGTGGCCAAGGCATATATCCTTTACCGGAAGCAGCGGGAAAAAATCCGCAATATGAAAAATACTATTCTGGATTATAAAGATGTGGTAAATGGATATGTAAAAGTGGAAGACTGGAGAGTCAAGGAAAATTCCACGGTTACTTATTCCGTAGGCGGACTGATCCTGAGCAATTCCGGAGCGGTGACTGCCAATTACTGGCTGTCTGAGATTTATGATAAGGAAATCGCAGACGCCCATCGGAATGCAGATATCCATCTTCATGATCTGTCCATGCTGACCGGATACTGTGCAGGCTGGTCTTTAAAACAGCTGCTTCTGGAGGGACTGGGAGGAATTCCCGGAAAGATTACTTCTTCTCCTGCAAAACATTTGTCCGTGCTTTGCAACCAGATGGTAAATTTCCTGGGAATCATGCAGAATGAGTGGGCTGGTGCCCAGGCGTTTTCATCCTTTGATACCTACCTGGCTCCTTTCGTAAAAGTGGATCATCTGACCTATCCGGAAGTAAAAAAATGTATTGAATCTTTTGTATATGGAGTCAATACGCCCAGCCGATGGGGCACTCAGGCACCTTTCTCCAATATTACCCTGGACTGGACGGTGCCGGAAGATATGGCAGAGATGAATGCCATTGTGGGCGGCAAGGAGATGGATTTTAAATATAAAGATTGTAAAAAAGAGATGGACATGGTAAATAAGGCATTTATCGAGACTATGATCGAAGGGGATGCCAACGGAAGAGGATTCCAGTATCCGATTCCTACCTATTCCATTACCAGGGATTTTGACTGGTCAGATACGGAAAATAACCGGCTTCTGTTTGAAATGACAGCAAAATATGGAACCCCTTATTTTTCCAATTATATCAACAGTGACATGCAGCCCAGCGATGTGAGGAGTATGTGCTGCCGTTTGCGTCTGGATCTGAGGGAACTCAGGAAAAAGACGGGAGGTTATTTTGGCTCCGGTGAGAGTACGGGTTCTATTGGTGTTGTTACCATCAACATGCCAAGGATTGCCTATCTTTCCAAAAACGAGAAGGAATTCTATGAGAGACTGGATCATATGATGGACATTTCCGCCCGTTCTCTGAAAGTGAAGAGGGAGGTCATCACCAAATTGCTGGACGGCGGTCTGTATCCGTATACAAAACGTTATCTGGGCTCTTTTGAAAATCATTTTTCCACCATCGGTCTGGTGGGCATGAATGAGGCAGGACTGAATGCCAGATGGATCGGAAAAGACATGACCCATCCGGAGACTCAGGAGTTTACCAAACAGGTGCTGAACCATATGAGGGAAAGACTGTCTGATTATCAGGTACAGTACGGAGATCTGTATAATCTGGAAGCAACTCCTGCAGAATCTACGGCATACCGTCTGGCAAAACATGATGTGGCCCGTTATCCGGATATCAAGACAGCTTCCGGGGATTGCGGTACCCCTTATTATACCAACAGTTCCCATCTTCCGGTGGGATATACGGCAGATGTGTTTGATGCCCTGGATATCCAGGACGAGCTGCAGACGCTTTATACTTCAGGAACCGTGTTCCATGCTTTCCTGGGTGAAAAGCTTCCTGACTGGAAATCTGCTGCAAAACTGGTACGGGCAATTGCAGATAATTATAAGCTGCCTTACTATACCATATCTCCTACCTATTCCATCTGTAAGGAGCATGGCTATCTGACCGGCGAGCATTTTACCTGTCCGGTATGCGGAAAAGAAGCAGAAGTATACAGCAGGATCACCGGCTATTACCGTCCGGTGAAAAACTGGAATGAAGGAAAACTTCAGGAATATAAGAGCCGGAAGACCTATGATGTGGTGCACAGCAGCTGGAGGGCGAAGGCATCGGCAGTGAAGGAAGAGAAGCAGAACCGGGAACCGGAAGAAATGCCGTCCGGCACCTATCTGTTTACGACAAAGACCTGTCCCAACTGTAAGATGGCAAAAGAATTCCTGAAAGATATGGATTATCAGGTGATCGATGCGGAAGAGAATCCGGAACTGTCAAACCGTCTGGGAATCATGCAGGCGCCTACTCTTGTTCTGGTGAAGGACGGAAAGATCCAGAAATATGTGAATGCGTCCAATATCCGGAGATTTACGGAAGAACAGAGATAATGGAAGATTGAGAAAAGGCACACAGGCTGTGAGGACATCATGGACTGTGTGCTTTTTGCATGGAAGAGCATACAAAGGGGATTGGGCTTGTGAGGATGAATGCCGGCAGGCTCTGTGGGTAAAATTAAGAAAGAGATTAGCGGTATCTTATGGACGGTCCTGCTGGTTTTATGCTATCATGAAAGGACGAATACACAGGAGGCGACTCATGAATTTATTTGATATTATTGGTCCGGTGATGATCGGGCCCAGCAGTTCCCATACAGCTGGGGCAGCCAGAATCGGAAAAGTGGCGCTGAAAATACTGGGAGAACAGGCGGTAAAGGCAGAGATCGGCCTGGCAGGTTCTTTTGCGGAAACTTATAATGGACATGGCACGGATAAAGCGCTGATCGCGGGGATCATGGGAATGGAATCCGATGATGAAAGGATCCGCTGCGCCCTGGAACTGGCGAAGGAGCAGGGGCTGGACTATTCGTTTCATAAAATTTCTCTTTCAGGGGCACACCCCAATACTGCCTGCATCAGCCTGACCGGAGAAACAGGAAAGACCTGCAGCATTCAGGCATCTTCCATTGGGGGAGGCAATATACGGGTGACACAGATCAATGGAATGGAAGTATCGTTTACCGGACAATACCATACTCTGGTGGTCCTTCATTATGACAGACCCGGGACGATTGCGGCAGTGACCAACTATATTGCCGGCTCTGATGTGAATATCGGCAATTTCCGTCTGAGCCGCCCGAAAAAGGGGGGAGAGGCAGTGATGACCATAGAGGTGGACGGAGGAGTGACGGAAACCATGGTGGAGGGAATGAAGCTGCTGCCCAATGTGATCCAGGTGGTACTGATCGAGGCTATTTAGGAGGAGAATGGAATGCTGGAATATGATAAAATAGAAAGTCTGGTGGATGAGGCGGAAAGAAAGAAGCTTACCATCTCCCAGCTGGTGCTGGAAGACCAGGCGGAACAACTGGGAATGAAGCCGGAAGACGTGTTTGCCCGTATGGATCAGGACCTGAAGGTTATGGAAAAGGCCGTGTGGGAAGGAAAAAATCCGGAACTTAAGTCAGCCAGCGGACTGACGGGAGGAGATGCAGCCAGAATAGAGGCTTACGGAAATGGCCTTGCAGGATCTGTGTTTAACGGAGCCATCATGCGGGCTGTGGCAGTGGCAGAATATAACGCCGCCATGGGAAAAATCGTAGCGGCGCCTACTGCCGGTTCCTGCGGAATCCTTCCTGGGGCGGTGATCACCATGATGGAAGAAAAAGGGTATTCCCGGGAAAAAGCCGTGATGGGACTGATCACAGCGGGAGCCATTGGAATGGTGATCGCCAATAAGGCTTCCATTGCCGGGGCAGAAGGAGGCTGTCAGGCAGAGTGTGGTTCCGCTTCCGCCATGGCGGCAGCGGCATTGGTAGAAATGGCAGGAGGAACTCCTTCTATGTGCGCCCATGCCTGTGCCATAGCGTTAAAATGCCAGATGGGGCTGGTCTGCGATCCGGTAGCCGGACTGGTGGAGATTCCCTGCATCAAGCGGAACGCCGGCGGGGTATCCATTGCGCTGATGGCGGCGGAAATGGCTCTGGCAGGGATTGAGAGTAAGATACCTGCAGACGAAGTGGTCCTGTCCATGAAAGAAGTGGGGGATTCCATGCCCTGCTCCCTGAGGGAAACGGCAAAAGGCGGAATTGCTGTGTCGCCTACGGGACTGAGGATGAAGGAACAGGTATTTGGGAAGAAAGAATGAAAGGCGGGGATAATCGATGAAAGATTCCATACACAAATATTTTCAGGTGGGGACGATCCAGTGGATGAGTTATCCGGACAGAGATGCGGCGGAAGCAGTCCGCGCCATTGCCAGGGATGATTTTTTTGATGCCATAGAAATCTGTCAGATTCCTGATGACGGAAAACGGGAAGAGGTAAAAAAACTGTTGGACCAGTCTCATCTGACTGTATGCTACGGAGCCCAGCCAAGGCTTCTGGGACCGAAATTAAATCCCAATGACCCGGATGAACAGGGACGTCAGGCTGCGGAGAAAACCCTGATGGAAGCGGTGGACGAGGCAGAATATCTGGGAGCCGGAGGAATTGCCTTTCTTGCAGGAAAATGGTCAGAAGAAACAAAAGAGGAATGTTACCGGCAGCTTCTGAAGACTACCAGAAATCTCTGCGACTATGCCGGGACCAAGGGTATGATGGTGGAACTGGAAGTATTTGATTATGATATGGACAAGGCGGCACTGATTGGCCCGGCTCCGCTGGCGGCCAGGTTTGCAGCGGATATGAGAACGACTCACAGTAATTTTGGACTGCTGGTGGACCTGTCTCATTTTCCCACTACTTATGAAACATCCCGGTTTGTGATCCGGACGCTCCGACCCTATATTACCCATTTTCATTTTGGCAATGCGGTGGTGGAGCCGGGAGCAGAGGCCTATGGGGATCAGCACCCCAGATTTGGATTTCCTCATGGGGCCAATGACGTGGAAGAACTGAGAGATTATTTTACAGTACTGAAAGAAGAAGGATTTTTCTGTGCAGACCGGCCCTATGTCCTGTCCATGGAGGTAAAACCGTGGAAGGATGAGGACCCGGAAATCATTCTTGCCAATACCAAGCGGGTGGTAAACCGGGCCTGGGCGCTGACAGAGGACTGACAGAAAGAGAACAGGGGGATAGGGATATGAAGATTGTGATTTTGGACGGTTATACAGAGAACCCGGGAGATTTAAGCTGGGACGGCTGGAAAACATATGGAGAAGTGACAGTATATGACAGGACACCGAAGGAAAAGATTATAGAACGGATTGGGGATGCAGAAATCATCTGTACCAATAAAACGCCGATTACCAGGGAAACCCTAGAACAATGTCCTGGTATCCGTTATATCGGGATATTGGCTACCGGCTATAATGTAGTAGATATTGAAGCTGCCAGAGAAAAGAATATCCCGGTGTGCAATGTGCCGGGATATGGTACGGCAGCGGTGGCTCAGTTTACCATGGGGCTTTTACTGGAACTCTGCCACCGGATCGGAGCTCATTCCGACAGTGTGAAGGCAGGAGACTGGGCTGCCTGCCCGGATTTCTGTTACTGGAATTTTCCTCAGATGGAACTGGCGGGAAAGACCATGGGAATCATTGGTTTTGGCAGTATTGGAAGGGAAGTGGGGCGGCTGGCCCAGGCTTTTGGCATGAAGGTGCTGGCCAATGCCAGGACAAGAAGGCCGGAACTGGAGACGGAAACCTGCCGTTATGCGGAACTGGACGAACTTTTTGCCTGTTCGGATGTGATCAGCCTTCATTGTCCCCTGTTTCCGGAAACAGAAGGCGTTATCTGTGAAAACAATATAGAGAAAATGAAAGACGGAGTCCTGATTTTAAATACGGCAAGAGGACCTTTGATTGTGGAAAAGGACCTGAGGAAGGCATTAGACAGTGGAAAAGTAGGAGGAGCAGCCGTGGATGTAGTCTCTGCAGAGCCAATCTCCAGGGATAATCCTCTTCTCACTGCCCCTAATATGATCATCACTCCTCACATCGCCTGGGCGCCAAAGGAGAGCCGTCAGAGGCTGATGGATATTGCAGTAGGAAATCTGAAGGCGTTTCTGGACGGGAAACCGGTCCATGTGGTGAATGGAGTGTAATGGCAGTCGAACAAATGTTTGCAAAAGCCGTTTGCCTGTGATATACTGGGGACATTGGACAGAATCATAATGGAAAGGATATTACCATGGCAAAGCAATATATTAAGATACGGGGAGCCAACGAGCATAACCTGAAAAATATTTCGGTAGATATACCTAGAAATGAACTGGTAGTGCTGACAGGACTTTCCGGTTCAGGAAAGTCATCGCTTGCGTTTGATACGATTTATGCAGAAGGACAGAGGCGCTATATGGAGTCTCTGTCTTCCTATGCCCGTCAGTTTTTGGGGCAGATGGAAAAGCCGGACGTGGAAAATATTGAGGGGCTGTCGCCGGCCATTTCCATTGACCAGAAATCTACCAACCGGAATCCCCGCTCCACCGTAGGGACGGTAACAGAGATTTACGATTATATGAGGCTTCTGTATGCCAGGATCGGGATTCCTCATTGTCCCAAGTGCGGACGGGAGATCAAACGCCAGACGGTAGACCAGATGGTAGACCAGATCATGGCACTGCCGGAACGGACGAAAATACAGCTGCTGGCACCTGTGGTGAGAGGCAGGAAGGGTGAGCACGTCAAAGTGCTGGAACATGCCAGAAAGAGCGGTTATGTCCGGGTCCGTATTGACGGAAATATGTATGAGCTGACGGAAGAGATCAAGCTGGATAAAAATATCAAGCATAATATTGAAATTATCGTAGACCGTCTGGTGGTACGGGAAGGAATAGAAAAACGTCTGACAGATTCCATTGAGACCGTGCTGGGATTATCTAATGGTCTGATGATGGTGGACCAGATGGACGGGACCGTAAGTAATTTCAGCCAGAATTTTGCCTGCCCGGACTGCGGGATCAGTGTGGACGAGGTGGAACCGAGAAGCTTTTCCTTCAATAATCCGTTTGGAGCCTGTCCGGATTGTTTTGGGCTGGGATATAAGATGGAGTTTGATGAGGACCTGATCATTCCGGATAAAAGCCTGAGCATACAGGAGGGGGCTATTGCGGCTATGGGCTGGCAGTCCTGTACGGATAAAGGAAGCTTTACCAGAGCGATCCTGGATGCGCTGTGCAAGGAATATCATTTTGACCTGGATACTCCTTTCCAGGATTATCCGAAGGAAATCCATGATGTCCTGCTCCACGGAACGGGAGGAAAGGAAGTCAAAGTCCGTTATAAGGGACAGAGGGGAGAAGGGGTTTATGATGTGGCGTTTGAGGGCCTGATCCAGAACCTGAACCGGCGTTACCGGGAAACTTCTTCCGATACCATCAAGGCAGAGTATGAAAGCTTTATGCGGATCACTCCCTGCCAGTCCTGCGGCGGAAAGAGACTGAAAAAAGAATCCCTGGCAGTAACCGTAGGCGGAAAAAATATTTATGATGCCACCAATATGTCCATTACAAAATTCCGGGATTTTATGGACCATCTGGAACTGACAAAGATGCAGGAATCCATCGGAGCCCAGATTTTAAAAGAAATTCACGCCAGAGTATCCTTTCTGATCGATGTAGGTCTGGATTATCTGTCCCTTTCCCGGGCAACAGGAACCCTGTCAGGAGGAGAGGCCCAGAGAATCCGTCTGGCTACCCAGATCGGTTCCGGCCTGGTAGGAGTGGCTTATATTCTGGACGAGCCCAGTATCGGACTTCATCAGAGAGATAATGATAAGCTGTTAAAGACCCTTCTTCACCTGAGAGACCTGGGAAACAGCGTACTGGTGGTGGAGCATGATGAAGATACCATGATGGCGGCGGACTGTATCGTGGACATCGGACCGGGAGCAGGAGAACATGGAGGCCGGGTGGTAGCTGTGGGAACTGCAAAACAGATCATGAAGTGCAAGGAGTCTGTTACCGGGGCTTATTTAAGCGGCAGGATCAAAATACCGGTTCCCAAAGAGAGGAGAACACCCACCGGCTGGCTTACGGTGCGGGGAGCCCAGGAGAATAACCTGAAAAATATTGATGTGGACATTCCGCTGGGAGTGATGACCTGTGTGACCGGTGTATCCGGTTCCGGAAAATCATCACTGGTGAATGAGATTTTATATAAATCCCTGGCAAAACAGCTGAACAGGGCCAGGACCATTCCTGGAAAACACAAGACCATAGAGGGAGTGGAGCAGCTGGATAAGATCATTGCCATTGACCAGTCTCCCATCGGCAGGACACCCAGGTCCAATCCTGCCACTTATACAGGCGTGTTTGATATGATCCGGGATCTGTTCGCTTCTACTACAGATGCCAAGGAAAGAGGCTACCAGAAAGGGCGTTTCAGCTTCAATGTGAAGGGTGGACGGTGTGAAGCCTGCAGCGGAGACGGTATCATCAAGATCGAGATGCATTTCCTGCCGGATGTGTATGTGCCCTGCGAGGTGTGCGGCGGAAAGCGGTATAACCGGGAAACTCTGGAAGTGAAATACAAGGGAAAGAATATTTACGATGTGCTGAATATGACGGTGGAAGAGGCAATGAAATTTTTCGAAAATGTGCCTTCTATCTACCGGAAGATTTCTACCCTGAACGATGTGGGCCTTTCCTATATCCGTCTGGGACAGCCTTCCACAGAACTTTCCGGTGGTGAGGCCCAGAGAATCAAGCTGGCAACGGAACTGAGCAAGCGGGGAACGGGAAAGACTATTTATATTCTGGACGAACCGACCACAGGCCTTCATTTTGCAGATGTTCACAAGCTGGTGGACATTTTGAGGAAGCTGTCAGAAGGCGGAAATACGGTGGTGGTGATCGAGCATAACCTGGATGTGATCAAGACAGCAGATTATATCATTGATATTGGTCCGGAAGGCGGCGATAAGGGAGGAACGGTAATTGCCAAAGGAACTCCTGAAGAGGTGGCTGCCTGTCCGGGTTCCTATACCGGCCAGTATGTGAAAAAATATCTGGAAGGATAACCATACAGGCTGTACGGCATCAAGCCGGACAGAGAGGAGGAGAACGATGATTATTATAAAAGGAGCGGAGGTGTACGCCCCGGAACATCTGGGAATCCAGGATGTGATGCTCTGCGGCGGACACATAGAGATGATAAAAGAGGAGATACCGGTCTGCTATGATAACTGCCAGGTAATCGACGGCAGCGGTATGGTCCTGACACCGGGTATCATTGACCAGCATGTCCATGTGACAGGCGGAGGCGGGGAAGGAAGTTTTCATACCCGTGTTCCGGAAGCCATGCTTTCGGACTTTATCAGAGGAGGAGTGACCACGGTAGTAGGACTGCTGGGGACAGACGGAATTACCAGAAGCGTGGAAAATCTGGTGGCAAAGGTGAAATCTCTCCGGGAAGAGGGAATGACGGCTTACTGCCTTACCGGATCTTACGGATATCCCAGCGTAACGCTCACCGGTGATGTGAAAAAGGATATTATGTTTATCGGCGAAGTCCTGGGACTGAAGCTGGCGATTTCCGACCACCGCGCTCCCAATATTTTCGTGGAGGAACTGATCCGTGTAGCCAGTGATGTAAGGGTGGCAGGCATGCTCAGCGGAAAGCCGGGAATTCTTACCCTGCATATGGGAGATGATCCCAGAGGACTGGAGCCGGTATTTGAAGCTTTGGAAAAAACTTCGATTCCGATCAAGACGTTCCGCCCTACCCACGTGGCCAGAAACTGGGAGCTGTATGACCAGGCTCTGAAATTTGCCAATATGGGCGGATATATCGACCTAACCTGTGACTGTGCTCCGTATAAGGAAGTGGCAGAGGGGCTGCGCCGGGCAAAAGCGGCGGGAGTTCCCCTGAACCATATTACCCTCAGCTCTGACGGTCAGGGAAGCTGGTCAGAATATGATGAAGAAGGCAATCTGGAAAAAATCGGAGTATCCAGTGTGGCTGCTTCCTATGAGCAGGTTGTGGACTTGGTATTGAATGAAGGGCTGGACCTGACGGAAGTACTTGCCTATGTGACAGCCAATCCGGCGGATGTACTGGACCTGCAGGAAAAAGGCCATATCCGGGAAGGAGCGGACGGAGACCTGCTTCTGATGAAGAAAGAGGATCTGAAGCTGGATACTGTCATCGCCATGGGACGTCTTATGATGAGAGGCGGAGAGATACTGGTAAAGGGGACTTATGAGTAAAAGTTTTTGTGGAAATAACTTGTCATTTGCAGTTTCCTATTCTATAATTAGTAGCACGACAAAAGAGATTCATGTAAAAGGAGGATTCTGATGAACCGTGAGATGATACTTGTGCTGGACTTTGGCGGACAGTACAACCAGTTGATTGCGAGAAGGGTCAGAGAGTGTAATGTGTACTGTGAGGTACATCCATATACCATGGATTTGGAGAAGATCAGGGAAATGGCTCCGAAAGGGATTATTTTTACCGGCGGACCAAACAGCGTATATGGAGAGGATTCCCCTACCTGCCCGAAGGAAATCTTTGAACTGGGAGTTCCGGTTCTGGGAATCTGTTATGGGTCCCAGTTAATGGCCCATCTGCTGGGAGGTTCCGTGAAAACAGCCCCTGTCAGTGAATACGGAAAGACAGAGGTGGATGTGGATACCAGCGCCAAACTGTTCGATGGAGTTTCACCCAAGACCATCTGCTGGATGAGCCACACGGACTATATTGAAAAGGCACCGGAAGGATTCCAGATTACTGCCCATACTCCTGTCTGCCCGGTAGCAGCCATGGAGAAACCGGAAGCAGGATTGTATGCCGTACAGTTCCATCCGGAAGTCATGCATACTCAGGAAGGCATGAAGATGCTGTCTAATTTTGTATATAAGGTGTGCGGCTGTTCCGGAGATTGGAAGATGGACTCCTTTGTGGAAACAACTATAAAGGAAATCCGGGAAAAAGTAGGAAGCGGACGGGTGCTCTGCGCTCTTTCCGGCGGTGTAGATTCTTCTGTGGCGGCAGTGCTTCTGGCAAAGGCAGTAGGAAAGCAGCTTACCTGTGTATTCGTGGATCACGGACTTCTCAGAAAGAACGAAGGGGATGAAGTGGAAGCGGTATTTGGCCCCAACGGTCATTATGACCTGAACTTTATCCGTGTCAACGCTCAGGAGCGTTTCTATGAGAAACTGGCGGGAGTGGAAGATCCGGAGAGAAAGAGAAAGATTATCGGAGAAGAATTTATCCGTGTCTTTGAGGAAGAAGCCAAGAAAATAGGAGCTGTGGATTTCCTGGTTCAGGGAACCATTTATCCGGACGTGATCGAGTCCGGTCTTGGAAAATCTGCCGTGATCAAATCCCATCATAACGTGGGAGGACTTCCGGATTATGTAGATTTTAAGGAGATCATCGAGCCTCTCCGTCTGTTATTTAAAGATGAGGTGCGCAAAGCCGGTCTGGAACTGGGGATTCCGGAATATCTTGTATACCGTCAGCCGTTCCCGGGTCCGGGACTTGGCGTGAGGATCATCGGAGAAGTGACAGCTGAAAAAGTACGTATTGTTCAGGAAGCGGATGCCATTTACCGGGAAGAAATCGCCAAAGCCGGCATTGACCGGAATCTGGGACAGTACTTTGCTGCGCTGACCAATATGCGTTCCGTAGGCTGCATGGGAGACGGCAGGACCTATGATTATGCCATTGCACTCCGTGCCGTGCTTACCTCTGATTTCATGACCGCAGAAGCGGCAGAGATCCCGTGGGAAGTACTGAGCAAAGTGACCAGCAGGATTGTCAATGAAGTAAAGGGCGTGAACCGGGTTATGTATGACTGCACCGGAAAACCGCCGGCAACGATTGAGTTCGAATAAATAAGAAAGAGCCGATATACCTTGAATTTACAAGGAAAATCGGCTCTTTTTTATATCTCAATGGAACTAAAACGGAACTGAAATTTTTCTCAGAAGCAATTTTGCAGCTTTTCGGCCACTTCGTCCCGGGCCTTCGGGAACAGATGGGAGTATGTGTTCAATGTGGTTTCAACCTTCTCATGGCCCATACGTTCCGCGATTGCCAGAGGTGAAAGGCCCAGGCTTATGAGCAAGGACGCGTGAGAGTGCCGGAGATCGTGCAGCCGGATCCTCTTCGGGTTCCCGTCTTTGGTCCCGCGTACAATTTCATGTTCAAAAAAGTATTTGGTGTAAGGGAAGAGCCGGTCATGCTTGTGGGGTTTGTATAGCTGCCCTATATAAGCTTTTAGCTCATCCCCAAGAAAAGGAGGCATGGACACGCTCCGGACGCTTTTCGGGGTCTTTGGTGGCGTTATAACGTCCTTTGCCCCCAGGCGTTGATAGGATTTCGTCACGGATATTATGCCGGCTTCCAGATCCACGTCGCAGATTTCCAGAGCCAGCAGCTCCCCAATTCTCAGGCCGCAGTAATAAAGAACCAGGAATCCGGCGCGGGCAGCAGGCTTATTAGAGACTTTCTCCAGGAAGGCTTTAAACTCTTCCGTGGTCCAGAACTGCATTTCTTCCGCATGGCTTTTCCCGATACTCCCTGCTTTCCGGCAAGGATTTTCTTTTAGGCCATAATATCTCATAGCATAGTTCATGATCGCGGATAATTGGTTATTGATCGTCCTCAGATAAGTCTCCGAATATGGTTTTCCGTTCTCATCCCGGTACGCCGTCAGCTCATTCTGCCACTTGCGCACGCTTGCCGGTGTGATGTCAGATACGGAGAGTTTTCCAAAGAACGGCAGTAGCTTTGAAGCTATGACATACTGTTTTTGCGTGAAGGTATGTTCCCGGAGCCGGTGTTTCATATCCTCATTGTAGACCTTCACGAAGTTTTCAAAGGTCATAGTCAGGTCCCGCTGCTGTGTCTCCAGGAAGTTCCGTTCCCAGTCTTTGGCATCCTTCTGCCGCTTAAAGCCCCGTTTCTTCCGCTGCCTTTTTGTCCCGGTATAGTCCGTATAATAGCACTTCACAAACCACGTCTTTGCAGACTCGTCATAGTATACGGGCATTATTGTTCACTTCCTTCCGGATCCTTCCCAATTCCCCGGCCTGCATCTTCCCACTCCGGCAGGGGAACACCGGCCTCTGCTGCCAAGACCTTCTGCTGATCGGTTACTTTTTTATGAGGGTTCAGGCTGTCATATGCGGTTTGGGTGGCCTCTTTTTTACGCCTGGCTGATTGGGTATCATCTGTGGTATCAGATCGATAAGAAGGGATAAAAGTCATTTCAGAAATTCTTTGAATGGCCTCTTTTTTTCCCTCATCATTTAATGACCAAAAATAATAAAGCAAGTCCTCTTCTGGAACATTAGTAAAAATGTCGTTGGCATCGTTATACTCAATTACACGCTTTAAAGGTGCAATAATATCTAATACAATTTTGCGTCGAATAAGTGCAAGTTCTGCTGTATTTATAAGAAATTCCTGATAAATATCTGATTTTACAATTTCGTCCGAAGGAGAATATGGCTCTATTACGTTATTTAGTATTATTTGGCTTGCGCTTATGTTTAGTTCAGAACATATCTTTATAAGATTGACAGAGGAACATTTCTTCAATCCTCTTTTAAAGATACTGTCTAATGTTGGATATGGAATATTTATCGTTGAAGCAAATTTTTTTAACGAGCCGTATTTTTCGATAATCATGTCTTTAAGCTTCGTTTCAATGTCATTCATAGTACACCCCTCCTTGTTTTAAGTATAACACAACATCTACACTTTTCAAGCGGAAAAATGAATTTTCATATTGCATAATGAAAAATCATAGTATATACTTAAAATAAATAAAAAATATGAAATTTCATAATGTGGGAGGGAACATTACATGAGAATTGATAGAGACAAGGTGAATTTGATTTTAGCGGAAAAGAAGATTACAGTTTCAGAATTATGCGATAACGCAGGATTTCATCGCACAAGGTACTACACGATTTTAAACAGTCGAAATATTCTTCCCAGAACAGTTGGAAGAATTGCAGATGTATTAGGAGTTAAGCCATCTGAAATCATTGAGGAGGAAGGCAGATGAAACAGTTTCTTACCGCGCCGGAGCTTGCCGAACTGGTTGGCGTTTCTCAGTCAAAGGCTTATTCTTTTATCCGAGACATGAACAAGGAGCTCACGAAAAAGGGTTTCCTCACTGTTCGCGGGAAAGTTCCTGCCGCCTACGTCCGGGAGAGGTTTTTCGGGCTGGAGCCGGGGGAAGATGAAACGAGGTGATTGCGTTGGCAGAGCCAAGACTTGAAAACGGATATACACGAGTTGCGAATGAAATCCTGGAAGCAATAGCACGGACAGATCTGAACGGTGCAGAGTATGCGGCGATCATGGTGGTCTGGCGCTATACATACGGCTTTTCCCGCAAGTCTCACCCGTTATCGGCCTCTTTTATTGCAGAAAAGACCTGTTTTGCACTTATCACGGTCAAGAAGGCCCTTCGTGGCTTACTGTCAAGGAAAATTCTTGTTTGTGAAAACGTCGACCAGAGAGGCGTAACGCAGATATTGGCGTTCAACAAAAATTATGCAGATTGGGATACTGGTATACAAAAGGATACTGGTATACAAAAGGATACTGGTATACATGAAGATACTGGGGTGGTATCCAATAGTATACCGGAACTGGTATACGATAAGATACCCAGTAAAAGAAAAGAGAAAGAAAAATCTAAAGAAACACTCTCTTGCGCTCCTGACGCATCGCGAGCGTGTGACGATGAACAGAAAGATGCGGAAGAGCCGAAACAGAGACCGGCCGAAAAGGACTGGAGTAATTTCGAAAAGATTTGGCAGATTTACCCCAAAAAGGCTGGGCGGGCGAAAGCATTCGAGTATTATCGTGGGTACGTTGGTAAAGGCCGCTTGATTAATGGAATCCGATACAGGTTGACCCCACAGCAGATCTATTTGGCCGTGAGGTCATATGTGACCGAAAAGGAAGAAACCGGGACGGAGCTGAAGTACTACCAGGATGGCTCAACCTTTTTCAACAAGACCATTTTAGACTATCTACCAGAGGAGGAAGAGAGCGATGCAGTTTGACGCAGAAAAGGCCCTGATCGGGGCAATTATTGAGAATCCGGAGCGGGTCAATGATTGCGGGGAGCTTCAGGCGGATATGTTCCAGGATGATTTCCTGGGACGTGTATTCCTGGAGTATCAGCGGGCGGCAGACCTGGGGCGATCCCTCACTTTGGTGGAATTGTCCAGCAAGTTTTTGGACGTGTCGCAAGAGGTTTTTCTTGACCGGATCCGGGGATGTGCAGATAGCTCTGTTGTTTCAACGGCAGCAAGCCGATACGCAAATACCATTTTGAACGCATATAAGGCCCGTGAAGCCACGAAAGCAATCAACTCGATAAAGTTTGTGCCGGATGGCATAGAAAGACAAATAGGGGGACTTGTGGATGCCCTAGGGGCACTTCAGAGAAACGGGCAGAGGCCGGCCGCTAGCCTCCAGGATATCGTAAGACAAAAGTCAGGGGATTATTTCCGGCAAAGGGACCGAGAACGGCTGCTTACCGGATTCCCGAAACTGGATGACTGCCTGGGCGGCCTGGAAGGCGGAGACGTAATTGTGATTGGCGCACGGCCGGCGGTCGGAAAGTCTGCTTTCGCAACTCAGATTCTTTTACGGATGGCGCAGGCAGGAAAGCGGGTAATGCTTTTCAACCTGGAGATGACTACGGCGCAGATTTATGAGCGGCTGCTTGCGCGGGTATCTGGCATTGAACTGCAGCGGATCCGGCGGGCAAATTCGTTCCTGGGAGACGAGAAGGGACGGTTTGAGCGAGCGAACATCGAACTGTCCGGCCTTGACCTCTGGATTTCCTCTGGGGCGAAAACGGTTTCTCAGATCCGGACAGCTTGCCGTCACATGGACGCGGATTGTATTATAGTTGATTATCTTCAGCTTATCCGGGCAGACCGGACATTTTCCAACCGTGCCGCTGAGGTCGGGGAGATTTCCAAAGCTCTGAAGACCTTGGCAATGGAATTGAACCGACCAGTTATACTCTTATCTCAGCTTAATCGCTTGTCAGAAGGCCGTGAGAACCGGGAGCCAGGCATGGGGGAGTTGCGGGAGTCTGGGGACATTGAGCAGGATGCCTCAACCGTCTTGCTTCTCTGGAATATCGACGAGAACGATTCTGCACGAAAGGGCCTAAAGGTCGCAAAAAACAGGCAAGGAGAGCTTACAAGACTCAGCTTGAGATTTTCTGGCAGTGAAATGTGTTTCACAGAGGATAAGATTCCTGATTTTTCAACTTTTAAGAAAATCAGAAGCCGGGAAGTCCCGGACTTTACATGATCGGAGGCGGAGAGCGTGGTAAGAAAAGCGGATATTCCGACGGAGGCGGCGATATTTACAGACCTGTGGGAACTTTATAAAAGTCTGCTGCCGGTCGGTGAAAAAGACGATACGTCATACTGGGACCGGGCAGTGGAATCGGTCCAGGAATTCATACGGAGCCATGAAACGGAGTTTGCGCGCGACATGGCTCTTACTGTTTTAGGCGACATCGAAAGGCGGTGCAGGAATGAACAGCAGACGTAAAAGGGCAGCAGGAGAAAGGGAACTTGCCGGGAAGCTCAGGGAATACGGTTTCACGGCAAGGCGCGGGCAGCAGTATTGTGGTGCCAACGGTGACGCGGATGTGGTGGGCCTTCCAGGGATCCACATTGAGTGTAAGCGGGTAGAGAGGTTAAACATATTCGAGGCCATGAAACAGGCGGAACGGGACAGGAGGGCGGAAGAGATCCCGGCAGTTTTTCACCGGAAGAACCGGGAGGGCTGGCTTGTGACAATGCCCCTTGAATACTGGATAGAGCTATATAAAACCTTTGCGGGAGAGAAAGGAGCGACGGCCGATGAAAATTAGGTCACAGGATTGTAACCGGTACATGGAGTATGAAGAGGTGTTTGCGGCCCCGCTCAGGGACGGGAGAGGTGCGCTATATGCCTTAAACAGGCATCATGATAAGCCGGTCTGTATTGGCGCGTATTCCGACATGGGAAGGGCCAGGGGCGTGCTTTATGATATGGGGCTTGCTTACCAGGGCGGCAGCAGGGTGTTTTATTTGCCGATAGCATAACGGGACTCTAAGGGGGGAAGGGAGGTGATTCCGTTGAGACGGTAAAAATGTTGTTTGGGCGTGATTGGAAGGAGAAAACATGATACAGACTTTGAAGACAAATAAAAAATCCGAAATAATACTTGCAAACGAGTATTCAAAATCAATGCTGTTGATTACGCGTTTTCCTGTGGATCAGGTGACGGAAGACGTTATGGTTGACAGGAGCTTTCTGAAGTGCATTCCCACGTTTCGCGAAATGGTTCGGGAATCCGTGAAAATGTGTAACATTGCATATAAAATGGGAACTGATTCAGCAGTCCGCCTCTCACACGGCGGTATCTCATGGTTGATTGCCCTAGCGGATCTGGCTTAGTGCTGGATCTGCTTTTTATCCTTTTGTTGCTTATTGAAAATCAGGGAGGAATGACATGATAAACGAAGAACTTGTGTGCTGCATCCAGCGGAATGAGGAACCCACGGAAAACATGGAAAAATTATACGTGCAATTAATAAAGTTTGTCCGCCATATAGTCAAGAATTATGCGGGATGCGGCGTGGATCTGGACGACCTGGAGCAAGAGGGAGTACTTGGGATTTATAGTGCAATAAATGGATTTAACCCGGATAAGGATGTAAAATTCACGACCTATGCAGAAATATGGATCAGAAACAAGGTTCTTAGATATATACGGGATAACGGGCGAGGAGTAAGACTTCCGGGCCATGTTAGGGATCACCTAAGGAAATACAATAGATTTTTAAACACGTACCAAGAAAACAATGGCTTTGCTCCTTCAGATGTGGAGGCGTCTGACGGTCTGGGAATAGATCTGGATCGAGTGGAAGAACTTAAGCGGGCGAGAGAAATGCTGAACCTTGCGAGCCTGGACAGCCCTATATCTGGAGGCTCGGACGGATCAGAGATAGAGATGCAGGATACTATCCCTGCTGCCGGAAGCCTGGAGGACGATGTGGTCAACGAACTGTACGCAAGCGAACTGAGCCGGACTCTATGGGGGTGCGTCGATTCCTTACCGGTTCTTCAGGTGGAAATAATAAAGCGCAGATACCAGGAAGGGCAAACCTTGAGACAGGTGAGCGGAAGTATAGGATCTGCAGTGGAAACGGTACGGCAGCAGGAAAAGAAAGCACTCAGGGCACTGCGTAATGCGCAGGAACTCAGGCCATTTGTCGAGGACAGGGGATATATTTACAACAAAGGGTTAAGGGGCGGAGGGGTTGGCTGCTTTCAGCGTACGTGGACCAGCAGCACGGAGCGGGTGGCAATTCGGAATAGTGAACGTTCGTAATAGCGAGCGTTCGGAAAAACTGAGATTTCCTGAGTATTTCTGAGTATTGCGTTGCGTTGCGAATTTCTTTAGTTTTTCCGAGATTTTTCCATAAAGCATGCGAGGCCGGAAAAACCAATGTTCTCCAGTGTGCAACGCAAGCAAAATCCTAATATTTTCCAACATTTTCCGCACTGCAAATTTGAAAATTTTCTTAGGTTTTCCGAGGGTATTATTCCGAACTATGACAAGGTTTTGCAAGGGGATAGGGCAGAGGGTTTACGTGGGCCATTTTACCGGTATTTGATTTACTTGCGGTAAAAATATCAATCCGAACAGATAAACCGGTTTCCCATACTTGTGTGGAAAACTCGTAGCGCCCTGCATAGACATTGTAAAGACGTCGTGAAACGCGACGCTTTGTAGAATGGAGAATTTGGTAGAATGGTTTTTATTGGATGTCGGTTTAACCAACTTCCGAGAATTAACAAAGATGCATGAGAGTGACAGCTCAAAAGTGAGCCGCCGAGATTTCGGCCTCTTCCAGACAAGAAAGACTTATTCTAAAATCTTAGAAAATAACCGCCCACTACTCGCAATAGTGAACGGCTGTGTAAAACAGTTATCGTAATTATTTAAGGGGTAGGCCATGTGTTTCTGGCTTTCCCTTTTTCTATTCTCAATATAGCATATCTGGCAGCAGGGTTCAAGAGGATTTATGAATTTGACGAGTCGAAGGTTGGGTTTTTGGCTGTCCGAATTTCGGACAACGAACTCAAAAATGAATTAGTCAGGCCGCCTTTCATAGCGTTGTGGAGGTTCGTCCGAAAAATGGACAAACCAGAATCTTACAAAGCCATGAAAAGTGGGGATTCGGGCGGTATTGCGGGGTGGCAAAATACCACATCGCCTAATCGAGCAAGTTTACACTGCCTTATCCGGGAACAACTGAGCTCAAAATTGAGCCCGGTAAAAGCGTGAGATTGCATTCCCAGAAGGTGCTAAAATTTGAGCGGCTTCATAATCGCTTTTATATGTGCGGGATATGTGACAACTGAAAGCCAAATGGCTGTCAGTGATTATTAGGCCGCATTTTTATGCGTGCAGGATATGTGGCAGAACTTACTGAGCTGAAAATTCAGCTCAGTGATTTGTAAAGATAAGAAGACCGAAGGAACAAGCCAAAATTGGCGAGTCTGTTCGTACGGATTTCGTACGAATAGGACAAAACGATAGAGTCGTACACGGACATTTGTCCTTTGTTAAAAATATGAAATTTATACGGACAGGAAAAACGATAGGGCGGAAATTTCCGCCCTATTTAAGTGCAGCTGCACTTAGAAGTAGTTTGGCAAGAAAACGCAGGACTGCGTTCTCTGAAGCCGCTCAAATTTGCGCAGGTGCTGTAAACGCGACATCCTTGCGATGCCTCTATGCAGTACAATTTAACAAGAGAAATGCTGAATTTCCAGTCTCATAGCATGCCATATTGTTTCCTGAATGTTCGCAGCATGTCCTGTACCCGCAGAATAATCCCGCCATTAACTGCATAGGGATCCCGGCGCGCTGATCTTACAGTCGCCACCGATACGCCCAGATGTCGGGCAAATTCTTCATCCGTCCAGCCGGTGTAACGCTTCACGCCGTCCATTGCGATTTGAAACTCAATGATGTAACCAGGAAGTTTATTCATTTTATCATTCCTTTCGATTCTTTGCGCTATATCAAGCTATCAAAAAACGTTTGATTTATACAGGTTGACTGCACGGATCCGCGAAGCCAGAACATAGAGTTGGAGGGATACTGCAAAATGCCGTAGCCCCTTGCGCTGAATCCGGAAGGCGTAGAAATTTCTACGCTGCAGCTCTAAGGTCAACATATTTGACTTTTGAAATCCGTCCTGCTGCCGTCTATTCCCCGGCCTGATCGGACCCGGAATCCCGCTGCATAGTTTCATCTATGGCCCGGATCACAAAGGCGTTCATACTTTCCCCTTGACTTTCCGCGTGCTCTTTTATAATTGCCTTCTGACCTTTGGGGACTCTGATACGAATATCTTCAACGGATTCTTTGAGATACTTGCTCGCCGCTCTGGCCTGGGCTTCCGTATACCGACTCTTTCGCTCTTTAGACATAATAACTCACCTCTTTCATTGTTTGTCCGGGAGGAGGCGATAAAATAAAGCCTCCTTTTCCACCTTGCAATGAAATTATACCATATGAAAATCTATGTATCCATATACAAAATATACAATATGTGCCCATAGATTTTGTTGCTTATGCCAATAGACGTATCTATGTGCCCATAGTATAATATAATCACAAGGTAAGGGAAAACAAAATAAAACAGCGAAGGTGGACGGGAGTACCGGAAGGGAAAGCAAGAGTACCACATAACACAGGGAAACAGGATAAGAGAGATTGAGATGCCGCAGAAGCCGCTAGATGTTTAAAGCCTGCCTGGGCTGTTGAGAACCCTACCGGGAAAGGAGTTTAAGAAACATGAAGTACAATTTGAGCAAAATCATGTTGAAAGCATGGATGATTTACCGGGAGAGCAAGGAACTTTCTTTCGGGGAGTGCTTACATCGGGCATGGCTTTCCGCAAAGGCCGAGGAGGTCAATGCAAAGAGGATCGAGGAAGCAAAAGCCACGGCAGGAGTTGAAGAAGAGACAAACACCTGGAGCGGCTGGAAGAAGCTGGGATATGAGGTCATTCACGGAAGCAAGGCCCTGTTCGGCACTGATCTGATATGGGGGAGCAGGGGAGACGACAAGGTCTATAAGGCCTGGTTCTTTGGACGGTCACAGGTTCAGGAGATTGCAACAGCATAAAGAAAAAGCCCTTACCAGAGCAGCAACTCTGATAGGGGCGGTAACCCGACAAACACGCAAATTTGGGGTATGAGGTCAGTATAACATGGCCGCTGCCCCTTTGTAAAGAGAGGAAAACAAAATGGAGAATAGAATTAAACGAGAAGGCGAGACAAGGATTGTAAATAACGCAAGAGAGGCCTTTGATGTGGTATCAGGAGAGCTTTTCGACATCGGAGTGAAGCTGCAGATGGCTCGCGTAATATCTGAAAATCTACGTCAGGATTTCTTTTGGTGCAGTGGGGAGTATTATGAGGAACACACAAGTGAAATGTTGATGGAGTATGAAGCGGCAGAGGTGTTTTCTTATGTGGTAAACGATTATTTGCGCGACGCTGGGGAAATGCTGAAATCACTGCAGGAGCACATTGGTACACTTCAGAAGCAGATTGACAGTAAAACAGAACAGGAAAGCAAAAAACCGGGAACAAGGCAGGGAAGCACAATGGACAAACAGGAGCTTAGAGAATACATATTACGGTTTGTGAATCAGATCGAGAACGAGGAGCAGTTAAACAGGATCCTTAATATGGCGCAGAAATACTATGTCAGACAGGATATGCCGGAGGGTGTGGTTGGTCCTTCAGATCTGAGCCGGAAAAGAAGTCGGCTTTCTGCTTTGGCTTACAGCGCGGAGGATCCGGAGAAAATCAGATGCGCGGCTGTCTTTTTGGAAGCTGCGACCAGATAGACCAGATATGGCCTTTGCGCAATAGCGGCGGGAAAATGTTCACAGGACGCACAAAGGGGGCGTGAAAGGCCCTCTGCGTGCGTCAGAAAGGAAGGATAAAATGGAACACTACGAAGAAAGAATGAGCGCGGGGAAGTCGGCAACAGCCTATCAGGCCGACATCTGCAGAATGGTACGGGGAATCAGCGACGAAAAACTCTTGCGCCGCCTGTGGCTCATACTGATAGCGGCACAGAAATAAACGAGCGCGCCGGATCCGAAGGGAAAACCAGAGGGCCGGCCATTTTGATGTGCATAGTACACACTTCCGGGAAATTTAGATGTGACTATTAGTCCCAGCAGAAAATCAATAACAATAACGGTGCTTTACCGTGTTACATAACCTGAACGCAATTTTGCGTTGAGCGCATGCAAGACTAGCGAGATTCTGCGCGTTGTCGTGTAAATGTGAGTAACGAGCTCAAGATTGCGCCGGTTGATTTCTAGCGAGATTCTACGTGTTATCGTGCGAATTGTGTGGACGAATTTCGTTGGGACAAAAACAAGATCCGACACGCTGCAAAAACCGGATGTCAATTTCTTTGACAGCTGAAAACTCAGCTGTCCGAGGTAAGGACATCCGAAGCCCCCTACGCATAAGCGTGTCATTAAACTCATACCCACAAGTGGGTACGCCAAGTTTTTTTGAAACACCTTGCGCGTTGTCGTGTTCACAAACTCTGATTTTTAAGGATTGAGACATAGCAAGTTGCGTTTTTCTGCAGTGGATGGTAAAATATCATAAACTGACATCGGGGCAACTGGCGTTTTGTTTCTGGCCTCTCTTTTCCGGGGAAACGTCCTGCTGCCGTGGCGGAACTAAAACGGAACTAAAAAAATGTGAATATGCTGGAATGAGTGGAAAGGACGACGAAGAAAGCAAGAAAAAAGGTAGAGAAATAGCCTGAGAAACAGGGGAAAAACAATCAATAGTTGAGTTCGAATAAATAAGAAAGAGCCGATGTACCTTATAATTTATAAGGAAAATCGGCTTTTTTCATACCTTAATGGAACTGAAAGTTTTCTCAGAAGCAATTTTGCAGCTTTTCGACCACTTCGTCCCTGGCTTTTGGAACAGATGGGAATAGGTGTTTAATGTGCTGTCAACCTTCCTATGGTCATACGTTCCTCGATTGTCAGAGGCGATAGATGATTTTTCCCTTATGGAAATTGTGTTCTTAATGATTGCCCTATGCTATACTTAGAACTATAAATTAGACTTTGAAAGGGAGTTGTATTGTTTGAATTGTCCATTTTGCGGAAAAGAAATGATACAAGGTAAAGTGTGCAGCAGCGCGGCATTATGGTGGAAGAGCGGACCATATGAGTACCGTCTTAATGATGAGGGTGGTATTTTGGGAAGATTAAATGGCGACAGAATTACCGCATACCGCTGTGAGAGATGTAAAAAAATAATGATTGATGAAAAATAGTACCATATAAATTCCGGTTTGTTAAGAAAGAGCCGATAAATCTTGAATGTACAAGGGAAAATCAGCTCTTCTTTTATATTTTTTATGGTACTAAAACGGAATGCCCTAAGCGATCAGCACCAGCCAGCTAAGGACAAAGACCGCTTTTTATTTTAACGGAACACAAAATTCGCATAAATGCAATGAAATTTTAGAGAAAGTATATCGCTCGATGATGGGTTTTGTATCGTCCAATGGCAAATTGGAAGTTAATGTTCCAATATTCTTCCAAAAATGAGACACATCCTGTTCTGTATGTGGAACCTCAAATATGGCGTAACGACCACGATCAATGCTGCGAATAGGTAAATCACAATGTTTTTCCCTGCCAGTGATGATCATTCCTACATCATATCTTTGTTCATTTTCTGGCGTTAATAAGGGATTGTCCAAAGCGATTCCTAGAATTGTTGTATCCTCTTTGAATAAATCATTACTTTTTAAATAATCCTTTAACTGTTCCATGAGTTGTTTGTTTTCTGCACCATATTTGCCAGTTCTGCGTATATATGCAATTTTCATATCTTTAAATTCTTCAATGATCAAGTTATGACCTCCACAATTTAATCTGTATCAAGCTTGATAAAGCAATGGTAAAGCAATGGTAAAGCCAATTAAAATGTTTTTCAAGATATTTTTTAAAACCACTTGACTTAGAGTTAACTCCAGGGAGTAAGATGCTAGTAAAGATTGGAGGTTGGAATGATGAAGAAACTGGTTGTTTACTACTCACAGTCAAATGGGAATACAAAGCGGATTGCAGAAATGATCGCAGAGAAGATTGGTGCAGATATCACAGAGATTGACACCGTGGTTCCTTATACCGGTTCTTATGACCAGATTGTCAGGCAGGGACAGGAAGAAGTGAACCGGGGTTTTAAGCCTCAGATTAAGGAGATCGAGAAAAATCCCGGGGAATATGAAGAAGTGATAATCGGAACACCCACATGGTGGTACACCATGGCTCCGGCTGTGCTGACCTTCTTAAGCAGTGCCGATTTTGCAGGGAAAAAGGTAGCCGTATTTCAGACACACGGCGGATGGCCGGGGCACACGTTAAAAGATATGAAATCCCTGTGTAAGGGGGCAGACATCATGAGTGAAAAGGCGATCCAGTTTGATTCTACGGGAGGAAATCGTCTGGAAACTCCTCTTGATGAAATCGAAAACTGGATCAGTGGATTGTAGAAAGGGACAGCTTATGACGATAAAAGAAGTATGCGGGCAGTTTCATATTACAGCAGATACCCTGCGGTATTACGAGCGGGTAGGTGCGATTCCGGAGATAGGAAGAACGGCCGGAGGGATACGGAATTATACGGAAGAAGACCTGAAGTGGATTCAAAACGCTCTGTGCCTCAGAGGGGCAGGAGTCCCAGTGGAAATGATCATTGAATATGTGAAACTGTTCCAGCAGGGGGACGATACGTTTGAGGCAAGGTGCAGTCTGTTAAAGGAAGCCAGGGAGGAAGTGCTGGCTGCCAGGGAAAAATATGATAAGGCTCTGGAAAAATTAAATTATAAGATAAAAAAATACGAGGAAGCGGTAAAGACCGGCATTCTTGTATGGGATCAGGAACAGGTGAAAGGAGTATTATGAGTGAAAAAATCGTACAGACAGCAGGAAGAGATGAATTGGGGAAATTTGCACCGGAATTTGCACATTTTAATGACGATGTGCTTTTTGGAGAAAACTGGAATAATCAGGATATTGATTTGAAGACACGGTGCATGATCACAGTGGTGGCGTTGATGTCTTCAGGAGTAACCGATTCGTCATTGCTGTATCATCTGCAGAACGCAAAGGCACATGGTGTTACCAGAAAAGAGATTGCCGCAGTGATCACCCATGTGGCATTTTATATAGGCTGGCCGAAAGGATGGGCGGTATTCCGCATGGCCAAGGATGTGTGGACAGAGGATACAGAAGTTGAGATGGACAGTGCAAAATCAGCCCATGCAGCGGAAATGGTGTTTCCGATCGGCGAGCCCAATGATGGATTTGCACAGTATTTTACCGGACAGAGTTATCTGGCCCCCATATCCACCGATCAGGTAGGTGTGTTTAATGTGACCTTTGAGCCTGGCTGCCGCAACAATTGGCATATCCATCAGGCTGACAAAGGCGGCGGGCAGATCCTGATCTGTGTAGCAGGACGGGGATATTATCAGGAATGGGGAAAAGAAGCAGTGGAAATGCACCCCGGAGACTGCATTAACATTCCAGCAGGGGTGAAGCACTGGCATGGAGCTGCACCGGACAGCTGGTTCTCTCATCTGGCGATTGAGGTGCCGGGAGAAAATGGAAGAAATGAGTGGATGGAAGCCGTGGATGAGGAGCAGTATGGAGGATTGAAATAAAATGAAACGGAAAGTAATGCTTCTTGCCGGGGCTGGGCAGATCGGAATGGCAATAGCCAGACGTACCGGTTTTGGGAAAAAGATTATTGTGGGCGATAAGAAGAGAGAACATGCAGAAATGGTCGCAAAGAGCATGAATGAGGCAGGATTCGATGCGGTGCCTGTTGAGATGGATCTGTCATCCAGAGAGTCCATCCGAACCATGATCATGGAAGGTCAGAAACATGGAACTATCACAGATATGGTCATTGCTGCAGGGGTGTCTCCCAGCCAGGCGTCCGTAGAAACCATTCTGAAAGTGGATCTTTACGGTTCCGCTGTCATGATGGAAGAAGTGGGAAACGTGATCGCAGAGGGAGGTTCCGGCATTATGATTTCCAGTCAGTCCGGTTTCCGGATGCCGGCTTTGACAGCTTGGGAAGATGAACTTCTTGCAACAACATCAACGGAAGAATTATTAAGTCTGGACATTTTGCAGCCGGAAAAGATAAAAGATACCCTTCATGCGTATCAGCTTGCGAAACGCTGTAATGAAAAACATGTGATGGCGCAGGCTGTGGAATGGGGAAAACGTGGCGCAAGGCTGAATGATATTGCACCGGGAATCATTGTGACCCCGTTGGCAATCGATGAATTCAATGGTTCCCGTGGAGATTTTTATAAAAATATGTTTGCAAACTGTCCGGCAGGAAGGCCGGGGACGGCCGATGAAGTGGCAAATGTGGCAGAACTGCTTATGAGTGAGAGAGGAGCATTTATCACAGGTTCTACCATACTTATAGACGGAGGGGCGACTGCCAGCTATTATTATGGGCCTTTGAAACCGGAAAAGTAGGGAAGGAACTTCCTATTTTCAGAGGAAAATGCTACAATGAAATCAAATGTCAAGATTTCAACCCAGGAGGGCAGATACTGTGAATGTAGGAGCTTGTGCGTGTGGGATTTTTGTGGTTCCGTTTTTGCTTGTTGGTATACTGTTTGGGATATTTAAGGAAAAAGCTGCTAATTTTGTTTCAGGATTTAACTCTTTGCCGGAGGAAGAGAGAAACCGGTATGATAAAACCTATATTTCCAGAGATATGAGGAACCAGTGCTTTGCCTGGGCGTTGATTATGTTTGCAGGAGCGGTGTTATCATATATGGTTACAGCGTATATGGCAGTTCTGGCATTTATGGTCTGGCTTATTATGTTTTTCAGAAATGTCCATATGGATGCCCATGCTGCATTTAAAAAATATTTGATAAAATCAGATGAAATATGAAATGGGTATCAGAGCGATAGAATAACGGGAGGCTTATCATCATGAAAGATACAATCGGATACTGTGGGCTGGATTGTGAAAAATGCGATGCATACATTGCCACGATCCATGACGATCATGCTTTGCGGGAAAAAACTGCGAAATTATGGGCAGAGTTAAATAATGCCCCGATCACGCCGGAAGACATTAACTGTGAGGGCTGTCGGATGAATGGGGTGAAAACTGTATTTTGCAGCAATCTGTGTGGGATTCGCCAATGTGCATGGAAAAAGGGCGTTGTTACTTGCGGGGACTGCCCGGATTTAGAAACCTGTTCCACGGTTGCAGCGATTATTTCCAATAATCCGGAAGCCCTGGAGCGTTTACGGAACGAAAGAGAGTAGTTCCGATTCGTATATGCTGCACATTTTGTGCTTCATATAGAACAAAAAGGCAAAGATAAAAACGCAACGTACATGTTTTAGATGTACCAGAGCCGGTAGGTAGCCCGGCCGTCCTGCCTGATTTGGCAGGGTAAGTAACCCTCCCTCCTTGGGTCGTCCGTTCTTTGTTCATTACTATCATATAAGGAGGGATTGTTATGGACAAAGTATCAGGCGGGCTGACAGTATGTTTTGAGGATCCATTTTGGATAGGAGTTTTTGAACGAATATCAGAAGGAAAGCTGTCTGTGTGTAAAGTGACTTTTGGAGCAGAACCGAAAGATTATGAGATACAGGAGTTCATCCTGAAGCATTACTATCGTCTGAAATACAGTCCGGCCGTGGCAGCTGCTGTAAAAGAAGCTGGTCGCAATCCGAAACGGATGCAGCGAGAGGTGAGGAAACAGGTACATAACACAGGAATAGGTACCAGATCACAGCTGGCTTTGAAACTACAACAGGAGCAGTTAAAATCGGAGCGAAAGACTGTGAAACGGGAAAAGCGGGAAGCAGAGAAAGAGCGAAGGTTTGAACGGAAACAGCAGAAAAGGAAAGAGAAGCACAGGGGCAGGTAGCTGCCCCTATACGTTTAAGAAGATTGTTCTGCTTTATAAACCGGAATATGAGGTAAAGCTATGAATTATGAGATACGAAACATAAAACCGGAAGAATATTGCCTGTTAGAAGATTTTTTATATGAGGCAATTTATATACCTGACGGCGTAGAACCACCTCCAAGGTCAGTAATACAATTTCCAGAATTACAGGAATATATCTGCGATTTTGGAAAGCGGGAGCACGATAAGGCTCTGGTGGCAGAGGTCGAGAGGAACCTGGTGGGAGCGGTCTGGGTGAGAGTCATGAATGACTACGGACACATTGATGATATGACTCCTTCCCTTGCAATGTCTGTAAGGAAAGAATACAGAGGATTAGGGATTGGAACCTCGTTATTAAGACAATTATTATCTGATCTGAAAATGGCCGGATATGCCAAGATATCTTTGTCTGTTCAGAAGGAGAACTATGCTGTAGGTATGTACCGGAAACTGGGTTTTACAGTTATCAGCGAAAACAGGGAAGAATATATTATGGTTGTAAATCTGCAGTGCCATACTGCAGACGAATAAGTATGGCAACTGCAGGTTGCTTGGTATCCTACAGAGAGTATGCTATGATGTTCATGAGGTGATAGGATATGAAAACAAAAGAAGTAATATTGGAACTGAGAACAAAATACGGGCTGTCTCAGGAAGAATTGGCAGAAAAAGTATATGTGACCCGGCAGGCAGTATCCAGGTGGGAGACCGGGGTTTCACTTAGTTAAAGATACCACATCAAAACCCACGTTGACTTTTGCTCAACCGATACAGCCGGAGGGCTG
>CALWQT010000003.1 GCA_944383765.1 uncultured Lachnospiraceae bacterium
TGGCTGCATGGATCAATTTTCAGATTCATGGTACTGTTATCAATTCAGATACTGTTCCGTGAATAATTTAGGTTAATCAATGGGTTCGGGTAATTTCTGTATGTGGAACCAGATCTGACCGACAGAAATATATCATTGGTTTGACCTGGATACTGGCATTTGTCAGTCTTTGGGTATCCAGATTCGTATTTGCACTATTTGTTTAAAGGAGATTTTATATGGAAAAGTCGTTTCAGTATGTAGATGATCATTTTGAGCAGATGGTTTCAGAATTACAGGCTTTTTGTTCTCAACCCAGTATTGCAGCTCAGAATGTAGGTATGGAAGAAACAGCTTCCATGCTGGTGGAAAAAATGAAAGATGCAGGTATTGATGCACGGATTCTGGAAAATAAAAATGGATATCCGGTTGTATATGGTGAAATAAAAGGCAGCACAGATAAAACATTGCTGTTTTATAATCATTATGATGTACAGCCTCCGGATCCAGTGGATAAGTGGACCTATCCTCCATTTGGAAGTGAGATTCATGATGGGATTCTTTATGCAAGAGGATGTTCGGACAATAAGGGGACATTGCTTTCCAGAGTTCATGCAGTAGAAGCAATTCTGAAAAGTGGTCATACGTTTCCGGTAAATATTAAATTTCTGGTGGAAGGCGAGGAAGAAATCGGAAGCCCCAGTTTTGAAGAATTTGTACATTCCCATAAGGACCTGCTGAAGGCAGATGCCTGTTTGTGGGAGAATTCTGCTAAAGATGAAGATAATAATCCTGTAGTAAAGCTGGGTAATAAAGGAATGCTTTATTGTCAGTTGCATCTGAAAACCGGAAATACAGATGTGCATTCTATGAATGCTCCTATTGTACCAAATGCGGGATGGCGCCTGGTACAGGCACTCAGAACATTAAAAGATGATAATGATCATGTGTTAATAGAAGGTTTTTATGATGATGTATTGCCCATTTGTCCAGAAGAAACAGAAGCCTGGAAAAAGGTTCCTTCTCCAGAAGATGGGTTGAAAAAACGTTTGGGTATTGATAAGTTTGTTAATGATGCTACTGGAGAACAGGTGAATTTAGCTTTGTACACAAAGCCTTCCTGCAATATTTGTGGAATGGAAGCCGGATATACGGGAGAAGGGCAGAAGACAGTTACTCCCTGTGAGGCTTCTGCGAAACTGGATTTTAGATTGGTAGTAGCCCAGGATCCGGATAAGATTTTCACTTTATTGAGGAAACATCTGGACAGCCATGGATTTCAGGATATTGAAGTTTCTGTTACCAGTGCAGCAGCTCCTGCGAAAACAGGTGTGACGGAGAAATTTGTACAGGTGATCCAAAGAGCGGCTGAAGATGTTTATGAACAGCCATTAGTAATTTTGCCAACGGCAGCAGGAACGGGACCCAGAGATGTTTTTGCATATTCGGGTATGCCGATTGCAGGAATTGGTTGTGGACATGCCGGATCGGTTCAGCATGCTCCTAATGAAAATATTAAACTGGAAGATTATAAAGAAGCAATCAAACATGTGGTAGCTCTTTTATTCCATGCGGAAAAAGAAGAGATCAGATAAGGAGGAAATTATGTCTAGTACAGCATATGAACGTATTACCAGTAAAATTGATTCTGTAGCAGGTGAATTGAAGGAACTGGCACTGGCTCTCCATGCGAATCCGGAACTTTCGTTTCAGGAGCATTTTGCCTGCAAAACTTTATCAGAGATTTTAGAGAAACATGGATATCAGGTTCAGACCAATATTGCCGGTATGGAAACCGCTTTTATTGGAGAAATGAAAGGCAAGGCAGATGGTCCCACTGTAGCGATTTTAGCAGAGTATGATGCCCTTCCTATGGGTCATGCTTGCGGCCATAATCTGATTGCTACCATGTCTGTTGGCGCGGCTATTGGTATTGGAGAGGTTCTGAAAGATCTTTGCGGCAGAGTACTGGTGATTGGAACTCCTGCAGAAGAAGGTGGTGGCGGTAAGGTTATCATGTGTGATGCGGGTGTGTTTGATGATGTTGATTTTGCTATGATGATCCATCCTCACAAGAGAAATCTGATACAGAGAGGCGGTCTGGCTGTAAAACATCTGAAGATAGAGTATTTTGGAAAGCCGGCTCACGGAACCAGACCAGAAGAGGGAATTAATGCTTTGAATGCGGTAATCCATACCTTTAATTTTATGGATGCCCAGCGGGCTCTTCTGCCGTTTAAATCCAATGTTAATGGATATATCATAGAGGGAGGAAAGGCCAGCAACATTATTCCTGAGTATGCTTCCTGTGAATTCTGCATCAGGGGAGATATGGTAAAGGATCTGCTGGTAGTGGAGAAAGCTATGTATCGGGCTATTGATACGGCCAACACTCTGTTCGGTACCACTTCTAAGGTTACTCCGAGTCTGATGTATACGGAAAGATACTCTAATCGGATCATGGATGAGACTTATAAGACACATATGGAGGCGCTGGGAGAAGTAGTAGAATATCCAGAGCCCAATATGAAATACGGTTCTTCTGATATTGGCAATGTAAGTCTGGAAGTTCCTACGATTCAGCCGTATTTAAAAATTGGAAGCTGCGATACCCATACTCATGGTTTTGCAGAATTGACTAAGTCTGATGCGGCAATTGAGCAGGCCTATAAAGGTTCTAAAGCTTTAGCTATGACAGCTTATGATATTCTTAATTCTAAGGAGTTGCAGGAACAGATTAAGCAGGAATTTAAAGAAAAAGTTCCATTCTATACGAGAGAGCAATTGGGATACAATACTGAAAAATAGACATGAATAAAGGCAGTGCATAAAGATTGAATCAGTCTTTATGCACTGTAATTGGGGACTATGGAAAAGAAGAAAAAATTTATAATGCCGCATTCGCTGGTGATTATCGCCATTATAATGGCAGCAGCTGTTGTTTTAACCTGGATTATTCCTGCAGGTTCTTTTGAGCGAATACAGAATGATGCGGGGATTACAGTAATCGATCCCCAGTCTTTTCATTATATTGGATCTAACCATGCAAGTTTATTCAGCTTGCCCCGGTTTATGGTAGAAGGTTATGTAGGGTCTGTTGATCTGATCCTTATGATACTGTTTTCAGGCGGAGCTTTTGAGGTAATTACTTCTACAGGGGCTTTGCAGAATCTGATTGCCAAAATGTCCCGGTATTTTGCGCAAAGAGAAGCGGTTTTTATCGTAGGTGTCATGACTTTTTTTGCATTGATCTGTACTACCATAGGTGTCAATACTTTTATTGGGTTTTCTCCTATTATGGTTATGTTTGCCTTATCTCTGGGATATGATTCCATAGTAGGTGTCGCTTTGATCCTGCTGGGAGGAGCTGTAGGATTTTCTACAGGTATGCTGAATTTAAATACTACTATCATTTCCCAAAGGATGGCTGAACTGCCTTTATATTCCGGAATTGGATATCGCTTTGTTTGCTTTGCTGTTTATTTGGCAGTAACAGCTGCATATCTTATCCGGTATGCGAAAAGGATAAAAAATAATCCCAGATTGAGTCCTATGTATGAAGAAGATCTTCAAACAAGAAAACAGTCTGTTGAGATTACTCTGGAAGAATCTATGGGGATTCGGGAGATCCTGGTCATAATCACATTGTTTGTTTCTCTGGGGGTTATTGTATATGGAGGCATCATGTGGAAATGGGATCTTAATGATAACTCGGCTGTTTTCATATGGACGGGCATTATTGCCGGATTGGCGGCGGGATTTTCCCCCAGTAAGATTGCACAGTGTTTTACCGCCGGTGCCAGGCGAATGATCGGAGCGGTCCTGATTTTAGGAATGGCCAGAAGTATTTCTGTGGTTTTAAATGCAGGGGGTGTCCTGGATACTATTGTTTATGGTATTGGTCAGGCTATTTATGGCATTCCTAAAATATTGCAGGGTCCTATTATGTTCCTTGCTAATGTGGTCATTAATATATTTATTGTCTCAGGAAGCGGACAGGCTACAGTAGTCATGCCAGTGTTTATTCCTGTGGCGGATATGATAGGTATTACCAGGCAGACAACAATCCTGGCATTTAATTTTGGAGACGGTTTTTGTAATTATATTATTCCCATGTCTACTGCCCTTATGGGGAATTTGGGAGCTGTCAATATTCCTTATGAAAAATGGATGAAATTCATGTGGAAACTGTTTTTAATCTGGCTGGCCGTAGGATCAATTTTATTGGTTATTGCACAGCAGATGAATTATGGACCCATGTAGTCATAAAAGACCGCCTGTTTTCAGGCGGTCTTTTTTTAACCTTCGATTGCAATTCTGGAAGGGGTTTCTATTTTCTGAGTGGTTTTCTTAGGTATGCTCAGCTGTAAAATACCATTTTCAAATTTTCCGTGAATGTCTTCTACCGTCAAACCGTTGCCTACATAAAAACTTCTGGTGCAGCTGCCGGCATAACGTTCCTGACGAATCATACGGCCTTTCTTATCCTGCTCATCTTTATCCAGTCCTTTTGCGGCGGAAATGATCAAATAGCCATCTTTCAAGTCAGCAGTTACTTCGTCTTTTTTGAAGCCTGGCAGATCAATATCAAGTTCATAATGGTCTTCCAGTTCCCGAACATCCGTCTTCATCAGGTTTTTAGCATTTTTTCCATACAGGGGATTTCTGGTTCCGAAAAAGTCTTTGTCAAACGGAAAATCCATAAAGTCATCAAATAAATTTTCTCCAAAAATACTAGGCATTAACATACATCATTCCTCCAATCATTGACATCTTGTGCCTTTTATTGTTCAGAAACAAATGGTGGAACGATCAGGTCCCTTCCTTTGTTCTATGTGTAATATAACACATATTATTAGCACTGTCAAGAGGTGAGTGCTAATTTTTGCAAAATTATTTTCTTGTTAAAAGGTATTTTCCATATAAAAACAGGAAATCTTAAAAAGATTTCCTGTCAAAAATTTCTTTTAATTAAGTTTTATCAATTTTTCTTTTGAGATAACATCCATTCTACAATTCCGTAAACATCACGCTGGGATTCTTTAAATAACATAGAATCTATGGAACTATGGGTAGTGTTGATTTCTGTAAGAGAAACATTTCCTCCGGCATCGGTGATTTTCTGGACGACATTTTTTGCCGTATCCAATCCACCGTCAATGGTTTCCATATAAAATTGAAGAGGAAGTTTTGCTAAGCCTTCTGTTTGATCGTCAGTATAAGTGGAACGAGGGTTTTTGGGAGAATACGGGGAGATCAAAGTAGCACAGGAAAAAATTTCCGGGTGATGAGCAGCTATTTTTGCAATGCCATCGGCTCCGCCACTGTATCCCATAATACTGATTCTTGTCCGGTCAATTTTATATTCGGCTGCAACAGACTCAATTAATTCCAGAACAGAAGCTTCCCGATCCAGCCACTGCCGTCCGGCCTGGGGGTCATGAGGAATCACAATAAATGCATCTTTTATATAGTCTACTAAATAAGAGGCCCCTTCTTCCGTTCTGAGAATTTCTTCGATTTCATCGCTTTTTGCCATACCGGAACTATGAAGATAAACAATAAGCGGCATGTTTTCCACCAGATTTTCAGGAACTTTAAGATAATAATTTAAAGATTCCATTTCACTAGTTTTGATAGAGTTGATTTTTAACCCTGAAGTTACATTCAGCGGAGTCTGAGTAGTTTCTCCATTTCCAGCTTCTGCAAATGCAGGAATAGATAAGGATAGGAAAACAACAACTGAAAGGGCAAAAGCAATAAATTTTTTGAATTTCATAAACTCACCTTCCTATAGCTTTTAAACAGTATGAAACAGTAATGTTATAATCATTATATAATGTTTTTGAAAAAAAATCTATAAATCAAACAAAGTTCTTTATACCCAGAAGAAATCTTGCTTTTTATTTCTGTCCGGTACTGTTATAATAAAAACATCTGCAGACCGCAGGAACGAAATATTTCGTATTCATGAAAAATGAATGGAGATTCAGGAGGATGACACATGAGGATTTTAGTAACGGGAGGGGCTGGCTATATTGGAAGCCATACATGTCTGGAACTGTTAAATCAGGGACATGAAGTCGTTGTAGTGGATAATCTCTGCAATGCTTCAGAAGAGTCTTTAAACAGAGTAAAGGAACTGACAGGAAAAGACCTGACTTTTTATAAGGCAGATTTGCTTGATGCAGATGCCATGAATGAGGTGTTTGATAAAGAGAAAGTTGATGCAGTCATTCATTTTGCAGGTTTGAAAGCAGTAGGTGAGTCAGTAGCGAAACCTTTGGAATATTACCATAATAATATAACAGGAACTTTGATTCTTTGTGATGCCATGAGAAAACATGGGGTAAAGAAGATTATCTTCAGTTCTTCTGCAACGGTATATGGAGATCCGGCATTCATTCCGATTACGGAGGATTGCCCGAAAGGGAAGATCACCAATCCTTATGGACAGACGAAGAGTATGCTGGAGCAGGTACTCACAGACCTTCATGTGGCAGATCCGGAATGGAATGTAATCCTTCTTCGTTATTTTAACCCGGTGGGAGCCCATGAAAGCGGACGGATCGGAGAAGACCCAACTGGAATCCCCAATAATCTGACACCATATATTACTCAGGTAGCAGTAGGGAAGCTGAAAGAAGTCAATGTATTTGGAAATGATTATGATACGCCAGACGGAACGGGAGTGCGGGACTATATTCATGTCATGGATCTGGCATCCGGTCATGTAAAAGCATTGAAAAAGTTTGCAGATAAGCCGGATGTGTATATCTATAACCTGGGAACAGGAAGAGGTTATAGTGTATTGGAAATGATTCAGGCATTTTCCAAAGCAGTGGGCCATGATATTCCTTATGTAATACGACCGAGAAGAGCAGGTGATATTGCTACTTGCTACGCAGATGCAACAAAAGCAGAAAAAGAATTAGGCTGGGTGGCAGAGAGAGGTATCGATGAGATGTGCCAGGACGCATGGAGATGGCAGTCCAATAATCCCAATGGATACCGTTCATAAAAGGGAATCGGTGTTCAGGTTCAACCCCGCAGACTAAGTCCCTGGAATCGCTAAGGCAGAAAGTCAGAGCGGGAATATGAAAACAGGAAGACAGCTGCAGAGAGCAGGAAGGAGAAACTCCTTTTCTGCTCTCTTTTCTAATCCGGTCAAAAGAACAGGCAGCCGTTAATTGGCTGTATGTTGGCGGATGAATGTTTTTATCAGTTTTGCAGCTTCTTCTGCATTGGAAAAGAGAGAAGGATGTCCACCGCTTGGAAAAAGATATATGGAAGCATGAGAAAGCATAGACGCCATTTCCTGATATTCTTCTTCCATATTGTTTCGACAGCTTTCATCTCCCCTGCTTCCCATAAATAGGACAGGGGTTTTTAATTCTTCCAATGGCTTGTGGAATAGGGGACGCTTCTCCCGGTCTGCACCATGGCATCATTCAACAGGAGCAGTCCACGGGAATGATTTCTTTCATTGATTTTCTGGCAACCTATGATAAAATGAAAGAAAATGGGCATTTCTGTGACAGATAAGGGAATGCTTTATAAAAGAACATAAAATTATAAAATACAAGAGGGAAGCATATGGGACTTGAGTTTAAGCCGGTAGAGGCAAAAGATATTGCAGCGATTACTCCATTTGTGGGGCTGCGACCGAATAAAACCTGTGACAGTGTATTTCTGGATAGTTTTCTGTGGCTGGAATATTATAATGTAAGATTTGCTATCAGCGATGGAAAAGCAGTACAGTGGCTGATGGACCTGGACGGGGAACCGAGCAGTGCCATGCCGCTTTGCAGGGAGGAGGATCTGGAACACTATTTTTATGAAATGGTAACGTATTTTAATGAAGTGCTGAAGAAACCTTTCCAGATTTACCTGGCGGACGAGGAGGCTGTGGAAAAGCTTCAGCTGGATCCAGCAAAATTTGAAGTGAAAGAACAGGAAGATTTAAAGGATTATCTTTATGATGGAGATGCTCTCCGCACCCTGGCGGGGAAAAAACTTCATAAGAAAAAAAATAACTTAAATGCGTTTGTGAAGGCATATGAAGGAAGGATTGAATATCGGAGACTGTGCTGTTCCGATAAAGAAGAGGTATGGAGATTTTTGGATTCCTGGAGGATTGCCAAAGGGGAAGATGTAGAAGAACACCTGGATTATGAAGTCAGAGGAATCCATGAAATTTTAAATAACTGCTCGGTGCTTCCTGTGCAGATGGGAGGCGTGTTCGTAGATGGAAAACTTGAAGCGTTCAGCATCGGCAGCCTGAATAAAAGAGAGAACATGGCGGTAATCCACATTGAAAAAGCTAATCCGGAAATGAGAGGTCTGTATCAGTACATCAACCGGGAATTCCTGATTCATGAATTTCCGGAAGTGACCCTGGTAAACCGGGAAGATGACCTGGGCATTGAAGGTTTGAGAAAAGCGAAAATGTCTTATAATCCGGTGGGATTTGCAAGAAAGTACAGCATCAGGCAGATTATGCCCTGAGAGGTGGAACGTGAGATATTTAAAGGAAGAAGAAAGATGGAAAAGCCGTGATTTATGGGAAGAAGCTTTTCCTGAAGATTCCAGAGAATTTGATGATTATTATTTTAGAGAAAAGATAAAAAATAACCGTATTATCGTAAAAGAAGAAGCCGGCAGGATTATTTCCATGGCTCAGTTGAATCCATATCTGGTCCGTGTCAGAGACAGGGAATACGTACTTCCATATATTGTAGGGGTAGCGACCAGAAAAGATTGCCGTCACCAGGGGCATATGAGAGATATTCTGATCAAGATGATGGAGGATATGCAAAAGGAAGAGGTGCCGTTTGTATTTCTGATGCCAGCGGCAGAAGCGATTTACCGTCCATTTGGCTTTCGGTTCATATTCAGCCAGCCTAAGTGGAAGAAGAAAAAAGAAGGACTGACAGAACGGCAGTTATCCTTAGAAACGCTGCTTTCAGAAGAAGGAAAAACGGACAGGCAGTGGATTGCATCATGGCAGCAACGGTTTCTGGAGGAGCGGTGGGAAGTGCATACGGTCCGCGACGAAGGTTACATCAGGGAAATATGCGGAGAAATTGCCAGTGAAGCAGGAGAGTGGAATCTACTGTATGATGCCAGGACGGGTAGTTTGGTAGGAATGGAAAGTATCTGGGGACTGGAGAAAAAAGAACAGAGATTCCTTTATGCAGATTCTGCTTATACGGAGCAGGCAGCGCCGGATAAGCCGGCTATCATGGCGAGAATCACCAACGTACAGGAGTTTTTGAAGAACGTCTGCCTGAAACAAGATGCTCCGGAAGAAACTTTATCACTGGTGTTGGAAATCAAAGACCCATTAATACGGGAAAACAATGGGGTTTTTCAATGGAATCTGGACCGGAACGGAGCGGTTTTGGCTGTTTCGGAGAAGAAACCGGAACTGTCCATGGAAATCGATCAACTGGCGGAGTGGCTGTTTGGCCGGCTGGCAGCGGACGAGATTCCAGGCATCAGAGGATTGTCCTGGATACGGCCTTTCCAAGGAGTTTTTTTGGACGAAGTGGTATAGAGGCAATCAGGGAAATCACAGAGAAAAGGAGGGGTTGGTATGACAGCAGTGGAACAGTTGAAAGAATGGATTGCTGAAAGTGATCAGATTGTATTTTTCGGAGGAGCAGGAGTATCTACAGAAAGTGGAATCTCTGATTTCCGCAGTCAGGACGGTTTGTACCGGCAGCAGTATGCCTATCCCCCGGAACAGATATTAAGCCACACATTTTATCTGAAGAATCCTGAGGAATTTTACCGCTTTTACAGAAATAAAATGATTTCTCCCCAGGCGAAGCCCAACAAAGCCCACCTGGCTCTGGCGAAGCTGGAGCAGGCGGGAAAACTGAAAGCGGTGATCACACAGAATATTGACGGCCTTCATCAGATGGCTGGAAGCAGGGAAGTATTGGAACTGCATGGGTCTGTCCACCGTAATTTCTGTACCAGGTGCGGAAGATTTTATGGATTGTCTCAGATATTGGAGACAGAAGGATTTCCCCGGTGCAGCTGTGGCGGTATGATAAAACCAGATGTGGTGCTTTATGAGGAAAGCCTGGATATGGACACACTTTCCAAAGCGGTCATGTACATAAAAAAAGCGGATATGCTCATCATAGGCGGAACGTCTCTTACTGTGTATCCGGCAGCAGGGTTGGTAGACTATTATTCAGGTTCCAGACTGGTGCTGATCAATCGGGATGTTACCCCTCTGGACAGCAGGGCAGATCTGGCAATCAAAGGAAAGATTGGGGAAATATTGGATCAGGCATGGGGAAACTGACCAGCACTGCTGGCCGGAAACAGGAAAAGATTGGAAATGAAAAAAGAGGATAGAAGGAAGGAAGCTGGGATATATGGCGGAACGTCTGAAATATGAAGTGGGAGATATTGTAAAATTAAAGAAACCCCACCCCTGCGGGAGCCAGGAATGGAAAATTCTGCGTGTGGGGGCAGATTTTCGCCTGGAATGCCAGGGGTGTGGCCATCAGGTGATGATTGCCAGAACGCTGGTGGAAAAAAATACCAGAGGGTTAAAAAAAGCAGGGGAAGTTTAAGGAAAAATGGAAAAAACCCTTGATTTTACAAGCATTATCTGGTATGATAACTATTCGTGACATACAAAAATCCTTGCTCCTGAACTGAAAACAGGGGCCAGAGACCACAAGGAGGTAAAGAAACATGAACAAGTACGAGTTAGCAGTTGTTCTGAGCGCAAAACTTGAGGATGAAGAGAGAGCAGCCGCAATCGAGAAGGTGAAAGGCTACATCACCCGTTTCGGTGGAACGGTTACCAATGTCGATGAATGGGGTAAGAGAAAATTAGCTTACGAGATTCAGAAAATGAAAGAGGCATTTTACTACTTTATCCAGTTTGATGGCGATTCCGTATGCCCGAACGAAGTAGAAGCTCACGTTCGCATCATGGAGCCTGTTATCAGATACTTATGCGTTAGACAGGATGCGTAATAGATAAAGAAAGAGTGATCGTATGAACAGAGTAATCTTAATGGGAAGGCTGACCAGAGATCCGGAAGTGAGATATTCACAGGGCGAAAGAGCTATGGCAATTGCAAGATATACCCTTGCTGTTGACAGGAGAGGCCGGAGAAGCCAGGACGGTTCTGACCAGACGGCAGATTTTATACAGTGTGTAGCATTTGACCGTGCTGGGGAATTTGCAGAGAAGTATTTCCGCCAGGGAATGCGGGTACTGGTTTCTGGAAGAATCCAGACAGGAAGCTATACCAACAGAGACGGTCAGAAAGTTTATACAACAGATGTAATTGTGGACGATCAGGAATTTGCAGACAGCAAAGGTGCCGCAGCAGATATGGGCGGTTATCAGTCTACTGCACCGGCGCGCAGGCCGGAGCCGTCCAGCGCAATCGGCGATGGATTTATGAATATTCCTGACGGCGTGGAGGACGAAGGTCTTCCTTTTAACTAAAGTTTTCGAGGAGGTAACGCAAAATGGCTTTCAATAAGAATGATAAGGCTGATGGTTCCAAGATGAGAAGAGGCGGAATGCGCAGAAGAAAAAAAGTATGTGTATTCTGTGGCGAGAAGAACGGAGTCATTGACTACAAAGATGTAAATAAATTAAAAAGATATGTATCTGAGAGAGGAAAAATCCTTCCCAGAAGAATTACAGGAAACTGTGCAAAACATCAGAGAGCTCTGACTGTAGCGATCAAGAGAGCTCGTCATCTGAGCTTGTTGCCGTATACCTGCGAATAATCCAGGAAGAAACGGATGTATGAATGGAAGACGGTGCAATCCATAGATATGGATTGCACCGTTTTTTTGATTTAATTAAAATGAAAATCACTCTCAAAATATTGACAAAACTTCATCTGTGTGTTATTTTTTAAATAGTTAAATAAAACTAACTCAATATCACAGATACATCAGGAGAGAAAAGAATGACAGCCGCAGCCTTTGAACAGAAGCTAGCCGGACATGGTGCACCAGCATTGATGGGAATCAAGCCTGCTAATATTATTACATTTTCTATTAAAAATGAAGAAGAGGGAATCAGGCTCAGTAGTCTGATAAAAGATTATAATGAAATGTTTTGCGGAAAAGATCTGTCTTTTTTTGTGCTGTGCCAGTGTCCGGTAAGCTGCCTGGTCATGGTGTACCGACCTTCTGCGCTGGAAAAACAAATGAAACGGAAAGAGGTCACAGCGATTCTTCGGAAGTGGGGATACCGGACAGATTCCCTGGAAGATATGCTTGTACAGCTGGGAAAGAAAATAGGCAACCATGACACATGGGGGTTTCCTCATGAAATAGGGCTGTTTCTTGGATATCCGGTGGAGGATGTAATAGGCTTTATGAAACATAAAGGGAAGGACTATTTATATGCATGTTACTGGAAAGTATATTCTGATGTGGAAAGGGCAAAGTCCTGGTGTATGCAGTGGGAAGCGGCGAGAAACAAGGCTCTGCAGGCTGTGGATTCCGGAAGGACCATCAGCGAGATTCTTAAGCTGGAAGAAGCTGCATAACAAATTGTAAAAAATGAAGCAAGGAGGTTTATGATGAAAGTTGGGATTATTTATTGGTCAGGTACGGGAAATACGGAAATGATGGCCAATGCGATCGCGGAAGGAGCTGGCAGAACAGGAGCAGAGGTGGATGTCATACCGGTTTCCAGGACAACGGCAGAACAGGCGCTTTCTTATGACAGGCTGGCATTGGGATGTCCGGCCATGGGGGCAGAGCAGTTGGAGGAAAGTGAGTTTGAGCCTTTTTTTGCGGAACTGGAAAAAGGATTGTCCGGGAAAAAAGTTGCTTTATTCGGCTCTCATGAATGGAGTGAGGAAGGGCAGTGGATGGATGAGTGGACGGAGAGAACCCTGGCAGACGGGGCAGAGATCTGCCAGGGTGCAGGGTTGAAAATTTATTCCACTCCGGATGAAGAAGGTCTGAACCGATGCAGAGAATTGGGAAAAGCGCTGGCTTCTGAATAAAACAGACAGAAAAAGGAGAACACCTTTTAGCAGGACAGAAAAGTCTTGTGGAAAGGTGTTTTTTCTTTTATGATTTATGAGAGGAATAGTAAGAAAGAACTTGTTGGGGGAAAAGAAGATATGGATCTTATAAATAGGAAAAAACTGATTATTGATACGGATTGTGGTTCCGACGACGCCATGGCAATTGCCATGGCTCTGAATGATCCGGCATATGAAATATTATTTTTTGTGTCGGTTTCAGGAAATGTAGAGGCAGAGCAGGCGGCAAGAAATACGCTTACTGCCATAGAATATGCAGGAACTTATGAACCGCCTGTTTATATAGGAACGAGAAGGCCGTTGCTGAAAGAATTGGTATTTGCTCATGAGACGCATGGGACGGATGGAATGGGTGATATAGGCCTGGCGCCCAGACGGATTAACGTGGCGGATGGGAATGGAGTGATGAAAATGCTGGATGCGTTGCGGGACAGCGAAGATGGGGAAATTGATATTATTGCGTTGGGGCCGTTAACTAATCTTGCAATAGCCATACGTCTGGATTACGAAGCGATGAAAAAAGCCGGCAGGATCGTGGTTATGGGGACAGCAGGATTAGGAGCAGGGAATGTGAGCCCGGTAGCAGAATTTAATATCTGGCAGGATGCAGAAGCTGCTAAGATCGTTACGGAATCCGGTCTGGAACCTATCATATATGTGGGATGGGATGCCTGCCTGGAAGAAAGTATGTTGAATCCTCAGGAGATAGAAGAAATACGCAACAGTGGTGAGTTGGGGAAATTTTCCATGGATTGTAACCGTTGTCTGATGGAAATGAACAGAGAGAGATTTGGGGGTAACTATCTGGATATGGCAGACCCGGCGGCTGTAGCAGCTGCTCTGTATCCGGAATGTATGGAAACGTGCCATAAGTATTACTGTGAAGTGGATGTGTCGGATGGACCGAGTTATGGGGGAGTGCTGGTGGACCGTTACGGTTTTTCAGGGAAAGAACCAAATGTATATATTTGCAGTAAATTAAAATCAGATAAATATAAAGAATATATTTACAGGACACTGGGGGTAAAAAAAGAAAATAATTAAAATGTCTAAAGGCAGATCGGAACACTATGTATGTACCTCTGATCTGCCTTTTATGCTTTATTATACAGATAATGCAGCTCCTGGTTCAGATTTTTGGGATTCGGTAGAGCAGAATCTTCAGAATCGGTATTGCCGGAAGGTGTGGAAAGACCGTTCAGAGAATATGTACTTGGAGTTGCATTGGCAGCTTTGCAAATATTACGGATTTTCCACAGCCGGACGGATTTTTAATACGACCAGGCGATGAAAGATTGCTGCGAATAAGGCCCCAAAGATCACACCCAGGGCAGTATTGATAATACGAAGGATTATTGCGCCGTGAAGGCCGTAAAGGCCGGTACCCAGCATGAGCGCCCCCAGACAGTTCATTGCAGTTTTATACCGGTAATCGGTACAGAACCCCAGGCATAATCCTCCCAGAGGTCCCAGCAAAGGCTGTATGTTTGCAGGCAAGATCAGATAGAGGATATAAAAGATACAGGAGCCTGCAAGAACTCCCCATATTCTCTGCCGGAAGCGGAGAGAAGTATTGTCTGAGTATGGATATTCGGACAGAAGTGATGCGCAGGCAAACCCCATCCACATAAAGCGTTCCATATGGAATATTTGTCCCAACGATAGGATCAGACTGGTTCCCAAGGCTACACGGAGCTGCCATAACTGAGTCAGGGAGGAAAGGTCAAACTTTTGTATCACATGGTGAAAACGGACTGTCTTGTGCTGGTTTCTGTGCTTGAAGAACAGAATGGCACCACAGATCAGATAGCCTGTTAGCCCTAAAAGGATGCGGCGAATGAGTGCATCCCCGGTTACCGGGTTTCCTGTCAGATAAATATAAGCAAAACCGTACAGACCTCCATTGCCCAATTCCGGTTTTTGGGTCGTCATATAAAGCAGGGAAAAAAAGGATACAAAATGAAGCGGTATCAAAAAGAATGACGGGATCACAGCCGCTACACTGGGAATCAGGATTAAAATGCACAAGGAAGCTGCTAACGTAATAAGAGAATCTCCGATACAATATTCAAAATTGACGAAACGGATGCCCAGCATAATACAGAACAGGGCTACGGCGAAAGGGGTATTTTCTGAGCCGAATATACTGGATAATAAATTGATAAAGAGAATGGCAAAAGCTACAATCAGCAGGGAACGCACGGCTATGGCAAGCCAATAATACGCTTTTTCCCATACCGTGTGGCAGGTTGTAATTTTCCGTTTTAAAATACCAGGGTCCATCTGCAGTGCATCATAAAATTTCGGTTTCACGTTTTTCCTACTCTCCCTTCTCCATGTGTGCCGCAAGTCTGTCAGCATAATACATGAATGCTTCAAAATCGTCTTTGGAAATACGCCATAAATTATAAAAGGGCTGCAGAACGTTTTCACATCCCTTCTTCAGTTCGGTCAGTCCTGTTTCTGTTATAAACAGTTGATAACTTCGTTCGTCTTCTGCCTGACGCTGTTTCCGGATGCAGTTTTTTTCATACAGTGATTTCAGGCAGCGGCTTACGGCTTCCTTTTTCATGCCGCTATTCTGGCTGAGCAGGATAGGGGTGTTTTGTTCTGGCTGCAGATATAGATGGGCCAAAAGCTCACATTCACTGGTGGTAAGTTCAGATTTGTGTGCAGGGAGCAAGGCACGTGAGATTTTTTGAAACTGCTGTTGGTTATGCATCATATCAGTCCATTCCATATGTGAAAGAACCTCCTACGATATAGTTAACGGTGTTAATTATATGCAGAAAAATTTTGTATGTCAAGAGTCTGATGGAGATGATTTTGTGAAAAGCATAAAAAATAAAAACAGGTACTTGTGTTTAAAAGAAAAAGGTGTATAATAGCGGTTTGGATACAATATACAAGGAGGGACATCATGAGTTACAAGTATTTACTGGATTTTGCACTTATTTTAATGAGCACAAAAATATTGGGGTTGATCACAAGGCAGTTCCGAATGCCTCAGGTGGTGGGAGCACTGCTGGCAGGACTTTTGCTGGGACCAGCCATGCTGGGAGTTCTGACAGAGACAGATATGATTCACAATACGGCAGAGCTGGGTGTGATCGTACTGATGTTTTGCGCTGGTATGGAAACAGATATTGATGAATTGAAGAGGAGCGGGAGCAAAGCATTTGTAATCGCCCTTTTGGGAGTTCTTGTCCCTGTTGCAGGCGGATTTGGAGTTGCCTGTTATTTTAATACTCCGGATAGGATCTTGTCTGATGCAGGAAGCAGTATTTTTCTTCAGGATGTGTTTATCGGTGTGATCCTGACCGCTACGTCAGTGAGTATCACGGTTGAGACCTTAAAGGAAATGGGGAAATTAAAGACCCGTTCCGGAAATGCGATTCTGGGAGCGGCGATCATTGATGATATTCTGGGAATTGTGGCGCTTACTATCATTACCAGTATGGCAGATCCCAATGTACATATAGCTCTGGTACTTGCAAAAACAGCAGCATTTTTTGTATTTTCCGTAGTGGTGGGAATCATCTTTCATAAAGTTTATAAAAAATGGAGCGAGTCAGCTGACAGAGGACTTCATCGCCATGCTATTGCGGCATTCGTATTCTGTCTGTTAATGGCTTATGTAGCGGAAGAGTGGTTTGGAGTAGCGGATATCACAGGAGCATTTCTGGCTGGCCTGATCGTTTCCAAAACCCAGAGAACCCAGTTCCTGGCATCTACTTTTGATACCTTATCCTATTTATATCTTTCACCGGTGTTTTTCACCAGCATAGGACTGAAAGTAGACCTGCCGGAAATGACACCGGCGCTGATCGGATTCTCTGCAGCACTGGCACTGGTGGCCATCCTGACAAAGGTGATTGGCTGCGGACTGGGAGCCAAGCTGTGCGGTTATAAAAACTATCAGAGTATCCGTATTGGAGTAGGTATGATCTCCAGAGGCGAAGTGGCTTTGATCGTGGCAAGTAAGGGGATGGAATTGGGATTGTTAGGTTCTAACTTTTTGGGACCGGTAGTCATTGTTGTGGTGATTACCACGATAATTACCCCAATCCTGTTGAAACCGGCATTCCGGATCGGACCGAATATTTCTACCCTTCCTGCAGGTGTGAAAGGATTTGCCAGCAACTATGAAGAGGTGGCTAAGATCAGAAGCGGTCATAAAGAAGATGTATAGCAGTAAAAATCAGGGGAAGGCAGTTATAAACTGTCTTCCCCTGATTTTTATTTGTCGGTTTTTATCTGTCAGAGTTCAGAAAATTACCATGACCGTTCCAGAAGCCCTTCTGATGAAATGCCGGCTTCCTGCAGAAGTTCTTTGGCGCAGGTCAGATAATAATGTCTGCTGTTAGCGCTGGTCTGCAGTCTCCCAAGACCGACCAGGGCATTTGCTTTCATTTCTTTGGTGAAGGAGGAGTCAGACCCGGAGTCAAGAAGAATATCACATAATTCGGCAGTCCACTGATATTGTTCTTTGCGAAGGCTTTGGGAAATTTCCTCAAGAACTGCCTCCTCACCCCCCATCATCCGGATCAGATTCCGGGAATAGTCTCTGGCAGGAAGCCGGTCGAGATGGGTAGGATTGCCGTCAAACCACCCCAGATATCCGGTAAAGATAGCTCGAATCGTCCCCTTTACCGTACCATAGTATTCCTGCAGATAAGGCAGGGAAGAAAATGGTTCAGGAAGAGAGATGGTTTCAGCCAGCTGGTCGGCTGTCATTCCCTGGTTGATTCCTTTGAGGGTTTCTGTCAATATATATTGAATCGCATCATGATAGTTGGACAGGGTTTCGTGGATTTTGCTGTTTCCCCGGATGATACCGGTGTGTCCGGGTAAAAGAATTTCAGCAGGATATTCCAGCATTTTTTCCAGAGAAACGATCCAGGAACTGATATCACGATACTGGCTTCCCCGGATGGCATACAGATTAGGCCAGGATTCATAATAATTGTCACCACAGCAAAGAATCTGAAGCTGTGGGATCCACACGAACATCTGGTCATCCGTTTCTCCGGGAGCAGCAATCAGATGAATTTCATAGCCGGCGCGGTGAATTGTGGTATGATCTTCGGAAATAAGGCGATTCGGCGGCAGGATGGCCCTGGTACTGTACGGGTTGTTCCAGATACCGATACCTACGCAGATACTTTCTTCCTCTGTGAGGGAAGAACCAAATTGCCGCATTCCCCGCTTCCGGTTAATATCCCCTAAAAGTTCACTGTAGCCATATACGGCTGTCTTGTAGGAATGACCGATGATCTCAGTGTCTGCATCCGCAAAGACACCGGCTCCAGAAGTATGGTCAAAGTGGGAATGATGGGTATAGATAATGGTAGATACAGGTTTGTCTGTCAGTTTTCTTAATTCGGTCAAAGCAGCCTGTGCCACTTCTTTCCCGTTCAAAGCATCGATCAGGACACAGCTGTCATCTCCGATCAGGGCAATCATATTAGAACCACCGAAGCCTGTAAAAAAATAAACATTTTCACATACGGGCTCCACATTCCTGAAAAAGCGCTGTTTGGCATGGAGCTTCAGTTTCTGTTCACCTGCAAAATATTTCATGGATATACCTCCTTCTATTACTTCGACGTCGTATCATTATAATACTACGACATCGAAATAATGTCAATAAAAAATTGCCACTCCTTGAAGAATGGCAATTGAGCTGTTGATGTTAGCAGGAAGCTTTATACTGTTTTAAAGCTTTGGCAAGCTGGTCAGGACATGATGTAGGCTTCATGCCGCAGGTGATACCGTCAAGACGGCGGATTGCGTCATCAACATCCATACCTTCTACTAATTTGCCGATGCCTTTTAAATTTCCGTTACAGCCACCGGTATAACGTACATTGCTCAGCTTGTTGTCGATCACATCAAAATGAATTTCACTGGAACAGGTTCCACGTGTTTTGTATACCATGATAATTCCTCCATTGTACCCTCATAATAGTAACATCTTCATTATATCTGCGGGTGGATTTTTTTGTCAAGGCTTTGTGAAAAGGCTTCAGCCTTGTCAAATAAGGAGAGTATACAGTATAATAAGTCACAGGATACTGGAACATGACAGTATGAAACGAAGAGAAAATGAGTCGGAGGTTATCATATGCTAGGTATTATAGGAGCCATGAGTCAGGAAGTTGCTGGTCTGAAAGCGCAAATGACAGAAGTTAAAGTAGAACAGCTGGCTGGTATGGATTTTTACTGTGGGAAACTGAAAGGGAAAGATGTGGTGGTCGTGCGTTCTGGAATCGGCAAGGTAAATGCTGCCATCTGTACCCAGATACTGGCAGGACATTATGGAGCTGATGCTGTGATCAATACAGGCATTGCCGGATCCCTGAAAAAGGAAATCAATATTGGTGATATTGTGCTGGCCACAGATGCGGTACAGCATGATATGGACGCAACCGGTTTTGGATATCCGGCAGGTCAGGTGCCGCAGATGGATTTATTTGCATTCCCCGCAGATGATAAGCTTCGGGAACTTGCAAAAAAATGCATCAGCAAAGCTGGATTGAAGGTAGGAGTGTTCTGCGGACGGGTATTGAGCGGAGACCAGTTTATTGATAATAAGGAAAAGAAAGAATGGCTGTCAGAAACATTTGGCGGCTTCTGCACGGAGATGGAGGGAGCCGCCATCGCTCAGGCTGCATATCTGAATCAGATTCCCTGTTTGATCATCAGAGCGATTTCTGATAAGGCAGATGACAGCGCGAATATGGATTACGAAACGTTTGAAGCTCAGGCTATTGACCATTCTGTCAGATTGATGCTTGCCATGGCAGAGGAGTGGTAGAAAACGGGATGAAATGCGCTCTTATGGAGAATATTTATAAGGTTCCAGGTTCATGTGCGATTCGTGAAGGAATTTGACGAACGATTCTAGGAACTTTAATCTTCTCATGGAAAAAAGCCGCCGCTATAATAGGGGGTGACTGGAAATGATTCCGGAAAGAAAGGAGCGCATTATCATGCAAGAATTTTTAGCCACAGGAAAGGTACTCTATGTATTGGCAGGGCTTTGCCTGCTGAGTATGCTGTGCAAATGGATGGCAAAAGGAATTTACAAAAGATTGATCCGCGAAACTACTAATATGGCGATGACAAAAAATAAAAACCTGAAAATCCTGAAACAAAGAGTGGAAAGTACCTATCGGACCAATGGTGGAGTGGGGAATATGCCGGTCTATCTGGAACGTCAGGCGGCGGATTTCAAATGTCTGGGAATAACGTTGGCAGGGTGGGGGAATTTTTCCAACCAGCTGACTCTTCTGTGTTTTCTTGTGGGAGGAGCTGCGGCATTTCTCACCTATTGGTATAGAAACGATACATATTATATAGCTTTGTACGGAACCATGGGAATCCTCACAGGACTGCTGACGATGGTAGTGGATATGGGAGTGAATCTGGGAGAAAAGCGGCAGCAGCTTTTAGTGGCGTTAGAAGATTATATGGATAATTCCCTGTTTTTCCGTCCGGGAAAAGGACGTATGGCAGTGGAGAATGAGGAATATGCCAGAAGCCCGGAGGCAGCAGGCCGGACCGTTGAAAACGGATATCTGGAAGGAGAAGGAAAAGAAAGCGCTCCTTCCAGGAGGTTGAGAGGAAGCAGAAAGAAAGAAGCGGTGCAGGAAGAGCAGAATGGGTATCTGAAGCACAGTTTGGAGCAGATTGCGGCCAGCCGGGATAAAAGCAGGCCGGAAGATGCCAACTGGTTAAAAGATCTGAAACCGGAAGAAGTCAAGCTTCTGGGAGAGATCATCAGGGAATATTTATCGTAAACCTCAAAAAAAAATTATCCATTTGAGGTATGGTTGTGATATAATCGTAAAGGTACGATGCAAAATTATGGCAGATACAGCCACAACAGAAGAAAAGGAGAGAAATCAATGGAAAAAACAGTCATGTTTGATTATTCCAGAGCAGCTCGTTTTGTGAGCGCAGAAGAAATGGAGAATGCAAAGGGAAGCACCATGTATGCCAGAGACGTGCTGATCAATAAAAGCGGAGCAGGCAATGATTTCCTTGGATGGATCGATCTGCCTGTTAATTATGATAAAGAAGAGTTTGACCGTATTAAGAAAGCTGCTGAAAAGATTCAGAATGATTCTGATGTGCTTCTGGTGATCGGAATCGGCGGTTCTTATCTGGGGGCAAGGGCAGCTATTGAGTTTTTGAATCATAGTTTTTATAATGTGCTGGATAAGAGTGTCAGGAAAACTCCGGAAATCTATTATGTGGGAAACAGTATCAGCAGCAAATATATCCATGATCTGAAAGATGTTCTTGCAGGAAAGGATTTTTCCATTAATATTATTTCCAAATCCGGTACTACCACGGAGCCGGCAATCGCATTCCGTGTGTTTAAAGAAATGCTGATTGAGAAATATGGAAAGGAAGAGGCCAATAAGAGGATTTATGCCACCACAGATAAGGCTAAGGGAGCTTTGAAGAATCTGGCAGATGAAGAAGGTTACCAGACATTTGTGGTTCCGGACGATGTGGGCGGAAGATTTTCTGTGCTGACAGCAGTGGGCCTGCTTCCGATCGCAGTGAGCGGAGCGGATATTGATCAGCTGATGGCTGGAGCAGCTTCCGGAAGGAAAAAGGCTCTGGAGCAGTCTTTTGAAGAGAATGGTGCTCTGCAGTATGCAGCTATCCGCAATATTTTGTATAAAAAAGGAAAAAATGTGGAGATTGTAGCCAATTATGAGCCAAGCCTCCACTATGTATCAGAGTGGTGGAAGCAGCTCTATGGGGAAAGTGAAGGAAAAGACAGGAGAGGTATTCTTCCGGCTGCAGTGGACCTGACCACAGATCTTCATTCCATGGGACAGTTTATTCAGGATGGCTCCAGGATTATGTTTGAAACGGTTCTGAATGTGGAGGAGTCTCCGGAAGAGATTCTTCTGCAGAAAGAGGAAGTAGACACCGATGGAATGAACTATCTGGCAGGTAAGAGTGTGGATTTTGTAAATAAGAGCGCGATGAATGGTACGATTCTGGCACATACGGATGGGGATGTTCCAAACCTGATGGTGACGATTCCGGAACAGAATGCGTTTTATCTTGGAGAATTATTCTATTTCTTTGAGTTTGCCTGCGGTGTCAGCGGTTATCTTCTGGGAGTAAATCCGTTTAACCAGCCAGGGGTTGAAAGCTATAAAAAGAATATGTTTGCTCTTCTGGGAAAACCAGGATATGAGAGTGAGAGAGAAGAATTGCTGAAAAGACTGTAATCTATCATAGATTTATAAGACGGCTCGGCCAATGTGCAGAGCCGTCTTGTGGGTATTTATACGAAAGGAGAAGACAGAGATGAAAGAGTGGAATTATGTAATTGACTGTGACCCGGGCATCGATGATTGTTTTGCACTTCTGATGTGTTTAAAACGACTTCCTGTAGCAGGTGTTGTGGCAGTTGGAGGTAATACAGGACTTCAGTATACAGAGAGAAATGCCAGATATATTCTGGAACTGGCCGGTTATGAAGATATTCCCGTGTATGCAGGCTATGATATGCCTATGATCAATCAGATCGTGCGTGCCACAGAAATTCATGGAAGCGGAGGCCTGGGAAATACTGTGGTGCCGGAGCCGAAAAAGCAGCTGGAAAAGCAGCATGGGGTAGACTATCTGATCGACACGTTTATGAACCGGGATGATGTGTCCCTGATTACGCTGGGACCTCTTACCAATATTGCTCAGGCTATTCTGAAAGAACCGGAACTGAAAAAACGGATTCCACAGATTCTCTGCATGGGTGGTTCGGCTGTGTCAGGCAATACGACACCGGCTGCTGAATTTAACATTTATGTGGATCCGGAGGCGGCCAAAATTGTATTTGAATCCGGAATTCCTATTCGTATGGTAGGCCTGAATGTGACAAGGCAAAACCGCATAGTTCCGGAAGATGTGGATAGGATCCGGGCTATGGGTAATCCGGTAGCAGATTTTGCGGCAGAACTTCTGAGCTTTATGGGGAACGGGTATGTAGCTTTATGTGATGCCTGTGCGGTAGCCTGGGCAGTAGATCCGGCTATTATCACAAAAAGTGCCAAGATACCGGTCAAGATAGAGACGAAAGGTGAATTTACCAGAGGCATGACGGTATGTGACTGGAGAAATTACCAGTGTCAGAATCCGGAGATGGATATTGCCCATGATCAGCAGAGATTTTTGGGTGAGCCGGAAGATGCCAATGTAGAAGTTGCCCTGGAATTTGACAAAGACAGGTTCCACAGAACATTATTTGAAATTCTGGAGTCTTACGGGAACTGATCATGAAACGGAATTATCATGGACAGATGTCCGAGTCCTTTATTGTGGGAATACTGTTATGCCTGGCAGGAGGTTTCCAGGACGCCTATACTTATAATTGCCGGGATAAAGTATTTGCCAATGCCCAGACTGGAAATATTGTCCTGATGGGACAGAATCTGGCCATGGGAGAGTGGGGAACAGCGCTTCGCTATCTGCTTCCTTTGCTGGCATTTGTAGGAGGGATCTGGCTTGCTCAGACGATTCGCTACCGGTGCAGACGAAGACAGAGGGCAATGCTTCACTGGAGACAGGTGGTTTTGGCGATTGAGATACTGATCTTATTTGCCGTAGGACTCTTCCCAACTGTAAAAGAATGGAATGTGGCGGCAAATGTGCTGGTTTCTTTTTCCTGTGCCATGCAGGTGGACAGCTTTCGGAAGATACGGGGAAGCGGAATTGCTTCCACGATGTGTATTGGCAATCTGCGGAGTGCCACGGATCTGCTGTGTGCCTATAAAGAGACAGGGGATAAACAGATGAGACAAAAAGGTCTCTGGTATTACGGGTTTATACTGGTCTTTGCAGTGGGAGCGGCAGCAGGGGGCATTTTATCTCCCAGATGGGGAGAAAAAGCCATATGGCTGTGCTGCGTGACTTTGCTCCTTGCTTTCGTTATTATGTTTATTGAAGAAGAACAGGAAGAAGATTCTTCCGGAAGAAAAGAGGGGTTCTGGGAAGAATTGAAGGATATTGAAAATCAGCTGGAACAGGCACTGAACCGAAATAAAAAAGGATAGTTTCTTTTGGGAAACTATCCTTTTTTGATTTATTTTACTTCTGTGGTCCAGCCATAAGGATCTTTTTCACGTCCCCACTGAATGCCGGTGAGGTAGTTGTAAAGCTTCATGGTCAGCTCACCATTTTCAAAATGGTTGATGGTTACCTGAGTCCCTTTATAGTCCAGAAGCCCTACCGGTGAAATGACAGCAGCCGTTCCGGTACCGAAAGCTTCTTCCAGAGAACCGTCCTGACCGGCTTTCATCAGATCATCAATGGCTACCCGCTGTTCATGAACGGTATAGCCCCAGTCTTTCAGGATATGGATGATGGAATCTCTGGTCACACCTGGAAGTACGGTTCCGTCAATGGGAGCGGTATAGATTTCGCCGTTTATCTTGAACATGATGTTCATGCTTCCTACTTCTTCTACATATTTCCGTTCATGGCCGTCCAGCCAGAGTACCTGGGAATATCCTTTTTCCTCTGCCTTTGCCTGAGCCAGCATGGAAGAAGCATAGTTGCCTCCGCATTTGGCAAAACCGGTTCCACCCTGTACGGCACGGACGAATTCTTCTTCTACCAGGATTTTTACCGGATTTACGCCGGCGGCGTAGTAAGCGCCTACCGGACTGCAGACAATGACAAATTTAAATACAAAAGAGGTATGAAGACCAATCTGGCAGTCGGTGGAAAATACAAAGGGGCGGATGTAAAGAGAAGTGCCGGGTTCTCTTGGCACCCAGTCAGCCTCTACTTTGACCAGCGCTTTTACAGCCTCTACAAAATCTTCTACCGGAATCTCCGGAATGCAGAGACGACGGTTGGAATTCTGCATACGTTTGGCATTCATTTCAGGACGGAACAGTAAAATACGGTCATCAGACGTACGGTAAGCTTTTAATCCCTCAAAAGTCTCCTGAGCATAATGGAGGACAACAGCGGCCGGGTCTACTTCGATTTTTCCATATGGAATGATCTGGGCATTATGCCAGCCATGTTCTGCATCGTAATCCATGGTAAACATATGGTCTGTCATATATTTTCCGAATCCCAGGTTCTTTTCATCAGGTTTCTGTCGTGGTGTCGTAGTTTTTGTGATGGAAATGTTCATGATTAGTTACCTCCCTGTTCCATTTTCTTAATGTTGTCATATAAAAAGTCGTTTGCAGGAGTAGAAATGCCATGGGCTTTTCCTAGCCTTCGTATTGTACCGGAAAACAGTTCTACTTCTGTGGGGCGTCCGGCTTCCAGGTCCTGGCAGAGAGAAGGTTTTCCGTCTCTGTCCAGACTGTCGATCAGGGCCAGCCATCGTGGAACCAGCTGATCGTCCAGTTCAATGCCTTCTGCCCTTCCTGCTGCAATGGCTTCCCGCATTGCTTCAATCATAACCTCTCTTGGTCTGCCGTTTTGTTTCAGCCCGCGGTAATCGGTGCGAAAAACAGCTGCAGCCTGGTTCACGCCGGTGTTGAGCACCAGTTTTTCCCATAGACGTTTCTTCATATCAGAAGGAGTGTCATAAGGAAGTCCAACGCTGTCAAAGAAGGAACACAATGCTGTGAAAAAATCAGAAGATTTTCCGTCGCAGGTGCCTATGCTCAAAGTGCCCAGAAACGAGTAGGTCATATGATTGCCTTTTTTTACAGCATCCATACCCTGAGCTGTGCATAAGAGAACACGGTCATTGCCAAATGCTCTGCTTAATATATCTTCGCTGGTGAGCCCATTTAAAAGAGACAGGATTACCGTATTTTTTCCGATATGATTTCCTATCTGATGAATGACGGTTTCCAGATCTTTGAATTTAACGGCAAAGATCACCAGATCAGCCGGTTCGGCATCAGCAGAATAGGGCAGGTAGGAAAAGTGACAGGGCTTTCCGTTGCATGTGACCGGAGAGCGGAGATAGGATTCCACCCTGGCTTCATCTGCAATAAAACGGACGCTTCCTTCCGGCATACGCTGGCTGAAAAACTGACCGTACATAATGCCCATGGCTCCGCGGCCAACAATGGAGATTTTTCTGATATCCATAGGTCACCTCCCTGCAGATTATGTAAAAAAGGATACGAGAAAAGGCACATAAGTGCAGCGTTTAGCTGAAATTATATGCCTCGTTGCTTTGGTTCAGATTATAGCACGTCAATCTGGTTCTGTCGAGAATTATTTAACACTTTCGCGAAAAAATCAGGAAAAGCTGAAATTATTCCTCAATAATGTGAATTTCCAGATAATCAAAAGGAATCTGTTCAATAAAATTGTCCTGGTTAAACCGGGTTTTGGCATGAAGCTGGAAATCCTGAATATTAGAGTCCAGCCAGATAGGTGTTCCCAGATCCAAAGTACGGCAAATCTGGTCCAGAGATTCCAATACCATCTGGGTCCTGGTCAGGGAGTAATCGCTGAGACAGGCTACGGTATCGTTGATCAGACGATTGTCTTTCCATAATTTTCCCCACATGCGGAACAAGAGATCTTCCTCCCTTCTGAAGAATGATTTGCCCCAAGTATACAGAAAAGAGGCGTTATTGGCAAGGACAAATTTTGACAGGGATACCTCTTGTGGAAGCCTTCCTTTTGTAGTAATCTATTACCAGAGATACTGTCGGCAGTGCGGACGGAGATTCAAAGGAGGAAGGGTATGGGACAGCAGGCGGCAGACCAGATTGCTTTTTTGCAGGAAGCAAGAAAAGCGCTGGAAGAACTGGAGATTCTGAAAGACCGGGAAAAACAGCTGAAAATAGATGAAGTAAAAGTAGGAAAGACTCTGGATATGGAGAAAAAAGCGGCGGAGGATGCGGTAAACAGTACAATCCGGAAACGGCGCGACGCGATCGGTTCCAGTTATGATAAGGAGATGGACAAGGCAGAAGAGCGGCTGAAAAAAGCCAGAACAAAGAGAGAAAAAGCCAAGAATCAGGGAATGAAAGAAAGGATTGCTGAGGAAACAGCAGATTTAAGGAGCGAGAACAGGGACCTGGAATCCCAGATCCGTGTGCTGTTTAAGAAGAAGAGAGTTCCCGGATACTGTAATTCCCGGTGGTATTATGCATTGTTCCTTCCCAGATGGTTCGGGGAATTCTTTACATTTCTGGTGACTGTCCTGGTATGCTTTGCAGCTATACCTTATGGAAGCTATCTGCTGATACCGGACAGAAAACAGGTTTATCTGGTAGGGATTTATGTTCTGACAATTGTAATATTCGGCGGTATTTATGTGTGGATCAGTAACCGTACAAAAGCCCGCCATATGGAGACGTTAAAAGAAGGAAGGGTGATGAGGGACCATATTCGTTCCAATAAGAAAAAGATCCGGCTGATCACCAAGAGCATACAGAAAGATAAAAATGAGAAACAGTATAATCTGGAGAAATATGATGATGAAATTGCTCAGGCAGAACAGGAAATCCATAAAATAGGCAATCAGAAGCAGGATGCCATGAATACCTTTGAGCAGGTGACAAAAGCCATCATTTCCGATGAGATTCTGACAGGTTTTAAACCGAAACTGGACGAGCTGTCGGCGGGATACCGTGATATAAAAAAAGCGATCAACGAAGTAGAAGATGAGATAAAAGAAAAAAATCTGATGGTGACAGACCGTTATGCAGGATATCTGGGAAGAGAATATATGAATCCCATAAAAATAGGGGAACTGGTGGAATTGCTGCGGTCAGGTAAGGCATCTAATTTGAATGAGGCTATGCAGGCTGCCAGGGAAGCAAAGGACGTGTAGTGTGCATAAACAGAAATATCCATGCCTATAATAGAGTATAAGAAATTATTACAGGCGGGATATTATGAAACTGTTGGAGCGGATTCGTTTATACGGAAACCGGGAAATATATTATTATAACGCAGGAAAAGAACGGGAAATTGAGAATTTTGCCCTTCAGCTGTACAGCATGATCGGGGAAGAACTGGAAACCGGAAAATGGCGGGGGGTACTGTTTTTGTGTATTGGTACTGACCGGTCTACCGGAGACAGTCTGGGACCGTTGATCGGATATAAGCTGAAAGGAAGAAGGATGCGGAATGCCAAAGTGATCGGTACTCTGGAAAAGCCTGTCCATGCTATGAATCTGGAGGAATACCTGAATCTGGTAAAGATAAAGTATCCGGATTATCTTACTGTAGCGGTAGATGCTTCTGTGGGCAACACGGAACATATCGGATATGTCACTCTGGGGAAAGGGCCTTTAAAGCCTGGACTGGGGGTGAGCAAGGAACTGATGGAAGTAGGGGATCTGTTTATCACCGGTATTGTAGGGAGCTGTGGGAGCCATGACCCTATTATGCTTCAGAGTATCAGGCTGTCCGTGGTCATGCGTCTTGCAGACTGTATCAGTGAAAGTATTTATTTTGTCGAAAAATTATGGGACAAAGCTGCCCCTGTTTGACAAGTTTCTCACAGGAACTGTGCTATTATTTTATGGATAAAATGATAGCGGGGTGAACCATATGGGAGAATTGTATAACCCTTATCCTAAGCTGCCTAAAAATATACGGCAGATCGGAGAAAGGGATCAGATTGTAAAATTGTATGTAGAAGATTATGTGAACACTTACTTAAGAAGGCTGTACCCAACAGGAGGAAATGACCTGCGGTGCGGCCTTTTGCTTGGTAGTGAGGAAGAAGACCAGGGTATGCCCTATATTTTCATAGATGGAGCCCTGGAGATGGAAGGAGTCACTGGAGAAGGGGAGCAGGTGGAGTTTACGGAATTGTCCTGGAAGCGGGCGTACCAGAATATGGAAGAAATGTTTCCCAAACGAAGTATTCAGGGGTGGTTCCTGTGCGGCGTTCCAGGCTGCCAGTTAAGCCCGCTGAATTATTGGAAACAGCACAGCCGGTATTTTCCCGGGAAAAATATGATCATGTATCTGAATTCCGGACTGGAAGGAGAGGAAGCCCTTTATATAGCGTCAGAGGATGGATTTTATAAACTGAGGGGATATAGCATCTACTATGAGCGGAATCAGATGATGCAGGATTATATGATATCCAGGAAGGATATCAGGAGAGTAGATGCGGATGCCAGCGATGTAGTGATCCGTGATTTCAGGAGAAAAATGGAAGAAAAAAAAGAAGAGGCTCAGAGCAGAAAAAGCACAGTAAGCGTACTGGGCGGTATCTGCGGGGCTCTGTCTGTGGCAGTGCTGGCGAGTGGAATTGTAATGTTCAACAATTATCAGAAAATGAAAGAGATGGAAAGTGTGATCGCATCTGCACTTCCGGCTGGAACCAATTTGTGGCAGGATTATCAGTTGGGAGACGATACGGAACTGATTTTTGAAACCGGAAGTACGGTGCAGCCGGAGACGATGGCCCCGGAAATCGTAACGCCGGAACCTGAGACGGCGGCAGCGGCCAGTGTACCGGAAACACAGGAAGCTACCACGGAGATGCCTATGACTGCGCCGGAAGAAAGCACAGAAGCCGCAGCAGACCAACCGGTGCAGACGGAAGCTGTGGAACCCAGGACAGAGATTCCCACCCTGGAGGAGGCAGAAACTCAGATGGCAGAAGTTGGGGAAGCTGCGGCGGCATCCAATACTTACATAGTAGGAGAAGGGGAAACGTTATATGGAATCTGTTTTAAAATCTATCATGACCTCAGCCAGGTGGACAGGATCTGTGAGCTGAACGGGCTGGACGATGTGAATAAAATCAAAGCAGGACAGAAATTGCTTCTTCCCTAGAAAAAGGTAATGCGAATCTCCTTAAAATGGTGTATAATGTTCGCGAAGGCAATGGCGGTGCCATGCGCACTGCCAGCAGATACCGCCATTTTCGGGAGACAGCATAGTATGAGCGATATGAGTTCAGTGAGTCGGGAACGAAAAAAAAGAGAGTTAAAAAAGCAGATGATTTCTTCCGGTCAGAGCAGACCGGATTCCGGAAATCATAATGAGGGCAGGAAGAAACGGAAACGGGGACACCGGCTGTTGAAGGTCCTGCTGCTGTTTGCTGTCATAGGCGTTGGTGCGGCAGGCATTTATTATTATTTTGGCAATCATCAGTTTACGGAGTATGTGGTGGGTTGGGAAAAGCCGATTCAGGAAGGCGGGGCCGGTGAGTATAAAAACTTTGGCTCCAATGTACTGAAGTATACAAAAGATGGTATGTCTTATATCAATGATAAGGGAGAAACGGTCTGGATGCAGAGTTATGAGATGAAAAATCCCATTGCTTCTGTGAATGGAAATTATGCTGTAGTTGCAGACCAGCAGGGAAACAGTATTTATATCTGTGATGTGACAGGCGTGTTGGGACAGGCGTCCACGGTTCTTCCGGTCATCAAAGCGGTGGTATCCCAGACGGGTGTGGCTGCGGCTATTCTTGAGGATTCCAAGGCTAATTATATCCAGTATTACAATAAAGACGGGAGTACCATCGATCTGACCATTAAGACCGCTTTGTCGGGAGACGGATATCCTTTGGATGCAGCTCTTTCTCCAGATGGAAACCAGACGATCGCTTCTATTATGTATCTGTCAGGAGGAGAACTGAAAAACAGGGTAGTGTTTTATGATTTTTCAGAAATAGGGAAGAATCAAAAACATCTGGTAGGTGGCTTTGACCAGGAATTTTCCGATTCCATTGCGGCCAGAGCGATTTATCCGGATGATACCCATGCCTGCGCATTTACAGATCAGGGAATCAGTTTCTTTTCTTCCAAGAACCGGGCGGCTGTGGAACTGACCAGCCAGGTTCCGGCAGACGGAACGGTGGAGACTGTCTTTTATTCCAATAAATATGCGGGCCTGATTGCCAAAACTTCCGGTGGAGAAAATCCATATCGGATGGATCTTTATAAAGTAAATGGTGATAAGCTGTTTTCTGCGGAATTTAATTTTCCGTATGAACATGTGGACCTGTCTGATGATATGGTAATCCTGTATAATGAAGAGTCCTGCATGATATATGGGCTGAATGGAAAAGTAAAGTATTCCGGCAGTTTAGGCATGGAAATTGCAAAGATCAACCAGGGAAGAAGCAGCAATTCTGTGATTGTATGCAGCCCGCAGACAATGAAAGAAATCAGGTTCAGATAATGACCAAAGAAGAAAGGGAATATCTATGAGGAAACAGTGTATTGGAATTGATATTGGAGGAACTTCTGTAAAACTGGGGCTTTTTGAGGCCGATGGAACCCTGGTGGAGAAATGGGAGGTCCCTACCCGTAAAGAGGAAGGCGGGAAATATATTCTGGAGGATATCGCAGCTTCTATCAAGGCCAAGATGAAGGAACGGAAGCTGGAACAGGATGATATCATAGGTGCAGGAATGGGGCTTCCGGGACCAGTGCTTCCTGATGGCTATGTGGAAGTGTGTGTAAATCTTGGCTGGAGGGACCTGAATCCGGAGAAGATCTTAAGCGGTCTGCTAGGCGGAATGAAGGTAAAAAGCGGGAACGATGCGAATGTAGCTGCCTTGGGAGAAATGTGGCAGGGCGGTGGAAAAGGATTTGATGATATTCTGATGGTAACACTTGGAACCGGTGTAGGCGGCGGTGTGATCCTGAATGGAAAAATCTGGCCTGGGAAACATGGTATGGGCGGAGAGATTGGCCATATTCATGTAAGAGATGAGGAAAAGGAATACTGTAACTGTGGCGGACAGGGCTGTCTGGAACAGGTGGCTTCGGCTACAGGAATTGCCAGGGAGGCAAGAAGGGCTATGGCAGTTTCAGAAGAGCCGTCAGCGCTGAGAGCTTTTGGAGAAAAAGTAACAGCAAAAAATGTGCTGGATGCAGCAAAGCAAGGGGATCAGATGGCTATGGATGTGGTTGAGACAGCCAGCCGCTATCTGGGCCTGGTGCTTGCCCAGGTGGCGATGATTGCAGATCCTCAATGTTTTGTAATTGGCGGCGGTGTATCCAAAGCTGGTAAATTCCTGACCGATACGATAGAAAAGTACTATCAGCTTTATACACCTATGTCTAAAAATAAAGGAATCATTACCCTAGCGCAGCTGGGAAATGATGCCGGTATTTATGGAGCGGCAAAAATGATCTTGGATTGATGGAGAAAAAGCTGCCTTGGCATATGATGCCAGGCAGCTATTGTCCGTTTCTGGGCGGAAACATGAGGAGACCCCGGCGTCAAAGACAACCGGGGCAATTATGAAAAATCTATGTGCAATTTATCTAGATTTCTTTGGATAATCATTTTGTTTCTATGCAAATAGTATAAAAAATGAATGTGAATAAAATATGAACGCTATGTTAATAGATTATGAAACATAAGAATCATAGGAGGTACTGAAATGGAACAGAACGATAGAAGAACTGTGGTCATTGGTCATAAAAATCCTGACACTGACTCTATTTGCTCTGCGATCAGCTATGCAAATCTTAAGAAGCTGGCTACGGGAGGAGACTATATCCCCGGAAGAGCCGGACAGATCAATGGAGAAACCAGATTTGTGCTGGATTATTTTGGCGTGGAAGAGCCGGAATTTATTCAGGATGTGAAAACACAGGTGAAAGATATCGAAATCCGTCATATGGCAGGAGCAGATAAAAATATTTCCATGAAAAAAGCATGGAATCTGATGCAGGAAGCAGGGGTAGTCACGCTTCCGGTGATAACAAAAGACGGAGCCCTGGAAGGGCTGATCACAGTAGGAGATATTGCCAAGTCCTATATGAACGTATATGACAGCAGTATCATGTCAAAAGCCAATACCCAATACAGCAACATTGTAGAGACTCTGGAGGGGCTGATCCTGGTGGGAAGTGAGAACGCCTATTTCAGCAAGGGAAAAGTGCTGATAGCGGCGGCTAATCCGGATATGATGGAATATTATATCGAACCCCATGATCTGGTAATCCTGGGAAACCGGTATGAATCCCAGCTGTGTGCCATTGAGATGGGAGCAGACTGTATTATCGTCTGCGAAGGGGCATCTGTTTCCATGACGATTAAAAAACTGGCCCAGGAAAAAGGGTGTACGGTGATGACTACGCCTTATGATGCTTATACAGCTGCACGTCTGATCAACCAGAGTATGCCCATCAGCTATTTTATGAAAACAGAGAATCTAATCGCCTTTGAGCGGGATGATTACATTGATGAGATCAAAGATGTCATGGCCAGTAAACGTCACCGGGACTTTCCTATTTTGGATAAAGACGGAAAGTACTGCGGCATGATTTCCAGAAGAAATCTTCTGGGAGCAAAGGGAAAACAGGTGATCCTGGTAGACCATAATGAAAGAAGCCAGGCGGTGGACGGAGTTGCCGATGCGGAAATCCAGGAGATCATCGACCACCATAAGCTGGGAACAGTAGAAACTATTGCGCCTGTATTTTTCAGGAACCAGCCTTTAGGCTGTACGGCCACTATCGTATATCAGATGTACCGGGAAGCTGGTGTGAAAGTAGAGAAAAAAATTGCCGGGTTGCTTTGCAGCGCGATTATTTCAGATACCCTGTTATTCCGTTCCCCTACCTGCACGGCAGTAGATAAGCAGGCGGCTTTGGAATTGGCAGAGATTGCGGAAATTCAGATTGAAAAATATGCCAGCGAGATGTTTGCGGCAGGAAGCAATCTGAAGGGGAAAACGGAGGAAGAGATTTTTTATCAGGATTTCAAGCGCTTTACAGCAGGAAAGGTTACGTTTGGAGTAGGCCAGATCAGTTCTGTTAATGAGGAAGAACTGGAAGGATTAAAGGACAGACTGATTCCATATGCCAAACAGGAAAGAGAGAACAAGGGCGTGGACATGCTGTTCTTTATGCTGACCAATATTTTGACGGAATCCACGGATCTGATCTGTGTAGGCGTGAATGCGGAAACTATGATCGAGAATGCTTTCAGAGGGGAACGGGACCATAAGCATGATATGGTTGTCCGGCTGCCGGGAGTGGTATCCAGGAAGAAACAGCTGATTCCTGTGATCATGGTGGCGGCTCAAAGTTAAAAATGACAGGTACAAAAGCAAGGAGGAAGTGAAATGGCAAAGCAGGTTTGGAAACCGGGGAACATGGTCTATCCTGTTCCGGCAGTGATGGTGAGTGTGTCTGATAAAAACGGAAAGGCCAATATTATTACGGTAGCATGGACAGGAACCGTCTGCAGCGATCCGCCTATGGCATACATTTCGGTACGTCCGGAGCGGTATTCCCATCATATGATCCAGGAGACAGGGGAATTTGTGATCAATCTGACTACGAAGGAACTGGCATTTGCCACAGATTATTGCGGAGTGAAATCCGGGAAAGATGTGGACAAGTGGAAGGAGATGGGGCTTACTCCAGGCAAGGCATCTAAGGTGCAGACTCCCATCATCCAGGAATGTCCGGTTAATATTGAGTGCCGGGTGACAGAAGTGAAACATCTGGGTTCCCATGATATGTTTCTGGCAGAAGTGGTGGCAGTTGATGTAGAAGAAAGTTACATGAATGAAACCGGAAAATTTGAGTTGAATACCACAGGCCTTATGGCATATTCCCATGGAGAATACAGGGAATTGGGCAAAAAAATCGGTACCTTTGGCTATTCTGTGAAAAAGAGGTAGGCGGATATGAGGGGGAATATTACGCTGATCGGAATGCCGGCTTCCGGTAAAAGTACTTTGGGCCGCAGGCTGGCAGAAAAGCTGGGATATGAATTTGTAGATGTGGACCGGATCATAGAAGCAGAGGAAAAGCGTCTGCTGAAAGAAATCATCGCGGAAGAAGGAGATGACGGATTTCTGGAAATTGAAAACCGGGTCAATGCCGGACTTTGTCTGGAACGTTCGGTAATTGCTCCGGGAGGAAGTGTGATATATGGAAAAGAAGCCATGGAACACTTGAAGGAAATCGGCGTTATCGTTTATCTGAAGCTGAGTTTTGAAGAGATGGAAAAAAGAATAGGAAATCCTGTGGAGAGAGGGGTTGTGCTGAAACAGGGAATGACTCTGAAGAAGCTTTATGAAGAACGGACACCTTATTATGACAGATATGCAGATGTGGTTCTTGATGAAACCGGATTTAATCTGGAAGAATCGGTAGATCATCTGATCGATATGCTGGAAAGCAAAGGAATACAAGGGGAATAAAAAATACGAAGGAGAATTGAGTATGAAACGGGAACAGAATAAGGCAATTCCCTATGAATTTTATGGAAGGATTCCGCTGAAACAGGCAATACCTTTAGGCCTTCAGCATGTTCTGGCCATGTTTGTGGGAAACCTGACTCCGCTGCTGATCATTACTGGAGCCTGCGGCATAACAGGGAGCAATGAGCTGGCAGAACTTCAGGTGTCTCTTCTTCAGAACGCTATGCTGATCGCAGGAATCGTGACTTTAATCCAGCTTTATGCCATAGGACCGGTAGGTGGAAAGGTTCCGATCATCATGGGAACCAGTTCAGGATTTATCGGTGTATTCAGCAGCGTAGCGAAAATGATGGGAGGCGGAGTCCTGACCTATGGGGCCATGATGGGAGCGTCTGTACTGGGCGGCCTGTTTGAAGGTGTGCTGGGAGCTTTCCTGAAACCTTTGGGGAAGTTTTTTCCTGCGGTGGTGACCGGTACAGTGGTCTTGTCCATTGGTTTGTCCCTGATCGGAGTGGGGATTGCTTCTTTTGGAGGAGGAAGCGGAGCGGCAGATTTCGGTTCCGTGGAAAATCTTCTGATAGGCTGTATCGTACTGGTGATCATCATTGTGATGAAACATGGGACAAAGGGAATCACCAGTTATTCTGCTATTCTGATCGGTATCGTGGCTGGATATATCATCTGCGGTATTATGGGAATGGTCCTTCCTACTACAGCAGTAGCTTCTGATGGCACAGAATATGTAAAAGCATGGGTATTAAACTGGGATAAAGTGGCGGAGGCTCACTGGTTCGCTGTTCCCAAACTGGTTCCCGTTCCCATTATTTTTGATATCAGAGCGATTATCCCGGTGATGATCATGTTTATTGTGACAGCAGTAGAAACTGTGGGGGATATTTCCGGTGTTATGGAAGGCGGAATGGGAAGAGAGGCTACAGATTCAGAATTATCCGGAGGTGTGATCTGTGACGGACTGGGGTCTTCCCTGGCAGCTTTGTTTGGAGTACTGCCAAACACTTCTTTCAGCCAGAATGTAGGTCTGGTAGCCATGACGAAGGTAGTAAACCGGTTTGCTCTTGCCACAGGAGCTGTATTCCTGATTTTCTGCGGACTGTTTCCAAAACTGGCTGCGCTGGTATCCATTATGCCTCAGAGTGTACTGGGGGGTGCTGCAGTCATGATGTTTTCCTCTATTGTAGTCAGTGGCATTCAGCTGATCACCAAACATCCTATGACTTCCAGAAATATTACTATTGTATCAGTGGCGTTGGGATTAGGTTATGGAATTGGAGCGAACAGCGGGATATTGGTGCATCTTCCCCAGGCTGTTCAGCTGATCTTTGGAGGTTCCGGAATTGTTCCGGCAGCGCTGGTGGCGATTATCCTGAATGTAGCACTGCCGGGAAAAAGAGAAGTATAGGATTATTCCTGAAGGTGGAACAGACTGCTGTAAGAACTGTGGCTGTAAATCTGATTATATACAAGAATTTCATAATCATTCAGAATTTCTGCGTAGGGACTGGTTTCCCTGCGCATTTCTGTTAAGGACTGATACTTGCCTTCTTTATCATAGCAGCCCAATCCATGCAGGATAGGTATCTTTTCAGAAAGATTTAACAGGAATTCCTGATAAGGGGTCATGGAAAGCCCTGCCAGTTCCAGGACTTTTGAGGAAAGGTAACAGGCACTGAGATCCTGTCCATCGTCAGCCGGAATCGGATAATTTGCCCATATCAGATAGGGGGTCTCATACCAGATCATGGATTCTTCTTCTGTTACCTGTTCCGGGTCCAGCCCGCTGATCTCATAGTAGAATTCGTCCTCTACACTGGGCTGGTGATCCCCGAACAGTACCACCATAGTAGGTTCTGCAAGCTGGCTCAGATACTGGAGAAACCAGGAGAGGGCATCGTCAGAAAGTTTCATGAGAGACAGAAACTGGTCAGCTAAGGGATATTTACCTTCCAGTTCACCGGTGAGATGAATGGTCTGATCAAAGTTATCCCATTCCTGGTCATAGCCTCCGTGATTTTGCATGGTCACGTTAAAGATAAACAGAGGATCATCAGGATTTTCTTTTTCTTCTATCAGCTGTACCAGCTTCTCATAGTCTGCCTGGTCATTAATATAGCTTCGGGTAACGGAAGCGTTGCCGAAGTCTTCCAGATCCAGAAATTCGTCAAATCCCATATTGGCATAACAGGTATCACGATTCCAGTTGGAAGCAGGGTAAGGATGGACCGCCACTGTATCAAAGCCCTGCTCTTTTAAAGAACTGACCATAGTTTTGATTCCTGGAAGAACATTAAACTGATAAGGTGTGGTTCCATCTGCCATCATGGTCATGGATGCTCCGGTGAGAAATTCAAATTCTGTATTGCTGGTTCCTGACCCAAAAACAGGAACATATAAATTGCCTTTTACGGAATTTTCTGATAGGTTATGAAAAAAGGGCATAAAATCTTCATTTGTCTCAAAGCTTCCGGCTACATTCAGATCAGAAAAACTTTCATTCATGATGCAGATAAGATTTACCGGGGTGGTAGCGGTGGAATCCGTATCCGTCGAACTGGATGCAATGATGTCCTGATAAATGTTTTCCAGGCGGGCGTTGCTGTAGCCGGATGGTTTTTTCTTTACCATACGGGTAGCGGATATCAGAGAACAGAGGATATAACCTTCACTTTCATAGGAAGCATTTGGTTCCCAGGAATTTACTCCAAAATATCCAGATGAGATAGGGCCCATGATCAGAGAAGAGATAACGGCAACGATAATGGCAGTGGATATCCCGAAACATGCAAGATGGGATTTCCAGTTTGGGAGACGCACTGGGAGAAAAAAGAAAAATGCATTGAGTATGAGGATCACAATAACGGCAAGAATCATCTGGAAAGTAGGATTATAAGTGTAGGCACCAGCTACTGTCATAGCGGTGGAAAGAGCCAGAACATCAGAGGGCATGATGGGCTTTCCGCGGAAACTGACTACAAACGTATTGCCGATGGACAGACATAAAAGAAAAAGGGATACGAGAGGAATGGCAATGCGGCTTCTGCCGGTAAGAGAAAATACTGCCAGGTACAGGCAGGCGATTAAAAGAATGTTAGTAAAAGCACATGGGAAATCAATGGTCGACAGATTTCCTGTTACATACTCAAACAGAAGATAGGAAATGACAGGCATAAGAAAAAGTGCTGTGATCCCAAGGATCGTTTTCTTGGATGGAATGCATTTTGTTTGCATAAAAATCACCTTTTGTTGTATAAAAATTCTGCGCCTTTTAAGAAAAAGCTGGTTATAAGTTTTATATTATAATAGTTTTTTCCATGGTTGTACAGATAAAATTAAAAAAGGAGAAGTTTGAAAAACGGAGTTTTTCTTGTGTACGGGGAAGAAATATGATAAAAATGGATAGAACAAAAGAATGGAGGAAATGGGAAAATGGGTATAGGTGTACTGTGTAATTGGAAAACAGGGTAAAGGCAGGAATTCACATGATATTTACAAAACTGCCTATTTCAACAATGGGAATGGATATGAATGAATATGTTACCTTGGTTGCCCTGTTTAGTGCCAGCGGTTTTGGGCTGTACGGGGTGCTTATGGAAGGAATGTCCGGTGACCCTGGTATTTTGCTGTCTAAGTCAGTAATGGATCTGTTTACTGCGTTAATTTTTGCCGGTTCACTGGGTGTTGCAGTCAGCCTGGTGGCAGTTCCCCAGCTGGTAGTGTTTTCTCTGGTGTTTTTTCTTGCCCGCCTGATCGTTCCGCTTACTACGCCGGAACTGTTGAATGATTTTATGGGATGCGGAGGAATTCTGACCATAGCGGCAGGACTTCGTATCAGTAAGATCAAGGAAGTGCCTCTGATGAATCTGGTGCCGGCACTGATTTTAGTCATGCCATTCAGCTGGCTGTGGGGAATGGTGTTTTAACGATCAAGACGGTAGTCTTAAAAACGTGTGATTATAATACCTTATATTTATACAAGGGGATAAGTATGAGAGATTTTACACCTAAGCTTTTTCTTTATCAGAAAGAGTATTCCAGAGAGCAGTTTGTCAGAGATTTTGTGTCCGGAGTGATTGTGGCAATTATTGCCCTTCCGCTCTCCATTGCTCTTGCACTGGCTTCCGGAGTGGCACCGGAGCAGGGACTTTACACGGCGGTTGTTGCCGGTTTTCTGATTTCATTTTTTGGCGGAAGTCGTGTACAGATTGCCGGGCCGACTGCAGCTTTTGCATCTATTGTGGCAGGAATTGTTGCTAAGAACGGTATGGAAGGAATGGCGGTAGCCACGATTCTTGCAGGAATCATTCTGATTCTGATGGGTGTGCTTCGTCTGGGAAGTATGATACGGTTCATACCATAGGAGATCTGTATACCATTTCGGGAGAACTGCCCGCTTTTCACATGCCGGAAATCAGTTTTTCCATGATCCGTACTGTACTTCCGGATGCATTTACCATTGCAATTCTGGCAGCCATTGAGTCTTTGCTCTCCTGTGTTGTGGCAGACAGTATGATTGGTGATAAGCATAATTCCAATGTAGAGTTAGTAGCGCAGGGCATCGGAAATGCGGCATCAGCACTGTTTGGCGGAATTCCTGCCACTGGAGCTATTGCCCGTACAGCCGCCAATATTAAAAATGGAGGCGGCACGCCTGTAGCAGGCATGGTGCATGCGGTGATGCTTCTGTTGATTCTGGTGCTGCTCATGCCGTTTGCTGCACTGATTCCCATGCCGACTATTGCTGCTATTCTGTTTATGGTAGCTTATAATATGAGCGGTTGGAGAGTATTTGCGGAAACCGTAAAAACTTCTCCCAAAAGTGATGTTGTAGTATTGGTTCTAACCTTTATTCTCACTGTAGTTTTTGATCTGGTGGTAGCCATTGCCGTAGGACTGATACTGGCTTCTCTTCTGTTTATGAAGAGAATGTCAGATGTGGCAAATGTGGAAGAATGGGATTATCTGGATTCTTATGAGGAGGGGAATGACCAGAAAAGACGTATGCCTGTTCCGGATCATGTGATGGTATTTGAAATCACGGGTCCCATGTTTTTCGGAATTGCTGACAAGATTCATGAACTTCCCATGGAAAAGGGGAAAACGGTGCTGATCCTGCGTATGCGCAGTGTGCCCGCTATGGATATTACAGCTCTCAATAGTTTGAAAAAGCTGGCTGTTCTTTGCAGAAATAATCAGGTACATCTGATTTTCTCTCATGTAAACAGTCAGCCTATGAACGTTATGAAAAAAGCCGGATTTTACCAGGAGATAGGAGGGGAGAATTTCCGTTCGTGTATTCAGGATGCGTTAGCGTTTGCGGAAACATTGAGGGCTGAACCAGGAAAAGGAGATATTGGAGCAGCAAACATTCTTGACACCTGACAGGTTTCTGTGCTATTCTAATTCACGTTGCAGTGCCTGAAAAACAAGGTCTTTACGGGTCTGCCGCCGATTTCCGGCGTAAAATGAATCGAGTGTTCGAGACCTTCCACTCGTAAAACAAAACTAAAGGAGAAAATTGAATTATGAGAAGTGAAAGCAAACAAACGTACCAAGTCGCGTATGCAGCAGTAATAGCAGCTCTTTATGTAGTGCTGACTATGATGTTTTTGCCCATAGCCTATGGGCCCATTTCATTCCGGATATCCGAACTGCTCTGCATCCTGCCTTATTTTACCCCGGCAGCGGTACCTGGGCTGGCTATAGGCTGTTTTCTGGCGAATCTGATGGCAGGAGCGGCGCCGATGGATATTGTGTTCGGAAGTCTGGCTACTCTGATTGGGGCATGGGGTTCCTGGAAACTGCGAAGATACAAGTGGCTTGTGTGTGTTCCGCCGATCCTTGCCAACACTCTGGTAATACCGTGGGTGCTGAAATTTGCATATGGTTCTGCAGATTTGATGACGGTTCTGACAGCAACCGTGTTCATCAGTGAGGCCATAGCTGTAGGAATCTTGGGAAACGGGCTGTTGCTATTGCTGGAAAAATATGGACAGGCAATTTTTAAAAAGAGTATGATATAAGTAAAAGTACCCTGCCGGTAAAACACGGGATAAGAAAGTGTTTTCCGGCAGGGTACTTTTTTGTGTTTTAGCTGCAGTCAGAAATAGGATCAGACCGCCAGCATTTGCAAACATACCAGGTCAAAAAGGTATAATAGGATCCAGACAACAAGAAATTTGTATGTATGTCCGTTTCTGATGGTGCGAAAATAGATATAGAGAGGGATCAATACAAGCCCCGCAAAATAAATGTAGAGGGAATGACCTGCAGATTTTCCTTTTGTAAAAAAGTCATAGGATACAAAAAACAGATTTAATAAAAATACAGCTGCAAATACAGGTTTAGTGTCTCCTGCTGTCATGTGCAGAAAAATAGAAATAAGTAATGGAACCGTGGTTAAAAGCCACATGGATAATGTTTCTTTCTTCATAATATTCTCCGTATGAATGTATGCTTTTATATTTAAATGTCACTTTATGCAAGAATCACTTCAATTCCGTCATTTCTGAGATTTTCTATACTTTCTTTATTTTCCTCGGTTTCTACAGTGATAATGGCATCTATCTGGTTAAAATCGCAAAAAGGATAAAAACCACTGGACAGGAACTTGGAAGAGTCTATAAGAAGTATCACTTTATTTGAAACCTGAATCATCTTCTGCTTGATATCCAAAAGAAAAGGTGTGGATATAGTAGGACCGTTAGTATGAAGGATACCACAGGAACCTATGAACGCAATATCCGCATGAATTCCGGAAAAAAATTCGGTTGTTTTAACTCCGTAAATTGTTTTGCTGTAATGATCCACTACACCAGGAGGCATGGAAACGGTAGAGAAGCCGGACAGGGAAAGCGCAACGTCCAAACCATTCGTGATAATGCAGATATTACGAAATTCGTTGTGAACATTCAGTTCTTTAGCCAGTTCCAGAATCGTAGTCCCGGAATCCAGTAAAAGAGAAGAATTGCTGCTGACCATTTGCATAGCTCGTTTGGCAATCCTCTGTTTTTCTGAATGGAACATATTGATCCGGTATCGGTTATCGTCCGTATTATAGTCTTCATTTAGAAATGCATATCCACGGGAACGGATAATCTGATGATTTGCTTCCAGTTCCAGAAGATCTCGTCTTATAGTGGTAGGAGTTACGGAAAAAAGTTTGGCCAGTTCTTCCACAGCCACTGTTTTTTCCTGGATCAGAAGTTTCATAATAGCATCTTGTCTGTAATTTCCTTTGTTTGACATGATAATTCTCCTTGAAAAAATAGATATTCTATTTTCTTCCCATATTGTGAGATTACAAAGCTGAGAAAAATGATGGAAGAAAGTTTGATTATATTAAGTATATACAGATAGGTCTTTACCAAGATGTCTTGTTTGAGATGTATTATAGCATGATATGAGTACATAGTAAACAATAAATGTTCTTTTGTGAACAAAAAAGTGTTCAAAAGTTACTATATAATGAATTATGGTTGATAATATTGACGATAATGGTCGAAATATGTTATATAAATTTATGAAAAACAACAATACAAAACGCAAAACGAAAATATAAGCGAAAATATTTTTTGGATTTGCGAACATTAAAAACAAAAAAATGGAATGGGAGAACAAAAAATGTTTAAAGAAGCTCGCCAAAACAATCAGAAATTGATCTTTGGGCTTATTCATTTAAAGCCCATGCCGGGAACACCTTTTTATCAAGAGGGTGATTATGAGGCGTCCTTGGAAAAGGCCGTAAAGGACGCAAAAGCTCTGGAAAATGGAGGAGCTACCGGATGTCTGATACAGACAGTAGATAAGGTGTATCCAACAGGAGACGAAAGCGATTATGTAAGAGCAACCTGCCTTGCAGTTATTGCCAATGAGGTTAAGAAGCATGTGGGGCCGGAGTTTAAGATCGGTGTACAGCTTATGTGGAACTGCATCACCCCATCAATTGCAGCAGCAAAAGCTGTAAAAGCTGATTACACAAGATGTACGGCTCTTGTTGGACAGACCTCTTCACCTTTTGGCGGAGTGATCAATGCAGATCCGCTGAAAGTGCTTGAGTACAGAAAAAAGATTGATGCAGAAGATGTGGAACTGCTGGCAGAAATAGCTGGTTACCATTTCCATGGCGGATATGATAAAGAGGCATTGCTTGACCGGGTAAGATCAGCAGTTATGGTAAGAGCGAATGCGGTAGAGATCATGAGCAAAGATGAAGAGCTTAATAACCGTATGGAGATGGATATCAGAGCTGCCTATCCGGATCTTCCGATCATACTCGGAGGCGGAACGGATGTTCAGAGTGCAGCTTCAAGATTGAAACATGCAGATGGAGCACTGGTAGGAAGATGCTTTGAAGGAAATAATTGGGGCGGAGGCATTGATGAATCTATCGTTGCTGCATACATGAAAGAAGTAAGAAGCATTTCAGGGTGAATGTAATAAAACTCCAATACCAGATGTACTTTCTGCGCAGAGTCTGGAAAAGGAGGGTTTTACAAAATAATTTATTTTTATGCGAGGAGGAAAAAAATATGAAAAGACGTTTTATGGGATTGCTGGTTGCTGCTACGCTGGCGGTATCATTGGTAGGCTGCGGCGGTGGATCAACGGAAGAGACAACCACAGCAGCTGCGACCCAGGAAGGCAGCACGGAAGCGAGCGGGGAGACTTCCCAGGGAGAGGATTCTCTGGAAGGTAAAAAGCTTCTGTTCTTTGCTTTCCAGAACATTGGAGACTATGGAACAAATGACCTTGGATATTATGCAGCTCAGGAGATTGCTGAGAAATATGGAATCGAGATGACACTGGTGGAAGGCGGACTTGATGCTTCCACAAGAACGACAACTCTTCTGGATGCTATTGAGACAGGCGGATATGACTATGTTATCAGCTCAAGCTGGTATATTCAGGATGATCTTCTGGCTAACGTAGACAGATTCCCGGATATGAAATTTATCCTTTATGATACAGCACCTACTTTGGATCTGAGCGCTTATCCGAATGTATTTGGTGTAAGTTTCAGACAGGATGAAGGTTCCTTTATTACAGCTGTTTATCAGTGCCTGATGTCTGAGAATCATAAGATCGGAGCTGCTGCTAACCAGGATTCACCGATTCTGAATGACTTCGTAACCGGCTGGCTGGCAGGTGTTAAGTACTACAATGACAATATGGCGGCAGACGGAGAAGAGGTTGAGTACAATATCGCTTATTATTCCGATCAGACCGTTCAGGGTGCTTATGAGACAGTAAACGTGCTTTATAATAACGGTTGTGATGTGGTTTACAACATCGGCGGAAGCTATTGCGTAGGTGCATTGAATGCATGTTCTGAGCATGGCGGAATTGAAAATGGCCAGTATCTGATCGGTGTTGACTATGACCAGTATACTACTTTTGCAAATGCAGAGAATGAGGTAGTAGGATACGAAAACCTGGTTACATCCATGGAAAAGAGAATTACTCAGTGTTGTGTACGCGCATTTGAGGGAATCGTAACCGGAGAAATGGAGATGGGTAACCATAGATTCGGAGTTGCAGATGGTGGTACAGGACTTGCTTATAATGACAATTATTATGCGCATACTCCTGAAGATGTTCAGAATACGATCACTGAACTGGAGCAGAAGATCACAGATGGTGAAATTGTAGTTCCAAGTTATTATGATCTTCCTGACTATGATACCTTTGCAAAATTCAGAGATGATCCGAGCTATCGTTTACAGTAATTAACTATTAGTAATGATTCATATTCAGAAGGCTGCTGCGAAAATAAGCAGCAGCCTTTTTTAAAGAGCAGGTGGAGTGATGGCAAAAGAACTTTTAAAAATGGAAGGGATAACCAAAATTTACGGTAATGGATTTATGGCCAATAAGGACATAACTTTTACGGTAAATGAAGGGGAGATACATGCGCTGCTGGGAGAAAATGGAGCAGGCAAAACTACCCTTATGAAAATATTGTTTGGTCTTGAAAACTGTCAACAGGGGAAAATTTATCTGAACGGACAGGAAGCTCATATAGAGAATCCGCTGGATGCGATTGCAAAAGGTGTAGGCATGGTGCATCAGCACTTCATGCTGGTGCCGAATCTGAGCGTGGCAGAAAATGTGGTACTTGGTATCGAACCGGGGCCCGGACAGATATTTGATAAGAAGACGGCAGTCCGTATGACGGAAGAAGCTTCTGAAAAATTTCAGCTTAAGGTAGATCCGAATGCGCTGGTAAGGGATATCAGTGTAGGTTTAAAACAGAAGGTAGAACTTCTGAAGGCTCTGATCAGGGGCGTAAAGGTGCTGATCTTAGATGAGCCTACCGCTGTATTGACCCCTCAGGAAGTAAGGGAGCTGTTCGTTCAGCTGAAAACTTTGAGGGAAAATGGTTATGGGATTATTTTTATTTCCCATAAATTGGATGAAGTTATGGAACTTTGTGACTCGGCCACTATCCTCAGACATGGAAGAGTTACTGGTTTTGTAAAGAAAGAGGAAATGAATGAGATCGTTCTGTCAAAGCTTATCGTGGGAAGAGATGTTGTAAGTACCATGGAGAAAAAAGAAAGTACGGCAGGAGATACGGTCCTTAAGGTACGGAATGTTACCTATGTGGATGATATAGGGAAAAAACTGGTAGATGATGTTTCATTTGGTGTGAGAGCAGGTGAGATCGTAGGAATCGCAGGTGTGGAAGGAAATGGTCAGAATGAGATTTCTGAGATTATTACCGGGCTTCTGCATATGACAAAGGGAACAGTAAGCATTAATGGGAAAGAAACCACCGGATTAAATATAAGCCAGATCCGAAAACTGGGATTGGCACATATTTCGGAAGACCGTATGACTTACGGCTGTGCTCAGGATATGTCTATCTATGACAACCTTTCGTCTATTTATTTGGATAATCCCAAATTTACAAAAGGCGTATTTGTCAATCAGAAGGCACTGAATCAGTATGTAAAAGACTGCATTGAAGAGTTTGAAATCGCATGCGATTCTGAAAAAAGTCCGATCCGGATGCTTTCAGGAGGAAATATACAGAAGGTTATTGTTGCCAGAGAGTTTACGAGCGGAGCCAATATCATAATTGCAAATCAGCCGACCAGAGGTATTGATGTAGGTACAGCTTCTTTGATACATAGGCTTCTGCAGAAGTATACCAGGGAGAAAGGGTTTGCTGTACTTCTTATCTCTTCCGATTTAAATGAGGTAATGAACCTTTCAGACAGGTTACTGATCATGAGAGATGGAAAGATTGCCGCTCAATTTACGGATATGAAAAAGGTGAATGATGAACTGATGGGCGAGTATATGCTTGGAATTAAGAAAATGACCGAAGAGGAAAGGGGGGACCTGCATTGAAAAAAGTACAGAGAGTTGAAGCTTTATTTGAGCTTCTGCGGGTAGTGCTAGGACTTGTGATTGCATATATCATAACGCTGGTACTTATTATACTGACGTCTGATGTAACCCCTCAGGAAGTAATTACAAATTTCGTGTTAGGACCATTTACAACGCCAAGACGTTTTGGACAGCTTATGGGTAAGTTTATTCCCTATGTGCTGGGCGGATGCGGAATGTGTTTTATCTATGGCTGCGGACGTTTCAACCTGGTAGGTGAAGGTATCGTAAACTTTGCTCCTGCTGTGGCCTGTATCGTACTGTTTAATACTCCTATATTTAACCATGTACCATGGATCGTGGGAGTTGGCATACTGCTGATCATCTGCTGCGCAGTGGGCGGCGGTCTGGCTATGATACCTGCTATAGGAAGAGAAAAGCTGAAAATTTCTGAGATGGTAACTTCTATCATCATGAATTATATGCTTCTTTACCTTTCCCTTTGGTTCTTAAAATCTTTGTTTGCAGACCGGTCACAGGCTTTCCTTTGCAGTCCTATGTATCCGGAAAACGGAAGCTTTTTCCAGCTGATACCGGGTACGAACCTGCATGCAGGAATTTTTGTCAGCATTATAGGCTGGATTCTGGCATGTTTGATGTTTGACCGTATGCGGATCGGCGTGAAGTTAAGAATATGTGGGTCTAATGGAATGTTTGCAAAATATTCCGGACTCAACACCACGAAAATTGTATTGATCGGTCAGCTGATCGGCGGTATTTATGCTGGAGCAGCTGCCTGTGTAGATGCTTTTGGAATGTATACCAGATATCAGTACAGCGTGCTGACGAATATCGGTATGGACGCGTTGGTAGTTGCGGTTATTGCAAGGAAAAAACCAATTTACGTACCTCTTGCAGCGTTTGTTTTGGCCTATATCAGAACTTCTGCAGTTGTACTCAACCTTTCTACTAATATCCCGATCGAGTTTGTAAACATGATGCAGGCAGTACTTATTCTTTTTGTTGCTGCTCAGCATTTCCTGCAGAAATCAAAAGAAAAAGCTATTTATAAAATATCCATGGAAGAAAGCAAAGAGAAAGGAGCGGTGGTATGAGTTTAGAATATATCGAAACCTTTCTATTCACAGCGGTAAGAATCGCAACTCCTATCATGTATGTGGCTCTCTGTTCCACAATAGCATTGCAGGGAGGTCTTACCAATATGGCAGCTGAGTCTATGATGTTGATCTCAGCTATAACCGGAGTTATTTTTTCCGCAATTTCACAGAATCTGTTAATCGGCATACTTGCCGGTATGATGAGTTCCATTCTTATCACTCTTTTCCTCTGTTTTGCGGCATTCGTGATGAAAGTGGATCTGTATCTGATGTCCATAGCTCTGAATACGGCTATGAGCGGAGCGACGATTTATATTATGTATGTTCTGACAGGAAACAAAGCTAATACGGCAGGATATTTTGCTTCTCTTCAGATGCCGAATATTCAGATTCCTATCATAAAAGATATTCCTATCATAGGAAATATCCTGTCAGGCCATAATGGTTTTACCTATCTGGCTATTATCATGATATTTGTGGTCTGGTTTATTATTTTCCGCACAAAGCTGGGACTGAGGATAAGAGCAGTGGGACAGAATCCTCAGGCGGCAGAATCTGTGGGAATCAATCCCAGCAAGATTTATACCATCTCCTTTGTAATGGCAAGTGCCATCGCCAGCCTTGGCGGTATGTTCCTTTCCATGGGATATCAGAATATGTTCATCAGAGATATGACAGGTGGAAAAGGCTTTATTGGTATGGCTGCTGCTACCATTGCCGGTGCATCGCCAGTAGGATCCGCATTGCTTGCAGTGGTATTCGGAGTTGCGGATGCCGTGACCCATTATTCCAAGCTTTATATTACAGATGCACAGTTTTTGTCAGCTATGCCGTATATCATTACTACGGTTCTGCTCTTTATCCTTTCCTATATCCGTCTGAAGAACAGCGAACATGATATGAGAAAGAGAAAAGCAGCTGCTTTGAAAGCACATGAAGAAAATGTATAAAATATCGGAGGCTTATTTATGGACTATGTAATAGGCGGAAACGTGATGCTTGATACGGTACGTTTTCCTGGGGAAAGCACTTCATCTCGTGAGCATATTGGCGGACCAGCTACGTTTGCTTATTCTGGAGTAAGGCTGTATACAGACAGCGTTATGCAATGTTCAAATGTAGGGGAGGATTATGAACCGCTTTTCATTCCCTGGATGGAGAAAAATGAGATTATCAGAGATGGACTGAAAGTAAAGGTGGAACATTGTAACCATTCTTATCTGATATACAATGAGGACGGCACTTATGGTGCGGATCCTACGGTCAAAAGATTCAGAAGTGACTGGATACAGGATTTTGGTTATATGAAAACTTCTCCTGAGGAGATTGAAGTCTGGACTAAGGGCGGCGGCGTAAAAGGCGTTTATGTAGCCCAGAATGTGGACCGGGTATTCTGGAGAAAAATGAAAGAAATTAAGGCACGGGACGGCTTTAAGCTTATGTGGGAGATAGAAGGTCCCAGTTCCTATAAAGAATTCTTCCCAGAAGTCATGAATGCAATGGAAAATGTGGATATTTTTTCCATCAATATCCAGGAAGCAAGACATCTCTTTGAAGTGGAAACGGAAGAGGAATGTATCCGGGAAATCCAGAAACTTCCGGTGGATATGACATTGTTCCGGGTGGGAGCCAAAGGAGCTCATATGGTAACGCCGGAGCGTTCCTACTATCTGCCGCCTGCACCATCCGATAAAATTGTGGATCCTACAGGCTGTGGCAATACTTCTACCGGAGCGGCGCTTTATGGATATGCGGAAGGGTTTGATGCCCTGAAAGTGGGAATCATCGCAAATGTGGCAGCTGCTCAGAATATCAGACAATATGGCGTTATCCCGGATTTTAAGGCTGTGAGGGATTTTGCTCTTGCTCAGGTAGACGAGCTTTACAGACAGTATAAGGAAAAATATGATTGATAGATCTGTGGAGAAGAAATATGGAGAGAAAAAACTATTCAAACCCTCTGGGCAATCAGGTATTAAGTCTTCCTTCCATGGTAGATGAGCAGGTGGACTATTGTTTTTCCGATGAAGTGCAGCAAAGCATTATGAGTATGTCTGAGGCTTTTGATGTAAGGAAGATATACATAACTGGCTGCGGCGATTCTATCGCTGCAGCCGGGGCTATGGCCCCCGTAGTTCACAGGCTTTCCGGTGTGTTTAGCTGTGAGATGGTAGAACCCATGGATTTTACCAGATTTATGCTGGCAAAAGATATTGGGATTGGTGAGCCTAACAGCCCGCTTGTCATTGGCATCAGCGCAGGAGGAAGCAGTTCCAGAGTGGTTGAGGTGATGAGAAAAGCCAATGAAATGGGAGCATTTACCATTGCACTTACCAATAATGGAGAAAGTCCCGTGGCAAAGGAAGCCAAACGATCCTTTGTATTGAATACCCCCAAGATGCAGGATGATTTTCCAGGACTGCGTTCTTATTTTGCCAGCATGGTTGGATTGATTGCCATTGCATGCAGAATGGGAAGAGTAAGAAATGTATTGCCTCCGGATTCAGAAAAACGTCTGGCGGAAGCGTTAAAAGCTTACATACATCAATATGCCGGTATATTGGAAGGCATGGATACCGATATGTTTGAACTTGCAAAGAGCTGGAAGTCTTTTGAGCGTTTTGATTTTATCGGAGATGACAAAGAACTTTATTCTGCCCTTTTTGCCATGGAAAAATTTCTGGAGTGTACAGGGGTTATGGCAAATTATGATGACTCTGAGAACTGGTGTCATGTAGGCTATCATATCGCTGATCCGGAAAGTATTGGCACGGTATTCTTTGCGGATGCAACTGCTGCAAGTTATGGGAGAATCCGGGAAACAGTCAGTGCGGCGGCTATCAGGAGACCGGTGCTGGTTATTACAAACGGGGAGAAAGGTGATTTTCCTGAAGGCGCCAGAGTGGTACAGGTTCCCAGGGCAGAGGCCGGAAATGAATGGATGCAGACGTTAATGGATTATGCTCCTGCCGCCTTGCTTGCCGGATACTGCTGTACTTTGGCAGGAAGGAAATTTTTCAATGAGTATGATCCGATTGCAAAGGAATATAACGGAGAGGGGAAATACTTTGCAGAGGGCATCCGGACTATGAAAAACAGTGAGATCAAGATATTTATTTGAGGTATATCTATGTTCAGACGGGAATATATAGAGACGGAATTTAAGGGCTATCCTTCCATTACTCACAGACTGGTTGAGATGGTAGAGGAGAGTGGGATCCAGGAAGGAGTTTGTGTGGTCAATGCGCCTGAGCTTACGACTGCACTTTGTATTACTTCATTCTGGGACAAGCGGGGGCTTGATGATCTGATGGATGAAATTGACCGGAATTTTCCTGCCCGTGTTAATTATAAGAGTCAGGTTACACCCTTTGATTCGGCAGGTAATGTGAAAGCGGCTGTAGTGGGAAGGAGCCTGATGCTCATCATACATGAGGGAAAGCTTATTTTAGGTTCTTCTCAGGGTGTGGTGCTGCTTGAATTCGACGGACCGAGGAAAAGACCGTTCGAGGTACAGCTGGTAGAAAAAGATCTGAAGCTTTATAAGACAGATATGAAAACTCAGTATATGGGCATGCAGGATATCACAGAATGGCTTTGTTCCTGTGTATCAGACAGTGGAACCAAAGAGGGACTCTGCCATATCTCTCAACTTCATTCTACTGCCGGAGTCCTTCTGTGTGATGCTTCGGAATCCGGAAAGTCAGATATTATGGGGGATATGGAAAGAATGGTTCCCACAAGAGCTGATTTTAAGCATAGGGAGACTGCTTCTGATGCAGGGGGGCATGTAAAAACTGCACTGACAGGAAGCCAGATTTCATTGCCGATACACGAGGGAAAACTTGTGATCGGAGAGAATCAGGGAATCGTATTTGCAGATTTTGACGGACCCAGACCGAGGACAGTGTATGCAGCTGTGATAGCAGATCCGATGTGAACGGAAATTTTTAAAGAGTTGTGAGATAGCTACAGCAGAATGGAGATTTCAATGGATAAAGCAATGCATGACAATCAGCTGCGAAGACAGTGTCTGGATATACCAGTCATGTGTGAGGCGCAGTTAGAGGGAATAAAAAAAGGGCTGGAGGCAGTACCTGATGAACTGCTGAAGAAGATAAGAAAGGTTATTTTTACAGGCTGTGGAGATTCCTATTTTGCAGGGATAGCAGCAGTACCAGCTTTTAAAAAATATGCAGGAGCGTTTGCTTCTTCTTTTGAAGCGGTAAGATGTGTGGATGCCGCGCGGTATATAGAATATGAAAAGGGGCAGGAAGATACCACTCTTTTGGTGGGAATCAGTGCTTCCGGAAGCCCTGTAAGAGTAATGGAGGCGTTAAGAAGAGCGAATCAGAAGGGATGCCATACATTGGCTGTCACCAATATTGCCGATTCTAGGGCAGCCAAGGAGGCAGAGTATTCTTTGCTTGTCAATACGCCGCCGTTCCCGGAACCCGGTCCTGGATTGCGCAATTACTTTGCTTCCATATCTGCGCTGTTTCTGCTTGCTGCAAGAATGGGTGTAGTAAAAGGGTATTGCAGCGCTGACAGGGAAACGGAGCTCTGCAAAGCAATCTCTGATTATGTGAATGCCTATAAGAAGGATTTTGACTGCATGGACAAGCTGATGTTTGAAGTGGCAATGCAGTGGAAAGATGATATAGGGAATGAGATGGTCGGAGATGGCCCTATGTATGCTACAGCAGCATTTATAGGAGCTAAATTTGTAGAGGCTGCTGGAAAGATGACCAATGTAACAGATTCTGAGAACTGGTGTCATGTGAACTATTTCAGACATGCTCCTGAAGCATCAGGGCTGGTACTGGTAGCCAATGATGAGGACCGCAATCATTCCAGGGTGATCGAGACGCTGCGTCAGGCTTCCATGATAGGCAGGAGCTGTCTGCTGATCACAGATACAGACGGGGAGAGCTATGGTGTTCCAGAAGGGGTATCCGTATGTAAGGTTCCGAAAGCTCCTGAAGGCTATGAATTTTTGTCTCCTCTTCTCAATTACATACCAGGTACTCTGTTGGCAGCATATGTAGCATCGTTGCGGGAAGAGCCATATTTCAGAGGTGAAAATTCTTTGCAAAAGCAGTCTGAAGTCGGTTCCACAATAGGAAATAGCAAGGTTGCGATTTTTTAGAGGTGAAGGAATATGTTTGTGCAAAGAACGGTTAGTTCTAAGGATTTAAAAAATTGTGATATTACGGCAGAGATCCGGAATGCAGCCGCAAAAAGCGGTATTCAGGAAGGAACATGCAGTGTCACGGTGCTGAGTGAGAGTACGGGGATCGTGAGCGTGCCTGAAAACAGACAGGAGATTCTTGACGATATATGGGATGATCTGGAGCGGATATTGCCGCCCAGGACCAATTATCAGGCCGCCTGCAGCCCGGAACTTGCGGCGGGAAGAAGCAAGGCGGCGTTTGTGGAATCTTCCAAAGATTTTATCATACATGAGGGAGAAGTTCTGACTTCCGGCAATGTGTATCTTTTGGCTTTTTCATACATTGAGGATTGCAGCTATACCATAAAATGCTGCTGATGATTAGGAAGTGAAGCATGGAAACATATTTTTCTCTAGAGATGTCCATGTTCCTCACATTGCTGGCAGCAGCAATGTGGGGAAGCTGGATGCAGATACAGAAGCACCTCCATGGTTATCCGATTGCAGGTGTAATATTCTGGCTTTATACATTTTCTTTTATTCTTATCTGGGCGATCACACTGATCGTTTCTCCGTTTTTGTTGGACAGGAGTATATTGGAAACTTCTTTAGAAAACATCGATACGGTCCTTACGATTCTGGTTGGAGGCGGTCTCATGTCTATGGGACTTTACAGTTCTCTGGTGGTTATAGGAAAGGTGGGGCTTCTGCTTTCGACTACGATCAGTGGTGGGATTGGGATTTTGCTGGGAGTATTTACTTCTCTGGCAGAGGAAGGGCTTCCGAAAGATGAAGTAGCTCTTACACTGATCATTGTTTCAATGGTAATACTGATTGCAGCAGGTTTTGTCTGCGCATTGGCTTCAGCTTCCAGGGACAAAGACCATAAGATAAAGACAAAATCCAGAACCATATCGGTCACGGTTATTTTGCTGATGCTTTTTACTGCGATTCTTCAGAATGGCTGGTCCATGGGAACAGCGGCAGGAACAGCCAGAGGTTTTGCACCTGTGCTTACCTGTGCTTATATGGCTACCGGTTCTTTTCTCAGTGTGGCTGTGATCACTGGAATCAGCTTTACGAGAAAGAAACAATGGAAAATCGTTTTTGCAGTGGGAGAACGGAAAACGCCCATTCTGATGTCGGCAGTAGCTGCTGTCTGTCATTATGGCGGAAATCTGATGTCCATCTATTCCATGCCGGCTCTCAGCGCTACCATTTCGTTTCTGCTTGGGAAATCGGCAAATGTATGGACGATTTTCTGGGGAATGTATTATAAGGAATTTTCAGGTATCAGCAGAAAAACCAGAATACTTTTATGGTCGGGCATAGGCCTGTATTTTGTAGGGATTGTAGTCTTGGGTATATATTATTTATTTTGAGTTTGGTCGAAAGAAGGGGATTTGGATATGGAACGGAAAAGCGGCAGGCTGCATTATGCATGGAAGATCATGGTTGCCTGCATGTGTATCAAAATGGGGTCCGCAGGAGCTTTGACAGTCGCTATGGGCAATTTTGTGACGCCTGTGGTGCAGGAACTTAACTGTGAAGTGAGCAGCCTTACCATGTTTGTCAGTATACAGGCCATGTCAATGGCGCTTATGTATACAGTGGCATCAAAGATGCTGATGACGAAAAAAATAGGCAGGGTTATGGGAATTGCTTCCGTAGCGGAAGTTGCCGGGCTGGCTCTCATGTCTACCTATCATTCACCATATATGTTTTATCTGTCTGGACTGATCACAGGAGTGTCCCAGGCATTTACCGGGTTTGTAGCCATACCGACTGTACTCAATATGTGGTTTAAGAAAAAAGTGGGTACCGTATTGGGTATGGTAATCGCAGTAGGAAGTGTAGCAGGCATTTTTTACAATATGCTGTCTGCAAAATTGATCGTAGCATTTGGCTGGAGAGCCGCTTATATGATCCTGGCCCTTATAGCAGCTGTTGTTACCATACCTGCGGTATTTCTTATTATAAAGACTCCTAAGGAATTAGGCCTTTCTCCCTATGGTGAGGAAGATGATGCGGTAGAGATCAAACAGACGGAAAAGCGTGTTTCTGTGGAAACGGAAAATGGACTGACACTGAAACAGGCATTTCACTCAGGTTTCTTTTATCTGGCCTGGGTTGCCTGTATCCTGATCAGTTATGCCAGCGGTGTTTCCGGTTATACGGCTACATACACGACTATGGAATTAGAGCAGAGCATTGTATTTGGTTCAGTTGCCGGAATCTGTGTCAATATTGGGACCATCATCAGCAGTATCGTACTTGGAAGGCTGAATGACAAGCTGGGTGTAAGAGCTGGGCTTATGTGGGGAGCGGGTTCTGCTCTGATCGGTTATTCCATTATGCTGCTCAGCAGAGCAATTCCGGTGTTGGTCCTTCCGGGAGCATTTATCGTAGGACTGGGCGCCAGTATGTATGCGGTCCAGTGTCCGCTGCTGGCTAAAAAGATCGTGGGCGGTGGGCATTATTCCCAGATATGGTCATGGATGATGATGGCAAACAGCCTGATCGGAGGAGGCCTGTATTCCTCGATTGGTATGTTTTATGACAAATTTGGAAGCTATAAAGGGAGCTTTATCATGGCAATCGTACTCTATGTGGGAGCGATGCTCATAGGAATGGCTGCCCTTTCCGGATCTGAAAGAAATAAGAGAAGAGAGTTTGGTTGATTATGGAGACAAAAGGTGAGAAAAGGCATTATGCGTGGACGATCGTCATCTGCTGCGTGCTGATTTATTTTACAACCAGTGTGGTTACGGTAAGTCTGGGGAATTTTATTTCTCCTGTAGTCAATGATTTTGGTATTCAGGTAAGACAGCTGACGCTTACCAACAGTATAGAATGCGCAGTCATGGCAGTACTTTATCCTGTGGCAGGCAAGGTTCTGAATACGAAAAAGCTTAGCATCGTAGTACCATCGGCGCTGCTGCTGATGCTGCTGGGGATGTTTCTCATGGGTTCTTATCATTCTGTTTACGGGTTTTATCTTTCAGGAGTGATGATAGGGATTGGCTCTGCTTTTACTCAGTTTCTGGCAATGCCTCTTATCATCAATATGTGGTTCCGGAAGAAAACGGGTACGGCTCTGGGAATCTGTGTATCCTGTGGTACGGCTTTCGGTATCCTGTTCAATCTGGTCAGCGCACAGCTGATCGTGAGACTGGGCTGGAGAGCAGCTTATCATATTCTGCCCCTTATTCCTCTGGTGGTTGCTCTGCCTTATGTGGTCACCCACCTGAAGAGCCCTGCTGAAATGGGATGTAAGCCTTATGGGGCGGAAGAAGCGGAGAAAGAGATTCTGGAAAATCCGGATGCAGGTAAAACATGGGGAGTGACAAGAAAACAGGCGTTCAGACTGCCTATGCTGTATTTTGCGTGGCTGGTATGTCTTTGTTACAGCGTAGGAAGCAGCGTTCCCAATTATATTCCTACCTTTGCTACCATGGAGCTGGGGACCAGCGTGGAACTGGGAGCAATTGCTTTCAGCCTGTATAGTGTAGGGTCTGTTTGCTGCGGTTTCCTGCTGGGAAAAGTGAACGACAGATATGGAGTGAAGGCCGGCATGACCTGGGGAATGGTCTTTATGATCCTTGGTATGGGAGGGCTGATGCTTTCCATACAAAACAGCAGTTTTCTGGTACCGGCCTGCTTTATTACTGGATTCGGAGGATTGAACATGTACAGTGTACAGGCGCCTCTGGTAGCCAGAACTGTGGTAGGAGACCGGCACTATTCTGATATCTGGGCGGTGCTGATGATTGGAAACAGCATGATAGCTGCATTGGTATATTCCCCTATCGGCGGTATTTTTGATGCAACGGGTTCCTTTACAGGTGCTTTCCTGTTAGGAATGATTATGTTTACGGCGGCGCTGTTTTTTGGGGTTATAGCATTGAACATGAGCAGAAAATACAGGGAGGCTCATGGAATCTCCCTGAAATAAATAATGTATTTGGAGGAGGATAGATTTGAAAAAGGATAACTACGCAAACTCTGTTTTGCATCAGGTGCAAGATCTGAAAGAACTTGCTGAAATTCAGAAGGAGAAGTGTTTCAATCTTGGGAAGTTTTCTGAGATGATAGGAAAGGAAAGCGGTGCAGGAATCAGACGAGTGATTATTACGGGATGCGGAGATTCTTATTCAGCTGCCGGGGCTATGCTTACCGGATTTAAAAAGCTGAGTGGCCTGAAGCTCTGTAATGCTCCGGATATCATGGATTTCTGCCATTATTACACGGAAGAAAAGATTCTTAAAGGTCTGAAAGCGGAGGAGGTACTGGTCGTAGCCATCAGTTTCAGTGGGTCTGCGGCAAGGGTTGCGGAAGCTTTGGAAAAAGCTAATGCTCTTGGAATCAGGAGCATGCTGATTACAAAAAATCCGGATTCCAGAGGAGGAAAAGCAGCTCAGACAGTCTTTGACGTGGAGACACCTGATGGGTGCAATTCACCAGGACTTCGCTCTTACTATGCCAGCATGATGGGAATCGCAGCGTTGGGAGCCTATCTTGGATATTGCAAGGGATATTTAAGTGAACAGGATTTCTATACGGTGGGGGAAGAAATCGCAGGATATACACGCAGGTTCCTGGAAGATCTGGACCGCATAGATGACCAGATGTTTGAAGAAGCTGTAAAGATGAAAGAACTGAAGAAATTTGAAGTGATAGCTGACGGGAATGAAGGCAGTTCGGCTCAGTTTGTGGAAGAAAAATTTATCGAATGCAGCGGAGTTTACTGTGACCATACAACTTCAGAGGAATTTGCCCATATCAGTTTCTTTTTCCGGGGACCGGAGGAGTTTGGCACGATTGTTATGATCAACGAAGCGGATAAAAGTCTGAGCCGTATGAGAGACACCATAAATGGCTGCCTGGCCCAGCACCGCCCTACTTTGGTAGTGACAGATATGGAAGAATCGGAATTTGAAGTAAAGCAGAGAAATACCGATGACATTGATAATTTCTATGGTATTGCAGATGCAGGTTTCAACTCTATGGAAAGAGCAGGAAAAGCCGTAGTCTGCCAGATTGCGAAAGCCCCGGAGCAATGGATGTCTCCATTCGTGGACTTTATACCGGGTACCTTACTGGCAGCTTACCATGCTGCTGTTAATGAGCATAATTTCTTTGGTGGACGTTATGATTTCAGAACTGAAACTTGGATTCAATGAGGTGAGTTATGTATAGAAGACTGAATGATGAAAAATATTATAGGAAATTTTATTTTCAGGACAGTTTTCATGCCCAGTGCATGGATGTAGAACCATTGAGCCTTGTTCAGATTGATCGGGCGGCGGAAGCAGTAAGAAAGGTGATAGATGCTCCGGCTTTCAAAAATGTGAAGCATATTTTAGCCAGTGGTTGCGGCGATTCCAATCTTGCAGCGTTTGCCATAAAAGGGGCATTTGAACATTATGTACCTGAGGTAGAATATGAAGCAGTGGAGGCGATCGAATTAAGCCGTCACTATGATTATGAAGAAAGAAGTGAAGATACCATCGCTTTTTTCATCAGCTATTCAGGAAAAATCTATCGTACCATAGAGGCGATAGAACAGTGTAAGCGACATGGCATTACAACTGTGGCAGTGACAGACAATCCGGAATCACCCACTGCAAAAGCGGCAGATATCCTTTGTCATACTAATATCCCGAAAGGTGATAATAATGCAGGGCTTCGTACGTATTTTGCCAATGTTCTGACCATGGTGACCATGGCGGCTGCAATCGGGGAGCTGAAACGGGGAGAAAATGAGATTTCCCGTCTGGGTGATGCAGTAAGGGCATATCATAAAGAATTTTTCTCAAAACTGGCTGAGATTGATGACAGTTGTTTTGCTTCCGCTATCAACTGGATGGATAAAAAATATCTGGAAATTGTGGGAGACGGTCCACTGTTCTGGACAGGGAAATTTATCCAGGCTAAAGTGGTGGAACTTTCAGGCGATGCTTGTGGGGTGATTGACAGTGAGAATTTCAAGCACGTCAACAGTATGATGGAACCAGGAGAAGAAATCGGGGAACTGGTGCTGATCAATACCAATGACAGCAATGTTGCCCAGATTGTGGAAACAGTTAATGTCATGCTGGGAAAAAAGAGAAGCGTATTGATTTTCTGCGATAAGAAACCGGAGGAGATCGGAATCAGCGGAGAAGTCAGATACTGTCCTATGCCGGTACCGGAAAAGGAATATGATTTCCTTACTCCGCTCTATGCTTATCTCCCAGGAGCCATATTTGCAGGCTTCCGTCACACTACGATCGGAGAGCCTATGTTCCGGGGAGGTATGGATCCGACTATTTTCATACCTACCTATTATTCACCGATAGATGTGGTGGATCTTTCAAAATAGTTTTTATTGAGGCGAAAATGAGCCCGGCTGCCAAAGAATGGCAGCCGGGCTTATTGTTACCTGGATAGAGAAAATTTTATCCCCTAAACCGGTTCAGGCAGGCATAGATTTCCTGTATTCTGGGTTTTGCCAGTCCGCAGGGAATATAGGAATTGCAGAATGCTTCCCAGCCTTTTTTCTCCAGGGTATCATTCAGGATTGTTACCGTATCCTGAACGGTCTTCTTTCCGTCTAAGACCTGTTCCAGGGCAAAACGGAGGAGATGAGCGAGGGCGGTAGTCTGTTCCGAGTCAGCCAGCTGTTCTACATACCGCAGATCTATCGTTTCTTTGTCCAGGGAAAAAGAATCCCGTCCAAAGGTTTTTATTTTCATATGTTCATGACGTCCGGAATCCCGTCCGCCCCGTCCTCGGTTTCCCTGACTGGTATTTTTTCCGCTGTTCCTGTTTGCAGCAGTAAGAGCCCTGGAAAAATCCGGGATGATAAAACCAGGAGCGTAGATCCTGGGAGCCGTATGTTCTTGGCAGAGAGTTTTTACCTGTTGGGTAATGTCTACCGGATGATAGCAGTCCATCTGCAGGATGTGGTCCGCAATATAGAAAAAGGCTCCGGAACTGCCGGCCACGAGAATGGTGGAAATCCCTGCTTTTTCATAAAGATCCCTGGCTCTTTCCAGAAAGGGGGTAATCGGTTCTTTTTCGCGGCTGATCACCTGTTGCATAAAATCGTCTCTGACCATGAAATTAGTGGCAGAAGTGTCTTCGTCGATCAGGAAGAGCCGGGAACCGGCTTCTATGTTTTCGATTACTCCTGCAGCCTGGGAAGTGCTGCCGCTGGCATCTGGAGTGGAGAAAGAAGACGTATCTTTTTTGTTGGGCAGATCGTTGATGAACAGGGAAATATCTACGTTTCGGATGGAACGTCCGTCTTCCGCCCGGAGCTTTACTGCGGTATTGTCTGTAATCACAAATTCCCTGCCGTCACCGGCTATGTGGTTATAAACTCCGGTCTGAAGAGCTTCCAGAAGGGTGGATTTTCCGTGATAGCCGCCTCCCACGATCAGAGTGATACCCTGAGGAATGGCCATACCGGTGAGGTTTCCACGGTGGGGAAGTGTCAGAGTCCGTTCCATGGACGAAGGAGAAGAAAAAGGAACGCTGTATTTTAAGGGGAGGTCGGATACTCCGCTTTTTCTGGGAAGAATGGAGCCGTTTGCTACAAAGGCCACCAGTTTTTCCTGCTTCAGGATTGTGCGGACCGCTTCCTGGTCTTCTGCCAGGAAAACAGCCTGTTCTACTTTTTTCTTGTCCAGGCGGCGGAAGAAGAAACTGCTTTCCACGCAGCGGGGAAGAAAGTCAAACAGGATTTTTTCCAGTTCTCCCGCATTGATGGTTCTTCCGAAAGCAGGAAAGCCTACATGGAAACGGGAAATGATTTTGGTATCCGTTATCTCACAGGCACTGCGTTCCAGGACCTCCTGCCTGCACCGGGTAATGGATAACAGCCCGCTTTTTCCTGACCCCTTTGCCTTGAAATTGAAGTCTTCAAACTGAGAGGCAAACTGGCGGGTCAGGAAATCCTGAAGGGCAATGCGTGAGCAGGTTTTTTCATAATATTCCTTTGGAAATCCTGCATCTTTATGGAGAATCTCTACATGCAGGCTGGAAGGGGATGCAAAGGGGTCACCCTGTACATGGTCAATAAACAGAATAAAAGAGCCAAACTGATAAGAGCCTGCCAGAGATTTATAGGCAGGATAGCTTTTATGATCAAGGGAGCGCAGCATGGTGCGCAGTTCATGAAAAGATTTCATAGTCAAACTTCTCCTTCTTATGATTTCATAGAACAGCATAACCCACAGTGCCTTCTGTTTCAAGAAAAAGTATGGAAATCTTTATAAAAAAGTGCTTTCTCTATATAGAAGCTTCCAGTATAATAGAAAACAAAGAGTATGAAAATGGAGGATCATGAATGCAAATGGACAAACCCCTGACGAGAACGAAACAATTCGGTCTGCTGGCTCTCGTTCCCCTGTACTTTATTGGAGCAGGAATGATATTGCAGAAGCCGGCAGAAATATGGACCGGATTGGTACATATTATCAGGGAGCCGGATTTCCTGATCACAGATTATTTTGTGATAGGAGGAGTGGGGGCTGCCATGGTCAATGCGGGTATCCTGGCCCTTGTCAGCCTTATCATTGTCTACTTCTCGGGAAGGGAATTTGACGGACATACCATTACTTCCTGCTTTCTGATGCTGGGCTTTTCTTTGTTTGGAAAGAACCTGCTGAATATATGGGCCATACTGGCAGGTGTATGCCTGTATGCCTGGTATCATAAAACTCATTTATCCAGATATATTTATGTGGGAATTTATGGAACCTGCCTATCTCCCATTATCACCCAGCTGATGCATGTACTGGAATTTCCTTTTGGAATCCGGCTTCTGATCAGTATAACAGTAGGACTGATGATCGGTTTTGTATTGCCTCCTCTGGCAACCCATGTGCATTATGCCCATAAAGGCTATTCTCTTTACAACATGGGATTTGCGGCAGGGATTATTGCTACGGTGGTCGTTTCTCTGCTTCGGTCTTTTGGGATGGAGACTCAGTCCAGGCTCATCTGGGCAACCGGTTATGACAGATTATTTCTGGTCTTACTCACAGTCCTGTTTGGCGGTATGATCGTAACGGCATTTTTGCGTCGGGGTAAAGGGGTAATTTCCAGCTACCGGAATATATGGAAATCGATAGGAATATCCGGTACAGATTATATCAAAGAGCAGGGAGCGGCAGCCACCATTTTAAATATGGGAATCAATGGGCTGTTTGCCACTTATTTTGTGGCGGCGGTAGGAGGAGACCTGAATGGTCCTACCATTGGAGGTATCTTTACCATTGTAGGTTTCAGTGCCACCGGAAAACATTTAAGGAATATTGCACCTATTATGTTTGGCGTATATCTGGCCAGCTTTACCAAATATTGGAATATTTATGAGCCGTCTCCCATGCTTGCGCTGCTGTTTTCCACTACTCTGGCTCCGGTAGCCGGAGAATTTGGTGTTCTGGCCGGATTATTGGCGGGGTATCTTCATTCTTCCGTTGCTCTTAATGTAGGGCTTTTGTATGGAGGAATGAATCTGTATAATAATGGTTTTGCCGGAGGAATCGTGGCGATTTTTATGGTTCCTGTGATTCAGTCCATACGGGATCGGAGAGCCAGGGCCAAAGGCAGCCTGTCCCTGTAGCGGTATTGTTTAAGAAAGGAGAATACAATTATGAAAAAAAGAGAATATAGATGGATGCTGGCGGCAGTATGCGCAGCAATGGCAATCTCCGTGACTGCCTGCGGCGGAAAGACGGAGGAAACAACGAAAGCGGAGACAACTGTGACGGAAACAGTTGAGGAAACAAGGTCGGTGGAGACAACAGCGGAAGAAACGACGGCTCAGGAAGAAGAGCAGGAAATGACCGGTGAGATCGTGGCGGCAGGAATGAGTACGATCACGATCCGTGATGAAGCGGGAAATGAGGATAGCTTTGTAAAAGAAGATACCAAGATTGAAATGGAAGGCGAGCAGATTGAGGGGGCAAAAGTCACCGTTACTTATGTGGAACGGGACGGAATCAAATATGCTATCGTGATTGCTGATGCAGAATAGGTGGACGTAACAGGAAAATTTCTAAAAAACCTTGAAAAATCGGGAAAAACCTGTACAATAAGAGTGATAACGGAATGAGGGGTCTGCATGGCCCCTCTTTTATAGGTAAAGATAGGTAAGAACTTCAAGGAGTCAAAGAAGAATGATTAGTGCAAACAATATTACACTGAGAGTTGGAAAAAAAGCGTTATTTGAAGAAGTAAACATTAAATTTACGGAAGGTAACTGCTATGGCGTGATCGGTGCCAACGGAGCAGGGAAATCTACATTTCTCAAAATTCTGTCCGGTCAGCTGGAGCCGACTTCCGGTGAAGTAGTCATCGGTCAGGGACAGAGACTGTCTTTTTTGCAGCAGGACCATTTTAAATATGATGAATACCAGGTGCTGGATACGGTTATTATGGGAAATGCCAGACTGTATGAGATCATGAAAGAAAAAGATGCCATTTATATGAAGGAAGATTTCACAGACGAAGACGGCATTAAGGCAGCGGAACTGGAAGGAGAGTTCGCTACCATGAACGGCTGGGAGGCAGAGTCTGATGCAGCGAACCTGTTAAATGGTCTTGGCATTGATACCGAATTCCATTACTGCCAGCTGAAAGAACTGACCGGTGCCCAGAAGGTGAAGGTACTTCTGGCACAGGCGTTATTCGGAAATCCGGATATTCTGCTTCTGGATGAGCCGACGAACCATTTGGACCTGGATGCCATTGCCTGGCTGGAAGAGTTCCTGATCAATTTTGAAAATACGGTGATCGTGGTATCCCATGACCGTTATTTCCTGAATAAGGTATGTACTCATATTGCGGATATTGATTATGGTAAGATTCAGCTTTATGCTGGAAACTATGATTTCTGGTATGAGTCCAGCCAGCTGATGATCAAGCAGATGAAAGAGGCAAACAGAAAGAAAGAGGAGAAGATCAAAGAACTTCAGGAATTTATCCAGAGATTCTCCGCCAATGCTTCTAAATCCAAGCAGGCAACTTCCAGAAAGAGGGCTCTGGAAAAAATCGAGCTGGATGATATCCGTCCGTCCAGCAGAAAATATCCGTATATTGATTTCCGTCCCAACCGTGAAATCGGAAATGAAGTCCTGACCGTAGAGCATATTTCCAAAACCATTGACGGAGAAAAGATTCTGGATGATATTTCTTTTATTTTAAATCGTGAAGATAAAGTGGCTTTGGTAGGACCGAATGAAAGGGCAAAGACAGTTCTGTTCCAGATCCTTGCCGGTGAGATGGAGCCGGATGAAGGCAGCTACAAATGGGGACTGACCACGACCCAGTCCTATTTCCCCAAGGATAATACGGCGGAATTTGACAATGATGATACCATCGTGGACTGGCTGACCCAATATTCCGAGGAAAAAGATGTGACTTATGTCCGTGGTTTCCTGGGAAGAATGTTGTTTGCCGGTGAAGATGGAGTGAAAAAAGTAAAGGTGCTTTCCGGTGGTGAAAAAGTGCGCTGTATGCTGTCCAAGCTGATGATCTCAGGAGCCAATGTGCTGATGCTGGATGAGCCGACAGACCATCTGGATATGGAGTCTATCACAGCCCTGAATAACGGACTGATCAAATTCCCGGGAGTACTTTTGTTCTCCTCCCGTGACCACCAGATTGTGGAAACCACAGCTAACCGTATCATGGAGATTGTAAATGGTCAGCTGATCGATAAGATCACTACTTATGACGAATATCTGGCAAGCGATGAGATGGCAAGAAAACGTCAGGTATTTGAGATGACAGAGAAAGATGATTAAAACAGATGTTTCAGAAAAGCCGGCTGATGCCGGCTTTTTTTGATACCGGAAACCTTTTCTAAGTAGTAAAGGAAATTTAAGGTAAAAGCAAAGAAGGTTTTCCAGCGGTGTGGTATCATGAAGACAAAGAGAACGGTATGAAGGAGGTATTGGAATGAGAGGGAAAGTGTGGGCAATGGCAGCTGTCAGCGGACTTATGCTGGCGGGGTGTGGAACATCACCGGTGTCGTCCAGTGTAAATGTACCGGATACCATGCAGGTAGTAAATGTGGAGAATCAGGTGATATCCGTAACGGCCAGGGAAGAAGTAAAAGTAGTTCCGGATATTGCAGAGGTGATGCTTACGGTGGAAACTCAGGAAGCAGATGCGGAAGCCTGCCAGACGTCCAATGGTGAGGCGGTGGACCGGGTGGTGACAGTCCTGAAAGAAAAGGGGCTTGAGGATTCTTCCATCCAGACGTCCAATTATGACTTGAATCCGATTTATGACTGGGACAATGGTCAGCAGATTACAGGCTATTCCATGGAGACCATGATCACCGTTTCGGATATTCCCATAGAAAATGTGGGAGATATCCTGTCTGCTTCTGTAGATGCAGGTGCTAACCGGATACAGTCTGTGACCTATATGTCCAGCAAGTATGATGAGAGCTACCAGGAGGCGCTGAAAAAAGCAGTGGAATCTGCCTATGAAAAAGCCAATGCCATGGCCATTGCAGGCGGCTGCAGTCTGGGAGAGGTGGTAAGGATTGATGAGCGGAGCGTAAACAGCGGTGCCAGATATACGGCGATGGGAAATTTTGCGGTAGAAGATGCAGAGGCAGGCGGAGCCAGAGAGGCGGCTTCAGCAGTCATGCCTGGGCAGGTAAGCGTGGAAGCGGATATTCTGGTGGAATATGCGGTGAATCGTTAATGTGATATAAAAATTGCGGTAGAGAGAAGATAGGAACGGATAAATGAATGATAAAGGCTGTCTGAAAACCACGGGTGAAATCTGTGGTTTTTGGACAGCCTTTTTTAATATGACATACAGATGTCCTGTTTGGTATGGTAAAATAAGTGCATAAGAGGTGAAGCTATGAAGATAGACAGAATGATAGGAATACTTTCTGTACTGCTGCAAAAAGAAAAAACAACAGTTGCTGAACTGGCTGAGATATTTGAGGTGTCACGCAGAACTATCAGTCGTGATATTGACAGTATCTGTCAGGCTGGGATCCCAATCTGCACACTGCAGGGAGCCGGCGGAGGAATCCGGATTATGGACGGATACTGTATGGATCGAACGCTGTTTACTTCAAAAGACATGGCGATGATTCTGGCAGGTCTGAGAAGTCTTGACAGTGTAAGTGGAAGCGGCTATTACAGGCAATTGATGGAGAGGCTTCAGCCGGGGGCTTCTTTTATCAGCGGAAAAGAGTCGGTTTTGATCGACCTTTCTTCCTGGGATAAGTCTTCTGTAGCTCCCAAGATTCAGCTGTTCCAGGAGACAATTGAGAAAAAACAGCTGGTGAGCTTTACTTATTGCACTTCTAAGGGCGAGGGAAAAAGAGTCATAGAGCCTTACTATCTGGTATTTCGGTGGTATTCCTGGTATGTATGGGGGTGGTGTACGGAAAGACAGGATTTTCGGCTGTTTAAACTGAACCGAATGGATTTTCCTGTAAAAACAGGACAGGCCTTTGAAGGGAGAGAGGCTCCACCCCCAGACCTATCAGCGGAGAGGAACACTGCTCTGGAGATAGAGATAAAGGCGTTGTTTTCCAGAAAACAGAAATGGAGGCTGGCAGAGGAATTTGGGATGGACTGCTTTCAGGAAATGGGAGATGGAAGGCTGCTGTTTAGCAGCGTCTATACAGACATGGAAAATCTGGTACACTGGCTTCTGACCTTTGGCGATGAGGTAGAAGTGCTGGAGCCGGAAGAAGTCAGGGAAAGAATTATGAGAGCAGCAGAAAATATGCTGAAGCAGTATGGAAAAGATAGTTGAAAGGAGGAACTCTATGCCCTTTGATTATAAAAAAGTGGAGAAAGAATATTATATGCCCAAAGAAATACCGGAGCTGGTCACAGTGCCCTCTATGAATTTTATGGCAATTAAGGGAAAAGGAAATCCGAATATACCAGATGGTGAATATAAGGCGGCAGTCAGACTTCTGTTCAACCTGGCTTACGGAATCAAGATGAGCCAAAAGGGAGATAGCAGGATAGAGGGATTTTACGATTATGTAGTACCCCCTTTAGAGGGATTATGGTGGCAGATTACTCTGTTAGGAGATTCCATCATGAGATTTACCTGTCCCTTCCGGGACGGACTGTACCTGCTAAACAGAAAACAGTAATCCGGATTCCGGTAAAGAAAGAGGCAGAATAAATGGAGTTGATGGCTCAGGTTATGGAGCGGTTATATCAGGAACTGCCGGAAGGAAAAAGCAGAAAGAAATAAGAATAGACGGATAGACAGAAGGTTCTCAGATGCAACAATTGATGATGCATCTGAGAACCTTTTTTGGTCAGCGGGCCAATCAGATATTTTTGGTGGATTCCCGTATGATGAGTTCTGTATTCAGGAATAATTGCCGCGGCGGCAGATCCTTGACTTTTAATTTTTCGATCAGCAGTTCGCAGGCTGTATAGCCTAACTGATATTTTGGCTGATTGATGGTGGTAATGGACGGATGGGATATCTGGGAGATATCTACGTTATCAAATCCGGTCACCACCACATCATCGGGAACTTTAAGGCCAGCCAGGCGGCAGCCCTGGATCGCTGCAGCTGCCAGTACATCGGAGACGGTAAAGATGGCATCCGGGTGTTCGCTTCTGGACATGAGCTGCTGAATGGAAGAAAGCGCAATGGAAAAATCAAGGTCAGAAAGCTGTATGATCCAGTCTTTCCGAACCGGGATATTTTCTTCTTCCAGTGACAGGAGGTATCCTGCCAGACGTTGTCTGGCATATTTGTAGCGGTCAGGCCCGGAAAGGAAGGCAATCTTTCTGTGGCCGGTTGAAAAAATGTATTCCATCATTCCCCGGGTTGCGGATATATCATCAATGCTTACATAGGGAACCAGGTCCTGGTTTTCCGTATATTCGCAGCATTGTACGAAAGGAATGACCGGATATAGCTTATCAAAAAGGTCTCTGCTGACGGAATTGAGGACGATCATTCCGCAGGGATTGATATTTTTCAGCATGGAGATAAAAGGTCCTTCTGTTCCGGAATTAAGGTGCTGGACATTGACAAATGTATAGTATCCGTGACGGGCGGCAGCATTTTGCGCGCCTCTTACCACATCATTATAAAAAGGGTTGGAGATAGATGGAATATTAATAAGGATGATGTTGGTGCATACACCGGATTTCAGAAGAGGAGAATCTTTTGGAAGCTGATAATCCAGCGTACGAATGGCATTCAGGATTTTTTCCGCGGTTGCCGGGCGGACTCCTACAGAGTCATTGATATATCTGGAAACGGTTGCGATTGACACACCGGAAAGTTTTGCGACATCAGAAATCGTTGATTTACGGTTTTTTCTTTCCACTTATGGACACCTCCCATTCTTTTACAATAATCATACACCATAACCATAAAAAAGTACATAAAAAATGTAAAAAATGAAAACTTTACTATCCATATTGACTTAAATAGTAAATAAATGTATCATTAAAAATGTAAAAAACAACAAAAACAAGAGAAAACAGATGTAAATTTTTCAAAAAATGTAAAAATGGAGGAAAATATGAAATTCGGAGTTAGTTCATATGTCTGGGTATCACCATTTTCTAATGATAATGCACGGGAACAGCTGAAGCTGGCAAAAGAAATCGGATTTGATATCTATGAGATAGGCGTGGAAGATCCGGATAGCTTTGACCCATATTATGTAAAGCATGAAGCAGATAACATTGGAATTCAGGTCCACATCTGCGGAGCCTTCGGCACTGAGCGGGATATCAGTTCCGACAATGAGGAATACAGGAAAACAGGTCTTTCCTATGTGAAGCGTTTGATTGATATGGCGGCAATCGTAGGTTCCCCCTATGTGGCAGGACCTATGTATGCAGCTACGGGAAAAGCCAGACTTGCACCGGAAGATGAGAAGAAACGGCAATGGGATTATGCAGTTGCCAATCTGAAAGAACTTTGCAGGTATGCCCAGGAAAAGGGAGTAAAACTGGCCATAGAACCCCTGAACCGGTTTGAAACCGATTTTATCAATACGGTTGAGGAAGGGTTGGAATTGATTCGGGCAGTGGAAGAAGATAATCTGGGATTTCTCCTGGATACGTTCCACATGAATATTGAAGAAAAGAATCTGGGAGAAGCCATACGGAAAGCGGGAAGCCGGATCTATGATTTCCATGCCTGCTCCAATGACAGAGGAACACCTGGGAAAGACCATCTGGACTGGGATGAAATCAGAAGCGGGCTGAGGGAAGCAGGGTACGATGGCTCTGTTGTGATCGAATCGTTTACAACAGATATTAAAGAAATAGCGAAAGCAGTATCTCTGTGGCGAAAGCTGGAAAGCAGCCAGGATACGCTTGCTATAGAAGGATTACAGTTCCTTAAGAACTGCTTTTCATTATAACAAAGGAGGGTAACATTATGAGAAAAAGTTGGTTAGCAGCATGTGTGCTTCTGGGAACAATGGGGTTAGCAGCCTGCTCCTCATCTGCTGGTACAGAGACTACAGCAGTAGAGACAGCCGCTGAAAAAACAGAAGCGCAGGCATCTGAACAGGAGGAGACGACAGAAGCTCAGGAGTCTTCAGAGGGCGGTAAAGTATATGGCTATATTACGCCCGGACCGGATACCTGGTATCAGAGAAATGTGGAAGGGTACCAGATGGGAGCGGAAAAAGATGGGAATGAGGTTATTGTCCTTAACTCTGACTATGATGTGAGCAAAGAAGTTGCCAATATTGATTCCATGATCAATCAGGGCGTAGATGGACTGTGTATCTTTTCTTTCAATGAAAGTGGAGCTAAGATCGCAGCAGAAAAATGTGCGGCAGCAGGTATTCCGCTTGTGGCAACGGATAGTGTAGGAACCGCATTGGACAACAATGGAAATGATATTGTGGCAGCGATTGACTTTGACTGGACGGAAATGGGAAACAACTATGCACAGTGGTTTGCTGACAACTGTCCGGGAGAGAATATCTTTGTGATCACCGGAAACTTTGAGTCAGTTCCCTGTCAGAGAATCAATGAGGCAATGCAGGCCAAAGTAGAGGAACTGGGCAAAAATAAGATTATCGATATTCAGGAAGGAGAATATAATCCAAGCAAGGCAATTACGGTTGCACAGGATGCGATTGCTTCCGGTAAAGATTTTTCTGTTATCTTTGTCATGAACGAAGATATGGCAGCTGGCGTGATCCAGATGCTGGAATCCCAGGGCGTTGCTGACCAGTATAAGGTGGTATCACAGAATGGTTCACCGGCAGGTCTTCCGCTGATCAAAAACGGAAAACTGGCCTATACCATTTCTTCTTCTCCGGGATGGGAAGGACTCATCTCCTATGAGGTATTAAACCAGTATGTAACAGGAGAAAATACAGAAACACAGCAGCAGATCGAGCTTCCTATCATGCCGGTTGACCAGACCAACATTGACGACAAAATGAAGGTAGTTCCGTGGGAAGTTGATGAGTGTTATTGGCAGCTGACAGAGGAATATTTCCCTGAGTTAGTAAAATAAATCAGGTTTGCCAGGAAGGGAGTAACCGCTTTGAAAAAAATTCTTGAGGTTGAAAATGTTAGCAAATCATTTTCGGGTATTTGTGTTCTTCATAATGTTAGCTTAAGCCTTAATGCAGGAGAGGTTATCTGCCTTGCCGGGGAAAATGGAGCAGGGAAATCAACACTGATTAAAATACTGTCCGGGGCTCAGCCCCCGGACAGTGGAAAAATGAAGATTTTTGATCAGGTTTATGAAAAACTTTCACCTGCTCAGGCAATGGAATTGGGAATCGCAACGATTTATCAGGACGCAGATCTGGTAGATTCCCTGACGGTTTCCGATAATATATTTCTGGGGCATGAGCTTCTGCGGGATGGTGCGTTTGTCAACAAAAAGGAACAGGAAAAAAGGACTGCTGTTCTTTTGAAGCAGCTTGGCATTAACCTTGATCCGGCCATGCTTGTGGAACGGCTTTCACCAGGTCAAAAGCAGAATCTTCAGGTGGCGAAAGCTCTTCATGGAGAAGCCAAGATCCTGATCATGGACGAACCGACCGCTTCTCTTGGGGAGGAAGAAACCGCATCGCTTATGGAACTGGTAGAAAGACTGAAAAACCAGGGAATAGGAATCATTTATATTTCTCATTTTCTGGAAGAAATTTTTCAACTGGGTGACAGGGCTTATGTGCTGAAAGATGGGGAAATGGTAAAAGAATTATTCCTTAAGGACAGCAATCAGGATGAACTGATCCAGGCAATGGTGGGAAGGGCGGCTTCTAATTTTTATCAGAAAAACTGCTTTGCTTCAGGAGACCAGGCGTTGCAGGTATCCCACTATTCCGGGAATGGATTTGTAGAGGATGTCAGCTTCACGGTTTCCCGAGGGGAAGTGTTTGGACTGGGAGGACTTGTAGGCGCTGGCCGTACGGAACTGGTGCGTATGATTTATGGGGCAGACCGGTCTGAGGCAGGCAAGCTGATTCTGGACGGAAGGGATATCACGCCGAAAAATCCCACGGAAGCAGTCTGCAAGGGAGTATTTCTGGTATCAGAAGACCGGAAAAAGGAAGGGATGTTTATCATTCGTTCCGTAAAGGAAAATTTATTGATTTCTAAGAATGAAAAAAATTTCTTTTTGTCGCTGAATAAGGAAAACCGGGAAGCTGATGAAAGCATCAGAACACTTGGGATCAAAGTTTTTAACAGAGAGCAGGAAGTGGGAAATCTGAGCGGCGGAAATCAGCAGAAGGTAGTCATTGCCAGGTGGCTTCTTGAAAATGGGGATGTTTATATTTTTGATGAACCCACAAAGGGCGTTGACGTAGGCGCAAGAGAGGAAATCTATAAACTGATCGAGCATCTGGCAGAGCAGAAGAAGATCATTATCATGGTCTCATCTAATATGCCGGAACTGATTTCCATGAGTGACAGAATTGGAATTATGCGGGAAGGAAAGCTTGTGAATGTGATGGAAGCAAAAAATGCAACGGAAGACATACTGATCAAAGAATATATTGGAGTAAAGGAGAACGGATCATGAAGGACAGAAATGGATGGAAATACAGGATACTGAGCCAGCAGTGGTTGATTCTTCTTTTTATTATTTTATTGATTTCCGTGTTTACAGCGATCAGGAATCCTAGATTTCTGATGATCAATAATATTATGAATATTTTTGAGCAGATTGCAGTGCTGGGACTGGTGGCTGCAGGAGCCACGATCCTGATCATTTCCGGGAATTTTGATATTTCGGTGGGAGCTGTGATAGGACTGAGTTCCTGTCTGATGGCTATGATGATCAATGCAGGGATTCCGATTCCACTGGCAGCCTGTGCAGGAATTCTGGTATCCATGTTCTGCACATTTTTAAACGGGGTACTGTCTATTATCTTTAAAGCGCCTTCGTTTATTATTTCCCTTGCTACTACCAGCGTCTATACAGGGGCTGCCCTGTATCTGACAAAAGGTGTGATCCGGACTGTTTACGGGAAATTTGATGCAATGAACCGGTTCCGTTTATTTGGAGTGGTTCCCCTTATTTTTATCATCAGCCTGCTTGGGTGTGTGGTAGTAGGGATTATTTTAAAATATACCCAGATAGGAAGAAGGATCTTTGCTATCGGGTCGAATGAAAGAGCGGCATTTTTATCGGGTATTAAAGTAACGAAAAATAAACTCATCTTTTTTGCCATGAATGGTTTCTTTGTTGGCCTTGCTGCTGTCCTGCTTCTTTCCAGAGTGGGTTCGGCGCTTCCTTCTACAGGATCCGGTTATGAACTTCAGGCCATGGGTGCGGTTGTGATTGGCGGAGCTCCTATTAATGGAGGAAAGGGAAATATCATAGGTACATTCTTCGGAGTGCTTCTGATGGGACTGATCTCCAATGTGCTTAACATTCTTGGAGTCAATTCCTATCTTCAGGAAATAGCATCAGGGGCGTTGATCATTATTTCTCTTGGTATCAGTGCAGTCCGGGTACATATGCTGCAGAAAAATTAGCGAGGTACGGATATGAAAAGGATAGGTATCATTGGTTGTGGAAAAATAGCCCAGCTTCGGCACATTCCCGAATATGCGGCTCGTGATGACGTAAAACTGACCGCTTTCTTCGATGCGAATATGGAGCGGGCATCAGAATTGGCTGAAAGGTATGAAGGAAAGGCGTATGAAAGTTATGAGGCGCTGCTGGCATCGGGAGAAGTAGATGCGGTGTCTGTGTGTACGCCCAATGAACTGCATGCCAGAGTGTCCATAGAGGCTTTGAAGGCTGGCGTTGATGTACTGTGTGAGAAACCGATGGCAGTGAATCTGGCTGAATGTGAGCAGATGGTAAAGACGGCAAAAGAAACAGGGCGGATTCTGATGATCGGGCAGAACCAGCGGCTTGCTTCGGGGCATACCATTGCCAAGAATCTTCTCAGCCGTGGAGAGATTGGAAAAGTCCTGACATTCAGGACCATATTTGGGCATGGAGGTCCGGAGACATGGAGTATCGATCCGGGGAAAGGTACCTGGTTTTTTGATAAGAAAAAGGCAGTGATGGGGGCTATGGCTGACCTGGGTATCCATAAGACAGATTTAATACAGTTCCTTCTGGGAGAAAAAATTACAGAGGTAACTGCTTTTATCGGTACGCTGGATAAAAAAGGCAGTGATGGAACGCTGATCGGGGTTGATGACAATGCCATCTGTCTCTACCGGACGGAATCAGGCTGTGTGGGCACTATGACAGCAAGCTGGACCTATTATGGCAGTGAAAATAATTCTACCGTTCTTTACGGAACAGATGGTATCATGAGTATCTATGAAGATCCGTCTTACTGTGTGGTCATCACCAAACCGGATGGCAGCAGAATCCTGTATGAAGCAGATAAGATCCAGACGAATGATAATCAGACAAGTTCCGGCGTGATCGATGCATTTATGAATGCAGTCAATGGAGATATTTCCTGCTGCATCAGCGGAGAAAGTGTTTTGGATGCTATGAAAGTGGTTTTTGCGGCAGAAGAGTCAGCAAAGACAAACAGAACGGTAAAAGTGGATTAGGAGTGAAAGGGTATGAAGCTTGGCTTTGTCAGTGCCATACTGGATGGCTGGACATTTGAAGAAATGATGCAGGTAGCATCAGATATGGGGTTTTCATGTGTGGAGGTTGCATGCTGGCCTCAGGGAAAGGCAGAAAGGCGTTATGCGGGAGTCAGCCATATTGATGTGACCAATGAGGATGATTCCTATATCGAGCATATCCGGGAGGTGTGCAGAAATACCGGAGTGGAGATCAGTGCATTGGCATATTATCCCAATACGATGGATGAGGACCTGGATAAAAGAGAGGCGGCAGTCGCTCATCTGAAACAGGTGATCCGCTTCGCAGCCCTGCTGGGAGTGGGAACCGTGACGACCTTTATCGGAAGGGCGCAGCATAAAAGTGTGGAAGAGAATCTGGAGCTTGTCAGAGAGGTATGGCCGCCTATCATGAAATGGGCGGAAGAGAACGGCATTCGGGTAGCCATTGAAAATTGTCCCATGCTGTTTGGACCGGACCAGTGGCCAGGAGGACAGAACCTGTTCACAACTCCCCGAATCTGGAAGGAGATATTCCAGATACTTCCCAGTCCCAATCTGGGTATTAACTATGATCCCAGCCATTTTGTATGGCAGATGATGGACTATATTTCACCACTTTATGAATTTAAAGATAAGATTTTCCATGTACATTATAAAGACATCAAGCTGGACCAGGAGAAATTGAAACGAGAGGGAACCATGGCGTATCCTCTGGATTACATGACACCAAAACTTCCGGGGCTGGGTGATGTAGACTGGGGAAAATACGTGGCAGCCCTTACGGAAATCGGATATGAAGGCTATACCTGTGTGGAAGTGGAAGATAAGGCCTTTGAGGGCAGCAGGAGCCAGATACTGGAAAGCCTGAGGATTTCAAAGGAATATATGGAGCAGTTTATGGAGAATATCAACTGAATAGAAGAATTGCAAATTTCTCTCATTCCGTATATACTGGGAAAGAACCATCATCAGGTTGGAATGGGAATTCCATGAAAAGGGAAGCGGGGTGAGAATCCCCCACAGCAGCCACTACTGTGATTGCCGACAAAGGACAAGATGCCACTGCGAAAAGCGGGAAGGTGTCCGGAGGATGAGGATAAGTCAGGAGACCTGCCGGTGATGAGAACAGGAACATTTCCGGGCAGTGGGAAAAGGGCTGTGAGATACAGGACTTTTGGGCTTTTCTGCCGTCTGGCAGAAAAGCCTTTTTTACTTCCTGGAAGTTCCGAATATACATTCAGGAGGACGAATGAGATGAAGAAAAAAATGATGGTCATGATCTGCGCAGCATTCATGGCAATTTCCTCTGTGGCCTGCGGAGGAAACACGGAAGCAAAAGATGAAGAGACTATAGTGCTCACCGACAATGTGGGACGGGAGGTGGAACTTCCCTATCCGGTGGAAACCTGTGTGGTGGCAAACCGGTACAACAGTGAACTGATCCGTGCCTGCGGAGCGGTGGACCGGATTATTTCTGTGGACAGTAATACGGCACAGGACAGGGAATACTGGGGAATGTTCGACCCGGAAGAAGTGATTGGAAAGAGCCAGACCGAACTGAACTATGAGAAGATTGCGGAATTAAATCCTCAGGTACTGATCCTTCCGGATAACGGGGTTTATGAGGAAGCAGAAAAAACCCTGGAGCCTTTTGGAATCAAAGTATTTGTCATTTCCGGTTATGACACCTCGGATTTTGGAAATCAGGTGAAGACCATTGGAACCATGTTTGGGGTTGAGGAGAAGGCGGAGGAATTTTACCGCTATTTCCAGGATAAACTGGATTATATCTCTGAACAGCTGGAGGGGCAGCCGAAAAAAACGGTGTATTTTGAAAGTACTTCCGATTACAGTACTACTCTTCCAGGAGATTTTTATTATGATATGTGTGCCTATGCAGGAGGGGAAAACATTTTTGCTGACAATAACAGCGGAATTAAAAAAAGCGAAGTAGACCCGGAAGAAGTGATTACCAGAGACCCGGATGTGATCATAAAGCTGATTACTCCCAAGGCCGCCAATGCCGGGACCGGGCTGTACGTGCCTCCTTCCAAGGAAGAATTTCAGGCCGCCTGTGAAGCTCTGATTTCCCGCCCGGGCTGGGACAGTATTCAGGCGGTGAAGAATGATGAGGTATATTTCATGACCCAGTTCAGCCATGGGGGAGCCTGTAAGCTGGTAGGAACGATTTATCTGGCAAAAATGATGTATCCGGAACTTCTTCCGGATCTGGATCCGGAGGAAGTATTTCGGGCATGGCTGGAGGATTTTCAGGGATTCCGGTTTGTAGACGGCCATTTTTACAGTGCAAAGGAGCTCCATTAAATGAAGAAAACTCTTCAGGAACAATATGAAAGAAAAGAAAGAAAAAAACAGATTCTTTTATGGACAGGCATGGTGGGAGTGATTTTCCTTGCCTTTGGCACAGCAGTCCTGGGGGCATCGGATACCTCTGTCCGGGATCTGTTTGCAGCCATAGGAGAAGCAGTGAAAACAGGAGGAAATCCGGAAGATACCGGACATAAAGTTATTTTTCTCCTTCGTTTGCCCCGGATCGTTATGGCTGTTTTTGCCGGGATCGGCCTGTCGGTAGCAGGAACAGCCATGCAGGGAATTACGGGAAATCCTCTGGTCAGCCCTTTCACTCTGGGGATTTCCAATGCAGCAGCCTTTGGGGCCTCTCTTTCTCTTGTTTTTGGGATAGGAATCGGTGCAGGAACCGAAGGAGGAGTGGTATTTCAGGCATTTCTGTGGGCTGGTGTCTGTACGGTTCTGGTATATCTGGTTTCCAGCCGGGCAGGGCTGGGACCGGAATCCATGATCCTTGCGGGAATCGGACTGAACTATCTGTTCAGCGCCGCCACATCCGTGATCCAGTATTTTGCAGATGAACATAAATTGACAGCGGCGGTCCAGTGGGCGTTTGGGAGCCTGAATGGAGCGGCATGGGAACAGACAGTCATTGTGGCGGCGCTGGTGACCATATGCAGTGTGGCACTGTTTTTTATGGCTCTTGATCTGAATGCCATGGCAGCAGGAGACGATGAGGTGGCGATCTCCCTGGGTGTACACCCGGAAAGAGTCAGGATATTGGCTGGAATCCTGGCGGTGCTGATGACAGCGGCCGTCATCAGTTTTACCGGCGTCATCGGATTTGTAGGTCTGGCGGGACCTCATATGGCAAGGCTGATGATAGGAAATGACCACAGATACCTTCTTCCCTGTTCCGGATTATGGGGAGCGGCTCTTCTGCTGGCAGCAGATGCAGTGGGAAGAATGCTCCTGGCCCCGGTGGTCATCCCGGTGGGAATCGTGGTTTCCTTTATCGGAGTTCCTGTGTTTATCAACCTGGTTCTGACGGCAGGGAAAGGAGGAAACGGATGGGACTGGAAGTAAAAGACCTGACGGTTGCTTACGGTCGCAGGACCGTGTTTGAGAAGTTGTCCTTTCAGGCCAGGGAAGGGGAAGTGCTGGCCCTTATGGGAGTGAATGGAGCCGGAAAGACCACTCTTTTAAAAGCTGTTTCCGGGATTGGAAAAGCATTATCCGGAAGCAGCAGGTTAAACGGACGGGACCTTTTTCGTATGACTTACAGAGAAAGGGCAAAAGAGGCAGCATATGTGCCTCAGCATACAAAGGCGGCAATGGGGATCAGCGGGGCAGATGCGGTGATGATGGGACGGATTCCTTTTATGAAACGGAAACCGTCGGAAAAAGACAGGGAACAGGTATTTGGGATTCTGGAGCAGCTGTCTTTGGAAGCATTTGCTTTCCGCCCGCTGGACCAGCTTTCTGGCGGAGAAAGACAGCAGATCCTGATTGCGAGAGCCCTTGTCCAGGAGCCTCGCCTGCTGTTGTTAGATGAGCCTACCAGCAGTATGGACCTGAAAAACCAGCTGAAGGTGCTGGGACTGATAAGAGAAGTGACCAGGGAAAAAGGACTGGTCACTATTGTATCCATTCATGACCTGAACCTGGCGGCCATGTTCTGTGACCGTTTTCTGATGATGAAAGACGGCGGGATCTACAGGTCCGGCAGGGCAGAAGAAGTGCTGACAGAAAGCTGCATCCGGGAAGTTTACGGAGTGGAAGCGGAAGTGTGGGAGACAGAGCCCAGACGGATATTGCTCCGGGATCCGGAGCAGAATATCCCGTTATCTGTTCCATTCCAGTAATTTACTTAAAAACTGTTTCAACTGAGGCGTTTGGGGCGATTGAAATAAGCTGGCACTTTCTCCCCACTCCAGTAAAGTTCCGTTTTGCAAAAAAGCTACTTTATCACAGGCGTGCCAGGCAAATCCCATTTCATGGGTGACGATGATCATCTGAACACCTTCCTGTTTCAGCTGATTAAGAACCGTAAGAATCTCACTGGTATATTCCGGATCCAGTGCACTGGTGGGTTCATCCAGCAGAAGAAAGCTGGGACGGGCGGCCAGAGCTCTGGCAATGGCTACCCGTTGTCTCTGACCGCCGGATAGCTGAGCCGGATGTTTGTTTCCGTCCTGCTCAAGACCTAGCTGTTTCAGCAGTTCCAGGGCCCGCATCTGAGCTGCTTCCTGGGAATAGCCGTGAACCTGGATCAGAGGTATGGTGATATTTTCCAGGGCGGTCATATGGCGGAACAGACCTCCGTTTTGAAATACAAAACCGGTTTTTTTCCGATACTGCTGAAGGGAGGCGGCATCAGTGGGAATCCGGTCTCCGTCAATCCGGATTTCTCCTGATGTGGGGGAAATCAGTCCGCCCAGCAGACGGAGGAGAGTGGATTTTCCCCCTCCGGAAGATCCGATAATAGCCAGTGAACCGAAGGAATCAGCGAAATTCACATGGGACAGAACAGGGGCGGACTGTCCGTGAAAGGTTAAGGAAAGATCATTTATTTCAAGCTTCATGGCGAAACCTCCTTTCCAGACGTTTGCTGAGCAGGGTAATGGGCAGAGTGAGACAGAGATACAGAAATCCCAGGAACAGATAGCCTTCAAAAAGCTTAAAATTGGTGGCTGTGATTTCACGGATCGTCTGTGTCAGTTCGATAACGGCGATCATGGAAAGCAGGGAGGAATCTTTGATGATAGACGCAAACTGACCGGTTAAGGACGGTACGGTCAGAACGATCAGCTGAGGAAGCAGCACAAAACGCACCGTTTGCTTTCTGGTAAAGCCGACAGCACGGGCAGCTTCCATCTGTTCCGGATCAAGGGCCTGTATGCCGGCTCTCAGAATCTCTGCAATATAGGCTCCTTCAAACAGGGATAGGATCAGGATCCCGGCCACAAACCGATTCTCGATTCCCCAGGCAGTTCCCAGGATATAGAAAAAAAGATAAATCTGCATGATCAGAGGTGTACCCCGGATCAGCATCACATACAGATTGCAGAAATAACGTACAGCCAGAATCTTGCAGCTTTGCCCCAGAGCGCTGAGCAGACCGATGAAAAAACTTATGATAAATCCAATCAGTCCCAGAGCCACGGTCATTCCAAATCCTTTTATCAGACGGATTCTGTAGGTGCCGATAAAAGAAAAATCCAGTGTCATCTGAATCTGGTTCAGAGAGATCCAGAACAGGGCAATTAACAGGACACTGACCAGAAGCGTATTGATTATCGCAGCTGTGAGAGTTGGTTTTTCATTTTCAGGTATCAATAAAATATGCTTCATATGCAGCCTCACTGTTCCAGGTCAAAAAACCAGGTAAATCCCCATTGGTCAAAAACGGCCTTTTCTTCAGACATATATTTCTCTGTTAACGCATCAAATCCGCCCTGCGCCTGGTATTCATCCAGAAATGCATTCAGCTCTTCCAATAATTCCGTATTTCCTTTTTTTACAGCAATTCCCCATTGTTCAGGATCCTGAAATGGAATAAAAACAGCTGTTGTGGTATCTTCATGTTCCTTCCAATTCCGGTAGATGGTAAGCTGGTCGTAGAGAAATCCGTCTGCTTTGTTCTGAGATACTTCCGTGACGCAGGCACTTTCATCTGCCAGAGCGATGATCTCTCCGTTGGTCAGATGTTCGGTTGCATACAGATAACCGGTCGATCCGGTTTTGACGGCAATTTTTTTGCCAGGCTGGTTTAAATCTTCCGCAGATTCAATGCCGGAATCTTTATTGGCCAGGATGGCCAGGCAGGAATTGGCGTATGGATCAGAAAAATCCACGCTTTGCAGGCGGTCTTCCGTAATGGTCATGGAAGAGATGACCATATCGGCTTTTCCGGTCTGCAAGGAAGGAATTAACCCGTCCCAGGAAACATTTTCTATCTGTATGTCATAGCCGGCATATTCTCCAAAGGCTTTGGCCAGATCCACACTGATTCCGGTAGGATTACCGCTGTCATCTTTGGTTTCAAAAGGCGGATAGGCCAGTTCCATGGCAACAGTCAGGGTTTTCTTATCTTTTGCGACAGGCTGGCTGCAGGCGGTCATCAGGCAAATGGCAGCAATTACAGTGGGTAAGATCAATTTCATAGTTTTCATGTGTTACCTCCATCATTTCTAAAAATTTTCTGTATAAACAGTTATATACCGTGGCAAAACTCATTCAGATTCCTTTGTGGGTAATAGCATCTGCAGGACAGCTGATAAAACAGTTGCCGCATTCATCACAGCGATTGCCGTTGATCCGGTATTGATTGCCCTGCGCTTCTATGGCATCAAAGGTACATACAGAGGCACAGGTTCCGCAGCCAATGCAGTTTTCTGTGATGGTCAGTCCAGGGGCGGTTACGGGAAAATCACCATAGCTGAAGCGTTCCCGTTCCAGCTTATGATCCCGATGCTCTTTTTCAAAGTCATAATCAAAGATCTCGCCTTTGGCCCGGTATATGACAAAAGCTGTCATAGCCGGATACCGTTCCTGGTCAGCAATACAATACGCAAAGGCCGGGTCGTTTTTTGCCCGGATTTCTTCTATAGTTACTTCTCGCACATCTCCGGTCAGACGGATAAAATATCCGGCATCAAAGACCAGATTTCCTTCAGCGGTTTCTTCCACAGTACTTTTGGCAGACAGACCACAGACAGACACTTTGCCAGTTTTTTTCAGCTGTTTATAAAATGGTTTGGTATTCATCGTCATAAAATATAGGCCTTCCTCGTCATAAACTAGAAAATGGGCAATTCTGGTTTCTGGATAATCCCTATCTACTGTAGCAAATGTGCAGCAACCGATTTTGTCAAAATGTTTAAAAATTTCCTGAATTGTCATTCTATAATCTCCTTTGCTTCATAAGACTTTAAAAGATTTTGCTTTCTTGACACATATTTTTCATGATGATATTATAAGAAAATAGATAACTATTGTAAACCAAGCACTTTTTTGTAACATAGTAACTTTTAGAAACTATTGGAGGAAAAATATGGAGAAAGAATTGCCCTTGTGTCCGGTGGAAACTGCGTTGATGCTGATTAGTGACCGATGGAAAATACTCATCCTTCGGGATCTGATGAATGGAACAAAACGCTTTGGTGAACTGAAGAAGTCGATTGGAACTGTTTCCCAGAAAGTATTAACTTCTCAGCTCCGCCAGATGGAGGCCAATGGTCTGCTGACCCGGAAAGTGTATCCGGAAGTGCCGCCCCGAGTGGAATATACGCTGACAGATCTTGGTTATAGTCTGGAACCAGTGCTTCAGGCCATGCGGATTTGGGGAGAAGGATATCAGAAAAGCAGAAAGGAATAGAAATATGAAAACACTGGTAATTGCGGAAAAACCGTCTGTAGGACGCGATATAGGAAGAGTGCTGAATTGCAGAAAGGCATCCGATGGCTGTCTGGAGGGGGACAAGTATGTGGTAACCTGGGGGCTGGGACATCTGGTGGAGCTGGCAGATCCGGAAGGTTATGACCCAAAGTACAAAGAGTGGAAAATGGATGTGCTGCCTATGATGCCGGAGCCGTTTAAGCTGGAAGTCATCGGGCAGACGGCAAAACAGTTTAAAATCGTTAAAAATCAGATTCACAGAAAAGATGTGAAGGAAATCGTGATCGCTACGGATGCGGGACGGGAAGGAGAACTGGTGGCAAGGCTCATACTGAAGAAAGCGGGAGCCGATAAACCCTTAAAGCGATTATGGATTTCTTCCGTGACGGATAAAGCAATCCGGGAGGGGTTTGCCCATCTGAAAGACGGGAAAGAATACGAGCCTCTGTATGACGCAGCTATGTGCCGGGCGGAAGCAGACTGGCTGGTGGGAATCAATGCGACCAGAGCGCTTACCTGCAAATATAATGCCCAGCTGTCCTGCGGCCGTGTGCAGACCCCTACTCTGGCCATGATAGCCAGGAGAGAGAAGGAGATCCGGGAATTTAAGCCGAAGCCGTTTTACGGACTTACCGCTTATGGAACACCGGGTATTACCCTGACCTGGAAAGACGGCAGGTCAGGAAGCTTCCGTACCTTTGACAAAGAAAAGATCACGGCTCTGGAAAAGTCCCTGAGAGGGAAAGACGGAACAGTGACAGAGATAAAGAAAACAGAGAAAAAGACCTTTGCTCCCATGCTGTATGATCTGACCGAGCTGCAGCGGGACGCGAACAGACGGTACCATTATTCGGCAAAAGAGACGCTGAATATTATGCAGCGCCTTTATGAAAACCATAAAGTGCTCACATACCCGAGAACGGATTCCAGATATCTGAGCAGTGATATTGTGCCGACCCTGAAAGAACGTCTACAGGCCTGCGGCACAGGCCCTTACCGGAAACTGGCAGGCAGGCTTTCCGGCCAGACATTTTCAGCGAAAGCCGCCTTTGTCAATGATGCCAGGGTTTCCGACCATCATGCGATTATCCCTACGGAACAGTATGTGGACCTGGACCATATGACGATAGATGAAAGAAGGATTTATGATCTGGTGGTACGCCGGTTCCTGGCAGTGCTTTATCCACCGTTTCAGTATGAGCAGGTAAGCCTGACTGTGGATATCGGGGGCGAACAATTTGCAGCCAGTGGAAAAACCATAAAGTCTGCCGGCTGGAAGGAAGTATATGAAACCGGCGGAGATGAGTTTGAAGAGGAAGATGACAGGAAGGAACTGGAAGCGGGAAGAGCGGTACGGGAACAGAAACTTCCGGAAATCCAAAAAGGCCAGATCTTTTCCAGGCTGAATCTTACGGTTACGGAAGGAAAGACAAAACCGCCTGCTCCTTTTAATGAGGCCAGCCTGTTGTCTGCCATGGAAAATCCGGTGGCTTATATGGAAAGTCATGATAAGGCCATGGCAAAGACCCTGGGAGAAACCGGCGGTCTGGGAACGGTTGCCACCCGGGCCGATATTATTGAAAAGCTGTTCAAAAGTTTTCTGCTGGAAAAGAGAGGGGAGGATATTTACCTGACGTCCAAAGCCAGACAGCTGCTGGAACTGGTTCCGGAAGATTTAAGAAAGCCGGAGCTGACGGCGGACTGGGAGATGAAGCTGTCCCGGATCGCAAAAGGAAATCTGAAGCGTTCCGCATTTATGAAGGAGATCAGGAACTATGCGGCTGACCTGACAGCAGAAATCAAAGGCGGGGAAGGAACCTTCCGCCATGATAATCTGACCAATAAAAAATGTCCCAACTGCGGAAAACGTCTGCTGGCAGTAAAAGGAAAAAACAGTGAGATGCTGGTCTGCCAGGACAGGGAATGCGGATATCGGGAGACCGTATCCCGAACATCCAATGCCCGCTGTCCAAAATGTCACAAAAAGATGGAACTGAGAGGTAAAGGGGAAGGTCAGATCTTCGTCTGCCGGTGCGGTTATAAGGAAAAACTTTCTTCCTTCCAGGAACGGAGAAAAAAGGAAGGAGCAGGTGTCAGCAAGCGGGATGTGGCGAAATATCTGAACCAGCAGAAGAAAGAAGCAGATATGCCCTTGAACAATGCATTTGCGGAGGCATTGGCAAAATTGAACCGGCCATAAGCCGTCTGAGGATAAAACTAGGCAAGGCGGCGGAAAAATGGTATACTGTTTATAGTGAATTGTCAGGATTCCGGAAAGGAAATGTGTGAGATGGGATTGCCAGGATATGATACTGATAATGATAGGAAAGAAAGTGATCTGCTGATCCAGGATACCAGTGTGATGGTCAGTCCTGACCAGATTCTGGACCATATGGATATTCTGATCCTGGATGGGAAGATTCTTTCGGTACAGCCCCATCAAGCGGAAAGCTATCCGGCAGCGGACCGGATTTCGGGAAAGGATATGCTGTTTATGCCGGGTATGATCGACAGTCATATGCACACGGGACAGCAGCTGCTGAAAGGACAGGTGCTGGACGCCGAACCGGTGATCTGGACCAGAGTCATGCTTCCCTTTGAAAGCAGTCTGACTCCGGAGAAGATGCGTCTGTCTGCGGAATCAGCGGCAGTGGAGATGATCCACAATGGAACCACAGGGTTTGTGGAGGCCGGAAGTTATTTTATGGAAGAAGCAGCAGCTGTTTATCTGAAGAGCGGATTAAGAGCTGCCTTGTCCTGTTCCACCATGGACACAGAAGGTCTGCCTGCTGCCATAGCCATGAATGCAAAGGAAGCGGTATCCCAGACAGACAGGCTGTATGGTGACTGGCATGGGAAAGGACTTTTAAAGGTGTATTACGGGTTAAGGGCATTAAACGCCTGTTCCGATGAACTGATCCGGCTGGTTGGAGAACATGGGGCGGAACGGGAAACTATGATACAGGCCCATATGAATGAGTACCCGGGAGAAGTGGAAGAAATTTGCAGGCGCTGGGGAATGCGGCCTTATGAGTATCTGGAACAGGCAGGTATCTTATCGGAACATTTTCTGGGAGCCCACAGTCTGATTCTGTCTGCCCGTGAAAAAGAACTGATCGCCGGACATCAGGCGGCAATCTGCCATTGTCCGTTCAGTAACTGCGGGAAGGCGTCACCGGAGACTCCGGATTTGTTAAAACGGGGAATTGTACCCGGATTTGGTACGGACGGAGCGGCACATGGAGGGCTGAGTCTGTGGAATGAGATGCGTATCTTCCGTTCCATCATGCAGCTTCTGTTTGGAGTGCCTGCCCGCAATTCTAAGATCATGCCGGCAGAGCTGTTGTTCACGATGCTGTATGAAGGCGGCGCGGCAGCTATGGACGAGCGAGGGAGAATCGGAAAGCTGGAAGCAGGATATCAGGCAGATCTGATCGGGATAGACCTGAATACCGCTTCCATGCAGCCGTGCACCCATATGCTCCACAATCTGCTGGAATGCGGAAGTGAGGCGGCAGTTAAGGATATGATCGTGAATGGGAAATTACTGATGCATAACCGGGAAATCCTCACATTAGATGAAGAACGGATTATATATGAGCTGAAGCATAGGAGAAGATAAATGGAATGGCTGTTGATTTTGCTGGTTAATTTTGTAGTGGGGGCCTGCATCGGCATTTGCGGCATTGCAGGATTTGTATTACCCATGTTTTATATCAGTCTGGGAATGAGTACGGTAGAAAGTCTGGCGTTGAGTTTTTCTGCATTCATTCTGTCTGGCGTGATCGGTTCGGCAGAATATTGGAAGAGCAGGAACCTGGATTTGAAATTTGGTACCCGCCTGGGAATTGGAAGTCTGGTGGGAGCATTGGCGGGAGTCCGGCTGAACCTGATCCTGCCGGAGGAATCTGTGAAATTATTGTTATACGCAGTGGTCCTGCTTTCAGGAATTTCTATCCTGATGAGGAGAGACCGGGAATCCGGAAATGGATTCCGGATCCAGGAACATGGCGTTCTGACCCTGATTTTCGGAGGAATTACGGGAGCCGTCTGCTCTGCATCCGGGGCAGGAGGGCCGGTGCTTGTCATGCCCCTTCTGGTGACCCTTGGAATTCCGGTGAGAATGGCGGTTGGGATTGCTTTATATGATTCGATTTTTATCGGAGTTCCATCTGCTGCAGGTTATTTCTCCCAGTGTGTTTCCCAGGCTCTGTTAGTAACGCTGTTACTCTCCCTGGCAGCACATGGGGCAGGAGTCTTTTTAGGAAGTAAAATTGCAGTTTATATCAATCAGACTTTCCTGAAAAGAGCGGTTGCCATCGGCTCTATCGTTTTGGCTTGTTTTAAGCTGGTTACCATGTAAAGGAAGGGAGTTTCTATATGACAAAATTGATTTCTTGGAATGTAAACGGGCTTCGTGCCTGTGTGACGAAAGGATTTTTGGATTATTTTAAGGAAGCAGATGCAGATGTTTTCTGCCTTCAGGAGACAAAACTCCAGGAAGGGCAGATCAATCTGGAATTGGAAGGTTATCATCAATACTGGAATTATGCGGAGAAAAAGGGATATTCCGGGACTGCCATGTTTACGAAAAAAGAACCGTTATCAGTCAGCTATGGAATCGGTATAGAAGAACACGATAAGGAAGGCCGTGTGATCACGGCAGAATTTGAAGATTATTATGTAGTTACCTGTTATACCCCTAATTCCCAGGACGGACTGGCCCGACTGCCATACCGCAGGGAATGGAATCAGGCATTTTTAGCATATCTGAAAAAACTGGAAGAAAAAAAGCCGGTTGTGTTCTGCGGGGACTTGAATGTTGCCCATAAGGAGATAGACCTGAAGAATCCGAAGACGAATCGGAAAAATGCAGGTTTTACCGATGAAGAGAGAGAAGATTTTACCACATTGCTGAATGCAGGCTTTCTGGATACCTTCCGTTATTTTTATCCGGATCAGGAAGGAATCTATTCCTGGTGGTCCTACCGTTTCAGCGCCAGAGCAAAGAATGCCGGGTGGCGTATCGACTATTTCTGTGTGTCTGAGTGTTTGAAGGACAGACTGTCGTCTGCCGCTATCCACACGGAAGTGCTGGGATCTGACCACTGTCCGGTGGAAGTGGTATTGGATTAAAAGATTGACGGGAATACAGCTGCGGGGAGCAGCAGAAAACGAGGCGGACGGACTATATGAACATTGTTACAATCGAACATCTGACAAAATCCTATACAGAGCGGCTGCTGTTTGATGATACTGCTTTTTCCATACAGGAAGGGGAAAAAGTGGGGCTGATCGGGATTAACGGCACAGGGAAATCCACGCTGCTCAAGATTGTGGCGGGAGAGGAAGAACCGGACGGAGGGACGGTGGCGAGAAAACGGAATCTGGATATCCGTTATCTGCCCCAGAATCCCAGATTCACTCCGGGAGATACCATACTGGAAAGCATCGTAAAGGAAAATGAAGGCCATTCCCATGTGTGGGACCTGGAAAGCCAGGCAAAGACCATCCTGACCAAGCTGGGCATCACAGATTTTGATGCCAGAGTAGAAACCTTGTCCGGGGGACAGAGGAAACGGATCGCCCTGGCAAGCGTGCTGCTTTCTACGGCAGAGCTTCTGGTACTGGACGAGCCTACCAACCATCTGGACAGTGAGATGGCGGACTGGCTGGAAGAATATCTGAAGAAATTCAAAGGTGCTCTGTTAATGATCACCCATGACCGGTATTTTCTGGACAGTGTTACCACCAGGATTGTGGAACTGGATAAGGGGAAGCTGTACAGTTATCAGGAAAATTATGAAGGATTTCTGAAGCTGAAGGCGGAGAGAATGGATATGGCAATAGCTTCAGAACGGAAGCGCCAGTCTCTGCTCCGGACAGAACTGGAGTGGATGATGCGGGGAGCCAGGGCCCGTTCGACCAAGCAGAAGGCCCATATCCAGCGGTATGAAGCCCTCAGAGACCAGAAAGGACCGGAAACAGACAGCCAGGTGGAACTGGAATCGGTTGCCAGCAGGCTGGGACGTACTACGGTGGAAGTGGATCAGCTGTGTAAGGCGTATGGAGAGAAAATTCTGGTCAAAGATTTCACTTATATCTTTTTGAAAGATGACAGGGTAGGAATTATCGGACCCAACGGAAGCGGAAAATCTACGCTGATGAAAATGATAGCCGGGTGGGTGGAACCGGATTCCGGGACCGTTACCATCGGGCAGACTGTAAAACTGGGATATTTTTCCCAGGAAAACGAAGCCATGGACGAGAATCTGAAGGTGATCGATTATATCAGGAATGCGGCGGAATATATCCAGACTAAAGACGGCCGGGTGAGCGCTTCTCAGATGCTGGAACGTTTTCTGTTTCCATCCAGCGTCCAGTATACGGTGATCGGGAAGCTGTCCGGCGGGGAAAAACGCCGTCTGTACCTTTTAAGGATTCTGATGGAAGCCCCGAATGTGCTGATGCTGGACGAACCTACTAACGATCTGGATATTCAGACACTCACGATTCTGGAAGATTATCTGGACAGTTTTCCGGGAATTGTGATCACGGTTTCCCATGACCGGTATTTTCTGGACCGTGTAGTGAGGCGGATTTTCGCATTTGAAGGAAATGGGGTAGTCCGTCAGTATGAGGGAGGTTTTACGGACTATCAGGCGGCCAGCGAACGGATCCATCAGGAAGAAGTGCCGGAAAAAGACCAGAAGGAACCGAAAATTTCCAAGGAAAAACCAAGGGAAAAGAAATTAAAGTTCAGCTATAAAGAACAGAAGGAATGGGATGTGATCGAAGATGAGATGGCATCCCTGGAAGAAGAACTGGCTTCTCTGGAACAACAGATGGAACAGGCGGCTACCGATTACGGAAAACTGAGAGAGCTGATGACTCAGAAGGAGGAGAAAGAAGCTCTTCTGGAAGAGAAGATGGAACGGTGGGTTTATCTCAATGACCTAGCGGAACGGATCGCTGCGCAGCAGTGACAGAAGGAGGCTTAAATGGGAGATTTTTATATAGCAGATTATAAAAAATGGTATCCTATGGGCGTCACCAGAGTGAGGGGAGGCTATCATTTTGCTACCGCAGCGGGGAAGGAAAGCTGCAGTCTGGTGCTGTACCGCAAGGGAAAGGAGACACCCTGGAAAAAAATAGCCTTTCGGGAAGAGGACAGAACAGGAGATGTATGGCACATGACTCTTCTGGGAGGCGATTTTAACGGATTGGAGTATGGGTTTGAAGCAGATGGAAAAATCCAGGCCGATTCCTGCGGGCGTTCTTTTAAAGGACATGAAAAATGGGGGAGTTTTTCTCAGATCAAACGTCCTCTCCGTACGCCTCTGGTCCAGGAGGACTTTGACTGGGAGGGAGACAGACCACTACATATTCCTTATTCGGAATCGGTGATCTACCATCTTCATGTACGGGGATTTACCAGACATATTTCTTCCGGATGTACAGAACGGGGAACCTTTGCGGCTGTTATAGAGAAAATTCCTTATTTGAAAGATCTGGGAATCACTGCTGTGGAACTTATGCCTCCCGTAGAATTCCAGGAAGTGATGATGCCGGAAGGTGCGCCCGGGAACCCGTATGGGGGAGACCAGCAGCCTACCGGGCAGATCAATTACTGGGGATATGGGAAAAGTTATCCCTTTGCACCGAAGGCATCCTACAGCAGCGGAAAGGACAAAAATCCGGAGCGGGAATTTAAGGAAATGGTAAAAGCGCTCCATCGTGCCGGGCTGGAAATTATCATAGAACTGTTTTTTACCGGAAAGGAAAGTCCGGTATTCGTGCTGGATGCGGTACGTTCCTGGGTGGAACGGTATCATGTGGACGGCATTCATCTGGTAGGGAATGGTCCGGCAGCGATGGTGGGAGAAGATCCGTATCTGGCAGACACCAAATTGCTGGCAACCTCCTGGGAAGGGGTATGCGGCGGCAGAAGGAAACATCTTGCAGAATATAATGATGGATTCCTGGTGGATATCAGACGCTTTTTAAAGGGAGACGAAGATCAGGTGAATCCCCTGGTTTTCCGTGTCCGGAGGAATCCGAAATCCTATGGAGTGATCAATTATATTGCCGGAACCAATGGATTTACCATGATGGATATGGTTTCTTACGACAGAAAACATAATGAGGCCAACCGGGAAGACGGAAGGGACGGAAGCGATTATAATTACAGCTGGAATTGCGGTGTGGAAGGTTTTACGAGAAAGAAAAAAATTCTGGAAATGAGAAAGAAGCAGATCCGGAATGCTCTGGTGCTGGTTTTTCTGAGCCAGGGAACACCGCTTCTCCTCGCCGGGGATGAATTTGGAAATTCCCAGAATGGAAACAACAATGCATATTGCCAGGACAATGAGATTTCATGGCTGAACTGGACGTTGTTAAAGACTAACGAGGATATTTACCAGTTTACCCGGTTTATCATTGATTTTCGGAAAAAACATCCGGTGTTCCATATGGAGGAGGAACCCAGAGTATTGGATTATAAAGCCTGCGGTTATCCGGATATGTCATTCCATGGGGTGAAGACCTGGTGCCCGGAATTTGAAAATTTCCGCAGGCAGCTGGGGATTCTGTACTGTGGAGAGTATGGAATAAAAGCGGATGGAGAAACAGATGACTTCTTCTATGTGGCTTATAATATGCACTGGGAGCCTCATGAGTTTGCACTGCCTAGGCTTCCCAAAGACAGGATATGGCATCTGGCTGTAAATACGGATGATGGGGAACATAACGGAAGTTATCCGGAAGGAGAAGAGCCGGAACTGAAAGAACAGAAGAAAGTTATGGTGCCTTCCAGGACAGTGATGGTACTGGTGGGAAAAAGACGGGGAGAAAAAATATAGAATAAAAAAATCGAATGCAGGAATAGAAGTCCTGCATTCGATTTTTTATGATAATCATTCCGGATAAACCAGCCGCTCTTCCTGAATGTCATAAAGCACTTCATCTAAGTATTTTCTTGCCAGGTATTTTGCCATGGGAAGGTTCATGTCCAGATAATTTCCACAGTCTTTGGCACAGGCTCCTGGAATTTCTCCTTCATAATCCCGGATAAACTCAAAAAGTTCTGTCATCAGAGGGATGATATCTACTGATTCAAAATCTCCGTTTAAGAGAAGATAAAAACCGGTGCGGCAGCCCATAGGACCAAAATAAAGGATACGTTCGCCGTATACCGGATGATTTCTGAGAAATGTGGCAGCAAGATGTTCGATTGCGTGCATTTCAGCCGTGTTCATGACCGGTTCATAATTGGGACGGGTCATTCTCAGGTCAAAGGTAGTGATGATACTCTCTCCAGCCGAGTCTTTTCTGGATACATAAACGCCGGGAAGCAGTTTCAGATGGTCAATGGTAAAACTGGTGATTTTTTCCATGGTTGATTCCCCTTTCGGATCTGATCTCTAATCGTATAGGAAACAGTATAGCTGTTTGAACCAAAAAACACAAGACAGGAATCCGATATTTAAAAAGAAACAAAAAACGAAAATAATGGTTGCAATTCTTTTGAATATCCCATATACTATGCAATATAAATGAATAGGAAAAGGGAGTAGTTTGAATGCCTCTGTCAACATACGCGGCGGTAAGCCTGGCGGGGCATATCCGGTTTCCAGCTGGATTACAAGACTTTTCATGCGTGGAGTGTACAAAGAGTTTGTACAATTTACGCATGAAAAGTCTTTTTTCGTTCATACCATAAAGAATAGAGAGGAGAGTTGGACATGAGAGCATGGTATCAGATGTCAGAGAAAGAGGCTTTAAAAACGTTAGGAGTGGAGAAAAGCGGGTTATCGGAACCTCAGGTCAGGGAAAGGGAGGGGAAATACGGGAAAAACATCCTTCAGGAAAGTAAAAAAAAGAGTACCCTGCAGGTTTTCCTGGAGCAGTTTAAAGACCTTCTGGTCATCATCTTGATTGCGGCTGCCGTCATATCTATGGCATCCGGAAATGTAGAGAGTACGGTCGTGATATTTGCCGTGATCATTCTCAATGCGGTTCTGGGAACCATCCAGCACGAAAAGGCAGAGAAATCCCTGGATAGTCTGAAGTCCTTGTCGTCACCGGTTGCCAGGGTTATGAGAAATGGGAAAAAGACAGAGATTGATTCCAGAGATGTGGTGCCGGGAGATATTCTTTTACTGGAAGCAGGAGACCTGGTGGTTGCAGATGGAAGGATATTAGAGAGCTATTCCTTGCAGGTAAATGAAAGTTCTCTGACCGGGGAATCCACGAATGTGGATAAAAAGGCATTTGTACTGGACAAGGATAAGGTAGCCCTGGCAGACCGGGTAAATATGGTGTTTTCCAGTTCTCTGGTCACGTTTGGCAGAGGCGTGGTACTGGTCACGGAAACCGGGATGGATACAGAGATAGGAAAGATCGCATCTCTTATGAATGCCACAAAGGAGAAAAAGACTCCTTTGCAGGTCAGCCTGGACCAGTTCAGCAGCCGTCTGGCTGTGATCATTATGGCAATCAGCGCCCTGGTGTTCGCCCTTAGCCTTTACCGCCGTATGCCGGTGCTGGACTCCCTGATGTTTGCAGTGGCATTGGCAGTGGCAGCTATCCCGGAAGCACTGGGGTCTATCGTCACGATCGTGCAGGCAATGGGAACTCAGAAAATGGCGGCGGAACATGCCATTATCAAGGACTTGAAAGCAGTGGAAAGCCTGGGCTGTGTATCGGTAATCTGCTCGGATAAGACAGGAACCCTGACCCAGAATAAGATGACGGTGCAGCAGGTTTATATGGACGGAAAACTTTGTTCCCTGGAGGCGTTAAAAGGTTACGGAGAGGTACCCAGATATCTGCTGTATGCAGCGATTCTGGCTAATGATGCAGCCTTTACCGATGGAAAGATGATCGGAGATCCTACAGAGTTTGCACTGATTGAGATGGGGCACAGGGCAGATGTGAATGAAGCGGAACTGCGCAGCCAGATGCCCAGAACCGGGGAAATCCCCTTTGATTCTGACAGGAAACTGATGAGCACCCGGCATAAAATTTTCGGGACTGATACGCTTCTCACCAAAGGGGCGGTTGATGTACTGCTTCCCAGGATTACAGGGATCATGACAGAATCGGGAGTCCGTCCGGTGCGGGAGACTGACAAACAGAAGATACTGGCACAGAATCTGGAATTTTCCCGGCAGGGATTGAGAGTTCTGGCTTTTGCCTACAGGGAGCTGGAAGCTGGAGAAAAATTGTCCCTGGAAAGCGAGAGGGATTACGTCTTTATCGGAATGGCTGCTATGATGGACCCGCCCAGACTGGAATCCCGGAATGCGGTGCTCAGTGCGAAACGGGCAGGAATCCGTCCGGTCATGATCACCGGAGACCATAAGATCACTGCCTCTGCCATTGCGGAAAAGATAGGAATCATGGAGCCGGGGGACCTGGCTATAGAGGGTGTGGAACTGGATCAGATGGACGATGGGGAACTGGGCAGAAAGCTGGAAAGGATTTCCGTATACGCCCGAGTGTCTCCGGAGCATAAAATCCGTATCGTAAAAGCATGGCAGGAAAAGGGACAGATTGTAGCCATGACAGGAGACGGAGTCAATGATGCCCCTGCGCTGAAAAAAGCAGATATTGGAGTTGCCATGGGAATTACGGGGACAGAAGTATCCAAAGATGCTGCGTCCATGATCCTGGCTGATGATAACTTTGCCACCATTATCAAGGCAGTGGCAAATGGAAGAAATGTATACCGCAACATTAAAAATTCCATCAAATTCCTGTTGTCAGGAAACATGGCAGGAATTTTCAGCGTACTGTATACCTCACTGATGGGGCTTCCGGTACCGTTTGCGCCGGTGCATCTGCTGTTTATCAATCTCCTGACAGATTCCCTGCCTGCAATTGCCATTGGCATGGAGCCGGCAGAAGATGACCTGCTGGAGAAGCCGCCAAGAGATCCGTCAGAAGGTATCCTGACAAAGAAATTCATGACAGATATTATGGTACAGGGAGGGCTGATCGCAGTATGCACCATGCTGGCGTATTATACAGGGCTTTATACAACCGGATTTATGGATGGAAGCGGCAGCCAGGCAGTAGCCAGTACCATGGCATTTTCCACATTGACCCTGGCAAGACTGTTTCATGGCTTTAACTGCCGGAGTGAACATTCCATCATTCGTCTGGGACTGGGAACAAACCCGTGGAGCATCATGGCATTTGGGGCAGGTGTTGTATTGCTGGCGGCAGTGCTGTTTGTACCGGTATTGCAGGTTTTGTTCTCTGTAGCAGATCTGACCATGAGGCAGCTGGGAACGATTCTGATCTTTGCCGTGCTTCCTACTACTGTGATACAGGCGGTGAAAACGATAAAGGAAAGTTTGGCATAAAGAAAAATAAGGAAAGCGCAGAGCAGTATTTCACAGCTCTGCGCTTTTTGTAGGATAAAAATGCACAAAAATAGAATTCAAATTTCATGTAATATGTAGAAAATGTATACATGGACTTGAAAAAATAAAAAGAAAGTGCTAAAATCAGCTCAGAAATAACGTAAACGATTACGGTAAACCTTTTTCGTAAACCTTTACGTAAAGGGAGGTGTGTGTGTGGACAGAAGATTATCCATCAACCAGATTGCCGAACTTGCAGGATGTTCTGTTGCTACGATTTCCCGTGTGATCAATAATCGGGGAGGATATTCCAAAGAAACCCAGGAAAAGGTGGAAAGACTGATCCAGGAGTACAATTATCTTCCCAATGCCAATGCCAGTGGATTAAGGACAAAACGGAGCCATAGTATCGGAGTGATGGTTCCGGATATTACCAATGAATTTTTTGCCAAGATTATCCGGGAACTGGACCTGTTTTTTTTAAAACATAATTATGTGCTTCTGATCTGTGATTCCAACGAAGATTCCAGGCTGGAAAATATGCATCTGGATAATCTGATCAAAAAGAATGTGGACGGTATCATTTATATTTCCGGACAGGACGAGATAAAAAATATGGGACATTTTACCATACCTGTGGTCTATGTGGACCGTTCTCCTGAAAATGCAGAAGTGGTGATCCATTCGGATAATGTTCAGGGAGGATATCTGGCTGCAAAGGAACTGGCATCAAAAGGATGTAAAAGAATCTTATTTTTCGGAGATTTACGGTATCGGAGCCCTGTAAGACGCAGAAGGGAAGGATATCGGAAGGCTTTGGAGGAAGCAGGACTGCCCTATGGAGGGGATCTGGAAATATGCACTTATCCGGATTATGAAAGCGCTAAGAAAAAAATGGCTGAGGTTTTAAGAGAAAAAGGATGCTATTTTGACGGTGTATTTACTACCAATGACATGATGGCGCTGGGAACGATCCATGCTCTGGAAGATAACGGATATAAGGTCCCCGATCATGTGAAGGTGGTAGGATTTGATAATATATCCATGTCTGAATTCTGCAATCCGCCTATCACGACGATCGCTCAGGATACAAAAGGCCTGGCAGTGAAGTCAGGTGAAGCTTTGATGAAGATGATCCAGAATAAAGGCAGATTAAAAAAGAAAAAGATTATTATCCCTGTTTCTCTGAAAGAGAGAAAATCCACAGCGGAAACCGGGGTTTTAACTTATAGCAGTGAAAGCTGAAAGAAAGGATGGTGGGTGAGGAACATATGGAAACATTAGTAAAAATGGAACATGTCACAAAAGAGTTTCCAGGCGTTCGGGCGTTAGACAACATATCGTTTGACATAAGGCCGGGAGAAGTACATATTCTTTTAGGCGAAAATGGTGCAGGAAAATCAACACTGATGAAAATTTTGAGCGGTGTTTACCAGCCTACATCAGGTAAGATTTATTTGAAAGGAAAAGAGTATGATTACCTGACGCCAAAGGATTCTTACGAAAATGGAATCAGTATTATCTATCAGGAACTGAGTGTGATCAATGAGCTTTCGATTCTGGAAAATCTGTTTGTGGGAAAACTTCCGTCAAAGAAGGTAGCGGGAATTTCTCTGGTTGATTACAAACTCATGAATGAGAAGGCCAAGGCGGTTCTGGATAAGGTGGGAATCAAACGCAGTCCCAACACGATGGTGGAAGATATCAGTATTTCAGAGAAACAGCAGTGTGAGATAGCAAAAGCCCTGGTATCCAACGCAGATGTGATCATTATGGATGAACCCACTACTTCTCTGACTACTTCAGAAACGGAACATCTGTTTAAGATTATCCATCAGTTGAAAAAAGAAGGAAAAGGTATCGTATATATTTCCCATAAAATGGATGAGATCAAAAAGATCGGCGACAGGGTTACTGTATTAAAGGATGGAACCTATGTGGGAACCCGGGAAGTCAAAGATGTATCGGTTGATGATATGATCAAAATGATGGTAGGAAGGGAAATCAAAGGAACCTACCACAATACAGAAAGCGAAGACCTTTCCAAAGAGCCGGTTATTTTTGAGGTTAAGAATATAACCAGAAAGGATAATAAAGTAGAGGATGTTTCCTTCCAGCTTCATAAAGGAGAAATTCTTGGTTTTGCCGGTCTGGTAGGCTCCGGAAGAAGTGAATTGATGAATGCTATCTTCGGGGCAGAACCGAAAAAATCCGGAGAAGTATTTATTGAAGGGAAAAAAGTTGATATTAAGAACCCTTATTCAGCCATCAAACATGGTCTTGCCATGGTGACGGAAAACAGAAGGGAAACAGGATTCCTGAACAATTTCAGTATTAAACAGAATATTTCTATTGTACCGTTTATTAAGACTTCCAAATGCCAGGGCCTGATAGGACTGGTGGATAACAAGGCAGAAAATGAATTTGCTGCAAAAGAAAAAGCCGATATGAATATCAAATGCCGTGACGTGGAACAGAATATCACGGAACTGTCCGGTGGAAATCAGCAGAAGGTAATCCTTGGCAAATGGATGGCAGCAGAATCCAAGATCATTATTTTTGATGAACCTACAAAAGGAATTGATGTAGGAAGCAAAAGTGAGATTTATGTACTGATGAGAAGACTGGCAAGCCAGGGAAAAGGTGTTGTGATGGTTTCTTCTGAACTCCCGGAACTTCTGTCAGTATGTGACCGTATCTGTGTGTTCCGTGATGGCAAGATCCGTATGACTTATGACATTGCAGAGGCAACGGAAGAGAATATAGTAAAAACGTCAACAGGCGAGTAAGAGGTGAGGGAAATGAGTAAAAATAATCAGAAAAAACAAAATCTGAATTTTGGAATTTTATGGCAGAGATATGGAACGGCTGGAATCTTCCTGCTGCTTGTGGTGATACTGGCTATCGCAAAGCCAAGCAGTATTTTTACCAGCAGCAGTGTTCCGCAGATCCTGAAACAGTCTTCTGTAAATATTCTTCTGGCACTGGGAGAATTCTTTGCAATCCTGATCGCCGGAATCGATCTTTCTGTAGGAGCGGTAGCCGGATTATCCGGACTTCTGACTGCACAGATGATGGTCATGGGAGTGCCGGTCTGGGTAGCAGTTGTAATTGGTATCCTGCTGGGAACAGTGGCCGGTTTCCTGAATGGTTTCCTGGTTAACAAGATGGACCTTCACCCGTTTATCATTACATTGGGAACTCAGTCTATCTATCAGGGTCTTATGCTGGTGATTTCCAAATCTCAGAATATTTACGGATTCCCGGTAACCTTTACCAAAACCATGAGCGCCAGCGTCGGATTTGTTCCGGTGACTGTGATCATTGCCCTTGCAGCTGCTGTCATCCTCTGGTTCTTTACAACGAAATGTAAAGTAGGACGTAATATCTATGCATTAGGTGGCAATAAGGAAGCAGCATGGTATTCCGGTGTGAACACCAAACTTCATACCCTTGTGGTATTCATGATCTCTGGTACCTGTGCCGGACTGGCTGGTATCGTTCTTCTGGGCCGTGTAGGAGCAGCAGCACCTACAGCAGGAACCGGATATGAAACCTATGCGATTGCCGCATCTATCATCGGCGGTACAAGTTTCATGGGAGGAAAAGGAAAAATCCCAGGAGTTGTGATCGGTGGTCTGATCATCGGTATCATTAACTATGGTATGACAGCTTTGACCATTCCAAGCAGTTACCAGAAGATCGTAATGGGAGCTTTGATCATCATTTCCGTAGCAATCGATCATTTTGTAGCAAGTAAAAAATAAAATCTTATTAACCTGGCTTTAGCCGTTTTGGGGGGAGAAGAAATTCTCTCCTGTAAAACGGAAAATATAATCTATATAAAAGGAGAGGATTGTAATGAAAAAAAGAATGGTAGCAGTAGCATTGAGTACGGTGATGGCTCTTGGCCTGGCAGCTTGTTCTTCTGAAACAGCAAGCACAGAGGCAGAGACTACAGCGGCAGCAACAGAGGCAGCAAAGGCTGAGGAAACAGAAGCAGCAACAGAGGCGGCAGCAGAAGCCAGCGGTGATGCAGAGTATGCCATCATTTTAAAGACTCAGGCTACAGACTTCTGGGTAAAGATGTGGAACGGAATTGAAGCAGAGGCTGATAAGCTGGGAGTTAAGGTTGACCTTTACGCAGCTCAGAGTGAGCAGGATCTGGAAGGCCAGCTGGCTATCGTTGAGAGCGCGATTGAAAAAGGATATAAGGGAATTGGTGTTGCACCTCTTTCTTCTGTAAACGTACTTCCTGCTATTGCATCTGCAACAGAGAAAGGAATCACAGTAGTAAACGTTGATGCAAAGTTTGACGCAGAGCAGCTTGCCAGCCTTGGCGGAACCTGTGTAGCGTTTGTATCTACCGATAACGTAGCGGTAGGAAATAAAGGTGGAAGCTACATTGCTGAGAGACTGCAGGCAGGCGATCAGGTTGCTATCATCCAGGGTAAATCCGGAGACCAGTCTTCTGAGGACAGAACCAATGGTGCAACACAGGCATTTGAAGATGCAGGTCTGGAAATCGTAGGAAGCCAGTCTGCTGACTGGGATCGTCAGACCGCTATGGACGTTGTATCTACCTTTATTCAGCAGTATCCGGAGCTGAAAGCAGTTTACTGCTGTAACGATGGTATGGCTATGGGTGCTGTACAGGCCGTTATCAATGCTGACAAGTTAGGCGAAATCATGGTTGTAGGTACTGATGGAGATGCTGAGGCTGTTCAGTCTATCGCAGACGGACAGATGACAGCAACTGTTGCACAGGATCCGGCTCAGATCGGCGCTACCAGCCTGGATCTTCTGGTTGAAGCTGTTGAGGCAGGAAATAAAGGTGAAGTTGGCGTATTCCCGGAGACAACACCGGTTGAATCCGTTATGATCGACGCTGAAAATGCAGCTGAGTTTCTTCAGTAATTATAAGAAGAACGCTTGACAGAAGAAAACAAAAGAAGTAGCATAAAAAAGATAACATATCATTTGGAGCTTAAGTCAGTGTAATGTTCTTATACTGACTTAAGCACTTTATAAGGCTGATTGGAAAGAAATGAGGTAAACAGTATGAAAGTCGGATTCGGTTGTGATCATGTGGCTATTGAACTGAAAAATATTCTGATGGAGCATTTAAAAGAAAAGGGATATGAATGTGTGGATTATGGTGCATTTGACCCGAATGTCAAGGTGAATTATCCTGAGCCCGGCTTAAAAGTTGCTGAGGCTTTGATGAGAGGCGAGATTGAGAAGGGTGTGCTGATCTGTGGAACCGGAATCGGAATTTCACTGGCAGCCAATAAAGTTCCCGGAATCCGGGCGGCAGTGTGCAGCGAACCCTATTCTGCAAAACTTACAGTGGAACATAATAATGCCAATATCATTGCAATGGGTGCAAGGGTAGTGGGACCGGAATTGGCAAAAATGATCGTTGATGAATTCTTTGGGGCAGAGTTCCAGGGAGGACGCCATGCCACAAGAGTTGAGATGATTTCTGATATAGAGAAAAAATACGGAGCAGTTTGGCATGAATAAATACCTGGGTATTGAAATAGGAGGAACAAAACAGCAGATTGGAATAGGAACAGAGAAGGGAGAAATTCTGTACAGTGAATCTGTAAAACTGCAGTACCGGGAAGGCGCTGCTGATATACTGGAATGGATTCAGGACAGAACCTGGAAACTTCTTGAAAATTATCCGGATATCTGCAGGATAGGAGTAGGGTTTGGCGGCCCTTTGGAGAGTGCCACCGGCCGTATCCTTTGTTCTCTCCAGGTACCGGGTTGGAAAGATTTCCGGCTGAAAAACTGGTTTGAAGAGAAGTTCCATATGGATACCTGTGTAGTCAATGACACAGTGGCAGGCGGTTTAGCAGAACTGAAGTGTGGAGCCGGAGCCGGTTCGGACCATTTGTTTTATACCAATATTGGTACGGGAATTGGCGGCGGATTATTTATCCATGGAAAGTATTATGATGGCGTAGGATTCGGAGCTTCGTACCTGGGAAATTCCCTGATTCCGGATTGGACAGTTTCAGAGAGCGGAAAAGCAATAAGACTGGAATTGATCTGTTCCGGCAGAAGCATCGAGGAACGTCTGAACCGCCCAGGCTATCTTCCGGAACATACCTTTTTGGGAGATAGATGGAAAGAAATGGGCAGAGTATCCTGTGCGGATCTGGGAGATGGTGTAAGAGCAGGAGATCAGTTCTGCATGGAAGAACTGGACCGGACTGCCGAAAGCTTTTCCATAGGTCTTGCCAATGTATTAGCCCTGGCAGCCCCCAATTGCATTGTAGTTGGCGGAGGAGTGGCCAAAATGGGAGACATTTTGTTTGAACGTCTGGAGAAATTTACAGACAGATATGCATTTGTGGCAAACCAGGGACAATATGAGATCCGGCCAAGTAAGTTAATGGATCAGGCTGTTTTGGTAGGAGCAGTTCTGGCTGCAGCTGGAGAACTGAATGTTTGAAAAGGAGAAACGATATGAAAGCTGAATTTGCACCTTCATTGATGTGCATGGATTTTCTTAACATTAAAGAACAGATGAATATTTTAAACAATAGGATTGATATGTACCATTGTGATATTATGGACGGGCATTTCTGCAAAAATATCACCTTGTCACCGGATCTGATCCGTACATTTGGTACATTGACAGAACTTCCTATGGACGTTCATCTGATGACGACCAATCCTACAGACTGGATTGAACTGGTGGCAAAAGCAGGGGCTACTTACATATCTCCTCATGCGGAGACCATCAATACAGATGCCTTCCGGGTGATGAACCTGATAGAATCTTTAGGGTGTAAAAAAGGAGTGGTATTAAATCCTGCCACACCTTTGGATTATATCCGCCATTATCTGAACCGGATTGATATGCTTACCATTATGACAGTAGATGTTGGGTTTGCAGGTCAGCCATTTATTGCTGAAATGCTGGATAAGATCAGAGAGGCAAAAGAACTGAGAGAGAAATACGGGTATCATTACAAGATACAGATTGATGGTTCCTGTAATATAAAAACCTTCAAGCGGCTGCGGGAAGCAGGGGCTGATGTGTTCGTTGTAGGCTCTTCAGGCTTGTTCCATAACGATCCTGACTTAAACAGAGCCTGTGACATTTTGTTTGAAAATTTTGAAAAAGAGACAGGCGAGGCCAGATAATATGGGTTATATATTGGGAATAGACGTGGGCGGAACAAATACCAGGCTGGGACTTGTATCAGAACAGGGAGAACTGGTGGAGTTTGTCCGTGAGGCTACAAAGCAATACAATATAGAGGGACAGGCATTGCCGTTGTTTCTGGATGTAGTAAAAAGGTATCTGCAGAATCATGGAGAAGGCAGGACCATCGATGCAATTTCCGTAGGATTTCCTTCTACTATTGACAAGGAACGAAAAGTAGTGATCGGAACTCCAAACATAGCAGGCTTGAATAATATTCCTGTGGTGGAGACTTTTGAGAAGGAATTTGGTATACCGGTATTTTTGGAACGGGATACCTGCCTGATCCTGATCAATGATATGGAAAAGAACCATATTCCGCCTTCCGGGGTTACCATTGGGATTTATTATGGTACGGGTATCGGAAATGCGATTTCTATTGACGGTAAGATTTTTACAGGAAAACATGGGGTCAGTGCGGAATTAGGTCATATTCCCATGAGAGGAGTTCATGGGCGGTGCGGATGCGGCAACGAATCCTGTGCGGAAGTGGTGGCTTGCGGCAGAGCACTGGAACATATTATGGAGAAACATTTTCCCAATGAGGATATCAGTTATATATTCTCAGAGCACGGGGATTCTGAGATCATTCTCCAGTTTATCGATGATCTGGCTATTGCAGCAGCTACAGAAATCAATATTCTGGATCCGGATCATATCATTATTGGAGGAGGCCTTCCGAATATGGAAGGATTTCCAAGACATGAATTGGAAGCCCGCATCCACAAGTATGCCAGAAAACCTCTCCCGGATGAGGACCTGGAGTTTATTTATTCAAAAGAAGGTCAGGAAAGCGGCGTGATGGGAGCAGCGATCCATGCCAGACACCAGCTTAAAAAATAAGAAGGAACTGGCTTCAGACGGTGTACGGAAAAGCAGATAAAAAATAACCGGACGGTAATGAGCCGTCCGGTATTTTTTATCTGTATCAATGATTAATAATTTTCTACTTTTCTTTCAAAATAAGCCTTTGGATGATTGCAGCATGGGCAAACTTCAGGAGCCTCAGGTCCCTCATGGATATAGCCGCAGTTACGGCATTTCCAGCCTAAAGGAGCATCATCACGGAAGGTCTTGTCGTTGCGATAGCTTTCCAGAAGCTTGCGATAGCGTCTTTCATGAGCGGCTTCTACTTTAGCTACTAATTCAAATTTAACAGCCAGCTCTTCAAAGCCTTCTTCTCTTGCCTCTCTTGCCATGCGGGCATACATATCTGTCCACTCATAGTTTTCACCGGCAGCGGCATCTTCCAGGTTAGCATCTACATCTCCGATTCCATGGAATTCTTTAAACCACATTTTAGCGTGCTCTTTTTCCTGGTCAGCAGTCTCCTGATACAGAGCAGCCAGCTGTTCATAACCTGCTTTCTTTGCAGCAGAAGCATAGTAGGTGTATTTGTTTCTTGCCTGGGACTCGCCAGCGAAGGCATCAAGCAGATTCCGTTCAGTTTTTGTTCCTGCGTATTTAGACATAATTACCCTCCTTATTATATAAAGAATTTGCTTTTAAAGGCAACCAACGAGGGCTGCCTTTTCAGTCTTGTGTTTATTTTTAGCCAAAGTATCTCTTCAGAAGACCTTCAAATGCCTTGCCATGTCTTGCCTCGTCACGAGCCATCTCATGAACTGTGTCATGGATTGCATCAAGATTAAGAGCTTTTGCACGCTTAGCCAGATCAAATTTACCAGCAGTAGCGCCGTTCTCAGCGTCAACACGCATTTCCAGGTTCTTCTTGGTGCTGTCTGTTACAACTTCACCTAACAGTTCAGCAAATTTTGCTGCATGCTCAGCTTCCTCAAAAGCAGCTTTTTCCCAGTATAAGCCGATCTCCGGATAACCTTCTCTATGAGCAACTCTTGCCATAGCCAGATACATACCAACTTCAGAGCACTCACCTTCAAAGTTAGCTCTCAGGTCAGCCATGATATCTTCCGGAGCACCCTGTGCAACGCCTACAACGTGCTCAGCAGCCCATGTCTTTTCACCTTCCTGTAATTTAAACTTATCTGCAGGTGCTTTACATACCGGACAGAACTCTGGAGCAGAATCTCCTTCATGAACATAACCACATACTGTACAAACCCATTTCTTCATACTTCTAATCTCCTTTTATAAATAATTTCTTTGTAACCTTAAGTAATAATAGTAACAATTACTGATATTAAATTATCACAAATTAATAACTTTGTCAAGCGTTGTTTATAAATTTTTTAAGAAGTTTTTCTAAGGCAATCACCGCATACGCCATAAAAATAAGTAATATGGGAATCGATGGTTCCATCCACATATTGCTGAGCCATCTGATTGATTTTTTCGGAATCACTCAGTGGAAGATCTTTGATGCAGCCGCATTCTCTGCAAATAAAGTGGTGGTGGGGGCTGGTATCCCCGTCAAAATGATCAGCACCGTCTCCGCAACGCAGTTTTTGTATCTCTCCTAATTCTACCAGTAAATTCAGATTCCGGTAAACGGTTCCCAAACTGATATTTGGATATTCTTCCCGGATAGAAGCATATATGGCATCTGCTGTTGGATGGTCTTTCCTGGACATCAGGCAGGATTTGATGCTTTCCCTTTGACGGCTGTATTTTAACTGTTTCATGTGGCCCTCCTCTCTGTTTAATAATAATAATAATTATCGTTAATATAATATAACAAATAAATACATCTGTCAATAAGGTCAAATCATTTCTTTTACAATATTTATGAATTCTTTGGTTGCCTGAGACATATAATGCCCTTTGTGATACCCAATTGCCAGAGTGCCATGAGTCATAGGATTTTTCAGGGAATATAAATGAAGGGAATGGGCGGATTTCCTGCCATGAGGAAGTTCCCGGCTGCCCTCGGCAAACATTTTCGGATAAAAAGTAATCCCCATTCCCCGGGCGGATAGCGCCATGACGGTTTCAATATTTTCCAGTTCCAAAGCAATGGAAGGTGTGATCTGGGCCTCCTGAAACAGTTCATCTGCTATGGTGCGGACCCGGTTCCCTTCTCTCAGAAGAAGAAACGGGCAGTCTTTTAATATGGAAAGGTCGGCGCATTCTTCCAGCTGCCGGCTGATGGAAGATGCCTGTTCCCCAAAGACTTTTATCAGAAGTTCATCTGGGACTACCAGCAGGACTTCTTCTTCACAAATTGGTACGGTATCAATGTTTTCAACTTTAAATGGAAGCATTCCTATGACCAGATCCACTTCTCCGTGAAGAAGAGCAGTGTCCAATTCGGATGAATTGCCTTCCAGAATTTTCAAGTCAATGTTAGGAAAACGTTCCCGGTAAGCAGGAAGGACATGGGGAAGGATCACTCTTCCTCTTGTATGAGACAGCCCGATAGAAAGCTGACCCAGTGTAAAATCTTTGATATCCGCCAATTCATGATAGGTCTCGTCTTTGTAAGCCAGCAGAGCCCGGGCACGTACCAGGAGTCTCTGCCCTGCATAGGTCAGAGTCAGAGGTGTGGTCCGGTTAAATAAAGTAACACCAAATTCCTGCTCCATGTGAGCAATATGGTTGCTTAAAGACTGTTGTGATATGAACAGCCGCTTGGCTGCTTTCGTAAAATTGAGTTCTTCCGCAGCAGCGATAAAATACTCTAAATTAAGAAAATTGATCATACCGGTCACTCACCTTTGCAGCAGGAATCGCCAGCAGGCTCCCCAAACATATCGTTCAGAACAGGAATATAGGGTTTTAGTTTCTCCACAGAAGTATTGACGATCAGTTCTTCTGGAAAGTCAAGAGATTCCAGAAGTTCCCAGGCGTACCTGTGATTAGCTACATCCGTTTCAAAATGGGCATCACTGGACAGGACAATGGGAATCTGATAATCCCGGCAGTAGTTTAACAGGATACCATAATTTTCCCTGGCACCTGCTCTGGCAGAACCTGGAGTCAGGGAAGTATTGTTTACTTCCACCAGTTTGTGGTGTTCTTTAGCTGCTTTGGCGAAAACCTGATAATCTATGGGGAAGCGGCTGTCATCAGGGTGACCGATAATGGTCACATAAGGATTTTCCATGACTTTTACATAGGCCCGGGTATTTTCTTCCTTCGTTCCCGGAGACAAACATGGAATATGAAGGCTGGCAATGGTATAATCCAGCCGCTTCAATGTGGAAACAGGAAGGTCCACATTTCCATCGAAATCCAGAATATTTAGTTCAGAGCCCATGATAACGTGAACGCCATGAATGTTCCTGGGAATGACCTTAAAGTTGATAAAATGAAAATTGTGGGTACTTCCAGGCATTGTGGGTGCGTGATCAGAGCAGCCATATAAAGTCAGCCCTTTGGCTGAAGCGGCTCTTATCATCTCGGACAGGGTGCTGTATGCGTGTCCGCTGGCGATGGTATGCGTGTGTAAGTCTAAGATATCGTTCATAATGGGCCCCTTTCCAGTATCAGTTCCTTTCTTTCAATATAGCATATTTTTTCGCTGAAAACTATAGCAAAATTGGGTAGAATATGATAAATTTAAGTATTAGAAAGTATTGAACGAAAGGGAGAAGCATTATGAGTGAAGAGTTAAAAAACGATGTAACGGAAACCATGGCTGATTATGCGGCCGAATTGGAAGAGTCCTATAAAGCTCTGGACGGAAACGCTCAGACATACGAAACAGAAGAAGATCCTGATGCTGAAAAATGGCAGAACTTTGCCCAGATGATGGAAGATAAGACAGTTATCAAGGTAAAAGTGAAAGAGGCAGTAAAAGGCGGGCTGGTTACTTTTGTAGATGAGGTAAGGGCATTTATCCCGGCTTCCCAGATTTCCACCCATTATATCGAGAAACTGGATGACATGGTGGGGCAGCATCTGGATGTGGTTGTCATTACGGCAGATCTGGAGAAAAAGAGACTGGTATTGTCCGGACGTGAAGTGGAAAAAGCAAAGAGGGAAGAAGAGAAGCAGCAGAAGATGGCTCAGTATCATGTGGGGGACATTGTGACCGGAAAAGTGGAAAGCCTTCAGACATATGGTGCGTTTGTGGACCTGGGAGAAGGAGTATCCGGACTGGTTCACATTTCTCAGATCAGCACACAGAGAATCAAACATCCGGGTGCAGTGCTGAAAGAGGGACAGGAAGTAAAGGCAAAAGTCATTTCCACAGATAATGGCAAAATCGGCCTGAGCATCAGAGCTCTTATGGCAGAGCAGACACAGAAGGAAGAACATGAAGTATTCGACTATAAAGAGACTGGAACGATCACCACAGGCTTAGGTGCTTTGCTGAAGGACCTGAAGCTGTAAAGACGGAAATTGAGGCGTAGAGAGGGGGAGGACGAATGAAGATTCCGGGAGGTACGAACCAGCTTGATCAATGGAAATCCATTATGTTCCTGTATGATTCTGCGCTGAAAGAAATCAATACGAAAATAGAGATTTTGAACAATGAATTTGTACAGATCAATGATTATAATCCGATTGAGCATATAAAATCCCGTTTAAAAACACCGGAAAGCATTGTGAAAAAGCTGAAGAGGAATGGTTATGACGTTACCATAGAGAATATGGTGGATAAACTGAGTGATATTGCAGGTATTAGGATTATCTGTTCGTTCCGTTCTGATATTTATCTGCTGGCTGACATGATTTCCAGACAGAGAGATGTAACCGTGCTGTATGTGAAGGATTATATCAAGAGTCCGAAACCGAATGGGTATCGCAGTTATCATATGGTGGTAACAGTTCCCATTTATCTAAATGGAAATTTAGTAGAAACTAAAGTAGAGATCCAGATACGGACAGTAGCTATGGATTTCTGGGCCAGCCTGGAACATAAGATTTATTATAAATTTGAAGGAGATGGTCCTGAAAATCTGCAGCAGGAGTTAAAAGCTTGCGCAGATATGGTGGATATGCTGGATGCCAAGATGTTTTCTCTGAATGAAAGGATCCTGGAAGTCAGCAGGGAACAGAATAAAAATAAAAATGTTTAAAAACAAGGAATCAGCCTGACAGATAGGCTCTGTCAGGCTGATTCCTTACATGCTGCCGGATTCAGGGAACGGCTGGCAGCAGGACAGACAGGAGGAATGAAAAATGACAGGAAAAGAGCTTCAGGAAAAACTTACATGGAAATTTGCAGATATATCAAAACGGTATCCGGAAGATGTGGAGAAAGCAGATCGGTTCTGCAGCGGATATAAGGATTTTTTGAATCGGGGAAAAACAGAACGGGAGTGCGTCAGTGAGACTGTGAAACTGCTGGAAGCAGCCGGTTACCGTCCCCTGGATATTCATAGGGAATATCAGGCTGGTGATAAAGTATATGAGATCAACAGAGGGAAATCTGTGATTGCGACTACTTTCGGGACCAGACCGCTGGAAGAGGGAATACGAATGAATGGTGCCCATATTGATTCGCCCCGGTTGGATCTGAAACCTAACCCAGTATTTGAAAAGAATGGGATTGCTTATTTTAAAACTCATTATTACGGCGGAATCCGGAAGTATCAGTGGGTGACCATTCCTCTTTCCATGCATGGAATTGTTTATCTGGAAGATGGTACAAAAGTAGAAATCTGCCTGGGAGAGAAAGAGGGAGAGCCGGTATTTTGTATGACGGATCTGCTTCCTCACTTGTCAGCAGAGCAAAATGGAAGAAAATTGTCAGAGGGTATCAAAGGAGAGGAACTGAATGTGATCATTGGTTCTTTGCCTTATGAGGACAGCGAAGAAATAAAAGAAGCAGTAAAGTTAAAAGCATTGGTGCTTTTACATGAGTATTACGGAATTACAGAAAAAGATTTCCTCCGGGCAGAGATTGAACTGGTTCCTACTTATAAGGCGGTGGACATCGGACTGGACAGAAGCCTGATAGGCGCTTACGGGCAGGACGACAGAGTGTGCGCCTATACGGCTCTGCAGGCGGAGATTGATGTGAAAGCTCCGGTTTACACCACAATGACAGTCCTGGCGGATAAAGAAGAGATTGGATCTACAGGTAATACAGGACTGGATTCTGATTTTGTCCTTCATTATGTAGAAAAGCTGGCAGCCGTGATGAAAGTGGACAGCAGAGACGTTCTGCGGAATTCTCTGTGTCTGTCTTCCGATGTGAATGCAGCTTATGATCCTACATTTGCCAGCGTATATGAAGACAGAAATTCCTGCTATGTGAATAAGGGCTGTGTATTGACAAAATATACTGGTTCCAGAGGAAAATCAGGTTCCAATGATGCCAGTGCGGAAACGATGGCGAAAGTGATCCGGATCATGGACGAAGCAGGCGTATGCTGGCAGACAGGAGAATTAGGGGCAGTAGATGCAGGAGGCGGCGGAACGATCGCTAAATTTGTGGCAGCCATGGATGTGGATGTAGTGGATTTAGGCGTGCCGATCCTGTCCATGCATTCACCTTTTGAACTTTCTTCCAAACTTGATGTGTATCACACATACAGGGCGTTTAAGGCATTCTATGAGGCAGAATGATAAGGGGAAGCCGGAAGAATCGGGGAGTTGCATACCTGGAGTAATTGTGGTATAACTACCTATACACCTAAAAAAGGAGGAAGAAAATGAGGAAATATGTAACTTTATGTGCCTGTGGCCTGGCAGTTGCCATGTTAGCTGCTGGCTGCGGAACGAAAACGGAGGAATCTGCAGAGACTACGGTGGAGAGTACCGATGAAACTGGGGAGACTTCCAGTCAGGTAGAAATCAATGGAGAAGTGGAACTGGGACAGTATAAAGGAATTGAAGTGGAAAAAATAGATACTGCTGTAACGGATGAAGAATTGCAGCAGGCTATAGATTCTGAACTGCAGGCCAATCCTGATTACACAGAAGTGGACAGACCGGCTCAGGAAGGGGATGTGGTCAACATCGATTATGTAGGTATGCTGGATGGGGAAGCCTTTGACGGTGGAACAGCTCAGGGGCAGGACCTGACTCTGGGTTCAGGTACTTATATTGATGGATTTGAAGAAGGGCTCATCGGAGCGGTAAAAGGGCAGGAACTTTCACTGGAACTGACATTCCCGGATCCATATTATAACAATCCGGATCTGGCTGGAAAAGATGTAGTGTTTGACGTTACCGTAAACCGGGTAGAGGAAACAGCTGCTGCGGAACTGAATGATGCATTTGTTCAGAGAGTTTCTGATTTTGAAACGGTAGATGAATGGAAAGCAGATTTGAAGGCCCAGATGGAAGAGGAAAAAACTCAGAATGCTGATCTGCAGATCGAAAATACGGTTTTAGGTATGGCGCTGGAGGGCTGTACATTTTCCGGTATTGAAGACTCAGTAGACCAGGTATATAACCAGGGCAAAACCCAGATGGACAATATGCTGTCTATGCAGGGTATGACACTGGAAGATTATTTATCTGCTGTGGGCATGACAGAGGAAGATTATGAGTCTTATCTGAAAGAGAATGCAGAAAATAATGTGAAGATGGAGTTAATGCTCAGAAAGATCGCAGAGGTAGAAAATCTGGAGATCAATGACGAAGCAAAGCAAACGGTAGCAGAGCTGAACGGAATGGAGAATTTCGATGCCCTGGCTGAGGCAGCCGGACAGGAAGAAGCAGAAAGATTTGCCAGAAACTGGACAGCAATTGATTTTGTTAAGAGCAATGCCGTTTATAAATAATAAGAGGAAAAACGCAGGATAAAAGGCAGGAGGCATAAGATGCAGCTACTGAAAGACAGGATACGGAAAGATGGACAGGTATTTCCTGGAAATGTACTGAAAGTGGACAGTTTTCTGAATCATCAGATGGATATTAAGTTATTTTCAGAGTTTGGGAAGGAGTTTAAGCGGCGCTTTGAAGGAGAGGAAATCAATAAAATCCTGACAATAGAAGCGTCTGGTATCGGGATTGCCTGTATTGTAGCGCAGTCTTTTGATGTCCCGGTGGTATTTGCAAAAAAAAGCGAAAGCAGGAATATTGCAGGCGAAGTATATTCCAGTAAAGTGGAGTCCTATACCCATGGAAGAGTGTATGATATCATTGTATCAAAAAAATTCCTGGGACCGGAGGATAAAGTCCTGATCATAGATGATTTTATGGCAAATGGAGCAGCCATGGAAGGACTGCTGGAAGTAATCCGTGAGTCCGGTGCCAAAGTGGTGGGCGCAGGAATCATTATTGAAAAAGGCTTCCAGGGCGGTGGAGAGCGTCTGCGCAGGCAGGGCCTGAGAGTGGAATCTCTTGCAATCGTAGATGGCATGAATGATGAGACAGGGGAGATTGTATTTCGAGATGATAAGCAGTAAAGAACGCAAGGCTTTGTTTTTTGATGTGGACGGAACGCTGATCAGTGAAATGGGCAAATATATTCCGGAAAGTACAGTGAAGGCTTTGGGAAAAGCCATGGAGAAGGGCCATATGGTCTTTATCAATTCTGGAAGGACTTACTGTCTGCTGGACTTTCTGAAGAAAGAAATTCCTGTTGATGGTTTTTTGTGCGGCTGCGGCACCCAGATCATAGTACATGGAGAAAGCAGATTCCATAAAACCATCGACAGAAAACGGGGCAGAGAGATTAAAGAAGCCATTCTTGCGTGTAATCTGGATGGTTGTCTTGAGGCAGAGACCGATGTTTATTTTCAAAGAGGACGTTCCCGCATAGAGACTGTGAGGGAACTGAAACACAGAATGGTACATGAATATGGGTTATCTGTTACCTATGGCTGGGAAGAAGACTGTTATGACTATGACAAATTCTGCGTATTTTGTGATGAAAACAGTGATGTCGAAAGATTTCTTGCTTCTGTCCCGGAAATGGAGGCGATTGACCGGGGAGAGGGCATGTATGAATGTGTTCCCAGAGGCTGCAGTAAAGGTACTGCGGTAGAATGGGTTTTAAAAGAGTATGGTATTTCCCCGGATCATGCCTATGTATTTGGAGACAGCACAAATGATATCCCCATGTTTTCCTGCGTACCGAACCGGATCGCCATGGGAGTACATGCACCGGAACTTCTTGCATTTCAGCCGTTTGTAACAAAGACTGTGGAGGATGGCGGTATCGCTTATGCCATGGAGCAGCTTGGTATTATATAGGAGGAAGGACCATGATTTATATTGTGGAAGATGACAGCAGTATTCGGGAACTGGTAATCTACACATTGAATAGCCAGGGCATGGAAGCAGAAGGTTTTGCAGATCCAGGCCTTTTCTGGAAAGCTTTGGAACGGCTGGTGCCGGATCTGGTACTTCTGGATATTATGCTGCCGGAAGAAGATGGACTTTCTATTCTGAAAAAACTGCGGACAGATAAAAAGACAGAAAGCCTTCCTGTCATTATGCTGACGGCAAAAGGCAGCGAGTATGATACGGTGATCGGACTGGACAGTGGAGCGGATGACTATATTCCCAAACCGTTCCGTATGATGGAACTGATCTCCAGAGTCCGGGCAGTGCTCAGGCGGGCAGGCAGACAGGAAAAACAGGAGGAAGAGTACCAGATCGGTTCTCTTTATGTGAATCCATCCAAGCATATTGTGAAGGCTGGCGGAGAGAACGTAGTTCTGACTTTGAAGGAGTTTGAAGTACTCTGCCGCTTGGTCAGTCATCCAGGTACTGTTTTTACCAGAGCGCAGCTGCTGGATGATATCTGGGGTTATGAATTTGATGGTGAAAGCCGGACCGTTGATGTGCATATCCGTACCCTGCGCCAGAAACTGGGAGAAGCAGGAGATTGTATTGAAACGATACGGGGAGTAGGGTATAAAATTGACAGTAACCGTTGATCCTGTTGTTTGGCAGATGCAGCCGGTATGGAAATTTCCATACCGGCTTTTTGATTGAAATAAGAAAGAGCTGTCCTTTCTTCCCGCATTCCGAATATCGTCTTTTCCCCCTGCATACATTGTAAAAACAAGTTTTCCGGGGGATTTCCGTGAAAGAATATATCGAAGAACGGGCAGTGGCTATTGCAAATTATATTATAGACTGCAATGCGACGGTCAGACAGACGGCAAAAAAATTTGGGATCAGTAAGAGTACGGTACACAAAGATGTAACCGACCGTCTGGAGCACATTAATCCATCTTTGGCTGCCCAGGCCCGGGTCGTGCTGGACATCAATAAATCGGAACGGCACATTCGGGGAGGAATGGCGACAAAAGAGAAATATCAACACCGCCTTCAAATCTGTGGTAAAAATACAGAGAACCATTCATAGAAAAAAGCTTCTGCTGTAATTCGAGGATTATGGCAGAAGCTTTTTTAATCTGTAACAAACTGGATTTTGGACGGTCCTTGACAAGGTATGGGAAAAACAGTATAATGAACAATGTTCATATTGAGGTGATGACATGAATACAATGATAACATCGAAAGAGGAGATTTTAAAAACCAGCCGGGAGCTGATCCGGAAACAGGGGTGGTCAGCAGTCAATATCCGTTCGGTTGCAGCTGCCTGTGGGGTGTCGGTGGGATCTATTTACAATTATTTTGATTCTAAGTCGGCTCTGGTAGGTGCCACTGTGGAAAGTGTTTGGTGTGAGATTTTTCACCGCCCGGAGGATAAGGATGTGTTTCAGGATACCCAGGCATGTATTACCTGGATGTACAGCCGGATGGAATATGGATGCAAACAGTATCCTGGGTTTTTCACTCTTCATTCACTGGGGTTTATGCGTGAAGATAAGCCGGATGGAAAACGGCGGATGCAGCAGACATGGACACATATCCTGGAGGGATTGTGTGCTGTCTTAAAACGGGATACCAGAATTCGGGATGACGCTTTTACGGAGCAGTTTACAGCGGAAAAATTTGCTGATGTTTTGTTTTCCCTGATGCTGTCTGCCTTGTTGCGTCAGGATTATGATCCTGCTGCTGTGTTGGAGATTGTCCGCAGGACGCTCTATTCCAGTTCCCACTAAGTGGTGGGAATTTTTTACCTCAGAAATTGAACAATGTTCACTAAAGGAGACAATGACTATGCAGGCAATTATGGAAACTCTATTTGACAGTGTTTATCTGATTTCTGTTATTACTGTCGGGATTTTGATGATACGGGGCAGTAAAGGCAATGGACAATTTCGACTGTTTGGCTGGATGGCAGTCATATTAGGAGCAGGAGATTCTTTTCACCTGGTTCCCCGGATTTTCGCTCTTTGTACTACGGGACTGGATGACTATACTGCACTTTTGGGAGCTGGAAAACTGGTCACTTCTATTACTATGACAATTTTTTATGTGCTGCTGTATAAAGTTTGGCGGCAGCGTTATCACATCGACGGACAGAGATGGCTTACAGCTGTGGTATATGTTCTGGCTGTTGTACGGATCCTGTTATGTATGATGCCTCAGAATCAGTGGCTGAGTGCAGAAGCACCGCTCTCCTGGGGGATTTACCGCAATATTCCATTTGCTCTTCTGGGATTTTTGGTAATCGTGCTATTTTATCGCAGTGCAAAAGAGTATGGAGACAAGAGGTTCCGCTGGATGTGGCTGACTATTACGCTGAGTTTCGGTTTTTATATTCCAGTGGTGTTGTGGGCGGATACCATACCCTTGATGGGAATGTTGATGATCCCCAAGACCTGTGCCTATGCATGGACAGTACTGATTGGATATTTTGCCATGAAACAGGAATGCAAATAAAGGAGGAAACTGTATGAAACGTTATATGAATACAGCATTGATCTACGCTATTTTCGCCATGATTGGAGGAGTGTTTTATCGGGAGTTTACGAAATGGAATGGCTTTACTGCAAAAACAACCCTTTCTGCTGTGCATACGCATTATTTTATCATGGGGATGATGGTCTTCCTGCTGCTGGTTTTGCTGGAAAAGAGTTTTTCTTTCACCAGTGCCAGAACCGGCAGGGTATTGACCGTTTACCATACCGGCCTGAATGTAACAGTTGTGATGATGATGGTGCGAGGGGTGGCACAGGTGCTGGAAACCCCGCTTTCCTCCGGCATGGATGCGGCGATCTCTGGTATCGCTGGAATCGGTCATATCCTGCTGGGCGTCAGTCTGGTGCTCCTGCTGCTGCAGGTCAGACGCAGTATAGCGGCAGACCAGATGTAATCGGAACGTCTGGAACCATATATCAACCAGATTTTATTTCATAAAGAGGAAGAATAACGGCCTGGCCTTCTGCATAAGATGATAATAATACAGGAAAACAGGGAGGCCGTGATGAAAAGGACTTTGAATGGAAAAATCGTACTATTTTTTACGTTGGTATTGTGGGTTATGCTGGTGCGTTGCCTGACCGGATGCAGTCAGGCGGAAGAACCGGAAAAATTAAGGGATCTGGAATTTACGGTGGTTGGTGATCAGGAGGTGCCGGAAGAACTGAAGGGAATGATCATGGAAAAGAAAGCGTCGCCGTTTAAATTGACTTATACCGATGAACAGAGTCTTTACATAGTAGAAGGATATGGAGAACAGCCGACAGGGGGTTACAGCATTGCAGTCCAGGAAATGTATCTGACGGAAAATTCTATTGTATTCCGGGCAGAACTGATAGGGCCGGAAAAGGGAGAAGATGCAGGAAATGAAAAATCGTATCCTTACATTGTAGTAAAAACGGAGTTCCTGGAAGAACCGGTAATCTTTCAATAGAAAATAAGAAACAGGGAGAGTCGTCAAACAACTCTCCCTGTTTTGTTATTATATCCAAAATATATAAGTTTTAGTTGAAAAATATGATGCAATATGCTATGTTGGCAACAGAAATTCTCTGGAGAAGGAGGCATTTTATGGCAAAGTATGTAATGGCTCTTGATGCGGGTACCACAAGCAACCGGTGTATCCTGTTTAATGAAAAAGGTGAGATGTGCAGCGTGGCTCAGAAAGAATTTACCCAGTATTTTCCCAAACCAGGCTGGGTAGAGCATGATGCCAATGAAATCTGGTCTTCTCAGCTGGGCGTGGCGGTAGAAGCAATGTCAAAAATTGGGGCAACTGCGGCGGACATTGCGGCTATTGGAATTACCAATCAGCGGGAAACTACGATTGTATGGGATAAATATACAGGAGAGCCGGTTTATCATGCCATTGTCTGGCAGTGCCGCAGAACATCTCAGTATTGTGATGCGCTGAAAGCAAAAGGACTGGTGGATTCCTTTCGCCTGAAAACCGGGCTGGTGATCGATGCTTATTTTTCCGGAACGAAACTGAAATGGATTCTGGACCATGTGGAGGGAGCCAGGGAGCGGGCAGAGAATGGAGATCTGCTGTTTGGAACCGTTGAGACCTGGCTGATCTGGAAACTTACCAAAGGAAAGGTTCATGTAACCGATTACAGCAATGCTTCCAGGACTATGCTGTTTAACATTAACACGTTGGAATGGGACGAAGAAATACTGGCAGAACTGGGTATTCCGAAAGGTATGCTTCCGGAAGTAAAACCTTCCAGTTATGTTTATGGAATGGCAGATCCGTCATTCCTGGGTGGGGAGATTCCTATCAGCGGAGCGGCGGGAGACCAGCAGGCGGCTTTGTTCGGACAGACCTGTTTCCGGCCTGGTGAGGCAAAGAATACCTATGGAACTGGCTGTTTCATGCTGATGAATACTGGGGATACGCCGGTCTTTTCTGAAAATGGCCTGGTCACTACCATTGCATGGGGATTAGACGGCAAGGTAAAATATGCGCTGGAGGGTTCCATTTTTGTGGCAGGTGCGGCTGTACAGTGGCTGCGGGATGAGATGCATCTGATTGATTCTTCTTCCGATTCTGAATATATGGCAAGTAAGGTGAAGGATACGAACGGCTGTTATGTGGTACCGGCTTTTACCGGACTGGGAGCCCCTCATTGGGACCAGTATGCCAGAGGAACCATTGTGGGAATTACCAGAGGTGTAAACAAATACCATATTATCCGTGCCACCCTGGAGTCTCTGGCTTATCAGACGAATGACGTCCTTCAGGCAATGAAAGCAGATTCCGGTATTGACCTGGCCGTACTAAAAGTGGACGGAGGTGCCAGTGCCAATAATTTCCTGATGCAGGTCCAGGCTGATATCATCAATGCTCCGGTGGAACGTCCTAAATGTGTGGAAACTACTGCTATGGGGGCGGCTTATCTGGCCGGTCTGGCAGTGGGGTATTGGAAGAGTAAGGAAGATGTGATCAATAACTGGGCGATTGATAAGGTGTTTATGCCGGGTATCAGTGAAGAAGAAAGGAATCATAAAGTAAAAGGCTGGAATAAGGCGGTGAAATATTCGTTTGGCTGGGCGAAGGAGGAGTAAAAAGGCGATTTAAAATTAGACTGGTTTCCGGAGAAACTGCCTGGTATAATAAGAACGCTTGGCTAGATATTATATGGAAACGGAGATATGAAATGGCCTGGCAGGAAGACTGAAAAAAGGAGGCAGACAGTGAAAACCCCTTGTCAGAGAATAGAGAGCAGTATTATTAAAAAATTCAGAAAAGAGATCTGGAGACCGTTTGTACGGGGAATGCAGGAGTATGAAATGGTGGAGGAGGGAGACCGGGTAGCAGTATGTATTTCCGGCGGAAAAGATTCCATGCTGCTGGCAAAATGTATGCAGGAAATCCAGCGTCATGGAGATATTTCCTTTGAATTGAGATTTCTGGTCATGGACCCGGGCTATCATCCGGACAACAGGAAGATGATCGAAGACAATGCCAGAAAGATGGAAATTCCCATAGAAGTGATGGAATCCGATATTTTTGATACGGTAGTGGATATTGACGATTCTCCCTGTTATCTTTGCGCCAGAATGAGGCGGGGATTTCTTTATGCGAATGCAAAAGCTATGGGCTGCAACAAAATTGCGCTGGGACATCATTTTAATGATGTGGTGGAAACCATCTTAATGGGAATGATCTATGGAGGTCAGTTCAATACTATGATGCCTAAGCTTTTCAGCACAAATTTTGAAGGAATGGAGCTGATACGCCCTCTGTATTATGTGAAAGAGGAAGATATTCTGGCATGGAAAGAGTATAATGAACTGCAATTTCTGCAATGTGCCTGCCGTTTCACGGAACAGATTGCCAGGGAAAAAGCGGCGGCTGGAATATTGGAAAATCCGGCAGATATTGTGCACACATCAAAACGCCAGGAGATAAAAGAACTGATCCGGAAACTGAAAGAAAAAAATCCCAGTGCAGACAGTAATATTTTTAAAAGTGCAGAAAATGTGAACCTGGATATCTGTCTGGGATATGTTTCCAAAGGGATCCGGCATCATTTTATGGACAGCTATGGAGGAGATGACCGGGGCTGTTCATAATTCCTGGAGGGGCGGCATACATTTTCTTATAAAAATAAGTAAGGAAGGTATGCCAACATGGAATTGGTAAAGAAGAATATCCATATGAACCGGTGGAAAAATCATGCGGCCACACAGATTACCCTGGACGACGATTTTATTGTACCGGATACGATGGACGATATGGAACAGATTGTCCTTGATACAGGCAGCATACAGATCGAGACTTCCAGACCCCAGGGAGAGAAGGTGTCAGTCAAAGGGAAACTGGATTTCCGTGTGCTGTACCGGCGGGAAGGCGGAGGGCTTCAGACCTTGGGAGGCTCCATCCCTTTTGAGGAAACCGTGAATGTACCGGGGCTGACAGAACATGATTATATCAGTATGACCTGGGAACTGGATGACCTGAATGTGAGCATGATCAATTCCAGAAAGATGAGTGTAAAGGCAATCGTGACTCTGAACGTCCAGGTAGAAACTCTTTACGATGTGGAAGCGGCAGTAGATGTAGCGGCCGGGACAGATGGAGAAGATGCCAGGGTACTGCGGGAAGAGATGGACGTAGCAGGAATTGGTGTGAGAAAAAAAGACACCTATCGGGTAAAAGAAACGATAGCTTTGTCCGGAAACAAGCCTAACATTGAGGCGATACTTTGGAGCGGAGTACGGCTTGGCAGTACTTCCAGCCGTCCGGGAGACGGAAAAATATATATAGATGGAGAACTGTCAGTATTCGTTATTTATACGGCTGAGGGAGAAGGATCACCGGTGCAGTGGCTGGAGGAAAGTGTGCCATTTTCCGGGGAACTGGAGGTGAGCGGGTGCAGAGAAGAGATGATTCCGGTTATTTCCATGCGCCTGGTGCACAGAGAAGTAGAGGCACGGCCGGATTATGACGGCGAGATGCGGGAACTGGAACTGGATGCAGTAATTGAACTGGACCTTAAACTGTACGAAGAAGAAAAGATGGAACTGGTCAGTGACCTGTATTCCACGAACCGGGAAGCGGTGCTGGAAACAGGAGAGGTTTGTTTTGACCAGATCCTGACAAAAAATCTTTGCAAGTGCAAGATTGCGGAAAAAGTAGAGATTAGCAGCCATGACAGGATTTTGCAGATCTGTCACAGTGAGGGTGCGGTCAAAATTGATGAAATGGAAGTAAAAGATGATACCCTGCATATTGAAGGGGCTCTGGAAGTCCAGCTTTTGTACATGACTGATGATGACAGCCAGCCAATTCAGTCAGCCACAGAGATCATACCATTCCATCAGATGGTGGAAGCAAAAGGGATTTCTGAGGACAGCATCTATCAGATGAATGCCAGTCTGGATAATATGTCCGCAGTGATGCTGGGAGGCAGTATGGTAGAGGTGAAAGCAGTGGTCAATCTGGATCTTCTGGTATTGCAGCCTGTGTGCAGGCAGGTGATCACAGGAGTGACGGTGCAGCCTCTCAATATGGAAAAGATCCAGAAATTGCCGGGAATCGTAGGCTATATTGTACAGCCAGGAGACTCGTTGTGGAAAATTGCAAAGAAATTTCATACTACGGTGGAAAACATTATGGAGACAAATGGGCTTTCCAGCGACGAGATCCGTCCTGGGGAAAAACTGATTCTGGTGAAGGAAATTGCCCAGGGATAGGACACTGCACCAAAATGGAGGCAGGGCATATGATAAAGTATAACCGTATCCAACACTGCACCCGGCCGGTGCTTTATCATAGATGACAGGGCAACCTGGGCGGCGATGGCGTGCTTGCAAGGCGTTGTTGCCGTTTACATAAGGGTGCAGTGTGGAACAGGAGAAAGGAATAAGGTACCAATGAATTTTACATACCTGGTGAAGTGTAGGGATGGAACCCTTTACTGCGGGTGGACAAACTGCCTGGAAAAACGCCTGGAAGCGCATAACAGTGGGAAAGGTGCTAAATATACGAAAAGCCGGAGACCGGTGGAACTGGTCTATTGGGAGGAATTTGACACAAAAGAAGAAGCCATGAGGCGGGAAGCTGCTGTCAAAAGACTTACCAGAAAGGAAAAAGAGGAATTAATCAAAGGTTGGAAAAGAAAAGGCGACTGAACTGCTGGAAAGTTGGGATACTGGCGGTTCAGTCGCTTTTTATAGGAATAATTTTACTGTTTTATGCCACAAACCGGTACATCATGATATAATGACAGAAACTTCCACCCATGACAAACAGGTGAAAAATCTCATGGGATCCGAAGTTTTTATGCCTGGAATTAAAAAGAGGCAGTTTCAGTGCATAGATTACTCCACCTATGGTATAGATAATACCGCCGGCCAGCAGCCATCCAAATGCAGCGGCAGGCAGGGCACGGATGATTTTCTCCATGGCCAGGACGCATACCCATCCCATGGAAATATAAATTCCGGAAGAAAACCATTTGGGGCAGGTAATCCAAAGAGCCTTGATCAGAATACCTGCGATGGCAATTGCCCATACCAGGGTAAGAAGATGCCATCCGGTGGAATCGCCAAGTACGATCAGGCATACGGGAGTATACGTGCCTGCTATCAGCACGAAAATCATCATATGGTCAATCTTTTTCAGGAGCTTATTGATTCTGGGAGAAATATCCAGGGTATGATAAATAGTACTGGCAGCATACAGAAGGACCATGCTGGCAATAAAAACAGCCAGGGCCGTGACATGAAGCTTTCCCGGTTCAGCAGCAGCTTTTACCAATAAGGGGAAAGCGGAAAAAAATGCCAGCATCATACCGATAAAGTGAGTGATGGCGCTGCCGGGATCTTTTAAATGAAATTTCATAAGACGCCTCCTTTAAAAGAAACTATATAATCTAGTAATGAAAACTACATAATATGTTTTCATATACTATACATCTATGAAACAGGAAAGTCAAGGGATCCAAGTCGATGTTAAAAATTTTATTTGAAGATCAAAGTATGATTGTGGTGGAAAAACCTCCGGGATTAGAATCGCAGGAGACGAAAAAGTTGGAACCGGATATGGTGAGTGAAATTAAAAAACATATCCACAAATTATCCACACAGATGCCGGGAAAAGTCCAACCGCCTTATGTAGGAGTTATCCACAGACTGGACAAACCGGTAGGAGGCATCATGGTTTATGCCAAGACCAAAGAAGCGGCAGCTGCTTTAAGCAGGCAGGTCCAGAGCGGAATGATGAAAAAATATTATTTATCCATAATATGTGGAAAACTTGTGGATAATGTGGGTAACTTCGTGGATTATTTGTTAAAAGATGAAAAAACCAATCAATCCAGGGTTGTGGAAAAGGGAACGGAAGGAAGCCGGGAAGCCAGACTGAATTACCGGGTGAAAGATTACGGTACGGTGAATGGAAGCCAGGTTTCTCTGGTGGAAATTGAATTGCTTACAGGCCGCCATCATCAGATCCGGGTGCAGTTTTCCTCCAGAGGATTTCCTCTTTATGGAGACAGAAAATATGGAAAAGATGGAACCAGAGAGGGAGAGTCAGGAAAATTCCGGGGAAGAACAGGAGAAATGCCTGCTCTCTATGCCTATCGGCTGGAATTTTACCATCCGGTGACCGGGGAAAAAATGAGTTTCAGAAAAGAACCGGGTTCCGGTGCGTTTGCCAGCTTTGTTCCGGAAGGAAAATAGAGTCTTCCTGCCTGGTTTCCGTTGAGAAAAAAATGGCAGAATAATTTCATGGCTGGCGCTCATACTAGATGGTGTACAAAGGAAGTACAAAACAGAAAACAGGTGAGAGCCATGGTCAAACCGAGCAAGAAACTGAAGAAAGTTTTTTTGATTCTGGGAATTACGGGATTGGTCTATGCAGGATTCCGGTATCTGCTGCCGCTCGTAATTCCCTTTTTAGCTGCCTATATCGTGGCTTTGGGGCTGAAACCTTCTGCCCACTGGCTTCACTGCCGGCTGAAGATCCGCTGGAAAGGCAGACAGAAATATCTGCCGGTAGGAATCATCGGGGGAGCAGAACTGATCCTGGCAGCGGGAATGCTGGGAGCAGCAGCTTACTGGGGTATTTGGAGACTGTGCAAAGAACTGGTTCTGATTTCTGACAGCCTGCCGGAATGGATCGGGATGCTGGATGTCTGGCTGACGGAAAACTGTCATAGAATAGAACATATTTTTCATCTGAATCCTGATTGTCTGGTGGTGCTGATGCGGGATATGCTGTCGGGACTGAGTGACAGCATAAAAAAGGCCATGATGCCGTTTCTAATGGAAAACTCCATGGCAATCCTGGAAGGAGTGTCAGAATTTATGATCAAATGTGTGTTGTTTTTTCTGGCAGCTATCCTTTCCCTGGAAGAGATGGAAGAACTGAAGAGAAGAAGGGACAATTCCATATTCTGGAAGGAGTATGCCATGATAGGGGAACGTCTGGCGTCGGCTGGGAAAGCTTATTTGAAGACCCAGGGGAGTACGCTGTTTCTTACGATTCTGATCTGTATGGCGGGATTATGGCTGATGGGTAATCCCTATTATATTGTTCTGGGGATAGCCATAGGAGTTCTGGATGCCCTTCCTGTTTTGGGAACAGGGACTGTATTCCTGCCCTGGGCGGTGTTCTGTGCCGTAAATGGAAACTGGGGGCGGGCCGGAGGTCTTGTGGGAATCTATCTGATCTGTTATTTCCTCCGGGAATTCATGGAGGCCAGGATCATGGGGAACGAAATCGGGCTGACTCCTTTGGAATCGCTGGTGTCCATTTATGTGGGCTGGCAGCTGTTCGGCTTTTGGGGCTTTATTTTAGGACCGATTGGCCTGATACTGATCGAGGATATCATAGCTGCCTGTGAAGGGAGAGAAAATGGAAAAACCGAAGGTTCTCCAGTTGACAATTCAGAAAAAATGGCGTAGAATCAACCTACAAAAGTAAAAGCGTTGAAGAGGAATAGTAGGCATTGATACATCTCCAGAGAATAAGCCATAGGTGAGAGGCTTTGGTGTCCCTGAATGCTGAACCGGTCTTGGAGCTCCGTATGAGGAATACGGCGTTGTCCGGCGTTAACGGAAACAAGAGGTGGGCAGATATCTGATCTGCCAAATTGGGTGGTATCGCCGAGCGTTTCGGTCCCTTTGTCAGGAAGGGACGGAACGCTTTTTTTGTGTGATAGGAGCTATGAAACAGCATATGAAGGAGGAAGTATCATGGCAAATGAAAAGAAACTGGTGGAAGCCATTACGTCTATGGACGTCGATTTCGCTCAGTGGTATACCGATGTGGTAAAGAAAGCGGAACTTATTGATTATTCCAGTGTAAAAGGCTGCATGGTCATCAAACCGGCAGGATATGCGATCTGGGAGAATATTCAGAAAGAACTGGATAAGAGATTCAAGGAAACAGGGGTAGAAAATGTTTATATGCCTATCTTTATTCCGGAAAGCCTGCTGCAGAAGGAAAAAGACCATGTAGAGGGATTTGCGCCGGAAGTAGCATGGGTCACTCATGGAGGTCTGGAGCCTCTTCAGGAGAGAATGTGTGTAAGACCAACGTCTGAGACCCTGTTCTGCGATTTTTATGCCAGGGATATCCATTCTTACCGGGATCTGCCCAGACTTTACAATCAGTGGTGCTCCGTAGTCCGCTGGGAAAAGACCACCAGACCGTTCCTGCGTTCCAGAGAATTCTTATGGCAGGAAGGCCATACAGCCCATGCTACAGCAGAAGAAGCAGAAGAGCGTACCATTCAGATGCTGAACCTGTATGCTGATTTCTGTGAGAATGTGCTGGCTATGCCGGTAATCCGCGGACGTAAAACAGACAAGGAAAAATTTGCGGGGGCAGAAGCAACCTATACCATTGAAGCACTGATGCATGATGGAAAGGCTCTTCAGTCCGGAACCAGTCATAATTTCGGCGATGGATTTGCAAAAGCATTTGGCATCCAGTTCTCTGATAAAGATAATAAGCTGAAGTATGTGCATCAGACTTCCTGGGGTATGACCACCCGTCTGATCGGTGCGATCATCATGGTACATGGTGATGATAATGGATTGGTACTTCCTCCGGCAATCGCGCCTACTCAGGTAGTGATCGTTCCGATCCAGCAGAAGAAAGAGGGAGTGCTGGACAAGGCATTTGAACTGAAAGAGGTATTGTCCAATTTCAGAGTGAAAGTGGACGATTCTGATAAGAGTCCGGGCTGGAAGTTCAGTGAATCGGAAATGAGAGGAATTCCGGTTCGTGTGGAAATCGGTCCCAGGGACATTGAAAACAAGGAAGCGGTTCTGGTGCGCCGGGATACCCATGAAAAAATGACGGTATCTCTCGCAGAGATCGGAGAAAAGGTACAGGAACTGCTGGATACCATTCAGAAGGATATGCTGGAAAGAGCAAGAAAGCACAGAGACCAGCACACCTATACCGCTACTACCCTGGAAGAATTTGAGAAGACAGTCAACGAGAAGCCAGGATTTGTGAAGGCTATGTGGTGCGGCTGCCAGGAATGTGAAGATAAGATCAAGGAACTGACAGGAGCTACTTCCCGGTGTATGCCGTTTAAGCAGGAACAGATTTCTGATAAATGTGTATGCTGCGGAAAACCAGCTACTAAGATGGTATATTGGGGCAGGGCATATTGATCAAAGGAGGAACGGCTATGGAGATACCCCAGGCGGTGGAACGGATCATCCAAACCCTGGAAGAAAATGGGTTTGAGGCCTTTGCGGTAGGCGGCTGTGTCCGGGATACTCTGCTTGGCAGGACCCCGGAAGACTGGGATATTACCACTTCGGCCCAGCCGGAGGAAGTGAAGAAGCTGTTTCGCCGGACTATTGATACGGGCATTCAGCATGGAACGGTGACAGTTCTGGAAAACCGGACAGGGTATGAGGTGACGACTTACCGGATTGATGGTATTTACGAAGATGGGCGCCATCCGAAGTCAGTGGAATTTACATCTGATCTTCTGGAGGACCTGAAACGCCGGGATTTTACTATCAATGCCATGGCATACAGCCATAAGACCGGGATTATTGATGCCTTCGGCGGCATGGAAGATTTAAAAAACGGTATGATCCGCTGTGTAGGCTGTGCCAGGGACCGTTTTACGGAAGATGCCCTGCGTATTCTCCGGGCAATCCGGTTTTCTGCTCAGCTGGGATTTTCCGTGGAAGAAAAAACCCTGGAAGCGGTGGCAGAAATAGCCCCTAATCTGATTCATGTGAGCAAAGAAAGGATACAGGTGGAACTGACGAAGCTTTTGTGTTCCTCTCACCCGGAGCGTATGGCCATGGTGTTTGAACAGGGGCTTGCTCCCTTCCTTTCCTCTCATTTTTCCGGCATTGAAAAACCGGACAGAGAAAGTACCAACAGGCTGTCAGATCAGTTCTCAGGAGAAAAGTATGTTCGCTGGGCGGCGTTTCTGCGGTGCCTGATTCCGACAGATGCGGCCAGGATCCTGAAGGAACTGAAAATGGATAATGATACCATTTCCCGGGTCAAAATCCTGACAGAATGGTGGAAAGTGGCGATAGAGGCAGAGAAATACAGCATCCGGAAAGTGATGAGCCAGATGCCGGCGGAATTGTTTGATGCTTTGCTGGATTTCCGGCGGGCAGCAGGAACGGAATCCTGGGAGCAGTGGGAACAGCTGAAGTTCCTGACGGAGGAGATACGCCAGTCAGGAGACTGTATTTCGTTAAAGATGCTTGCGGTCACAGGAGCAGACCTGATCGCAGCAGGAGTAAAACCAGGCAGGGAACTGGGAGAGATGTTGAACCATATGCTGGAAGATGTACTCCAGTATCCGGAGCATAATACAAAAGAATATTTATTGAGATTCTAAAAATGACTGCCTCTTCATATTCTGAAATAGCCGGACAGGAAACAGCCTGCCCGTATGAAACGAGGAATATGGAGGGGCAGCCGTGAATGAGAGATATATAGAGATACTGCAGCAGTATGATTTAGAGCTATTGTCCGCCAGAAAAGGACGGGGAGCCTGGGTCTGTGAGACTGACCATGGGCTGAAGCTGGTGAAAGAATACAGGGGGACTGTGAAACGCCTGGAATTTGAAGATGAGGTGCTGCGTTTTGCCATGGAACATGGCGGTCTGCTTTCCGATCGTTATGTGCGGAATAAGGAGGACGGGCTTTTGTCCATTGCGGAGGACGGCAGCCGGTATGTGGTGAAAGACTGGTTCCCGGACCGGGAATGCAGCCTGAAAGATACCAGGGAAGTGCTTCAGGCAGTGGGAAAGATTGCTTATCTGCATAAGATCCTGAGGGATGCACCGTTTAAGGAAGAATGGAGTATGGGATCCACCTTGGGTGAGTCTCTGGCCGGAGAGATGGAGAGGCATAACCAGGAATTGGTGCGAGCCAGGAATTTTGTCCGCAGCAAACGGAAAAAAACCAGTTTTGAGCTGCGGGTCATTGCCGGTTTCCAGGGATTTTATGAGCAGGCGGAGCAGGCAGCAGAAGGCATGAGCCTGATTTTTACGGAAGAAAAAAATCAGGCTCTTTTTTTGTGCCATGGAGACCTGGACCAGCACCATCTGTTAATGCTGGGAGGAGATATAGCTGTCATTGAATTTAATCGGATGCACATGGGAAACCAGATGGCAGATCTGTATCATTTCATGCGTAAAGTGATGGAAAAACATGATTGGAACTGCGGACTGGGCATGTCGGTCCTGGACGTGTACCAGAAAGCTCTTCCGCTGTCGCAAACAGAAAGGGAATGTCTGTATTATCTGTTCCTGTATCCGGAAAAATACTGGAAACAGATTAATTTTTACTACAATGCCAATAAGGCGTGGATACCGGAGAGAAATGTAGAAAAACTGGAAAAACTGGAGAAACAGGAAGAAAACAGAAGGAAATTTTTGCACCAGATTAAACCGTGAAAGACTTTCTATTTTTATGGAAATGTTGTATACTGATTCCATAAGACAGGGCGGCTGCAGGCGCCGTCTGCTATCCTGTACGCAGATCGAGAAGGTATAGGAAATATGCGGATTTAGGAGGAGGACGGAATCCAATGAAGGATTACAGGAAGATTTATGAAGAGTGGTTGAATAATCCTTATTTCGATGAGAAAACAAAGGAGGAGCTGCGTGGGATCGCAGGAGATGAAAATGAGATCAAAGAGCGCTTCTATATGGACCTGGAATTTGGCACAGCAGGTTTAAGGGGAATTATTGGAGCAGGCATCAACCGCATGAATATTTATGTGGTACGCCGGGCAACACAGGGGTTGGCCAATTACATAATCAAACAGGGGGGAGCAGAAAAAGGCGTGGCAATCGCTTATGACTCCCGTCATATGTCCCCGGAATTTGCAGAGGAAGCAGCTCTTACTCTGGCAGCGAATGGAATCAAGGCATATAAGTTTGAATCTCTTCGTCCCACACCGGAATTATCCTTTGCTGTGAGGGAATTAGGCTGTATTGCTGGAATCAATATTACAGCCAGCCATAACCCGCCGGAATATAACGGTTATAAAGTGTATTGGGAAGACGGAGCTCAGTTTACTCCCCCTCATGATAAAGGGGTAACAGAAGAAGTTCTGGCTATTGAAGATTTGTCCACAGTCAAGACCGTTACGGTGGAAGAAGCGAAAGCAAGCGGAAAATACCAGATCATAGGCAAAGATATTGACGATAAGTATATTGCCCAGGTAAAAGCCCAGGTGGTGAACCAGGATGCCATTGACCAGATGCAGGACCAGATCCGTATTGTGTACACACCTCTTCATGGTACCGGAAACCTTCCGGTGAGAAGGGCATTACAAGAGATTGGTTTTACTCATGTGACAGTCGTTCCGGAGCAGGAGCTGCCTGACGGAGATTTCCCAACCGTGAGCTATCCCAATCCAGAGGCGAAGGAAGCTTTTGAGCTGGGGCTGAAGCTGGCGAAAGAGCAGAATGCAGACCTGGTGCTGGCAACAGACCCGGATGCAGACCGTTTAGGTGTGTATGTAAAGGATGACAAGTCCGGAGATTATATTCCGCTGACAGGCAATATGTCAGGGTCTTTGTTATGTGAATACGTTCTGAGCCAGAAGCAGGCCAGAAACCAGATTCCCGCTGACGGACAGGTGGTAAAATCCATTGTGTCCACCAACCTGATCGATGAAGTGGCAAAAGCTTATGGCGTGGAACTGATCGAGGTACTTACCGGATTTAAATGGATCGGGCAGCAGATTTTGAAAAATGAAAAATCCGGTAAAGGGACGTATCTGTTTGGCATGGAAGAGAGCTACGGCTGTCTGATCGGAACTTATGCCCGGGATAAAGATGCGGTTTCCGCTACCGTAGCATTGTGTGAGGCAGCGGCTTATTATAAGACAAAAGGAATGACCTTATGGGATGCTATGGTGGAAATGTATGAGAAGTATGGTTACTGCCTGGATGCGGTGAAATCCATAGGTCTGTCCGGTATTGAGGGCCTGGCTAAGATTCAGGCGATCATGACCCAGCTGCGGGAGAACACACCGGCTTCCATCGGCGGTTATCAGGTGGTTTCTGCCAGAGATTACAAGCTGGATACCATCAGGGATATTGCTACAGGTGAGGTGAAGCCTACAGGACTTCCGGCGTCGAATGTACTTTATTATGATCTGGAAGACGGAGCCTGGGTGTGTGTAAGGCCATCCGGTACAGAGCCGAAGATTAAATTCTATTATGGAGTGAAAGGTTCTTCCCTGGAAGACGGAAAGAAGAAACAGCAGGAATTGGGAGATGCTGTTATGGCCATGGTAGAAGCCATGATGTAAAGATGAAAAGGTTATATACAGCCTGCTGGAAACGGCAGGCTGTTTGTTTGCCGGAACCTTTCCGGTAGACAGCAATGGGATATACTGATAAAATAGGGGGAATGAAAGAATCTTACGTATGGAGGTGCTGATAAATGGCATCTAGAAATTACAGAATCGACAATATGAAGGCAGTTTTGATCATACTGGTGGTCATAGGACATTTTTTGTTGCCGGTATCTTCCACCAGATTTACTACTAACAGTCAGTATCTGATCTATTCTTTTCATATGCCTGCCTTTGTTTTTCTGTCCGGTTATCTGGCAAAGGGAGTTTATCGGAATGGAAAATTTCGATGGGAGAAAGCATTCCGGCTGGCATGGCTGTACATTCTGTTTGAAATAGGAGTGCATATTACAGAAGGGCTTTTAGCCGGACATATTGGGTGGAAGATTGATTTTTTCCATGAAAGCGGAGCTCCCTGGTATCTTCTTGCTTTGCTGCTATGGTATTTCTGTATTCCGATTTGCGCATTTCTGAAAAAATGGAAAGCAATGACGCTGGTACTGGCGGTGGGGCTGGCTGGCGGCTATGCGGGGAGATTGGGAGATTTTCTGGCAGCAGACCGTGTGCTGGCATTTGCTCCGTTTTTCTTTGGAGGATATTTCTGCACAGGGGAAGAGATGAAAGCCATGTGCGGCGGAACAAAGAGAGGAGTTGCCATTGGAGCAGCCATGGTTGTTGCAGCAGTGATTTTTCTGGGAACGTATGATTATCTGGGGAGATACACTCTTGCTGTTTACGGGGCTATGTATGATAGGTTCGATCCGGGACTGTATCCGGTTGCCTGGGTAATCCGTCTTGCCAGTTATGGAGTGGCGGCTGTTCTGACCTGGGGACTGTTGGCTGCTATGCCGGACAGAAAGATTCCTGTGCTCACCACAGTGGGGCAGAGAACTCTCTCCGTATACGTTCTGCACCGCCTGATCAGAGATCTGTTTCAGTATGTCAACGGCTACCGTTTTATCAATGTCCATTCAAAGGTCCAGGTACTGCTGATGATGGCAGGCTGTGTGATCCTGACCTTTCTACTTGCTTCCGGACCGGTGTTCCGGAGTTTTCAGATGATAGGAGATTTGCCGTTTAGACTTTGGAACCGTAAAAAAGCTTATAAAAAAACAGCTTGAAATTCAAGCTGTTTATTTTTTTTGCTTTTCTATGGCATCATACAATTCTTTCAGTGCACGGCCGAATTGTCTGGAAGCAGCGGTTGGATTTCGCTGGAGAAGTGTGCGGCGGCGGTGGGAAAGCTGGTCTGTGAAAGACTGATATTTCAAAGAAAGAGCCTGTCTTCTTTCCAGAAGAGAATCAATTTTTGTATTCTTTAAATCAGCCAGCTGGTCCATTTTCTGGACCGTTTCCTGTCGATGGTCAGCCAGCCATTGCATGGCATCAGAACGCATCTGCTCCATTCGTCCGGCGGTATCTTCCCGGTATTCGTCCATTTTCTGAGAGGCTTCAGCTCTCAGTAATGCCAGCTGGACCTGAATATCGTCTAATTCTGCCCGCATCTTGGTCAGATTTTCCAGTACTTTTCCCAGTTCTAGGGCCGTTCTTACAGACTGTACGGTATCTTCGATAAAGAATACGGAAATAATCGCCACGCCGGCAATATTCCACAATGCAGGAATAGAGGTGACCATAGCGGCAATGGGTTTGTGGATCACTTCTGTCAGCAGAATCGTAAGAAATCCCCAGGCAATAGAGGAACTGAGACAGATATAACCGTTGATATTAAATTTCTGATCACTGTAATCCCAATATTTCATTTTGAATAAACGTTCCATCGTATATCCGGTCACATATTCCAAGGCAGTGGCGGCAAAGAAACCGGAAAGATATACCAGAACAATGTGGTCTCGAACAGGGAGGGAGACCCACAGCATCATAACTGCTCCTGTTCCGTAAAGGGGAAGGAGTGGGAGACGTAAAAAGCCTCGGTTGACAAAATGTCTGGTGCGTATGGATACATAAGTGGATTCGAAAATCCAGCCAAAGAAACAATAGCAATAAAAAAAGGCAAGCCATTGATACCAGGTGTAAGTGTACATAAGAAACTCCTTTGTAATAAAAGAAAATGGTTTCCAGTCCATCATAGAGGAAGGAAAGAGAGATGTCAATCAAATATATTAAAATACCTCTTTACAAAAAATGTTATATATTGTATTATAACGATATAAAACAATAAATAATGTATTTAAGGAGGATTTGCCATGTACAATTTTGATGTTCCCCGTTATGAAAAAGTAGTCAGTGACGCTATCGCTCTTCGCCCTCAGATTGAAGCAGCGGTAGATGCAGTGTGTGCGCAGGGGTATTCCAACATTTTCTTTATCGGATGCGGAGGTACATATGCTCATTCCCTTCCGATGAAATACTGGATGGATACTACTTCTGAGATTGAGACCCATAGTGTGATAGCAGCAGAATTTATGCTTATGGGCCATAAGAGATTTTCTAAAGATTCCGTGTGTGTATTTTCCACCAGAAGCGGAAATACGAAAGAAATCGTACAGGCTGCTAAATTCTGCAAGGATGCGGGCGCCAGAACGATTGTCTATGTTTCAAATGACAATACGCCGGTTTGTGAATATGCAGACTATAAGTTGTATAGTTTTGCGGAAGATGACTGCCTGTGTGAAGCAATCTATACGTATATGATCGCTCTTCTTGCCAGATTTAAAAAGAATGCAGGGGAATTTGAGAAGTATGATGAGTTTATGGATCAGTATGGAAAGATTGTTCCGTATCTGCTGAAAGCAAAGGAACAGTATGAAGACCGTTGTGCGAAGATGGCAGCCGAACATAAGGATACGGATTATCATATGGTGGTAGGTTCCGGAATGCTTTGGGGAGAAGCATACGATTATGCTATGTGTATTCTGGAAGAGATGCAGTGGATCAAGACAAAGTCAATTCATGCAGCTGAATATTTTCATGGTACTCTAGAACTGGTAGAAGATGGTACCAGCATGATCCTGTTTTATGGTGAAGATGAGACCAGACCCCTGATGGACCGTGTAATGGCATTTAGCAAAAAGATTACTTCTGCTATTAATGTATTTGATACCAAAGAGGTGGAACTTCCGTTTACAGAGCAGGAGTACAGAAAAATTGTGTCACCTATGATTATGTATGCTATTACAGAACGGCTCAGCTGCCATCTGGAAAAAGAGAGGAATCATCCGCTGACAACCAGGAGATACTATCGTCAGATGGAGTATTGATGGGAAAAGAGGAACTTCTGCAATGGCAGAAGTTCCTCTTTGTTATGTTTGGGAAGTGAAGCGAATTCGTTCTCCAGCAATATTTTGGGTAATACGAAATAAAGGAATATTATTCAAATCAGTAGCAAGTTCCTGACAGTATAAAGTAGGAGCTCCTTTTGGAAGATTTAAGTATTTACTGTGCTCTGAAGTTGCAGTGGAAAGTTCCACTGTTCGGGAAAGTTTTCGCTGATTTTCAGGATATTTTTGATTAATAAGAGTATATAAAGAATTTTTAGATAAATCAGCATGAAGGATATATTCAAATAGATCAAAACGCAAATAAATTCTTTCCAACATAATAGGAACTTTGTCTGCAAACCGGAGACGCTTTACATAAATGATAGAAGAATTATCAGGAATTTTCAAAAGTTTTGCGATAGCTTCGGTTGCAGGGCGGAGTTCCTGAGTAATCAAAGTGGTTTCAGCAGATAAGTTGTTTAGCTGGCAAGTGATGGTAAAGCTGTTTTGACCAGTAATATGTTCTTGGATTTTAGTCGGCATTACAAAAGAGCCTTTCCCGGAACGTTTGATAATAAGATTTTCTTCGGTTAAAAGATCCATAGCTTTTCTGACGGTAATACGGCTAACAGAATACTGCTCAATCAGCTGTGATTCTGTGGGCATTTTTGAACCAGGAGGCAGTTCACCGGACATAATTTTTTGATGAAGAATATCATATAGTTGCAGATAAAGCGGAGATGGGCTGTTAAAGTCCAAAATAGTGTTAGACATATAATTACCTCTAGTTTCTTTTGTATTATTATAATGACTTACGTCATTATAACATATTAGAAGACGAAAAACAATGTATTTGTAATAAATGTATAAAAAATGCGATATAAATTGATGAAAAATGTACATTAAAGCAAAAAACTATTTACAAAAGGTTTTTAAAGTGATAATATAACGTTATAAGACGATACATGATAAAGGATAAAAAAGGAATGGAAAACTATGATAAAAGTTTTAGGAATCGGTGACAATGTAGTAGACAAAAATTATACTCTTCAGACCATATACCCAGGGGGGAATAGTTTTAATTTTGCAGTCTTTAGCAGCCGCTTGGGTCATCAGGCTTCTTACGCGGGAACCATTGCCAATGATTTAATGGCGGACATTATTATGGATACTTTGGCAAAAGAAGGTGTGGATACGTCTAAATGTCAGTTTGAAAATGGGGAGACAGGAATCTGTGGGATACATCTCAATGAGGGTGATCGGGTGATTGTAGATGAAAATGATGCAGGTGCGGTGAAAAAGTTTCCATTTCAGATAACAGAAGAACTTTTAAATGGTTATGTGAAACAGTTCGATTTAGTCCATTCCAGTTGTTACAGCTATATAGAAAGTCAGTTAAAAAAAGTGAAAGATGCTGGAGTCAAGGTGTTATATGACTTTTCCGATGAATGGACAGAGGAAGGCTTAAAAAAGATATGTCCGGATATTAATCTGATATTTTTCTCTGGTGGGGATCGTTCTTTTGATGAGTTAGAAAAGATATTGAGAAAATGTGTAGATGAATATGGCTGTGAGATGGCAGTAACAACTGCAGGAATAAGAGGGGCTCTGGTATATAATGGCAGAAAAGTATATCGGAAATTACCCTATAATTTTAAAGAACCGGTGATTGATACTACGGGAGCAGGGGATTCCTGGATTACGGCTTTTGTTACTACGTATTATGATAATTGGAAACTTTGGAATCATCTACATAAAGGAAATCCTGCACATTTTACTCAGAAAGATAATCAGGAAGATTTTGAAGACTATTTAATAGAATTTTCTATGTGCACAGGAAATTTATTTGCTAGGCGTAACTGCCTGGAAATGGGGGCAGTTGGAAATGGAGTAACATTTTAAGAAGGGAGGAGAAGGTATAGATGGGAGAAGAACAGAAATCCAATGTAATTCTGAAAATGCAGCATATATCTAAGGCATACGGTGGAATAAAGGCCCTGGATGATGTGGAACTTGAAGTGAAAAGGGGAGAAATTCTTTGCCTTTTGGGAGAAAATGGAGCTGGAAAATCTACACTTATGAAGATTCTTTCTGGAGTTGTCATTCCTAATGAAGGTGAGGTTTTTCTTGAGGGCGAAAAAATTAATATTAAGAATCCCAATATTGCGCATGAATATGGGATCAGTACGGTTCACCAGGAACTGATTCAATTTCCGGACATGACCATTATGGAAAATATTTATGCAGGCCGTTATCCGAAAAAAAATGGGCTTATTGATTTTAAAGAATTAAGACACCGGACAGAAGCATTGATGGATGAACTAGGGATTCATTTTGATCCAGGAGAATACGTGAGAAATCTCAGTGTTGCTCAGAGACAGTTGGTAGAGATTATGAAAGCATTGTCTTTTCATTCTAAAATTATCATTTTTGATGAGCCTACTTCTTCTTTGACTTCTGAAGAAACAAATATCTTGTTTAAAATCATTGCAGATTTGAAGAAAAAAGGAATTTCCCAGATTTATATCTCGCATAGATTGGAAGATATTTTTGCTATTGGAGATAGAATCTCGGTTTTGAGGGATGGGAAAAATTCCGGTGGTGGAATGGTAAAAGATATGGATTCTGACCAGGTAATTGCCCTGATGGTTGGAAGGAATATAGAAAATCAATTCCCTAAAGAACAAACAGAAATAGGGGATGTGATTTTGAAGGTAGAGAATATCAATAATAAAAATGTTAAAAATGCATCTTTTGAGTTAAGGAGGGGAGAAGTACTTGGATTCGGCGGATTGGTAGGAGCTGGAAGATCAGAACTGATGCGGGCTGTTATGGGATTGGACAAGGCGAGCGGGAAAATATATAAAAACGGTCAGGAAATACACAATAACACGCCGACGGATGCAATCAGAAATGGTTTTGCTCTGGTACCAGAAGACAGAAAAGATCAAGGACTAGTTTTAATCCTTTCAATTTTACAAAATATTGAAATGAGTTCCTTAAAACGGTTGAGTAAGCTTGGTTTTATGAACAAAGGGCAGGAAAAAGAGTGTGCAGATGAATACATAAAAGTGCTTCAGATTAAAACTTCCAGTAAAGGACAAAGTGCAGGTTCTTTAAGTGGAGGAAATCAGCAAAAAGTAGTCATAGCTAAATGTTTGGCAACTAATCCTGAAATACTGATCCTGGATGAACCAACAAGAGGAATTGATGTGGGTTCTAAGACTGAGATTTATAAAATTATTAATGACCTGGCTAAAAAAGGAGTGGCTATTATTGTTATCTCTTCAGAACTTCCGGAACTGCTGAATATCAGTGACAGAATCATAGTTATGAGGGAAGGAGTTATCACTGGAGAAATGAAAGGCATAGAAGCAAAAGAAGAAACTGTTATGAAACTGGCGACTAAGGGGGCGTAACTATGAATTTAAAAAAATCTAAATTAGCAGCAATTACAAAAAATACTCAGTTCAGCTCGTATTCAGGAATCATTCTGGTGATCATAGTAGTCTGTATTTTTATGACGTTCCGAAGTGACAATTTCATGACTCCCAATAATATTCTGAACATTTTAAGGCAGATTTCTGTTTATGGGATTTTAGCTTGTGGTATGGCTTTTGCTATGATGACAGGAGGTATTGACTTAACGGTAGGATCTATAGCAGGCGTTTCAGGAGCAATTACAGCATTGTTAGTAACAGAGACTTCTGTCGGTTTAGTGCCAGCAATTCTGATAAGCTTAGTTGCAGGCGCTTTCATGGGCTGGATCTCAGGCTTCATTATTTCCAAATCTGGAATTCCTCCATTTATTATGACACTGGGAATGCAGATTACATTAAGGGGAGTATGTTACCTGATTTGTGACGGAAAGCCTATTGGAAATTTACCAGAGAGTATGACATATTTAGGCCTTGGAGATATCTTAAATATTCCAGTTCCGATTTACTTTATGGTAGGTACCTTTATTATCGTTGGGATTATTCTTGCAAAAACATCCTTTGGGCGTTCGGTATATGCTACAGGAGGTAATTATCAGGCAGCTTTCCACTCAGGCATCAATGCAAAAAGAGTTATCATGATGGCTTATGTGATCAGCGGAATTTGTGCAGCATTAGCCGGTGTCATATTAGCAGCAAGAAATGCATCTGCTCAGCCTACTGGAGGAAATACGTTTGAAACGGAAGCTATCGCAGCCTGTGCTATGGGTGGTGTTTCTTTCAGCGGCGGTAAGGGTGCAGTAATGGGAATCTTTTTTGGCGCATTACTTATGGGAATTATCAATAATGCCATGAACCTGATGTATATTAGTTCTTATTGGCAGCAGGTAGTGAAAGGTGTGATCATTGTTCTTTCCGTATTGTATTCTATTTATAACAGCAGAACGAAATAAAAAAGCGCCCTATGAAGGGTATAAATAAAAGGAGGTATTTTATGAAAAAAAGAATGGTGAGTATTGCGGCATTGATGGCATTGGCAATGGTAATGGCTGGTTGTAGCGGAGGAAAGGAAACAGCTGAAACACAACAGGCAGAGGCAGGCGGTGAAACTACAACAGAAGCAGCTGGGGAAACTTCAGCAGAGGCATCAGGAGAAGAGAAGACAATAGCGGTTGTTACCTATTCGTTAGCAGAGGAATTTGGTGTAGATGTGGTAAAGGGAGCTACAGCGAAAGCGGAAGAACTGGGAGGAATCAATATCGTATATCCGGATGCGGCTGGTGATATGCAGAAGAGTATTGCGATTGTAGAAGACCTGACTACTCAGGGAGTAGATGCTATTTGTATTGCGCCTGTAGATGCAGATGCTATCATACCTTATATTGATAAAGCAAGAGAAGCAGGAATTGTGGTAGTAAACTGGGATATTGAAACACAGGCAGAAGTGGATGCAAAAGTTCTGACAGATAACTTTGAAGGCGGAGCCATGGGTGCTGATTATCTGGTTGAAAAGATGGGTAAGGAAGGAACCGTTCTGATTGTAGATGATCTGGAATCTGTAACTTCTACTTATGAGAGAAATAAAGGATTTGAAGATCGGTTAAAAGAAATCGCACCAGATGTTAAAGTAATTCGTCAGTTATCAAGTGGTACAAGAGATACTCACAGGAGTACGGTTGAAAACATGCTTCAGGCATATCCAGAAATTACCGGTATTTTCTGTCCGGATGGAGACAGAACGTTAGGAGCTTATATTGCTTGTCAGGCAAATAACAGACAGGATGTTTTGATTGCAGGATATGATGCAACTCCGGAACAGCTGGAAATTATGCTGGCAGATGGACCGGAATGCAATATGATCTGTGCGACTGCTCTTCATCCGGACCGCTTAGGCGCTCTGTCTGTGGAACTTGCAGATAAAATTTTAAAAGGTGAAGAAGTAGAGCCTGTTACTTATTCAGAAATAGATCTGATGAAAGCGACGGAAGCTGAGAAGTGGGTTACTGAGGAGTAAAGAATGAAATTTTCTTTTTTAACATATCTGTTTTCTAGATATCCTTTGGAATACTGTTTTAAAATGGCACAGCAATATGAATTTGAAGGAGTAGAGGTTTGGGGAGCGAGACCACATGCTTATGCTTGGGATATGACAGATAAGAAAATTGAGGAAATTTTATCTTGGGCAGAACAGTATGGCATCTCTATTTCCATGTATACTCCGGAAATTCTTGCATATCCCTATAATCTTGTATCAGCGGATTACATAGAAAGGCAGGAAACCGTTGAATACTTGAAAAAGAGTCTTGAAGTAGCAGCTGCATTAAAGACAGATAAAATGCAGATTACCATAAAACATCCAGGATATGGAAGAAACAGAAAAGAAATCTGGAAATTTATGTCAGAAGGCTTAAAAGAACTTTGTGATAAGGCGGAGAATGTGGGAGTTGACATTATTTTGGAGTCATTATCTCCGTCAGAAGGTAATGTGATTACCTGTGTGGATGATATTGTCCAGATCAAGGATATGGTGGATTCTGCAAGACTTTGCAGTATGATTGATATGGTTCCGCCATTTATTGCCAATGAACCATATGCAGAATATTTTCATAAACTGGGCAATTCAATGAAATATGTACATATCTGCAATAGTGATGGAAAGACAGAATTTCATATGCAGATTGATGATCCAAAAGGGGAAATTCCGCTAACAGATTTCTTCAAAGTTTTACAAAATAATGGATATGATGGCTGGTATTCGATAGAATTGCTGGCACCATATTTTAAGGATCCAGAACTTTATCTTGCACAGGCTGGCAGAATATTGCAGACGATAAAAGGTCAGCTGAAAAAATAAGGAGGTCAGAATATGAAATTGACAGCAGAACAATTTGGACACATGATAGATGGAGCTTGCATCAATGCTACCATGTCATTTTCTTCCCAGAGAGATTTGGCAGAAGCAGCTAAGAAATATGGATTTAAGCAGGTATATGGATTTGCATCCTATTATGATTATCTGTTAAAAGAATTAAAGGGAACTGTCACAGGAGTCGGTGGTGGCGTAGGTTCATCTTTGGGAGCAGGAACAGAAAGGACGGAAGTCAAAGTTTTTGAAGCCCAGACTTATATGAATATGGGAATCGATGAAATTGATATGTGGATGAACATTGCGGCTTTGAAAAATTCAGAATTTGATTATGTGTTAAAAGATATTCAGGCTGTCAGAGCAGTTGTACCTAAGGATCATAATCTGAAAGTTATTATTGAGCCTTCTATTCTTACAAATGAGCAGATTGAAACAGCAACCAAATTGGTTGTAGAGGGTGGAGCTGATTTTGTAAAAGCAGGAACTGGATTTTTAGGTGCCTGTACATTGGAGCATGCCAGATTGATGATCCGGGCTGCTGATGGTAAAATTAAAGTGAAGTGCTCAGGGGGAGTAAGAGATCTGGCAGTTGTGAAAGAAATGTATGATATGGGAGTTGCCAGATTTGGAATGAGCTTGAAATCCATGGAAAATATCTATAATTTACTGAAAGCAGAGGAGTAGATTACTTATGGATCAGTATATTCTTTCTCATGATCTGGGAACATCAGGGAATAAGGCATCGTTATTTAGGGATGATGGAACATTAATTTGTAGTGTAACAGAACCATATCCCACAATTTATGGGCAAGACGGTTGGGTAGAACAGAATCCGGAAGATTGGTGGGCGGCGGTGTGCCGTGCATCAAAAAGCATTACAGAGAAAATTGATAAATCTCAGATTGTAGCGATTGCAGTTACAGGACAGATGATGGGAACGGTTATGCTGGATCGAAATAAGACTTTGCTGGGAAACAGTATTATTTGGTCTGATACCAGGTCGGCAGAAGAATGCAGGCGGTTGGAAGAAAAAATGGGAAAAATGAATTATTACCGTATAACGGGACAACCGCCTGCACCTTCTTATCCGTTGCCCAAAATAATGTGGTTAAAAGAACACCGTCCAGAGCAATATGAAAAAACAGAAATTTTTATACAGGCGAAAGATTATATTAATTTTCGACTTACCGGCTGTATTGCGACGGACTATACAGATGCTGCGTATACGACGGCTTTTGACATTGAAAAAAAGGTTTGGTCTGAAGAAATATTGCGGCAGGCAGAAATTGATATAAGAAAATTCCCCCCTGTAAGGGATAGCAGAGAAATTTTAGGAGTTGTATCTTCAGAAGCTACAGAATCGTGTGGAGTTTTGCAAGGGACTCCTGTAGTGGTAAGTGCGGGAGATGGATCGGCTGCCCACCTGGGAGCTGGTTGTACAGAAACAGGTGATACCTATATTTGCCTTGGAAGTTCAACATGGATTGTGACCCAAACGTCACAATTAATATTTGATGAAAAAGGACGTATGCAATCGGAACCACACGTTATAGACGGCAGCTATTGTTATTTGGGAACTATGCAGACAGGGGGACTGGCTTATTCCTGGGCTAGACATAATTTGGCGCAAGAACCTCTTTCTTATGAGGAATTAGATAAACTGATTGAAAAAACTGTTCCAGGAGCAGGTACCAGTATATTTTTGCCGTATTTGATGGGAGAGCGTTCTCCATGGTACGATATGGATGCAAAAGGGGCATTTATAGGATTGACTATGAATTCTTCTTACGGAGATTTTTACCGTGCCGTAATGGAGGGGGTAGCCATGAACCTGAATATACTTTTAAATGTGATCAGGGAAGCAGAAATGGTTAACAAAGCTGTTCTCATAGGTGGTGGTGGGAAAAGCAGATGTTGGACGCAGATTTTGGCAGATATATTAAATGTAGAGCTTTTGTTACCGGAAAATACGGATGCAGGTACCAGTATAGGAAGTGCTATTATTGCTGGCGTAGGATGCGGATTGTGGACAGATTATAGAGTTGCAAAAAAATTCCTTACAATTCGCCAGACTGTACATCCTTGTGAAGAGAATATTCCGCTTTATCAAAGAAAACAGGAGTTCTTTGAGAAATGTTATTTTGCTTTAAAAGAATTAAATCAGATGATGTAAAAATTCCGGGATAAATTCCCGGAATTTTTACATTAAAAATAAAATTTCATATGTTCTGTATTATACAGCTGTTTTGATAAATATAGAGGTTTACCTTTGGCGTCTTTTTGTACATCTTTAAATAACAATAAAGGAGTATCTTTTTTCAAGTTAAGAAGTATAATTTCTTCTTTAGTGGGAAAACATATTTCTAAAGAACGCATACTGTTGGTAATCGTAATTCCATGTTTTCCAAATATTTCAAAAAGAGAGCCTTCCAGATTTTCTGTAAAAAGAAAGGTTAACTGAGGAGAATAATGGTTGATTTCAATAAGAGTAGGGATATTATCTACATATCGAAGCCGTTTTGTACAGATGATTTTTTCTGTCTCCTTAATTTTAAAAAAATCCATATCTTTTTGAGAAGGATAAATCCAGTCAGAATATATAAGACGGGATGAAGGTACTTTTCCTGCCAGTCGGCAGGAATGGGAAAATCCGATAGTATCATTGGCTTTATAAGTGGATTTTGGGGTGGCGACAAAAGTTCCTTTTCCCTGTGATCGTACTAAAATGCCATCTTCTGCTAATTCAATAATAGCAGCTCGGACAGTAATGCGGCTTACACCAAATTCACTCATAAGAGCTGTTTCGGATGGTAATTTGTCTCCTGGCTTTAATTGGCCTGAAGTGATGCGGTCAGATAATATTTTTAATACCTGCTTATACATAGGTGTGACACTGTTGGGGTCAATAATTGCAGACATGAATGCCTCCTGTACATACTGTATTATTATATAATATAATATTATAATACGATTTTTACATGATGTAAAGGATAAGAAATGGATGAGAGTTTATTATTTCCCAATAACAACAAAAAGCCCATTCTCTTGCGAGAACGGGCTTTTTGTTGTTATTGGGAATGGTAGGTATATAAAATAAGAAAATGTTATAGGGGGGCCGGACGGTTAAACCGTCCGGTATGAGTATGAAAAAGCTTTCTAATCCCAAGCATCTCTTGCTTGAAATAAGGCTCGTTACCCTTTCGGATAACTTACTTATAATATAAAGATCAAATGTGTCAAAACTATGTCCGCCTCATAAAAAAACAATAAAATTTCTGACGGAAAAATTAAAAAGAAGGAAAATAAAAAAAATCCTAAAACCCCTTTGAAAAAAGGACAAGATTGTATATAATAAAGAAGAGTAAGTTACAGGAGGAGACAAATAGTATGTTAATGTCCAATGACATTGGAATTGATTTAGGCACTGCCAGTATCCTTGTGTATATCAAGGGCAAAGGTGTTGTACTGAAAGAACCGTCCGTGGTTGCAATTGACCGCGATACAAATAAAATCATTACATTTGGTGAGGAAGCCAGGCTGATGATCGGACGGACGCCAGGCAATATCGTTGCGGTAAGACCGCTCCGTCAGGGTGTAATTTCTGATTATACGGTTACGGAGAAAATGTTAAAATACTTTATCAACAAAGCGGTCGGCAAGCGAACGTTGCGGAAACCGCGTATCAGTGTCTGCATTCCCAGTGGCGCGACAGAGGTGGAGAAGAAGGCTGTGGAGGATGCTACCTATCAGGCTGGCGCCAGAGAAGTGACCATCATTGAAGAACCGGTAGCAGCTGCCATCGGTGCGGGCATTGACATATCCAAAGCCTGTGGAAATATGATCGTGGATATTGGTGGAGGTACGGCTGACATTGCGGTAATCTCCTTAGGCGGTACTGTGGTAAGCGCATCGATCAAAGTGGCTGGAGATGATTTTGACGAAGCACTGGTCCGTTATATGAGGAAAAAACATAATCTTCTGATCGGAGAGAGAACAGCGGAAGAAATTAAGATTAACATAGGAGCGGCGTACAAGAGACCAGAACCGCTGACCATGGAAGTCAGAGGAAGAAATCTGGTAACCGGATTGCCGAAGACGATTGTTGTAACATCTGATGAGACTCTGGAAGCATTACAGGAGCCGGCTCTTCAGATTGTAGATGCTGTTCATAATGTGCTGGAGAGAACACCTCCGGAACTGGCTGCGGATATTTATGACAGAGGCATTGTGCTGACAGGCGGCGGTTCTCTGCTCAGCGGTTTGGATACGCTGATACAGGAAAAAACGGGTATTACTACCATGATCGCAGAAGACCCTCTGACGGCGGTTGCCATTGGAACAGGCCGCTTTATCGAATTTACCCATGGCGGAGATATGAAACAGGAGTATTGATCGCCCTTGCGGTAGAAGAAAAACAAAATGATTGATAGATAGTTGGGAAGTGATTGCTCCTGCTCATTGGGCAGGGGCAATTTTTCCATTTACGGTTGAATGACCTGGGAAAGGAGAACATTTCAGTGGCTACGGTATGCGGATTTGTTGAAAAAATCAAATATCGTAATGAAGATAATGGATATACGGTCTTAAGCGTAGGAGCTGATACGGAAGAGTACATACTGGTAGGAACCTTTCCTTATATCAGTGAAGGGGAAATGATCGAAGCCGTAGGTACTATGACAGAACACCCTCTTTACGGGGAACAGCTGCAGGTAGAGAGTTATGAGATAAAAATACCTGAGGACATCGATGCCATGGAACGTTATCTTGCTTCCGGGGCAGTGAAAGGCATTGGAGCAGCGTTGGCAGCCAGGATTGTGCGCAGATTTAAAGCAGATACCTTTCGGATTATGGAGGAAGAGCCGGAACGTTTAGCGGAGGTAAAAGGTATCAGCGAGAAGATGGCTATGGCCATATCCAGTCAGGTAGAAGAAAAAAAAGAGATGCGCCAGGCAGCTATTTTTTTGCAGAAATATGGTATTTCCATTAATCTTGCAGTCAAAATATACCAGCAATATGGAATGAGAATGTATGGGATCATAGAAGAAAACCCGTACCGTCTGGCTGATGATATTCCTGGTGTGGGTTTTAAGATGGCAGATGAGATAGCCAAAAAAGTGGGGATTTTTGCGGATTCCGATTACCGGATCAAAAGCGGGATTTTGTATACCCTTCTTCAGGCAGTGGGAAATGGCCATACGTATCTTCCCGAGGAAGAACTGTTAGCCGGAGCCTCAGAATTGCTAAAGGTGGCTCCGGAACACATCCAAAAACATCTGATGGATCTTCAGATGGAAAAAAAACTGGTGATGAAAAACCAGGATGGGAAACGGATCATTTATGCGGCTCAGTATTATTATCTGGAACTGAATTCTGCTAAAATGCTGTATGATCTGAATATCCAGGGACAGTTTGACCAAGGGCAGATCAGGAAGCGTCTGGACGAGATCCAGAAAGAAGAACAGATTCAGCTGGATGATATGCAGCTGAAAGCAGTGGAAGAGGCAGTGGGAAGCGGACTGCTAGTGATCACCGGAGGGCCGGGAACCGGAAAGACCACCACCATCAATACCATCATCCGGTATTTTGAGGAGGCAGGCATGGAAATACTTTTAGCGGCTCCTACAGGACGGGCTGCCAAAAGAATGACGGAAGCTACCGGTATGGAAGCAAAGACCATACACCGGCTGCTGGAATTGACCGGTGCGCCTGAGGACAAGGGGACAGTCGGGATGCATTTTGAGCGGAATGAGGAAAACCCTCTGGATGCAGATGTGATCATTATTGATGAGATGTCCATGGTAGATATTTATCTGCTCCATGCTCTGCTGAAAGCGGTCAATGTGGGGACACGGCTGATCCTGGTAGGTGATGTGAACCAGCTTCCTTCCGTAGGTCCTGGGAATGTGCTTCGGGATATCATTGAATCTGATTGCTTTCATGTAGTAAAACTGACCAGGATCTTCCGGCAGGCTTCTCAGAGCGATATTATTGTGAATGCCCACCGTATTCACGGAGGGGAGCGGATTGATCTTGGCAGGAGAAGTAAGGATTTTCTGTTTGTCAGGAGAGAAAATCCGGACGCCATTATCAGCGCTATGATCACTCTGGTGAGGGAAAAACTGCCGTCTTATGTCCATGCCGACCCTTTTGAGATTCAGATCATGACTCCTATGAGAAAAGGAGCTTTGGGAGTGGAACGTCTGAATGGGATTTTTCAGGCATACTTAAATCCGCCGGACAGAAATAAGGCAGAAAGGGAATCCGGAGGAGTGATCTATCGTGTAGGTGATAAGGTCATGCAGGTTAAGAATAATTATCAGATGGAGTGGGAGATCAGAAGCCAGTATGGTATCCCTATGGAATCCGGTATGGGGGTTTTCAATGGAGATATGGGGATTATCCGTGAAATCAATGAATTTGCGGAAACGCTGACGGTAGAGTTTGACGAGGGAAGAATGGTAGAGTATGGTTTTAAACAGCTGGAAGAGCTGGAACTGGCCTATGCGATCACCATTCATAAATCTCAGGGGAGTGAATATCCGGCAGTGGTGATTCCGGTCCACAGCGGCCCCAGGATGCTGATGACCAGAAACCTGATCTATACGGCGGTAACCAGGGCCAGAACCTGTGTCTGCCTGGTGGGCATTCCGGAAACCTTTCAGGCTATGGTAGATAATGAAATGGAGCAGAGACGCTATTCCGGACTGAAGGACAGGATTCTGGAACTGGCGCAGCTGTAGCTCCGGATAAGACATAAAGCGGTATTTGACCGCAGGAGAAAACATATCTATGAAAAACACATCTATGAAAAATCTATGGGCATGGGCTGGGGAAACAGCTGCAGTTATGACGGAAATCCTGTTTCCCAGACGCTGCCCGGTCTGTGATGGTATCCTGCCATTCCGGCAGGGGAAAATCTGTCCGCCCTGTTTTCAGAAACTTTCCTTTACCAATCCCCCTACCTGTAAAAAGTGTGGAAAAGAAGTGATCGGTGACAGCACGGAGTATTGTTTTGACTGCTTCAGAAAAAGAAAATCGTTTGAATATGGAATTGCCCTGTTAAATTATGATGACAGTTCCAGACACTCCATGGCCAGGATCAAGTATGGAGGACGGAAAGAATATATGGAGTTTTACGGGGAAGCCATGGCGGTCAGATATGAAAAACGGATTGAGCGGATGCGGGCAGATGCGCTGATTCCGGTTCCGGTGCATAAGGACCGTCTGAAAGCAAGAGGATTTAATCAGGCGGATGCTCTGGCCAGGAGCATAGCGTGTTCCCTGAAACAGCCTGTGCCTGTTCTTGGGAATATCCTGGTGAGAAACAAGAAAACCATGCCCCAGAAAGATCTGTCACCGGAGGAAAGACTGAAAAATCTGTCAGAAGCCTTTGAAGTGAAAAAAGAAAATATCCCGGATGGAATAAAAAGAGTAATCCTGGTAGATGATATTTATACCACCGGCAGTACAGCGGAAGCCTGCACCAGAGTTTTGCTGGAAGCAGGAATCGAACAGGTATATTTGCTGAATGTCTGTATTGGCCATGGAAGGTAAGAATGGACGGGAATCAGCGGAATATTGAGGAAAAACGTTGACGGACGGAAAGATTTGTGATATAGTGGACGGGCGAATGGAAGCTATAGGTCTTTTTTTTGTGCTCAAAAATAAAGAAAAGACCAAACAAACAAAAAATAACGTGGAGGTGGAAGTTGTGCGTACAAAAATCACACTGGCATGTACGGAATGCAAACAGCGTAATTACAACATGACCAAAGACAAAAAGACCCATCCGGACAGGATGGAAACAAAGAAGTATTGTAGATTCTGTAAGACTCATACTTTACACAAGGAAACCAAATAACCTGTTTTAGTAAAGGATGTGAATTATGGGAGATACAACAAGTAGCGGGCAGGCTAAGAAAAAAAGCTTTGTTCAGGGTTTGAAAGCTGAATACAGAAAAATCATCTGGCCTACAAAAGAAACCGTGACAAAACAGACGATCGCGGTTCTGGTATCAACCGTTGCTCTGGGGTTAGTTATCACAGTGCTGGATCTGGTTATCAGACTGGGTCTCGATTTCTTATTAGGATAAAGCGAGGGTGATAAAATGGCAGAAGCGCATTGGTATGTAGTCCATACTTATTCAGGCTATGAAAACAAAGTGAAGGTCGACATTGAAAAAACGATAGAGAATCGTAACCTTCAGGATCAGATTCTGGAAGTCTCTGTCCCCATGCAGTCTGTAGTAGAAGTAAAGAACGGCGTGGAGAAGAAGGCTGATAAGAAGATGTTTCCAGGCTATGTGCTCATAAATATGGTCATGAATGATGATACCTGGTATGTGGTGCGCAATACCCGCGGCGTCACAGGTTTCGTCGGACCGGGATCCAAACCGGTTCCGCTGACAGAGGAAGAGATGGCGAGTCTTGGCTTTGAAAGTCCGGATGTTCAGATCGGGCTGGAGGTAGGCGATATGATCGTAGTTACTGCCGGAGCCTGGAAAGATACTGTGGGAGCTATCAAGTCCATTAATGAAGCGAAAAAGACCATTACCATCAATGTTGAGATGTTTGGCCGTGAAACCCCGGTCGAATTAAGCTTTACAGAAGTAAAGAAGATGTAACGATGAGTCGGCGTTTGCAATGCAAGCGCTGGTGGGAGGGAAATCCCCGACAATACCACATGATTTAGGAGGTGCCTAATTATGGCAAAGAAAGTAACAGGCTATATTAAATTACAGATTCCTGCTGGAAAGGCTACACCAGCACCGCCAGTTGGTCCTGCACTGGGTCAGCACGGCGTTAATATCGTGCAGTTCACAAAGGAATTTAATGCAAGAACCGCTGATCAGGGCGATCTGATCATTCCGGTTGTTATTACGGTTTATGCCGACAGAAGCTTCAGCTTCATTACAAAGACCCCGCCGGCTGCTGTTCTGCTTAAAAAGGCTTGCAAGCTGAAATCCGGTTCTGCAACCCCGAACAAGACGAAAGTAGCTACCATTTCCAAGGCAGAGATCCAGAAGATCGCTGAACTGAAGATGCCTGACCTGAATGCTGCAAGCATTGAGGCTGCTATCAGCATGATTTCCGGTACTGCAAGAAGTATGGGTATCGTGGTAGAGGACTAATATCCTGCCGGGAATACCGGATTACAGTACCATAGATGGAAATGGAAGATTGAATCGTGGGAGGGAGAACTCCCGACAATACCACTAGGAGGTTATTTAGAATGAAAAGAGGAAAAAGATATATTGAGGCTGCGAAATCCGTAGACCGCGCTAATCTTTACGATGTACCGGAAGCAATCGCTCTTGTAAAAAAGAACGCCGGTGCAAAATTTGATGAAACTATCGAGGCTCACTTGAGAACCGGCTGTGATGGCCGTCATGCTGACCAGCAGATCCGTGGAGCTGTTGTGCTTCCTCACGGAACAGGAAAGACTGTTCGTATCTTAGTATTTGCTAAGGGACCGAAAGCTGATGAGGCTCAGGCTGCAGGCGCTGACTTCGTGGGAGCAGAGGAACTGATTCCGAAGATCCAGAACGAAGGCTGGTTGGATTTTGACGTTGTTGTAGCAACTCCGGATATGATGGGTGTTGTAGGACGTTTGGGACGTGTACTTGGACCGAAGGGCTTAATGCCGAACCCGAAGGCTGGTACTGTTACTATGGACGTGACAAAAGCAATCAACGATATCAAAGCTGGTAAGATCGAGTACAGACTTGATAAGACAAACATTATCCATGTGCCAGTAGGAAAAGCTTCTTTCACAGAAGAACAGTTAGCGGACAACTTCCAGACGCTTATTGATGCAATCATGAAGGCAAGACCAAGCACCGTGAAGGGCGCTTACTTAAAGAGCGTTACCCTGACTTCCACTATGGGACCAGGCGTGAAACTGAACGTAGCAAAACTTGGAAACTAATCATAAACTGCATCAAGATGAATAGAAAAACAGACCGGGTGAAAGCCTGGTCTGTTTTGCATACAGAGAGTTTTCAGGAGAGGGCATTTGAGGGTTTGCAGAAATCTGTTTATGGAAAGGGGAAATAAAAATGGAAAGACAAGAATTGAGGGATCTGTTACTCAAAGAGGCATGGAAAGGGCGGGAGAATTCTTATAGCCCGTATTCCAATTATAAGGTAGGTGCTGCAGTCATGGGGATTGACGGAAAGATCTACCGCGGCTGCAACATAGAGAATACCTCTTACGGTCTGAGCAATTGTGCGGAACGGACGGCAATGTTTAATATGGTGTCCAACGGCTGCCAGACGTTTACCGGGATTGCTATTGTAGGCGGCGAGCATATAGGGGCAGTTCCCTGCGGAGCCTGCCGTCAGGTGATGACGGAGTTCTGTGAGAGTCTGGATACGCCTGTATATGTGTCTGGGAAGGATGGAGAAATCCTGGAATCCAGTGTGAGGGAAATGCTGCCCCATCCGTTCCTGAAAGACAATCTGACTGCGTAAAGAAATCCTGAAAATCTTGAAAAACCAATGAATACCCAGTTGACAGACAGGAAAAACTATGATATATTACTCAAGTATTGACTGCCGAAGACAGTAGGTGCCGCAAGGCATAAGGTATTACCGCCTACCGAGGAACGTACAAAGCTCATAGAGAGAATTTGTAGAGCCCTTTTGTCTTGGACAGAAGGGCATTTTTTTCGCAGGTGATACTCTTAAAATCTAACAGGAGGTAAACCAAAATGGCAAAGGTAGAATTAAAACAGCCTATCGTAGCAGAAATCTCCGAACTTCTGAACGGCGCTGCTTCTGCTGTAGTAGCAGATTACCGTGGTCTTACTGTAGAACAGGATACAGAGCTGCGTAAGAAGTTAAGAGAAGCTGGTGTTACTTATAAGGTATATAAGAACACTATGATCCGTTTTGCTGCAAAAGGAACAGAGTTTGAAGCATTAGAGCCTCATCTGGAAGGACCGACAGCTCTGGCTGTATCCAAGACAGATGCGACAGCTCCTGCAAGAATTCTGGCAGAGTTCGCAAAGACAGCAGATGCTTTGGAACTGAAGGCCGGAGTTGTAGAAGGAACTTACTATGATCAGCAGGGAATCCAGGTTATCGCAACCATCCCGTCCAGAGAAGTTCTTCTTGGAAAGTTGCTGGGAAGCATTCAGTCCCCAATTACCAACTTCGCTCGTGTGCTTAATCAGATTGCTGAGAAGGCAGAGGCGTAATAATCAGTTTATTTAAAAACAAAGAATGAAAGAAGAAAATAGGAGGAAATAAAAATGGCAAAGTTAACAACTGCAGAGTTTATCGAAGCTATCAAGGAATTATCCGTATTAGAGTTAAATGAATTAGTAAAAGCTTGTGAGGAAGAGTTTGGTGTATCCGCAGCAGCAGGCGTAGTAGTTGCAGCAGCAGGTGCTGGCGCAGCAGCAGCTGAGGAGAAGACTGAGTTTGATGTTGAGCTGACAGATGTTGGCGCTAACAAAGTTAAAGTTATCAAGGTAGTTCGTGAAGTAACTGGTCTTGGCCTGAAGGAAGCTAAGGACGTTGTAGACGGCGCTCCGAAGGTAGTTAAGCAGGGCGCTTCCAAGGAAGAGGCTGAGGATATCAAGGCTAAACTTGAAGCTGAAGGTGCAAAGGTTACTCTGAAGTAATCAGATTTTGCGGAAAGAAAGCTCCGGGGAATTGTATTCCCCGGAGTTTTTTGCTTTTGTGTCAGAAATCAGGAAGGGTGGAAATATAGAATGACGGAAAAAAAGAGAAAAACAAGACACTGGACCATAAAAGAACTGACTATGGTAGGGATGCTGACGGCAATTATGTGTATTTCCTCTTACATTACCATTCCCCTTCCGTTCACGGAAGTGGGAATTACGGCTCAGACGATCGTGGTAAATCTGGTGGGAATGGTTCTGGGGCCGGGCAATGCAGCGGCAGTGCTTTTTACCTGGATTTTACTGGGGATAGTGGGACTGCCGGTGTTTTCCGGAGGAACAGGAGGAGCGGCCAGACTTGCCGGTCCTACAGGGGGATATATCATCGGTTATCTGGTATCGGCAGTGGTGATCGCCTGGTTTTGCAGGAAAGTGAAAAGTCTCCGTTTACAGCTGGTATTTTTGATCGTGGCAGGAATTCCTGTGGTATATCTGTTTGGCGGCATCTGGATGAAACTGTCCCTTCATCTGCCGTGGCAGGCGGTTCTGGTGCAGGGTGTCATTCCGTTTATCCCTACGGATATCATAAAATGTTTTGCAGCGGCAGCACTGGCTAAGGCTCTTCGCCCTGTACTGCAGCAGAAATAGTGAGAGCTTTACAGAGATTTTACTTAAATTTTCTAAAATATGATGGAAACTCCTTCCAATATTCAGGTATTCTTATGGCGTAAATAAAAACCCAGGAGGGAGTTATGAAAAAGAAAATAGTAAGTTTGACAATGGCATCTATCATGGCAGCTGGTATGATTTCCGGATGTGGAACCACTGCGAATACCAATGTGGCAGAGACGCAGGCAACAGAACCGGCTGCAGCAGAAACAACTGCGGCTGTAGCAGCGGAGGAAGAGCCGGCAGAAACGGCTGCACCTAAGTATGTGTTCCTGTTTATTGGGGATGGTATGAGCTATCCTCAGATCCAGTTGACTAATTATTTTAAAAGCGCCAACATGGTTGAGGAAAATGGAGAAACGGTTGCAGTAGACGGAAAAGAAAAAACAGTCCTGAAAAGCCAGAATAATCTGAATATGATGAATTTTCCGGTGGCTGGATCAGCACAGACCTATGACAGTACTTCATTTGCCCCGGATTCTGCATCTACAGCCACTTCCATCGCAACCGGAAATAAGACCTGGAGCGGGAGCATTAATGTCAGCGAAGACTTTACAGAAGAGTATGAGACAATCGCAGAAAAGCTGAAAGCTCAGAAGGATTATAAGATCGGTGTGATCTCCAGCGTAAATATCAATCATGCCACACCGGCGGCTTTCTACGCTCATCAGGCTTCCAGAAATGATTATTATGATATTGGCCTGGAAATGGTAGAAAGCGGATTTGATTATTTTGCAGGCGGAGCTTTGCTGGATCCCACAGGAGAGAATGAAGACCAGAAGGATATTTATCAGGTTGCGGAAGAAGCCGGATACAAAGTGGTAAAGACTCAGGCGGAAGCAGAAGCTTTGACGCAGGCGGATGGAAAAGTGGTAGTAATCGATGAGCATCTGGCAGACAGTGATGCCATGGCTTACGACATGGACCTGCAGGATGGACAGTGGGCATTGGCAGATTATGTAAATAAAGGAATTGAGATGCTGGATAATGAGAATGGCTTCTTCATGATGGTAGAAGGCGGTAAGATTGACTGGGCCTGCCATGCCAACGATGCGGCGGCCACCATTACGGATACCCTTGCTTTAGACGAAGCAGTGGCAGAAGCAGTGGAGTTTTATCAGGAACATCCGGATGAGACGCTGATCCTGGTGACAGGAGACCATGAGACCGGTGGTCTGACGATTGGATATGCGGGAACAGATTATGATACCTTTCTGACCAATTTTAATAACCAGAAAATTTCCTATGCAAAGTTTGACTCTGACTATGTGGCTGGTTACAAGGAAAATAAAACAGATTTTGATACAGTAATGAAGGATGTAACGGAATTATTCGGACTGAAGGCTCCGGTCAGCGCCGAGGAAAGCACGCAGCAGAAAGACAGCGCAGACAAGCATCCGGAATCCACAGATGACGGCAGCCTGGTTATGACCCAGTATGAATATGATAAGCTGAAAGAAGCTTATGATACGACTATGAGCAGAACCGGGGAAGAGGAAGAGTTCGGACAGGACGAATATGTAAAATATGGAAGCTATGAACCTCTTACGGTTACTATTACCCATATCCTGAACAACAAGAGTGGAATCAATTTTGGTTCTTATGCTCATACAGGTCTTCCGGTAGAAGTATTTGCTCAGGGAGCAGGGCAGGAAGAATTTGAAGGATACTACGACAACACGGATATTTATAAAAAGATGGCAGCATTGACAGGAGTAAATTAGGATTTATGAGAGGCATGTTTTTTCAGAAGAAAAATCCCATGCTCCTGAGTATCCTTATAGGTGTTATCATGATTGCCGTCCTCATAGCCATTCCCACTGGCTATGAGGACGCTTTGATTTATCAGGGTATGGAGCGGGCAGTAGGAACTGTGACGCAGGTAGACAATTCAGCAATTAAAAGTTCCGGATTGATACAATCCGGAGAGCAGTCCTGCACCATGATGATAGAGAAGGGAAACCTGAAGGGCAGGGAGATCACAGCAGTGAATTTTCTCAGCGGTTCCCTGGAGAAAGATAAGATATTTAAGGTAGGAGATAAAGCTCTGGTTACGATCAGCCAGAATGGAGATGAAATTTCCACAGCGGTGATGTCTGATCATTACAGGCTGGATAAAGAGGTGATCCTGCTTGCTGCATTTGCTGTTTTACTGATTGCAGTGGCAGGGACGAATGGATTTCAGGCAATTTTTTCCTTTGTCATTACCGTACTGACTATTTGGAAAATACTGGTACCGGCATATTTGAAAGGATATTCTCCGGTATGGGTGGGAATCGGGATTGTGATTTTCCTTACGGTGATGATCATATTTTTTGTATATGGAATAGATAAAAGGACAGTAACGGCGTCCCTGGGAGCGCTGCTGGGGGTGGCTGCTACCTGTATTCTGGGTATGCTGTTCACAGATCTGTTTAAGATTCATGGGGCGGTGATGCCGGATTCGGAGTCTTTGCTTTACAGCGGTTATCAGGACCTGGATCTGACGGCTATTTTCATGAGCAGTATTTTTATTGGGGCATCAGGCGCTATGATGGACCTGGCAGTGGATATTACCTCGGCTGTTCATGAGGTGGTGGAAAAAAAGCCGGACATTTCCTGGAAAGAGGCGGCAAAATCCGGTATGAATGTGGGAAGGGCAGCAATGGGGACCATGACTACGACGCTGTTGCTGGCGTATTCCGGCGGGTATGTAACGCTGCTGATGGTATTTATGGCTCAGGGAACGCCGATCGATCATATTTTAAATTATAAATATGTGGCAGCGGAGGTGCTGGATACGGTGGTAGGAAGTTTTGGCTTAGTAACCATTGCTCCTTTTACCGCATTGACAGCCGGGCTCCTGCTGACAGACAAGAGGGCATGGAAAGAAAACAGAAAAGAGCATATCTGAATCAGAAGAAAAGCTACAGGAATCCTGTGGCTTTTTTTGATGAAATTTGACTTTAATTGTCCGAAAAAGTAGAATGGTGGATTGAGGGCATATGCCTATAATAAGATTGGATAAGTGGGAAGGAGCGTGTAAAGATTGCAAAAAAGGCAGAAAACACCAGCCGAATTGCTGCGCAGATGCAGAATACCTGTAAGTAATGAGGTGAAAAATCACAGCGAACAGGAAACTCCTGCAGTGGCACTGGTGGACTCTGTGCTGGAAGAGGCTATCTCCATGAGGGCCAGTGATATTCATCTGGAACCGATGAAAGACAGGGTAAGAATACGGTACCGTATTGACGGGAGTCTGACAGAATACAGGCGGTGTGGACTGGAGTTGTTCCCGGCAATTGCGGCCAGGATCAAGATTATTTCCGGTATGGATATTTCGGAAAGAAGACTGCCTCAGGATGGCCGTATGTCTGCAGTAGTAAAGGGAAAAGAATATAGTATCCGGGTATCTTCCATGCCGACAGTACGCGGAGAGAAACTGGTCATGCGGTTTGTAGGGCAGGAAAGGCTTATGAGGAATAAAGAAGAACTGGGAATGGGCCGCAGAGAGATAGGCCTGTTAAATGAATTGCTGTCCCATCCTTGCGGTCTTGTTCTGGTCACAGGTCCGACGGGCTGCGGAAAATCCACTACATTGTATACTGCCCTTGGAGAACTGAACAGTAGAAATCTGAATATTATGACCGTGGAAGATCCGGTGGAGGCTGAAATAGAAGGAGTGAATCAGGTACAGATCAATCCTAAGATTAAAATGGGATTTGCCGGAATACTCCGGTCTATTTTAAGGCAGGATCCGGATGTGATCATGATAGGAGAAATCCGTGATGAAGAGACTGCTCAGATTGCGGTACAGGCGGCACTGACCGGCCATCTGGTATTGAGTACTCTTCATACAGGAGATACGGCAGGCAGCATTTCACGTATGCTGAATATGGGTGTGAAACCGTATTTGCTGGCTGATGCTTTAACAGGTGTGGTGGCACAGAGACTGTGCAGGAAGCTATGCAGCTGTAAGAAAATGAGGGAAGAAGTGTTAAGCCCAGGGAACAGCAGACAGGTCTGGGAGCCGGTAGGATGTGAGAAGTGTGGAAACACGGGTTATTATGACAGGACTGGTGTATATGAAGTCATGAAGGTATCCAGGCAGATACGGGAACTGATTGGAAAAGGTGTTCCGGCTGCTTTGATCAAAGAAGAAGCTGTGAAGGAAGGACTGGTAACGTTGCGGGAGAGTGCTGAGAAACTGGTGGAAGCCGGGGTTACTTCTGTGGAAGAGATGCACAAGATAGGATGGGAGGATTTATGACAGGAAATCGGGATATGGAGATATTCTGCAGGCAGATGGGGACACTGTTGAAGTCTGGAGTAAATCTTTCTAAAGCGTTTGATATTCTGGTAGAACAGACAGAAGGCAGGAACATGAAGAAAACAGTGGCCAGGCTGAGGTCGGCGGTAAAAAATGGAGACAGCCTGTCAGAAGGAATGAGAAAAGATGCCAGCCGGTTTCCGGATATAGCTATTCACATGGTCAGGGCAGGTGAGGAGGCCGGGTGTCTGGATGTAGCTTTTCTGAAATTGGCAGCATATTTTCACAAACGGGAACAGATGCGGGGAAGTATTCAAAAGACAATGATATATCCGGTTATTCTATTGACAGCCTGCGTTGGCATTGTGATTGCAATGGTGGCGTGGGTTGTTCCTATGTATACGGAAATTTTTGAAAGTCTTGGTACGGAGATGCCTCCTATGACGGCGGCAATGCTGAAAATAAGTGATTTTCTCAGGCAGTATGGCTGCCTGATCGGGGGGATTCTGGCAGGGGCTGCGGTTAGTGTCTGTTATTGGAACAGGCGGGATTCCGGAAAATTTCTGCGTTCTTTCCTGATGTTAAAGGTACCTGGTATAAAAGGAATCAGTGTTCGATACAGCTGTATTCAGTTTTGTGGAAATCTGTCCATGCTGTTGGCGGCAGGAGAACCATTGCTGGAAGCCATCAGGATTTTGTCTGATACGATGGATAATTATGTTTATCGGCTGATTTTGGCAGAGGGTGTACAGAAAGTGAGGGAAGGGAGCATGCTGTCAGAAGTTCTCCGGGACAGCAGATATTTTCTGCCGGTGGTGTGGCACATGGCAGGAATTGGTGAGGAGACGGGTAAGTTGGAGGAGATGCTGGACTCTGCTGCAGATTATTGTGAAGATGAAGCAGAAATGATGGTCAAAAAGCTAGGGGCAGCTGCAGAACCGATGGTGGTACTTGTGATGGCAGTTGTAGTGGCGATCGTGATAGGAGCGATCTACAGTCCGGTATTAAGGGTGTATGACAGTATCTCTATATTTTAGAAAGGGAGGATTTTATGAAGATACGAAAGAGAAATGATGGATTTTCCTTGATGGAGATGATTGTTGCAGTGGCGATCATGGCTGTACTGGGTGGTATTTTAATGCCTCAGATAACGCAATATATCGAAACTTCAAAAGTGGTGAAAGATAAACAGACGATAGAGAATGTTTATATGGCTGTCAGTGCTGCTCTGGTAAGCGGAACAGCTGTAGGAGATGAGGAATCTCTTGGCTTGAGTGGGAATCAGAAGGAAGGTGCCGTGATGAGCCTGGAAGAACTGGCTGTCAATGACGGGGAGTTTGCCAAACAGCTGAAACTGCTTTTGGGGGACAGCATGGGAGAGATTACCCTGGATTCAGGACGGGCATCGGAACATGGAGCGGGGAAGATTTATGTCTATGTGGGAGAAGATATGAGAGCCGGCGTGTACTGGGGAACAGATTCCGGTTCCGGACAGAAGGGTTTTACGGCAGGAGAACTTCCTGAGGGAGTGAACTTATATGATTGAGACAGTATGCTCTATGCTGGCAGTGCCAGCTTTTTTGCTGATGGGAGCAGAAGATTGGAAAACGTTTCGGATTCGGGACAGATATAGTCTGTTTGTCGCTTTTCTGGGACTGGTGCATGCCCTTTGGGCAGGAATATGGGGTGGAGTAGGAGAAATAGTCCCGTATCTGGCCGGGGCTTTCCTGGTGAGCGGACCTCTTTATGCGTTATTTGTGGTCAGTGAAGGCAGAGCCATAGGAGGCGGAGATGTGAAAATGACAGCTGCGGCCGGGTTTCTGCTTGGCTGGCAGAAAATGCTTCTGGGATTTTCAGTTGCCTGCATTCTGGGATCCGTGATCCACGGAATCCGCATGAAATGGACGGGTTGCGGGAAAAGACTGGCATTTGGTCCCTATCTGGCGGCAGGAATCATATTTGCAATGACGATGGGAAACAGGGTGATCAACTGGTATGGGCAATTCTATTAGAGAAAACCAGCAAGGTGCAGCACTGATGGAGGTTTTGATGGCTGTTGCAGTACTTGCCGCTGCAGGGACAGTATCCATCAGGCTGCTTGGGATGAATGGAAGAGTATTGGCTAAGGCTGAGAAGGAAATGGAAATCCTCAATCTGGCAGAAGCATATATGGAACAGGCTAAGGGAAGTTCTGAAATGCGTGATGAGGAGCGTTACCGTTTCGATGATTATGAGATTGTTGTGGAACAGACCTGGGGAGAAACCAGGATGGTGCCTCAGTTTGATTCTGTCTATGCAAAAGAACATATGGTGTTTTCTTCCCTTGATCTGGAAACAGGGGAAGATGGAGAAAAGGAACTGCGTATTGTTCTCAGGACGGAAGGAGAAATGGTAGAAGCCAGGGCAGTCCGTGACCATGGGGAAGATATCCTCCGTACTGTTTCTCTTGCGGAAGAAAATGCCCTGTATTGCTTTTTACCGGAAATGGAAGAATATAACCATGTTACGATAGACAGCAGGGATTTCAGGAGAGGAACTCCTATGCCGGTATTCCTGATCGGAGAAGAGGCGGAGGTGGTTCTGGAACCGGAAAATACGGACAGCATTGAGATATTTTCGGGTTTTGGGGATCATATTCCGGTGGAATATTGTGAGAAAACAGGTCTGCGTTATATTACGGTGACAGTCTGGGAAAATGGAGAGGCTGTGTGCAGACTTGATTCATCGTCAAGGAAGGGAGAGAGGATTGGTGACGGAGAAACATCGTGAGGAAGGTTCCACCCTCCTGGCTGTGACGGGAATCGTAGCATTGGTAACAGTAGCAGCGCTGGCTGGTATGGCTGGAGCCGGAATTCCCATGAAAACAGTGAATATGGACAGACGGGAAATGTTGTGCTTTTATGAACTGGAAACAGGAATTGACGAGGTGTTAGAGGGATTGGAAGCGGAAACGGAGAGAGTTTGCGGGGATGCCTATCAGGAAACTCTAAGGCGGCTGGATACGGAATACCTGGACGGTGATGCTGCCAGAGAAGGATTTTTGGCAGAGACAGAAATGCGGATCAAAGAACTGGGAGAAGGAGAGCCTGAAGAGTATTTTAAAACTTTTCTAACGATTCCTGACAGAGAAAATTTCAGTATGGAGTGGAAAGCAATGGAAAGAGAAGAAAATGTGATCATTTTCAGGGAGAGTGGTTTTAGGCTGCAAGATACAGGAAAAGGGATTGAGGCGGAGGTCAGAGGGGATATTGTCATCAGTCTTCCGGATATTTCTTTTGGAGAGGATCAGGGTGATCGGGCAATGGATACGGATGCGGAGATACAGGTGAACCTGGATAGCTGGGAGAGAATGAGCTGAATGAAGTGGAACGATGAGCGCGGAGAAAGCCTGTTGGAGGTATTAGCAGGGGTGGCCTTGGCTGTTCTGGTAAGCCTGATGGTCATCAGACTTATAGATATGGCTGTGAAAGTGGAAGGAAGACAAAGAGAGCAGACGGCAGTCATGGCGGAAGGGCGTAATGTAAAGGAGATTCTGATCAGGACGATCCAGTCTTCCGGTTATGTTGAAATAGAAGAAAACTCGGAAGCCACTTTTCTGTATACGGAACAGGAAGTCTTTCACTATGATAAAGAAGAGGGAATTCTTTCCTGGAGAGATGGCGCAGAGCTGGCTTCCGGTATCCATGACCTGACATTTGCTGAGGAAAACGGGGTGATATGGCTGGAACTTCTGTTTGAGTATTCCAAGGGTCAATATTATACTATCAGAGGAGCGGCGTATCCAAGAAATGGAAGAAAGGGGACAAGCTTGCTCCTGGAATGAACTTATGATATGATATAGGCGGTAAATCAGACAGGAGGTGCCTGTGATGGAAGAAATGATTTCTGCTGTAATGGAATCCTGGCAATGGCTGATGTCTCATATCATTCTGATCAATCTGTTGTTGTCTGTTGTGATCGTATTTTTCCAGCGGCGGGACCCGAAGGCAGTATGGACCTGGTTGCTGGCATTGTATTTTGTACCTGTTTTTGGATTTTTGTTTTATCTTCTGCTCTGCCAGGATTTTCATAAGAGCAAAATGTTCCGGGTAAAAGAAGTGGAAGATAAACTGAGGATTTCGGCACGAAGCCAGGAAAATTATCTGAAACGCCATGAAATGACGCTGGAAGAACTTATGGAGAGAGATTATAAAGATCTGGTAATCTATAATCTGGAGACTTCCGGGTCTGTGCTGACTCTGAATAATAGTGTGGATATTTTTACGGATGGGGAAGAAAAATTTGCAGACTTAAGGCGTGAAATGGAGAAGGCGGAACGTTTTATCCATATCCAGTATTATATCATTAAGAATGATGAATTGTTTGATTCTATCATTCCGATCCTTCTGAAAAAGGTAAAGGAAGGCGTGGAAGTGCGCATTCTTTATGACGGCATGGGAGGTCGTTTTATGCCGAAAAAGACCTGGGAGATGCTGGAGACGGCTGGAATAAAAGTAGGGGAATTTTTTCCTGCAACTCTGGGACGTATCAATCTGCGCGTTAATTACCGGAATCACAGAAAAATTGTAGTGATAGATGGAAAAATAGGTTATGTAGGCGGCTTTAATATTGGTAAGGAGTATATCGGTAAAGATCCCAAGTTTGGATACTGGCGTGATACCCATTTAAAACTGAAGGGAGATGCTGTCATCAGCCTGCAGGTGAGATTTGCCCTGGACTGGAATTATGCCTATAAAGAGAATCTGTTTAAATCGTCGGAATATTTTGAGGTATCCCATTGGGCCAATGAAGAACGGACCAAAGTGATGGAGGGAAGACGCCAGCCGTTGGGAATTCAGATTATTGCCAGCGGCCCGGATATGAGGGACAGGCAGATACGGAATAATTATATTGAATTGTTCCAGAAAGCAAGAGATCATATTTATATCCAGACTCCTTATTTTGTGCCTGACGACGCAGTACTTTCTGCCCTGGAAGTAGCAGCCAAATCAGGGGTTGATGTCCGGCTGATGATTCCCTGTAAACCGGATCACCCTTTTGTATACTGGGCTACTTATTCTTATGTAGGAGATTTATTAGGGGCCGGGGCCAGATGTTACACCTATGATAATGGATTTCTCCATGCAAAAGGCGTGATGACGGATGGACGTGTATCCAGTTATGGAACGGCCAATATGGATATCCGGAGCTTTGAGCTGAACTTTGAGGTCAATGCGGTGATTTATGACGAAGATACCACGGAGCGGCTGGAATCTGCCTTTATTATGGATCTGGAACACTGCCATGAAATCACTATGGAAGAATACAGGCAGCGGTCTCTGGTTATACGGGTGAAGGAACAGTGCAGCAGGCTGCTGTCTCCGCTGCTCTGAAGATCAGATAAGGAGGATAAGATAATATGTATTTGATCGCAGGACTTGGGAATCCTGGAAAAGAATATGAGAAAACCCGTCACAATGCAGGGTTTGGGGCCATAGATGCTCTGGCAGAAAAACTGGGCATTTCGGTGGAGGAGAAGAAATATAAAGGATTGTTTGGAAAGGGCAGGATAGGAGCGGAACCGGTTATCCTGCTGAAGCCCCAGACGTATATGAATCTTAGCGGAGAGAGTGTGAGGGCAGCTGCGGATTTCTATAAAATTGATCCGGAACATATGATAGTGATATATGATGATATTGACCTGGAAGTGGGACGGCTTCGGCTCAGGGCGAAAGGAAGCGCAGGCGGGCATAATGGGATTAAAAATATTATTGCCCATATGGGAACCCAGGAATTTCCAAGAGTCCGGATCGGGGTTGGAGCAAAACCGGACAGAATGGACCTGGCTGACTATGTACTGGGAAGGTTTTCCCAGGTGGAGCAGAGCCAGATGGAAGATGGGTACAAAGAAGCTGCAGAAGCTGCGGCGGCCATTGTGGAGGAAGGAATCGAAGCGGCCATGAACCGGTTTAACAGAAAGAAGTAACAGGAGAAGGAATGAGCAGCGTATTTGAAAATCCATTATGGGAACTGAAAGAGTTTGAGAGTCTGAATGAAGCGATAGGAGCTGGAAATGGGCCGGTACAGGTAAGCGGCTGCATGGATTCCCAGAAAGTACATCTTATGTACGAAACGGCAAAGCAGAAACCGTGGAGACTGGTGGTGACTTATGACGGAAACCGGGCCCAGGAAATCTATGATGATTTCCGGTATTTTGAACCCAATACCTGGCTCTATCCGGCCAAAGACCTTTTGTTTTACAGTGCGGATATCCATGGAAACCTGATGGTGAAACAGCGTCTCCAGGTGATCAGGCATCTGATGGAAGACCAGGGCGGGGTGATCGTGACTACTCTGGACGGGCTTATGGACCATCTGCTTTCCTTGGAAGTGCTGAGTGCCCAGGCTGTGACCATTGAAAATGGCCAGGAACTTGACCTGGAACAGTGGCAGAAAAGGCTGGTAGCCCTGGGGTATGAGAGAATGGCCCAGGTAGACGGTATGGGGCAGTTTTCCATCAGGGGCGGAATCATGGATATTTTTCCTCTGACAGAGGAGATGCCGGTGAGGATCGAGCTGTGGGATACGGAGGTAGATTCTATCCGTACGTTTGATATGGAGAGCCAGAGGTCCGTGGAACAGCTGGACCAGGTGACGATCTATCCGGCTGTGGAAATGATGTTACCCAGTGAAACCGTTGCAAAAGGGATTGAAAAAATCAAAAAAGAAGAGAAAAAATATGAAAAGGCCCTTAGAGACCAGATGAAAACAGAAGAAGCCCATCGGATCAAAACGATTGTGGGAGAAGTGGTGGAAGGGCTTCTGGAAGGAGGCCATACTCATGGACTGGATAGTTTTATCCAGTATTTTTATGACGATACGGTTTCTTTTCTAGATTATTTTTCATCAGCAGATACGGTGATCTATCTGGATGAACCGGCCCGGCTTCAGGAAAAAGGCCAGGCGGTAGAGGTGGAATTCCGGGAAAGCATGGGGCACCGTTTGGAAAAAGGATATCTTCTTCCCGGACAGACAGATCTGTTGTATGGGGTAAAAGAAACGTTGGCCAGATGCCAGACAGACCATACCGTATATCTGACAGGGCTGGGACAAAAAATCTCCGGAGTGCAGGTAAAGGAAAAGTATCATTTTGATGCCAGAAATATCAATTCTTATCAGAATAGTTTTGAAGTGCTCATCAAAGATCTGAAGCGATGGAAAAAAGAGAAATATCGTGTGATCCTGCTTTCCGGGTCCAGGACCAGGGCCAGCAGGATTGCAGGTGACCTGCGGGAATATGAACTTTCTGCCTTTTGCCCAGAGGACAGTACACGCCAGGTTCAGCCGGGAGAAATCCTGGTAACCTATGGAAATCTTCACAGAGGTTTTGAGTATCCTCTGATCAAATTTATCGTCCTGACGGAAGGAGATATGTTCGGGGCGGAAAAGAAAAAAAAGAAGAGGAAGAAGACTTCCTATCAGGGGAAAAAGATACAGAGCTTTTCGGAGCTGTCCATAGGGGATTATGTAGTTCATGAAGACCATGGGCTGGGCATTTACCGGGGAATCGAAAAAATAGAACGGGACAAGGTAGTCAAAGATTATATTAAGATCGAATATGGCGACGGCGGCAACCTGTATCTGCCGGCCACCAGGCTGGAAGGAATCCAGAAATATGCGGGAGGCGATGCCAAAGCGCCTAAATTAAACAAACTGGGCGGTGAGCAGTGGAAGCGGACCAAGACAAAGGTAAAGGGGGCGGTCAAGGAGATCGCCAGGGACCTGGTAGAGCTTTATGCGGCCAGGCAGGAGACAGAAGGCTATCCCTGTGGGCCTGATACGGTGTGGCAGCGGGAGTTTGAAGAGATGTTCCCTTATGAGGAGACGGAAGACCAGCTAGAAGCGATTGAGGCCACCAAGAAAGATATGGAAAGCCGCAGGATCATGGACCGCCTGATCTGTGGAGATGTGGGATACGGTAAGACGGAAATCGCCCTGAGGGCAGCATTTAAGGCGGTGCAGGAAAGCCGTCAGGTGGTCTATCTGGTCCCCACAACGATCCTGGCCCAGCAGCACTATAATACGTTTGTACAGCGAATGAAAGATTTTCCGGTGCGGGTAGACCTGATGTCCCGATTCCGGACGGCTGCTGAACAGAAAAAGACCATCGAAGACCTGAAAAAGGGAATGGTTGATGTGGTGATCGGTACCCATCGGGTATTGTCAAAGGATGTGGTATTTAAAAATCTGGGACTTCTGATCATTGATGAGGAACAGCGGTTTGGGGTGGCCCATAAAGAAAAAATAAAGAAAATGAAAGAAAATGTAGATGTGCTGACGCTGACGGCAACTCCCATCCCCAGGACGCTTCATATGAGTTTGATCGGAATCCGGGATATGAGCGTATTGGAAGAACCGCCTGTGGACCGGATGCCGATCCAGACTTATGTAATGGAATATAATGATGAGATGGTGAGAGAAGCGATCCAGAGGGAGATGGCAAGAGGCGGACAGGTATATTATGTATATAACCGGGTCAACGATATTGATGAAGTGGCCAATCATGTGGCGAAGCTGGTGCCGGAGGCGAATGTGGTATTTGCCCATGGCCAGATGCATGAGAGAGAGCTGGAAAAAATCATGCTGGATTTCGTAGATGGAGAGATAGACGTTCTGGTATCAACCACGATTATCGAAACCGGTCTGGATATTTCCAATGCCAATACCATGATCATTCATGATGCAGACCGGCTTGGCCTGTCCCAGCTTTACCAGCTGAGAGGACGTGTGGGAAGGTCCAGCCGTACGGCTTATGCATTTCTGATGTATAAGAGGGATAAGCTTTTGCGGGAAGAGGCGGAAAAACGCCTTCAGGCCATACGGGAATTTACGGAATTGGGTTCCGGTATCAAGATAGCCATGAGAGATCTGGAAATACGGGGAGCCGGAAATATCCTGGGAGCCGAGCAGCACGGGCATATGGAAGCGGTAGGGTATGATCTTTACTGTAAACTGCTGAATCAGGCGGTACAGGCATTGAAAGGCAGGAGGACAGAAGAAGAGGATTATGAAACTGTGGTGGACTGTGATATTGATGCTTATATTCCTGCTTCTTACATTAAAAATGAGTATCAGAAACTGGATATCTATAAGAGAATCTCAGGAATTGAAAATGAGGAAGAGTATATGGATATGCAGGACGAACTGATAGACCGGTTCGGAGATATTCCAAAACCGGTAAATAATCTGCTGAGAATAGCGGCGCTGAAAGCCATGGCTCATCAGGCCTATGTGACGGAAGTAGCGATTGGCAGCAGGGAAGCGGTGCTGACTATGTATCCGAAAGCGAAACTTCGCGTGGAAGGGATTCCGGAACTGATGGCTAAATACAGAGGGGACCTGAAATTTCAGGCAGGAGAAGTGCCGGTCTTTCATTTTACAGATCAGCGCAGCAAGACTCAGGACTGCGATGCTATGGTGGAAAAAACCAGGCAATTACTAAAGGAACTGGATAGTCTGGTAGAAAAACAAAAGTAGAATGTTACAAGGAAGGAGAAACTTATGTTGACAGGTACAATTTGGTCATTGGTACCTCCGATCACAGCAATTGCACTGGCTTTGATCACGAAAGAAGTGTATGTATCTCTGATGATCGGAATTCTGGCGGGAGGGATGCTTTACACCGGTTTTCAGCCGCTGGCTGCAGTGGAGACGGTATTCCAGATCATGGGAGATAAAATGGGCGGAAATATTAATATTGTGCTGTTTCTGGCCCTTCTGGGGATTATCGTATCCCTGATCACAAAATCAGGAGCATCCAGGGCGTATGGGGAATGGGCGTCCCGGGTGATTAAAAGCAGGAAAGGGGCTCTTCTTGCCACAACAGCTTTAGGCGCTCTGATCTTTGTAGATGATTATTTTAACTGTCTGACGGTAGGTACTGTTATGAGGCCGGTCACCGATAAATATAAGGTAAGCAGAGCGAAGCTGGCGTATATCATAGATGCTACAGCAGCTCCCATCTGTATCATTGCGCCGGTGTCCAGCTGGGCGGCAGCAGTAGGGTCTTCTCTGCCGGAAGACTGCGGCATTGATGGTTTCGCTCTGTTTTTAAAGACCATCCCTTTTAACCTGTACGCGCTGCTTACTATCGTATTCATGCTTTATCTTACCATAAAGGGAATTGACTATTCTGCCATGGAAGCCTATGAGAAAAAAATAGCGGCAGCGGGATATGAGGAAACGGTAGATGGGGAAGATATGGCAATCACTGGCCGGGGCAGAGTTATCGACCTGATCCTGCCGATTGCTGTACTGATCGTGCTTTGTGTCAGCGCCATGCTGTATACAGGAGGAATCCTGGAAGGAAAGTCCATTGCGGAAGCATTTGCTGGTTGTGATTCTTCTAAAAGCCTGGTTCTGGGAGCATTCTTTACTCTGGTATTTATTGCTCTTCTGTATCTGCCCAGGCATATCATTCATTTCTCTGAAATGTGTGACAGCGTTACCATAGGTGTGAAGGCCATGGTTCCGGCTATCATTATCCTGACGCTGGCATGGAGCCTTTCCGGTATCTGCGGAGAAGATTACCTGAATATCGGAGGCTTTGTGGGAGGAGTGGTTGGAAAAAGCGCTGTGATAGGAGCACTTCTTCCTATGATCTTTTTTGTGGTAGGGACGGGCCTTTCCTTTTCCACCGGAACCTCCTGGGGAACGTTTGGAATTTTGATCCCGATTGCAATCGCAGTAATCGGAACGAACGATGTGAATGCACTGTCCATAGGAGTAGCCTCTATTCTGGCGGGAGCTGTATGCGGTGATCATATGTCTCCTATTTCGGATACTACGATTCTGGCGTCAGCGGGAGCCCAGTGTAACCATATCAACCATGTTTCCACTCAGATTCCTTATGCCTGCACAGTGGCAGCATGCTGTGTGCTTGGATATCTGGCAGGAGGAATCACGGAAAATGGATGGATAGCTTTGGCGGTGGGACTTGCCGCTCTTGCCTGTGCGCTGGGAGTTATCACAAAAATGGAGTATAATAAAAATTAGCGATATTTTCCAATCTATGGCAGTAAGAATAAATTCCTTCATTCTACAGATACTATTTCCAGAAACGGATAGTACAGTAAAATGGAGGAATTTTTTATGAAAGCTACAGGAATTGTGAGGAGAATCGACGATCTGGGCAGGGTGGTAATACCAAAGGAAATCCGCCGTACCCTTCGTCTGAGAGAAGGTACTCCGCTGGAAATATTTACAGACAGAGAAGGGGAGATTATCCTGAAGAAATATTCTCCTATGGTGGAACTGGCTGCTTTTGCAGGACAGTATGCGGAAGCTATGGCCCAAACAACGGGAAAAACCGTATGTATTACGGACCGGGATCAGGTCATTGCCGTGGCAGGAGGTTCCAAAAAGGAGATGCTGTTAAAATCCATCAGTCATCAGCTGGAACAGGTGATTTCTGACAGGACTGTAGTGAATGCAGTGGGGGATGAAAAAAGCTTTGTGCCTCTTACATCGGAAATGCCGGAAGGCGTTACGGCAGAAGTGATCGTCCCTATTATCTGCGAAGGAGATGCCATTGGAGCGGTGGCTTTGCTGAGCCGGGAACCCAGAGCAAAATTTGGGGATCCGGAGATCAAGCTGGCATCCACGGCTGCCGGATTTCTGGGGAGACAGATGGAAGGGTGAAAAAAAGGACTCTGAAACATGGATTTCAGAGTCCTTTTGCTGTTGATGGATATTATTTCTCATAAGTATAGTTATCTACTTCTACTTTATCCACTTCCTGATAAGGAGCCAGAGTGGAGATCATTTTTACCGTTTTGTCATAGTGATTGATGCAGTAGTGTACTTCCAATGGTTCAATGTGAATCAGATCGCCTGGCTTCAGGTGATTTACCTTGCCGTCAACCACAATATCAATTTCTCCTTCAAGAATGAAGAAATTCTCTTCCATAACGTTATGATAATGAGCTTTGAAGTCCTGACCTGGCTGGAACTGGACAATAGCAAAGTTCATTCTGGGCCCTTTCATCAGATATTTCGGACCGCTGTCTCCAAAGCGGTATTCCCGTTCACTTTCGTTGATCACATACATGTTTAAAATCCTCCTTTTATAATCAGTATGCTGGACAGCTGAGGACAATCTGATTACAGTCCCGGTGCAATCCACATATTTTTGGTGAGTTTTTTGTCGCACAGCTCCAGCTGGGCAGCATAGACCTTTTTCCATGTGTCATACATTTGGCAATAAATTTTATGATTTTCTTCATCAGGATAATAAACCTTATCCCACTGTACCAGCGAACGGGCAGTTTCAGAAATGTCTGAATAAATGCCCACTCCGTAACCGGCAAGAATAGCAGCGCCAAGAGCGGTAGCTTCTTTGATAACCGGAATTCTGACCGGAAGTCCAAGGACATCAGAAAGAATCTGACACCACAGGGGACTTTTAGCGGCTCCGCCTGCAAATACGATCTCGTCTGGGCGGTTTCCGGTAGCTTCTTCCACAAGGTCCAGATGCCCTTTTGTGACTAAAGCGGTATTTTCCAGGATTGCCCGATAGAATGTATATTTACTGAATTTTTCCGGGTCCAGCTCAAAATTGGTAAAAGTAGGAGCTGCGTGCTTCCAATTGATAAAATTCATGACATCAGAGAAAGCGCACATCATGCCATAGCAGCCGGCCGGAATATCTTTTGCTTTCTGGTTCATCAGGTCATAGGGGTCTTTTCCTGTTCTTGCCGCTTCTGCTTTTTCTTCCTGACAAAAACCATCCCGGAACCATCTCATCACCAGGCCTGGTTTGAAGGCCAGGGCTTCATACTGCCATACACCGGGAACAGCATGACAATTCACACGGACACGGCATTGAGGGTCAGTTTTTCCGCTGGAAGTGTTATATTCATATTGCCAGAAACTTCCTCCGAATACAGCGGCCTGATTTTTGTCCACCACACCCACGCCGATACAGCCTAGCTGGGCATCGCCGCCGCCGACGATCACAGGTGTTCCGGCAGCCAGTCCTGTCTCCGCCTGGCAGGCTTCACTGACATATCCGGCGAGAGAACCGCATTCCCGTACTTCAGGGAAGATATCGCTGCGGATTCCAATACTTTCTGCGATAGAGGTATCCCAGCTCCGTTTCTGGAGGTCGAACAGTCCGGTGGTGGAACCGTTGCTGGGTTCTACAGCCAGAACTCCGGTCATTTTAAAGATCAGCCAGTCATTGAACATGCCAAGATGGGCAATGCGCTCATATACATCTGGCATTTTGTTTTTTACCCATAAAAGACGTGGGAGAGCATCCAAAGCATATGACTGACCGGATTTCAGATAAAGCTGACGCTCCAGGTCCGGGTATAAACGGATCAGTTCTCCTACTTCATCGTTACTTCGGGCATCTACATTGGCGCATGCCCAGATTTCCTTATTGTCTTTATCGTAAAGGACGATTCCTTCTCTCATACAGGTGGTAGAAATGGCAGCAATTTCATGAGGATCAATGGCTGTTTCTTTCAGCACGCCCTTGATGCAGCCGGATGCCAGCCCCCAGTTTTTTTTCCAGTCAAAATCCATGCTTCCAGGATAACGAGGGTCTTCCAGATGCTCCCATTCTTCCTGGACGCAGCCAATCTGATGACCTGCCAGATCAAACAGTACGGCACGCACACTGCCTGTGCCTGCGTCTAAGGCAAGCAGATATTTTTGTGACATAATAATTTCCCCCTTTAAATTCGGTTTTGTATCATTGTCCGTTATTGTCAATTCAGCTCTGGGATTCGGTAAGAGCCAGAGCGGTTTCTTCGTCAGTGATCAGGATATCCAGATAATGGCCTTTCAGAACGGCGCGGATTGTCTCTGTTTTGTGGATTCCCCCTGCAATGCCGATCACATTGTTTAATGTTTTTAAGGTGTCAAGGGAAGTACTTACCAGCCGCTCTTCAAAAGAGTTCCCTACAGGATTGCCATCTTTGTCAATGAAATGGGTGAGAATATCACCTACGGCTCCCTGCATGGAAAGATACAGGAAGTCATTCTTATTTAAAATGCCATTGTTGATGATCGTAGCGTTGTCGTTCATGGCTCCGATTCCCACTACGGAAATATTGGCCAGGCTCACCATGCGGGCGATGTCCTTCATGCAGGGTTCTGCTTTCATAGACTCGCACATTTCTTTGGAAGAAAGGATGAGCGGAGACGGATAGAGAAATAACTTTGCGTTAAATACTCCGGATTCTGTGTTTGGCAGATAATAACTTACGCCTCCGGTAAGGGAAACCACAGAGATAGGAGTTTCCCGCATGGCAGCCAGATGGTTCAGGACTTTGCTGGGGGTGTCTCCGTATCCCATGTTAATGAAAGCGTTATCAGTGATCCGGTCACTGATATACATGGCAGCGGCCTGAGCGATAGTCTCGTTCAGGTCATTTTCTTTGGGAGGGGTGGGGACAATAAAAGCGTCTTTCAGTCCCCATTCCTGAATCAGCCGTTGTTCAGCCTGAAGCCGCTGGCTTTTTTCCTGAGAAATACGAAACTGTATGACACCGGTTTGCCGGGCTTTGTCCAGCAGCTTGATCACTTTCATACGGGATATACCCAGCTTTTCAGATATTTTCTGCTGAGTCATATTTTCTATATAGTAATACCAGGCTGTTTTCGTAATTAAAGATTCTTCGTAATTGATCATACTCACCTCCGACGTGACCTTAACCAGGTAAAATGTTTATAGAATGGAACAAAAGTTTAAAAACAAATCAAATGTAATGCCATTAGCTAAAGTATAACAGAACGGTTGGCAAAAGTCAACAGCAGAAAGGCTTTCCTTAAGGTAAAAAGCCGCCTGATATTGAAATTAAAAGGAAAAAACGAGTGAAAAGCTGAGGAATTTTGCTAAATGATTTTCAAACAAAATGGAAAATGGTTGTGCAAAAGATATAAAACCTCTTGACAAAAAAACGTAAGATATGTATACTGCTAAGTGATAAATGTTTTTGTAACAAACAAAAATATCAAAAATGAGGTAGGCACTAAAGGAGGTAAACATGAAACAACAGAGTTCAGGAAGCTTAAATAATGTGTTGCTTTCTGTCCGCGGCGTCTCCAAACAATTTGGGTTAAATATAGTTCTGAAAGGAATTGATCTGGATGTGAGCGCGGGGGAAGTGCTTGCGTTGATAGGTGGAAACGGAGCCGGAAAGAGTACATTGATGAAGATTATCATGGGAATCTATCAGCCGGATGAGGGCTCCCTTTCAGTAGCTGGTGAACAGATCACCACTTTTAAACCTTCCGTATCGTTGGCAAAAGGTATTTATATGGTTCCTCAGGAACCGATGCTGTTTCCGAATATGACCGTGGAAGAGAATATTATCATCGGCTTTAAGGAAAAAGCGGGAGAGTTACATAAACGGTTGGTTAAGATCATGGATGATATTGGCTGGCATCTGGATCTGGACCGGAAAGCGTTGAGTTTGTCCATTGCGGAGCAGCAGCTGGTAGAAATCCTGAGGGGATTATTGAGGGAAGCAAGAATCCTGATCCTGGATGAACCGACCAGCGCCCTGACGTTTGATGAAGTAGAGAGCCTTTTTAAGATTGTAGAAGATCTGAAGGCTAAGGGTATTGGCATTATCTATATTACCCATCGTCTGGCGGAAGTGTTTGAGATTTCCACCCATGTAGCAATTATGAGAGATGGAATCATCACATTGAAGGGAAAGACGGAAGAGTTTACCCGTGAAATGCTGGTGAAAGGACTTCTTCCTCCGAATATGGATGACCAGGATGCCAAGGAGGCAAAAGGAAGCGATAAACAGCTGGATTACAGCAACAAAAAACCGATTTTTGAATTGAAAGATTATTCTGGATATGGTTTTGAAAACGTGAACCTTTCCATTTATCCAGGGGAGATCCTGGGAGTGGCCGGAGTAGTAGGTGCTGGACGTACAGAACTGGCTACTACAATTTTTGGAAGAGAAAAGGTATTAGGCGGAAAGGCGATTCTGGATGGTAAAGATGTAACAGGATTGTCTACTGCGGAAATCTTAAAGGCAGGTATCAATTATGTGCCGGAAGATAGAAGGCTGAATGGATTGTTTGGCATCAGTGATGTGGCCTGCAATACCACCTCATCACTTCTGGGAAGTCCTGAGATGGGAAAATTCTTTTTAAATAAGAAGAGAGAGCAGGAAATCACACAAAAATACATTGATGATTTCCGTACTAAGGTTACAGGCCAGGAACAGCTGGCTGGAAGCCTGTCAGGTGGAAACCAGCAGAAGATTATTATCGGAAGGGCTCTTTCAACAAACCCGAAGCTGGTAATCCTGGATGAACCAACCCGTGGAATCGATGCTGCAGCCAGAGGTGATGTGTATTCCATCATCCATAAGCTGAAAGAGGAAGGCGTTGCTGTTATGCTGATTTCCTCTGATATGGAGGAAATTGTAGAGATGTCTGACCGGGCGGTAGTCGTGTTCCAGGGACGTATCCGGGGTCAATTGAGTAAAAATGAAATCAGCCAGGCAAGCCTGATGGCAGAGTCCTTTGGTGTAGATAAGAAAGAAAGCGAGGGCGGTGAAGCATGAGCTACTTAAAGAAAATTCTGAAAGCCCGAGCCATGGGAAGTTTTCTGTTCCTTGTGCTGTTATTTTTCCTGGTGGGCTGTGTCAACAGTGATTTCTGGCAGCCGATCAGTATCATGAACTGTTTTAATGATAGTGTGGTATTTACATTTTTGGCAGCAGGAATCGCATTTGTAATCCTGACTGGAGAAATTGATGTTTCAATCGGTGCTGTATTGGGTATGTCGTCAGCAGTAGGAGCTACCCTGTTGCGGGATGGCAGCAGCTGGCAGGTAGCAGTACTGGCAGCAGTGCTGGTGGGGGCATTGATCGGTCTGGTCAATGGATTTGGAGTATCTGTTCTGGGAATCCCGTCACTGATCTTCACCTTGGGTGTGAATGGTGTGGTCAGAGGTCTGATTTATGTATATACAGGAGGTGCATGGGTGGAAAACCTGCCTGCTGATTATACGAAATTCTCCAATCAGCTTTTGATTGGCAGTCTGACTGTATTTTATGCGTTTGCCATTGTGGTTGTGCTGGCGGCTCATTTTATCCTTACTAAGACCAGAAGAGGTAAGTATTTCATCGCAGTAGGTGATAACATTTCTGGCGCCACCCTGGTTGGTATCCCGACCAGACAGACAAAGATCATGGCATATGTGCTTTGCGGTGTTTTTGCGGCGGTAGCAGGAATGATCTATACATCCCGTATCGGATTTATCACTCCTACTGCAGGTAATAACTATGAAATGAAAGCAATCGCAGCCTGTGTACTTGGTGGAATCAGCCTGACGGGAGGCCAGGGAAGTGTGATCGGTGCAGCAATCGGTGCCATTATCATGTCTTCCATCAGCCGTATCCTGGTATTTTTAGGATTTTCATCTGATTATGATAATACCATTACAGGAATCATGCTGATTACCATTGTGGTAGTGACCACAGTTATGCAGAACCGGGCAGTGATCAAAACAAAACATGAAATACTGAGGGCCAGAACAGCAGGCAGCAGAGGGGCCCAGACGGAACAGGCAGCGACAGAGAAAGGAGGCAGTGTGTGATGGACCGTTCAGTTTCAGCAAAAATAAAAAAATGGTTCACCAGCTGGGAAGCAGTTATGCTGGGAATCCTCCTTTTGGAAATCGTGATCTTTGCGGCAAAAAACAGTAAGTTCCTGATGCCGCGGGTGTTCCTTGGAAGTATCAATGATATTATTTCTATCTGTATTATTTCTCTGTTTGTAACTTTTGTTATGATCACTGGAGGAATTGATATTCAGGCAGGCTCCATCGTCGGTCTTACTTCTATTGTAGTAGGTGTTGGCTGGCAGGATGGGGGACTGAATATCTGGGCAGCAGCCGGACTTGCAATCGTAGTAGCAGCCCTGTGCGGAGCTATGTCAGGTTTTTTCGTAGCTTATTGCAATGTACAGCCGATGGTGGTCACGCTGGGAGGCAGTTTCCTGTTTACAGGAATTGCGCTTTTGGTATCCAACATGTCTGCGACAGAAAGTTATAAAGGAATCAGCGGATTCCCGGATAGTTTTATCAAACTGTCAAAGTTCAAGCTGTTTGGGGTACTGCCTTCTCAGGTATTGGTTTTCCTGGCCCTGGCGGTTGTGGCATATATCTTACTCCATAAGACAAAATATGGACGGAAAATCTTTATGATCGGTGTAAACCAGAATGCAGCAGAATATTCCGGTATTAATACACGGTTGATCATCATGAGCACCTATGTACTGTCTGCAATGAGTGCGGCGGTAGCTGGAATCGTACTTACCTCCTATCTGGGAACGGCGAAGAGTGATCTGGGTTCAACCCTTACACTTCCTATTATTACAGCTGTAGTATTAGGCGGAACATTAAGTACCGGAGGCAAGGGAAGTGTAGTAGGAACTGCTCTGGCAGCAGTGGTAATCGGAATTCTGAAATTCGGACTTCCGCTTTGCTTTAAAGTAAGCCAGCAGTATCTGGATATTCCGGTAGGCCTTCTTCTTCTGATCGTTGTTATTGGAAGGGCTCTGGCTGCTAATCCTAAGGTTTCCACGTGGCTGAGAGGAAAACAGAAAAAATAAATTTGATACGGTAGCAGGAAGGGAATGGTTCCCTTTTGATACATAATTAAAACATTTTAAAGGAGGAACTTGTTATGAGAAAAAAATTGATGTCAGTCCTTTTAGTAGGCTCCATGGTAGCATCCATGACTGCCTGTGGCGGCGGTGCGGAGACAGAAACAACAACTGCAGCACCAGCAACAACAGAAGCAGCAGCTGATGAGGCAGAGGCTACAGAGGCACCAGCAGAAGAGGCATCAGGTGAAGTGAAATCCATTGAAGGATTGACGGTAGCTTTCATTCCTAAGATGACAGGAAATGCATTCTTTGAGTCTGCAAATAACGGTGCTCAGAAATATGCTGAGAAATGGGGAATTACTGTAGATTATCAGGGAAGCCCGAATGCTTCTGTTGCTGATGAGGTTCAGGTAGTGAACAATGCAGTAACCAGTGGCGCAGATGCAATCTGTGTATCTTCTGTGGATGCAACCGGACTGGATGCAGCTCTTACGGAAGCAGCAGATGCAGGCGTAACTGTAGCAACCTGGGACTCTGACGTATCCAGCAGCTGCCGTACGCTGATGGTTTCTCAGGGTACTCCGGATATCTTAGGAAAAATGCTGGTAGATATGGGTGCTGATTCTCTGGAGAAGAGAGGAAAAGATCCAAAAGCAGATGAGATTAAATACTGCTGGCATTATTCTCAGGCAACGGTAGCTGACCAGAACTCCTGGCAGGTAGAAGGCGAAAAGTATATTAAAGAGAACTATCCGAACTGGGTAAATGTAGCTCCTGATAACTACTATTCCGAGCAGGATGCAGAAAAGGCAGTTACCATTGGCGCATCTATCCTGGAAGCTCATCCGGATATTGACCTGATTATCTGTAACGACTCTACTGCTCTTCCTGGACAGTGTAAAGCTGCACAGAATAAAGGTCTTACCAAGAACGATGTAACCATTACAGGTTTTGCATCTCCAATGTCCATCAAAGACTACTGTGAAGCAGATGTGATCGAGCAGTGGGGACTTTGGGACTGCGGTGTACAGGGAGCTATGGGCTGCTACCTGGCAGCATACATTGCAGCAGGAAACGAAGTTAAAGTTGGCGATAAGATCGACATCCCGGAAATCGGAGAAGTTGAGGTTATGCCGAACGATTGTCTGGTAGAAGGCGACACGACTGCAGATACCAATAATGGTGTCGTTCTGATTCCAGAGCGTCTGATCTTCAACAAAGACAACGTAAATAATTACGATTTCTAATCTGGCAATCTTGCCATTGGAAATATACGGAACATGAAGTAATGTGGCGGGCGGCTGATGTTTTTCAACCGCCTGTCGCAGGTGAAAACGAAAAGGAGACATAAATCATGGCTGATGTAGAAGGATTAAAAATTGCAAAAGACTATCATGTGGGGGTTCCCTTTGCGAATCAGGAAGGGTTTTATGTAAAAGGCGCTAATCATCTGGACTGGGGAATGAAAAAACACCTTTCCAATATCTTTGATCCCAAGAGCGGCAATACAGTAATGTTTGCTTTTGACCATGGTTATTTTATGGGATCTACCGCTGGTCTGGAAAGACTGGATCTTGTAATTCCCAAATTACTTCCCAATATCGATGTTCTGATGGGAACCCGCGGTGCATTGAGGACTTGTGTAAGCCCTGACTGCAGGAAAGCAGTAGCTCTGCGTGCTACTTCCGGTTCTTCCATGATGAATGACGATCTGTCCCATGAAGTGCTGGCAGTGGATATTGAAGAGGCTGTTCGCATGAATGCTGACTGTCTTGCTATTCAGACATTTATCGGTGCTGATGGACAGCTGTCCAGCCTGGATAATCTTTCCAAAGCAGTAAACCTGGGAATGAGATACAGCATTCCGGTTATGGGTGTAGTAGCGGTTGGAAAGCAGATGGAGAGAACACCAAGATTCTTCAAGCTGGCAACCAGAATTCTTGCTGAACTGGGAGCTAATATCATCAAGACTTATTACTGTGATGATTTTGAAGAAGTAGTAGCAGCCTGTCCGGTTCCGATCGTGGTTGCCGGAGGAAAGAAACTGCCGGAGAAAGATGCTCTGACTTTGGCATACAATTCCATCAAAGGCGGTGCAAAAGGCCTGGATATGGGAAGAAACATTTTCCAGAGCGAGCATTCTGTGGAAATGTCTGCAGCGATCAGAAAGATTGTGCATGAAGGATTTACAGATAAGGAAGCGTATGAATTCTACGAAGATGCTATTCATACAAAATAAAACATTACGCCGGGGCATGGATCATAGCTGCCCCGGCATTTTTTCATAAAACAGGGGGAAATATGGGATTACAGGTGTTTGAGATGGTAGCGCCGGTCATCTTGATGATCGGACTTGGCTTTTTGTGCAGGAAACGGGGCTATATGAATGACCAGGGCTTAGCCGGGCTGAAAGGAGTGGTGGGAAACATCACCCTTCCAGTTGTGCTGTTTCAGGCGTTTTTCACAGCGGATTACAGTATGAGGATGCTGGTGGTGTTTCTGGTGGTATATGCTAGTTTCGGCATCGCGCTGGCCGTTGGATTTGCTTTGAGAAAATGGGTATCACCTTATGGAAAATTCATGCCGTTTCTTCTGACTTCGGCAGAAGGGGGAATGCTGGGGTATGCCCTGTATGCTTTGATCGCAGGAGAAGAGAATACGTCAGTGTTTGCCATGGTGGATATTGGTCAGACACTATTTGCCTATACGGTATTTATGACGGGGTTAAAGATCATAGACGGGAAAAAAGCGGATGCGGCAGGAGTACTGAAGGAAGTGGTTTCCAACAAAGCCTGCCTGGGAATGCTTTTTGGTATTGTGCTGGGAATTACGGGAGTTGGTCAATGGGTCCTGAATTCTCCGGTTTCAGGAGTGGTCACTTCTTTGATCGATTTTGTAACAGCGCCTACGGCAGGAATGATCCTGATTGTAGTAGGGTATGAACTGAGCTTTGAAAAAACGCTGGTAGTTCCTGTGATCAAGACCGTGCTGCTGCGTCTGGCGGTTTTAGGAGTCCTTCTGGTGATGGGCAGTATGGTGATATTTACGATCATTCCATTTGATAAGCAGCTGTTTATGGCACTGCTTTTAATGTACGCCCTTCCGGCTCCGTTCATTATTCCTCTTTTTGCAGAGGCGGGAGAAGATGGGGCTTATATTTCCAATACTCTTTCTGTGGGCACATTGGCAGCGGTGGCGGCATTTTCCGGGATCATAGTGTACAGTATGATGTAACGGCTTTCGGGATTGAAGAGCAGACATGACTCTGTTATACTGGATATATCTTAAAAACAGGAGTATAAAATATGGATAACGGGGAAAATAAGTATACGTTTCAGGATCTGGTCCGCATTACCGCTACGCTTCGGGGAGAGAATGGCTGTCCTTGGGACAGAGCGCAGACTCACGAAAGTATGAAAGTCTGCCTTCAGGAGGAATGCCAGGAGGTATTGGATGCTATCGACCATCAGGATGTGGAAAATCTTTGTGAAGAACTGGGGGATGTTTTGTTCCAGGTTATGATTCACAGCCAGATCGAACAGGAGAAGGGGAACTTCACCATTGATGATGTGATAAACGGGATTTGTGAAAAAATGGTGTTCCGCCATCCTCATGTTTTTGGGGATAAGAAAATCCACTCAGAGAAAGAGGGGGCTGCCCTTTGGGAAGAGCTAAAAAACCTTGACAAACTAAGGAAAAACGGATATAAAGATAAATGACGTATTATTTAGAAATCAGTAGTAAACAGCTTGCTACAGATAAGTATTAGGAGGAAAATAGAATGAACAAGACAGAACTGATTGCAGCAATGGCTGAAAAAGCAGAAATTTCCAAGAAAGATGCTGAGAAGGCATTAAAAGCTTTCACAGATACAGTTGCAGATGAATTGGTAAAAGGCGAGAAGGTTCAGCTGGTAGGCTTTGGTACTTTTGAAGTATCCGAGAGAGCTGCCAGAGAAGGAAGAAACCCGAAGAGCGGTGAGCCGATGAAGATTGCTGCTTCCAAATCCCCGAAATTCAAAGCTGGAAAAGCGTTAAAGGATATGATCAACGCATAATTTCATGAGATTAGATAAATTTTTAAAAGTATCCCGCCTGATCAAACGCAGGACAGTGGCAAATGAAGCCTGCGATGCCGGAAGGATTCTGGTAAATGAAAAAGTGGCGAAAGCGTCTTATGACGTAAAAAATGGTGATATTATCGAGATACAGTTTGGAACCAAATCGGTGAAAGTAGAAGTTCTGGATGTGCAGGAGACTGTAAGGAAGGACGATGCCAAGGAACTGTATCGCTATCTGTAAAGAGCATAAAAGAAAAGACCTCCTCATATACATTGGAACAAGGACCAATGTGTGAGGAGGTTTTATTATGGAAGAAATAAGGACGAGAGCCCATAAAGTTATGATAGACAACCGAGCTGGAGGGACAATCAGCGGAATACAGGATGTGGTTTCCTTTGATGAAAACCAGATTGTACTGGATACAGATATGGGGCTTTTGACGATTAAAGGGAAAAAACTGCATGTCAGCCGCCTGACGTTGGAAAAAGGGGAAACGGATATTGATGGCAGTATTGACAGTCTCACATATTCATCCAATGAAGGCTATCGGAAGTCTGGGGAATCTCTGCTTTCCAGGCTGTTTAAATAAAAGGATGGTAGTATATGAATCCACAGATTTTTGTAGAGCTGAATCTGACAGCAGCTGCTCTTGTCCAGGGAATATGGCTGATGATGGTTTATGACGGACTGCGGGTGCTTCGGATCGTTGTGCCTCATAAGGTTTGGATGACAGGTATAGAGGATATCCTGTATTGGATATACGCTGGTTTTTCTGTTTTCCGGCTTCTTTACAGGAGCAATGACGGGACCATCAGATGGTATATGATCGTTTCTGTGACGGGAGGGATGCTGATTTACGACAGGCTTTTCAGCAGACACCTGTTAAGGGTATTGCAAAAACTGGTAAAATCCTTTAAAATGAGGAGTAAGAAAAAGAAGAAGCTGGTGAGTAAATGAGCAGAAGATCAAGGTCAAGAAGATATAAACGGGATAAATGGGGTAATCGTATGGCAATGCTTGGCCTGACTCTGGTAGTGGGGAGCCTGGCTGTGGTAGTAGGGATCCGAGGCAATTCCCTGCGGGACAAGGATATGGAATACCGGTTAAAGCAGGAGAAATTGCAGACAGAACTGGAAAACGAAGAACGCCGGGCTCAGGAACTGGAAGAAAAGCGAGTTTATGTACAGACGAAACAGTATATTGAGAAAGTAGCAAAAGAAAAGCTGGGCCTTGTCAATCCTGACGAAGTGCTGCTGAAGCCGGCGGAATAAGGATGATTGAGAATATTTCCCTTTTATCTGCATATAATAGGATTTATGCAGATAGGAGGGATTTTTGTGTTGAGATATAAAACGGACCGGCGGGGCGTGGCGGAGGTGAACGGATATACGGCGAAAAGGCTGAATGATATGGCTGTTTCTTTAAGTACCCTGGCCCGTTCCTGTGCAGAAGATGCTGACAGGAGAAAAGGTCTTTCCAGAGAGGACGGGATCGTGGCTTTGAAATCTGCTGCAGACCTGGTATGCGGCAGCTGCAGCAAATGCGGTATTTATAAAAACAGTACGGAGGAGGAAAGTTATTTTCTTTATTATCTGCTCCGTTCCTTTGAACAGAAAGGGAAAGTGGAACTGGCTGATATGCCTCAGAGTTTTTTGTGTACCTGCAGGCAGAGTGAAGAGTACATAGGCCAGCTGAACAGGAGCCTGGGAAGAGCAACCATGAATCTTGCATGGAAAAACCGTTTTCTGGAAAGCCGGGATACGGTGATCATCCAGTTTCGTGAACTGGCTGTGATACTGGAAGAGTTTGCCCATCAGATGGAAGCGGTATCCGATATTACGGGGAAAAAAGAGTCAGCGCTGAAACGGGTATTTCGCCAGCATCATCTGACTGCATCTGAGATCCTGGTTCTGGAATATGAGAATGGACAGCGGGAAGTATCCATATCCCTTCGTTCCAATGGAAGCAGATGTATGACAGTAAAAGATGCGTGCAGGCTGGTGGGACAGGCTATGGGAGGAGAATGGACACCGGCCAGGGATGGGAGAAGCATTATTACCAGGACAGAAGCATCATGCCGTTTTGTGGAAGAAGGAAAGTATCGTCTGGTATACGGAGTAGCCGGGTTACCGAGAGAAGGAGAAACCATATCGGGGGACAGTTTTATGGTGAATGGAACTTTGCCGGGACAGGTGATCACCTGCCTCTCTGATGGAATGGGGAGCGGCCAGAGAGCAGCAGGAGAGAGCGGGCGGGTGGTGGAACTGACGGAACAGCTTTTGGAAACCGGTTTTTCTGCCAGAGCAGCTCTGAAAATGGTCAATACCGTACTGCTTCTTTCCGGAGGCGAACAGCATCCCGCCACTTTGGACCTTGCCTGCGTAGACCTTCATCTGGGTGTGCTGGAGATGATGAAGCTGGGAGCGGCCCCTACATTTGTCATAGGAGAACACGGAGTGGAGGTCTTGGAAGCAGGAGAACTGCCGGTGGGGATTGTCAATAACCTGGAACCGGTACTCCTGTCGAAAAAACTATGGGACGAAAACTGGATCGTCATGGTGAGCGACGGGATATTGGATACTCTTCCTGGAGATGAGAAGGAAGAAGTAATGAGAGAGTATCTTTCCGGCAGCCGTTTTTCCCAGCCTCAGGAACTGGCGGAAGCGGTATTGGGATTTGCCGCCTCGTTTGCGGAAAATCCCAGAGATGATATGACAGTTCTGGCTGCCAGGATCTGGAAACGAAAATAATATTGCAACTGCCTGGAAATCCTAGTATAGTTAAAGAATAAAGGAAAAATAGGGGCGTGGAGGTAACGGGAAAATGCCCGGGCAGATGGATTTGAAAAAACAGGTATTGGATACCATGAAAACATATCAGATGATAGAAGAAGGTGGGCATATCGTAGCGGCGGTATCAGGAGGCGCGGATTCTGCCTGCCTTTTGTATGTGCTGAATGAATTAAAGGAAGAACTGGGTTTTTCTCTGGAAGCGTTTCATGTTAATCATGGACTGCGAGGCGCGGAAGCGGACCATGACGAAGCGTTTACAGAAGAATTGTGCAGAAGGCTGAAGATTCCCGTAACGACAGAACATGTAAAAGTAAGAGAGTATGGAAAAGCCCATGGAATGTCAGAGGAAGAAGCCGGACGGAAACTCAGGTATGAAGCGCTGCGCAGGCAGGCGGCAAAATGGAAGGAAGAAAACCCGGAAGGCAGAGTGCAGATCGCTACTGCCCATCATCAGGATGACAGCAGTGAAACCATACTCTACAATTTGTTTCGTGGCAGCGGCTTGAAAGGGCTTGGGGGAATCCGGCCCATATCCGGGGATATTATCCGGCCGCTGATCCGTAACAGCCGCAGCGATATTGAAAAATGGATGCGGGAGAGAGGATATACTTGGTGTGAAGATTCTACAAATCGTGACAGCTGTTATGCGAGAAACCGGATACGGAATGAAATCCTGCCTCTGGCAGAGAGCGTTCATGATGGGGCTGCAGAAGGGATTATCCGGGCCGGAGGTTTTATTGCCCAGGCAGATGAGTATCTGGAAGGGGAGGCGGAACGGATCATAGATGATTTCTGCTTTTTCCAGAAAGGGGCAGTGGGGATCCGTGCAGATGAGCTGGAAGGAAAAGCTGCCATCGTGAAAGCATATGTGATCAGGCGTATGCTGAGGTTGGTATCCTGTCCCATGAAAGACGTGGGCGCAGTCCATCTGGAGGCAGCAGCGGCATTGCTGGGAGGGCGTGTAGGAAAGAAAGTAGACCTTCCCCATGGATATGCTGCGTGGAATGGATATGATACTCTTTTCGTGGGAAGGAGGGAATGCCAGGAAGAAAAGGAGGAGAAAAAGCTTCCTGACATTCGGTTCGCTGTATTTCCCTATGAAAAAGGTATGGAAATTCCCAAAAACCAGTATACGAAATGGTTTGACTATGATAAAATGAAAAATGCGCCACTTTTGCGTTTTCGCAGGACGGGAGATTATTTTCTGCTTCCTGGAGGCGGGAAGAAAAGCGTAAAATCCTATATGATCGATGAAAAAATACCGGCAGATATCAGGGACAGGATACCGGTCCTGGCGGAAGAAAACCATGTGATATGGATCATCGGGTATCGGATCAGCGAATATTATAAGGTAACGGCGCAGACAAAACATATATTGGAAGCAGTACTTGACGGAGGAGAAAATGATGGCAGATAAAATTCGTGTGCTATTGAATGAAGAAGAAGTCAACAAAAGGATCAGTGAGATTGCAGCCCAGATCAGCCGGGACTATGAAGGAAAAAAGGTACATCTGATCTGTATTTTAAAGGGAGGAGTATTTTTTACCTGTGAGCTGGCGAAGAGGATTACTGTGCCGGTAAGCCTGGATTTTATGTCTGTATCCAGCTATGGAAGCGGTACGGTTTCCAGCGGTGTGGTAAAGATTATTAAGGATCTTGATGAGCCCTTGGAGAATGAGGAAGTGCTGATTGTGGAAGATATCATTGATTCCGGACGGACTCTGGCATATCTGATCGAGGTTCTGAAGCAGCGTAATCCCAAGAGCATTCGTCTGTGTACTCTTTTGGATAAACCGGAACGGCGTGTGAAAAAGCAGGTAACCGTAGATTATACCTGTTTCACGATTCCGGATGAATTTGTGGTAGGGTATGGACTGGACTATGACCAGAAATACAGGAATCTGCCCTACATTGGAGTGATTGAACAGTAAGGAGGACATTTGTGAAACAACAGTCATTTAGAGGACTCGGTTTTATCCTGCTCATGTTGGTCCTTATCTTCATGGCCATGATAGTACCGAGCAATATGCTGGTGGAACGTCTCAGCCATCAGGAATTTATGGCAGCTTTGGATAGCGGCCGCATCGAGAACGTCAGGATTGAACAGAACAGGGAAACACCTACCGGTGAAGTAAGCCTGCAGATGAAAGATACGGGAGATGAATATGTGGTATATGTTTCCGATGTGAAGGAAACTCAGACTTTACTGGAGGAGAGGGATATTGATTATATCGTCTTTAATGTACCCCAGGAAAGTTATCTGATGACTGTGATTCTTCCGGTCGTTCTTACGGGAATCGTGGTCATGGCCATTTTTATGTTCATGAATATGCGGGCTAACAGCGGAGGAGCAAATGCCAAAATGATGAATTTTGGAAAGAGCCGTGCCCGTATGACCCGTGACAATAAAGTGAACTTTACAAAAGTAGCAGGGTTGGAAGAGGAAAAAGAGGAATTGGAAGAAGTAGTGGATTTCCTTAAAAATCCTCAAAAATATACCAGCGTGGGAGCCAGAATCCCGAAAGGCCTGATTCTGGTGGGGCCTCCCGGAACGGGAAAAACCCTTCTTGCCAAGGCAGTGGCGGGGGAAGCAGGGGTACCGTTTTTCTCTATCTCCGGATCGGATTTTGTGGAAATGTTTGTTGGCGTGGGAGCATCCCGTGTCAGAGACTTATTTGAAGAAGCAAAAAAGAATTCTCCCTGCATTGTCTTTATTGATGAGATTGATGCAGTTGCCAGAAGAAGGGGAACCGGAATGGGCGGCGGTCATGACGAGAGGGAGCAGACATTGAATCAGCTGCTGGTGGAAATGGACGGTTTTGGTGTCAATGAAGGTATTATTGTGATGGCAGCTACAAACCGTGTGGATATTCTGGATCCGGCTATCCTGAGACCGGGACGGTTTGACAGGAAAGTGGCAGTGGGACGTCCGGATATAAAAGGCCGGCGGGAAATCCTGGAAGTCCATTCGAAAGAGAAACCACTGGCAGAAGACGTGGATCTGGACCGTGTGGCCCAGACAACAGCAGGATTTACAGGTGCGGACCTGGAAAACCTGATGAATGAAGCGGCTATTGTAGCGGCAAAAAATGGCAGAAAGTTCATTATGCAGGCGGATATTGATAAAGCGTTTGTAAAGGTTGGAATCGGAGCGGAAAAGAAGAGTAAGGTGATTTCAGAAAAAGAAAAGAAGATCACAGCTTATCATGAAACAGGGCATGCGATCCTGTTCCATGTGCTCCCTGATGTGGGACCGGTCCATACGATTTCCATCATACCTACCGGAATAGGAGCCGCAGGCTATACCATGCCGCTGCCGGAAAAAGATGAGATGTTTAACACCAAAGGAAAAATGCTTCAGGATATTATGGTGTCGCTTGGCGGACGGATTGCAGAAGAACTGGTATTTGAGGATGTTACTACAGGGGCTTCCCAGGATATCAAGCAGGCTACGGCGACTGCCAGGGCTATGGTGACCCAGTATGGAATGTCCAGCCTGGGCATGATCAATTACGGCAGTGATGATGATGAAGTCTTTATCGGAAGAGATCTGGCCCATACTCGCGCATACAGCGAAAAAGTGGCAGCAGAGATTGATGCGGAAGTAAAGCGTATCATCGATGAGTGCTATGACAAGGCGAAAGCGATTATTGTAAAGCATGAACAGGTGCTTCATTCCTGCAGCGATCTTCTGATGAAAAAAGAAAAGATTGGGCAGCAGGAATTTGAAGAATTGTTTGCAGCTACTATGTAGTCAGAAGCGGAAAAACGTTATTTTATCAGGGATTTATGAAAAATACCTATGAAAATTCAGGGTGTAGAAAATGGGAGCGTTATTTTGCATAAAAAAGAGTTTTGATTTCCATGATGTTTGTGCACACTTATTTTGGGGGATATGATACTATAATTAACGTAAACCCCCCCAATACATTATATAGTTTTTGCTACACCCCATAAGAAACGAAATACCTTC
>CALWQT010000004.1 GCA_944383765.1 uncultured Lachnospiraceae bacterium
ATTGGCTCTGCCCAAAGTAACTAATGACATATCTTATATCAGTTTTTTCAGTTTCCACAAAACTTGAAACGGTCTCGATTTTTTCCTGCAGGACTTTTTTGATTATACATTGAAGCGGAATAAGATCACATCTCCGTCTTTTACTACATATTCTTTTCCTTCCAGCCGTACCAGCCCTTTTTCCTTGGCAGCTGTATAGCTTCCACAGTCTAAAAGGTCCTGATAGTTAACGACTTCAGCACGGATAAAACCTCTCTCAAAATCGCTGTGGATCTTTCCGGCAGCCTGAGGAGCTTTCATGCCTCTGGTGATGGTCCATGCCCTTGTCTCTTTTTCACCGGCAGTGAGATAGCTTAACAATCCCAACAGACTGTAGCTGGCTGCAATGAGCTTTTCCAATCCGGATTCTTTCAGACCCAGGTCTTCCAGGAACATTTTCTTTTCCTCGTCGTCCAGTTCTGCGATTTCCTGCTCAATCTGTGCACAGATTACGAAAACTTCGCAGTTGTTTTCAGCAGCAAATTCCCGTACCTTGGCGACATAAGGATTATCGGCTCCGTCATTGGCCAGGTCGTCTTCGCTTACGTTGGCTGCAAAGATCACCGGTTTGTAGGTGAGAAGATTTAAAGAAGCGATAAACGGTATTTCTTCTTCATCCTCCGGTACGAAGCTTTTTGCCAGTTTTCCGTCTTCCAGGTGAGCTTTCAGGGCTTTCAGCACTGCCAGTTCTTTTGCCAGAGCCTTATCGTTGTTGGCAGCCCGTGCCGTTTTGGAAATTCTTCTTTCCAGAATCTCCAGATCGGAGAAGATCAGTTCCAGGTTGATGGTTTCAATATCTCTTAATGGGTCTACACTGCCGTCTACATGGATCACATTGGGGTCGTCAAAGCAGCGGACTACATGGACGATGGCATCTACTTCACGGATATTGGAAAGAAACTGATTTCCCAGGCCTTCTCCCTTGGAAGCACCTTTTACCAGCCCCGCAATATCCACAAATTCGATGACAGCGGGAGTGATCTTTTCAGAATGATACAGGTCAGCCAGAAGCTGCAGCCTTTCATCGGGAACCGGTACCACGCCCACGTTTGGGTCAATGGTACAGAATGGGTAGTTGGCAGATTCTGCTCCTGCCTTTGTCAGGGAATTGAAAAGAGTGCTTTTTCCCACATTTGGCAGTCCTACGATACCTAATTTCATGGCGATTACCTTCCTATCTATTACATATTGTGTTCCGGAGACAAGGCGGATACCGGTATGCTCCGGATTTTATTCAAACGTTTATAGAATACCATAAAAATAAGGAAAATAAAACCCTTTTCCGCACCCTTGTCGAAATTGGGCACAGCATGTCGGGCGATTTTGTTTGATTTTTCAGTGTTTTCAGTATAGAATGAGAAAAGAATCGAAAACTATAGGGAAAATTGTTTTAAAACGTTTTTTCTATCTGGGAGAGCAGATAGCTGCGGTGCAGATGCAAAGGAGAAAAAATATGAATACAGCCAAAGAGGAATTGATCCGCGAGATTGAGAAAGCCCGGAAAGCATTGAATGAAAGTATCGATCTGCAGGAAAATTACGAGGTGATTTATGATAACAGCGTTATGCTGGATAAACTGATAGAACAATATCTTGTTTCAGAATATTGATGCCTGGACAGAGGCGGTCCCGTAAGGGGCCGCTTTTTTTCTTGTAATTTTTAAGATTTTCTAAAATAATTCTTGCCATTTCCATTCAAATGTAATACTATAAGAATACAAAGTGGTAGAAAGTGGTGAAAAGTGGTCTGAAGTGGTAATAAGTGGAGGACTACTGACAGATTTGCAGTACGGTGGTGATAAAGATGTTCATGGGCGAATACAATCACACAGTTGATGCGAAGGGACGTCTTATCGTACCTTCCAAATTCAGGGAACAGCTGGGCGAGGACTTTGTTGTTACAAGAGGACTGGACGGCTGTCTTTCCGTTTATGCCAATGACGAATGGACTGCCCTGGAAGCAAAACTGCACGCACTGCCTTATACCAATCCTGCAGCAAGAAAACTGACCAGATTTCTTGTGGCAGGGGCAAACACCTGTGAAGTGGACAAGCAGGGGAGAATTCTTCTTCCGGCTTCGCTCCGCGAATACGCAGGCATTGAAAAAGACGCAGTACTTGTCGGTATGGGAAGCCGTATTGAAATCTGGAGCAAAGATGCCTGGATCAGTAAAAACGACTTTGATGATATCGAGGATATTGCAGAGGACCTGGGGGGACTGCTTTAAATGTTTAAGCATAAATCAGTGTTGCTGTATGAAACGGTAGACAGCCTGCATATAAAGCCAGATGGGATTTATGTGGATGGGACCCTGGGGGGCGGCGGCCATGCTTTTGAAGTATGCAGCCGGCTGGGTGAATACGGAAAGTTTATCGGGATCGATCAGGATGCAGATGCGATTGCTGCGGCAGGAGAGAGACTGAAAACTTTTGGAGATAAAGTCACGATCGTAAGAAGCAATTACGAGAATGTGGCGGAGATACTAAATGAGCTGGGAATTGAAAAAGTAGATGGCATTTATCTGGATCTGGGAGTTTCCTCTTATCAGCTGGATACTGCTGACCGGGGATTTACCTATCGGGAAGATGCAGCCCTGGACATGAGAATGGACCAGAGAAATCCTGTAACAGCGGCAGATATTGTCAATACTTACAGTGAGTCAGACCTGTACCGTATGATCCGTGATTACGGAGAAGACAAGTTTGCAAAAAATATTGCAAAACACATTGTGAAAGCCAGAGAGGAGAAATATATCGCAACAACTGGCGAACTGACGGAGATCATAAAACGGGCGATTCCGGCTAAGATAAGAGCAACGGGCGGACATCCGGCAAAACAGACATTTCAGGCAATACGGATTGAGCTGAATCGGGAACTGGATGTGCTGAACCGTTCTATTGATACGATGATCGATCTTTTGAATCCGGGAGGACGTTTGAGTATCATTACGTTCCATTCTTTGGAGGACAGGATCGTAAAGACGAGATTCAGGAACAATGAGAACCCTTGTATCTGTCCGCCGGATTTTCCGGTATGTGTGTGCGGCAGGACAAGCAAGGGAAAGGTGATCACCAGGAAACCTATTGTGCCTGGAAAGGAAGAACTGGAGGAGAACAGCAGGTCTAAAAGTGCGAAACTCCGGGTATTTGAACGGAGCTGAGAACGGGGATTAAAAATAGGGAGGAGACAGTATGGCAAAAGGAAGAGTTCCGCAGGGACGGCCGCAGAGAAGCGGAGTGTACGTTGACGGAAATACAGTGCGCAAGATAGAACCGGCCAGAAGACCGGTTAAAAAGCAGACTTCAGGAACGACCCCTTATGTCAATGAGCGGCAGATCAGGAAAAATCAGGAGAGGGCTCTTTACATTGATTTTCCATATGTGCTGATGCTGACGGTAGCGGCAATCTGTTCTCTTGTTATCTGTGTGCAGTATCTGCATCAGCAGTCAGTTATGCAGACAAGGCTGGCAGAAATTGAAGCTTTGGAACAGAAGGTGGAAACACTGAAAACAGAAAATGATACTTTGGAAACAAGAATCAATACTTCTGTGAGCCTGGACCATGTGTATCAGGTGGCAACAGAAGAACTTGGCATGGTATATGCAGGTAAAGATCAGGTGCTTTTATACGATAAGACAGAAAGTGAGTATGTAAGGCAGAATGAAGACATCCCGAAATACAAATAATAACGGAAAGAAAAAAAACCGAAACCATAAAAAAATTTTTACAGAGTATATGCAGAAAAAGCTGGCGATCACCGTTCTGGTGATTACGCTGGCTTTGTTTGCATTGGTTCTGGTACTTTATAACATCACAAAAAATAATAATGAAGAATACAGCCAGATTGTCCTGAGCCAGCATTCCAGTTATGACAGCAGGACGATTCCCTATAAAAGAGGGGATATTGTGGACAGGAATGGTACCTATCTGGCAGTCAGTGACAAAGTATATAATCTGATCATTGATGCCCGGCAGATCATGTCCGGGTATGACAGAGAAACAGGAACAGATAAATATCTGGATGCAACTACGACTGCTTTATCCACCGCATTAGGCTATGATAAGGCAGAACTGACAAATCTGATCATGGAAAGTCCTGACAGTCCCTATATCCGCTATGCGAGACAGCTGACAGCAGACCAGAAAGAGGCGTTTGAAAAAGTGAAAGAGGAGATGAACGCCGAATATGAAAAGAGCAAAGATGCCAATGTACAGAATAAAAAAGTGAATGGGGTCTGGTTTGAGGAAGAATATAAACGTTTTTATCCATATAATGAAGTGGCCAGTACCGTACTGGGCTTTTCTTCCAGTGATGGAACGGTGGGAAACGGCGGTATTGAACAGTATTATAACAGCACGCTTACCGGAACAAATGGAAGGGAATATGGTTATCTGAATGACGATTCCAACCTGGAGACCGTGATCAAACCTGCAGTTAATGGAAATACGGTGGTTTCCACGATTGACATCAATGTGCAGCAGGTAGTGGAGAAGTATGTGAAAGAATGGATGGATACAGTGGGATCAGAGAATATCGGTGTGGTAGTCATGGATCCGGATAATGGAGAAGTACTGGCAATGGCTACGGACCGTATGTATGACCTGAATAATCCCAGGGATCTGTCTGGCCGCTTCACAGAAGCGGAACTGTCAGTTATGTCAGATGAGGAGAAGACAGAGGAATGGTATAAGCAGTGGAGAAATTTCTGCATCAATGACACGTATGAGCCTGGTTCTCCTGCAAAGATCTTTACGATAGCGTCTGCTTTGGAAGAAGGGGTTATTACGACAGGGGAAGGGTATTTCTGCGACGGATCCCAGAATGTGGCAGGTACTACGATTAAATGTGTCAGCTATTACTCCGGAGGTCATGGACAGATGACCCTGGCAGAGACGCTTATGGTGTCCTGCAATGATGCGATGATGCAGATTGCAGCAAAAGAGGGAAAAGAAAAGTTTTATAAATATCAGGATATGTTCGGCTTTACCCAGAAAACGGGGATTGATCTGCCGGGAGAGGCAGATACGGCAGGGCTTGGTTATACCGTGGACACGGCAGGACCTGTGGACCTTGCGACCAACTCTTTTGGACAGAATTATAACTGTACCATGATCCAGATGGCAGCCGCGTATTGCTCTGTGTTAAATGGAGGTTCTTACTATGAACCGCATGTAGTCAAGCAGATCCTGAATTCCCAGGGTTCTGTAGTGAAAAAAATTGAACCGGTACTGGTTCGGGAAACGGTATCCCAGTCTACCAGCGACTTTATCAAAGATGCTTTATTTCAGACTGTGTACGGAGCAAGGGGAACAGGAAAAGCGGCAAAGGTGGAAGGTTATGAACTGGGAGGAAAAACAGGTACTGCCGAGAAGATTCCCAGAGGCAACGGAAATTATGTGGTGTCCTTCTGCGGCTTTGCCCCGGTGGACCATCCGGAAGTGCTGGTGTATGTGGTGATCGACCAGCCTCATGTGGAAGATCAGCCTCACAGTACTTACGCCAGTGAAGTATTTGCTAAAATTATGGAAGAAATTCAGCCTTATCTGAATGTATTTCCTGTTACAGAGACAGAAACAGATACGGCTGACAGCAGTCTGCCGGAAAATGAAGGGATTACGGATCATACGGCTGATGAGAAGGAAACAGAAGCCCAGGAGCCTACGGAAGCGCCTTACTCTGCAGATGAAGAGTATATTCCTGAGGGAGGTAACCTGGATATTCCGAACCGTGTGCCAGGGACAGAGGCACAGGAAGAAACTGGTGAAAGCGGTGAAACCCAGAGTGAACCTGCACAGGGAGAAAGTGAGACGGATAGTTCCGATACTACAGAAGAAGAAAGTCAGCAGGAATCTTCTGCAGCAGACGGATAAAGTGACCGGCAGACAGTTATTGTCTGCCGGTCTTCTGGTATAATGGCAAGTCCTCTGCATATATTGTAACAATATTGGAACCAGGCAGACCGGAGAGCGCATGAATGAAAACAGGACCCATCACAGAGGAAGGATTACAGCAGCCATGCTGATCCTGACGCTTGCAGCAGCCGTGCTGGCAGGGCGGTTATGTTATCTGATGATAGTTCGGTCGGAGCATTACAGCCAGATGGCAGAAGAGCTGCATCAGCGTGAAAGGACCATCAAAGCGGCCAGAGGGCAGATATTGGATAGAAACGGGACGGTCATTGCAACCAATCGTACGGTATGCACAATCTCGGTTGTGCATAATCAGATTGAAGACCAGGAGAAGGTGATCCAGGTACTTTCCAAGGAACTGGGGATCAGTGAGGAAACTGTAAGAAAAAAAGTGGAAACCTACAGTTCCAGAGAGATTATCAAGACAAATGTGGATAAGGAACTGGGAGATAAAATCCGGGATATGAGAATGGCTGGCGTGAAAGTGGACGAGGATTATAAACGATATTATCCTTATGATTCCCTGGCGTCCAAAGTCCTCGGGTTTACAGGAGGAGATAATCAGGGCATTATAGGGCTGGAAGTGGAGTATGAGGAATGTTTAAAGGGTATCAATGGGAAAATCCTTACTATGGCAGATGCGGCCGGTGTGGAGATAGAAAATGCGGCGGAAGACCGGATAGAGCCCATAGCGGGCAATGATCTCCAGATCAGCCTGGATGTGAATATACAGAAATATGCGGAGCAGGCAGCCTATCAGGTGATGGAAAAAAAGGGAGCGAAAGGTGTTTCTGTCATTATTATGAACCCTCAGAATGGAGAAATTTTAGCTATGGTGAATGCTCCGGAATTTGACCTGAATCATCCGTTTGTGCTTCCGGAAGGCCAGGAAAACGCAGGAGAAAAGGAAAAGCAGGACCTGCTGAACCAGATTTGGAGAAATTCCTGTATCAATGATACGTATGAACCGGGATCCACATTCAAGATTATCACGGCGGCAGCCGGGCTGGAAGAGGGAGTAGTTAAACTGGAAGACCATTTTTCCTGCCCTGGATTCCGGATCGTAGAAGACAGAAAAATCCGCTGCCATAAAGTAGGAGGGCACGGTTCAGAGACATTTCTTCAGGGAATGATGAATTCCTGTAATCCGGTACTCATTGATGTAGGGCAGAGGCTTGGAGTAGACCGCTATTACAAATATTTTGAACAGTTTGGACTGAAAGGGAAAACAGGGGTAGATATTCCCGGAGAGGCATCCACCATTATGCATAAAAAAGAGAATATGAAAGCGGTGGAACTGGCTACCGTTTCATTTGGACAGTCCTTTCAGATTACTCCCCTTCAGCTGATCACCACAGTATCTTCCATTATCAATGGAGGAACCAGGGTGACTCCCCATTTTGGAATCCAGTGGACCAGTGCTGACGGAGAAACGGTCCATAAATATGATTATCCGGAAGGAGAGCGGATACTATCAGAGGAAACCAGTGCTACCATGCGGTACATCCTGGAGCAGGTAGTGGCAGAGGGGAGCGGAAAGAATGCGAAACTGGAAGGATACCGTATTGGAGGGAAAACGGCAACATCAGAAAAACTCCCCAGGAGCCTGAAGAAATATATTTCTTCCTTTATTGGATTTGCACCGGCTGACAATCCCCAGGTTATTGCTTTGATCACCATAAACGAGCCGGAAGGTGTGTATTATGGAGGAACCATAGCGGCTCCTGTCATCGCTGATATTTTTAAAAATATTCTTCCATATCTGGGAATACCGGAAACAGAGGAAGAAACTGTTTCAGCAATCAGAATCTACGGTTGATTATTCCCGGAAAAAGACGTATACTAATCCGTGAATACATAGAAGATAGAGGTGTGATATGATAAACGAAACCATACTGGCAATCATCATTGCCTTTGCAGTAAGTGCTATTCTTTGCCCAATTGTAATACCATTTTTGCATAAATTAAAATTCGGACAGCAGGTGAGGGATGATGGCCCTCAGGCCCATCTGAAAAAACAGGGGACACCTACTATGGGAGGCCTGGTGATCCTTACCAGTATTATCGTCACATCTATCTTTTACCTGAAAGATTATCCTAAGATCATACCGATCCTGTTTGTGACGGTAGGATTTGGCATTATCGGATTTCTAGACGATTATATTAAAATTGTGATGAAAAGGTCAGAAGGACTGAATCCGAAGCAGAAACTTTTAGGGCAGTTTCTGATCACCGGGGTTTTCTGCTGGTATCTGGTCACAACGGAAGATGTGGGAACGGCAGCACTGATTCCTTTCACCGGAGGTTTTGAAAACGGATATTATCTGAATTTTGGGTGGCTGTTTATTCCGTTTGTGTTTTTTGTGACTTTGGGAACCGATAACGGAGTGAATTTTACCGATGGTTTAGATGGCCTCTGTACCAGTGTGACGATTTTGGTAGCCACATTTATGACGGTGGTGGCTTTGGGAGAAAACAGCGGGATCAGTCCCATCACAGGGGCTGTTGTAGGAAGCCTTTTGGGATTTTTGCTGTTTAATGTTTATCCTGCCAGAGTGTTCATGGGAGATACCGGTTCTCTGGCGTTGGGAGGATTTGTTGCTTCCAGTGCTTTTATGATGCAGATACCGTTTTTCATAGCCATTGTGGGCTTGATCTACCTGGTAGAGGTCCTTTCTGTGATTATCCAGGTGACTTATTTTAAGAAAACCGGCGGCAAACGTATTTTTAAAATGGCGCCGATTCACCATCATTTTGAATTATGCGGCTGGTCAGAGACCAGAGTGGTAGCCGTATTTTCCATCGTAACGGCTATTTTATGCCTGGTGGCGTACTTAGGATTATAGGAGGAGAAAAATGAGCCAGAGAGTGATTGTTGCAGGAAGCGGAAAGAGCGGGATTGCTGCGGCAAAACTGCTTCTTGACATGGGCGGTGAAGTCATCCTGTATGACAGCAATAAAGATTTGGATAAAGAAGAAATCAGAAAAAAATTCAAAAAAGAAGATAAAGTAACGGTGCTTTTGGGAGAATTAAAAAGAAGCGATCTTCTGGGAGTGGAGCTTTGTGTGATCAGTCCGGGAATCTCGTTGGACGCTCCGTTTGTGTCTGTGCTGGCCCAGGTGAAAATCCCTGTCTGGAGTGAGATCCAGCTGGCATATCAGTGTGCAAAAGGGAAGCTGATCGCTATCACAGGGACCAATGGAAAGACGACTACCACAGCACTTACCGGAGAAATCATGAAATCTTTTTTTGAAGATGTGCATGTTGTGGGGAATATCGGAATTCCGTATACAGAAGAAGCCCTGTCAACAGAAGATGATTCTGTTACCGTGGCTGAAGTCTCCAGTTTCCAGCTGGAAACGATCATGGATTTCAGGCCGGATGTGAGTGCGATTTTAAATATTACTCCGGATCATCTCAACCGGCATAAAACTATGGAATGTTATATTGCGGTTAAAGAAAGCATTACCATGAACCAGAAAAAAGGGGATACCTGTGTCCTGAATTATGACGATCCGGTTTTAAGGGAGTTTGGGCAGAAAGAGGATCTGCTTCCCAAAGTGATATTTTTCAGCAGCCGGGAAGAACTGAAAGACGGATATTTCCTTGACGGTGACAAGATTATGTACGCTGAGGGCGGGAAAAAGAAAGAGATTGTAGATGTAAGGGAACTGCAGCTCTTAGGCCGTCATAATTATGAGAACGTCATGGCTGCCATAGCCATGAGCGCAGCAGTAGGCGTTCCTATGGAACGTATTGTGGAGGCAGTAAAGAAATTCCAGGCAGTAGAGCACAGGATCGAGTTTGTGCTGGAACGGGCCGGAGTAAAATATTATAATGATTCAAAAGGAACCAATCCGGATGCAGCGATCCAGGCGATCAAAGCTATGCCGGGACCTACTTTGCTCATTGCCGGAGGGTATGATAAGGATGCCCAGTATGATGAGTGGATAGAGAGTTTCGATGGAAAGGTTAAATACCTGGTACTGATCGGGCAGACCAGGGATAAAATTGCCCAGTGTGCCAAGGCGCATGGATTTACGAATGTGATGTATGCAGAAGATATGGCAGAGGCGGTTCATGTCTGTGCTTCTTATGCAGACAGCGGGGACAATGTGCTGTTGTCTCCTGCATGTGCAAGCTGGGGAATGTTTAAGGACTATGAGGAGCGGGGACGGATTTTTAAGGAGTGTGTCCGCAGCCTGTAATATGGTAAAAAGGAGTTGGAGCTATGTCAGGAAGACAGCCGGTACGTCAGGAGGAAGGACGGCAGGCACAGGCGCAGCCCAGAAAGAAAAAAAGGCCTCGCAGATTCTATGATTATAGTCTGCTGTTTACCATTATATTTGTAACAGTGTTTGGCCTGATCATGATATACAGCGCCAGCTCTTATATGGCGCAGCTGAGATATGATGATGCAGGATACTTTATGAAGAGGCAGGCGATGATAGCGGCAGGGGGATTTGTGGGAATGATCCTGGTTTCCAAGATTGACTATCATTTCTATGCCAAATTTGCTGTTGTTTCTTATATTTTATCTTACATCCTTATGATCGCTGTCAGCCTGGTGGGACGAGAAGTGAATGGAAAGAAACGTTGGCTGGGGATAGGACCTTTGAGTTTCCAGCCCACAGAATTTGTAAAAATTGCGTTGATCCTGACACTGGCAGTTGTGATCACCAATATGGGAAAAAGGGTGAATGACATAAAAAATATGGGGATCATTGTTGCAATGTCAGTACCTCTGGCAGGTCTGGTAGCGGCAAATAACCTGAGTTCCGGTCTTATTATCTGCGGGATTGTATTTGTCATGCTGTTTGTAGCTACGGATAAAAAGCTTATTTTTGCTTCCTGCATGGGAATAGCAGGCTTTTTCTACTGCTTTGCCGGACAGATCGGACATTTTCTGGAAACCATCGGCTTGCTTCACAGCTATCAGCTGGAACGTATCAATGTATGGCTGAATCCGGAAGCCTATGCCCAGGAGGGAGGGTTTCAGGTGCTGCAAGGGCTGTATGCGATCGGATCCGGAGGGCTTCTGGGTAAGGGACTGGGAGAGAGTATCCAGAAAATGGGGTTTGTTCCGGAGGCCCAGAACGATATGATTTTCTCCATTATCTGTGAAGAACTGGGACTATTTGGAGCAGTGTCAGTGATTTTTATTTTCTTATTTATGATTTACCGTTTTATGCTGATTGCCAATAATGCACCGGATCTGTTCGGAGCTCTTCTGGTAGTTGGCGTGATGGGCCATATTGCCATTCAGGTAATTCTCAATATCGCAGTTGTGACCAATACCATTCCCAATACCGGGATTACTCTTCCGTTTATCAGTTATGGAGGAACATCGGTCCTGTTCCTGATGTTAGAGATGGGAATCGTACTCAGCGTTTCCAACCAGATTAAATTGGAAAAATAGGAATCCACACCAAATGCCTGAAAGCTGCATAAGATAAAATAGGATAGAAGCGGCAGGAGGCGGCAGTGTGTCAGAAATACATATCGGTGGTTTTAGGAGATTGCGGGGGGAGATCCCCATACAAGGCTCCAAAAATGGAGTTCTGCCTATGATGGCAGCTTCTGTTTTGAGTGATGAAACAACGGTGTTAACAAATGTCCCCGCCATACAGGATGTTGATTGTATGATGGGGATATTGAAATTTATGGGGTGCCGGTGTACGTTGGAAGCGGGAACCCTGACGATTGATCCTTCCGGCATGAAAGAAACGATGCTGCCGGAATGTTATGTCAGGCAAATGAGGTCTTCCATCGTGCTGCTGGGAGCCATGCTGGGCAGGTTTGGTCAGGCGGCGACCTGTTATCCTGGAGGATGTTCCATAGGCAAACGGCCAGTGGATTTCCACATTATGGCTTTGCGGTCTATGGGAGCCCGGATTTCGGAAGAAGATGGAAGGATTACTGCCCGGGCAGAATTACTGACAGGTTCGGTAGCAAGGCTGCCATATCCCAGTGTGGGAGCTACGGAAAATGCAATTTTGGCGGCCGTGACTGCCAGAGGCACTACGGTGATACAGGGAGCGGCCAGAGAGCCGGAAATCCAGGAATTATGCGGCTTCCTTAATGCCATGGGAGCGGAAGTGCGGGGCGGTGGTACAGGAGAGATCCTGATCCAGGGAAAACGGAGGCTGCATGGCTGCTGCTATCAGGTGCCAGGTGACCGGATCGTAGCTGGAACTTATCTGATCGCTGCTATGGCAGGAAAGGGAGAGGTCCGCTTGAACGGAGTCAATCCGGAACATCTCTCTGCTGTTTCAGATGCATTGACAGCAGCTGGAGCTGAGATAGAAAAGGGCAAGGATTTTATTTCTGTGGTCATGAAGGAGAGGCCCCAGGCTATTTCCATAGCAACAGAACCCTATCCGGGATTTCCTACGGATCTTCAGTCACCCCTGCTGGCGCTTCTGTGCTGCGGACAGGGAGAGAGCAGGATCTGTGAAAATGTATTTGAAGGAAGATATGAGACGGCAGCGGAACTGTGTAAGCTGGGGGCCGATATCCGGGTATCTGGAAATACAGCAGTGGTTTTTGGAAAAGATGGACTGGAAGGCGGATACAGTCAGGCGAAAGATCTTCGGGGAGGTGCAGCTCTGGTCATAGCAGGCCTGATGGCCAGAGGAGAGACGATCATATCGGATTGCTTTCATATAGAAAGGGGGTACGAAGACATCTGCCGTGACCTTAGGATGGCGGGTGCAGACATACAATGGCAGGAAGAAAAACCAAAGGAAAAGGAAGAGTAAAAAAAGTACTGCTGGCTGGGGTTGTTGCCCTGCTTTTTCTTGGAGCGGCAGGTTTTTTTGTCCAGATACAGGAAGTCACAGTGACAGGCAACAACCGCTATACCAGCGAGGAGATTACGGATATTCTGTTTCCGACGGGAAAAGAAAGGAATTTTCTGTATTGTTTTGTCAATGACAAAATGGGAAATCATAAAGATATTCCTTATGTAGAAGATTATGACCTGGTATTTGAAACACCTATGAAAGTAGAAGTGATCATTTATGAGAAAAGTATCGTGGGATATCTGGAATATATGAGCAGCTATATGTATTTTGATAAAGACGGTATCATCGTGGAAAGCACTAATGAGAAACTGCAGGGTATTCCGAAAGTGACAGGGCTGGATTTCGGACATATTGCTCTTTATGCGCCCCTTCCGGTTGAAGACAAGCAGGTATTTGATGAGATACTGAATCTGACACAGGCTCTTTATGATTATGAGATCCAGGTGGATGAGATACGGTTTGAGGCCAGAAATGAAGTGACACTGAAAATAGGCGAGATTGATGTAAAGCTGGGTAACAGTGATAATATCAATGGAAAAATAGCTGCCCTGCATGATACACTTCCGGTGTTGGAGGGACAGGCGGGGACTTTGTATCTGGATTCCTATGATGAGACAAATACCAGCATGATGTACACATTCCGTAAACGGTCATAGAAGGAAAAGAATTCAAAAATTGTGTGGATTTTCCCAAATTAGGTGTTGATATTTTTATGAAAATCAAATATAGTATTAAAGAGAACTGGAATGGCGAAAAGCATAGTTGACATAAATTGAGTAAAAGGGTTAAAGGAGGAGACAATCTTGTTAGAGATTAAGATAAATGAGGCAGAAAATGCGGCGAGAATCATCGTCATCGGTGTAGGCGGGGCAGGAAACAATGCAGTGAACCGCATGATCGAGGAAAATATTGCAGGTGTGGAATTTATAGGAGTGAATACGGACAAGCAGGCATTACAGTTCTGTAAGGCTCCTACCGCTATGCAGATTGGTGAGAAACTGACAAAGGGTCTGGGAGCCGGTGCAAAACCGGAGATCGGAGAAAAAGCGGCTGAGGAGAGTTCAGAGGAATTGGCACAGGCTATGAAAGGTGCCGATATGGTATTTGTAACCTGTGGTATGGGAGGCGGAACCGGAACCGGTGCGGCTCCTGTAGTGGCAAAGCTGGCAAAAGATATGGGTATCCTGACAGTAGGCGTTGTGACCAAACCTTTCCGTTTTGAGGCAAAGACCCGTATGGCAAATGCCCTCCAGGGTATTGAAAGACTGAAAGAAAGTGTAGACACGTTGATCGTGATCCCGAATGATAAATTACTGGAAATCGTGGACAGAAGGACAACCATGCCGGATGCTCTGAAGAAAGCAGATGAAGTGCTGCAGCAGGCAGTTCAGGGAATTACCGATCTGATCAATGTTCCTGGACTGATCAATCTGGATTTTGCAGATGTACAGACTGTTATGACAGATAAGGGAATCGCTCATATCGGTATCGGACATGCAAAAGGTGATGAAAAAGCAAAAGAGGCAGTGGAGCAGGCAGTTTCCAGCCCGCTGCTTGAAACAACGATCCAGGGTGCAAGCCATGTGATTATCAATATTTCCGGTGACATCAGCCTGATCGAGGCAAATGAGGCGGCAAGCTATGTTCAGGAACTGGCTGGTGATGATGCTAATATTATCTTTGGTGCTATGTATGATGAAAATGCCCAGGATGAGGCTACCATCACAGTCATTGCTACAGGTCTGACGGATAAAGGATTAAATACACCGGTAGCAAATGCCATGAAGGGATTCAGCAATCCTTATAAAAAGCAGCCGGTGAAACAGCAGACTCCTGTGTCTGAGGCAGCTGCTGCCAGCCAGACATCCCGTCCGGCAGGAAATTATGGAACAACCGGATATAATCATACCGGCGCAAATTACGGAACTCAGCAGAATGCAGCTCCGGCTCAGGGAATGCCGAACCCGAATGTGAATGTGTATCGTCCAAATACCGGTATGCAGATCAATGTACCGGATTTCCTGAAAAAAGGAAGAGATAAATAAATAATCTATCAGATATGTGAGAGACAGGGAAGACCTTTATAAGGTGCTTCCCTGTTTTTTATGTTCTTTTGTCTTGTTTTTTCTGAAACCGTCATATCTTAACGAAGTTTCCCGATGAAAAATAGGAATATCCCCCATCCGTTTGACAAATTATGCTTCCAGGATTGGGTATAATGAGTCTCATGGACCGGAGGTGAGGCTGTTTGACGTGACATATACGGTGTACATAGATGTCTTGTTTTTGATCAATTTTGTTATGGATATCCTGGTCCTCATGGTACTGAACCAGTTCCTGCACCGCAGTACGGCCTGGTGGAAACTGGGGTTGGGAGGACTGTTTGGTGCAGCATGGGGATGTATCCTGCTGTTTGTGAATCTGCAGGGAACTGTTTGGCGGATCGTGATGCTGGCAGTTACAGGCATGGGAATGGTGGGAATCGCATTTGAATGGGGGGCTTCCAGGAAAGGACGTATGAAGCGCATAGCTCAGGAAACAGGGGCATTGTTTGGGACTGCTGCCGTAATGGGAGGAATATTTGAAGGTCTGGCAGAACAGGAAATCCTGTCATTGGGTGCATGGATCTTTCTGGCAGCTGCTACCTTTTTTTTGTCCAGATTTCTGGGAGATTTGCTTTGTGGTGTGATAAGAAAACGAAAGCATTTGTGTCAGGTGATTGCCACTTATCAGGGGAAATCTGTGGAAGTAACTGCCTTGCAGGATACCGGGAACCGGTTGGTATCTCCAGATGGCAGGCAGCCGGTCCATGTGCTGGAATATGAAGTATGCCGTCATATCTGTGAGACGGTGGAAGGAGTGTTGTATATCCCATTCCAATCGGTAGGAAAAGAAAACGGAATGCTTCCTGCCATATATCTGGATTCTCTGGTGATCATCAGAGAAGGAGAACGTACAGAAATAAAAAAGCCGTTAGTAGGAGTGGTAAAGCAGCCGCTGTCACCGGACGGCACGTATCATATGCTTTTGAATGAAAAAACATGAAGGTAGAGGGAGGAAGACCAGATGATTATCAAAGTATCAGTTCCTGGGCGGTTTCAGTTTAAGGCAGTGCCCAGTTTTAAAAAAGTGTTTTTACAGAAACAGGGAGAAATCCATTATATAGGAGGTGCAGATATCCTGCCCCCTCCTCTGGACAGTGAGACAGAAGCCAGAATGATCGGAATGCTGGGAACCGAGGAGGATAAGGAAGCGAAATCATCCTTGATTGAGCACAATCTTAGACTGGTGGTCTACATAGCGAAAAAGTTTGATAATACCAGTGTGGGAGTAGAAGACCTGATTTCCATTGGAACGATTGGACTGATCAAGGCGATCAATACATTCAATCCGGAAAAAAATATTAAACTGGCTACCTATGCTTCCCGGTGTATAGAAAATGAAATATTGATGTATCTGAGAAGAAATAATAAGACAAAACTGGAAGTTTCCATAGATGAACCTTTGAATGTGGACTGGGACGGAAATGAACTGCTTTTATCCGATATTCTGGGAACGGATGAAGATGTGATCTATAAAGATCTGGAAAGTGAGACAGAAAAGAAATTATTAAATACGGCGATCAGCCGCTTAAGCCCCAGGGAAAGAAAGATTGTGGAACTGCGGTTTGGACTTACCAGCGCAGATGGGGATGAGATGACTCAGAAAGAAGTGGCGGATCTGCTGGGCATATCCCAGTCTTATATTTCCAGGCTGGAGAAAAAAATCATGAAAAGATTAAAAAAAGAAATTGTCAGGTTTGAGTGACTTTATAGGAGTAATCGTCTAAAGAAATAGAAAAAAGATGTTGAGTGTATGGACATTATGGACAAAATCCCGTATAATGGAAAAGAATCGGCAAAGTATTAAAATCTAAAGAAGAGGGAATCGAAATGGAGAAACAAAAACTTCAGAACATCGCAAGAGAAGTGAGAAAAGACATTTTGACAGAAGTCTATCATGCGAAATCCGGCCATCCGGGTGGTTCTTTATCTGTAGCAGATATTTTGACTTATCTGTATTTTGAGGAGATGAATGTGGACCCGGCAAATCCTGCGAAACCGGACAGAGACAGATTCGTGCTGTCAAAGGGTCATGCAACTCCGGCTCACTATGCGGTATTGGCGGAAAAAGGTTATTTTCCAAAAGAAGATCTGGTTACTCTGAGGGCTTTGGGAAGCCACCTTCAGGGGCACCCTAATATGAATGACACTCCGGGAGTGGATATGACGACCGGTTCTCTGGGGCAGGGTATTTCCGCAGCAGTGGGAATGGCTCTTTCTGCAAAGCTGACAGGAGATGACTACCGGGTGTACGCAGTTATGGGAGATGGCGAGATTGAGGAAGGTCAGGTATGGGAAGCTTTGATGTTTGCTGGAAACAAGGGCCTTGATAATCTGGTGGTTGTGGTAGACAGCAATGGCATTCAGCTGGATGGTACCGTGGAAGAAATCAATTCTCCTCAGCCTATTGATGAAAAAATGAAAGCGTTCCATCTCCATGCAATTGTGGCAGATGGTCATGATTTTGATTCTCTGGACCAGGCTTTTAAAGAAGCCAGGACCGTGAAAGGCTGTCCGACAGCTATTATTGCAAAGACCGTGAAAGGAAAAGGAGTTTCCTTTATGGAGAATCAGGTTTCCTGGCATGGAAGTGCACCGAACAAGGAACAATATGAAAAAGCAATGGAAGAACTTGAGAAAGCAGGTGAAGCACAGTGTCAGATGTAAAGAAGATCGCAACGCGGGACAGCTATGGCAATGCGCTGGCTGAACTGGGAAAAGAACATGAAAATCTGTATGTACTGGATGCCGATCTGGCAGCAGCTACAAAGACAGGTGTTTTTAAAAAAGTATTTCCGGAAAGACATATTGACTGTGGTATTGCAGAGTCCAATATGATCGGTATGGCGGCAGGTATGGCAACAACGGGAAAGATTCCGTTTGTGAGTACATTTGCCATGTTCCTGGCAGGAAGAGGATTTGAACAGGTGAGAAACAGTGTAGGTTATCCTCATCTGAACGTAAAATTTGGCGCTACCCATGCAGGTATTTCTGTGGGACCGGATGGTGCGACTCACCAGTGTAATGAGGATATTGCTCTGATGAGAACCATTCCGGGAATGACGATCATCAATCCGTCAGATGATGTGGAAGCAAGGGCTGCAGTGAAAGCGGCATATGAAATGGAAGGACCTGTTTATATGCGCTTCGGAAGGCTGGCAGTTCCGGTGATCAATGATAGAGAAGATTATCACTTCGAGATTGGAAAAGGTGTTACCTTAAGAGAGGGAAGTGATGTGACCTTAGTAGGCACCGGATTGGAAGTGGCGGCATGTCTGGAAGCTGCTGAGATGCTGGAAAAAGACGGAATTTCAGCCCGTGTGATCAATATTCATACCATCAAGCCAATTGATGAAGAAATCCTTGTAAAGGCAGCGAAAGAAACGGGACGGATTGTGACCGCAGAAGAGCATTCTGTAATCGGCGGTTTAGGAGGAGCAGTATGTGAGGTTCTTGCTGAGAAAGCTCCTGTTCCGGTAAAGAGGATCGGAATGAATGATGTCTTTGGTGAATCCGGAGTAGCAGAAGAACTTCTGCATAAGTACGGTCTGGACGGAGAAGGCATTTATCAGACTGTAAAAGAATGGATGAAATAAGAGAACTTATGGGAACGGGCTTTTCAAAGGCCCGTTCTTTCTTTTTCTGTAGGTGGGAGTAAGATCATGATTTTAAGTGTGAGCAGAAGAACGGATATTCCCAATTATTATGGGGAATGGTTTATGAGACGGCTGGAAGAAGGGGTTGTCTATGTGAAAAATCCTATGAATTCTCATCAGGTCAGCCGGGTCAGATTATCTCCGGAAGTGATTGACTGCATAGTATTCTGGACCAAGAATCCTAAGAATTTTATGCCGTATCTGGACCGGCTTTCTCCATACCCCTATTATTTTCAGTTTACCCTTACCGGGTATGGAACCGATATGGAACCGGGAGTGCCTGATAAATTCGGGGAGATGATCCCACTGTTTCAGGAATTGTCCCGCCGGATTGGAAAAGAAAGGGTAGTCTGGAGATATGACCCAATCCTGCTGAGCAGCCGGTATACAGAAAAATATCATGGCAGAATATTTGCAGAAATGGCAGCCAGGCTGGAAGGGTATACCCAGAGGGCTGTAATCAGTTTTCTGGATCTATATGGGAAAACAAAAAGAAATCTGGCGGGGATTGTGGAAGAGGAGATAGACAGAGAGACCATGATGAGAATGGCAGCGCATTTGGCAGTGATAGCAGAAAAGCATGGAATTGTGCTGCAGGCATGTGGAGAGAAAGAAAACCTTTCCACAGTAGGAGTGGAAGCGGCCAGTTGCGTGGACAGGGAACTGATTGAAACCATTACCGGATACCGTCTGAAAGGCAGGAAAGATAAAAATCAGAGGACAGCCTGCGGCTGCCTGGAAAGTATAGACATCGGTGCTTATGATACCTGCTGGAACGGATGCAGGTATTGTTATGCAAATCTGACAGATCAGCGGATTAGGAACCAAACCAGATGTTATGATATCCATTCTCCTTTGTTATGCGGAGTGGTGGAAGAGGGAGATAAGATTACAGACCGAATAGTCAGATCATTGAAAGAGAGATGAAAAACCCCAGGGAACATTCCGGTATCCGGCCCCTGGGGTTATTTGTGGTCTATTAGCTTTCTGCTTCTGCATTCATGGCGAGCTTGACGGCGCCTAAAATTCCCTGGTTATCATCAAGGCTGGGAAGAACAATATAATGTTCCGGATCCTGCAGCTGTTTTGCATCCACATATCCGTTAAGCAGGTCCAGCGTTTTTTTACGGATTAAAGGCATAAGCTGCTCCTGATGCATGACACCGCCTCCCAGAATGATTTTCTGAGGAGACAGGATTAAAATGTAGTTAGCCAGAGCCTGGGCGATGTAATAACTTTCCAGTTCCCATACCTGGGGGCAGTCTGCCAGTTCCCAGGCTTTTTTACCCCAGCGGGCTTCAATAGCCGGTCCGGCCGCCATACCCTCCAGACAGTTGGCATGGTATGGGCATTTTCCGGCATAGGTATCTTCCGGATGGCGGGAAAGCAGGATATGTCCTCCTTCTGGATGAAGCATTCCGTGGAGAAGTTTCCCATTTGCCAGTACGCCAACACCAACACCGGTTCCGATTGTAATATAAATGGCAGTATCCAGACCCTGGGCACAGCCCCAGGTAGCTTCCCCCAGCATGGAGCCGTTCACATCCGTGTCAAAGCCAACGGGTACCTGCAACGCTTCCCCCAGGATTTTAACAATATTGCAATTACGCCATGCCAGCTTGGGAGTAGTCGTGATGCAGCCGTAAGATGGAGATTGGCGGTCAAGGTCCACAGGTCCAAAACAGGCAATGCCCAGGGCAGAGATACCGGCTCCCTTGAAATAGTCGATGATAGAAGGCAATGTTTTTTCCGGCGTTTCTGTAGGGAGAGAAATGCGGTCCAGGATCTTTCCCTGTTCCGTTCCGATGGCGCACACCATTTTGGTGCCGCCTGCTTCTAAAGCTCCGTATTTCATAATAGAATCCTCCGTTTCAGGGGTTTTGCATCACTATACATGGGAAGTGATCAGACTCAGGGTTCCTTCTACTTTGCAGGGGCCATATTGGAAAGGAAGGATAAAATGGTCGCCTTTTTTCAATGGGATACCATCTGCAGTGCCTTCTCCCTCCAGAACATCAACGATCAGAAATGGGAAATCCTGTGAAATGGAAACGGAACCGTTAATATCCCATTTATCTACCTGATAGAACTCACAGGAGATCAAATTTCTGCAGATATATCCGTTTCCTTTTGTAATCTTTTGGGAAAGTTCAGGGTCTTTATGGGGACAGCGGATTACATCAATGCTTTTCTGAATATGGAGTTCTCTGGGTTTTCCATTCTGCAGTCTGTCGTAGTCATAAAGGCGGTAAGTAACATCTGAATTCTGCTGGGTTTCCAGAATCAGAGTACCTTTGCGGATGGCATGGACCGTGCCGGGTTCAATCTGGAAAAAATCTCCTTTTTTAATGGGGCGTATTTTGATCAGGTCCAGCCATTTCTTTTCATCGATCATGCGGCGCAATTCTTTCTGGTCAGAGGCATTGTGGCCAACCACGATCGTGGAATCCGGTTCGCAATCCAGGATATACCAGCATTCGGTTTTGCCAAGAGAGCCATTTTCATGCTCCTTTGCATAAGCATCGTCAGGATGGACCTGAATGCTTAAATCGTCTTTGGCGTCTATGATCTTGACAAGGAGAGGAAAACGATCCCCTTTCAGATTGCCAAAAAGCTCCCGATGGTTGTCCCATAACCAGCTCAGATGCCTGGAAGCATAGGCGCCGTTTTTTATGGTACAGTCGCCGGATTTGTGGGCGGAAACTACCCAGGCTTCTCCTACATGGTCCCCTGGAATATCATATCCATAGTCAGTGCGCAGCCTGGATCCGCCCCAGATCATTTCTTTAAATACAGGCTGCAAAAAAATAATATCCTTCATAAGAAATCTCCTTATCTGAGTATCTGTTAATTATTATTATAATAGTATGGAAAGAAAAAGCAACCGGCAGGACAAAGAAAAATACCCGTTCCGGGAATAGGAAACGGGTATTTGGGATAAATCTTATGGTTATGGTTGTCTGTTGGAGGTGTCTGTGTAATTAGGATCAAACGTTACAGACATAATATCTTCCACCTGGCACTGCAGGATGTAGCAGAGTCTTTCTATGGTGTGGGTGGATACATAGTTATTCTTTTTCAGCCGGTTGATCTGGCTGGAACTGATATTACAGTAATGAATCAGGTGATACTGTGAGATGTTCTTTTTCTTCATGGTTTCCCACAGGCGGTCATAGGTTATCATTTCCTCACCTCCCCTGTTATCATTAAACTGTAAATATCCAATTTTGCATATTAGCCATAACGCGATATTGTTCATAAAAGACTTATGCTATTTTGTCAGCTTAAATAAGACCGCATGGATTTGAGGGCATTTTTTTCCAGGCGGCTTACCTGAGCCTGGCTGATATGGATTTCTTCTGCCACTTCAGTCTGGGTTTTTCCTTCAAAAAATCGCATATCGATAATATGGCGTTCCCGTTCCGGAAGCCGTTTGATGGCTTCGCTTAAGGAGATATTTTCTACCCAGTTGGATTCCAGATTTTTTTTGTCGCTGATCTGGTCCATGACGTAGAGAGGGTCTCCTCCGTCTGTATAGACCGGTTCATAGAGGCTGACAGGACTTTGAATGGCGTCCAGAGCATATGTGATTTCTTCTTTGCTGATTCCCACTTCCTCAGCAATCTCCATTATGGTTGGCTCTTTCAGATTTTTTTTCATCAGGCTGTCCCGGGCATAAATGGCTTTATAAGCAGTGTCACGCAGGGAACGGCTGACCCGGATGGAATTGTTATCTCTCAGATAGCGCCGAACTTCTCCCAGGATCATAGGTACCGCATAAGTGGAAAAACGGACATTCTGTGTCACATCAAAATTGTCAATGGCTTTGATCAGGCCGATGCAGCCAATCTGGAACAGGTCATCTACATTTTCACTGCTTCCAGAGAAGCGCTGGATCACGCTCAGGACGAGGCGGAGATTTCCTTTGATATAATCTTCCCTGGCTTGCTTATCTCCGGCCAGTATTTTTTGGAACAGAGCTTCTTTTTCCTCATTTGTAAGCAGTGGAAGCTTAGCGGTGTTGACTCCGCAGATTTCAACTTTATATCCGGACATATTCCTTACCTCCGCATCATTCATGTTTATATGGGAATGATGGGCTGTTTTTTGAGGAATTATACCGGAGATATTTTTGAAATAATTTCCAGTGTTTCTCTTTACAAAAAAAAACCATTGTGCTAAAATTCTTTTTTGTAATATAAGACAAAGGGGAGCTTGATAACAGGCTGAGAGGAAAGTAAGTTTCGACCCGTAACCTGATTTGGGTAATGCCAACGTAGGGAAATGATGAAATGATGGGAGGCTCCTGCTTATTTTAGGCAGGAGTTTTTTGCGTTATAAAATGAGATTGATAACGTATCCATATTTCGGAGTATTGCAAGGCAGCGGATTACCGATCAGGGAATCTGCTGCAAACGGAATAGGGAGGAATAGGAATGGCAGGAAGGAAAAGAAAATGGCTGGCTCCGGCAGTAACAGCCGCAGGAATTCTGGCAGCCTGGGAGGCGGCAGTAAGGATATATCAGATACCGCTTTATGTACTCCCGGCACCTAGTGCAGTGCTATCCTCATTGGGAACGGAATTTCCTGTGCTGATCAGACATGCCGGTGTGACAGTGGCGGAAGCTCTGGCAGGAATGGGACTGGCACTTTTTCTGGCTGTACTTCTTGGCATTATCATGGACGCATTTCCAGGAGTGAAAAGCGGGATTTATCCGGTTCTGGTGGTAACCCAGACAGTTCCTATGATTGTGCTGGCCCCTATCCTGATCATTTATCTGGGATTTGGTATTGCTCCAAAGATTCTGACGGTGGTACTGATGTGTTTCTTTCCGGTGGCAGTCAGCTTTACAGATGCCATGGGGCAGATGGATGAAGAATATGTGCATTTGGTACGGTCATTTGGTGCTGGAAAGTGGCAGGCATATCGCCTGGTGAAGATTCCGGCGGCTGTGCCGGCGCTTGTATCAGGACTGAAAGTATCTGCTACATACAGCATCAGCGGAGCAGTAGTGGGGGAATGGATAGGAGCTCAGAGCGGTCTGGGGTATTATCTTCTCCGGGTGAAGAACGGTTATATGCTGGATAAAGTATTTGCCTGTGTTCTGATGATCGTAGGGCTCAGCCTGTGCATGAATGGCCTGATCCGTTTGATTCAGATGGCGGCATTGCCGTATATGGAGAAAAAACACTGACCCTTTGCAAAGAAAGATCCGGCTGAATCCGGATAGAATGGAGGAAGATTTATGAAAAAGAAATGGTGGATAGGAGCGTTATGCCTGTCGGTGACGGTTTTGGCAGGATGCGGACAGCAGACTTCAGAGAGCGGAGAGGCAACAACGGCTGTTCAGGAGAAGACAGAGGAGGCATCTGAGAGCCAGACTGAGGCAGAAGCGGAACTGGAAGATGTGACGGTGATCCTGGATTATGTGGCCAATACGAATCACACTGGAATGTATGTAGCTCTGGAAAACGGATTTTATGAAGAAGAGGGATTGAATGTAAAAATCGTGGAGCCTACAGAAGGTGCTACGGCTACTTTGGTCTCTGTAGGAAAGGGAGATTTCGGTATCAGTTATCAGGAAGATGTGACGGTTGCTCTGACCAGCGAAGATCCTTTGCCGATTAAGGCAATCGCTACGATCATCCAGCATAACACATCAGGATTTGTGACTTATAAGGATAAGAATATTACATCTCCAAAAGAATTTGAAGGAAAAACATATGCCGGTTGGGGAAGCCCGGGAGAAAGCGCAGTACTGAATGCAGTGATGACTCAGGCGGGAGCGGATTTCTCAAAACTGAATATGGTGACTTCAGACGGAGCTGGTTTTGCTGCCCTGAAAGACCAGGTGGATATTATGTGGTTTTTTGAAGCATGGGACAATGTAAAATGTCAGCTGGCAGATTTCCCCATCGATTATATGCCGTTGAGAGAACTTGATGAGCGTTTGGATTATTATACACCAGTGATCATTGCAAGCAATGAAACACTGGAACAGAAACCGGAGATGGTAAAGAAATTCCTGAAAGCGACGGCAAAGGGATATGAATATGCCATTGAGAATCCGGAGGAAAGCGCTAAGATTCTTCAAAAATATGCTCCGGATTATGATCTGGAACTGTTGACGGTATCTCAGGAATATCTGGCAGACCGTTATATGGAAGACAGTGAAACATGGGGAACCATGAAAGACAGTGTATGGGATAATTATACCGATTTTATGCTGGAGTATGGTGTGATCGATAAAGATATTGCAGCATCCGACTGCTACACCAATGAATTCCTTCCGGAGTAAAACGTTAAGAGAGCACAGGAGAAAATCATGAAACTGGAAGTGTCTGGCCTGTCTTTTTCATACAGCGACAGGGAAGTGATCAAGGATTTGAATTTTCAGATAAAAGAAGGGGAGTTTGTCAGCATTCTGGGAGCGTCCGGATGCGGGAAATCTACGATCTTGAAGCTGCTGACCGGCGTAAGAAAACCGTCATCAGGGAAGATTCTGGTAGATGGAGAAGAGATAAAGGGGATGACCGGGCATTTTGCATATATGCCTCAAAATGACCTTTTATTTCCCTGGAAAAATATTCTGGATAACGTGTGTCTGTATGGCCGTATCCATGGGGGTCTGGATCAGGCCAGGGAAGAGGCTATGAAAAATATGGAAGCTTTCGGACTGGGAGGCTATGAAAAATCATACCCGTCTTCCCTGTCAGGTGGTATGAGACAACGGGCGGCGTTTCTGCGTACGGCTCTGTGCCAGTCAGATATTCTCCTTTTGGACGAACCTTTTGGAGCGCTGGATGTGATCACCAGAGGCGAGATGCAGGATTGGCTGTTGTCCATGAGAGAAACCATGAATCGGACCGTATTGCTGGTAACTCATGATATGGACGAGGCGATTTATCTGTCTGACCGTATCCTGATCCTAAGCGGCTGTTCCGGAATCACCTGTGAATTATCACCGGAGAACCCAGAAGGAGGACGGAGCCGTGAATGGCTGTACAGCCAGGGAAAACTGCGGCAGAGGATCCACAGGGAAATTATGGGGAGGCGGTTGGATGAGAACCATTTATGATGCCCATGCCCATCTTGGGACAGAGGAGGAGAGACGGTGGAGACGGGAGCACGGAATCGTGACGATGGTCTGTGCCGGAGATCAGGAGGAATCAAAAGTTCTGAGTGGCCTGGAAGATTCCCATCTGGTAAAGGCATATGGGATACATCCATGGAAAGCCGATAGCCAGGATTTTGAGGAGATGGTGCCTTTTCTGGAAAAGGCAGATATTATCGGTGAAATTGGAATGGACAGGATATGGTGTCAGGTACCGATCAAGCGGCAGAGGGAAATTTTTGAACGCCAGTTAGCTCTGGCATTTTGCTGGAAGAAACCGGTGGTACTTCATGTGAAAGGCATGGAACGGGAGGCGGCAAAGATCATACGCCGTTATCCAGGCACTTATCTGGTGCATTGGTATTCGGATATGGAAGGGTTGGAAGACTACCTGGAACAAGGGTGTTATGCCACAGTGGGACCGGATGGAATGAGAAATCCTGCAGTATGTCAGGTGCTGGAAAAAACGCCGTTGTCCAGGCTGATGGTGGAGACAGATGGCCTTGGGGCGGTACAATGGGCTTTGGGAGATAATGTGAAACTTCAGGATCTGAGAAATGTGCTGGAGGACAGTATCCAAAGCATAGCGGTGCAGAAAGGTGTTACCATGGAAGAGGCATACCAGTGGACGGAAGCAAATTTTCTGCGTTTTGCTGCAGGGAAATAGATGAAATAAAAAACGGGTAAGGAGTGGTTGGCTTCTTACCCGTTTTTATGTAAAATTTTATGATTTTTTATTTTTTTCATACAGAATGAACAGGCCTTTCAGAAGCAGGGCATTGTCAATGATGATATGGTGACGGCATAAAGGCATAACAAAACGTGACAGACCTCCGGTGGCGATTACGGTTGTGGTTTGCCCAAGCTCTTCTTCCATACGGTCGATGATTCCGTCGATCATGGAAGCCGTACCGAACATGATTCCCGCCCGCATACAGTCAATTGTATTTTTTCCGATGACTTTGTCCGGAGTTTTCAGGCTGATCTGAGGAAGCTGGGCAGTTCTGCTGCTTAAAGTGTCAAGAGAAATTTTTAATCCTGGAAGGATCACACCGCCAATGTAGCTGCCTGCCGGGTCGATAACAGACATGGTAGTGGCGGTACCCATATCAATGATGATCAGGGGGGCAGGATATTCCCTCAGGGCTGCTACAGCATCTACGATCATATCGCTTCCGGTTGTCTTTGGATTATCCATAATGATATTTAATCCTGTCTTCATACCGGATCCAACCAGCAGAGGAGTTTTACCGGTAATTTTCTTGACTGCAGTGATCAGAGTATTGTTAAGAGGAGGGACTACCGATGATATAATAGCGCCCTCTATATCTTCCAGAGAGATTTCATGGATTTCCAGGATATTTTTCATGGCAATCGCATACTCCAGATTTGTTTTATTCCGGTCGGTGGTGACCCGTTCTTCAAAATATATGTTTTGACTGTCAATTCCTCCGATGACAATGTTGGTATTTCCCATATCGATAGCCAAAATCATAGTGGCACTCCTTTCAAATCGAAAACTTTCGTGGTATACTTACACTAATTTATCATACATCACAAAAAAACACAACGGAGGAAGTCCATGTTAAAAGGAAAAACCATTGTTCTTGGAATTACAGGCAGCATTGCAGCATATAAGATCGCCAGCCTGGCCAGTATGTTGAAAAAACAGCATGCAGAAGTATACGTGATCATGACAAAAAATGCAGTTAATTTTATCAATCCGATTACCTTTGAGACGCTGACCGGGAGAAAATGTCTGGTGGATACCTTTGACCGGAATTTTGAATTCAGTGTGGAGCATGTTGCTCTGGCAAAGCAGGCAGATGTCTTCCTGATCGCACCGGCGTCAGCGAATGTGATCGGAAAGGTTGCTCACGGCATTTGTGATGATATGCTGACCACCACATTTATGGCGTGCCAATGTCCGAAAATCATAGCGCCAGCCATGAATACCAGAATGTTCCATAATCCGATCCTTCAGGATAACCTGAAAATCTGCGAAACATACGGAATGGAAGTGATACGGCCGGCAACCGGTTATCTTGCCTGCGGAGATACGGGAGACGGAAAAATGCCGGAGCCGGAGGAATTGTTTGATTATATTTTAAAAGCAGCGGCGTATGAAAAGGATCTGACAGGGAAGAAAGTACTGGTGACAGCAGGAGCAACGATGGAGGCGATGGACCCGGTGCGTTTTATTACCAATCATTCTACCGGGAAAATGGGCTGCGCCGTGGCGAAAGCGGCAGCGCTCAGAGGGGCAGAGGTGACTCTGGTTGCGGCACATATGGAAGTGGCTCCGCCCCGTTTTGTTAAGACAATCCCCGTCAGGAGCGCCGGGGATATGTTCCGTGAGGTGACAGCTGTGAGCGGACAGCAGGATATTATCATAAAAGCAGCAGCAGTTGCCGATTACCGACCGGCGGAGGTGGCAGATGAGAAGATGAAGAAAAAAGACGGAGAACTGTTGCTTCGCTTGGAACGTACTGATGATATCCTGGCATGGCTGGGCAGTCATCGGAAAGAAGGACAGTTTCTCTGCGGTTTTTCTATGGAGACAGAACATATGCTGGAAAATTCCAGAGCCAAACTGGAAAAGAAGAATCTGGATATGATTGCCGCCAATAATCTGAAGGTAGAAGGGGCAGGATTTGGGACAGATACCAATGTGATGACCTTTATTACAGCCGACAGGGAGATTGAAATTCCAAAATGTCCAAAAGAAGAGATTGCCCACCGGCTGCTGGATGTCATTTTGGAAGAAATGGAATCATAGGAGGCTCCGTTTTCCCCATGAGGGAAGGTTGACTTTCCAGGATATTCATAATAGAATAAAACGGGCGTTTTCCGGTTTCCGTATATTTCCGGAAGAGGAGGGAAACGGCTTTGAATCTCACATGTTATGGAGGAATTACCTTTGGCAAATATAACGGAAGAAATCAAAAAGAGAAGGACATTTGCGATCATTTCCCACCCGGATGCGGGAAAAACCACGTTAACGGAGAAATTCCTTCTCTATGGAGGAGCAATCAATCTGGCAGGAACGGTAAAAGGAAGAAAGGCTACTAAGCATGCGGTGTCAGACTGGATGGAGATTGAAAAGGAGAGGGGAATTTCCGTAACCTCGTCAGTTCTCCAGTTTAATTATGAAGGCTACTGCATCAATATTCTAGATACTCCAGGACACCAGGACTTCTCAGAGGATACGTACCGTACCCTGATGGCAGCAGATTCCGCGGTTATGGTCATCGACGGGTCAAAAGGTGTGGAGGCACAGACGATCAAACTTTTTAAGGTATGTGTAATGCGCGGGATCCCGATCTTTACCTTTATCAATAAGATGGACCGGGAAGCCAGGGATCCGTTTGAACTGATGAGCGAGATTGAAAGTGTGCTGGGAATCAGTACCTGTCCGATCAACTGGCCGATTGGCTGTGGAAAAAATTTCAAAGGGGTTTATGACAGAAATACAAAAAAGATCACTACGTTTACTGCAGCTATGGGAGGTCAGAAAGAAGTGGCGTCTCAGGAATTTTCCCTGGACGGTACGGAAGTAGAATCTGTGATCGGTCCTATCTATCACCAGCAGCTGCTGGATGATATTGAATTACTGGACGGAGCCAGTGATGAATTTGACCAGGAACTGGTCAGCCAGGGAAAGCTGTCACCGGTATTTTTTGGCTCTGCACTGACGAACTTCGGAGTAGAAACGTTTCTGGAGCACTTCCTGAACATGACCACGCCGCCGCTTCCAAGGAGGGCGATTACCCGGGAAGTAAGTCCTTTTGAAGATAATTTTTCAGCATTTGTATTTAAAATCCAGGCGAATATGAATAAAGCCCACCGTGACCGTATCGCGTTTATGAGGATCGTGTCAGGAAAATTTGAAGCAGGCATGGAAGTGAACCATGTGCAGGGAGATAAAAAGCTTCGTCTGTCCCAGCCTCAGCAGATGATGGCCCAGGACAGAAAAATCGTAGAGGAAGCTTATGCCGGGGATATTATAGGAGTATTTGATCCGGGTATATTTTCCATTGGGGATACTCTTTGTAAATCCAATGAAAAATTTGAGTTTGAAGGGATTCCTACCTTTGCGCCTGAGCATTTTGCCAGGGTACGCCAGGTGGATACCATGAAGAGAAAGCAGTTCCTAAAAGGGGTAAACCAGATTGCCCAGGAAGGCGCGATCCAGATTTTCCAGGAATTCAACACCGGAATGGAGGAAATCATTGTAGGTGTAGTTGGTGAACTCCAGTTTGAAGTGCTGACCTACCGCCTGCAGAATGAGTATAACGTGGAGGTAAGACTGGATAAATTGCCTTATGAGTATATCCGCTGGGTGGAAAACAAAGAAGAGGTGGATGTGGCAAAGATTCAGGGAACTTCCGATATGAAGAGGATCAAAGACCTGAAAGATAATCCGTTGCTGCTGTTTATCAACAGCTGGAGTGTGGGGATGGTCCTGGAGCGAAATCCGGGTCTTCGCCTCAGTGAGTTTGGAAAAAATTAAGTCTTATAAAGGCAGAAAGGATGGGGAAAAATGAGCAAGATTGATGTAGTAAGGGCAGCCATGGTGGAGGCTATGAAGGCGAAAAATAAGGAGCGGAAAGATGCGCTTTCCATGCTGCTTTCTGCGTTAAAGAATGCGGAGATTGATAAAAGAGAGCCTTTAACAGAAGAGGAAGAGAACGCAATTGTAAAGAAAGAGATCAAACAGGCAAGGGAGACTTTTGATTCCGCTCCGGAAGGAAGGGAAGATATCAGAAAGGAAGCAGAATTCCGTATGACAGTATATCAGGAATTTGCTCCGGAAGATATGAGTGAAGACCAGATCCGGGAAGTGATCAAAGAAGTTTTAAAGGAATTGGAACTGGAAACGCCTTCAGCAAAGGATAAAGGGAAAATCATGAAAGTGCTGATGCCAAAAGTTAAGGGTAAAGCTGACGGAAAAGTGGTAAATCAGGTGCTGGCATCTATGTTCCAGTAATCATTCTATTTCAAAAGGAGGACGACAGATGGACTATCGTGATAAGATTGAAGTATATATCGATGAGCACAGGCAGGAAATGATCAATGACATTTGCGCGTTGTGCCGCATCAACAGTGAAAAAATGCCCTATAAAGAAGGGTATCCCTTCGGCCAGGGAGTAGGAGATGCTCTGGAAACAGCTCTTTCCATGGCGGAAGGATATGGATTTGCCATCCATAATTATGATAATTATGTGGGCACGGCAGATCTGAATGGAGGAGAATCCTGCCTGGATATTCTGGCCCATCTGGACGTTGTGCCGGCAGGAGATGGCTGGCAGGTGACAGAACCTTTTGCACCGCTGGAGAAAGATGGAAAATTGTACGGCAGAGGAACAGCTGATGATAAAGGTCCTGCGGTGGCAGCGCTGTATGCCATGAGAGCGGTGAAGGAACTGGGGCTCCCGGTGAGCAAAAATGTGCGCCTGATCCTGGGAACCGATGAGGAATGTGGAAGTTCTGATATTCCCCACTATTATGCGGTGGAAAAAGAGGCTCCCATGACTTTTTCTCCAGATGCGTCTTTTCCTGTGATCAACACAGAAAAAGGTATGTTCCGGGGACATTTTACCGGAGAATGGGAGAAAAGTGATGCTTTGCCCAGACTGGTTTCCATACAGGCGGGAACCAAGATCAATGTAGTACCAGGAAAAGCAGAGGCGGTACTGATGGGTGTGGAAGCTGATGTGATGGAAGCTGCGGTGAAAGAAGTATCAGACATTACGGGAACCGTATTTCAGGTGGAATACAGCGATTATACAGACGTAAAGGGAGATACTGTGGCAAAGGTAACGGCGGTAGGAAAAGGAGCTCATGCAGCCCAGCCCTATGAAGGGAATAATGCCCTCACCAGTCTTGTGATGCTGGTGAACCGTCTTCCGCTGGCTGCCTGCAAACAGACAGAGATGCTGAAAAAACTGGAAGAATGTCTTCCTCATGGAGATGTTTACGGTAAGGCTCTGGGAATTCAGATGGAAGATGAACTGTCAGGTCCTTTGACTCTGGCGTTCAGCCTCCTTACGGTTACAGAGACTGGTCTGGAAGGAAGTTTTGACAGCCGCTGTCCGATCTGTGCCAATGAGGAGAACGTTCTCCAGCCAGCCAAGAAAAAAATGGAAGCAATGGGATTCCGGTTCCTGACGGATCATATGATTCCGCCGCATCATGTTCCGGGAGATTCCTATTTTGTAAAAACCCTGTTGCGTACTTATGAAGCTTATACAGGACAAAAAGGAGAATGCCGGTCTACTGGTGGAGGTACTTATGTCCATGATCTGGAAAATGGCGTGGCTTTTGGTGCTTCTATGCCGGAAACGGACAATCATATGCACGGAGCAGACGAATTTGCAGTGATTGAAGAACTGCTTACCAGTGCAAAGATTTTTGCCCAGGTAATGGTTGAATTGTGTAAGTAATTTGGACTGCGGGATAAAAAAATGAAAAATTATGCTTGACAGACTGATATATTTGCAATAAAATACACCATAACAATGAACAGCCGGTTTTACCGGGAAGATTTCAGGAGGAAACACAATGTTTGCAGCTAACACGATGAACAACTGCATGATGATGGCAATGTGCGGCATGATGATGGTCATGTGCCGTATGTTTTGGTGCGTCAAAATTGAATGCAGTTGTATGAGTGGTTTTTGTGAGCAAACGTAGCATTGTGAAGAATTGGTGTATAGAAAAATGATGTGAGCGAGCCCATGGAAGGAACCATGGGCTCGTTTTTTGTTTGCCAAATTCCTGACAGAGAAATGTAGCATTGTTGAAGCAGAATAGAAATGAAAAAGGAGAATGGACCATGGAACAGAGAAAACCGATTATCCGCCTGGAACATCTGGGCAAGGAATTTCCCACCGCTGACGGTCCGGTAAAGGCTTTAGAAGATATTAACCTGGATATTTATTCAGGGGAGATATTTGGAATCATTGGTCTTTCAGGAGCGGGAAAGAGTACGTTGGTACGCTGTATCAATTATCTGGAAGTGCCTACAGAAGGCGATGTGATCTTCGAGGGAGTATCGTTAAAAAGTCTGAACAGAAAAGGAATCAATCAGATGCGCCGCTCCATGGGAATGATCTTTCAGCAGTTTAATTTATTGTCTCAGAGGACTGTGCTGAAAAATGTCTGTTTCCCCATGGAACTCCAGAAGGTTCCTAAAAAGCAGGCGGAGGCCAGGGCGAGAGAGCTTCTGGAACTGGTAGGGCTGGGAGACCGGGAAGGGGCCTATCCGGCCCAGTTATCCGGAGGACAGAAGCAGAGAGTGGCGATTGCCAGGGCATTGGCGACCAATCCGAAAGTCCTTTTGTGTGATGAAGCCACCAGTGCGTTAGACCCGAATACCACAAAATCGATTCTTCAGCTTTTAAAGGAAATCAATGGGAAGATGGGAGTGACGATCATCGTGATCACCCATGAAATGGGAGTGATTGAGGCAATCTGTGACCGGGTGGCGATTATTGACAGCAGTCATATTGCAGAGGCTGGAAATGTGTCAGATATCTTCTCCGGACCAAAGTCAGCCATTGGACGTCAGCTGATCATGGGAAATACGGTACATGCTGAGTTTGGACATTCCAAACTGGTCCGGATCATTTTTGACGGCAGAGCTTCCAAGGAACCGGTGCTGGCAAATCTGATCCTGGCATGCAAGGCCCCGGTCAATATTATGTATGCGGCTACCAGCGATGTGAATGGCACAGCTATGGGACAGATGATCATTCAGCTTCCTGATGAGGAAGGAGAAGAGAAACGAATTATGAATTATCTGGCTACGGCTGGAATTCTGCATGAGGAGGTAACGGAACATGATTTTTGATAGTGGGACCTGGGAAATGTTAAAAACCGGAATCTGGGAAACGTTATATATGGTTGGGCTTTCTTCCCTGATTTCTTATCTGATCGGTATTCCGCTGGGGATTCTGTTAACTGTGACAGGAAAAGACGGAATCCGGCCAATCCCTTTCCTTCAGGGAATATTGGGAGTGGTAATCAACCTGCTGAGGGCGGTACCGTTTATTATTTTACTGATCATGCTTCTTCCAGTGACGAAGGCATTGGTGGGGACTACAGTGGGTTCGGTAGCGATTATTCCGCCTCTGGTGATCGCAGCGGCACCTTATATTGCCAGAATGGTGGAATCTTCTTTCCGGGAGGTAGACGCAGGGGTGATCGAGGCGGCAAAGTCCATGGGGGCAGGAACATTCCAGATTATCTGGAAAGTGCTTCTTCCGGAAGCGAAACCGTCACTTCTGGTGGGTGCAGCGATTTCCATTACTACGATTTTAGGCTATTCCGCTATGGCTGGTTTTGTAGGCGGCGGCGGACTGGGAGCGATCGCCATCAATTACGGTTATTACCGGTATGAAACAGGGGTTATGTTCCTGACAGCGGCGATTCTGGTGATCATTGTCCAGCTGGTCCAGGAAGTCATGATGAAACTGTCCATAAAGACAGACAGGAGGATACGGTAATTCTGCCATTGGCAATTACATAAACATTTCAATAACGAGACAGGAGGAACAAAATTATGAGAAAGAATGTGGCAATTTTGGTATCAGCAGTGCTGGCAGTATCAGCCCTGGCTGCTTGCGGAGGTCAGAAGGCAGGAGAAACAACAGCGGCTTCTACAGCAACTGGGGATACAGCGGAAACTGCAGCAGAGGGAGAACTGGAGACATTAAAAGTAGGAGCGAGCCCGGCGCCTCATGCAGAGATTCTGGAAGCAGCAAAGGCACAGATGGCAGAAAAAGGTTATGATCTGGAAATCGTGGAATATGTGGATTATGTTCAGCCTAATCTGGCTCTGGATGCAGGGGACCTGGACGCCAACTATTTCCAACATATCACATATCTGGAAGATTTCAATGAGGAAAGAGGTACAAAACTGGCAAGTGCGGGAAATATCCATTATGAGCCATTTGGTCTGTATGCCGGAAAGACGGCAACTTTAGAGGAACTGGCAGACGGGGCTCAGGTAGCAGTTCCGAATGACGCTACGAACGAAGCCAGGGCATTACTGCTTCTGGAGGAACAGGGACTGATTCAGTTAAAAGAAGGGGCAGGACTGGCAGCAACCAAAAAGGATATTGTGGAAAATCCGAAAAATCTGGATATTGTGGAAATGGAAGCAGCCCAGATCCCAAGATCTTTAGACAGTGTAGATATGGCTGTGATCAACGGGAATTACGCGATTGATGCGGGGCTGAAAGTGGCAGATGCCCTGGCAGTGGAAGCGGCTGATTCAGAGGCAGCAGAAAAATATGCCAATGTGGTAGCGGTTCAGGAAGGACATGAGACAGATCCTGGAATTCAGGCTTTAGTAGAAGTGTTAAAAGGGGAAGAAATCCGGACATTTATGGATACAACTTATGGCGGGGCTGTAGTACCACTGGATTGATAAGATAAGGATTGAAAAGGCCGGTAAAACGTGATACACTTATTCCATTAAAAAAAAGGAGTGAAGCATATGGAAGACCAGCAGACTTATATGGAACATGAAGAATCTTATGTTTTACAGAATGTTCCGGAAAAAAATGGTAATCGGATGGCAACGGCATCTATGGTTCTGGGAATATCTTCCTTTTTTGGAATCTGTTGTTGCGGAATCGGCGGTATCGTACTGGGATGTCTGGGAATCTTATTTGGATTGCTGTCCAGAACAGAGGAAAGGTTTGAGACCCGGGCGATAGCCGGGATCATTACTGGAGCGGTAGCCACAGTCCTTTCTGTGTTGGTGATCGTGGTATTGGTTCTGATCCTGATGGCAGAAGGCACATCAGCAGGAGGGGGGCTTTTTTATTGATGGAAAGAAAAATGAAAGTTTCCCAGATGAAGGCTATGGCCAGAAAGACATTGAAAGGAAAATACGGGATTTCTGCCGGAGCGACCCTGATCACAGTTCTGATTCTGATGGGAGGAATCCTGGCTTGGGAATTTCTGCTTTTCTTCGGAATCCTTGCGGAAGCAGCAACAGGAGTATCCGGAGCTGGAATGGTAGTTCTTATTGTGGCGGGAGTGCTTTTCCTGATTTTGGTCATGACGGTGTATTACATATTGAATGCCGGGCTCATGCGTCTGTTTTATAATATGTGTACAGACCAGGTTTATGGCATTGGTGACCTGCTTTATGGATTTAAGAACCGCTGGTGGCGTTTCGCCGGATTTTTATGGTTATGGACTCTGGTTGTACTGATACTGGAGAGTCCGTCTATCGTTTTAAGTGTGGCACAGCAGTTAAATCCCATGGCTCAGTGGACCTGGATTCTGGATGTACTGCTGACGGTGGTCTATATGGTAGTGATCGTAGCCATGTCCCTGGTGTTTGGGCAGTCTCTGCTCATTCTGGTAGAGGACAGGAATAAAAAATTGTTTCAGTCTCTGAAAGAAAGCATGAAACTGATGAGAGGAAATAAGGGAAGATATTTCTATATGGGCCTTTCTTTCCTGGGAATCTTGTTGCTGACATATGGAACACTGGGAATCGGTATGCTCTGGACCATTCCTTACATGATGTGCACTACGGTTTATTTTTATCTGGATATTAAAGAAAAACCGGTTTTGGAGCAGGAAGACCAGGGAGAATAAGATTATGAACAAAGGCGTTCATTTGGTTGGGAGATCCATTCAAATGAGCGCTTTTTATTTTCACAGAGATACAGAAGGGAGAATAAAGATTATGGCAGCCAGTATTAACCGTAATTATGAAAACTTAAAGGAGAATTATCTGTTTGCGGAAATTTCAAAACGGGTGAAGGCATATGAAACAGCACACCCGGAAGCAGATATTATCCGAATGGGGATCGGGGATGTTACCAGACCGTTGCCTCCTGCAGTGGTAAAAGCATTGGAGGAAGCTTCTGAAGAAATGGGAAATGCCTCCACATTCCGGGGATATGGTCCGGAGCAGGGGTATGAGTTTTTAAGGGAAGCCATCCGTTCTTATTATAGAAGATTCGGAGTGGAACGGTCTCTGGAAGAAATCTTTATTTCGGATGGAGCGAAGAGTGACCTGGGAAATATTCTGGATATTTTTGGACTGGATAATACGGTACTGGTGACAGATCCGGTATATCCGGTTTATGTGGATACGAATATCATGGCAGGAAGAAACATCATTTATGCAAAAGCCAGTGAAGAGAATCAGTTTCTTCCCATGCCGGAGCCTGGACTGGAAGCAGACCTCATCTATCTGTGTTCCCCGAACAATCCGACTGGAGCGGTTTACAACAGGGAACAGCTGAAAGAATGGGTGGATTTTGCCAATAAAAACGGAAGTGTGATTTTGTTTGATTCCGCTTATGAATGTTTCGTTACAGGGGAAATCCCTCACAGTATTTTTGAAATAGAAGGAGCGGAGAGCTGCGCCATTGAATTTTGCTCTTTTTCAAAAAAGGCAGGTTTTACAGGGACAAGATGCGGTTATACGGTTGTTCCCATGGCACTGGTGAGGGAAGGCATCTCCCTGAATCATTTATGGCTCCGCAGGCAGACGACAAAGTTTAATGGGGTGCCATACATTGTCCAGAGGGCGGCAGCCTCTGTATTTACGGAAGAGGGGGAGAAACAGATTAGGGAAAATCTGGACTACTACCGGGAAAATGCCAGAATCATTACCGATACTCTGGATAACATGAAGATTTGGTATACAGGAGGAAGCCATTCTCCCTATATCTGGCTGAAATGTCCAGACGGAATGGATTCCTGGACATTTTTTGACGAAATGCTTTGCCGTGCCAATATTGTGGGAACGCCAGGAGAGGGCTTTGGAGAAGGAGGAAAATATTATTTCCGCCTGACTGCATTTTCTACCCGGGAAGCAACCAGGGAAGCCATGGAACGGTTCCGGAACATATTCGGGAAAGACTGACGGGAAGAAGAAAAAACTGCATCGCCTGAAGGCGTGCAGTTTTTTTGACTTGGGACTTATTTGGTACCGAAGATCCGGTCTCCGGCATCTCCAAGGCCAGGACAGATATAAGCATCATCGTTCAGACATCTGTCTACATGACCTACATAAATATGAATATCCGGATGAGCTTTGTGGAGCCGTTCCAGACCTTCCGGTGCAGCTATAATAGACATGAATTTGATTTTCTTTCCACCATGCTGTTTGATGAAATCCACGGCAGCTACAGCAGAACCTCCGGTAGCCAGCATGGGATCGGTTACTACAATGGTTCTCTGGTCAATGGGATTGGGAAGCTTGCAGTAATATTCATGCGGCTCATGGGTAGTTTCATCCCGGTAAAGGCCAATATGTCCTACTTTAGCGGATGGAACCAGAGCGAGGATACCATTTACCATACCCAGTCCGGCTCTCAGGATAGGGACAACAGCCAGTTTTTTACCGGCAATCATGGGAGTCATACAGGTCTCAAGAGGAGTCTCAACTTTTACATCCTGCAGTGGCAGATCTCTCAGAGCCTCATAACCCATGAGCATAGCGATTTCCTCAATCAGGGAGCGGAATTCATTGGTTCCCGTATTTTTGTCTCTCAGAATGGAAATTTTGTGCTGGATCAGCGGGTGGTCAAAAATAGTTACGTTTTCCATGACAGTAATTCCTTTCTTTGTAATGATTTATTGCTGCTTATTTATTTGGTATCAGGAGTAAACTTAACGATAGCATAATCACCCATTGCGTGAGGCATTGGGATGGAAAAGTAAATTTCCCCCTGCTTTTCGTAACTGAAACTCTCAGGGAATTTGCCATCTTCCAGTGGGAAATCTGCAGATTCAAATAATTTATGGTAATAATCAATGGATTGGGCAGCGATGTATTCTTTAGCAGCCTTGGTATTTTCAGCGGAAAGCCCATCAAACTGGCAGTCTTCAGACATGACGTAGCCTGCCATGGTATAAGGGTCGGCATAGGTGGAAAAACCAATGTCTGTTCCTTTATTCAGGTCTACTGTATTGGTAAAAAATACAGATATGGGATGAGCTGCTCCGGATGCGTTCAGCTGGCCGGTATATACAGCAGTAATCCTCCTGCGGTCGGCAGATACGATCTTGCATTTGATGGATAAGGTATCTTTCTTTTCGTCAACTCCCTGGGCTTTGAGAAAGGACAGGGCATTGGATTTTAAAAGTTCATTGACTTTCTTCTCTTTTTCTTCATCGTCCATGCTGGAAACGACCGGATATTGTATGGAAATATTTCCGGACGTATAGGTTTCTGTAGAGGCGGATACACTGGCAGCAGCACTTTCCTCTGAGACTGCAGTACTGGTTTCTGTTTCCTCTTCAGAAGGCTGGGCAGTGGTGGGTGCCATCGTTTCCACTGCTGCTGTCGTATGGGCAGAAGAAAGATCCACATTTGCTTCCTTGCTGCATCCGGAACACCCGGAAAGCAGGCAGGAGCCAGCCAGCATCAGTGCCGGAATTATGGTAAAACGCTTCATAGGCAGAAGCTCCTTTCTTTTGTAGATAAATTGACATATATTCATTGTCATTATATAATAAAAAAAGGGATTTATCTACCGCTTTTCATCAGACAGTCTGGATTGTAAGAAATCTTTTGGATTCTGTAATGAAAAAATACAGGTATTTGCAAAAAAACAAAAAACTGCTTGCATTTCTGGATTTTTTTTGGTAGAATATTTTCTGCTGATAAAGTATTTTGCCGGCCTGTCGGAATGGCAGACGAGGTGGACTCAAAATCCATTGGTGGCAACATCGTGCGGGTTCAAGTCCCGCGGCCGGCACTCCTTGGCAGGGGCAAAGCTCCGGAATCCTGGTAACAGATTCCGGAGCTTTTCTTTTTTTATTGCGGCGAGAAAAGGTGACATGGCTGAAGGTTGAAAAGGCTTAGAATCTGTTGTATGATAGGAAAAGATGATGAGTAAAGAGAGAAGGTGGAGCGGAAATGACATGCCAGGAAGCGGAACGCATGATCACTCCTTATATCAATAACTGGCTATCGGATGAAGAACTGGAGCAGTTCCTGCTCCATATCAAATCCTGTGAGAATTGCAGGGAAGAACTGGAAATTTATTTTACTGTGGATTATGGAATCCGCCAGTTAGATGATGAGATTGGTGTGTATAATATCAGGGAAGCTATGGAGGAAAGTCTGGAAGCGGCATGGGACAGGATAAAATATATTCATGTACTGACGATTCTGAAATATGTGTTTCGTACGTTAAGTGTTCTGTGGCTGACCATTACCCTGATCTTGCAGATGAGGATCTGGTGGCAGGAAGGATTTTTCTTAAAATAAGCCAATAGGAGAGCAAAATGGAAAAATTATTATTGATTGACGGGCACAGCATATTGAACCGGGCATTTTACGGTGTGCCTGATCTGACGAATTCAGAAGGAATCCATACCAATGCTGTGTATGGATTTTTGAATATTATGTTTAAGGTGCTGGATGAGGAACAGTGCGACCATCTGGCTGTGGCGTTTGACCTGAAAGAACCCACATTTCGTCATATGATGTATGAGGGTTATAAAGGGACCAGAAAACCAATGCCGGAGGAACTGAGGGAACAGGTCCCTCTGATGAAGGAAGTGCTGGCTTCCATGGGGATTCCCATCCTGACCCTGCCTGGTTATGAGGCGGATGATATTCTGGGAACAGTGGGAAAACGGGTGGCATCAGAGGGAATCCAGGTATCCATTTTGTCAGGTGACCGGGACCTGTTACAGCTGGCTGATGAAAAGATCAAGATCCGCATTCCCAAGACCAGTCGGGGTGTCACAGAGGTGAAAGACTATTATCCGGAAGATGTAAAAAGGGATTACCAGGTGACACCGGAAGAGTTTATTGATGTGAAGGCTCTGATGGGGGATGCTTCTGACAATATTCCAGGGGTACCTTCTATTGGAGAGAAAACGGCTACGGCTATTATCTGTGCTTACGGCAGCATTGAAAATGCCTATGCCCATCTGGAGGAGGTGAAGCCTCCCAGGGCAAGGAAAGCGTTGGAAGAACATTATGATATGGCAGAAATGAGCAAGAAACTGGCAAAAATCTGCCTGTCCGCTCCTGTGGAATTTTCCTATGAGGATGCGGCTATCGGCAATTTTTATACACCGGAAGCCTACCAGTACATGAAACGTCTGGAATTTAAATCCATACTTTCCAGATTTGGCGAAGAGGCCAGAGGAAGTAACTCTGTGGAGTCTTTCTTCACGGTGATACGGGACAGAAAGCAGGGAGAAGCAGTTATAAAGGAAGCTTTCAAGGCAGGTCACAGAGGACTTCAGCTGATTTTAGGTCCGGTTGTACAGGCGGAAGCAGAGCAGATATCTTTTCTGGCATCAGCTGATGGCAAACTGGCTATCGGACAAAAAGGAACTTCAGGAAAGAACGGAGTGGCGGCTCTGGCCTTATGCTATGGGGAAGAAAACATATTCTGTCTGTTGGAAGGACGTGAGATGGAAGGACAGTGGCTGGCGGCCCAGGCGGCTGATCTGTGCAGAAGCGGGGAAACCTGGGTGCTGGATCTGAAAAGCCAGCTTCCTTATCTGGATATAGAAGAAAGGGAGAAGGTATATGACTGCGGGGTAGCAGGGTATTTGCTGAATCCTCTGAAGGATACCTATGCTTATGATGACCTGGCGAGAGATTATCTGTCTGTTACTGTACCCTCAGAGAACGATCTTCTGGGAAAAGTCCCGGCAGGAAAAGCAGTTCGGGAAGGCATGGAACAGGGAAGTCAATGTATCTGTTATATGGGATATGTAGCCTGGAAGGCTGCTGGCATCCTGAAACAGAAACTGGCAGAAACCGGTATGGAAAATCTGTTCACCCAGATTGAAATGCCGCTGATCTACAGCCTGTACCATATGGAAGCAGAAGGAATCCATGTGGAGAGAAGGGCTCTTGAGGAATATGGGAACAGGCTGAAGGAACGGATCAGTGCCTTGGAGGAAGAGATATACCAGCAGGTAGGAGAAACCTTTAATATTAATTCGCCTAAGCAGCTGGGCGAGATCCTGTTTGAAAAGATGAAGCTGAAAGGCGGAAAGAAAACGAAAACCGGGTATTCCACAGCAGCTGATGTGCTGGAAAAGCTGGCTCCGGATTATCCGGTAGTACAGATGATTCTGGATTACCGTCAGCTGACCAAGCTGAATTCTACTTATGCGGAAGGGCTGGCTGCTTATATCGGTGAGGACGGAAGGATTCACGGAAAATTCAACCAGACGATCACGGCGACGGGGAGAATCAGCAGTACGGAACCGAATCTCCAGAATATCCCGGTGCGCATGGAATTGGGGCGGGAAATACGGAAAGTGTTTGTGCCGAAGGAAGGCTGTGTATTTATTGATGCGGATTATTCCCAGATTGAGCTGAGGATTCTGGCACATATGTCGGGAGATGGCAGACTGATTGAAGCTTACCGGGAAGCCCAGGATATTCACGCGATCACGGCGTCCCAGGTATTTCATATTCCGTTAGATGAGGTGACTCCTCTTCAGAGAAGAAACGCCAAGGCAGTGAATTTTGGCATTGTGTACGGTATCAGTGCATTTGGTCTCAGTGAAGGCCTGAGTATTTCCAGAAAAGAAGCATTGGAATATATCAATAAATATTTTGAAACGTATCCAGGCGTGAAGACATTTCTGGACGGTCTGGTGGAACAGGGAAAGGAGCAGGGATATGTGACGACTCTGTTTGGCAGGAGAAGACCGATACCGGAGTTAAAGTCGGCCAATTTCATGCAGCGTTCTTTTGGCGAGCGGGTGGCTATGAACTCTCCGATCCAGGGAACTGCGGCAGATATTATGAAAATTGCCATGGTCAATGTGGACAGAGAACTGAGAAAACGGAATCTGGAATCCAGGATTGTCCTGCAGGTGCATGACGAATTATTGATCGAAGCCAAGGAAAGCGAGGCAGAAGAGGTGACATTCCTGCTGACAGAGCAGATGAAGCATGCGGCAGACCTGAAAGTAGCCCTGGAAGTGGAAGCTAAGACCGGGAAATCCTGGTTTGATGCCAAATAAGCGGACAGGGCAGCGGGAGAGAAATGATGAGTAAGAAACCATTTGTGATCGGAATTACAGGAGGAGTAGGGTCGGGGAAAAGCTGTGTGCTGGAACTGATCCAGGAACTCTGCGGGGCCAGGCTTTTGATGGCAGACCAGATTGCCCATGACCTGATGGAACCAGGAAAACCAGGATATCAGGCAGTGGTCCAGGCATTGGGAACGGATTTTCTGGCGGATGACGGAACTATCGACAGGAAACGTCTGGCAGAACTGATTTTTGGAAAACGTGAAGCGAGAAAAACAGTGGATGGAATCATTCATCCCATGGTATGGAAAGAAATCTGCCATGAGATCCGGAATGCAGAGGAAGCAGTGGTGGTAGTGGAGGCTGCTCTTCCAGACGAAAAAGTTCATGACATTTATGATGAAATGTGGTATGTTTATACTTCAAGAGAAAACCGGATCAGCCGTCTGATGAAGGGACGGGGATACACCCGGGAAAAATGCGAAGCGATTATGGAGAGCCAGCTTCCTGATGAGGAATTCCGGAAGATGTGCCAGACAGAGATTGATAATAACGGCAGCCTGGAAGATGTGAGAAAACAGGTTGCAGAGAAACTGAAAAGCAGGGGATTGACAACATGAGGTTTGTGAGTATTGCCAGCGGAAGCAGTGGAAACTGTATTTATGTGGGAACAGAAAAAAGCCATATTTTGGTAGATGCTGGGATCAGCAATAAAAGGATTGAACAGGGGCTTCATGAAATTGGCGTGAAAGGGAGCGAGCTTACTGGAATTGTGATCACCCATGAACATTCCGATCATATCAGGGGTCTGGGAGTGCTTTCCAGAAAACATGGGGTTCCCATTTATGCCACGCCGGAAACACTGGAAGAGATCAGCCGCACCTCTTCACTGGGAAAGGTGCCGGAGGAATTGTTTCATCCTATTTTCCCTGAAGTGTCGTTTACCATTGGAGATATGGAAGTTCTGCCGTTTTCCATTGACCATGATGCGGCAAACCCTGTGGCCTACCGGATTTCCCATGGGAGAAAACAGGTAGCGGTGGCTACGGATATGGGACATTATGATCAGCGTATTATCAACTATCTTCAGGGATTGGATGCCCTTCTGCTGGAATCCAACCATGATATCCGAATGCTGGAGACCGGTCCGTATCCGTATTATCTAAAAAGGCGGATCCTGGGGGACCATGGACATCTCTCCAATGAAACGGCAGGACGGCTTTTGAATGATATCCTGCATGATAACCTGAAAGCGGTGCTTCTGGGTCATCTGAGTAAGGAGAATAATTATCCGGAGCTGGCGCTGGAAAGCGTCCGGTGTGAGATCACGCAAGGGGACACTCCCTATAAAGGGACTGATTTTTCCATTGAAGTAGCTGCCAGGGATGCCATGTCCCAGATTATTACATTGTAGCAGAAAGTTCTCGGACTTTTCATAATAAATACGAGGAGAAACAGGAGGAAAAAATCTATGAGCAAAGCGATCATTACCGTGGTAGGAAAAGACACTGTGGGTATTATTGCAAGAGTCTGCACATTTCTGGCAGAAAATAAGGTAAATATCCTGGATATTTCCCAGACCATCGTGCAGGGATATTTTAATATGATGATGATAGTGGATATTTCTGCTCTGGAAGACAGATTCGGTGCTATGGCAGATGGGATTGAAGCTCTGGGCGATGAAATCGGAGTTAAGATCAAATGCCAGAAGGAAGAAATCTTTACCAGTATGCACAGAATCTGAGAATAGAAGGGCGGTACGGTTATGCTGAATATGTTTGAAGTCATCGAGACCAATAATATGATCGAACAGGAAAAACTGGACGTAAGGACGATTACCCTGGGAATCAGTCTGTTAGACTGCTGTGATTCTGATCTCGATGCGGTGAATGAAAAAATTTATAAAAAAATAACGACTCTGGCTGGAAAACTGGTTTCCACAGGGGAGGACATCGAACGGGAATTTGGTATTCCGATTGTAAATAAAAGAATATCTGTGACTCCCATTGCCCTGGTAGGCGGAGCAGCCTGCAGGAAGCCGGAGGATTTTGTTACCATTGCCAAAACGCTGGATAAAGCGGCACAGGAAGTAGGGGTTAATTTTATCGGCGGTTATTCAGCCCTGGTGAGTAAAGGGATGACCGAGGCAGATGAAATGCTGATCCGTTCTATTCCTCAGGCCCTGGCAGCTACAGAGCGGGTGTGCAGTTCTGTGAATGTGGGTTCCACAAAAACAGGAATCAATATGGATGCAGTGCGCCTGATGGGTGAAATCATAAAGAAAACAGCAGAAGCCACTAAGGAGAAGGATTCGTTAGGGTGTGCAAAACTGGTGGTATTCTGTAATGCTCCTGATGATAATCCGTTTATGGCGGGAGCGTTCCATGGGGTGACGGAAGAAGATGCGGTGATCAATGTAGGAGTCAGCGGCCCCGGCGTGGTAAAAGTGGCTTTGGAAAAAGCCAGGGGACAGAATTTTGAAGTGCTTTGCGAAACCATCAAAAAAACGGCATTTAAGATTACCCGTGTGGGACAGCTGGTTGCCCAGGAAGCATCCAAAAGGCTTCAGGTGCCGTTTGGCATTATCGATCTTTCTCTGGCGCCAACTCCGGCAGTGGGAGACAGTGTAGCTGAAATTCTGGAAGAAATCGGATTGGAGCGGGTAGGGGCACCTGGAACCACAGCAGCTCTGGCTATGCTTAATGACCAGGTGAAAAAAGGCGGCGTTATGGCATCTTCCTATGTAGGCGGATTGAGCGGAGCCTTTATTCCGGTCAGTGAAGATCAGGGTATGATTGATGCGGTGACCATGGGAGCCCTGACCATTGAGAAACTGGAGGCTATGACCTGTGTCTGCTCCGTAGGTCTGGATATGATCGCGATTCCGGGAGATACGCCGGATACTACGATTGCGGGGATCATTGCGGATGAGGCAGCTATTGGCATGGTGAACCAGAAAACAACGGCAGTAAGAGTGATTCCGGTGATCGGAAAGACGGTAGGCGATACGGTGGAGTTTGGCGGTCTTCTGGGTTATGCTCCGGTCATGCCGGTAAATGCATATTCCTGCGAAAAATTTGTGACAAGAGGCGGACGGATTCCGGCGCCTATTCATAGTTTTAAGAATTAAGGATGAGAAGGGACGGGGATCGCAGATGAGGCTGTATCTGATACGCCATGGAAGGCAGATGAGCCGGCTGTGCAATGTGAATGTAGCTCTGGATGAAGCAGGGAGGAAGCAGGCTGCCCTGGCAGGTGAAAGGCTGAAGCATACAGGAATTGAAAAAATCTATGTCAGCGATTTGATCCGTGCCAGGCAGACAGCGGAGGAAGCAAACCGGTTCTGGCAGGTTCCTGTGGAAGTCCGGCCGGAATTGAGAGAGATTTCTTTTGGAGACCTGGAAGGTCTCTCAGATGAGGAGATTGCTGTCCGGTTTGCCGGCTTTTTGCAGGAGCAGAAGAAAATGGACCGGGATATTCCGTATCCTGGCGGGGAATGCGGAAAAGATGTGGTAGACCGGGCTTTGCCTGTATTTCAGGAGATTGCAGAAAGCGGTCTGTCCCAGGTGGCGGTGGTCACCCATGGAGGAGTGATCCGGTGCATGACGGCTCATATGCTGGGCATGGACCTTGCACGGTGGCGGGCTCTTGGAAGCTGCCTGGAAAACTGCGGCATTACAGAGTTTTATTATTATGAGGATACGAAGAAGTTTACCGTAGAGAGGTTTAATGACTATGCTCATCTGGAGGCGTATCCCAGTCTTCTTCGCAGTAACTGGAAATGACGGAGGTTCTATGGAAGAAAAAGACAGGAAGTTCCTGGCAGAAATGCTGGACGAGTTTTTGTATGAAGGACTGTAGCAGGCAGTGATCAGCAGTCCGGCAGACAAAACTGGAATCGTAAAAGTAAAGATCCGACCGGTAGTATTAAAAGGAAGCCTGATGTTTCAGGCAGAGGAAATCCGGGGAACCCAGGCATTTCACAAAAATATGGATAAACAGGAGATGTCTGCCTATCTTCAGAGACTTCTGGACGGGACTATGAAGCAGGCGGAATTGACGGCCGCCCTAGGCACAGCTCATGTTCTGGTAAGCAAAAAGGGGAAGGTGACAATAAAGGTAAAACGTCAGGCACCGGCAAAGATAGGGACTTCTCCGGAATGTTTGTCCGTTCTTTCCCATAACAGGCAGAAACAATATGTGCTGGAAGAAGGAATTCCAGTGCCGTTTCTGATAGACCTGGGGGTGATGACTGAGGAAGGGAGGATTGTCCGGTCCCGATACGATAAGTTCCGCCAGATCAACCGTTTCCTGGAGTTTATTGAAGATATTCTTCCAAAGCTGAATAAGGACAGGGAGAATGTTATTCTGGATTTTGGCTGTGGAAAATCTTACCTTACCTTTGCCATGTACTATTATCTGAAAGAACTGAAAAGATATCCGGTGAGGATCATCGGTCTGGATCTGAAGAAAGACGTGATTACCCGATGTAACCTGCTGAGTGAACGGTATGGTTACGAAGGACTGAAATTTTATCCGGGAGATATTGCGTCTTATGAAGGGGTAGACCAGGTGGATATGGTGGTAACTCTTCATGCCTGTGATACGGCTACGGATTATGCCCTTTATAAGGCTGTAAAGTGGGGAGCAAAAGTGATCCTTTCCGTTCCCTGCTGTCAGCATGAGCTGAACCGGCAGATAAAAAATCCATTGATGGCGCCGGTATTTCAGTATGGCCTGATCAAGGAGCGTATGGCAGCTCTGTATACCGATGCACTCAGGGCAGAACTGCTGGAAAGCCAGGGATACCGGACACAGATTCTGGAATTTATTGATATGGAGCATACTCCCAAAAATATTCTGATCCGGGCAGTCAGACAGGGGGAGAAAAAAGATAATGAGCGGGAAATCAGGGATATTCTGGATTTTCTCCAGGCAGATCCTACTTTGTACCGGTTGTTCCATGAGAAAAAGGCTTGACTTTTCACGGGGCAGTGGTTACAATAAAACACAGATTTCATAAAGTAAGAAAAGCTGTGAAGGCATAACAGTAAGTGCTTAGTTTCTTTCAGAGAGAGGGAATCATCGGCTGCAAGTTCCCTCAAGTTCAGCTAAAGTCACCGAATTTCCCGCCGGAGCTGCATGGCTGAAACATAGAAAGTAGGCTGTGACGTGACTGCGCGTTAAGCAGGATATGAGAGTCTGTCTGATGTTCAGGCAGGAAGCAGGGTGGTACCGCGATAACCTCGTCCCTTCAAAGAGAAGGACGAGGTTTTTTTGACGTTACAGGTTCTTTATGAACCAGGCAACCATCTGAAACAGGAATCAAAAGATCCGCAATCATAAAGAGAAGGAGAAAATTATGAAAGAGCAGTTAGAAAAAATCAAAGAAGAAGCTTTAAAACAGATTGAGGCTTCTGATGCCCTGGACCGGTTAAATGAAATCCGGGTGGCCTATCTGGGAAAAAAGGGAGAACTTACTAATGTGCTGAAAAGCATGAAAAATGTAGCTCCGGAAGACAGGCCGAAAGTGGGACAGATGGTCAATGAGGTAAGGGAAATCATTGAAACCAGGCTGGAAGAAAGCAAGAATTCCCTTGCGAAAAAGGTAAGGGAAGAGCAGATGAAAAAGGAAGTGATCGATGTTACACTTCCTGCTAAAAAACAGAATATGGGACATAGCCACCCGAACACCATCGCTTTGGAAGAAGTGGAGCGGATTTTTATTGGTATGGGTTATGAAGTAGTGGAAGGACCGGAAGTGGAATATGACCGGTATAATTTTGAAAAATTAAATATTCCCAAAGGACATCCGGCGAGAGATGAGCAGGATACATTTTACATCAATGAAAATATCCTTTTAAGAAGCCAGACCTCTCCTGTGCAGGTTCGTACCATGGAGAAAAAGAAACTCCCGATCCGTATCATTGCTCCCGGACGGGTATTCCGTTCTGATGAAGTGGATGCGACTCATTCTCCGTCATTCCATCAGATTGAGGGATTGGTAATAGATAAGAATATTACGTTTTCTGACCTGAAAGGAACGTTGGCGGAGTTTGCCAAGGAACTGTTTGGGGAAGATACAAAAGTAAAATTCCGTCCCCATCATTTCCCATTTACAGAACCCAGTGCTGAGGTGGACGTAAGCTGCTTTAAATGTGGCGGGAAAGGCTGCCGGTTCTGCAAAGGCTCTGGCTGGATTGAGATTTTAGGCTGCGGTATGGTTCATCCTCATGTATTGGAAATGTGCAATATTGATCCGGAAGAATATTCCGGCTTTGCATTTGGTGTAGGTTTGGAGCGTATTGCACTGTTAAAATACGAAATCGATGATATGCGGCTGCTTTATGAAAATGATATCCGTTTTTTAAAGCAGTTCTAAGGGAAAGGGAAAAGGAGATAAAATCATGAATACAGCATTATCTTGGATCAAAGCATATGTTCCGGACCTGGACTGTACAGCCCAGGAGTACACGGATGCTATGACTCTGACAGGAACGAAAGTGGAAGGTTATGAGCGTCTGGACAAGAATCTGGAAAAAATCGTGGTAGGACAGATTGAAAAAATAGAAAAACATCCGGATGCCGATAAACTAATCATTTGTCAGGTCAATATAGGAAATGAGACAATCCAGATTGTTACAGGAGCCCCTAATGTAAAAGAAGGAGATAAAGTTCCGGTGGTACTGGATGGAGGAAAAGTGGCTGGCGGACATGACGGCGGCCCTCTTCCGGAGGATGGAATCCGGATTAAAAAAGGAAAACTCAGAGGGGTAGAGTCCTGCGGGATGATGTGTTCCATTGAGGAATTGGGCTCTGACAGAAATATGTACCCGGATGCTCCTGAGAGCGGAATTTATATCCTTCCGGAGGATACAGAAGTGGGAGCTGATGCAGTAGAGGTTCTGGGACTTCATGATGTGGTTTTTGAATATGAGATCACGTCCAACCGTGTGGATTGTTACAGTGTCATTGGTATTGCCAGAGAAGCGGCGGCTACGTTCCGTAAACCATTCTGCCCGCCAGTGGTAAAGGAAACCGGAAATCAGGAAGATGTACATGATTATTTGCAGGTGGAAGTAGAAGATCAGGATCTTTGTCCCAGGTATTGTGCCAGAATGGTAAAAAATATCAAACTGGCTCCATCACCGGAATGGATGCAGAGAAGGCTGGCAGCCAGCGGCATCCGTCCCATCAATAATCTTGTAGATATTACCAATTACGTCATGGAAGAATATGGACAGCCTATGCATGCCTATGATTATGATCTTCTGGCTGGCCATAAGATTGTGGTGAAAAGAGCGAAGGACGGAGATACCTTCCAGACTCTGGATGGTCAGGAGAGAAAACTGGACAGCCAGGTACTGATGATCTGTGATGGAGAAAGGGAAGTGGGCATTGCCGGTATTATGGGCGGTGAAAATTCCAAGATCACCGATGATGTGAAAACCATGGTGTTTGAGAGCGCCTGCTTTGACGGTACCAATATTCGTCTTTCTGCGAAACGGGTAGGACTGCGTACAGATGCTTCCGGAAAATTTGAGAAGGGACTGGACCCGAACAATGCGAAGGAAGCCATAGACCGCGCCTGTCAGCTGATTGAAGAACTGGGAGCCGGAGAAGTGGTGGGAGGCATCGTTGATGTGTATCCGGAAGTGAGAACAGAAAAGAGAGTTCCGTTTGATGCAGAAAAAATCAATCAGCTTCTGGGAACAGATATTCCGGAAGAGGATATGATCCGGTATTTTGAAACGCTGGAACTGAAGTATGACAGGGATAAAAAAGAAGTTGTGGTTCCCACATTCCGTCAGGATCTGGTGCGTATGGCAGACCTTGCAGAAGAAGTAGCCAGATTTTTCGGATATGACAATATCCCTACCTCTCTTCCTTCCGGAGAGGCAACCACAGGAAAACTGTCTGAGAAACTGAGAGTGGAAGAACTGGCCAGAAAAATCGCTGAATTTGGCGGATTCAGCCAGAGTATGACCTACTCCTTTGAAAGTCCAAAGGTATTTGATAAGCTGCTGATCCCGGCAGATGATAAACTTCGTATGGCGGTACAGATATCCAATCCTTTGGGAGAAGATTTCAGTATTATGAGAACAGTCCCGTTAAATGGAATGCTTACCTCTCTGTCCACAAACTATAACAGGAGAAATAAAGATGTCCGCCTGTATGAACTGGCCAATATCTATCTGCCGAAGGCACTTCCTCTTACGGAACTGCCGGATGAGAGAATGCAGATGGTATTTGGTATGTACGGAAAAGACTGCGATTTCTTTGTGATGAAAGGTGTAGTGGAAGAGTTTTTTGAAAAAGCCGGTATGAGGAAAAAAACTCACTATAATCCGGAATGCGCTCATCCTTATCTGCATCCGGGAAGAAAAGCTGATATCGTATATGACGGAACAGTGGTTGGTTATCTGGGGGAGATTCATCCGGATGTGGCAGATAATTACCGGATTGGTGAAAAAGTTTATGTAGCTGTCCTGGATATGCCTGCAGTGGAGAAGTTTGTAGATTTTGACCGTAAGTATACAGGAATTGCCAAGTATCCGGCAGTTACCAGGGATATCAGTATGGTAGTGCCCAAGAAGATCATGGTAGGCCAGATTGAGGATGTGATCGAACAAAGAGGCGGAAAGATACTGGAAAGTTATGAGCTTTTTGACATTTATGAAGGAGCCCAGATCATGGCGGGCCATAAATCCGTAGCATATTCCATTACCTTCCGTGCAGCAGACCATACTCTGGAAGATAAAGAGGTAGGAAGTGTGATGGAGAAGATCCTTCATGGACTGAAAGAACTGGGGATTGAACTGAGAGCTTAAGTAAAGATGGGAGAGAAATTCCCGGTGAAAGAAAAGAGAAAATGCGGTGTGCGTACCTGAAAAGGACGCATGCCGTTTTTTTGTGTTTAAAATAAAAGAAAATGGAAATCTTTCTCAAAAACTATTGATATTATCTTTTGGTTAGAATATACTAATCAGTAGCCAAAGTGAATGAAAGTCATTATCAAAAAAAGAAAGGTGGAAGTATGATGCCGTTAGCATTTATGAAGCCAGGGGATTTTGGTGAGATAAAACGGGTAGGAGGCTCGGACGATATCAGGAGGTTCCTTGCAAATCTGGGATTTATAGATGGCAGCAGGGTCACTGTGATTTCTGAGATTCATGGAGACCTGATTGTGAATGTGAAAGATTCCAGAGTGGCGATCAATAGAGAAATGGCCAGACATATTATGATTTAGAGACCAGGCGTTGGTTTTGCGGGCGGAAAGGAGCAGATGAGTCATGGAAAAAGCATTGCGGGATGTGGCTGTGGGAAAGACAGTAAAAGTAGCGAAGTTGACAGGTGAGGGTGCATTTAAAAGACGTATCATGGACATGGGAATCACAAAAGGCAGTGAGATTTTTGTCAGGAAAGTAGCACCTTTAGGAGATCCGGTAGAAATCACCATACGGGGATATGAACTGTCACTGAGAAAATCAGATGCAGAAAGTATTCTGGTGGAAGAAAAATAATAGATGAGTAAAATGGGAGGAAAAGCTCTATGGCAATCAGAATTGCGTTAGTGGGAAATCCAAACTGTGGAAAAACCACGATGTTTAATGCGCTGACCGGAGCCAATCAGTATGTGGGCAACTGGCCGGGAGTTACAGTGGAGAAAAAAGAGGGAAAACTGAAGGATTCCAGGTCTGGGGAAGAAATCATCATCACAGATCTTCCGGGAATTTATTCTTTATCCCCATATACACTGGAAGAAGTAGTAAGCAGGGATTATCTTCTGAAGGAAAAACCGGATGCGGTGATCAATCTGGTAGATGCTACCAATATTGAGAGAAACCTGTATCTGACTACTCAGGTTCTGGAAGTGGGGATTCCGGTAGTGATTGCTCTTAATATGAGCGACCTTCTTCATAAGAGTGGCGATAAAATTGATACAGAGAAATTAGGGGCAGCTCTGGGATGTGAGATTATAGAAACTTCCGCATTGAAAAGGAAGGGCCTTAAGGAAGTGGTGGAAAAGGCTGTCCGTCTTGCCAGGACAAAAGAAAAGAGAATACCTGGAAAGCCGTTTGCTTCTGATGTGGAGGAAGCAATATCCAGAATAGAAGAATATCTTCCGCCTTCTGTGGAGGAATTTCAGAGAAGATGGTATGCCATTAAATATCTGGAACAGGATAAAAAAATCATGGAAGAAGTTCTGCTGCCGGCCAGTGGAAAAAGCAGCATAGAGGAAGAACGGATCAGGCTGGAGAAGAAATACGATGATGATATGGAAAGTATTATCACCAATGAAAGATATGAGTACATAACCGGACTGATGAAACGGACGGTAAAAAAATCAGGGAAAAAGATGAGCACATCGGATAAAATTGACCAGATTGTGACGAACCGTGTACTGGGTCTTCCTATTTTTGCGCTGGTTATGTTCCTTGTGTATTATGTTTCTGTCAGCACCGTGGGAACCATGGGAACAGACTGGGCCAATGACAGTTTTGTAGCAGGGATACAGGAAGCAGCTTCCGGAGCCCTTGCGGCAGCCGGAGCTGGAGAACTGGTAACCGGACTGATCGTAGATGGAATCCTGGGAGGCCTGGGAGCTGTTTTTGGATTCCTGCCTCAGATGGCGATTCTGTTTCTGTTTCTGTCAATCCTGGAAGACTGCGGATACATGGTCCGCATTGCATTTGTGATGGACCGGGTATTTCGGCATTTCGGACTTTCCGGAAAGTCTTTTATTCCGCTGTTGATTTCTTCCGGCTGCGGTATTCCGGGAATCATGGCTTCCAGGACGATTGAAAATGATAATGACAGAAGATTGACAATTATGACGGCAACTTTTGTTCCATGCGGGGCAAAACTTCCGGTAATCGCCCTGATGGGAGGTCTTCTGACCGGTTGGGTGACAGGAGACTATTCAGATGCAGGATTTTATGCAGCCTTGATGTATTTCATTGGTGTAGGAGCCGTACTGGTTTCCGCCATCATGCTGAAAAAAACCAGGCCATTTTCCGGTGAAGCAGCTCCTTTTGTCATGGAACTTCCTGCTTATCATATTCCGTCAGCAAAAACGGTACTCCTTCATGTATGGGAAAGGCTGTGGGGCTTTATTAAGAAAGCAGGAACCATATTGTTTCTGGCATGTGTGATCATGTGGGTGCTGTCTACGTTTGGAGTAGGGGCAGATGGATTTGGAATGGTGGAAGACAGTGCAGACAGTCTTATGGCTATGATCGGAGGTGTGATTGCTCCTGTATTTGCTCCTCTTGGATTTGGCCAGTGGCAGCCTGTGGCAGCTTCTATTTCCGGATTCAGTGCCAAGGAAGCAATCGTTACAACTATGGGAGTTCTGGCAGATCCGAATATTGCCGATGCAGAAGATGCGGTGTTAGTAGCGGCAGCAGTAAGATCCTGGTTCCCCAGCGCGGTAGCGGCATTTTCCTTCCTTCTCTTTAATATGCTGGATTCGCCCTGCCTGGCAGCGATTGCCACCATGGCTCAGCAGATGCAGTCCAGAAAATGGTTCTGGTTTGCTATTGCATTTCAGAATGTGTTTGCTTACCTGGTTTGTCTGTGCGTATATCAGATCGGCACGTTGCTTACTACAGGGGTGTTTGGAATCGGCACAGCCGTGGCATTCATTGTGTTGATCGGAATGCTTTATCTGCTTTTCCGCCCGGACCCTTATAAGAATGTAAAAGTTGCGGTGAAGAGGTCTGTAATGGTATAAATAAATTTACTTTTTTTCGTATAAATGCGGAAGAATCGTCCATCTTATGGTTAGGAACAGTGAAGGAAAAGGAGGCCATAATATGGATTGTGGATTTGATATTGTCAGTGTAAAAGGAAGAGAAATTCTGGATTCCAGAGGGAATCCTACTGTAGAAGTGGAAGTGACCCTGGAAAATGGAGCATCAGGGTGTGCAGATGTGCCATCCGGGGCTTCCACAGGAAAATTTGAAGCAGTGGAACTGAGAGATCAGGATCACAGATATCATGGAAAAGGCGTGAAAAAAGCCGTTGAGTATGTGGATTCAGTACTGGCTGAAGCTGTCATGTTTGAGGACGCCAGAGACCAGAAAAAGATTGACCGTCTGCTTCGGGAAGCGGATGGTACAGAAAACAAAGGAAGGCTGGGGGCAAACGGCATACTTGGCGTTTCCCTAGCGGTAGCCCGGGCTGCAGCATGTGGACTTCATATGCCTCTTTACCGTTATCTTGGTGGAGTGAATGCCAGTACGCTTCCGGTACCTATGATGAATATCCTGAACGGGGGTGTTCATGCGGCGAATACCGTGGATTTTCAGGAATTCATGATCATGCCGGTAGGAGCAGGAAGTTTCAGAGAAGGGCTCCAAATCTGTGCTGAAATCTATCATACGCTGAAAAAACTGCTGTCAGAAAAGGGATATTCCATAGCAGTGGGAGATGAAGGAGGTTTTGCTCCTGATCTGAAGAATGCGGAAGAAGTGCTCACTTATCTGGTAGATGCGGTGAAACAGAGCGGTTATCAGCCAGGAAAAGATATTCAGATCGCCATAGATGCAGCTTCCAGTGAACTGTATGAGGAATTAACGGGAACTTATTATTTCCCGGGGGAGAGCCAGATGGAAGGAAGGGATGTGAGAAGAAGCGGGAAGGAAATGATTGAATATTATCGCCGCTTGCTGGATGCATTCCCGATCTGTTCCATTGAAGATGGTCTGGCGGAGGAAGACTGGACCGGCTGGGAGCGTATGACAAAAGAACTGGGAGAACGTGTCCAGCTGGTGGGAGATGATCTGTTTGTGACAAATACAAAACGTCTGGAAAAAGGGATTCAGAATCATGCAGCCAATGCCATATTGATAAAAGTAAATCAGATCGGCACGCTGACAGAAAGCCTGGAAGCCATTGAGATGGCAAAAAAAGCGGGATACCGTACAGTGATTTCCCATCGTTCCGGAGAAACGGAAGATACGTTTATTGCAGACCTGGCAGTTGCAGTCAATGCAGGGCAGATCAAGACAGGAGCACCCTGCCGGTCAGAACGGACAGCAAAATATAATCAGCTTCTGAGGATTGAAGAAAAAATAATTTAGGCTTGTATTTGCAGGGGAAGTATGCTATGATTACTGGTGTTTGACTATAGGAGGTGCGGATTTTGAAGATCGTTTTATCAGTGATATTTGTTCTTATAGCTATTGCTTTAACCGTGATCGTGCTGCTTCAGGAAGGAAAATCCCAGGGACTTGGTTCTATTGCCGGTATGGCTGACACATATTGGGGAAAGAACAGAGGTCGTTCCATGGAAGGAGCTCTGGAGAAATTTACAAAATTTGCCGCAATTTTGTTTATGGTTCTGGCAATCGTATTGAATTTATTGTAATAAAGCAACAGATAACACTCTTGGGAACAAGGGTGTTTTCTTTTTCATTGGGAAAGAAAAACAGAGGGAAATATGGAGAGACGATTATTAGAAGAGAGAAAGAAAAATATGGAAGCCCTGCTCCATGACCCGTCCTATACGCCTATGAAGCTGAAAGAACTGGCAATGCTTTTAGGAATCCCCAAGGACCAGAGAGAGGAACTGCGGGAAGTCATGGACAGTCTTGTGAAAGAAGGGAAAGCCGGAATTTCCAGAAAAGGAAAATATGGAAAGCCGGAAGCGTTTGCTCTGACTGGTATTTTTTCCGGACATTCCAAAGGATTTGGTTTTGTTACGGTGGAGGGGATGGAAGAGGATATTTTTATCCCGCCGGATAAGACAGGCGGAGCGTTAAATGGAGACCGGGTACAGATCACAGCAGAGGAAGAAAGAACAGGAAAGCGGAAAGAGGGAGCGGTTGTCCGGGTACTGGAACATGCCAATGAACGGATAGTGGGCTATTTTCAGAAGAATAAAAATTTTGGTTTTGTCATTCCGGATAACCAAAAGATCAGCAGTGATATTTTTATTCCCCAGGGAAAAGATATGGGGGCAGTTACCGGCCATAAGGTGGTGGTGAAAGTTACGGACTTTGGTGACGGCAGACAGAATCCGGAAGGGATCATTGTGGAAATTCTGGGCCATATCAATGATCCTGGGACAGATATTTTATCCATTATCCGTGCTTATGACCTGCCGGAAGAGTTTCCGGGAGAAGTGATGAAACAGGTGGAAAAGCAGATTCCTGACGAGGTTTTGGAAAAAGACAAGGCAGGACGTCTGGACCTTAGAAAGGTACAGATGGTTACCATTGATGGGGAAGACGCCAAGGATCTGGATGATGCGGTAAGCCTGGAAAAAGAAGAGAAAAATGGAAAGACTGTCTATCATCTGGGGGTGCATATTGCTGATGTGAGCCATTATGTAACGGAAGGAAGTCCTCTGGATCAGGAAGCTTTAAAAAGGGGAACCAGTGTCTATCTGGTGGACCGGGTGATTCCTATGCTTCCCCACAGGCTGTCTAACGGCATCTGTTCCCTGAATGCTGGTGAAGACAGGCTGGCACTTTCCTGTCTGATGGAGATTGATGAGACAGGTCAGGTGACCGGACACAGGATAGCAGAAACTGTGATCCATGTGGACCGGAGAATGACTTATACGGCAGTGGACCGGATTATTTCCCAGGAAGATCCGGAGACTATAAAAGAATATGAGGAACTGGTTCCCATGTTCCTTCAGATGAAAGAGCTGGCTGAGCTTTTGAGAAAACGGAGAATGAGCCGTGGGTCTATCGATTTTGACTTTCCTGAAAGCAAGATTATCTTGGATGAGAGAGGAAAGCCGTTGGAAATCCGTCCTTATGAGCGGAATGCTGCTACCAAGCTGATTGAAGATTTTATGCTGATTGCCAATGAGACTGTGGCGGAAGACTGTTTCTGGCAGGAAATTCCGTTTGTGTACCGTACCCATGACGTGCCGGATCCGGAAAAGATGAAAGGGCTGGCAGTGTTTATCAATAATTTTGGTTATACTCTGAAGGCCAAAAATGGAGAGGTGCATCCAAAAGAATTGCAGAAGCTGCTGGCAAGAGTGGAAGGTACACCGGAAGAGGCTCTTTTGTCCCGCCTTACCTTAAGATCCATGAAACAGGCAAAATATACGACTGTCAATACCGGGCATTTTGGTCTGGCTGCTCAGTACTATACTCATTTTACTTCGCCTATCCGCCGGTATCCGGACCTGCAGATCCACCGGATCATAAAAGAAAATTTGAGAGGACAGTTAAGTTCCAGGCGGCTGGCTCATTATGACAGGATACTTCCGGAGGTAACGGTGAAGGCTTCCGCTTTGGAGCGGCGGGCAGACGAGGCGGAAAGAGAGACGGATAAGCTGAAGAAATGTGAATATATGGATCAATTCCTGGGCCAGGAATTTGAAGGCGTAATCTCTGGAGTTACCAACTGGGGATTTTATGTGGAACTGCCGAATACGGTGGAAGGACTGGTCCACATTAGTGACCTGAAAGACGATTACTATGTCTTTGATGAAAAAAACCTGGAACTTAAGGGAGAAATGACCCGCCGGGCGTTTAAGCTGGGACAGAAAGTGCGGGTACAGGTAGCGGGAACCGATAAATTTTCCCGCACCATCGATTTTATCTGTGCCGAAGAAGGGGACACAGATGAAACAGGAGGAATGTAATATGGGAAAAGAATCGGTAAAGCTGGTAGCCAATAATAAAAAGGCATATCATGATTATTTTATTGACGAAAAACATGAAGCAGGGATCGAGTTATATGGAACAGAGGTAAAATCAGTCCGTATGGGAAAATGCAGCATTAAAGAATCCTTTGTACGGATTGAAAAAGGTGAGCTTTTTATTTACGGAATGCACATCAGTCCTTATGAAAAGGGGAATATTTTTAATAAAGATCCCCTTCGGATAAGAAAACTTCTGATGCATAAACAGGAAATCCGGAAACTGGACAGCAAGCTGGCAGAGAAAGGTTTGACGCTAGTCCCTCTCCAGGTATATTTTAAGGGGAGCCTGGTGAAGGTAGAATTAGGATTGGCAAGAGGAAAGAAACTGTATGACAAACGTCAGGATATTGCCAAAAAAGATGCCAGAAGAGAAGTAGAGCGGGATTATAAAATGAAACTGAGATAACGGGAAACGCCTGACCGGGGAAATGAAGAAATTCTTGCGGTCGGGCGTTTTTTGTCGGTATTTGGTAAGAAATGTTAAGGTTTCTTTTATTGTCAAGAAATCAGAAAATAGATAATATAAATGTATGGAAATCAGTTTTTTATCGGTCTGGCAAAGGAGGTGTTTCCGGAAATGAAAGTTTGGAAAATGGTGATGATCGTTATGAGTACAGCGGTCTTATCTGCCTGTGGTGTTCCTGCGGCGGCAGCAGTGTCCGGAACGGGAGAAACAGCCAGGGAGGAGGCATCTGCCACTTACCGGGAACTTCTGGATGTTCTGGATGAGAGCACGCTTCCGGCTTCAGAAACGGCATATCCGGAATATTACGGAGGCGCTTTTGTAGATGAAGATGGGGAACTGAATGTTTATGTGACCAGAGGATATGAGACAGATGCGGATGAACTGAAAAAAAGGTTTGGAGAAAAAGCGGTCTACAGGGAAGGAGATTACTCTTATAATACATTGACTGCCCTGATGAGTGATCTGAACCAGTTTCTGCTGAATGAACAGGAAGACCCGTTGGCACATAAGATAAAAGACGCATCGCTGGATGAAGAAAACAATAGGATCGTAGTGGAGATGGAAGATATTTCTTCCCAGACCATACAGGTGTTTCGGGAAAAAATATCCAATTCCAGGGCAATTACCTTTGAGAAAGCCATCTCTGCACCGATGGCGGAAGTGAAACGAGCGGGCAGCCTTGACAGTACCAGCATTTCGTGATATGCTGTTAACGCTTGAAATGCAGGTTACAGTAAGGGGCAGTACTGGTTTCGACAGGGGCCATGCAGCTGGTGAAGCTATCCGTATGCAATGCGTGAAATGGCAAACCTAAATATAAACGCTGAAGATAATTTAGCATACGCTGCTTAATTGCAGCTGTCAGCCTTAGAGCACTCACACTTTAAGAATCTGGCATCGACTTTGTGAGAAACGACATATACAAAGCTTTGCGTATATGGGCGTAATATGAAGCTACTGAAACCGTCAGGGTGTCTGTTCCCGGACGGCGGAGGGAACGAAAAAGAACAGACTATGATAGTAGAAGAACAGGGAATTGGTTTTTGGACACGGGTTCAACTCCCGTCTGCTCCATTGCGACCTCGTATTTATGGAAATTTCCATGGATACGAGGTTTTTTCAAGTTCTGTTTTTGATAAAAGCTTTTAGGGATATGAGGTGACAGCATGGGAAATAAGAAAAATGATTTCTCTCAAGGGAGTGTAGTGGGGAATATTATAAATCTGGCAGTGCCTATGACCATGGCCCAGCTGATCAATGTGCTTTATAATATTGTAGACCGGATTTACATAGGAAGGATTCCTGGAGCGGGGAGTATGCCTCTGACAGGAGTGGGGTTATGTCTGCCTATTATTTCCATGGTCATTGCTTTTGCAAATCTGTTCGGCATGGGAGGTGCACCTCTGTGTTCCATTGAACGGGGCAGGGGAAATGTAAAAGAAGCAGAAAAGATCATGGGGAATTCCTTCGCGATGATGCTTTTGTTTGGGATAGGACTTACGGCTTTGGGGCTTATTCTCAAGAAACCTATGCTGTATGTATTTGGGGCAAGTGACAATACCTATCCTTATGCCAGTCAATATGTAACGATCTATCTGCTTGGCAGTGTGTTTGTCATGACCGGTCTGGGAATGAACAGTTTTATCAATTCCCAGGGCTTTGGCCGCATTGGTATGATGACAGTTTTACTGGGGGCTGTAGCCAATATTATACTGGATCCCATTTTTATCTTTGGATTGGGCATGGGGGTGAGAGGTGCGGCTCTTGCTACTGTGATTTCCCAGGGAATATCTGCTGTATGGATTTTAAGATTTCTGACAGGGAAAAAGACAATATTGAAGCTGAAACGGGAAGCCATGGTTCTGGAAAGAAGACGGGTGGCGTCTATTATGGGACTGGGACTGTCTGGATTTACTATGTCGATCACCAACTCCCTGGTGCAGATCGTGTGCAATGCGACGCTCCGGGATTTTGGAGGAGACCTGTATGTAGGAGCTATGACGGTGATCAATTCCATCCGGGAAGTGGTACAGCTTCCGGTGATGGGAGTGACGAACAGTGCCCAGCCGGTAATGGGATATAATTATGGGGCAGGAGAATACAGAAGAGTCAAAGAAGCCATTCGTTTTACATCTGTGGTTGCCATTGTTTATACCAGTATCATGTGGGCCGGCCTTTATTTTTTGCCAGACTTATTTATCCGCATTTTCAGCAATGAGAACGATCTGCTGGCAATCGCAAGGCCTGCTATGAGAATCTATTACTTCGGATTTTTTATGATGTCCTTGCAGATGGCTGGCCAGGCGGTATTTGTAGCACTTGGGAAGGCAAAAAAGGCAGTTTTCTTTTCTGTCTTCCGTAAGGTGATCATCGTTTTTCCGTTGACCCTGATCTTGCCGCATCTATGGGGGCTGGGAACGGATGGAGTCTTTCTGGCAGAGCCGGTTTCTAATTTTCTGGGAGGAGCGGCCTGCTATGTTACCATGCTGCTGACTGTATGGCCAGAACTGACAGAGGGAGAAAAATAACAGAAGGAAATGGATTGACAGGGGAGGAAATATGGGAGAGATTATTGGAAAAGCTGTGGCTTTTATGGCAGTGATTTTGTTAGGAGCCGGATTGAGAAAAATCGGATTTCTGAAGAAGGAGGATTTTCATCTGCTGTCCCGTATTGTGCTGAAGGTTACCCTTCCGGCAGCAATCGTCACGAATTTTAGTTCTATCACTATGGAGAATTCTCTGTTGCTGATGATCCTGTTCGGGCTTGGCGGTAATATTGTGATGGTGGTCCTTGGATATCTGGGAAGGATTCGGGGAACAGCAGACCAGAGAGGATTTGAAATGATCAATTTGGCCGGATATAATGTGGGGAATTTTGCCATGCCGTTCATACAGAATTTCATGGGCCCTGTAGGGCTGGGCGTCACCAGTTTTTTTGACGTGGGAAATGCGGTGATGTGCACAGGAATCACGTTTACAGCAGCGTCTTTGGCAGCAGGAATCGGAGATAAATTTTCATTAAAAAGCTGTATCAGGAGTCTGCTTTCTTCCGTACCGTTTGATACCTATCTGATCATGACAGTCCTGGCTGTAGCGGGCATTTCTCTTCCCAGGCCGGTACTGGTGTTTGCCCAGACGGCAGGGGGAGCGAATGCGTTTCTGTCTCTTTTGATGATAGGCATCGGGTTTGAGATACAGCTGAACCGGGAGACGATGGCAGAATTGGCCAGGCTTCTGGGCATGCGTTATGTGATCGCGGTGGGAGCAGCAGTAGCCTGTTATCTGTTCCTTCCATTTTCCCAGGAGATCAGGGAAACGCTTACCATACTGATGCTGGCGCCGGTTTCCTCCATCTGTCCTGCTTTTACAGCAGGGATTGGCGGAGATGTGGGACTTTCCAGCGCGATGAATTCCATGTCGATCGTAGTCAGTACCTGCCTGATGACAGCAGCCATGATATTGATATTATAATTTGGAAGATAGGAGAAAACAGATGAGAAGAAATACAAAGCGAGCAGCAGCTCTTTTGGTGGCGGCAGGAATAACCTGTATGGCAGGAACTCCGCTTAGGGTGGAAGCGGCTGTAGAACGGCCCTCTTACTGGAAGGCAGCCACTTATTATTCGGATGACTGGGTGTGTAATTTTTGGAATAGTGAAAGTTACGATATGGAGGAGGAACTGAGGCAGATTGCAGCCGATGGGTTTAACAGTATTATCCTTGTGGTGCCATGGAAGGAATTTCAGCCGGAAACTCAGCCAGAGCAGGTGGAAAAATCAGATTATGCTTATGAAAAACTTGAACGGGTATTCCGGGAAGCGGAGAAAAATGGGCTATGGGTGTTTTTAAGGGTAGGATACACCTGGGATTATACAGGAGAAGGCTTGGATGCAGGAAGATATGCAAAGCTGCTGTATGATGAAAATACCAGACAGATGTGGCTGGATTATGTAAGAGATCTTTATGCTGCCAGCAGTTCTCATGAAAATTTTGCAGGCGGTTTTCTGACATGGGAAGATTTCTGGAATTTTCTTCAGGATACAGGAAATGGAGCCTATGAAGGACAGGCGGTGGAACTGGCAGAAAAGATTGGCTATCAGGAGTTCCTGCGTCAGAATTACAGTTTGGAAGATCTGCAGAACGGATATGGGCTGGAGGCAAAAACTTACGAAGAAATCGGTCTGCCCCTTGCCACAGATCCTATGTTTTACACATTCTATCAGTTTTATGACCGGGTTCTAAATCAGATACTGGAAGAAAGCCAGACTGTGTTTCCGGGACTTTCCATGGAAGCCAGGCTGGACGTAGACCCGGTTCCGTCGGTCAGCGGCAGTCTGGTGGGCGCTTCCCATGAGACGACGTTTGGCTGTGGAAATGCAGATTATACAGCTGCCATGTACAGCATATATATGGGACAGAATGTGGAAGATGGGGATATTACCGCAGAAACGGCCCTTACAGCCATGGATAAAAATCTGTCTGATACATTGGGAAAGAACGGAGGGAAACCGTTATTTCTGGAACAGTTCCTGTATTATGACAATACGCCTGAATTTTCTTACAATCCTAAGCTTCAGGAGGGGCAGTATCAGGCATTTTTCCAGGGAGCGGTTCCCATTCTGAAGGAAAAGACCGGTGGGTATGGGGTGTGGACTTACCGGAATTACGGAAACAACGCACTGTATAATTCCCAGTTTGGGTTGGGACAGGAAGGCTGGGAATTTTCCGGAAAGGCTTATGTGGATACGGAAGGAAACCATCAGGCGGTGATTCCGGCAGGAAGTTTTATTTCCCAGGACCTGGGAGGCAGGGCAGGGACTGTGATCGGAAAAGCAATGACAGTGGAGTTTGATGCAGAGAGCAGCCAGGGAGCTCATGTGACCGTATCCTGTGGAGGAGAAAGCCGTACGGTTGAGATAAACGGAGAAAGCCAGGCCAAGATCCAGCTGGTTCCTTCGGGAAGTCAGCTGAAACTTTACAGCGACGGAGAGGTCACGGTTGATAATGTCAGGTTTTACAGTTGGGAGACAGATGGAAGGCTGTATGGAATGGATGGGACAGAACGGGACCTGATTCCTCTCATCAGGGAATTGAACGCCAGCCTTCCGTAACGGCTTTTCTGGAAATATTCTTGACAAACAGAAAGACGGTAGATATAATCAGAAGCGTATAGAGAAAAGCGAAGATGGGAAGAGTACAGGCTTACGGCCATACAGAGAGAAGCGCAGACTGGTGGAAGCGTTTTATGGAACGGAGACTGGAAGACCACCCCGGAGCGTCCCTTAATCGGGAACGGTGATTCCGTTATCATCATAAATGAAGCGGTCAGAAGATATATTTCTTCCGGCAATCTAGGGTGGAACCGCGATCAGTAAGATCGTCCCTTGTCACACAGCAGTGTGGCAGGGGATTTTTTATTTTCAGAAAGGAGAATATATATGAATATTACACTGAAAGACGGATCTGTGAAAGCATATGACCAGCCAATGGCAGTGATTGATATTGCAAAAGATCTGAGCGAAGGCCTTGCACGCATTGCCTGTGCAGGAGAAGTAGATGGAGAAGTGGTGGATTTAAGAACGGTAGTAGACCATGATGCTCAGGTCAATATCCTGACGGCTAATGATGAAGGAGGTCTTTCTACGCTGCGTCATACAGCCAGCCATGTAATGGCACAGGCAATCAAACGTCTGTATCCGAATACAAAGCTGGCAATCGGACCGTCCATCGCCGATGGATTTTATTACGATGTAGATCCGGAAACTTCTCTGACAGCAGAAGATATGGAAAAAATCGAAGCCGAGATGAAAAAGATTGTAAAAGAAGGACTTCCGATTGAACGGTTTACCCTTCCACGGGAAGAAGCCCTTGCTTTTATGAAGGAAAAAGAAGAACCTTATAAAGTAGAACTGATCGAAGACCTTCCGGAAGGAGAGGAAATCAGCTTTTACAGACAGGGTGAGTTTACTGACCTGTGCGCGGGACCTCATCTGATGAACACGAAAGATCTGGGAAAAGCGTATAAGCTGATGAGCCTGGCAGGTGCATACTGGAGAGGCAGTGAGAAAAATAAAATGCTTACCCGTGTATATGCTACCGCATTTGGAAAGAAAGCAGAACTGGATGCTTATATTACCATGATGGAAGAGGCAAAGAAACGTGACCACAGAAAGATCGGAAAAGAGCTGGGACTGTTCATGATGCATGAAGCCGGTCCGGGATTTCCGTTCTTCCTTCCGAAAGGAATGGTACTGAAAAACACACTGCTGGATTACTGGAGAGAGATCCATAAAAAAGCCGGGTATGTGGAAATTTCCACCCCAGTCATTTTGAATCGCAGCCTGTGGGAAACATCCGGTCACTGGGACCACTATAAAGACAATATGTATACCACAGTCATTGATGAGGAAGATTATGCCATCAAGCCGATGAACTGTCCGGGAGGCGTCCTTGTCTATGCTTCAGAGCCACGTTCTTACCGTGACCTGCCTCTGCGTATGGGAGAACTGGGACTGGTTCACCGTCATGAGAAGTCAGGACAGCTCCACGGACTGATGCGAGTACGCTGCTTTACCCAGGACGATGCCCACATTTTCATGACACCGGAACAGATCAAAGAGGAGATCAAAGGTGTGGCAAATCTGATCAATCAGGTATATTCCCTGTTTGGCTTTAAATACCATGTGGAATTGTCCACCCGCCCGGAAGACAGCATGGGAAGTGATGAAGACTGGGAAGTAGCAACAGACGGTCTGAGAAGTGCCCTGGATGAACTGGGACTTCCTTATGTGGTGAACGAAGGAGACGGAGCTTTCTATGGACCGAAGATCGACTTCCATCTGGAGGACTGCATTGGAAGAACCTGGCAGTGCGGAACCATTCAGCTGGATTTCCAGCTTCCTCAGAGATTTGAACTGGAATACACGGGAGCTGATGGGGAGAAGCACAGACCCATCATGATCCACCGTGTGGTATTTGGTTCTATTGAGCGTTTTATCGGAATTCTGATCGAGCATTTTGCAGGTGCATTCCCAACCTGGCTGGCTCCGGTACAGGTAAAAGTTTTGCCGATTTCCGATAAGTATGGCGATTATGCAGCAAAAGTGGCGGCAAAGCTGGCAGAGGCGAATATCCGGGCTGAAGTAGATACCCGTTCCGAGAAGATCGGATATAAGATCCGTGAAGCTCAGATGATGAAGATTCCGTATATGCTGGTGGTAGGACAGAAAGAGGAAGAAGAAGGTACGGTATCTGTAAGAAGCCGTTTTGCCGGAGATGAAGGAAGCTCTTCCCTGGAAGCATTTATGGAAAAAATCGGAAAAGAAATTGGGGCAAGAGAAATGAGAAAAGCAGAACCTGCAGAAGAAAAATAAAAGATTGCAGGGATAAAGTCCGCTTTTTTGAGCACACTAAGAATGTTTCTGAAATATTATCCATCGTGGAAGGAGGAGTGTGCCATGACAAAGCTGGACTGTAATGTGACAAGCTGTATGCACAACGCGGATAACTGCTGCTGCAAAAGGAATATTGTAGTAGAAGGGCAGGCGGCTAATAAAAGCTGTGATACCTGCTGCGGAAGCTTCAATGAAAATAAGGACAATTCCTTTACCAATCTGTTCAAGTCTCCGGAGAGCAAGCTGGAGGTAGAATGCGAGGCTGAAAACTGTATTTATAATACAGCGAAGAAATGTACGGCAGAGCGGGTTGGAATCACCGGAATGGGTGCCAGCAAAGCAGTAGAAACGGAGTGCTCTACATTCAGGGCAAAATAAGGCAGGACCGCGGGGGAAAAATTCCTCCGCGGTTTTGAATAAAAATGTTGACAAATAAAAAGGTCTGTGGTAATATACATAAAGTTGTGAGAACAACTGACAGGAAAGCAGGTATCCGCCTCACCCTGGCACGAGTCAGTGACCTGGGTTTATATGGAAAAGAACTGGGGAAATGGGAACGTTCTTTTAATTTGAATGTGGCGGATAGAATCAGGTTGTTCTATCTGTTTTTTTGTTTATTTCACTTTGGAGGTGCACGGCTATTAGCGATTTAATGATTAACGAGCAGATTCGTGACAAGGAAGTCAGGCTGATTGGAGAAAATGGGGAGCAGCTTGGGATCATGTCGGCAAAAGAAGCTTACAAAATGGCTCAGGAAGCAGAATTGGACCTGGTGAAGATTGCTCCGACAGCAAAGCCGCCAGTATGCAAGATTATCGATTACGGTAAGTATTGCTATGAGATGGCTAGAAAAGAAAAAGAGGCAAAGAAAAAACAGAAAGTGATTGAGGTGAAGGAAATCCGTCTGTCACCCAACATTGATACCAATGATCTGAATACAAAAACCGGCGCTGCCAGGAAGTTTCTGGAGAAGGGCAATAAGGTGAAGGTCACTCTGCGGTTCAGAGGCCGTGAGATGGCTCATATGGCAAAGTCCAAGTATATTCTGGATGATTTTGCAGAGAGTCTGTCAGACATTGCCGTTATCGACAAGCCGTCCAAAGTAGAAGGCAGAAGCATGGTTATGTTTTTAACTGCAAAACGTTAAAATAGACAAATTCAAGGAGGAAAATACAATGCCTAAATTAAAAACAAGCAGAGCAGCAGCTAAGCGTTTCAAAAAGACAGGAACAGGAAAGTTGGTAAGAAATAAGGCGTATAAGTCTCACATCTTAACTAAGAAATCCACAAAGAGAAAAAGAAATCTTAGAAAAGATATTATTACCGACGCTACCAATGCAAAGGTAATGAAGAAGATTTTACCGTATCTGTAAGGATTTTTGAATTAAGAAGGAGGAAATTGACCGATGGCAAGAGTAAAAGGCGGTTTAAACGCAAAAAAGAGACATAACAGAGTCCTGAAAATGGCTAAGGGTTACAGAGGAGCCCGTTCCAAACAGTATAGAATTGCAAAACAGTCTGTAATGAGAGCACTTACCAGCTCCTATGCAGGACGTAAAGAGAGAAAGAGACAGTTCAGACAGCTGTGGATCGCTCGTATCAATGCAGCTGCAAGAATCAACGGGCTGTCCTACAGCAAGTTCATGTACGGCTTAAAGCTGGCTGGCGTTGAGATGAACAGAAAGATTCTTTCTGATATGGCTATCAACGATGCAGAAGGCTTTGCAAAACTGGCTGAACTGGCAAAATCCAAATTAGCATAAGAAGATATTTATATGAAACAGGCGCCGCCGGAAGAATTCCGGCGGCGCCTGTTTTGTATCATCAGGTCTTGAATGGATGCAGGAAATCAGAAAAAGAAACCGGCAGCTTCCCGCGCCCTTTCGTAATCAATTTCGTCCACAAAGATGCAATAATGCTGCCTGTGATCATCAGATAGCCCTGATGAAGGGCGTCCAAGGGTAAACAAAGAGGCCAGCATTTGAAAGATTCCGTTTTCTGTCTGACATTCCGTGTCATACTGGATATTCCGGCTTTTCAGGCAGTTCTGGATCTTTAAGAAGGTATCCAGGGAATCACCCTGGTAAAGACTGATTTTTTTCATTCACTTCCTCCGTTATCAGAAACGTTCCCTTTACGTCGATTATAGCACAGAACGATAAGGCTGACAAGAAATTGATTTGCAAAGTTGACTTGACATTTTTTGCAAAGTTTACTATACTAAAAGCAGAAACATTACTGGGAAAGAAGGAGTCAGGTGAGAACAAAAATACAGGAACTGAGAAAGGCGAGAAAGATGTCTCAGGAGGAACTGGCATCAGCAGTAGGGGTGACAAGGCAGACGATTACGTCCCTGGAGTGTGGGAAGTATGTGGCATCCCTTCCTCTGGCACACCGGATCGCAGTGTTTTTCGGAATGTCAATTGAAGAAATTTTTCTTTTTGAGGAGGAAGAATGATGAGAGAATGGATAAAAGCTATGACAGGCGGAGATTATGATTATAGAAAGATGGTGGAAAGCAGATGCTTTCTGGGGAAAGTTTATCTGTGCCTGGGACTTGCGGTGGCGGCTGCAGCTGCATGGAGACTGACAGTGTCAGATGTATGGATCAGCCAGTTTTATCTGTATACCGGTCTGGGGCTTGCAGGGAGTGGAGTAGCGGTTGTAAGAAGAAACAGGAAACTTCTGGCTTCCGGAGAACAAATGACGAGGATGGAAATCCGGGAAAAAGATGAGAGAAACAGGCAGATCGGGACCAGGTCATGGGCGATGGCAGGATATACCATGCTGTTTTTGCTGTATGGGGGAGCATTTTTGGCAGCATCTGTCAGTGAGGTACTGGCTTTTGCCATCCTGATGGTGGAGATTCTGATGATCTTCCTGGTGATTTTGTTCCAGTTTATGTTCCGCAGGCTGCTTTAGACAGGTGAGAAAAGGAAATACAGGAGGAAAACATGGAAGAGAAACAGATTGAAGAAATCTTAAAACATTACAGTGGAAAAGGAACCCTGCCTCAGGAAGAGATTGTGGAAATGCTCCGGGAAATCCAGGAGACGCTTGGCTGTATTCCGGATGATGTGAGAGAGAGGGCAGCACAGGCGGCTCAGGTGAAACCTTCCGTAGTGGAACTGATCATGAAATGGTATCCCAGCCTGAAACGGGCTCCTTACCGTCACAGAATCCTGGTATGCTGTGGAAAAAGCTGCGGAGGCAGGGGAATAGAAAACTATGATTGGCTGAAACGGGAACTGCAGGTGGGGAATGACGGGATTTCGGCGGATGGGACAATCAAAGTAGAAACCATTCATTGTCTGAAACAGTGTAAATATGGTCCTAATGTGATGATAGACGGGAAGATCCACCAGGCAGTTACGAAAGAAAAACTGAAAAAATTAATAACGGAAATCAGAGGGATTGCATAAACTACAGTAAGAAAATGCCGGACGGGACAGGTATGAGGATTTGCGAACTGAAACGAAAGGAAATTATCAATATCAATGACTGTAAACGTCTGGGGTTTGCAGGAGATGTGGAATTTGATATCCATACGGGCTGTATTCTCGCACTGATTGTTCCGGGGCCCGGCTGTATCTGTGGTTTTCTTGGTCATGAAAAAGAGTATGTGATCCCGTTCTGTAAAATCTGTCAGATAGGAGAAGATATTATTCTGGTGGATGTGAAACGGAAAGATGTGGAAGAAACTTGCAGGGAATAGAGGAGGACGCAGGGAAAAGTGCTTGCGGTTTCTTCGTCCCTAAGGTACAATAAAAAACAGTCATTCTTTAAAAAAGACAGAAGAGATTCGGAAAATATCCAGGAGGAAAGAACGTGAAGTGTCCATTTTGCAATGCAGCAGATACAAAAGTAATTGATTCCAGACCGGCAGATGATAACAGTTCCATACGCCGCCGCAGACAGTGTGAAACCTGTGGAAAGCGTTTTACCACTTATGAAAAACTGGAAACCATGCCTTTGATGGTGATCAAAAAAGATGATTCCCGGGAAACTTATGACCGGGCCAAGATTGAAGCGGGAATTATCCATTCCTGCCATAAAAGACCGGTATCTACCCAGCAGATCAATTCCATGATTGATGAGATTGAAACGGAAATTTTCAACCGGGAAGAGAAAGAAATTGCCACTTCAGATATTGGAGAACTGGTCATGAAAAAACTGAAAGATCTGGATGAAGTAGCTTATGTCAGGTTCGCATCGGTATACCGGGAATTTAAAGATGTGAATACGTTTATGGAGGAGATCAGTAAACTGCTGAAAAAATAGCTGATGATAGTTGAGACATTTTATCCTTGTGAATATATGCCTTCCGTGTATGCCATCCCCTTTGAACAATTCTGGGAGAAAGGTATGCGGGGGGTTATTTTCGATATTGACAATACCCTGGTCCCCCATGGAGCTCCGGCAGATGAAAGAATCGTGGAATTATTCCGCAGACTCCGTGAAATAGGATATGCTACCTGCCTGTTGTCGAATAATAAAGAAAACCGGGTGTCTTCCTTTGCCGGACAGGTAGAGTCCCCGTATATCTTCAAAGCAGGAAAACCGGGGACGGCGAATTACAAAAAGGCCATGAAACAGATGGGAACAGATGAACAGACCACTTTGTTTGTGGGAGATCAGCTGTTTACTGATGTGTGGGGGGCAAACAGGGCCGGTATCTACAGCATTCTGGTCAAACCGATTGACCCGAAAGAAGAAATCCAGATCATACTGAAACGTTATCCGGAAAAAGCGGTATTGTGGCTGTATGAAAGGAGCAGGAGGAATAGCAGGTGATAGACGGAAGGACAAGCATTTACGGTATTATGGCAAACCCTGTGGAACATTCGTATTCCCCGATGATGCAGAATTATTTTGCGGAAAGGACGGGAACGCATTCTTCTTATATTCCGTTAAAGGTAGAAAGAGGAATGGTGAAAGAAGGGATGGAAGGGGCATACGCCCTTCATATCAATGGGTTGAATGTGACAGTTCCTTATAAGCAGGAAGTCATACCGTATTTAAAGGAGATTGATCCGGGAGCAGAAGCAATCGGAGCAGTCAATACTCTGGTGCGGATAGAAGGCGGCTATAAGGGTTATAATACAGACGCACCGGGACTTTACCGGGCAATGGCGGAAAAAGGAATCACGGTGGAAGGAGAATCCTGTATCTTACTGGGAGCTGGTGGGGCAGCCAAGGCGGCTGCCTGTACGCTGGGAGAACACGGAGCAAAAAAAGTTTATGTGCTGAACAGGAACAGAGACAGGGCAGTCGAACTGGCAATAGAAGCAGGAGAACGTTTTCAGGGGACAGATTTTCTTCCAATGGCTCTGACAGATCACAGACAGATTCCGGAGGGAAATTATCTGTGTATCCAATCTACCAGTGTTGGTATGGCTCCGGATACAGAGTCTGTCCTGATTGAAGATCCGGAGTTTTACCGGAAGATTCATACAGGGTTTGACCTGATCTATACTCCATGGGAAACTTCGTTTATGAAACGGGTAAGCCTGGCTGGCGGAAAAGCTTATAATGGACTGGATATGCTGATCTACCAGGGAGTGATCGCATTTGAACTGTGGAATCCTTCCGTAACAGTAGGAGCAGATATCATAGACGGCATCCGTAAGAAGATGAAAAAAAAGCTGTTGCCAGGCACTGGAAATATGATTTTTACCGGTTTTATGGGGGCAGGAAAGACAAGCGTGGGAAAAGCTTATGCCCATATGCATGGAATGAACTTTTTGGATACAGACAGTCTGATTGAGTCCAGAGCAGGGAAAACCATTCGTGAAATTTTCCGTGATGCTGGGGAAGAACAGTTCCGCAGGATGGAAACGGAACTGGTACGGGAACTGGCCGGACAGGTAAGAAATACGGTGATTTCGGTAGGCGGAGGCCTGCCTCTCAGAGCTGAGAATAGAGCGGCGCTGAGAGAGGCGGGGACTGTAGTCTATTTAAGGATTCGCCCGGAAACCGTCTGCAGCAGGCTGAAAGATGACCATACCCGTCCATTGCTCCAGGGAGAGAATCCGGAAGAAAAGGTAAAAACTCTTCTGGCAGAACGGGAAACCTATTATCAGGAGGCAGCCCATATCTTGGTGGAAACGGACGACAGGACGGTGGAAGAGATTGTAAGGGCAGTGGAAGAACGGGAGGTGGAGCAATGAAACTTCTGGTTTTAAATGGACCGAATATCAATTTCCTTGGAATACGGGAAAAGGGGATTTATGGAACGGAAGATTATGAAGGATTGGTGAAACGGCTGGAACGGAAGGCGGAAGCGGAAGGACATGAGATCCAGGTATTTCAGAGTAATTATGAAGGGGCCATCATTGACCGGATTCAGGCTGCGTATGGAGACGGAACAGAGGGGATTATCATCAATCCCGGTGCTTTTACCCATTACAGCTATGCAGTCAGGGATGCTCTGGCTTCTGTGGAAATTCCGAAGGTGGAAGTCCATATCTCGAATGTCCATAAGCGGGAGGAATTTCGCCATGTGTCGGTTACAGCTCCTGTCTGCGATGGACAGGTAGTAGGGCTGGGGCTTATGGGCTATGAACTGGCCATGGATTATCTGACGGCAGCATCTGGAAAAATGTAAAAAATGGTTGAAAATGACAGGATTTTAGTATAAAATAAAAACGATTGGATTCAAGTATGAGAGAAAACAAGGAGGAATATCATTTATGATATCAGCTGGTGATTTTAGAAACGGCATGACTCTTGAGATTGACGGCAACGTATGCCAGATTATTGAGTTTCAGCACGTGAAACCCGGAAAGGGAGCAGCGTTTGTAAGAACAAAGATTAAAAATGTGATCAGTGGAGGTGTGGTAGAACGTACATTCCGTCCTACTGAAAAGTTCCCGGCAGCAAGAATTGACCGTGTGGACATGCAGTATCTGTATTCTGATGGAGATCTGTTCCATTTTATGAATGCAGAGACCTATGACCAGATTGCCCTGAACAGCGACACCATCGGTGATGCTCTGAAATTTGTAAAGGAAAATGATATCTGCAAGATCTGTTCTTACAATGGAAATGTGTTCTCTGTAGAACCTCCGTTATTTGTAGAACTGGAAGTAACGGATACGGAGCCTGGATTTAAAGGAGATACCGCAACCGGTGCTACCAAGCCGGCTACCCTGGAAACAGGAGCAGTGATCAATGTTCCTCTGTTTGTAAACATTGGAGATAAGTTAAAGATCGATACGCGTACAGGCGAGTATCTTTCCAGAGTATAAAAAGCATGAAAGCTGCCGCATAGCGCGGCAGCTTTTTTTGCGGGAAGTTGCTTTTCCTGCAGCTTTGATTTATAATAGTTTGCCTAAAGTATGGAATGTTAGAAAGGAACTGGAGAGAATGAAAAAGATCCTTGAGTTGATTGCAGGGGAACTGAAGCCTGCTTTTACCGGCTGTGGCTATGAGGAAAGCTATGCAAAAGCGAATCTGTCCAATCGGCCTGATTTATGTGAATATCAATGCAACGGAGCCATGGCTGCGGCAAAAGCATATAAGAAAAAACCGATAGAGATCGCAGAAGAGATTGTTGCTGCTGTTTCCGGAAACCCTATGTTTGCTGAAATTACGGCTGTGATGCCGGGATTTATCAACATCCGGCTCAATGGCCAGTGGCTGGCTGATTATCTGAATGGAATGGCCGGTGCTGAAAAACTGGGATTGGAAAAACCGGAAAAGATAGAAACCATTATTGTGGATTATGGCGGGGCAAATGTAGCAAAACCTCTCCATGTAGGGCATTTGAGAGCAGCCATTATCGGAGAGAGCGTAAAGAGAATGGGACGCTTTCTGGGCCATCATGTGATCGGTGATGTGCATCTGGGAGACTGGGGACTCCAGATGGGATTGATCATTGAGGAGTTAAGGGACAGACAGCCGGACCTTCCTTATTTTGATGAAAATTATCAGGGAGAATATCCGGAAGAGGCGCCATTTACCATTGGAGAGCTGGAAGAAATCTATCCGGCTGCCAGCGGCAAGGCAAAAGAGGATTCAGAAGAAGGAAGGGCATTTAAGGAGAGGGCCCAGACTGCAACCCTGAAACTTCAGAGCGGATATGCTCCTTACCGTGCCATCTGGAGACATATTATGAATGTATCCCTGGCAGATCTGAAAAAGAATTACAGCAGCCTGAATGTGGAATTTGATCTGTGGAAAGGGGAAAGCGATGCACAGCCGTATATTTCTGGATTGATTGACAGCCTGATTGAAAAAGGGCTGGCTTATGAAAGCCAGGGAGCTTTGGTAGTGGATATTGGAGAAGAAACAGATGCAAAAGAACTTCCTCCCTGTATCGTGCGTAAGTCTGATGGGGCTGCGCTGTATGCCACATCGGATCTGGCAACGATTGTGGAAAGGGAGAAAGATTATCATCCTGATCGATATATTTATGTGGTGGACAAACGTCAGGACCTTCATTTTACCCAGGTATTCCGGGTGGCGAAAAAAGCTGGTATCGTACCGGCTGACAGGAAGATGATTTTCCTGGGATTTGGTACCATGAACGGAAAGGATGGAAAGCCCTATAAGACAAGAGAGGGCGGCGTCATGCGTCTGGAGCGGCTGATCTCAGAGGTGGACGAAGCGGTGTATGAGAGAATTATGGAAAACCGCACAGTTTCTGAGGAAGAAGCAAAGGAAACCGCAAAGATCGTAGGGCTTTCCGCTTTGAAATATGGGGATCTGTCCAATCAGGCAGCGAAGGACTATGTATTTGATATGGACCGGTTCATTTCCTTTGAGGGAAATACAGGGCCTTATATCCTTTATACCATAGTAAGGATCAAATCTATTTTAAAGAAAAATGGTCAGATGTCTCCGGAAGCCAGGATACTGCCGGCCGTGTCAGAGGCGGAGAAATCTCTGGGACTGGAACTGGCCAAATACAATGAGGTGCTGGCTGTCAGCTTTGAGGAGACGGCTCCTCACAAGATTTGCCAGTATGTATATGATCTGTCCAATGCCTGCAACCGTTTTTATCACGATACCAAGATTCTGACAGAGGAAAACAAAGAGCAGAAGGAGAGCTGGCTGTCTCTGATCGCTCTGGCAGAAAAAGTTCTGGAAACCTGCATTGACCTGCTGGGTATTGATGCACCGGAACGTATGTAATCTTTTACTCAGACAGATAATAAGACACCCTGGAAGCAGAAAATGAGAGATCTGCTTCCAGGGTGTTTCTGAAATAGCCTGTATGTTGGGGAGGGATATTTGAAGATGTTAACCATATCCGCTTATACACAGAACACGTTCTGGAAAGGAGAGTCTGAGGTCAAGGCATCGATTACGGAAGGGGCACATACTTACCGGTCTTCTATTTATTTGAAACATGATCAGGTATTTGATTATTCCTGTAGCTGCCAGGATGGGAATTCTTATAAAGGTATGTGCCGGCATTGCAGTTTTCTATATGAAGAATGGAAGCGGAGGAAGAAAGAGGAAACCAGTCCTCCGGTCTTTACTTCCCAGGAGATCAGGACGATGATACGGGAATATACAAACCGGGAAGTGGCGGAGATTATGGCGGGAGAAGAGGAATCCTGCGTGTTTCTGCGGCCAAGGCTTTTGTTAGAGCGTACCGGAATCAGCCTGGAATTTGATGTAGGTAAGGACCGGCCATATCTGGTGAAAGATCTTGCGTTATTTGCTGATGCTGTAGAGCATGGAACCATGGTCCGTTATGGAAAAAACCTGGAGTTTTATCACAGCCTTTCTGCTTTTGATCAGGACAGCCGTGCCCTTGCAGAGTTTTTACTGGATCTGATACACTCTTATCTGGAATATCATGCCCATTTTTCCAAGGGAGGGACTCCGGCTGCTCAGAATATGCGGAGTATCTGCCTGAATCGGGGAGATATGGATCGGTTTGTCCAGCTGATGATGGATAGAACCGTAGAAGCCGAAGAATCTTCGGGAATCCGCAGGCAGGTCCTGATCACGGAGGAACTGCCCAGTTTTGAGATTCAGATAGAGAAAGCCGGAAGAGACGGAATCTGCATAAAAATTCCCGATGATATGGACTGCATCCGGGGAGAAACCGCGGTATACCTGTTGTCCCATAGAAGCCTGTGCCGTCTGACAGGAAAAAGGGGAAGGGATCTGTGGGTATTTCTGGAACAGGCTGTGAGAAAAAACAGAGGAAACAGGCTGTTTGTGAATGACAGGGATATTCCACTGTTTTATGAAAGGGTGTTGAGAAAACTCCTGCCATATGGGATTGTGCGGGAGGATGGTGTGAAACTGGAAGAATATCGTCCGGAAGAGCTGAAAGCCAGATTTTTCTTTGATAGTCCGGACAGCAACCAGATTACCATGGAACCACTGCTTTCTTACGGAGATTTTTCCTTTCATCCTGTGGAAGATGAGAATGTGCCGCGGACAGTCTGTCGTGATGTGCCGGGAGAATTTAAGGTCAGCCAGGTGATCACCCGGTATTTTTCGTACAGGGAGGAAGATGGGAAGACCCTGGTGATCCGGAATGACGAGGAAGGGATTTATCGGCTGCTTACAGAGGGGATTGAAGAATTTAAGGAACTGGGAGAGGTAATGGTATCAGCCCGTATGGAGCGGGTAAAGATTTTGCCTCCACCGGCAGTTTCTATTGGTGTTTCCTATACGGGAAACTGGCTGGACCTGAAAATAGATGTAGACGGAATGGACCGCCAGGAGCTTTTAAAAGTGCTGGAACGGTATCAGCAGAAAAAACCATATTACCGGTTAAAGTCAGGGGAATTCCTGGAGTTAAAAGATGACGGCCTTCTGACGGTATCCAGGATGATGGAGGGCCTTTCCCTGACAAAAGCCCAGATGCAGGAAGGTGTGATGCGGGTACCGGGATACCGGGCATTTTATCTGAACAGTATCCTGGAAGCGAGACAGGGAATGACCGTGTACCGGGACAGAATGTTTAAAAGTCTGGTGCGGGGGATCAAGGCAGTAGAGGACAGCGATTTTGAAGTGCCGGAAACCTTGCAGGACGTGCTGAGGGAGTATCAGAAATTTGGTTTTAAATGGTTAAAGACATTAAAATCCATGGGATTTGGAGGAATTCTGGCAGACGATATGGGGTTGGGAAAGACCGTTCAGGTGATCGCCTTTCTGATAGATGAAAAGAAACGGAACGGGGAGGGAAAGCCGGCTCTTATTGTCTGCCCTGCTTCCCTGGTGTATAACTGGGAGAGCGAGATAGAGAAGTTTGGCGCTTGCCTTAAGACCCTGGTGATTGCAGGAAATGCAGAGGAACGGAAGCTTGCCTCCAGAAAGATCCTCCAGTGTGATGTGGTGATCACTTCGTATGACCTGCTGAAACGGGACCTGGAATGGTATCAGGATATAGAGTTTGAGAGCCAGTTTATTGATGAGGCTCAATATATCAAAAATGCCGGTACTTTAAGCGCCAAAGCAGTAAAGGCAATTCATTCTGCCTCCAGATTTGCCCTGACTGGAACTCCTATGGAAAACCGGCTGGGAGAACTGTGGAGCATTTTTGATTATCTGATGCCGGGGTTTCTGTTCAGTTATGCAAAATTCCGGAGGGAATATGAAATCCCGATTGCGAAAGAAGGAAACCGGGATGCCTTGAGACAGCTGCGTCAGCTGATCGGTCCGTTTATTCTGCGACGTCTGAAACAGCAGGTACTGATGGAACTGCCTGAAAAAATGGAAACTGTGGTTTATTCCAAAGCGGAAGGAGTACAGAAAGAACTGTATGCCGCCAGCGCCTCTCTGCTGAAAGAAAAACTGGAGACAGGGGAGGAGGACGATAAGATACAGATTCTGGCGGCGTTAACCAGGCTTCGTCAGATCTGCTGTCACCCATCCCTATGTTATTCTCATTACCGGGCAGGAAGTGCAAAATTAGAAACCTGTGTGGATCTGGTGAAAAATGGAATTGCAGGGAATCATAAGATTCTTTTGTTTTCCCAGTTTACTTCCATGTTGGAACTGATAGGAAAGAGACTGGATCAGGAAAACATTTCCTATTACTGTCTGACGGGAGAAACGCCTAAGGAAGAGAGGCTGCATCTGGTGAATGCGTTTGGCCAGGACAGTACCCAGGTGTTCCTGATTTCTCTTAAGGCAGGGGGAACAGGCCTGAATCTGACAGCGGCAGACATGGTGATCCACTATGACCCCTGGTGGAATGTGGCGGCCCAGAATCAGGCTACAGACCGGGCATACCGGATTGGCCAGGATAAAAAGGTGACTGTATTCCGTCTGATCATGAAGGATACGGTGGAGGAAAATATAGAGCATCTTCAAAGGATGAAACAAAATCTTGCAGATGATGTGATAAAAGAGGGAACCATAAATCTGGCGTCTCTTTCCAGAGAAGATATGCTGGCCATATTGGGAAAGTAATGAGAACAAGGAGGTACAGAAAGGTGAATATTCTTATCCGTAATGAAGAGAGAAGGGATTACCGCAGAACGGAGGAAGTAGCCAGGGAAGCCTTTTGGAATCTGTATTTCCCCGGGGCTTCAGAACATTATGTTGTGCATAAAATGCGGTCGCATCCTGATTTTATCAAGGAGCTTGCGTTTGTCATAGAAATAGATGGTATTGTGGAAGGGGCTATTTTTTACACCCATTCCCGGATTGTAACGTCTGATGGAGATTTTCCTACCGTCAGCTTTGGCCCGGTTTTTATTTCTCCGGAATATCATCGTCAGGGTATGGGGAGAAAACTGATTACCTATTCGATTGCAAAAGCCACAGAAATGGGATATACTGCAATTCTGACATTAGGATATCCCTATCACTATGAGCCGTATGGATTCTGTGGCGGAAAAAAATATGGGATTTCTATGCCTGACGGGAAATTTTATACCGGTCTTTTAGCTTTGCCTTTGCAGGAAAATGCGCTTAAAGACAGGAATGGATATGTGGTATTTTCAGATGCCTTAGAGGCGGAGGGAGCAGATATTCTTGCATTTGACGCTACGTTTCCGGAAAAGGAAAAGAAGGTGCTTCCCTGTCAGCAGGAGTATGAAATTGCCTGTGCCATGCTGGATGAGTAGCAAAGCAGCGCTCCTGACATCCGGCTTGCTTCCTGAAACAATCTATGATATGATACGGTAAGCGAAAAAGGAAAACGGAACAACAGAATGGATGGAAGGGGGAGCCCTAGATGAAATGGAAAAAATTTACATTAAATACGACCACGGAAGCGGTGGACCTGGTAAGCAGCCTGTTTGATGAACTGGGGATAGAAGGAATTGAAATTGAGGACCATGTACCGCTTACGGAAGCAGAGACGAAGGGAATGTTTATTGATATCCTTCCTGACCTGGGACCTGATGACGGGAAGGCCAGGGTGAGTTTTTATCTGGATGATGAGAAACTGGAAGGGCTTGATGAACTGCTTGCCCGTATAGAAGAAGGTCTGGATGATTTAAGTTTGTTTGTAGATGTGGGAGAGCGGACGATTCAGGTATCGGAAACAGAGGACAAAGACTGGATCAATAACTGGAAACAGTATTTTAAGCCGTTTACCGTAGATGACATTCTGATCAAACCTACCTGGGAAGAAGTTCCGGAGACTGATCAGGATAAACTTCTGATCCAGATCGATCCTGGAACCGCATTCGGGACAGGCCAGCATGAGACTACCCAGCTTTGTATCCGCCAGCTGAAAAAATATGTGACCCGGAATGCAAAGGTCCTCGATGTGGGGACAGGCAGCGGTATCCTGGGTATTACTGCTCTGAAACTTGGAGCAGCAGAAGTGTTTGGTACGGATCTGGATGATAATGCCATTACAGCAGTGGGAGAAAATCTGGAAGCCAATGGAATTGACTCCCGTCAGTTTCAGGTGGTCCAGGGAAATATTATTGATGATAAGACCGTACAGGATCAGGCAGGATATGAATGCTATGATATTGCCGTGGCAAATATCCTGGCGGATGTGATTATTCTGCTTCAGGCAGAGATTCCGGTGCATCTGAAGAAAGGCGGTATTTTTATTACGTCCGGAATTATCAATATGAAAGAGGAAGCAGTGCGTCAGGCATTTGAGGCTAACGATCAGTTTGAGATTGTGGAAGTGACTTATCAGGGAGAATGGCTGTCGGTTACCGCCAGAAAGAAGTGATCATGTTCCATTTTTTTGTAGAGAAAGACCAGATTGATGAAGAGAGCGGAATTCTGACGATCACTGGAAGTGACGTCAATCATATCAGACAGGTGCTCCGCATGAAAGCAGGAGAAGAAATCCGGGTCAGCAATCGTGAGGATAAGGATTATCACTGTGAACTGGTTTGTGTGGAGAATGACCGGGTGGAAGCGAAAATTTTGGGAGTCATGGAAAATACGGAACTTCCGGTGAAGATTTATCTGTTTCAGGGACTGCCGAAAAGCGATAAGATGGAGCTGATCATCCAGAAAGCAGTGGAACTGGGAGTTTATGAGATTATTCCTGTGGCTACCAGGAGAGCGGTAGTAAAACTGGAAGGGAAAAAAGAAGCATCCAAAGTGGCCAGATGGAATGCAATTTCAGAAAGTGCAGCCAAGCAGAGCAAGCGTCTTCTGGTCCCCAGGGTCACAAATGTGATGAGTTTGAAAGAAGCATTTCAGTATGCGTCCGGCTTTGATAAAAACCTGATTCCTTATGAAAATGCCAGGGGGATCGAGGGAACCAGAGAAGAATTTTCTGCTATTGTCCCGGGAATGCAGGTGGGAATCTTTGTAGGCCCGGAAGGGGGCTTTGACGAAGAAGAAGTGAGGCTTGCCATGGACAGCCATGTGAAGCCGGTGACATTGGGAAAGAGGATTTTGAGAACGGAAACGGCAGGTATGTTCGTTCTGTCTGTGTTAGGTTTTCAGCTGGAAGGAAAGTAGGAAGGGAAAGGATATGGAAGTATATTTTGATAATTCGGCAACCACCCGGGTATCGGAATCCGTGGCAGCAGCCGTGATGGAGATGATGACGGTAAATTATGGAAATCCGTCGGCCAGGCATATTCTGGGAGTAAAGGCAGAAAATGCTATGAAAGAAGCCGCCTCTCAGGTGGCAAAGACTCTGAAGGTAAAGGAAAAAGAAATCCTGTTCACATCGGGAGGGTCTGAGTCCAATAATATGGCTCTGATCGGCACTGCCATGGCAAATAAACGGTCAGGGCGCCACATCATTGCTTCCAATATTGAGCACCCATCCATCTACAATACCCTGTCTTTTTTAGAGGAGATGGGATTTGAAGTGACATATCTGCCTGTAGATGGCAGAGGGCACCTGGATCTGGAAAAATTAAAATCAGCTATCCGTCCGGATACGATTCTGGTATCTGTTATGTATGTGAATAATGAAGTGGGAGCAGTGGAACCGGTAGAGGAGATTGGGAAAATTGTTCACGGAGCCAATCCGGGCATTGTATTTCATGTGGATGCGATCCAGGCATATGGAAAATTCCAGATCAGGCCGAAAAAACAGGGAATCGATCTGCTGTCTGTCAGTGGCCATAAGCTTCATGGGCCTAAGGGCATTGGATTTTTGTATATAGATGAGAAAGTAAAGATCCGTCCCATCATTTATGGCGGCGGCCAGCAGAGAGGTATGCGTTCCGGAACGGAAAATGTGCCGGGTATTGTAGCCATGGGAGTGGCGGCAAAAGAAGCGTATACAGATTTTGACCAGAAGATGGAACATCTGTACAGCCTGAAAGATCATATGCTGGAAAGGCTGCATGAGGTGGAAGGAGCGTATCCCAACAGCTATCCGGGTAAGGACAGTGCCCCTCATGTAGTGAGTGTGAGTTTTTCAGGAGTGAGGAGTGAAGTGCTGCTCCATGCCCTGGAAGATAAGGGAATCTATGTATCTTCCGGTTCAGCCTGCTCTTCCAATCATCCGGATGTAAGCGGGACGCTGAAAGGGATTGGAGTAAAACAGGAGCTTCTGGATTCCACCCTGAGGTTCAGTTTTGGACGGTATAATACTCTGGAAGAAGTAGATTACTGTATTGATACATTAAAGGAATTGCTGCCGGTCCTTCGCCGGTATCAGAGAGGATAAGGAAAGTATGGAATATAAATCATTTTTGATCAAATATGCGGAGATCGGAACAAAGGGAAAAAACAGATATCTGTTTGAAGATGCTCTGATCAAACAGATGAAGCGGGCACTGAAGGACGTAGAAGGAGAATTTACAGTCACCAAAGAGGCAGGACGTATCTATGTGGATACGGAGGGTGAGTATGATTATGATGAAGCAGTCAGTGCATTAAAAAGAGTGTTTGGAATCGTCTGGATCTGCCCTATGGTACAGTTTGAGGACAAAGATTATGAGAACCTGAAAAAACAGGTAGTTGCATACATGGACCAGGTGTATCCGGACAAACATCTGACATTTAAAGTGAATGCCAGAAGAGGAGATAAGAATTATCCCCATAAGTCAGAGGAAATCAATCGTGACCTGGGAGAAGTGATATTGGATGCATTTCCTGAGATCCGGGTGGATGTGCACAATCCGGACGTAATGCTCCATGTGGAAGTGCGGAAAAAAGTAAATATCTATTCGGTGATGATTCCCGGAGCAGGCGGAATGCCGGTGGGTACCAATGGGAAGGCAATGCTCCTGCTGTCAGGAGGCATTGACAGTCCTGTGGCAGGCTGGATGATCGCAAAGAGGGGTGTGAAGATCGATGCGGTATACTTCCATGCTCCGCCTTACACCAGTGAAAGGGCAAAACAGAAAGTGGTAGATCTGGCAAAACAGGTGGCGAAATATTCCGGTCCTATTGCTCTGCATATTATCAATTTCACGGATATCCAGCTGTATATATACGAGAAATGCCCTCATGAGGAACTGACGATCATTATGAGGCGTTATATGATGCGGATTGCGGAACGGATTGCCCAGGAAACCGGCTGTATCGGACTGATTACAGGGGAGAGCATCGGACAGGTGGCTTCCCAGACCATGCAGTCTCTGCTTTGTACCAATGATGTGTGCAGCCTTCCGGTATACCGGCCGCTGATCGGTTTTGACAAACAGGAAATCGTGGATATTTCAGAAAAAATCGATACCTATGAAACATCAGTACTTCCTTATGAAGACTGTTGTACCATTTTTGTGGCAAAACATCCGGTGACAAAACCGAATCTGAATGCGATCCGCAAGTCAGAACATCATCTGGAAGAGAAGATAGATGAGATGGTAGAAACTGCCATTCAGACAAAAGAAGTGGTATGGTGCAGTTGATCGTTGGGCTGCACCTGAATACAGATAGGAATTGTTCGGATCAGTATTAATAAAAAAAGCGAAGCACATCTGTGCTTCGCTTGATAATCTTATCCGGAATCGTTATTCTACGATATAGGGAGCCAGAACAGTCAGAATGTTGTCCAGTCCTGATTCTGCATGGATATTCAGATCAATAGGCTTGGAAAGATCCAGGCTGAAGATTCCCATGATGGATTTGGCATCGATTACATATCTGCCGGATACCAAGTCGAAATCAACATCAAATTTCGTCAGATCATTCACAAAAGATTTTACTTTATCAATAGAATTCAAAGAAATGCGTACAGTTTTCATGCTACAATATCCTCCTCTATTTGCGGCTTTGAATTGCCGTGTTGATTCTATAGTACAAAGGTATGGAGGGAAAGTCAAGAGGCAGTTTTGACGAAAATTGCCGTGTATGAAATTTAGAAATGGAGAGAACTATGAGAAAGGCAGCTTTTCACAATCTGGGGTGCAAAGTAAATTCCTATGAGACAGAGGCTATGGAACAGATGCTCCAGAAAGCCGGTTATGAAATCGTTCCGTTTGAGCCGGGAGCGGACGTTTATGTGATCAATACCTGCTCGGTTACCAATATTGCAGACAGAAAATCCAGGCAGATGCTCCATCGGGCAAAAAAGATGAATCCGGCTGCAGTAGTGGTAGCTGCCGGGTGTTATGTCCAGGCTGCCGGAGAAGAACTTCTGGAAAAAGATGAGGCAGTAGACATTGTGATCGGCAATGACAGAAAAAGAGAACTGGTGGAGATTCTGGAACGCCATTTTTCCCATACTGGGGAAAAGGAAGCATATCTGAAGGATATCGGGGCTTCCAGGGAGTATGAAGAACTGCATGTGGACCGGATTGAGGAACATACCAGGGCTTTTATTAAAATACAGGACGGCTGCAATCAGTTCTGCAGCTATTGCATCATTCCCTATACCAGGGGAAGAATACGGAGCCGGAGACCGGGAGATGTGATAAAAGAAGTGGAGAAACTGGCAGCATCCGGTTATCGGGAAGTGGTGCTTACCGGTATCCACCTCAGTTCTTATGGCGTGGATTTCAGAGAAGATAAAAAAAGCGGCCTGTTTGAATTGATTGGACGTCTGAATGAAATCCAGGGATTGGAGCGTATCCGTCTGGGCTCCCTGGAACCCAGGATCATTACAGAAGAATCAGCGGCATTTCTGGCATCGATACCCAAATTCTGCCCTCATTTTCATTTATCCCTTCAGAGCGGCTGCGATTCTGTATTGAAGAGAATGAACCGCCATTATACGACAGAAGAATATTATGAAAAATGTGAAATTTTAAGAAGATATTTCCACAACCCGGCCATTACGACGGATGTGATCGTAGGGTTTCCGGGAGAGACAGAAGAAGAGTTTGAAGCCACCAGGCAGTTTTTGGAAAAAGTGCATTTTTATGAAATGCATGTTTTTAAGTATTCCAGGAGAAAGGGAACTGTGGCAGACAGAATGGAAGGGCAGATACCGGAACCTGTGAAAGGAGAACGGAGTGATGTTTTGCTGGAACTGGACAGGAGCATGTCTCAGGAATATAGAACGTCATTCTTAGGAAAAGAACTGGAAATTTTGTTGGAAGAAGAAGTTATGATAGAGGGAGGCAGATATCTGGTGGGTCATACCAAAGAATATGTAAGGTGCGCTGTAGATCTGGAAGCAGGGGAAAAAGGGACGCTTGTGACCGGAAAAGGAACAGCAATTATGGAAGATGGGACACTTCTTCTTAAGAGACAGATCGGATAAGTGGAAAATACCCCCTTTACGAATAGAAAGATTTGGGGTAGAATAAGAAAGAACAGTTAAAGGACGTGAGAATATGGGAGAAATCCACAATACACAATATTTTAGGGCAGTACAGGAAAATAAGATGGACGTGAGTCAGATCCTGGAGCAGGTTTATGTAGCGCTTACGGAAAAAGGCTACAATCCCATTAATCAGATTGTGGGATATATTATGTCCGGAGATCCGACTTATATTACCAGTCATAAAAATGCCAGAAGCCTGATTATGAAGGCGGAACGTGATGAAATTCTGGAAGAACTGATGCAGGTTTATATTGATACGAAACTGAAATAAAAGAAGGGCATGCTTTTTTTGTTTTTACCAGCTGGCGCAGTCACAGTCTGACTTCCAGCTGTTTTTGTGCATGAAAAAATGTCCTTTCTGATAGGCAGGGCGGAGAATATTGAGAATGAGAATCATGGGTCTGGATTATGGCTCCCGTACAGTAGGCGTGGCAGTAAGCGATGCCTTACAGATGACCGCTCAGGCGGTGGAGACCGTGACAAGAGAAGAAGAAAACAAATTGAGAAAAACTCTGCGCCGTATCGAAGAACTGGCGCAAGAATATGAAGTAGAGAAAATCGTGCTGGGTTTCCCTAAAAATATGAATAATACTGCTGGGGAACGGGTGGAAAAGACGGAGATTTTCAAGGAAATGCTGGAAAGACGTCTTGGACTGCCTGTGATCCTGTGGGATGAACGTCTGACAACTGTGGCGGCGGAACGGATTCTGATGGAAAGCGGGGTACGCCGGGAAAACAGGAAAGAATATGTTGACCAGGTGGCTGCCGGATTGATCCTTCAGGGATATCTGGATTCCTTACGCCATGATAGAGTGTAGGAAAGGCAGACAGAGAAATGGAAGAGAAAATCATCATGACAGATGAAAATGGAGAGACTGTGGAATTTTATGTCCTGGAAGAGACCAGAATTCATGGGAAAAACTATCTCCTTGTAACAGACGCAGAGGAAGAAGACGACGGAGAGTGCTATATCCTGAAGGATATGTCCGGGGATACTGATGAAGAAGCTGTGTATGAATTTGTAGAAAATGAGGGGGAACTGGAAGGTGTGTTCCGCATTTTTTCTGAGCTTTTAGGTGACGCGGACGTGGATCTTGAGATGTAGGCACAGGAAAGGAAGGGTGTATGAATCAGGAAGATTTTAAGGTACTGCTGAGAGATAAGGGACTGAAGGTGACGTCCCAGAGACTTTTAGTCCTTCAGGTTATGGCAGAACACCCGGGAGAGCATCTCACAACCGAAGAGATTTATGACATGGTGAAACAGACAAACCCGGAGATCGGATTGGCGACGATCTACCGTACGGTACAGGTGCTGGTGGATCTGCACCTGATTGACAAGATAAATTTCGATGAAGACGTTGCCCGTTATGAACTGAGAAACCAGAATACAAAGCATCATCATCACCATGCCATCTGTCTTGGCTGCAGCAAGGTTATTTCTTTTGAGGACGATTTGCTGGAAAATTTGGAGGCTGCGGTGGACGAGCGGATCGGTTTTAAAGTGATGGATCATGAAGTGAAATTATATGGATACTGCAGTGAATGCAGGAAGAAAATGGAACAACAGTGATTTGGAGGTTATAAATTTTGAAAAAACAGAAAAATGAAAATAAAGCGGGAAAAGTAAAGATCATTCCTCTTGGTGGTCTGGAGCAGATTGGAATGAATATTACCGCTTTTGAATATGAGGACAGCATTATTGTGGTAGACTGCGGCCTCGCATTCCCTGATGAAGATATGCTGGGAATCGATCTGGTAATTCCTGATGTGTCTTATTTAAAGCAGAATATCAGCAAAGTGAAAGGGTTTGTGATCACCCATGGGCATGAGGATCATATCGGAGCTCTTCCCTATATTCTGCAGCAGGTGAATGTGCCGGTATACGGAACTAAGCTTACCATCGGGCTGATCAATAACAAGTTAAAAGAACATAATCTGCTGAAAAGCACGAAGCGTAAGGTGGTAAAACACGGACAGTCCATCAATCTTGGCTGTTTCCGTGTGGAATTTATCAAAACAAACCACAGCATTGCCGATGCTTCTGCCCTGGCAATTTTTTCACCTGCCGGGATCATCCTGCATACCGGTGATTTTAAGATTGATTATACGCCGGTATTTGGAGAGCCTGCGGACCTTCAGAGATTTGCAGAACTGGGGAAAAAGGGCGTGCTGGCCATGCTGTGCGAGAGTACCAATGCGACCCGTCCTGGGTTTACCATGTCTGAAAGGACAGTAGGAAAAACGTTTGATACTATTTTTAATGAGCACAGAAATAACCGTATTCTGGTGGCTACCTTTGCTTCTAATGTGGACAGGGTGCAGCAGATCATCAATTCTGCATATAAATATGGCAGAAAAGTGGTGGTAGAAGGCCGCAGCATGGTGAATGTGATCGGTACGGCCAGTGAACTTGGATATATTAAAATACCGGACGGTACTCTGATTGAGATTGACCAGCTGAAAAATTATAAAGACGAGCAGACGGTTATTATCACCACAGGAAGTCAGGGAGAGGCTATGGCAGCCTTATCCAGAATGGCATCCGGATTGCATAAAAAAGTAGCGATCAAGCCGAAAGATGTGGTGATTTTAAGTTCCAACCCGATTCCGGGAAATGAGAAAGCAGTCGCCAATGTGATCAATGAACTTTCTGTGAGAGGGGCGGAAGTTATTTATCAGGATACCCATGTGTCCGGCCATGCCTGCCAGGAAGAGATCAAACTGATGTATTCCCTGATCAGACCCAAGTATGCGATTCCGATCCACGGCGAATACCATCACCGTATGGCCCAGAAGAATCTGGCACTGTCCATGGGAATTCCGAAAGAAAACATTATCATGATGAATTCCGGAGATGTGATCGAGATGAATGAGGAAGGCTGGAAAAATACCAGCCATGTGTCTGCGGGAGGCATCCTGGTAGATGGTCTGGGAATAGGCGATGTGGGAAATATCGTACTTCGGGACCGCCAGAATCTGGCTCAGAACGGAATTATCATTATCGTGCTCACTCTGGAAAAATACAGTGGGCAGCTTTTGGCAGGACCGGATATTGTATCCAGAGGTTTTGTTTATGTGAGGGAATCAGAGGATCTTATGGGAGAAGCCAGAAAAGTGGTGCTGAATTCTGTGGAAGACTGTATGAGCCATCATGTGAACGACTGGGGAAAGATTAAAAATATTATCCGGGATACACTCAGCGATTTTCTGTGGAAAAAGATGAAGAGGAATCCTATGATTCTGCCGATCATCATGGAAGTGGAATAAGAGAGGTTTTTATATGAGCAGAAGAAGGGACGACAGGCAGGCGGCAGGTGCAGCTCTGGGGGCAGTGATCAGGATTGTTGCCTATGCAGCTGTGTTGATTGTGCTTTTTGGGGGAGCAAGAAAGGGTTATGAGTTTGGAAGGGAGATTTTTGATCCCGTTCCCATGACTGCGGAACCTGGGGTAGAAAAGCAGATCACTGTGAATGATGGCGATACAGCGTCCCAGATTGCTTCTGCACTGGAGAACAGGGGCTTGATCAGCAGCAAACTGATTTTTGTGATTCAGGCGAAGCTGTTTGAGGCGGAATTCCAGCCGGGGAACTATACGCTGTCCACGGCTATGGATTCCCGGGAAATCTTAGATGTGCTTTGCGGATTGCAGGAAACAGATGAAGAAGGAAGCTGATATGATTGTTAATGAGCGGATCGTAGATTATATCAATTCGCTGGATCGTGGGAATGGACCGCTGATCGATGGAATTGAGAGAGATGCGAAGAAAAATCATGTGCCGATCATCAGAAAAGAGATGTCGGCATTTTTAAAGACATTGATAACTGCCAAGCAGCCGGAGAGGATTCTGGAAGTGGGAACTGCAGTAGGGTATTCTGCCCTGATCATGGGGCAGGTTATGCCTGAACATTGCCGGATCACTACGATTGAAAAGTTTCAGCCAAGGATTGTGGCAGCAAAAGAAAATTTTAAAAGAGCTGGGCAGGAAGACAGGATATGTCTGTTGGAAGGCGATGCAGAGGAGATTCTGAAAGAACTGGAAGGGCCGTTTGATTTTATTTTTATGGATGCGGCGAAAGGACAGTATATCCACTGGCTGCCAGTGATCCTGAAACTGATGCCGAAAGGCGGTATTCTGGTGTCAGACAATGTACTGCGGGAGGGCGGCATTGTGGAATCAAGATATGCGGTAGAAAGGCGGGACCGCACCATTCACAAGAGAATGAGGGAATATTTGTTTGAACTGACTCATAATGACTCACTGCAGACATCCATTATTCCCATTGGAGATGGGGCCGCAGTGAGTGTGAAATGTTGACAGATACTGTACGGAAAGGAAAATCATGAGAAAAACAGAACTGCTGATACCGGCAGGAAGCCTGGAAGTGCTGAAAGTGGCAGTGCTTTACGGGGCAGACGCGGTATATATTGGCGGAGAAGCCTTTGGCCTTCGCGCAAAAGCAAAAAATTTTACCAATGAAGAGATTCGGGAAGGAATTGAATTTGCTCACAGCCATGGCGCAAAAGTTTATGTGACGGCTAATATTCTGGCTCATAATGAAGATCTGGCAGGAGTAGAGACATATTTTCAGGAGCTGAAGAAAATAGGCCCGGATGCCTTGATCATTTCAGACCCTGGCGTATTTTCTGTAGCGAAGCAGATATGCCCTGAAATAGAAATCCATATCAGCACCCAGGCGAATAATACTAATTATGGAACTTATCTGTTCTGGTGGCAGCAGGGAGCTAAAAGAGTAGTTTCAGCCAGGGAACTGTCTTTGAAGGAAATTCGGGAAATCCGGGATAGGATCCCGGAAGAGATGGAAATCGAAAGCTTTATCCATGGGGCAATGTGTATTTCTTATTCCGGCAGATGCCTGCTGAGCAATTTTATGACAGGAAGAGATGCCAACCAGGGCGCCTGCACCCATCCATGCCGATGGAAATACCATTTGATGGAGGAAAGCAGGCCGGGAGAATATTTTCCTGTGGAGGAGAACGAAAGAGGTACCTTTATTTTCAATTCAAAAGACTTGTGTATGATTGAACATATCCCGGAGATGATGGAAGCTGGGATTGACAGTTTTAAGATTGAAGGGAGAATGAAGACAGCTCTTTATGTGGCTACGGTAGCCCGGGCATACCGTCAGGCGATTGATGCTTGGAACCGGGATCCGGAGGAATACAGGAAAAATCTTTCCTGGTATCGGGAAGAAATAGGAAAATGTACAAACCGGGATTTTACAACAGGATTTTATTTTGGAAAACCTGGGACGGACGCCCAGATTTATGACAATAATACCTATGTAACCAATTATACGTATCTGGGAAGGGTGGATTCTGTGGATGCATGTGGACGCTGCCGCCTGGAACAGAAAAATAAGTTTTCTGTGGGGGAAACTCTGGAACTGATGAAGCCGGACGGCAGGAATCTTTCTGTAGTTGTGAAGGGAATCTGGGACGAAGAAGGAAATCCCCAGGAAAGCTGCCCTCATGCAAGGCAGATCATAGATGTAGAACTGGGAATTGTCCCAGAGCCTTTTGATATTCTGCGCCGCAGGGAAGAAAACATGTAAGAAAGAAAGCAGAGCAGCGGCAGTTGAAGAGAAGACTGCCGTTGTTTGTTATACAGGACTGACAGGAGGAAACATGAGCTGGATTCTGGGAATATGCGGAGTAATTTGCTTTTTATATTTTTTAGCACTTATGGTCTTTTCCGGCCCGGGTACGTCATTTGTTTTTATATGGCTGGTACTTGCCATATTTTTTGGCTTTGCGGCCAGCGGGAAATTATACAGCCGTATTTCTTCCAGTGAATTTCCATTGTGGCTCCGTGTAGCAGTAGCTACGCTGACGGTCACTGGGATTATTGTGTTTGTGATCGTGGAGATTCTGGTTTTTACAGGAGTCGCAAAGGAAGATACTAAAGGGCTGGATTATGTGATCGTACTGGGTGCGAAGGTACAAAAAGATGGAATCAGCAAGACTCTGCAGATGCGGCTGGATAAGGCAATTCAATATGCCAATGAAAATCCGGATACGATTTTTGTCTTGTCCGGAGGAAAAGGAAAGGATGAGCCGATAGCGGAGGCTCAGGCCATGTATGCATATATGGTGTATAATGGAGTGCCGGAAGAGAAGCTGTTAATGGAACTTCAGTCTTCCAGTACAGTGGAAAATCTGGCTTACAGCCGTCTGGTGATTGAAAACGACAGAAACCAGAAGAGGCTGGAAGAATCGGAACAGCGGGACCGGGAAAATGGAAGAACGAACAGAAATGTGGAGATTGCTCCCGGTGAGGAAAGAGGAGTTGACAAAAATTTCCCCAAAGATATGTCTCCGGTGTTCCGGGAGGCGGTGGAAGCCCCGCCTAAGCCAGTACAGATCGGAGTGCTTACCAGTGACTTTCATCTGTATCGCGCCATGCAGATCGGAGAAAAATGGGGGATTCCGGATATTCAGGGAATTGCAGCGCCAAGTGAATTGTGGATGCTTCCACATTTTTGCGTAAGAGAGTGTGCAGCAATACTAAAAGATAAATTGATGGGCAATATGTAAAAGAGAAGCAGAAAATAGAAAGGACGAGGCAAAATGAGCAATTTGGGAAATCTGAATGATCTGAAGACCTATGAAATACAGGAGCAGCGGGATGTGAAGGAACTGAATTCCGTGGGAGTGGTCCTGAAGCATAAGAAAACAGGAGCCAGAATCTTTTTGTTGTCCAATGATGATAATAACAAGGTGTTCTGCATTGGATTTCGGACACCGCCTAAGGATTCTACAGGCCTGCCACATATTCTGGAACACAGTGTGTTATGTGGTTCGGAGAAATTTCCGGTAAAAGATCCGTTTGTGGAACTGGTGAAAGGCTCCCTGAATACCTTTTTAAATGCCATGACTTATCCGGATAAAACCGTATATCCGGTGGCAAGCTGCAATGAAAAAGATTTTCAGAATCTGATGGACGTTTATATGGACGCAGTCCTGAATCCTAATATATACAGGGAAGAGAAGATTTTCCGTCAGGAAGGCTGGCATTATGAGCTGGAGAAGGAAGAAGGCCCGCTGACGATCAATGGAGTTGTCTACAATGAGATGAAGGGTGTGTACTCTTCACCGGAGAGTATCCTGGACCGGTATATCCAGAAAATCCTGTATCCGGATAATTGTTATACGGAAGAATCCGGAGGTGATCCGGAAGTGATTCCCCAGCTGACCTATGAGCAGTTCCTGGATTTCCACAGAACTTATTATCATCCTTCCAACAGCTATATCTATTTATATGGAGATATGGACATGGAAGAAAAATTGAGATGGCTGGATCAGGAATATCTGTCTCATTATGAGAAAAAGGAAATCCAGTCAGCTATTCCCCTGCAGAAGCCCTTTGAGAAGCCGGTGGAGGAAGAAATCTTTTACTCTATCACCGCAGAAGAGTCGGAAGAGAACGCCACCTATCTGTCGGTCAATACGGTGGTGGGAACGGATCTGGATCCCAACCTTTATATGGCATTCCAGATACTGGAATATGCACTGATCAATGTCCCGGGTGCTCCCTTAAAACAGGCGTTGTTAGATGCAGGGATCGGACAGGATATTTTGGGCGGTTATGAAAACGGAATTTTACAGCCTTATTTTTCCATAGTGGCAAAAGGAGCGGAAAAGGATCAGAAGGGAGAGTTCCTGGCAGTTTTAAAAGGGACTCTGCGAAAGCTGGCAGACAGCGGCCTGGATAAGAAAAGTCTTCTGTCTGGAATCAATTATTTTGAATTCCGCAGCCGGGAAGCGGATTACGGTACGGCACCGAAGGGGCTGATGTACGGTCTGCAATCCATGGACAGCTGGCTTTATGATGGGGATCCCATGATGCATCTTCAGTATGGACCAGTATTTGAATATCTGAAACAGGGAGTGGAGAACGGATATTTTGAGAATCTGATCAGGGAATATCTGCTGGATAATCCGTCAGAGGCTGTAATCGTAGTCAGTCCCAAAAAGAATCTGACGGCGGAGAAAGAGGCGGCTTTGGCAGCGCAGCTGGAAGCATACAGGAAATCTCTGAGCACCGAGGAAAGAAAACGTCTGATCGAAGAGACCAGAGCTTTAAAAGCGTACCAGGATGAACCTTCTCCAAAAGAGGAACTGGAAAAGATACCATTGCTGAAGCGGTCCGATATTGGCAGAGAAGCGGAAAAACTGGTATGGGAGGAGACGGAGGTTGACGGCATTAAAGTGATCCGTCATGAGATGTTCACCTCAGGTATTGGTTATCTGAAATTGTTGTTTGGAACAGATACTGTTCCGGTAGAGGATCTGCCTTATGTGGGGCTGCTGAAATCTGTATTGGGTTATGTGGATACCGAACATTACAGCTATGGAGAACTTTCCAGTGAGATCTATCTGAACAGCGGCGGAATCAACTTCAGTGTTACCTCTTATCCGAATCTGGAGAGACCGGAAGATTTTACAGGTGTATTTGTAGCAGATGTAAAAGTTCTGTATGAAAAACTGGACTTTGGTTTTGGAATCCTGAAAGAGATTTTAACAGGGTCAGTGCTGGACGATGAGAAACGTTTGGGAGAGATATTGGGAGAAACCCGGTCCAGGGCTAAGATGAAGATTGAAAATGCAGGTCATTCTGCAGCGGTGTCCAGGGCTACCTCTTATTTTTCTCCTACGGCTGCTTATAATGAGCTGACAGGAGGAATCAGTTATTATCATTTCCTGGAGAAAACAGCAAGAGAATTTGATTCCAGGAAACAGGAGATTATCGGAAAACTGAAAGAAGTCTGTGGAAAACTGTTTACCAGAGATAATCTTTTAGTGAGCTATACAGCCGGCGAACCGGGCTTTGACCAGCTGGACGGTCAGGTGAGAGCGTTTGCTGACAGCCTGCCCCATGCAGGACAGGAGCGGTATCCATTTACCTGGATCAGAGGGAATAAGAATGAGGGCTTTAAAACTTCATCCCAGGTGAATTATGTGGCCCGCTGCGGCAATTTCCGGGATAAGGGATTTGCATATACAGGAGCGCTTAAGATCCTGAAGGTGATATTGAGTTATGATTATCTGTGGCTGAATATCCGGGTAAAGGGTGGAGCTTATGGCTGTATGAGCGGGTTTGGACGTTCCGGGGAAGGGTTCCTGGTTTCCTATCGGGACCCGAATGTAAGAGAGACGAACGAGATCTATGAAGGTGTAGTAGAATATCTGGAACATTTCCAGGTAGACGAGAGAGACATGACGAAATTCGTAATCGGCACCATCAGCGCCCTGGATACTCCTCTGACCCCTTCCATCAAAGGCAGTCTGGGACTTTCTGCCTATCTGTCCGGAGTAACCCAGGAAATGATACAGGAAGAGAGAGATCAGGTTCTTGCGGCAGGAGTGGAAGATATTCAGGCTTTGGCAAAGATTGTTCAGGCTATGCTGGAAGAGGACGCTATCTGTGTGATTGGAAATGAAGAAAAGATAGAATCTGCAAAAGAGCTGTTTGGAGAGACCAAAAACCTTTATCAGATATAAAATACGAAGGAGACATGCATGGACGAGAAAAAGAAATCCGGTTTTGCCACTCTGGTGGGAAGGCCGAATGTGGGAAAATCTACGCTGATGAACCATCTGATCGGACAGAAGATAGCGATTACTTCTGATAAACCCCAGACGACGAGAAACCGTATCCAGACGGTCTATACGGACGAGAGAGGGCAGATCATTTTTTTAGATACTCCCGGCATACACAAGGCGAAAAATAAGCTGGGAGAATATATGGTGAATGTGGCGGAGCATACACTGAAGGACGTAGATGTAGTATTGTGGCTGGTGGAACCTACCACATTCATCGGTGCAGGGGAACGCCATATTGCAGAACAGCTGAACAAAGTAAAGACGCCGGTCATCCTGGTTATCAATAAGATTGATACGGTTAAGAATCAGGAAGATATCCTGACTTTTATTGCAGCTTATAAAGATATCTGCCCATTTGCAGAAATCGTGCCGGTATCGGCTTTGAAAAAAAAGAATACGGACCGTCTGCTGGAGCAGATTTTCAAATACCTGCCGTATGGCCCTATGTATTATGATGAAGATACGGTGACAGACCAGCCAATGCGGCAGATTGCAGCGGAACTGATACGGGAAAAAGCCCTGCGCCTGCTGTCGGATGAAATTCCCCATGGGATTGCAGTGACCATTGAACAGATGACGGAACGGGAAAATGGAATCATGGATATAGAGGCCAGCATTATCTGCGAAAGGGATTCTCATAAGGGAATCATCATTGGAAAAGGCGGGGCAATGCTGAAAAAGATAGGTTCGGCAGCCAGGATTTCCATTGAAGACCTGGTTGGAACGAAAGTGAATCTGAAGCTTTGGGTGAAAGTCCGCAGGGAATGGAGAGACAGCGAGATTTATATGAAAAATTACGGGTATGACGTGAGGGATACCTGAGACAGGTGAGGAAAAGTGCGTGACTGCGTGGTGGTGACGGGAATGGTGTTAAGAGCAGCCCCGTCAGGAGAAGGAGATAAAAGGCTGGTGCTGCTTACCAGGGAGAGAGGTAAGATTACGGTGTTTGCCAGGGGCGCCAGACGTCCGGGAAGTGCATTTATGGCGGCAGGAAGACCGTTTACGTTCGGGACGTTCCGGCTGTATGAAGGACGGGAAGCTTATAATCTGCAGGGGGTGGATATTTCTGCTTATTTCCAGGAGCTTTCTGAAGATATGGAAGGAGCCTGTTATGGCTCCTATTTCCTGGAAGTAGCAGAATACTATACCCGTGAAAATCTGGACGGAACAGAGATGCTTACTTTGGTATATCAGTCTCTCAGAGCACTTCTGAAGGAGAGTATCCCAAATCTCTTGGTGCGCCGGGTCTTTGAACTGAAGACTATGGTGATCAATGGGGAATATACAGAAGAACCGCCATTTTCAGTCAGTGATTCTGCCTGCTATACCTGGGAATATGTGATAGCGGCGCCTTTGACAAAACTGTATACCTTTACTGTGACGGATGAAGTGATGGAAGAGTTTGGCAGATGCGTGGACGATACACTCAGGCGTTTTGGGCACCGGGCATTTCATTCTTTGGAAATTCTGGAAACCATGAATTCCGGGTATTGAAAATATTGGGAAATCTTTGTATAATGCTTTCTATATGTGCAGATTAGGAGGAGATTATGAAAAAAACGGCAGCTGCCCTGGCGGCGGCCCTGGTAATGGTGCTTTCCGGCTGCAGTGGAAGAATCGGAACAGCGGGAGGCTATGCACCGGCAGAGTCAGGAATATATGTGGCGAAAGACGGAACCCTTTCCAGTGCTTTTGTGGAGACTTATGAGAAAGACTATTACGATGAGGAGAGTCTGAGGACATTTCTGGAAGAGTCTCTTTCCGGCCAATATGGAGACCTGGGAGTTACTTTGAAAGAATGCAGTGTGGAAAATGGAACAATGAAAGCCCTGTTTGACCATACATCGCCGGAAAATATGGTAGCTTTTCTGGAAGAACAGAAAGGGGATAACCTGGATATTTCCGGATTTCAGGTAGATTCCGTGGAAGAAGGAATGCTGGACGGAAGAGTGGCAGATGGAGTGTTTTTAGATGCGGCGAAAAAAACTCCGGCAGTATTTTCAGACGTTACAAAAGTGGATGGTATGCTGATCACGGTAGAGGGTACCGCTACCATACAGACAGAAGGAAAGATTCTGTATGTATCAGAAGGTGTGGAAGCAGCAGATAGGACAGCTGTCGTGAGTGGCGGGACGTCTTATCTGATAGTGAAATAAAAAGAAAGAGGCAAGAGGTAAGAGCATGGAAAAGACAATGGAAAAAATTGTAGCCCTGGCAAAAGGAAGAGGTTTTGTATATCCTGGATCTGAAATTTATGGCGGACTGGCGAATACCTGGGATTACGGCAATCTGGGCGTAGAACTGAAAAATAATGTAAAAAAAGCATGGTGGCAGAAGTTTGTCATGGAAAGTCCTTATAACGTAGGCGTGGACTGCGCAATCCTGATGAATTCCCAGACCTGGGTGGCTTCCGGCCATCTGGGAGGATTTTCTGATCCGCTGATGGATTGTAAATCCTGTAAGGAGCGTTTCCGTGCAGATAAGCTGATCGAAGATTATATGGAAGAACATGGCATATCCATCGAAGGGTCTGTAGATGCCTGGAGCCAGGAAGAAATGAAAAAATATATTGATGACAATAACATCTGCTGTCCAAGCTGCGGAAAACATGATTTTACTGATATCCGCCAGTTTAACCTGATGTTCAAGACGTTCCAGGGAGTAACAGAAGATGCCAAGAATACGGTATATCTGAGACCGGAAACCGCTCAGGGTATCTTTGTCAACTTTAAGAATGTACAGAGAACTTCCAGAAAGAAAGTTCCGTTTGGAATCGGCCAGATCGGCAAGTCTTTCCGTAATGAGATCACTCCCGGAAACTTTACATTCCGTACCCGTGAATTTGAACAGATGGAGCTGGAGTTCTTCTGCAAGCCGGGTACTGATCTGGAGTGGTTTGCTTATTGGAAAGAATTCTGCATCAACTGGTTAAAGTCTCTTGGGATCAAGGATGACGAGATGAGAGCAAGGGATCATTCCCAGGAAGAACTTTGTTTCTACAGCAAGGCTACTACCGATATTGAATTCCTGTTCCCCTTTGGCTGGGGTGAGTTATGGGGAATCGCAGACCGTACCGATTACGACCTGACCCAGCATCAGACAGTATCCGGACAGGATATGACATATTTTGATGATGAGACAAAGGAAAAATATATTCCTTATGTGATTGAGCCGTCTCTGGGAGCAGACAGAGTGACGCTGGCATTCCTTTGTGCTGCTTATGATGAGGAAGAGATCGGAGAAGGTGATGTGCGTACCGTACTTCATTTCCATCCTGCGATTGCACCAGTTAAAGTAGGTATCCTTCCCCTTTCCAAGAAACTGAATGAAGGGGCAGAAAAGGTTTATGCAGAATTGTCCAAATATTATAACTGTGAGTTTGATGACAGGGGAAATATTGGAAAGAGATACAGACGTCAGGATGAGATCGGAACTCCGTTCTGCATTACTTATGACTTTGATTCTGAAAATGATCAGGCTGTTACCGTGCGTGACCGTGATACCATGGAACAGGTTCGTATCCCGATTGCAGAACTGAAATCATATTTTGAGGATAAATTTCGCTTTTAAAGGATAAGCTGAGAAGGAGGAACTGAAATGTATCTTACGTTTGATGATTCTTTAGTTACAGGAAATGAAATGATTGACAGTCAGCACAAAGAGTGGATCGACCGGATCAATCAGCTGATGAAGACCTGCGAAACAGATAAGGAGAAGATGGCTGCTGTAAAAATGCTGGATTATATGGCTGATTATGCAGATTTCCATTTCGGAGAAGAAGAAAAACTGCAGGAATCCATCGGTTATCCGGGATTAGCTGAACATAAAAAGAAACATGAGGAATTCCGCAAGGCAGTAGAAGAACTGAAGGAAATGCTGGAGGAACAGGAAGGACCGTCTGATGCGTTTGCGAAAGCGGTAGAAGAAAATGTGATGAAATGGCTTACGTTCCATATTCAGTCTTTTGACCGTTCCGTGGCAGAATACAAATATATGAGAAGCAACGCGGATATTCTGTAAGCCGTGTAGATTTCTCAGAAAAGAATCGGGAACCGCTGCTGTCAGCGGTTCCATTTTTATCTTGATCATATTTGGAGGAAATTATGAGACAACATCCGGATCTGTTGCATGATGATGTGAACAGACTGTTTTACAAATATCTAATACCTTCCATCAGCGCTACGCTGGTGACATCCATCTATATCCTGGCAGACACGGTCATGATAGGGCGTGGTGTGGGAAGCCTGGGCATAGCGGCATTAAATATTCTGCTTCCTCTGTTTTCCTTATTTTTTGCCACAGGAATGATGTTTGGAGTGGGAGGAAGCGTTCTGTTTTCTTTTGCGAAGGGAAGGAAAGATGACAGAGATGCCAGGGAGCATTTTACCGCTGCATTTGCGGGCGTGGTGCTGATGGCGGTTTTTTACGAGGTTTTCTGCAATCTTTTTTTTGACCAGCTGACCGCCCTGCTGGGGAGAAATGAAGCGATGGACGGGTTAGTCAGAGAATATGGAAGGATTCTGGTGGCAGGGGCGCCGGTCTTTCTGCTTTCATCGTTTCTTCAGGCTTTTGTGCGTAATGACAAAGCGCCTAAAACAGCAATGGCCGCTGTGATAGCCGGGGGAGTATCCAATGTATTTCTGGATTATCTGTTTATTTTCCCCATGGGAATGGGAATGGCGGGAGGAGCAGTGGCTACGGTAATCGGATCAGTCATTACGGTAGGGATTTTATGTACCCATTTTTTCTCTCCCCATAATTCTCTGAAACTTACCAGAAACTTTAAGATACGCTATATCTGGGAAGCAGTGATAAACGGGATTTCCAGCTTTGTGGTGGATATGGCAAACGGAATCGTGATTTTCCTGTTCAACCGTCAGCTGCTGGCCTATGTGGGTGACCTGGGAGTCGTAGTTTATGGTATTATCTCTAACAGTGCACTGATCGTAAATTCTGTATGTAACGGTATTTCCCAGGCGGCTCAGCCGATTATGGCTGTCAACTATGGTGCAGGACAGAATGGAAGAGTGGAGCAGACAAAGAAACTGGGCAGTATCTGTGCACTGGCAGTGGGCAGTATCTTTACTGTGGTAGGAATCTTATGTACAGGACTGATTATCCGGATTTTTGTGGTTCCCACAGAAGAGATCGTGGAAATGGCAGTACCAGCTGTAAGGATTTATTTCCTGGCCTTTTTGTTGATGGGAATGAATCTGCTGAATACCACATATTTTCAGTCTGTCCATCGGCCTGGAAATGCCCTGACTCTGTCACTTTTGAGAGGAGTTGTATTCAACGCTGCATTGGTCTTCTTGCTGCCATTGTTCATGGGCGTTACAGGTATCTGGACCACCATGCCTGTGACGGAAGTGCTTACTTTTTTGGTGGGCAATGCTTTACTGAAAAAGAATAGGATTTTATAGAAAAAATGTAAAAAAAACCCTTTACTAGAAAAAAGTTTATGCTATAATATGACTAGATTGTCCGTTCGGACTTTAGTTGTTGTGCCATTTGTACAAAATGGAAAGACCGGAGGAAGGACAAGCAGGGATTGGATTTTCCAGTCTTAAAAACCACTAGGAGGAAGAAGATTTATGGCAAGAAAATGGGTGTATTTGTTCAGCGAAGGCGATGCTACCATGAGAAACCTGTTAGGCGGTAAAGGAGCAAACCTGGCTGAAATGACCAAATTAGGCCTTCCGGTACCGCAGGGCTTCACAATTACTACAGAAGCTTGTACACAGTACTATGAGGATGGCAGAAAGATCAATGATGAGATCATGGGTCAGATCATGGAGTATATTACCAAGATGGAAGAGATTACCGGAAAGAAATTCGGTGACAAGGAAAATCCTCTTCTGGTTTCTGTTCGTTCCGGTGCTAGGGCTTCCATGCCGGGTATGATGGATACAATCCTGAACCTTGGTTTAAATGAGGAAGTTGTTGAAGTACTGGCTGCCAAGTCCGGAAATCCCCGTTGGGCATGGGACTGCTACAGAAGATTCATTCAGATGTACTCTGATGTAGTTATGGAAGTTGGTAAAAAATATTTTGAGGAACTGATCGACAAGATGAAAGCCGATAAAGGCGTTACACAGGACGTTGAACTGACAGCTGAGGATCTGAAAGACCTGGCAGACCAGTTCAAAGCTGAGTACAAAGAGAAGATCGGCGAAGACTTCCCGACAGATCCGAAGGAACAGCTGATGGGTGCAATCAAGGCTGTATTCCGTTCCTGGGATAACCCAAGAGCAAATGTATACCGTCGTGATAATGATATCCCATATTCCTGGGGTACTGCTGTAAACGTACAGATGATGGCATTCGGTAACATGGGTGAGACCTCCGGTACCGGTGTTGCATTTACCCGTGACCCAGCAACTGGTGAGAAACACCTGATGGGTGAGTTCCTGATGAATGCACAGGGCGAGGACGTTGTAGCAGGTGTTCGTACTCCTCAGAAGATCGATCAGCTGAAAGAAGTTATGCCGGAAGTATATGAGCAGTTCGTAGGAATCTGCCATACACTGGAAAATCATTACAGAGATATGCAGGATATGGAGTTTACCATTGAGGACAGAAAGCTTTATATGCTGCAGACCCGTAACGGAAAGAGAACCGCTAAGGCAGCTCTTAAGATTGCCTGCGATTTAGTAGATGAAGGAATGATCACAGAGGAAAAAGCAGTTACCATGATCGATCCAAGAAACCTGGATACACTGCTTCATCCGCAGTTTGATGCAGACGCTCTGAAGAAAGCGGCTCCTGTTGCACAGGCTCTGGCTGCATCTCCTGGAGCAGCTTGCGGTAAGATCGTATTTACTGCAGAAGATGCCAAAGAGTGGAACGCAAGAGGCGAGAAGGTTGTTCTGGTTCGTCTGGAGACTTCACCGGAAGATATTGAAGGTATGAAGGCTGCTCAGGGTATCCTGACTGTTCGTGGCGGTATGACATCTCATGCAGCAGTAGTTGCCCGTGGTATGGGAACCTGCTGTGTATCCGGATGTTCCGAGATCGTTATGGACGAGGCAAATAAGAAATTTACTCTTGCTGGAAAAGAGTATCACGAAGGAGATTGGTTATCCATCGATGGCTCTACCGGTAAGATTTATGATGGAATCATCCCGACTGTAGATGCTACCATTGCCGGTGAGTTTGGAAGAATCATGGCTTGGGCTGATAAGTACAGAGTACTGAAAGTACGTACGAACGCTGATACTCCTGCAGATGCAAAGAAAGCAAGAGAACTGGGAGCTGAGGGTATTGGTCTTTGCCGTACTGAGCATATGTTCTTCGAAGGCGACAGAATCGATGCATTCCGTGAGATGATCTGTGCTGACACCGTAGAAGAGAGAGAAGCAGCTCTGGAGAAGATCCTTCCGGTACAGCAGGGAGATTTCGAGAAGCTGTATGAGGCTCTGGAAGGCAATCCTGTTACCATCCGTTTCCTGGATCCGCCATTACATGAGTTTGTTCCGACCGATGAGGAAGATATCAAGAAGCTGGCAGATGCTCAGGGCAAGACTGTTGAGCAGATCAAAGCAATCATCGATTCTCTCCATGAGTTCAACCCGATGATGGGTCATCGTGGATGCCGTCTGGCTGTAACTTATCCGGAAATCGCAAAGATGCAGACCAAGGCAGTTATCCGTGCAGCTATCAATGTAAAGAAAGCTCATCCGGATTGGAAAGTTGAGCCAGAAATCATGATTCCGCTGGTTGGCGATATAAAAGAATTGAAATATGTAAAGAAAGTTGTTGTAGAGACTGCAGATGCAGAAATCGCAGCAGCTGGTGTAGAGCTGAAGTATGAAGTTGGTACGATGATCGAGATCCCGAGAGCTTGTGTAACAGCTGACGAGATTGCAAAGGAAGCTGAGTTCTTCTGCTTCGGTACCAATGACCTGACTCAGATGACCTATGGATTCTCCCGTGATGATGCAGGCAAGTTCCTGAATGCATACTATGATGCAAAAATCTTCGAGAATGATCCATTTGCAAAACTGGATCAGGACGGCGTAGGCAAGCTGATGGAGATGGCTCTGAAGTTAGGAAAGGGCGTTCGTCCGGAACTTCATGTAGGTATCTGTGGTGAGCACGGTGGAGATCCGTCTTCTGTAGAGTTCTGCCATAAGATTGGTCTGGATTATGTGTCCTGTTCACCATTCCGTGTGCCGATCGCAAGACTGGCAGCAGCTCAGGCAGCGCTGAACAACAAATAATCACCGTTCTTAAAAAGAATAGAAACACTTATTTTAGAGGTACAGGAGCGATTCCTGTACCTCTTTGGCTATTTGCAGAATAGAGGTTTCTGGAATAGGAGGGAACATAGATGATCCGTTTGGGAATGATTGGAACCAGCCAGATTGCGCATACGTTTGCACAGGCGGCTGTGAGAAGCGGGAGATATAGCCTGGAAGCCGTCTATTCCAGGGATAACGTGAGAGGTCAGGAGTTTGGAAAACATTATGGTGCATCCCGGGTTACCACATCTTTGGAAACATTGGCAGATATGGAAGATGTAGATGCTGTTTATATTGCAAGTCCGAACAGCTGCCATTATGAACAGGCTATGATGATGCTCAAAGGCAGAAAGCATGTACTTTGTGAAAAACCGGCAGTTCCTACCGTAGAAGAGTTTGAAAACCTGTTGCGGGAGGCCAAAAAACAACAGGTAATTTTATTGGAAGCCATGCGTACTGCTTTTGACCCAGGAATCGCGAAGGTGGAAGAATGGATGAGACAGATTGGACCGATCCGCAGAGCTACCCTGGAATATGGGAAATATTCTTCCCGATATGATGCCTTTAAGCGTGGAGAGATTTTAAATGCCTTTAATCCGGCTCTTGCCAATGCAGCCGTGATGGATATGGGAGTCTATGCAGTCTATGCGCTAGTGCGTCTGTTTGGGAAACCGGAAGAAATCAGAGGCCTTAACGTAAAACTGGAAAATGGAATGGACGGAATCGGCACGATTCTTGCCCGTTATCCGGATATGATCAGTGAAGTTCTTTATTCTAAAATCACGGATACAATCGGAGAAAGTCAGATTCAGGGGGAAGATGGAAATATTCTGGTAGACAGGATTGCAGAACCAGGAAAGATTGTTTTGAAAATGAGAGGAGAAAAAGAAGAAATTTTTTGCCTGGACCAAGACGAAAATCCACTCTTTGAAGAGGCTAAGGCATTTGCCGATCTGGTGGAGAAGAAAGATTTTCAGAAGGCAGAATGGTATCAGCAGCATACGAAAATTCAGTTAGGAATTTTAGAAGAATTTCGCCGACAGACGGGGATTGGGTTTTAAGGCTGAGAGTAATAGGGTAATCAGATAAAAAGGAAGTATGTCCGCACGGAAGAGCAGACATACTTCCTTTTTCCGTATCAGGATTGACGGGGCGGAGCACAGCTTTCTCTCTGTGCCAGGTAAAAGGGAAGGAATACTTTCATAGGAAGTGTATGTCCTCCAGTAATCCGGTCAATCAGGATTTTGGCTGTCATCTGTCCCATATCTTCAATGGGCACATGAATGGTGGTCAGCATGGGAGAAAGATACTGGGCAGTATCGATGTCATCAATGCTGATTACAGAAATATCCCGTGGTATTTTCAGACCTTTATCGCGGATTGCCCTCATGGCACCAATAGCTGTAATATCATTGCTGCAGAAAAAAGCAGTGATCATAGGCTGTTGTTCCAACAGTTTGAGGGCTCCTTTCAGCCCGTCACTGGAAGTCTGGGGAACGGAAGCCACATAAGCAGAGGTAACCGGAAGCCGGTTAGAAGCCAGAGTATCTTTGTATCCCTGGTAGCGGGTTTCATTTTCTGTTTCCCCAATATAGCCAATATGTACATGACCCAGCTGGATCAGGTGCTCTACTGCAGTTACGCTGGCTTTATAGCCATCGCAGAGAATCTGATCATATTTAGCATTGATCTCATTCAAGCCGGTATAAGCAACATAACGGCAACGCTGCTTCAGGAATTTCAGGCCATCTTTATCAATACGTCCTAATACGGCTACACCATTGATGGAAGGGTCCATAAGGATGCGGCCGCTATTCAGATCGGATAGATCGAAAGAGGTAAAAGAAGATTTCACAAAATAGTTCTGCTGATAAGCTGCGGATTCCACACTTCGGGCAAGAGAAGAGAAAAAGGGATCGTTGGGGGCATCGGGGGTTCGTGCGAACAGACATGCCAGAGAGTGAGTGTTAATGGGCGAAGAGTAGCCTTTCTGAAGGCTTTTAGCAGACAGATTAGGAGTATATCCGGTTTCCCGGACAATTTGCCAGATGCGTTCCTGCACTTCTTTGCTGGCTGTCTTGGTATTCTGGTTATTAATGACTCGTGATACGGTTGATATGGAAACACCAGCTCTTTGAGCAATTTCTTTTAATGTCATAGAACACCTCCTTACATGTTCTTGGATTTTATTACAAAAAACAGTCTTTTATAAAATCAAATATATCACAATACACACAAATAAGCAAACGTTTGCGTAAAAAATGTTTGATTTTTGATTGTGTATTTCATATAATAACCTCATAATAAATACAGCTTAGATAACTGAAATGTACAAACTGAATTGCAGAAAAACGATTGGTTTCTCTCGGGTCAATTAGAAGGAAAGGCAGAGAGGAAAATAATGAAGGAGGATTGTGTATTATGAGAATGAAAACATTGGTTGCGTGGGGATTAGCATCAGTAATGGTTGCCGGAGCCCTGAGCGGATGTGGAGGCGGAACCGGAACTGCTACTTCGGGAGAAGGTTCTGAGGGAGAGAAAAAATATGAATTGACGGTATCTGGAATCGGTGGAAGCTTAAACTGGCTCCCTATTTATGTGGCACAGCAGGAAGGCTATTTTGACGAAGCAGGGCTGACAATTTCTGAGCAGCTGTTTACTAATGGTCCGGTTCAGATGGAATCCCTTTCTGCAGACGGATGGGATCTTGGCTGCACTGGCATCGGTGGTGTGTTTGCCGGAGCCCTTGGATATGATGCAGTGATCCTGGGAGCAAGTAATACAGATGACGGTACTCAGGTGGTATTCACCAGAAATGATTCTGATATTGTAGCGGCAGGTCAGGGGAATAATACACTGAGCGATGAGATTTATGGAACAGCAGATACCTGGAAAGGAAAATCTGTACTGTGTAATACAGGCAGTGTAACCCAGTATGTATTTGTAAAAACGCTGGAAGGCTTTGGCCTGACTCAGCAGGATGTGAAATTTGTTGCCATGGATCCGGCTACTGCATATAGCGCATTTATTGCCGGTGAAGGTGATGCGTGTGTATTAACAGGAAGCGGCGGTACTTTTAAAATGATGAATGAGCCGGACAAGTATACAGCAGTTTCCAGCGGCCCATTGGTAGATTCCGGACTTATGTGTCATTTTGTTGCCAACAAAAACAGCTATGCAGATCCGGAAAAGTATGAGGCTATGAAAGTATTTATGAAAGAATACTTCAGAGCGATGGATTGGATCAGAGAGAATCCGGATCAGGCAGTAGAGTACTGCATGGCTATGAATGATGAGAACGGAAGTTCCATGGATGAAGAAACCACAAAAATGTATGTGTCAGCAGATACCTACTTTACTCTGGAAGAAGCATGCCAGATGATGGAAGAAAAAGCAGAAGGCAGTGAGAATTCTGTTATGGAGCAGAGTATGATGGATGTTCTGGATTTCTTTATTCAGTGCGGTAATTATGCAGAAGGAGATCTGGAGAAATTCCAGGGTCATACGGACTCTAAGCTTCTGAATGAAGTGCTTGCAGAGTCTCAGTCCAGTGCAGAATAAGGGAATCATTGATAAAGGAGAATGAATTATGACAGCTGATAAACAGAAGCTGGAAGCCAAATGGTCTGCATATAAGGAAACTCAGAAACGTGAAAACAGGAAATACCTGCTGCTCAGTGCAGCAGGTATCCTCACTGTTCTGACTCTGTGGCAGGCTGTGGTAATGATGGGATTGGTAGATTCCAAACTGCTTCCACCCCCTACCGTAGTTTTACAGACATTGATGGATAAGATATACAGCACAGTTCCGGATGGCAACACACTTGGCACAAATATCATTGCTAGTTTGAAGGTGGCTCTTTCCGGATTTTTTGTAGCAATTATCATTGGGGTTCCACTGGGACTTTTAATGGGATGGTGGACTTATGCAGATAGATTTATTCGTCCCATTTTTGAATTGGTACGTCCGGTTCCGCCGATTGCGTGGATTCCTCTGGTAGTAGTATGGATGGGCGTAGGTCTGAAGGCAAAAGCACTGATTATTTTCTTTACTGCTTTTGTTCCCTGTGTTATCAATTCCTATACGGGAATCAAACTGACCAGCCAGGTGCTGATTGACGTATCACGAACTTTCGGAGCGCCTAACTGGTTGATTTTCTGGAAAATCGGAATCCCGTCCTCCCTTCCCATGGTGTTTGCCGGAATCCGGGTGGCTTTGGGAAATTCCTGGTCTACCCTGGTAGCAGCGGAAATGCTGGCGGCCAGCGCCGGATTAGGATATATGATCCAGATTGGACGTACAGTGGCAAGACCGGATATCGTGATTGTAGGTATGGTGGTAATTGGTGCGATTGGGGCAATTCTTTCATCAATCTTATCCCGTTGTGAGAAATATTTCCTTCGTTGGAAAGTAAACCGTTAGGAGGACAGGTATGGATAGCATGAGCAGCAAACAAAAAACAATCAGAACCGTGCTGTACTGGGGTCTTCCTGTACTGGCGGTAGTTCTGATCATAATAGGGTGGATCTCTTTTTCTTCCAGTAATCCGGATCTGATGCCGACACCCTTAGATGTATGGGAACGTTTTATCCGTACATTTACCAGACCAGTGGCAAAAACTACATTGATCGGTCATGCATGGGCCAGTTTACGGCGAGTACTGATTGCTCTCTTTATTGCCTGGGCGTTTGGTATTGGCTTTGGTATCCTGATTGGATGGAACAGGGCTGCCAGGGCATTTTTCGGAAGCATTTTTGAGGTAATCCGTCCGATTCCACCTATTGCGTGGATTCCCATTGTGATCATGTGGTTTGGAATTGGAGAATTTCCTAAGGTACTTCTGGTATTTATTGGAACTTTCGTACCGTTGGTAATCAATACTTCTGCCGGAATTGAAATGGTGGATAAGATCAATATCCATGTGGGAAGGATTTTCGGAGGAAACGATAAACAGATCTTAAAAGAAATCGTAATTCCTACAGCTCTTCCGTCTATTTTTGCCGGAATCAGAACTTCTGTAAGTTCTGGATGGACTACGGTTCTGGCGGCAGAGATGATGGGGGCTCAGCAGGGACTGGGATCACTGGTTACCAGAGGATGGCAGGGAAGTGACCTGTCACTGGTACTGGTAGCGGTAATCACTATCGCCATAATAGGAGCGCTTCTGGCAGTTATTTTACAAAAACTGGAAAAGGTGGTATGTCCATGGAACAACAAGTAAAAAGACTGGAAATACGTCATCTGTCCAAAACTTTTTTTTCTCAGAAAGGGTATTTTACAGCGATTGATGATGTGAGTTTTGATGTATATGATGGAGAATTTCTGGTAATTCTGGGACCTGGCCGGTGTGGGAAAACAGTTATGTTGAATATTATTGCCGGTGTGGAAGAGGCGACAGAAGGTCAGATTATCTATAACGGAAAAGAATGGAAAGGTCTGAACCCGGAGATCGGAATGGTATTTCAGAAACTGGCTCTTATGTCTTTTAAGACGGTTATTGAAAATGTGGAGCTGGCATTGAAATTCCGCGGTATGAAGAAAGAAGAAAGACGGGAGATTGCCAGACACTACATCAAGCTGGTAGGGTTGGAAGGCTTTGAAAATTACTATCCCAGACAGTTGTCAGGAGGTATGCAGCAGCGTGTGGGAATTGCAAGAGCGTATGCAGCCAATCCGAAACTTCTAATTATGGATGAACCCTTTGGAAAGCTGGATGCACAGACCAGATATCAGATGCAGGAAGATCTGCTGAAGATTTGGGAAAAGGAAAAAAGAACGATTATTTTTGTAACTAATAACATAGAAGAGGCGTGCTATCTGGGAGATCGAATCATTCTTCTGAGCGATTGTCCTGCCAGAGTAAAAGAGGTATATCCCATTGATATTTCCCGTCCAAGGGATATGGTCAGCAAGGAGTTCCTGGATTTGCGTACGGTTATTTCTGATAATACGGACTTGTCTATTTAAGTGCGGGAGGAGAAAGATATGCCAGATAATGAAAACAGACCAGTGAAAGTAGAAGTAAAAAATCTGACAAAGCGCTTCGGAGATCTGCTGGTCCTTGATGATATGTCGTTTAACATTCGCAAAGGAGAGTTCGTGTGCGTGGTTGGTCCTACGGGATGTGGGAAGTCTACCTTCTTAAACTGCCTTACCAGGATCCATATGCCATCAGCAGGAGATATTTACATAGATGGGGTTCCGGCGAATCCTAGAAAACATAATATTTCTTTCGTATTTCAGGAACCCAGTGCGTTGCCCTGGCAGACAGTGGAACAGAATATCTCTTACGGATTGAAAATTAAAAAAGTTCCCCAGGATGAAATTAATCGGAGGGTGAACCAGATCCTGGACCTAATGGGACTGCAGGAGAGCAGAAAAGCGTATCCGGGAGAATTGTCTGTTTCAGCAGAACAGAGAATCATTATTGGAAGGTCGTTTGCCATGCAGCCGGATCTTTTGCTGATGGATGAGCCATATGGTCAGATGGATGTAAAAATGAGATTTTATCTGGAGGATGAGGTGATTCGCCTGTGGAAAGAACTGGGAAGTACGGTAATCTTTATTACCCACAACATCGAAGAGGCAGTTTACCTGGCGGAGAAAGTTCTTATACTGACGAATAAACCGGCAAAGATCAAGGAAGAGGTATATATTGATCTGCCGAGGCCGAGGGATATCACATCTCCGGAATTTATCCATTACAGAAACTATATTACCGATAAGATTAAATGGTGGTAAATGGGAGGCAAACATGGGAAAACGCTTGGAAGGTAAGGTAGCCGTTGTCACAGGTGCGGCCAGAGGAATTGGTTTTGGTATTGCAAAGAAATATGTGGAAGAAGGCGCAAAAGTATTGCTTGCTGACGTTCTGGATTGTGGAAAAGAATCAGCCGAAAAGTTGGGAGAGTCAGGGGAATTTTATAAAATTGATCTGAAAAGCCGTGATGCCATCTTTGCAATGATGGACTATGTCCATGAGAAGTATGGGAAGATTGATATCTTAGTCAATTGTGCAGGAATTGCCAGACCATGTCCAAGTCTGAAACTTTCAGAAGAAGTTCTGGATGAAGTGATTGATATTAACATGAAAGCGCCTTTCTTCTGTTGCCAGGCGGCAGGAAGATATATGAAGAAAGATGGAGGAGGAAGTATTGTAAATATTTCTTCCGGAAATACCAGAATGATCAATGTGGGCCGTCTGCCCTATGGAATCACAAAAGGAGCCGTCAATCTGATGACAGAACAGCTGGGAGCAGAATGGGCAATATACGGTATAAAAGTGAATGCAATCGCACCTGGCTGGATCCGGACAGAAATGGTAGAAACACCGCTGAAAAAAGGAATCTTAAATGCAGACGAAATTCTTTCGGTATCTCCGGTAGAGCGGTTCGGAAAAGTGGAGGAAATAGCCAATCTGGCTTGTTTCCTTGCTTGCGAAGAGTCGGATTATATTGTGGGTCAGGTGATTTTTGCAGATGGAGGCTGGAATTTAGGAATTATGCCTAATGCTTTAAACTACATCAAAGAGAATGACAAGGAGGATTAATATGAACGTATTGTGTATACAGGAACCTGGAAAACTGGAAATGAAAGAGTTCCCCATGCCGGAGCTTCAGCCGGGACAGGCAATCGTTAAAATGGAAATGTGTGGAATCTGTGGATCGGATGTAACGGCATATAGAGGTGTCAATCCTACTATGAAATATCCGATTAACGGATTAGGCCATGAAGGCGTAGGTGTGGTAGTGGCAGTAGGCGAAAACCCGGATGGGATCAAAGAAGGAGACCGTGTTGCCCTGGAACCTTATGTTCCCTGTCTGAAATGCCATATGTGTGCGGCGGAACGTTATAACAACTGTGCAGACCTGCATGTCTGCGGAGTCCATAAAGATGGAATGATGGCAGAATATTTCCTTCACCCTACCAGACAGTGTTTTAAGATTCCGGATGATATGTCATTTCTTCATGCAGCTCTGGTAGAGCCGTTTACGATTGGACTTCATGGAGCGACCAGAGCCAGAGTATCGGCAGGGGAACATGTAGTAGTTTTTGGAGCCGGTGTAATCGGCCTTATGGCTTCTTTTGCCTGCATCAATTATGGGGCTACTCCGATTTTGGTGGATATTATTCAGGAAAGACTGGAAGAAGCAAAAGAGATGGGGATTCCCTATGTGTTCAATTCTAAAAATGGCGGTGTAGAAGAATACTTGAAAGAAGTGACCGGCGGAAAAATGCCAGAGGCGATGATTGATTGTACAGGAGCCCCTGTGATTCTGGAAAATATGCACAATTATGTATGCCATGGCGGAAGAATTGCGCTGGTAGGATGGCCTCATAATCCAGTAGCAATCAATACTGTTCGGCTGATGCAGAAAGAGATTGATGTGCTGCCGTCCAGAAACTCCAACAAAAAATTCCCGGAAGCCATCAGGCTGATTCACGAAGGAAAACTTCCGGTAGATGCGCTGATCACAAAGACCTGTCGTCTGGAAGAAGTAGAAGACGTGATCAAGGATATGGCAGCCAATCCGGCGGATTATCTGAAGGTAGTAGTGGAAATGTAAAACAGGAGGACAGAACCATGCTGGTAACAAGCTTTGAAATGCTGGAAAAAGCATACCATGGACATTATGCAGTTCCTGCTATCAATACTCAGGGTGGAACCTATGATATTATACGGGCAATCTGTGTGGCGGCAGAAGAAATGAAGTCACCGGTAATTCTGGCCCATTATGTCAATACCGGAGAATATTCCGGTCATGATTGGTTTTTTGAAACAGCGAAATGGATGGCGAACAAGGTTTCTGTTCCGGTAGCAGTCCATCTGGATCACGGCGACAGTTTTGAACGATGTATGGAAATGCTGAAAATTGGTTTTACCTCTATTATGTATGATGGTTCTGCTTATTCCGTAGAGGAAAATGCAGCAAGAACGGAAGAGGTGGCAAAGGTATGCCGGGCATTTGGGGTTCCTTTGGAAGCGGAAATTGGTGAACTAGCCAGGCTGGATGACCAGGGTCATGCAATGGGTTGCTCCAATATCGCAGATCCGGAGGTTGTAAAACGGTATCTGGAACTTTGTCATCCAGATTCTCTTGCTATTGGTATTGGAAACGCTCATGGATTTTATAAAGGTCCGGTGGATATCCGAGTGGAAGTTCTGGAGCAGTGCCGGGGATTTACAGATATTCCATTTGTACTTCATGGCTGTACAGGAATGGATGAGGCTTTGATTCAAAGGGCAATTCGGGCTGGCGTGGCAAAGATTAATTTTGGAACGCAGGTAAGATGCCAGTTTGTAGAATACCTGAAGGAAGGGCTGGCGGAAGGAAAAGATGAAGGGCACGCCTGGAAACTGTCCAGATATGCAGAAGAGCGGCTGAGAAGAGATATCAAAGAAATTATCAGGCTGGCAGGTTCTCAGGGCAGAGCGTAGAGCAGGAGGCTTATCACAATGATCATACAACTTCAGAATGACCAGGCAGTTGCCTGTATTGACACTATGGGAGCACAGCTCATATCTCTGAAAGACCAGGCAGGTCTGGAGTACATCTGGCAGAGAGATCCGGATATCTGGAAAAACTGTTCCCCTATCTTATTTCCCATTGTGGGTAACTTAAGAGACGGAAAAACCAGGATAAACGGAAGCGAATATGAGATTGAAAAGCATGGTCCCTGCAAGACGCTGGAATTTCAGGTGGTTTCCGCTGATGAAAGAGAAACTGTGTTTTCTCTGACTCAGGATAGATTTCCGGAAGGGACCTATCCGTATGAGTTTGAGCTGAGGGTTCGGTATCGTCTGGAAGGCAGCAGGCTGACCGCCGCTCTGGAGGTGGAAAACAGGGACAAAGACAGTATCTGGTATTGTCTGGGATTCCATACAGGATTCCGGTGCCCTCTCAACGAGGAAGAAAAGTTTGAGGATTATTATCTGGAATTTCTGGAGGAGCAGAAATATGGATACCGGAGATATGATGTGGAACGTCTGGAGTTCGATATGTCGAAAGAATATCCATTTCCGGGAAAGGATGGGCTCAGGATTCCGCTGACAAGAGAACTGTTTGCCAATGATGCTTTCTGGTTTGACCATCCGTCTTCCAAAAGCGTTTCTCTGAAATCTGAAAAAGGAGAGAAGGGCGTTCAGGTAGATTATGAAGATTTTGATACCGTAGCTTTCTGGACACAGACGAGAGAAGATGCGGCATTTTTGTGTATAGAACCATGGAATGGGTCAGCCGTATGTTCCGATGAGGATAATGAATTTATTCATAAAAATCATATCAGAAAACTGGAAACAGGAAAAACAGCAGTTTATACCATGACGGTTCATCTGTTAGGAAACAGGTGATAGGAAAGGAAAAGAATTATGGGATTGGTATCATTAAAACCGATTATAGATGCGGCTTTGGATCACGGGTATGGCCAGGGAGCATTCAATGTGAATGCAGTGGCACAGGCCAAAGCTGTGATAGAAGTTCATGAAATGTTTCGGGCTCCGGCAGTGCTTCAGGGCGCTGATCTGGCCAATGGATTTATGGGTGGCTGTGTGGATTTTAAAAATGCCACGCTGGAAGATAAGAAAAAAGGTGCGAAACTGATTGCGGATGCGGTCAGGAAATATGGAGAAAACGCCAGTATTCCTGTCGTACTGCATTTGGACCATGGAAGAGATTTTGATTCCTGTAAGGCAGCCATTGATGGTGGGTATACTTCGGTCATGATCGACGGTTCCTCTCTGGAATTTGATGAAAATGTGGAACTGACCAGAGAAGTGGTGAAATACGCCCACGAAAGAGGTGTAAGCGTGGAAGGTGAACTGGGAGTCCTGGCAGGAGTGGAAGACCATGTATTTGCCAGCAATTCCACATATACCAACCCGCTGAAAGCAGTGGAATTTTTCAAAAAGACAGGAGTGGATGCCCTGGCTATTTCTTATGGAACCATGCATGGGGCATCCAAAGGAAAAGATGTAAAGCTGAGAAGGCAGATTCCCATCGCCATCAGAGAGTGCCTGAATCATGAAGGAATCCGGGGAGGACTGGTTTCCCATGGATCGTCTACAGTGCCGAAATACATTGTGGATGAGATTAACGGGCTGGGAGGCAATATCCAGAATGCTTATGGAATTTCCATGAGTGAACTGAAAGAGGCTATCAGCTGCGGTATCAATAAGATCAATGTGGATACGGATATCCGTCTGGCTGTAACCAGAAATATGAAAGAAATGTTCGCACAGAAGCCGGAACTTTGCAGCAGTCCATCCATAGGAAAGGTACATGAACTTCTGGAAAGCTATAAAGACCAGTTTGATCCCAGAGTATTTCTTCCACCGGTTATGGATACGGTTATGTACGGAACCATACCGGATGATGATGTGGCACAACTGATGAACTGTGTGGAACGGGGAGTAAAAGAAGCGGTAGGAACCCTGATCGTTCAGTTTGGTGCTTATGGAAAGGCACCGTTGGTAAAACAGACGTCATTGGAAGAAATGAAACAATATTATAAGAACGCAGGATTATAACGTTCTAAGGAGGAAACATGGCAGGAAATGTACTGGTAGTTCACGGCGGAGGTCCTACTCCGGTAATGAATGCTTCGCTGTACGGAGTTATAGAGGAAAGTAGAAAACATCCGGAAACAGGGATTGTCTATGGAGCCCTGGGAGGAATGGAAGGCATTTTCCGGGAACGGTTTGTTGACCTGACAGCCCTGGATGAAGAACAATGCAGGCTTTTGCTGGAAACACCGGGAACGGCCATCGGCTCATCCCGCTATCCGGTTACGGAGGAAGATTACAGCCGTACTCCTGAAATTATGAAAAAATACAATATCCGGTATCTGCTTCCCAATGGAGGGAACGGTACCATGGATACTTGTGGAAATATTTATAAGGCCTGTGTAAAAGCAGGATATAAAGACCTGAATGTAGTGGGGATTCCCAAAACCATTGACAATGACCTTGCGGTTACAGATCATACTCCCGGTTATGGCAGTGCAGCTAGGTATATAGCAGCTTCTGTTCAGGAAGTAGGAGCAGATGTCCGTTCTCTTCCCATTCATGTTTGTGTGATCGAGGCACTGGGAAGAAATGCAGGCTGGATCACTGCAGCGTCAGCTCTTGCCAGAAAGAAAAAAGATGATGCCCCTCACCTGATCTATCTTCCGGAGCGGCCTTTTGATGAAGAGGAATTCTTAAAAGATGTAAAAGAATTATATGACCGCTTGGGTGGCGTAGTGGTAGTGGCAAGTGAAGGTTTGAAGAAGAAAGATGGGACTCCTGTGGTAGAACCTATCTTCCGGACAGAAAGAGCCGTTTATTACGGGGATGTGAGTTCCTATCTGGCAAATCTGGTTATCCGCAGGCTTGGGATCAAGGCAAGAAGTGAAAAACCGGGACTTTGCGGAAGAGCTTCCATTGCCTGGCAGTCACCGGTAGACCGGGAAGAGGCCATATTGGCCGGTGCATCCGCATTGAAAGCTGCGGTGGAAGGTCATACAGGGGTTATGATAGGATTCCGGCGAAAAGAAAGTGACCGTTATGAAATAGAAACGGTTCTGATTCCCATTGAACAGGTGATGATGGTGGAAAAGACTATGCCGGATCACTATATCAATGAAACAGGCAATGACGTGACCGGAGAGTTCCTGGATTGGTGCCGACCGCTGATTGGGCCGGAGTTAAGAGATTTTGTGGATTTTCAGGACGGAAATGAGAGGTAACTATGAAGCATATCTTTTTGAATTTAAAGAGGTTTGATATACCGAGAGAACTTGGGGGAGTGAATGAGATCGCTGATGTGAAGGAGTGGGGTGGTTTTATCGTTCGCTCTGTTCAGGACAGTTTAAAGCAATATGGGGAAGAGGCGGAATTTGTCATGTATTTTCCGGAAGCCCATATCCTTTCCGCTTCCCAGGCTAAAAATCAGGACAGTCCGGTAAAAATCGGCTGCCAGGGAATCTACCGTGATGATGTGGCCACGGGTCATAATTTCGGAGCTTTTACCACAAATCGCACTGGAAAAGGAATGAAAGCACTGGGATGTGACAGTGTGCTGATCGGACATTGTGAGGAAAGAAATGATAAAGCAGGAATTCTGGCTGAGGCAGGGGTAACCGATACTTCTGCTGTGAACAGGCTTTTGAATATGGAAGTGAAAAAAGCGGTAGAGGCTGGGCTTTCCGTGCTTTACTGTATCGGAGAAAAAGCGGAGGAACAGGAAAGATGGAAAGAAGTCCTGAAAGAACAGATAGAAACAGGACTGGAAGGAGTTGATCCCACGAAGGTGGTGATTGCCTATGAACCGGTATGGGCGATCGGACCAGGAAAAATTCCTCCGGACCGGGAGTATATCTCTAAAATTGGAGAATATGTAAAGGAAATTTCCGGAGGGATGGACGTGGTATACGGAGGCGGGCTAAAACAGGACAATGCAGAAATGCTGGCAGGAATTCCCTCTATTGATGGAGGACTGATTGCTCTGACCCGCTTTTCCGGTGACATTGGCTTTTATCCGGAAGAGTATCTGGAGATTGCAGGGATTTACCTGAATGCGGCAAAAGGAAAGTAAGATAAGACACAGAATAGAGAGGTAAGCGTATGAAACATTTACAATTTGAATATGGAACCGGACTGATGAACGCATCTCTTCCAGATAACACAGATGTATTTATTCCGGGTGTAACCGTTCCGGATCCTGATTATATTCCGGAAGATAAACTGGAAGAGGCCTATTTGAATTCAATCCGCAATCCTGTAGGAATGCCTCCTCTGTCAGAGCTGGCTCATAAGGGATCTAAGGTGACTATTGTATTCCCTGATATTGTGAAAGGCGGATTGCAGCCTACATCACACAGGAAAATGTCCATTAGGATCATTTTAAATGAATTGTATAAAGCGGGAGTGGAGAAGAAGGATATTCTTCTGATCTGTTCTAATGGTCTTCATCCGAAGAACAAGATTCCTCAGTTAAAAGCCATCCTGGGAGAAGAACTGTTCCAGGAATTCTGGTTTACCGGACAGATTATCAATCATGACAGTGAAGACAAAGACAACATGGTAAACTGTGGGTTTACAGACAGAGGGGATCCGGTATATTTGAACCGTTATGTTCATGACTGTGATCTGCCGATTCTGATCGGCCATACCCAGGGGAATCCTTATGGGGGTTATTCTGGTGGATACAAGCACTGTGCCACGGGACTGAATCACTGGACTTCCATTGCTTCCCACCATGTGCCTCAGGTTATGCACCGGGCTGATTTTACTCCTGTCAGCGGTCATTCTCTCATGAGAAGCAAATTTGATGAGATTGGAATGAAGCAGGAAGAGCATATGGGTAAAAAGTATTTCTGCTGTGATGCGGTTCTGGACACGTTATCCAGACAGATCGAGATCAATTCCGGTTATGCGGCAGAAATGCAGCCATTGTCCTGGAAGACGGCAGACAAGAGAACGTATGTGCCGTTTGCGGAAGATAAATATGACATTATGGTATTTGGTATGCCTCAGGAATTCCATTATGGAAACGGAATGGGAACCAATCCGATCATGTTCATGCAGGCATTGTCTGCTCAGGTGATCCGTCATAAGAGAGTTATGAAAGAAAATTGTGTAATCATCTGTTCTTCTATCTGTAATGGATATTTCCATGATGAGTTATGGCCGTATCTGAGAGAATGCTATGATATGTTCCAGCATGATTACATGAATGTACTGACTGATATGAACCGTTACGGAGAATATTTTGCAACCAACGAGGAATATATCAGGAAATACCGTTACTGCAATGCGTTCCATCCGTTCCACGGATTCTCTATGATGAGCTGCGGACAGATTGCAGAGATGAATACGGCAGCAATCTATATGGTAGGTGCTCAGGAACCTGGATATGCAAGGGGAATGGGACTGAAGACAAGGGCGACCTTCGAGGAAGCTTTGGCAGATGCCATGAGGAAATATACAGGACCGAATCCAAGGATTCTGGCACTTCCTCAGACCTTTAAACTGTCAGCTGTGCATCTGATGCTGAAGGATCAGGTATATGATGGCACGAATGGATGTGCCCATCCGGATGCTTATATGAAATAAAAGAAAAAAGACTATTCCTAAAAAATTGGCACTGGAAGTTTATTCTTCCAGTGCCAATTTTCATGAGAATCTAAATATATGTTACAGCTGTGAAATATCTTCATATCCTTCAGTAGAAGGCAGGGAAATGGTTACCGGCTGTCCCGGATTGTTATAATTCATCTCCATGAAAATATGGTAAGGCATGTCTACGCCTTCTGAGGAGGCAGTCATATCCATCAACACCCGTTCCTGGATCACAGTACCGGCGGAATCCAGAGTCATTTCTCCTTTACAGGTCTGGAACGTTACGTTGGAGGAGCCATCAGGATAGGCAGATTCCATGGAATTCATCATGTTTTCCAGTATGGCGTTCATTTCAGCATTATTGGTTGTATAGTAAATAGTAGTTGTCCCATTGCCATTGTCTGCCATGGAAACATCCTGGATATAGGCCATACTGTCCATGGACATCATACTGAACTGATTCACTTCTTGCATGGCAGAAGAAAGGGGCGTATAGGCTTTCATTTTCTGGCCATCCATATCCATGTAAAGATAATCGTTGGTATAAAAGGTACGCATTGCCATGGTCTCTCCCAACATATGGATATTCATATCCATCAGGTATTTCATATCTGCATTGTTGGGATTAGTCATTTTCATAGCGCCGCTTACACTGACGGAGATGGGCGTACCATAGATGGTCATATCCATATTCATGACATAGTTGGCATCGATTCCCTGTTCAAGGGATGCCTGGGAACGTTCGGTGGCTGCTTTCAGGGCGAGGAAAGCAGGGTCAGCTGGAGAAGCAGCAGAAACCTGTACCTGTCCGTTCTGTATCCAACAGCCATTGGAGTCGACCTGCCAGCCGTCGATTGTAGTATTCACAGCCAGATAGCCATTGCTGTCAAAATAGTAACATTCAGAATTACCGTCCTGATTGCCGTCCAGCCACAGCCAGGTATTTTGGGGATAAGAACCATCATCTTCCGCCCACCACCAGCCGGTGTCATTTTGTTTCCACTGTCCCGCCAGAGCAACTGAGGATAACGACAGGGTCAGAGCGGCGGAAAGAATCAGAACACTGGTTGCTTTTTTCATTAAGATACCTCCTTTGAATTGTATTCTTTTCAGATAACTCTATTATATCACAGAGAATTAACAAAAAAAACAGGGTTTTTCAGAATTGGATTTTAAATTTTAAAGGGGGTTGTAGTTGTTTTTCTTTCCTGTTAATGATAAGATAGGGAAAATGAGCGTAGGGAAAAGGAGGACATAATGTGGAGCAGGAAAAAGTGATCAAAGCTGCCCTTCTGGGTTTTGGTACAGTAGGCGGCGGTGTATATAAACTGGCAGGAAGGCTGGCTGACGAAATGCAGAAGAAAGCGGGAGCCAGACTGGAGATCAAGAAAATTCTGGTAAGGGATATGACAAAGCCGAGAGAAGGGGTATCTCCGGAACTTTTGACAGATGACTGGAATGAGATACTAAGCGATCCTGAGATTGAAATTGTGATTGAGCTGATGGGAGGAATCGAACCTGCCAGGACCTATGTATCCCAGGCACTGGAAGCGGGAAAGAATGTGGTTACGGCCAATAAAGACCTTCTGGCAGAATATGGGGGAGAATTATTGGAAAAATCCAAGGAAAACGGAAAAGACCTGCAGTTTGAGGCTTCCGTGGCCGGTGCGATTCCTGTGATCCGGGCGTTAAAGCACAGCCTGTCAGGCAGTATCATTACAGAGGTATCTGGAATTGTGAACGGTACCACCAACTATATCCTGACAAAAATGTCAGAGAAGGGAATGGATTATCAGGAGGCTCTTCAGATGGCTATGGAGAAAGGATATGCGGAATCCAATCCTGAGGCTGATGTGGAAGGGTATGATGCAGGGAGAAAGATTGCCATTATGGCTTCCATTGCTTTTAATTCCAGAGTTACGTTTCCTCAGGTATATACAGAAGGGATTACGAAAATCACAGCTGGAGATATCCGGTTTGCGAAAGAATTTGGCTATGTGATCAAGCTGCTGGGAATTGCAAAGCTGGAAGAAGGAGAGATTCTGGTGAAAGTCCACCCGGTCCTGCTTCCGGAAGACCATCCTCTGGCGTCGGTCAGAAATTCTTTCAACGCTGTGTTTATTCACGGCGAAGCCTGTGATGATGCCATGTTTATGGGACGGGGGGCAGGAGAGATGCCCACTGCCAGTGCCGTGATCGGGGACGTAATTGATGTGATGGGAAATATTGTCCATGGCTGCTGCGGAAGGACAGGCTGCACTTGTTATAAGGAACTGAAAGTAAAGGAAATCGGTGATTCTGCCAGTAAATATTTCCTGCGCCTGAAAGTGGAGGATAAACCGGGAGTGTTGGCTAACATCGCAGGAGTACTGGGAAATAACGGGGTAAGTATTGCGCAGGTAGTGCAGAAGAAGAGTGAGAATCAGGTGGCAGAGCTGGTGATCATTACCGATGAAGTGATGGAAAAGAATTTTAACGCATCGATTCAGACAGTGAGACAGATGACGGCGTTAAAACAGGTTGCCAGTATCATCCGGGTATATTAAAAAAGAAAGGCGGGGCTTTAGCCCTGCTTTTTCCATTTTCCCCTATCTTTTTGGAAATTTATGAGGTATAATAGCATTGATTAAAATTCATACAACATCACTATGAATTGCGGAAAGGAAAGAAAAAATTGACACAGGAAATTTGTCTGAGAAAAATAGAACAGGATTTTCCACGTTTACGGGAAGCTATGGGGAAAATAAGAGAAAAAATAGAAAAGAAGACGATATCCATGGAAGAGGCTGCCCGTCTGGCAGCCGAGCGTACTTCCATCGAAGAGCCGGAGTGGGAGATGGCGGCAGCCAGACTGCGCTACTGTGGTTTTATACAGGAGATGAATGACAGGAGAAAAAGGCTGGGAATCCAGGGATTTGTGGAACTGGTCGCATGGCTGGTCGAAGAAGAACTATATGGGGCATATATTCCGGAATCCTACAGCCGGGATGAACTGGTGCAGGCGGAAACGTTTCTGGCTGAAGACAGAAATGAGCTGTTTACGTATTCCGGATTGGAACTGTTGCTGAATCGGTATGTGATCCGGAGCCGGCAGGGGGAGCTGTTAGAGACGCCCCAGGAAATGTATCTGGGAATTGCCCTTCATCTTGCTATGAAAGAAAAAAGAGAAGAAAGAATGGAGTGGGTAAAAAAATTCTATGATATGCTGAGTCTTCAGCAGGTAACGATGGCAACTCCCACCCTGTCCAATGCCAGAAAGCCTTTTCACCAGCTTTCCAGCTGCTTTATTGACGTAGTTCCTGACAGTTTGGATGGGATTTACAGGAGCCTGGATAATTTTGCCAAAGTCAGTAAATTTGGCGGAGGAATGGGACTTTATTTTGGGAAAGTAAGAGCGGCGGGAAGCAGTATCCGTGGATTTGAAGGTGCAGCAGGGGGCGTGATCCGGTGGATCAGGCTGGTGAATGACACAGCAGTAGCGGTGGACCAGCTGGGGATGAGACAGGGAGCAGCAGCTGTTTATCTGGATGCCTGGCATCGGGACCTTCCGGAATTTCTGCAATTGCGGACTAACAACGGTGATGACCGTATGAAAGCTCATGACCTGTTTCCTGCAGTCTGTTATCCGGATCTTTTCTGGAAGATGGCAAAGGAGAATCTGGACCAGCCCTGGTATCTGATGTGTCCCCATGAAATTTTAATGGCAAAAGGATATGCACTGGAAGATTATTTTGGAGAAGAGTGGGAAAAACGGTATTGGGAATGTGTGGCTGACGACAGGATTGAAAAGCGGACGATTCTGCTCAAAGACCTGGTTCGTATGATCTTAAAATCAGCAGTGGAAACAGGAACTCCGTTTGCGTTTAACCGTGATACGGTGAATCATATGAATCCTAACAGCCATAAGGGAATGATTTACTGTTCCAATCTGTGTACGGAGATTGCCCAGAATATGTCTCCCATGAACTTAAGAGAAATTTCCGTGGAAAGCGGAGAACATGGGGCGGTAGTGACTACCTCCGTGGAGGCTGGTGATTTCGTGGTGTGCAATCTGGCCAGTCTCTGTCTGGGCAATATTCCGGTGGAAAATGAAGACGTTATGGAGAAAATCGTTTCGGCGGTGATCAGGGTCCTGGATAACGTGATCGACTTGAATTTTTATCCTCTTCCCTATGCGGAACTGACCAGCAGGAATTATCGCGGCATCGGTCTGGGGGTGAGCGGTTATCATCATATGCTGGCAAAAAGGGGAATCCGCTGGGAGTCAGAGGAACATCTGAGATTTGCAGACCAGGTATTTGAACGGATCAATTACATGGCAGTAAAAGCCAGCTGCAGTCTGGCAGCAGAAAGGGGAAGCTATCCGTATTTTGAGGGGAGCGGCTGGCAGACGGGAACCTATTTTGACAAGAGGGGATATCACAGCGAAAAATGGCAGGATTTAAAAAAACAGGCAGCTAAGGGAATCCGAAACGGGTGGCTGCTGGCTGTGGCTCCCACCTCATCTACCAGCATACTGGCTGGTACGACAGCAGGTTTAGACCCTGTCATGAAGAAATTTTTTCTGGAGGAGAAGAAGCATGCAATCCTGCCAAGGGTTGCGCCTGAACTGAGCCCTTCCACATTCTGGATCTATAAGGAAGCTCACCACATTGACCAGAACTGGAGCCTGCGGGCTGCCGGGGTAAGGCAGAGACATATTGATCAGGCCCAGAGTGTGAATCTGTATATTACCAATGATTATACCTTAAGGCAGGTGCTGGGACTTTATCTTACAGCCTGGGAAGAGGGCGTCAAGACGATTTATTATATCAGAAGCAGATCACTGGAAGTGGAAGAATGCGAAAGCTGCTCTTCCTAAAGGAGGATATATGACCATACTTGTAAAAAAGAAACTGTTTCATCCGGAAGGGGATACGGACCTGGGAAGCCGCCGGATCATAGGAGGAAACACCACGAACCTGAATGATTTTAATAATATGAAATATGGCTGGGCCAGCGAATGGTACCGGCAGGCAATGAATAATTTCTGGATTCCGGAGGAAATCAGTATGGCAGCTGATGTTCTGGATTATCCGAAACTGCTGCCGTCGGAAAAACAGGCATATGATAAGATCCTAAGCTTTCTTATTTTTCTGGATTCGGTACAGACGGCAAATCTGCCGAATGTGAGTCAGTATGTGACTGCCAATGAGGTAAATCTTTGCCTGACAATCCAGGCATTTCAGGAGGCGGTTCACAGCCAGAGCTACAGTTATATGCTGGATACGATCTGCAGCCCTGCGGAAAGGGACAGGATCCTGTATCAATGGAAAGAGGATGAACATCTTCTGAGGCGGAACACGTTTATCGGAAATTTGTATAATGAATTTCAGGAAAAGCCTGATGATGTGGGATTTCTGAAAGTTCTGATGGCCAACTATATTCTGGAAGGAATTTATTTTTACAGCGGTTTTATGTTTTTTTATAATCTTGCCCGGGGTGGAAAAATGCCGGGAAGCGTTCAGGAAATCCGTTATATCAACCGGGATGAGAATACCCATCTGTGGCTGTTTCGCAGTATCATAAGGGAACTGCAGCGGGAAGAACCGGGGCTGTTTACGGAAAAAAATGTGGCTGTGCTGAAGGAAATGATGATGGAAGGTGTCCGCCAGGAAATTGCCTGGGGACATTATGTGATCGGTGACCGGATACCCGGACTGGACCGGGAAATGGTAGAGGAGTATATCCGGTACCTGGGAAATCTGCGCTGGTCCTCTTTGGGATTTGGGGTGCTGGACGAAAGAGGGGTGCAGGAACCGGATTCCATGAAATGGGTTGGGCTTTATGCCAATGCGAATATGGTCAAAACAGATTTCTTTGAAGCGAAAAGTACGGCCTATGCCAAAAGTACAGTATTGCTGGACGATTTGTAAAAAAAGAATTATACTGTTATTAGAAAGATAACAGTAAAAAAGGAGGAAATGCCATATGAATCAGACGATGGAAACCATTTTGGCAAGGAGGAGTGTCCGCAGCTTTCGGAATCAGCCGATTCCCCAGGAAGAACTGGAACAGATCGTTCAGGCGGCTCTCCACGCACCCAGCGGTATGGGACGGCAGACCTGGAAATTTACGGTGGTAACGAACCGGGAGAAGATACAGAAGCTGGCACAGGCAGTAGCGGAGGTACTGGGCAGAGAAGGGTATGATATGTACCAGCCAGAAACCATCATCATTCCATCCAATGAACGGGCCAGCAAATTCGGAAAGGAAGATGACGCCTGCGCTATGGTGAATATTTTCCTTGCGGCAAAGTCATTCGGGATTGGTTCTGTGTGGATCAATCAGCTTCAGGGAATCTGTGATGATCCCAAAATCCGGGAAGTCCTGAGGGAATTTGAGATTCCCGAAGACCATGTGGTGTATGGCCTGGCGGCTCTGGGATATCCGGATGATACTCCGATTCCGGAAAAAGAAAGGATTGGAAAAGTAGCTTATATCAGATAAATAGGGAAGTGAAAAGCTCCGGACCTATGCATACAGGCTTCCGGAGCTTTTTCCTGTCTTTTGATATGGGGGAAAACCTTGCCGAACCTTCGTTTTTTTGTTATAATGGTTCAACATGGGAAGAAGCGGGATTTCCGCTGATGATAGAAACGTGGAGGAACAGATATGGAAGAGAAAGAGGTAGTTTCCAAAAATTTTATTGAACAGGAAATAGAGAAAGATCTGGCAGAGGGTGTGTATGACCATGTTCAGACCAGATTTCCCCCGGAACCTAATGGATATCTGCATATCGGACATGCAAAGTCCATCCTGTTAAACTATGGTCTGGCACAGAAATATGGCGGTAAATTTAATCTTCGTTTTGATGATACCAATCCTACCAAGGAAAAGGTTGAATTTGTGGAGTCTATCAAAGCAGATGTGGAATGGCTGGGAGCAGATTTTGAGGACAGGCTGTTTTTTGCTTCCGATTATTTTCAGCAGATGTATGAGTGTGCTGTGCTTCTGATCAAAAAAGGAAAAGCATTTGTCTGTGATCTGACAGCGGAAGAGATTAGGGAGTATCGGGGAGATTTTAAAACTCCAGGTAAAGAGAGTCCTTACCGGAACCGTTCCGTAGAAGAGAATCTCCGGCTTTTTGAAGAGATGAAAGAAGGAAAATATAAGGATGGAGAGAAAGTGCTCCGTGCTAAAATTGATATGGCATCTCCCAATATCAATATGAGAGATCCGGTCATTTACCGGGTTGCACATATGAGCCATCACAATACGGGAGATGCATGGTGCATCTATCCGATGTATGACTTCGCTCATCCGATTGAAGATGCCATTGAGCATATTACCCATTCGATCTGTACCTTGGAGTTTGAGGATCACAGACCATTGTATGACTGGGTAGTGAAAGAATGTGAATTTGAAAATCCTCCAAGACAGATTGAGTTTGCCAAGCTGTATCTGACCAATGTGATCACTGGAAAGAGATATATCAAGAAACTGGTGGAAGACGGTATTGTAGATGGCTGGGACGATCCCCGTCTGGTATCCATCGCAGCTCTCAGAAGAAGAGGATATACGCCGGAATCCATACGTATGTTTGTGGACCTGGTAGGAGTGGCAAAAGCCAACAGCTCCGTAGATTATGCCCTTTTGGAGTATTGCATCCGCGAGGACCTGAAACTGAAAAAGGCCCGTATGATGGCAGTACTGGATCCGGTAAAACTGGTAATTGATAATTATCCGGAAGGTCAGATGGAAGAAGTAGAAGTACCCAATAATCTGGAGAATCCGGAACTGGGTTCCAGAATGGTTCCATTTGGCAGGGAACTGTATATAGAACGGGAAGACTTTATGGAGGAGCCTCCGAAGAAATATTTCCGTATGTTCCCAGGCAATGAAGTGCGTTTGATGGGAGCATATTTTGCCACCTGTACCGGTTGTGAAAAAGATGAGAATGGAAATGTAACGGTTATCCATTGTACCTATGATCCGGCAACCAAAGGCGGTTCCAGTGCTGATGGAAGAAAGGTAAAAGGTACGATTCACTGGGTGGCAGCACAGACAGCAGTAAAGGCAGAATGTCGTCTGTATGAAAATATCGTAGATGAAGAGAAAGGAAAACTCAACGAGGACGGCAGTCTGAACCTGAATCCCAATTCTCTGACCGTACTGACAGAATGCTATGTAGAACCTTCTTTAGGAAAGGCGGAAGCATATGACAGTTTCCAGTTTGTGAGAAACGGTTATTTCTGTGTGGATTGTAAAGACAGCAGACCGGATCATATGGTATTTAACCGCATTGTTTCTCTGAAGAGTTCCTTTAAGATTCAGAAATAGGAGATAAGATGGAATTACTGATCCCGTTAAAGAATGGGAGTAAGACCCCACTTTATGAACAGATTTACGAATATATCAGAAATGAGATCAGAAATGGCGGACTGCGGGCAGCAGCCCGCCTTCCTTCTACCAGGCAACTGGCAGAAAACCTGAAGGTAAGCCGAAGCACGACTCAGCTGGCTTATGACCAGCTGGTAGCGGAAGGTTATATTGAAGCAAAGCAGTACCGGGGGTATTTTGTATGTGATACTTACGGTATTCTGGAAATCAACAGGACTGTGGAAAAGAAAGAAGATTCTGGAGGCGATGAGAGGTGCAAACCTTCTTCAGAACATATCGTTGTAGATTTCTCGCCCAGAGGCATCGATCTGGAAACCTTTCCTTATGGAGTCTGGAGAAAAATTTCCAGGGAAACACTGGTGGATGATAACAGAGAAATGCTGCTGGCAGGAGACAGAAGAGGAGAACGGAATCTGAGAGAAGCGATCAGGGATTATCTTCATTCTGCCAGGGGGGTGGAATGCAGGCCGGAACAGATCATCATCGGGGCAGGGAATGAGTATCTTTTGATGTTGCTGGCAGCGGTGCTGGGAAGGAAACGGGTCATTGCCATGGAAACCCCAACTTACCGGCAGGCATATCTTACTCTGGCAGGGCAGGGAGTGGAAATAAGGCCAGTGGAAATGGACGGCAGCGGTATGAAGATCCCTGAACTGGAAAATAGCGGAGCAGATATTGCGTATGTGATGCCTTCTCATCAGTTTCCAACAGGAATCGTGATGCCGGTGAAGCGGAGACAGGAACTTCTGGCATGGGCGGGGAAGAAGGAAGGGAGATATCTGATCGAGGATGATTATGACAGTGAATTCCGGTATAAAGGCAAGCCCATACCGGCTCTTCAGGGAATGGGAAAAGCAGAGAAAGTCATTTATCTGGGAACCTTTTCTCAGTCCATTGCTTCCGCTATCCGTGTCAGCTATATGGTACTGCCTCCGGCGGTTTACCAGTCTTACTGCGAAAAAGCAGGGTTTTATGCGTCCACGGTATCCAGGATTGACCAGAATATCCTGTACCGTTTTCTGGAAAAAGGATACTATGAGCGTCATCTGAACCGTATGAGGGCGGTTTACCGGGCAAAGCATGACAAGCTTCTGGGGGAATTAAAGTCTCTGGAGAACCAGTTTACGGTTTCCGGAGAGTATGCAGGTATCCATGTGATGTTTACTCACAGGGAAAGAACAGAACAGGAGCTGATCGCACTTGCAGCAGGTCAGGGAGTGAAAGTATACGGCTTATCGTCCTACTTTATAGGGAAAGAGCAGAGAAGGAAGGAAAGCTCATCTGTGATTTTGGGATATGCCAGCCTGACAGAAGAGGAAATAGAAGAAGGAGCGGCCAGATTGAAGCAGGCCTGGTTGTAAAGCGCAAAAAAGGAACCGGTATATTCCGGTTCCTCTTTCTTTACATGGGAATTTATTTACTGATCCATTTCTTCAATGACTGTTTCAATGGTATCAGCTGCTTCTGTTACAGCATCTTCCGCTTTTTCTGTCATTTTTTCGGTAGCATTCACTGCCTTTTCCGTTGCTTTTCCAGCCATATTTTTCATACGTTCTTTTGCCATCTGGGCGGTATCTTTTGCAGCGGCTCCTACTGTACCGGCTGTATCAGAAAGAATGGCGGCGGTATCTTTTACCATATCTTTTGCAGCTCCAGCCATATCTTTTGCGGCATCGATCATATCCCCTGCGGCAACCATAAATTCATCTTTGTCTGCGTGAAGAGGAACGTATTTTCGGGAAGTGGTATCCGATTCATTGGTATCTTCGTCTTCAAAATCGTGAAAGTCTTCCTCCAGCTCCTTATTAAATGATTTATACTTTTTAAAATAAGAGACGCCAACGGCAACAGCTCCCGTAATGACAGCCAGAGTCAGCCATTTTCCTGTGTTGTTTTTTGCCATATGAAAAACTCCTTTCGATTTGAAACGTTCTAGGTACTATTGTAATACGAAACTGAGAAAAAAGAAAGGTATAAGTTACGAAAATTTCTATAAAATAAGAGGGAAGAAACGGTAAAGTAGGAAAGTTTATAAAGTTTTTAGCACTCGAATCTTGACAGTGCTAACAAAAGGTGGTATAACGATACTTGTGTAAAGGAAAACATTCCAGAAATAGGATTCAGAAAGAAAAACAGATCATATAAGGAGGAATATCTCATGAAGTTAGTGCCTTTATTTGACAGAGTTGTGTTAAAACAGCTGGTTGCGGAAGAAACCACAAAATCAGGAATCGTGCTGCCGGGTCAGGCAAAAGAAAAACCCCAGCAGGCTGAAGTTGTGGCAGTGGGACCAGGAGGAGTGATCGACGGAAAAGAAGTTACCATGCAGGTAAAGGCAGGGGATAAGGTTATTTATTCCAAATACGCCGGAACAGAGGTTGAAGTTGACGAGGAAAAATATGTCATTGTAAAACAGAATGAGATTTTAGCAGTGATTGAATAAATTGGAGGTTGAGTGATTATGGCAAAGGAAATCAAATATGGCGTAGAAGCCAGAAAAGCATTGGAAGCAGGCGTAAATCAGCTGGCTGATACGGTAAGGGTAACACTGGGACCGAAAGGAAGAAATGTAGTTCTGGATAAGTCTTTTGGCGCTCCGTTGATCACAAACGACGGTGTGACCATCGCAAAAGAAATTGAGCTGAAAGATCCATTTGAGAATATGGGCGCACAGTTAGTAAAAGAAGTAGCGACAAAGACCAATGATGTAGCTGGTGATGGAACCACAACCGCTACGGTTCTGGCTCAGGCTATGATCAATGAAGGAATGAAGAACCTGGCAGCAGGGGCTAATCCTATCGTACTGAGAAAAGGTATGAAGAAGGCTACAGAAGCTGCTGTGGAAGAAATTGCCAAGATGAGCAAGCCGATTGAAGGAAAAGAGCAGATCGCAAGAGTTGCTGCAATTTCTGCTGGTAATGACGAAGTAGGGGAACTGGTAGCAGATGCTATGGAGAAAGTATCCAAAGACGGAGTTATTACCATTGAAGAGTCCAAGACCATGAAGACAGAACTGGATCTGGTAGAAGGTATGCAGTTTGACCGTGGTTATGTTTCCGCTTATATGTGCACAGATATGGATAAGATGGAAGCAGTTCTGGATGATCCGTATATTCTGATCACAGATAAGAAAATTTCCAATATTCAGGAAATCCTTCCTCTGCTTGAGCAGGTAGTGAAGACCGGAGCAAAACTTCTCATCATTGCAGAAGATGTGGAAGGTGAAGCGCTGACCACCCTGATCGTAAATAAATTAAGAGGAACCTTTAATGTAGTGGCTGTTAAGGCTCCTGGCTATGGCGACAGAAGAAAAGAAATGCTGAAGGATATTGCAATCCTGACTGGCGGACAGGTAATTTCTGATGAACTGGGCCTGGATCTGAAAGAAGTGACCATGGAGCAGCTGGGACGTGCAAAATCTGTAAAAGTACAGAAAGAAAATACGATTATCGTAGACGGTATGGGTAATAAAGATGAGATTACAGCAAGAGAATCTCAGATCCGTGCCCAGATTGAAGATACCACTTCTGATTTTGACAGAGAGAAACTTCAGGAAAGACTGGCTAAACTGGCAGGCGGCGTAGCTGTGATCCGTGTAGGTGCTGCAACTGAGACAGAAATGAAGGAAGCAAAGCTTCGTATGGAAGATGCGCTTGCAGCAACCAAGGCAGCAGTAGAAGAGGGTATTATTGCCGGCGGCGGTTCCGCATATATCCATGCAGCCCAGAAAGTGGCAGAAGTTGTGAATGGCTTAGAAGGTGATGAGAAGACAGGCGGAAGAATTATTCTGAAAGCTCTGGAAGCTCCTCTGTTCCATATTGCAGCGAATGCAGGACTGGAAGGTTCCGTTATCATTAATAAAGTGGCAGAATCTGAAGTTGGTGTAGGTTTTGACGCTTATAAGGAAGAGTATGTAGATATGATCAAAGCAGGTATTCTGGATCCGGCTAAGGTGACCAGAAGTGCTCTGCAGAATGCTACCAGCGTAGCATCTACCCTGCTTACCACAGAATCTGTAGTAGCAGATATTAAAGAACCGGCTCCGGCTATGCCGGCAGGTGCTCCCGGAATGGGAATGATGTAAATAGAAGGAAAGGCTCCCGTCTTAGATGGGAGCCTTTTTTCTTTACAAATTTTGCGGAAGCAGGTATGATAAAGACAGAGAAAAGGTCATTCAAAGACAGGCTGGAAGGGGGGAGTATGGGTGATCAAACAGCTTTGTCCGGTATGTGACGGGACTTTGAAAGCCGGAAAATTCTGCCCGGTATGTAAAAAATGGGTAAGAAAGCCTAATGTGGTGGATGTAAACTATTATTTGAATGAGAGGCATCCGGTCCAGGAAACGGATTGTGAGTATCATGGAATTCGTACTGAGAAAAAAGACCGTAAGGTCAGAAAAGATACGGATGTTACAGCGAAAAAAGGAAAAAAGAAAGATACCAGCCAGGAGAGCATGATGTCGTCCCAGATGATGGAGGTTATGAAAAAAGGGCGCAGTACAGGAAAAACGGTTCAGACAAAACAGAAAAAGAAAAGTGGATTTTCCACAGTCATGATCGTGCTGGGAATTTATTTGCTGATTATGTTTGGGCTTCCTATTATCAGGCTTTTGTTCGGTATATTTGCATCTGTTTTCTGGTAATTGTCTGGAAAATAGTTTGACAAGGCATGAAAAGTTTGATAGCATAGGAATACTACCAATAAATGTTTAAGAAAGAGAGGAAACAACGAATGGGTACAATTATCGGTGATGGCATTACATTTGATGATGTGCTGCTGGTTCCTGCATATTCAGAACTGATCCCAAACCAGGTAGATGTGACTACTTACCTGACGAAAAAGATCAAATTGAATATTCCGTTGATGAGTGCAGGAATGGATACGGTTACGGAACACAGAATGGCGATCGCAATGGCCAGACAGGGTGGTATCGGGATTATCCATAAAAATATGTCCATCGAGGCGCAAGCAGAAGAGGTGGATAAAGTAAAACGTTCGGAGAACGGTGTTATCACAGACCCATTTTATTTGTCCCCTGAACATACTTTGAAAGATGCCGATGAGCTGATGGGTAAGTTCAGAATTTCCGGAGTGCCGATCACAGAAGGAAAGAAACTGGTGGGAATCATCACAAACCGTGATCTGAAATTTGAGGAAGATTTCAGTAAAAAGATTAAGGAATGTATGACTTCGGAACATCTGGTGACTGCGAAAGAGGGCATCACCATGATGGAAGCAAAACGGATTCTTGCGAAAGCAAGAGTAGAAAAACTGCCTATCGTAGACGATGATTTCAACTTGAAAGGTCTCATTACCATAAAGGATATTGAGAAACAGATCAAGTATCCCCTTTCTGCAAAAGATGAGCAGGGCCGTTTGCTGTGCGGTGCCGCTATTGGGATTACAGCAAATGTGCTGGAACGTGTGGAAGCCTTGGTGAAAGCCCATGTAGATGTGGTCGTTCTGGATTCTGCCCATGGACATTCTGCCAACGTGATCCGCTGTGTAAAAATGATAAAGGAGAATTATCCGGAGCTTCAGGTGATCGCAGGAAACGTGGCGACAGCAGAGGCTACCAGAGCCTTGATTGAGGCCGGTGCTGATGCAGTGAAAGTGGGAATCGGACCAGGTTCTATCTGTACCACCCGTGTAGTTGCAGGTATCGGTGTTCCTCAGATTACTGCAGTTATGGATTGTTATGAAGTGGCTAAAGAATATGGGATTCCGATCATAGCAGACGGAGGTATCAAATATTCCGGAGATGTGACAAAAGCGATTGCTGCAGGCGGAAATGTTTGCATGATGGGAAGTATGTTTGCAGGCTGTGATGAAAGCCCGGGAACTTTTGAGCTGTATCAGGGAAGAAAATATAAAGTGTATCGAGGTATGGGTTCGATTGCAGCTATGGAAAACGGCAGCAAGGACCGTTATTTCCAGTCAGATGCGAAGAAGCTGGTTCCGGAAGGCGTAGAAGGCCGGGTAGCTTATAAAGGTTTGGTGGAAGATACGGTATTCCAGCTTTTGGGAGGTTTGAGAGCTGGTATGGGATATTGTGGAGCAAAAGATATCCCCACTCTTCAGAAGACAGGAAAATTTGTGAAGATTTCAGCAGCTTCTCTGAAGGAAAGCCATCCTCATGATATCCACATTACAAAAGAAGCGCCTAATTACAGTGTGGATCAGTAATTAGTGAAAGATAGAAAATGAAATAATAAAGAAATATGCCGGATTTTCTGATCCGGCATATTTTTTGCCTTTTTGGGCATGATTATTGGATTCTGGATTGGAGAAAACGTTCATAGTAGAAGATATACTGCTGCATAACTCCGGCATAACCATGGTATTTTCCGAAAGCATCTTTGGTGATGGCAGAATACAGTTTGCTTTTGGGAAGAGTGCTGTATTTTCGTTTATGTTTTTTGAAATATTCTTTCATCAGAATCTGTTCGATCCAGGTATCAATGGGAAAAGCATCAATATGGTGCAGTCCAAACAGGCAGATGCAATTGGCTACTTTTTTCCCAATCCCATAAAATCCGGTGAGATATTCCATGGAAGAAGTATAATCCAGGGTACGCAGATGATCCAGATCCAGCAACCCATTTACTGCATCTTCACATAATTGACGGATATATTTTGCCCGGTATCCCAATCGGATATCCTGTAAATCAGTGATAGATGCCTGAATCAGCTGTTCCGGGGAAGGAAAAGCATGGTAACAGCCGTAGGGGGAGTCGTGTTCTGTTCCGTAGCGCAAGCACAGGTTTTCGACCGCTTCCCTGATTTTGGGAATGGTTTTTTGCTGGGAGATAACAAAGGTAATGATCATTTCCCAGAGGTCCTGCTTCAGGATCCGGATTCCAGAGCCGGTTTTGGCTGCGGCCAGAAGATAGCTGTCTTTTTCATCAATGGAATTCTGAAAAGCTTCGTAATCAGTGGAACAATCAAAATAGTTTTCCCAGAAAACCAGGTCTTCTTCCGGGCAGTCGAAAGCAATCAGATGGTCTTTCTGAGAGATGCGCAGGAATCGCCCGCAGCTTATGATATCGTAGGTATCATGTTCAGAAAGAACCGGTATCATGCGGAAGCATTGACCGGAGTCGGCAATCTGCCGAAGATTGAAATAAGAATAAGTGTACTGTCTCATGGGACCATTATACCGGACCAGTCAGGTCCAGTCAATGGCAGCTTATTTGGACTGGCTTCCATTTGTATGGGGAAGCCGGGTACGGAGAAAACGCTTTTTCACTTCGCTCCAGCTGAAAGGAATCAGCGGATAGATATAACTTTTTCCTGCTATAGTCTTGTTGAATACGATAAAGCATACGGAAAGGATAATCCCTCCTGCAAATCCCCAGAAGTTAAATAAGGCGGTCAGGATCAGAATGATCACACGCATAAATTTCAGGGCATAACCCAGTTCATAGCTGGCCTGGGAATAGTTTGCCACTGTGACAAATGCCATATACAGCATGGTTTCGCTGTTGAACCATCCTGATTTGACCGAATATTCCCCCAGGACGATACCGGCAATCACACTCAGAGGAGTGGTGAGCATACTGGGAGTATTGACAGCTGCCAGCCGCAGGCCATCAATGGCGAATTCCAGTAGCAGAAGCTGCCAGATCAGAGGTACATGAGGAGTATCCGATAACTGGATAAAAGCCAGCCACTGAGGAATCCACTCCTGATTCTGCATCAGTAACAGCCAAAGGGGAGTCAGAAGCAGGGTCAGAAGGGATATGAGCATTCTGGATAGCCGCAGATACGTTCCGGTAATGGGGGGAAAATAGTAATCATCAGCTTCCTCAATAATATCAAAGACAGAGGAAGGCAGTATCATAGCAGCAGGAGAATTATCCACAAGGATTACAATGCTTCCTTCCAGAATAGAAGCGGCTGCTGTATCAGGCCGTTCGGAAAAACGAAATTTTGGAAAAGGATTGTACCATTTGTGGGGGTAGATACATTCTGCCAGACTTTCCTGGTTCATGGTAAGGGCATCTACATGGACATGCTGTATCCTGTCTTTTATCGTGTGGAGAAGGTCTTTGTCTACCCGGCTATCCATATAGCAGATGGCAATATCGGTGTGGGAACTTTCCCCGGCACTCATGATTTCCATGCACAATTTGGGATCCCGTATCCTCCTGCGTATCAGGGCAGTGTTGAAAATAAGGGTTTCCACAAAACCGTCCCGGGAGCCGCGAAGGACTTTGTCTTTGTCCGGTTCGCTCACACCTCTGGCAGGATAAGTACGGCAGTCTATGGCAATACACTGGTCATATCCGTCAATGAACAGACATGACATTCCCATGAGCAGGGAGGTTATCATGACGTCCTGGTCCCGGATCAGGTCAATCTCGCCATAGGGCAGATATTTTTTTGAAAAATCATGGGCATCTGCAGGCATATCATCTGCTTTTACCATATAAAAACCCTGGAGTAATTTTTGAAGCACCTCATCTTTCGTCAGACCGTCTACGAAAAAGAGACAGGCAGAACGGCCGCCGATGGTGAGAGTGCGATAGACTACATCGAAATTGGTATCCGCCTTCAGGATTTTTTTCAGGCGGTCCCTGGTATCAGATAAATTAGATGTAAACTGCATCATACAGACTCCTTTGCTTCCTAAAAGTTTAGCATTATGGAGTCAGTATGTGCAGCTTCTGAAAAAAGTATAACAAGTGAAAAAGGAATCAAAGCATATCAATGAAACGGGCCAGGCCGGAAGGCGCATCGTCCTGGCTGCCTTTGGCATAAGGCGCCGTTTTCTGAAAGGTATCATAGGCTTCCGCATCTTCTGTCAGAAAATTATGAAAGAGCATATCAAGCAGAAACAGAACCAGAATTTCCCGGGAGATAGTGTTGGAATTTTTCAGCAGGTCTGTTTTGGGAACCAGTAAAATTTCTTCTGCCTGGGCAGAGCATAAAGATTTTTCGTAGTTGGATACCAGAATGATCTGGCTGCCCTGTTTGTGGACCTGTTCCAGAATAGAAGATAACATTTTGTGGTTTCCGGATAATGTGATTGTGAAAAAAAGGTCCCCTTTTTTGGCTAACGGCTGATAGAGTTTCAATGTATCGTAATTGGTGACAGCCTGGATATTCAGCCCAAGAGTGACAAATTTATGGGCAGTGATATCTGCTACATACCGGTTCAGTTCCAGCCCGACAATGAAGATTCTTTCCGCTTTTTTCATCATAAGCCTTACTTTGTCGATTACATTGGGATTGGTAGAAGAAAAAGTAGTATCCAGAAGCATCTGGTAATCATGAAGAAGGCTGCTGTAATCAGAATGACGGCTTACCGGTGTCTGATGCAGCTCCCTCTGCATGGTATATTTCAGCTCATTTAAGCCGGAAAATCCTACTTTTTGGGAAAAACGGATAATACTGGCATCAGAGGTCCCGATTGCTTTTGCCAGTTCCTGGGCGCTCTGGTCCAGGAAATCCTGGGTATTCTTTTTGATATATTGTACGATCTTCCAGTCTGTTTTTGTAAATTGATTGGACATACGGTCAATCCGGGACATAAGAGTAAATAATTGATAATCAGAATCCATATGAAAGCTCCTTATCTGATGGAAGTAGTAGTGGCATTATTATATCATAAAAATGAAGCAAACTGCAAAAAAGAAAAAGTTAACCATGGAAATTTCAAAGGAAGTCATGGTATATAGTGCAGTTTACTACAAAAACAAATAAAAATAAAGTTAATTAGATACAATATTGACAACTAAAATGTAATATGCTACAATTTCACTGTAGAAAAAAGAAGCAAATTGTCCGGACTGCTTCAGAAAGACAGGAAGAAAAAATGGAAAAACCGCAGATTTTATTGTTGACCCACGGAGGCTGGGGTATGGATTTACTGAGAGGTGTCCGTATGATCCTGGGCGAAGTGGATTGTGTGACAGAAATTCCACTGACACCGGAACTGACTCTGGCGGATTACATAGGAAAGGTGACGGAATTTGCCCGCACCATGCCGGAACATTCCGTGATTTTGACGGATATGTTCGGAGGCACTACCAGCAATGCCGGAGCAAAAGTAGGAAGGGAACTGAATATTCCCGTGTATTCCGGTTTGAATGCGCCGATGCTGCTGGATGCCTGCTCCCAGATCATGTTTGATGGGGACTTAAATCCCCAGGAAGTTCTGGAAAGCGGACAGGGAGCGGCCAAAGATGTGGTGGCGGAAATTTTGGAATCTCTGAAAAATAAAAATGCATAGTATTGGGAACAGACAGGAGGAAAATATATGGCAGAAATTGTACTTTGCAGGGTAGATAGCAGATTGATCCATGGACAGGTTATGACAAAATGGGTCAACCAGTCCCAGGCCAATAAGATTGTAGTGGTCAGTGATGAACTGGCTGCTGATGAATTTATGAGAGAAATTTATCTTCTGGCTGCACCTGCCGGTATCAAAGTGGTTTGTTTGAGCCGTGAAGATGCAGTGAAAAACTGGACGGAAGAACAGTATGGAAGTGGAAGAGTTCTGTTGCTGCTTCCTGACCTGGCTACCATGAAGGAAATTTATGAGAAAGGTGTTAAAGTAGATAAAGTTCAGGTAGGTGGACTTGGCGGAGCACCTAACAGAAAAGTGGTATTTCAGAATATTACGCTGGACGACGCAGATGCCCAGATTTTAAAAGAGTTGGATCAGGCGGGAGTGGAGGTGTATTTCCAGACCATTCCGGAAGACAGTCCTCAGCCGCTGAATACGATTTTAAAGAAGTACCAGTCATAATCAGGTACAAAAGAAAGGATGGGAGAATATGAGTGTGATGTTGTTGGCAGTATGCATGGGAGTTTATTACTGGTTCTGCAGACTGAGATTTGGATATACCTTTTCCAGTATGCTCCTTCAGCCGGTAGTAATCGGTGTATTTGTAGGCCTTTTGACAGGAAATATGTCTGATGCCATGAAAATTGGTGCCGGACTTCAGCTGGTATATCTGGGTGTAACCTCCACTCCAGGAGGAAATGTTCCCAGCGACCCGGCACTGGCAGGCTGTATTGCAATCCCTCTGGGAGTTATGGCTGGCATGACCCCGGAAGTAGCAATTGCCCTGGCAATTCCGTTTGGAGTATTGGGAGTGTTTGTAGATCAGTTGAGAAGAAGTACCAATGCAATCTGGGTACATATGGCTGACCGCTATGCGGAAAAAGCAGACGTAAAAGGAATTATGAGAGCAGCGTTTTTATATCCGGCTCTGATGGGCTTCCTGATCCGTTTCCCTATCGTATTTGCGATTGACTATTTTGGAGTGGCTGCTGTGGAAGAGCTGATTGCCGTACTTCCTGAGTGGCTGATGCATTCCTTCGAGATTATGGGCGGTATCCTTCCGGCACTTGGTTTTGCTATTACATTGACAGTAATTGGAAAGAAGAACCTGATTCCATTTTTCATTATTGGTTTCTTTGCAGTGATGTACCTGAATCTGGGAACCATGGCTGTAGCAATTTTTGCTACCTGTGTAGCACTGCTGTTAAATCTGTTCCAGTTAAAAGATGAGGAGGTGGCTTAAATGGCAGAGAGCAGGATTACAAAAAAAGATATTAATAAATCTATGTGGATTTATTACCTGGGAGCAGAGCTTTCCAATTCCTATGAAAGACTTCAGAGTCTGGTGTTCTGTGCCTCTATGACACCGATCCTGAAAAAACTGTATTCTACAGATGAAGAACTGAGCGCTGCATTAAAGCGTCATCTGGTATTTTTCAATACAGAAGGAACTTTTGGAGCTATTATACAGGGTATTGTTATTTCCATGGAGGAGCAGAAAGCCAATGGAGAGCCAGTGGCTGATGAAGCGATTACCGGTATTAAGACGGGACTTATGGGACCGATTGCCGGAATGGGAGATGCAATCGTATGGGCAGCTATCATGCCGATCATCATTTCTATTTTCCTTCCGTTTGCAAGTCAGGGTTCTGCAATCGGCGGAATTATTCCTCTGATTCTGTATCCTCTGATCACCATTGCCATCGCATATGGATTGATCCATAATGGTTATACATTAGGTAAAAAATCAGTTATGTCTCTGCTTCATGGCGGAAAGATGAAGAGTATTATTTTTACCGCAAATGTAATCGGCCTTACCATGATGGGAGCTTTGTCAGCAAGTTATGTAACCATTAGTACGCCTCTTACATTTTCGTTTGAAGGCGGTACCGAAATCGTGGTCCAGGATATTCTGAATACAGTAGCACCGGGACTTCTGCCTCTGGCAGCCGTATTCCTGATCTATATGTATCTGAAAAAGAAAGGACCGAATTATAATGTGATCCTTCTGTCTGTAGTGGTGATTTCCATTATCACTTCCTTACTGGGAATCCTTTAAGGAAAGGAGATTTACCCAACAGAAAATAAGACCGCCGGTCTGTCTGAAAAGGCAGGCCGGCGGTCTTATTTTCTGCTCAATATTTTTCTGGTGTAAGGTTCAGGTTAAGTTTAAAAGAGTGCGTACTACTTCTCCAGCGATCATCAGCCCGGCAACTGGGGGGACAAAAGAAATACTGCCAGGAGCTGGCCGGCCGCTTTTTTCTTCACCATCCATGGGGATTGGTTTTAGTGGCTGTTCACGGGAATACAGTACTTTCAGGGATGCAATCCCTCTGGCTTTACATTCCTTACGCATCACACGGCAAAGAGGACATACTGAGGTAGCATACAAATCGGCGATCTGAAAAAGTTCCGGATGAAGTTTATTTCCTGTACCCATGGAAGAAATAAGGGGTATGGAATGATGGGTACACCATTCAGCAAGAGCCAGTTTTGCGGAAACAGTATCAATGGCATCTACAACAAAATCGATGTGTGACCATTCGTCAGGAATCTGATTCATCAGGGATTCCAGATTATCAGGCAGTACAAATTCCCTGATGGTGAAAACCTGGACAAGAGGATTGATCTGGCTGATGATGGCTGCCATAACATCTGTTTTTGCTTTTCCTACGGTACATTGATAGGCAACGGCCTGACGATTGATATTAGTGACGGATACCCGGTCATTGTCTACCAGGATCAGGCGCCCCACGCCACACCGGGCAAGAGCTTCCACGCAGTGGGAACCGACGCCGCCAATACCAAATACCATAACACAGGAATTCGCAAGGGTTTCCAGACCTTTCCTGCCGATCAGCATTTCTGTTCTGGAAAATTCTCCTGCCATATCAGTGCTCCTCCTTCTGGTCAGATACGGACTGGTTATAATCATTTACCAGATCCTGGAGCGTAATGGAATCTACTACACCGCTGATGGCGTCATTCAGACGTTTCCATACGCCGACTGTGACGCAGCAGCCGGTACGTCCGCAACTGTTAGCCCCTAGTTCCGCACAGTCCACGGGAGCCAGAGTTCCTTCTGTCAGTCTCAGGATCATGCCTACCGTATATTCGGAAGGAGATTTGGAAAGATAATATCCTCCCTGGGCTCCTCTTACACTTCTTACATATCCTGCCCGGTTTAAGATTGTTACAATCTGTTCCAAGTATTTTTCAGAAATCTGCTGGCGGGCAGAAATGTCTTTGATTTTCGTACATTCATCTGGGTGAAGAGCCAGATCCAGCATTAGGCGGAGGGCATAGCGCCCTTTCGTAGATATTTTCATAGAGATAATTCCTTCCTAATGATTTTACATTTGAATTCTTATAAAGTCAGTATGATATTTTATTTTACAGGATAGTCCTGACCTTGTAAAGGGGGATGACAATATTTGGTGGAGGAGTGGAAACAGGATCAGACAGGCAGAATGGGAAAAGGGTTGGCGAATGGGAAAGAAGAGTGCTATAATAAGACCATTACAGCGGAAGAAGTTCATGGGGAGGGGCAACACAAAATGATGGAAGAAAAGCGGGAAGAACCGGAAAAAATGCTGCAGGAAGGACAGAAGAAGCAAAAACAGATGGGAATGCTGATGACAGAAGGGGTGATATGGAAACAGCTTCTGGCATTTTCCTTTCCACTGCTTGTAGGTAATGTCTTTCAGCAGCTTTATAATACAGTGGATTCCGTAGTAGTAGGAAATTATGTAAGCAGTCAGGCACTGGCTGCCGTGGGAACAAGCAATTCCCTGATCAATCTGATCATCGGCCTGTTCTTGGGGATTTCAACCGGAGCCGGAGTTATCATTTCCCAGTATTACGGAGCAAGAAATCATCAGAAACTTCATTGGGCGGTGCATACCTGTATGGCACTGAGTATCATTGGAGGATTAGGCATGATTGTGCTGGGGGTGGCATTGTCCCCTCTGATCCTGATCTGGATGAACACGCCGGAGGACGTGCTGGCAGATTCCACTACCTATCTGCGGATTTTTTTCTGCGGTTCTCTGTTTAATATTGTTTACAATATGGGAGCAGGTATTCTGCGGGCAGTGGGAGATTCGAAAAGACCTCTTTATTATCTGATCATTTCGTCTCTTACCAATATCGTGCTGGATCTTTTGTTTGTTCTGAAATTTCATTGGAACATTGCCGGTGTGGCTTATGCCACCATCATATCTCAGGGGGTATCTGCGGTTCTGGTCATGGTGGAACTGCTTCGGACAAAGGAACCGTACCGGGTGGAGTTGTCAAAAATAAAAATAGATTTCCGTATGATGAAGAGAATCCTGATTATCGGAATTCCCAGTGGAATCCAGCAGGCGATTATTTCCTTATCTAATGTGATCGTGCAGGCTAATATTAATGTATATGGTTCTGCAGCCATGGCCGGATTCGGCGCTTATTCCAAGATAGAGGGTTTTGTGATGCTGCCTCTTCAAAGCACCTGCATGGCAGCAACCACATTTACCGGACAGAATATCGGGGCGAAGGAGTATGGCAGGGTAAAAAGAGGAATGGTCCAGGGGATGGCCATGAGTGCTTTGTATACGATAATAGCAGCGGCTGTTTTGCTGTTTTTTGGGGAACATATCCTGCAGATATTCAGTTCCGATAAAGATGTAATAGCATTTGGAAAAGAAACGCTGATGATCATTGCCCCGTTTTATCTGACTATGACAGTGCATCAGATTATCATGGGAACTTTGAGAGGTGCGGGCAAGACGATGATGACCATGCTGATCGGCGTAGGGAATATGTGTATTCTGCGTATGATTTATATCAATTTCCTGGTGCCGTTTTTCCCAAGTTTCCATGCAGTAGTCGTGTGTTATCCGGTTACTTGGATCACGACGGTAGCAATGGATATCCTGTATTGCTGGAAAGCCAGATGGCTTCCGAAATCAGAATAAAATAACCGAAAGGGATTAAAGATATGAAAGATGGATTTTTAAAGGTTGGTGCGGCAACACCCAAGACAAAAGTGGGAGATGTACGCTGGAATGTAGAGCAGATGAAACAGCTGGCGGAAGAGGCTTATCAGAAAGGGGTCAGGCTCCTGGTTTTTCCGGAACTCTGTATCACTTCTTATACCTGTGGAGATCTGTTTGGGCAGAAACTTCTTCTGGACCAGGCAAAGGAAGGACTCAGGGATTTTGCTGAATCTATAAAAGATAAAGATATGCTGTGTTTTGCAGGACTTCCGTGGAATCAGGACGGAAAGTTGTATAATGTGGCAGCTGCAGTAAAAAATGGAAAAGTGATCGGACTGGTTCCCAAGCTGAATCTGCCTAATTATGGAGAGTTTTATGAAGCCAGAAATTTCGAAAAGGGTTTCCAGGAAGTCAGGAATGTTGAGTGGCAGGGAGAAGAGATTCCCATGGGAAGCAGGCTGCTGTTTTGCTGCAGGGAAATGCCGGAATTGCAGGTGGCAGCAGAAATCTGCGAAGATCTTTGGGTAGCGTGCCCTCCAAGTACGGGACATGCCATGGCAGGAGCCACGGTTATCGTAAATTGTTCGGCCAGCGATGAGATCACTGGCAAGAGCGCCTATCGGGAAAAGCTGGTGGCAGGACAGTCTGCAAGGCTGGTATGTGCCTATGTTTATGCCAATGCAGGAGATGGGGAATCCAGTCAGGACCTGGTATTTGGAGGTCATGATATCATTGCGGAGAATGGATTGATTCTTACCCAGTCAGCCGGATTTCAGACCGGGCTTTGGACGGCAGATCTGGATCTTGGCCGTTTAGACAGTGAGAGAAGGAGAATGAGCACCTTTCAGATAGAGGGGCGGGATGCTTACCATGTGGTGAGATTTTCCATGAAACTGGAGGAGACAGAGTTGGAACGCTTTATTGATCCAGCTCCTTTTGTGCCGGGAAATGGAGAAGAAAGAAGGGCCAGATGTGAAGAGATTTTATCCATCCAGGCCATGGGGCTGAAAAAACGTCTGGAACATACAGGATGCAGGGATGCAGTAGTGGGAATCTCAGGAGGCCTGGATTCTACACTGGCACTGCTGGTTACTGCCAGAGCTTTTGATCTGCTGGATATTCCAAGAAAGAGAATCCATTGCGTGACGATGCCCTGTTTTGGTACCACAGACAGGACCTACCAGAATGCCTGTCTGATGACAGAAAAGCTGGGGGCAGAATTAAGAGAGGTGGATATCCGCGAGGCTGTGACGCTTCATTTTAAGGATATTGGCCATGCTATGGAAAATCATGATGTCACTTATGAAAATTCTCAGGCCAGAGAACGGACCCAGGTGCTGATGGATGTGGCAAACCAGGTAGGAGGCATGGTGATCGGTACCGGAGACATGTCGGAACTGGCATTAGGCTGGGCCACATACAATGGTGACCATATGTCCATGTATGGAGTGAATGCGTCAGTTCCCAAAACGCTGGTGCGTCATCTGGTCCGTTATTATGCAGATACCTGTGGGGAAGAGGAACTTTCTGCAGTACTTTCAGATGTTCTGGATACTCCGGTGAGCCCGGAACTTCTTCCTCCGGAAGACGGAAGGATTTCTCAGAAAACAGAAGACCTGGTAGGACCGTACGAACTTCATGATTTTTTCCTCTACCATATTATGAGAAATGGCAGCAGCCCAGCTAAAATTTACCGCCTGGCACAGAAAGCGTTTGAAAAACAATATGACAGGGAGATTGTACTGAAATGGCTGAAAACATTTTACCGGCGTTTTTTTGCTCAGCAGTTTAAACGTTCCTGTCTGCCAGATGGTCCCAAGGTAGGTTCTGTAGCGGTATCCCCCAGAGGGGACTGGCGTATGCCAAGTGATGCGTCAGCCGCTTTATGGCTGGCGGAAGTGGAGAGATTATTATGATAACCAGTACAGGAAACAGCCAGGTAAAGCAGGTAATTGCTCTGGTGAAGAAAGCAAGAGAAAGAAAAAAAACCGGGCTTTTTGTAGTGGAAGGACGAAAAATGTTTCAGGAAGCCCCGAAAGCCTGGATTGAAAAAGTTTATGTAACAGAACGATACATCAGGGAATATGGAGAGTTGGAGAATTCTGGCTGGGAACTGGTAAGTGAAGAAGTGATGCATGCTATGGCAGATACACAGACTCCTCAAGGGATACTTGCCCTGGTCCGCCAGCCCAGCTGGAACCTGCCAGATGTATGGAATGGAAAAAATCCGCATATTATCCTACTGGAGACACTTCAGGATCCGGGAAACCTGGGAACAATACTCAGAGCCGGTGAAGGGGCGGGAATCACAGGAGTGGTCATGAACCGGGAAACGGCTGATATTTTCAATCCGAAAGTGATCCGTTCAACTATGGGTTCTGTTTACCGGGTTCCGTTTGTTTATACGGATGATCTGAGAGAAGCTGTTATGGAGATCAAGAAGCAGGGAATCCGACTGTTTGCTGCCCATCTGAAAGGGAAAAAGGATTATGACCAGGCGGATTACCGGAAAGGTTGTGGTTTCCTGATTGGAAATGAAGCCAACGGATTGTCAGATGAAACAGCGGAACTTGCAGATGGTTATATCAAGATTCCCATGGCAGGAAACGTGGAATCGTTGAATGCGGCTGTGGCCGCTTCTGTCCTTATGTTTGAAGCAGCCCGTCAGAGAAGAAAATAAAAATATTCTTACAATTTTTTGCATTTTGCGGTCTAATATTGTAATTGTTTGTTAATTGTGCTATTATAAGGATAATTTACAGAGAGAGGCGGGTGGAATGTATGGCAGCAGTATGGTGGCTGATTGCTTTTGTCGTGTTTGTTGGAATTGAAGCGGCGACTATGGCTTTGACGACCATATGGTTTGCCGGCGGGGCATTAGCTGCATTTCTGGCGGCGCTGATCGGTGCCAGTGTGGAAATGCAGCTGGTGATTTTTGTTGTGGTTTCCTTCGTTCTTCTACTGTTTACAAAACCGTTTGTCGCAAAAGTATTGAAACCTGACCGGACAAGAACAAACGCAGATAGCCTGATCGGGAAATATGCAAAAATCACGGAAGATGTGGATAATGATCTGGGAAGAGGGGCGGCGGTGGTAGGAGGCCAGGAATGGACCGCCAGGGCATATGATGGCATATCCAGATTCCAGGTAGGAGAATTAGTGGAAATCAAAGGAATTGAAGGAGTAAAATTATTGGTGAGCGAAGCTCAGAAGGAGAACTGATATGGGTGGATTATTTATGACGATATTGCTGACGATTCTGGGGATTATACTGCTGTGTATTTTGTTTTCCTGTGTGCGTATTGTGCCGCAGGCTCATGCTATGGTGGTGGAACGTTTGGGAACTTATCAGGCAACATGGTCGGATGGTCCTCATCTGAAAGCACCGTTCATTGACAGAGTGGTAAAGAGAATGACCTTAAAAGAACAGGTAGTGGATTTTGACCCTCAGCCTGTTATTACCAAAGATAATGTTACCATGAGGATTGATACGGTGGTGTTTTTCCAGATCACAGACCCTAAACTGTATACCTATGGGGTAGAAAATCCCATTATGGCGATTGAAAATCTGACAGCCACTACATTAAGAAATATTATTGGTGATATGGAGTTAGACCAGACGCTGACATCGAGAGAGGTGATCAACACTACGATGAGGGCTGCCCTTGATGTAGCTACCGACCCTTGGGGAATTAAGGTAAACCGTGTGGAACTGAAAAATATCATACCGCCGGCAGCTATACAGGATGCTATGGAGAAACAGATGAAAGCAGAACGTGAACGGCGTGAAGCAATCCTGAAGGCAGAAGGAGAGAAAAAATCCACCATTCTGGTGGCAGAAGGAAAGAAGGAGTCAGCCATTTTGGATGCGGAAGCGGATAAACAGGCAGCTATCCTTCATGCAGAAGCAGAAAAAGAAAGAAGGATCCGTGAAGCGGAAGGCCAGGCAGAAGCAATTCTGAAAGTGCAGCAGGCACAGGCAGATGGTCTCCGTATGATCAAGGAAGCAGGTGCTGACCAGGCAGTACTTACCTTAAAGAGTCTGGAAGCATTTATGAAGGCAGCTGACGGAAAAGCGACGAAAATCATTATTCCGTCAGAGATCCAGGGGATTGCCGGTCTGGTAAAATCCGTAGTGGAGGTAGCTTCGGACGAGGAAAAGAAAGACTGATCCAACAGGAAAAAGAAGCGGAAAGATAATAGGAGAGAGCCTGCCTTGGCAGGCTCTCTTTTGAACTGTGTCCATACCAGATAGGATTTTGGATTGGGAATGTTGGAACTTGACATGGAAAGAAAGGTATAGTAGGTTTAAAGAAAAAGAGAGGACTATTTTTATGTATATGCAGGAAAAAAAGAGAGGATTTCGTAACTGGGCAGTAGCCTTGGATGTACTTCATATTGCCCTGGGATTTTTGATCGTCGTGATGGGCGTGATCACATTTTTGAATCCTGAAGAATACAGGTTTTTCTTTCCGGTGATTTTTTTTCTGGCCAGCGTGATCAATCTTGCGGATGGAATTTATGGAAGGAGCCAGGCTTCCAAGGGAAAGAAGGGGAGAAAAGCAGGCTGGATTTCTCTGGCTGTAGGAATATTGCTGGTGGTAGTGACTGTGATCAGCGGCATGAGTATCTGGAGGTAAAAATTGGAAGAAGACAAGCTTACAGAAAAAGAATTGGGAAAATGGATCCGGGGACAGTGGGCCGGCAGGATCATAGATTATCAAGATACGGTAGACTCTACAAATGAACGGGCAAAAACTCTGGCTTCTTCCGGGTGCCCCCATGGTACTCTGGTAACGGCCGATGCCCAGGAAGCAGGAAAAGGCAGAAGAGGAAGAGTGTGGAAATCTCCAAAAGGGACGGCTGTTTATATGAGCCTGGTACTGCGTCCGGATCTTCCGCCGTCATCGGCTTCCATGGTTACTTTAGTGGCAGCACTGGCGGCAGCAGAAGGAGTCAGGAAGGTGGCAGGAACAGAGTGTAAAATTAAATGGCCCAATGATCTGGTCATGGGAAAGAAGAAAATGTGCGGAATCCTGACAGAAATGAGGGCAGGGCTGGATAACATTCAGTATGTGATCATCGGAACCGGAATCAATACCAGCCAGGATGAATTTCCTCCGGAACTCAGTGATACAGCTACTTCTATTTTATTGGAAACAGGCAGAAAAGTGAACCGGTGCCAGCTGGCAGCTGCTGTTATGGAAGCGTTTGAGGAGTATTATGACAGGTATGAGCAGGTAGGAAATATGTCTCTTTTGATGGAAGAATATAATAGCCGTCTGGCAGGAATTGACAGTCCTGTCCGTGTATTGGCTTCAGAAGGGGATTATACGGGAATATCCAGAGGGATCGATGAGGAAGGAAGGCTGATGGTGGAGACGGAAACCGGAGAAATGCAGGCAGTGGTTTCCGGAGAAGTCTCTGTCCGTGGCCTGTATGGTTATGTGTAATGAGATATTTGTATGACCGGCTTCAGGTGCTGGAAGGAGAACAGGAATTTTCGCCGGAAGAACGTTTGAAACGGATGGAAAAACCGCTGCTTTTTTGGTATCAGCAGCATGCAAGGATATTGCCGTGGAGAGAAAGACCGGAACCATATCGGGTTTGGGTATCGGAAATTATGCTGCAGCAGACCCGGGTGGAAGCTGTGAAACCGTATTTTCAAAGATTTATTCAGGAATTTCCTACCGTGAAAGCGTTGGCAGAGGCAGAAGATGACAGGCTGATGAAGCTGTGGGAAGGATTGGGATATTATAACCGGGCGAGAAATTTAAAGAAGGCAGCGGGGATTGCCTGTCAGCAATATGGCGGGAATTTGCCGGACAGTTATGAGGAACTAAAAAAACTTCCGGGGATTGGCAGCTATACGGCAGGAGCTGTGGCTTCCATTGCATATGGAATTCCAGTCCCGGCAGTGGATGGGAATGTGCTCCGGGTAATTTCCCGTGTCTTGGCAAGCAGGAAAGACATTCTGAAGCCGGCGGTGAAGCGGGAAATGGAAAAATTGCTGGAAGCAGTAATGCCAGGAGACAAGGCAGGGGAATATAACCAGGCTTTGATGGAGATCGGAGCGGTCGTATGTATTCCCAATGGGTTACCGAAATGTGAAGAATGCCCCATGGAATCATTGTGCCTGGCAAGGAAGCAGGGAGTGATCGGTGAAATCCCGGTTAAAACTCCAAAAAAAGCGCGAAAAATAGAAGAAAAGACAATATTTTTATTGGAAATAAATGGAAAAGTTGCATTGAGAAGAAGACAGGATAAGGGTCTCCTGGCATCTTTGTATGAATTTCCTTCTGTAGAAGGATATGTGACTGGTGAGGAAGGAATAAAAGTTCTGGGTATTCCCATGAAACTGGTTGATAAGATGGACAGGCTTCCAGATGGGAAACATATTTTCTCCCATGTGGAATGGCATATGAAAGGAATCCGGGTTTCCCTGAATACACTTCCGGAGTGGAACGGAAAAGAGGGATTTCCGATTTTTGTCGAACAGGAAAAACTGGAGACAGAATACCCCCTTCCCAATGCGTTTTCTGTCTATCGCCGGACAATTGGGAAGAAATCCAGTCAATATGCGGTATAGAGGATATTTTTTGCGGTATACTAGAAATATTTAAAGGGGGAGGTACAATGAGAAGAAATCGTGGAAAAAAAGCCTTGTTCCTGATTAATCCACGCTCTGGAAAGGGAGGGATCAAAAATAAACTGCTTTTTATATTGGATATTTTAAATAAAGGCGGTTTTCAAGTAGAAACCTATATCACTCAAAGCCCATTGGATGCAAAAAATAAAGTGATCATGAGTGGAAAAGAAGCCAATGTGATCATCTGCAGCGGTGGGGATGGGACTTTAAATGAAACAGTATCCGGTATGATGGAGTTGAAACAGATGCCTGTCTTAGGCTATATTCCGGCGGGCTCTACCAATGACTATGCCTCAAGCCTTATGATCCCGAAACAGATGGAGAAAGCTGCCAGACTGATCGTGGAGGGAAAGCCTTATCCCGCCGATGTGGGCAAATTCGGGGATGACAGATATTTTATCTACATTGCTGCTTTTGGAGTATTTACGGAAGTTTCTTATCAGACTTCCCAGGACAAAAAAAATGTACTGGGGCACCAGGCATATATGCTGGAAGCAGTAAAAAGTCTTGCAGATATCAAGGGCAGACAGATGCGGATTCAGTGGGAGGAGGGAGAACTGGAAGGGGAATTCCTGTTTGGAATGGTGACAAATACCATCAGTGTAGGAGGATTTAAAGGTCTGGTGAGCCGTGATGTGGCTTTAGATGACGGATATTTTGAAGCAATGTTTATCCGCATGCCTAAAAATCCATTGGACCTTAGCAGTATTGTATCCTATATGTTCCTGAAAGAAGAGGAAAATGAGCATGTTTACCGTTTTAAGACGAGAAAACTGAAAGTTACGGCAGCGGAAGACATTGACTGGGTTCTGGATGGAGAATTTGGAGGTTCCAGAAGGGAAGTTGAGATTGAAAATCTGGAAAAACGAATACGCATCATCAGGGATATTCATACTGAAAGAAATAAGGGGAAAAATTAGAAAAATGTGTTGAATTATGTAATCTTCTGGTATATAATGATTTGATGTGTAGATTTGTTTTTTGAAAGGACGTTGTTCAGTGGGAAAAGAAGCAACAGCTTTTTTGGAAAAACTTCGTAAGCTTGTGGACATGGGAAAAGCCAAAGGCAATACCCTTGATGTGGGGGAGATTAATGATTGCTTTTTGGGAGAAGAACTGAGCCCAGAGCAGATGGATCAAATTTATTCCTATTTGGAAGGGAACAACATTGATGTGGTTCCAGTGATGGATGATACTGCTCTTACGGAAGACGTTCTTCTGATGGATGATGACATGGATGACAGCTTCATGAAAGAGTCCGAAGGAGAGGAAGACATTGATCTTGATGCCATTGATTTGCTGGAAGGAATAGGAACAGAAGATCCGGTCCGTATGTATTTGAAGGAAATCGGAACTGTGCCGCTGCTGTCTGCAGAAGAAGAATTAAATCTGGCAAAGAGAAAGGCGGAAGGTGATGAGTATGCCAAAGAGAGGCTGATTGAAGCGAATCTGAGGCTGGTGGTCAGTATTGCAAAGCGATACACAGGCCGTGGTATGAGTTTTCTGGACCTGGTGCAGGAAGGAAATCTTGGCCTGATCAAAGGTGTGGAAAAATTTGATTACACAAAGGGATATAAATTAAGTACATATGCGACATGGTGGATCAGGCAGTCAGTAACCAGAGCGCTTGCTGACCAGGCCAGAACGATCCGGGTTCCGGTCCATATGGTAGAAACGATCAATAAGATGTCTAAGATGCAGAGAAAGCTCACATTGGAACTGGGATATGAGCCTTCTGTGGCAGAACTGGCAGAAGCGCTGGACATGACAGAAGATAAGGTTATGGAAATCATGCAGATTGCCAGAGAACCAGCATCGTTGGAGACACCAATCGGAGAAGAGGACGATTCCAACTTAGGTGATTTTGTGGCAGATTCCAATGTGGTAACTCCTGAAGGAAATGTGGAATCCGTTATGTTGCGGGAGCACATCGATGCGCTGTTAGGCGATTTAAAAGAAAGAGAACGACAGGTTATCGTGCTGAGATTTGGTCTGGCAGATGGTCATCCCAGAACTCTGGAGGAGGTTGGAAAAGAATTCAACGTTACCAGAGAAAGAATTCGTCAGATAGAGGCAAAGGCACTGAGAAAACTGCGTAATCCAGTGAGAAGTAAGAGGATTCGGGATTTTCTGTGATTTCTGGTGTCTGCTGATTCTGGTGTTTACAGTATCCGTACAATAAGAGACGCTGCAGCCTTTTTGGCGGGAAGTATCCGCCGGAGGGGGCAGCGTCTTTCTGAACCTTAGAAACAGCCGGAAGGAGGAATATTTGGGCTATGGATCCAAAGCCGAGAAATTATCAAAGAGAATTGGAAGCTATCATAGCTTCTGCAAAAGAAAAAGGTCAGATACCCACCCTTCTTCTACACAGCTGCTGTGCTCCCTGCAGCAGCTATGTCATGGAATATCTGACACAGCATTTTTCTGTCACCTTATATTATTATAACCCTAATATCTATCCTGGGGAAGAGTATGCAAAACGGATCAAAGAGCAGGAAAACCTGGTCGCAGCCCAGCCTCACTGTTATCCTGTAACATTTCTTGCCGGTCCATATGAGCCGGAAGAATTTTTTCGCAGTGTGAAAGGCCATGAAAAGGACAGGGAAGGCGGAGAGAGATGTTTTATCTGTTATGAACTGCGCTTAAGAGAGGCTGCAAAGGTGGCGGCAGCCGGTGGATTTGATTATTTTACTACCACCCTGTCCATAAGCCCCCTTAAGAATGCGGCCAAGTTAAATGAAATCGGGGAAAAACTGGGGAAGGAATACGGAGTGGCGTATCTGCCGTCGGATTTTAAGAAAAAAGGAGGATACCAGAGGTCTGTGGAACTATCTAGGGAGTATGGATTGTATCGTCAGAATTATTGCGGTTGTGTCTATTCCCGAGAACCGCTTGACACTGACGGGCATTTGTAATAAAATTTTTATAGAGTATGAATCAGAAAAGAGGAGAATAGTAATGGTATCAAAAGTGGTGACTGTGACAAATCCTTCAGGGCTTCATTTAAGACCGGCAGGAGTATTGTCTCAGACAGCGATGAAATATGAAAGCAGAATTGTGATTGAATGCGGAGAGAAGAAAATTGTAGCCAAAAGCGTATTGAATGTTATGGCGGCAGGTATCAAACAGGGCACGGAAGTGACGGTTATCTGCGAGGGGCCTGACGAGGAAGAAGCGCTTCAGGGTATGGTTGAAGTCATTGAGGCAGGATTAGGTGAAGTATAGGATTTGTGAGCCGTTCCAGGAACTGGAGCGGCTTATTTTGCGTTATGGAGAAATGGAAGAATCTCTTTACCGCCAGAAGGTTTTGTGGTACACTGGTAGATACGGGACTGGCTGTTTTGGCCTGTTTCCGAAAAATTTACAATTAAATAAAAGCAGAGTAGGCGTATGCGCGTTAAGTGTCGGCTGTACAGGGAGTTGACTGCCGGACGAAAAGAGTTTCTTGCGGTGCATAGGCCGCATCCCGCTGCATAGGAGGAGTTATCTCCCTTTGTAGTCTGAGGTGAATTCTGCAAAGGAGGTAATTTTTTCATGAAAAAAATCACGACTTTGTTCAGAGAATCCGTAGACGAGATGAGAAGCGTACAGAATCTTTCGGTTCTGGCTCTCATTGGCGCTTTATCTGTGGTGACCAGTTATTTCTCCATCCAGGTGGGGGACTTTTTAAAAATCGGTTTTACCACAGTGGTCCAGCAGATTGCTTATTATCTGTTTGGTCCTGGAACAGGAATGCTGTTTGCCGCTGCTATGGATCTTCTGAAATATGCCATTCGCCCTGTGGGGGGATTTTTCCCTGGGTATACTTTGAGCGCCATGACAGCAGCTGTTTTGTATGGTTTTTTCTATTACAGACAGAAAATCACGTTTCGCAGGGTGCTTCTTGCCCAGTTTGTGGTGGCGGTCATCTGCAATATCTGTATGAGCACATTATGGTGGTGGATGACGACAACAAAAGCAGACAAGGCATTTATGCAGGTTTTTATGATCAGGGCAGTGAAGAATCTGGTTCAGCTGCCGGTGAATTCCCTGTTATATTATGGAGTATGGGAATGCATGGAACGTACCGGAATATTGCGGCAGATGAAAAGAAAGTTATTCACAGGAAGGGTTTAGTAGTAGAAGGAGGAAAAAAACATGAGTACAAGTTGTTCAGGAAACTGTTCCAGCTGCGGAGAAAGCTGCAGCAGCCGGACAGAGGAGCAGACAAGTTTTATTGCGCCGTTAAATGACGCCAGTTCTGTGAAAAAGGTAATTGGTATTGTCAGCGGAAAGGGAGGTGTGGGAAAATCTCTGGTTACCTCCATGATGGCTGTAAAAATGAGAAATAAAGGATATAAAACTGCGATTCTGGATGCAGATATTACAGGGCCGTCCATTCCTACAGCGTTTGGGCTTGCCAATGATGGGGTAGGTGTGACAGCAGGAAATCTGATGATTCCTGCCACAACTTCTACAGGGATTGATGTGATGTCAGCAAATCTGCTTCTGGATAGTGAAACAGATCCGGTGATCTGGAGAGGACCGGTAATAGCAGGGGCTGTCAAACAGTTCTGGCAGGAAACCCTGTGGGAAAATGTGGATTATATGTTTGTAGATATGCCTCCGGGAACCGGTGATGTGCCGCTGACTGTATTTCAGTCACTTCCGGTTAATGGTATTATCATCGTGACATCTCCTCAGGAACTGGTATCCATGATCGTTGCGAAGGCAGTAAACATGGCGAAGAAGATGAACATTCCGATTATCGGAGTTGTGGAGAATATGAGTTATGTGGAATGTCCGGACTGTGGAAAGAAAATTCATATTTTTGGGGAAAGCCATTTGGAAGAAGTGGCAAAAGAATATGGAATTCCGGTGCTGGCAAAGATTCCGATCAATCCGGAAATTGCAGGCAGTGTAGATGCAGGACGGGTAGAATATCTGGAGACTCCATTCTTAGATGAGGCAGCAAAGGCAGTAGAGGCGGTTTAAAGGTGAGGTGCTATGAATATCAATATGAACCCCAATAGTGAGCTGGACCGGTCTATTGTCAGTGTGCCGGATCTGGTACAGGTGCCTGAGAAGTTTATCAGCGAGGCCCGCCAGTTTCAGGAAGTTATGATGATGTATACTTGTGCCATCAGAGAAGTTAAGACGAAACTGGAAGTGCTGAATGATGAATTGTCTGTACGGAATTCCAGAAATCCTATTGAGATGATCAAATCCAGAGTGAAAAAGCCTATGAGCATTGTGGAGAAGCTGCAAAGGCGGGGGTTGGAAGTCTCTCTGGATTCTATGATCAATAATCTGGATGATGTGGCAGGCATCAGGATTATCTGTTCTTTTCTGGATGATATTTATGCAGTGGCGGATATGCTGGTCCGTCAGGATGATATCCGTGTTATCGCAGTGAAGGATTATATTAAGAATCCAAAACCAAATGGTTATCGCAGCTATCATATGATCGTAGAGATTCCGGTGTTTTTCTCCGAAATGAAAAAACCGATGCGAGTGGAAGTGCAGATACGGACCATCGCTATGGATTTCTGGGCCAGCCTGGATCATCAGCTGAAATATAAAAAAGAAATGGACAATGCGGTAGAAATTGGGGAAGAATTAAAACGATGTGCAGATGTGATTGCCCAGACAGATAAGAGAATGCTGGAAATACGGCAGCAGATAGAAGCGCAGGGAATCACAGTGAAAAGAGATTAACAGCAAAGAGTAGAAAGTTAAAATGCGGAACAGCCAGACTGGCGTTCCGCATTTTTTGTGTATAGGAAAACAAAGTCAGTAAAGATAATAAGAAAGGGTTTCGGTTATGGAAAAACCGGCCTTCTGATATAGATGAAGAGCAGCTTCGTTATCTCCTGAAACCTGAAGAGTAACAAAAGGAAAACGGGCGGACAGTATGGCCAGTACCTGAGAAAGAAAAGCTTTTCCATATCCCTGGTTCCGGAAAGACGGCAGGATTTCCAGGCTGTAAAGATAAGCTCCATATTTCTGTTCCATGATACAACAGGTCCCAATCTGCTGTTTGCCCAGATACCCATGAAAGATGCCGTTTTCCGGATTGAAAATAGAAAGCTGTTTCGATGGAGATTCGGCGGAATGGACAGAAGGGAATGAAGAAAAAGAAAGGCGCATCATGTGTTCTGAGTACCAAAATTCTGCCTGAAGCTTTTCAAGTACGGAAAATACGGCAGGGCAGGTACCGTCAGTGACAAAGCAAAAATCATCGTCAGGGAAACGGTCTTCGGCTTCTTGGAGGAGAGAAGAGAAAATACCCTTATTCCGTTGTTCAGGAAAAACAGCTGCCATACATTCGTAAAGTCCCGGTTCCAGGCAAAATAGGGAAAAAGCCCCCAAAAGCTGGTTGTTTTTCAGGGCAAGGAAGAAAAAATCCCCGTCTTCAGAAGGAAAAGAAAGATGAGAGCCATATTCTTTCCGGCATGCCATTTCTAATGAATGAATCTGCTGCTTTTGTTCGGGAGAAAGAAAATGGACGGCTGTGATTTCCATAATAAGTCTCCTTTCAGTATTTCTTTCAGTATAATGGAGAAAGCTTACTTTTTCAAGGATCAGCCGGGATTGTATTTTATGTGTATTTTCGGAGGATTACCTGTATTTAGCCTTGACCATAATATGCAAGTAAGAGTAAAATTAGGACCGAACATTTTGAGAGGAGGCTTATAAGTATGAGATTTGTAAAAGAGGCAGGGATCATCTGTGGGATTTCTGCTATAGGAGAAATATTGAATGCTCTGTTGCCGTTTCCGGTCCCGGCTGGAGTATATGGTTTATTTTTGCTGCTATTGTGTCTTCTTACCGGGATTGTAAAGCTGTCGGACCTGGAAGCGACGGGAAATTGGCTGTTAGATGCCATGCCTATCATGTTTTTACCGGCATGTGTGGGGATCATGGAAAATTTTGGGGAAATGAAGGCAGTGCTGGTTCCTTTACTGGCAATTTCCATTGTTTCCACCATAACCGTATTTGGAGCCACGGGAAGTGTCGCACAGTGGATCATCAGGAAGAAAGGGGATAAAAAGAAATGAGAGATGCAATGGCAAACTCGTTATATTTTGGAATGGCAATCAGTGTAGCGGCATATATGTTTGGCATATGGCTGAAAAAGAAGGTAAAATGGCAGGTATGTAATCCCTTGTTGATTTCCACAGTCCTTGTGATCCTGTTTTTGACTCTGACTCATATTACATATGATGAGTATATGGAGGGAGCCCAGTATATCAGCTATTTTCTGACGCCGGCTACCGTGTGCCTGGCGATCCCGTTGTATAAACAGCTGGAAATGCTGAAGAGAAATAAGCTGGCAGTGCTGTGCGGAATCCTGGCCGGAGTAGTGGCCAATGCGGTTATGGTTTTTGTGATGTGTCTGCTGTTTCGTCTGGAGCATGTCCATTATGTAACGTTTCTTCCAAAATCTATTACGACTGCAATAGGAATGGGCGTGAGTGAAGAGGCAGGTGGCATTGTGATCCTTACTATAGTAAGTATTATGATCACAGGAATTGGCGGAGTCATCTTATCAGAAAGTCTGTTTAAACTGTTCCGGCTAAAAGATCCGGTGGCGAAAGGCCTTGCACTGGGAACTGCGTCCCACGCCATTGGTACATCGAAAGCATTGGAGATGGGAGAGATTGAAGGAGCTATGTCCAGTCTTGCTATTGCGGTAACTGGATTGGTGACAGTGGTGGTTGTGCCCCTGATTGCGGATTTTATTTGAAAGGTTATAGGTAAATAAAAAACCTGGATACAATTTAAGTATCCAGGTTTTTGCTTTGTATATTAGCCTTTTTAGGGATGAATTCTGCCTGCAACAGTAATTTTTGAGTAGGCAAGTCAGGATGATTTAAACGTTCTAATATTTGTTTTCCGGCAGCACGTCCTAACTCAGATACAGGCTGGCGGATCAAATGCATATGGTGAAGACCGTATTGCAGTTGTTCGCTATCCTTATAGCCTACCAGTTCTACTTTATGGGGAGTATCCAGTCCTTTTACATAAAGGAGCATCATGGCTTCTACTGCCATAACATTATTGGAAATGACCAGGGCAGTACAGCCTTCTTCCAACAGAGAATCTAGATTTTCGGATACACATGTACTCATGGAAGTCCCCATACGGATCAGAGATTTGGAAAACAAATGGTGTTTTTCCATGGCATCTTGATAAGCACTAAGACGTTCAGACGTGGTAGAGATTCGTGGTAGTCCGGTAAGATAACCTATTTTTTTATGGCCTTTTTGAATCAAAAATTCCACTGCACTGTGCATGGCATGATAGTTGGATACTGTAACAGTATCCCGGGGACAGCCAGGTAAACTTCTGTCCACCAGTACCATAGGCATAGTGGAAGGTACAATTTTACTGATTTCTTCATAAGTCTCCATGGTAGAAGCCAGTAAAAATCCATCTACAATACCTCCAGAAAGAACGCGGAGATTTTCCAACTCTCTCTCTTTAGTCTCTTTTGTATTTACTACAATCAGATGGTATCCTTCTTTTGAAATAACATTTTCAATTTCTTCGATCAAACTGGAAAAGAAGTCGTTGGAAATATCCGGAACAACGAAAGCAATCAAATTTCGCTTTCCAGTTTTGAAACTTCTGGCAGTGGCATCTGGACTGTAATGAAGTTCTTGGATACTTTTCAGCACCAATTCTTTGGTTTCTGGCCGAACAAATCTGGTGTTATTGATTACATGGCTGACAGTAGCTATGGATACGCCTGCATGGGTAGCCACATCTCGTATACTAACTTTAGACATAACATATACCTCATAGTATATAGATTATTATCAAAAAAACGTTTAAATATATAATAACATTAAAAAAAGAAACAGTCAAGGAAATGAAGAGGGAATATGTTGTTAAAATGGCACAAAAAATCAAAAAATATTTTATATATTTATCATAATTGACAACGAAAGGGGTGGATATTATAATGAGAGCATATCAAATATAAACGTTTACGCAAACGTTTATCAAAAGTGAAAAGCGGATATACCGCAGAAAGAGAGGGAATTTATGAAAAAAATAACAGCACTGGCAGTGGCAATGACAATGGCAATGTCCATGGCGGCTTGTTCTGGAGGGGATACTGCAGAAACTACAGCAGCCGCAGGGCAGTCTCAGGCAGAAGCATCAGAAAGTTCTGCTGGTCAGGAAGAGGAGAAAGAGGGAGGCCATATCTTTGGGTATACTTGTATGGATATGACCAATCCATTTCATATTGCCATGAGAGATGCCATTCAGGCAAAGGTGGAAGAGAATGGAGATACTCTGATTGCAATTGATGGTCAGCAGAACCAGGCAAAACAAAATGATGTAATTGAAGATTTGATTACGCAGGGAATTGAAGTGCTGTTTTTGAACCCAGTGGATTCCCAGTCTGTTCAGCCGGCTTTGGAGGCTTGTGCAGAAGCGGGAGTTATCGTAGTGAATGTGGATTCTGCAGTGGCAGATAGAAGTCTGATTGCTACTTATCTGGCTTCCAATAATAAAGAAGCTGGTAAACAGTGCGGAGAAGAAATTGTAAAGTTATTCCCGGATGGTTGTAATATCTGTATCATTGAAAATCCTCTTGCTGAAAGTGTTGTGCAGCGTGTAGCTGGGTTGGAAGAGGCAATTGAGGGCACAGGGTGTGAGATTATTGATAGAAAGTCTATTTCAACCATGGACGTGGTACTGCAGAATGCAGAAGATATTTTGACAGCTAATCCGGAAATTGATGTATTTTGGGGATTGAATGATGATGTCAGTCTCATTATACAGGGAGCGGTAGAATCAGCTGGAAGAGCAGAGGAAATTAAGGTAATGAGCGTAGATGGATCTCCTTCTGGAAAAACAAGTGTAGCGGAAGGCGGGCTGTATGCAACAGCGGCTCAGAGCCCGGTATCAATTGGTGAGAAATCTGTGGAGTGTGCATATACAATTTTGGAAGGCGGCAGCGTGGAAGCAGAATATTCTCTTCCCACTACATTAGTGACACCGGACAATGTAAATGAAATGGATCCTGGAAACTGGGGTTAATGGCAGGAAAAGGGGCGTTCGGCGGAGAACCGGCGCCCCTTTCTTGATTCGCAAAATCATAGAGTAGTTTGGAAAGGAGAGGATATTTTGGCAGAAACATATTTGCTGGAAATGCGGGATATACATAAAAGATTTTCAGGAGTTTATGCTTTGAAAGGAGTTTCTCTTCAACTGAGGGCAGGAGAAGTACATGCTCTGTTGGGAGAAAATGGAGCAGGCAAATCTACTTTAATCAAAATACTGGGAGGCATCTACTCAAAAGATGAAGGAGAAATTCTGGTTGACGGAAAACCGGTAGAAATTAGAAATGTAAAAGATGCCAGAGAGAATGGAATATCAATTATTCATCAAGAACTGGTGCTGGTTCCCTATCTTTCCGTAATGGAGAATATTTTTCTGGGGCGTGAATTGAAAAAGAAAAACGGATTGGTAGACAGAGAAAGCATGCTGAAAAGAACAGAAGAGGTTCTTGCTGAATTCGGATTGGCGATTCGTCCTACTGACTTAATTGCAGATTTGAATATTGCGCAGCAGCAGATGGTAGAGATTGTAAAGGCAATTTCTTTCCATGCCAGAATTGTGGTTATGGATGAACCTACCAGTTCGCTGTCTGATAAAGAAGTGGATACATTGTTTGAAAGCATACAAAAATTAAAGGCTAAGGGAATCGGAATTATTTATATCTCTCACCGTATGAGTGAACTGGAAGCTATAGTAGACCGGGTAACAGTCATGAGAGATGGAGAATATGTAGGAACGAAAGAAACAGCAACGACTAGCAATGATGAATTGATTGCGATGATGGTCGGACGGTCTCTGAGCCATTATTATACCAGGACATTTAATGCATATGAAGAAACCGTATTGAGCGTCAAAAATCTGGAAAGTGATTATGTTCATCAAATTAGTTTTGATCTGAAGAAGGGAGAGATTTTAGGCTTTGCCGGATTAGTAGGAGCAGGACGAAGCGAGACGATGAAGGCAATTTTCGGATTAGATAAAGTCAGATCTGGCAGTATTCAGTTAGAAGGTAAAGAACTGGCAGGCAGGAGAACGGAAGAGATTCTTGGGTTGGGAATTAGTTTTGTTCCGGAAAACAGAAAAGAAGAAGGTATTTTTCCAGATATGAGCATTCAGTTTAATATGACGCTCAAAGTTTTGAAAGATTTTATCAAAGGAATCCGGGTGAATACAGAAAAAGAGCAGGGAATTGTTTCCAAGTATATGGCAGAACTTTCGGTAAAAGCTCCGGACAGTGAAACTCCGATCCGGTCTTTGTCGGGAGGAAATCAACAGAAAGTGATTATGGGGAGCTGGCTTGCATCCAGACCTAAAGTACTGATTTTAGATGAACCTACCAGAGGAATTGATGTAGGATCGAAAAGTGAAATTTATGCTATCATGAATGAACTGGCGAAGAGTGGAGTTTCTATTATCATGGTTTCTTCTGAACTACCAGAGGTAATCAATATGAGTGACCGCATTATTGTCATGTGTGATGGAAGAATTACTGGAGAATTGAGCCATGAAGAAGCGTCGCAGGAAGAGATTATGCAGCGCGCAGTAAAAATATAATATAAGAAAGATACGAGGAAGGAGTTTATATTCATGGAAAGAATGACAATGAAAGATAAACTGTTTGGAAGCAGTAAGGCATATTTAAAAAGAAATGCCGGGATACTTATCGGTCTGCTGGCAATCTGTGTGGTGATTTCTTTGCAATCTCCCCAGTTTTTAACTCAGAAAAATATTATGAATGTGTTAAGACAGATCTCTTCCAATATGTTTTTGGCATGTTCTATGACTATGATTTTAATTGCCGGCGGCATTGACCTTTCAGTAGGTTCCATGATTGCTATTATAGGAGTTATGGCGGGAACATTTCTTGGTATGGGAATCCCGATTCCTCTGGTTATCCTGATCTGTTTCGCTATGGGAGGAGTTTTCGGAGCAGTGAATGGTACGATTATTTCCAGAACTACATTACCTCCATTTATCGTGACTTTTTCTATGATGAGTATTCTGAGAGGTGCTACTTATGTTTTTACTGGGGGAACAACTGTCAGGATTGATAATCGTTCTTGGATTAATCTTGGGACCGGATATGTGTTTGGTATAGTTCCACTTCCTGTGGTGTACTTACTGGTAGTTTTGATCATTGTATGGTTGATTTTAAATAAAACAACGTTGGGGCGTCACATCTATGCAGTGGGAGGTAATGAAAAAGCAGCAAGATTCAGCGGTATCAATGTAATCAGGGTTCGTATGTTTGTGTACATATTCAGCGGTATTATGGCTGCATTGGCTGGTATGGTACTTTGTGCCAGAAGTTATTCAGGAAATCCCCTTGCTGGTGATGGAGCAGAAATGGACGCAATTGCTGCCTGTGTTCTGGGAGGAGCATCTATGGCAGGAGGTTATGGATATGTAGGAGGAACGCTGATCGGTGCGTTGATTATTGGCTTACTGAATAATGGATTAAATCTGATGAAAATAGATTCTTACTGGCAGATCATTCTGAAAGGTGTAGTGATTTTAGTGGCAGTATATGTGGATTATTTGAAGAGTATGAAAAAGAATAAAGGAAACTGACAGAAAGCGGTGTATGAAATGAAGAAAAAAATAAGCATTCCAACAGCTGTGGTCAGGGTGCAAAATCCAGAAGAAGCAATCAGGTGGTTTTGTGAACATTTTGGATTTGAAACTTTGGTGGCTGGAAAACGCCCGGGTGTTGTTTTGGGAAATATAAAAATTTTATTTGAATGTTCGAAAGTTCCTGAAACAATTGATCAGAGTAACGGATATTTTTGTGGAGCAGAACATATTGCGCTGAATACAGGAGATATCCGAAAGGCTATGGAGTATTGCAGAAAAGAAGGACTTTCGCTGATTGCAGATGGTTCGGAACCTTTTTTTAATCCACAGGTATTTGGGGATGGAGAGTGGTATGTAAATGTAGAAAACCCTATGGGGATTAAGCTGGAAATCAGCTCCAAAGTCCATGAAGAAAGTCAGGAGCAATTGTTTACCGGTCTCGATCATATAGGTGTGCCTTGTGGTGATTTTGAGAAGGAGATAGGTTGTCTGGAACAACTGGGCTTTAAGAAAATATTTGAACCAGTGGAAAATGATTCAGAATATGATGGAAAAATACGATGCGTTATGATGGAACGGGAAGGAATGGTTCTGGAGGTTTATCAGTTTTTAGATCAGATTCCCAATTTGAAGAAAGAAGGAAACATCGTTTCTCTGATCTGGAACGGAGGATGGGAGCAAACACCTTCGGGAGTTATGCTGGAACCGGAAGATGACAAAGGAATCATGGCTTTAGGAGAGTGCCTGATTGATGTGCTTTGCAAAGAGAAGGACGGAAAAATGAGTATGGAAGGAAATCCTGGTGGAGCACCGGCCAATGTTCTGGCTATGGCTGCTAAATTAGGTATTTCTGTGTCTATGATCAGTCGTGTGGGCCAGGATGAATTGGGGAACTTTATGAAGCGGCATTTAAGAAAGGCTCAAATAGGCTGTGGCTTTGTGGGAGAAGATAAAGACAGCCCTACTACCTTGGCCATGGTTACGTTGGATGAGAAAGGTGATAGAAGTTTTTCATTTTATAGAAATGGAACAGCTGATGTCAGACTAAGTGTAGCCCATCTTCCTTTGGAACAAATCCGACAGAGTGCCATCTTTCATTTTGGATCAGTATCGATGACAGAAGAGCCTGCGGCTGAGGCAACTATAACAGCTGCTAAAGAAGCGAAAAAGGCGGGTATTATAGTGTCATATGACCCAAATCTGAGACCGCTTTTGTGGGAAAATCAAGAGACAGCGAAGAAAAAAATATTAGAAGGAATGGAATGGGCCGATCTGGTGAAAGTCTCGGAAGAAGAACTCATTTTCCTTACCGGAGAACAGGATATGGGGAAGGGTATGGAGATCCTTTATCAAAAGTATAATCCGCAGTGCTTAGTGGTTACTTTAGGAGAAAAAGGATGTATCTGCAGAAATGTAAAAGGTTTTTTTGAAGCTAAGGCTTATCAGACAGGATGTATTGATACCACAGGAGCAGGAGATGCATTTTGGGGCGCTTTTTTAGGGCGTATTCTGAATACGGGAAAGCATATGCAAGATATGGATGCCGAGGAAATTGAGGATATCTTGAAATATTCCTGTGCAGCGGGAAGTCTGGCTACAGCCAAAAAGGGAGCCATCCCTGCTATGCCAGCAGATGGAGAGATTAGAGATTGCATGAACAAAGGTAAACTGATCCAGTAGATTCATAAAAAGAAAGGAAGTAAGGATATGGCTTTTTTTCAAGTAAATTTTTTTTCGCCTACGTTATGTTTTAATACGGATATTAACGTATTTATTCCTACCCCTAACTCTGATGAAATTTTAAATAATAAGAAATCAGATTATTTGTATAATGGGGCAAAATTTCAGGTTCTGTATCTTCTTCACGGAGCATATGGGGATTATACAGACTGGATGAGACTGACTAGCATAGAAAAATATGCTCAGGAACATAAACTGGCGGTAGTAATGCCGTCTGCTTCCAATAGTTTTTATCAGGATATGCAAAAAGGAAGCGCATATCTTACTTATTTGACAGAAGAACTTCCTCAGTTTGTCAATAAGTTGTTTCCGATAAGTAAAAAAAGAGAAAATACTTTTGTTGCAGGACTTTCCATGGGAGGATATGGAGCTGTGAAGTTAGCAATGGAAAAACCGGAACAGTATGTAGCATGCGCTTCTTTGTCGGGAGCTGTGGATCTTTGCATGGTACGAGACCAGATTGCATCAGGAGAGATAGGAGGCCCTTTCCGGTGGGATGATATTTTTGGCAATGCAGAAACCATAGAAGGTACGGATGCAGATTTGTTTGCTCTGATAGAAAAAAGACAAAAGGAAAACGCATCATTACCTAAAATTTTTATGAGTTGTGGAACAGAAGATTTTATCTATCCAGTTAATCAGAGAGCAAAATCCAGATTGGAAAAAATGGGAGTGGATTTGACATATGAGGAATATCCGGGAATTCATGATTGGGATTATTGGGATCTTCATATTCAGGACGTGATGAATTGGCTTCCCCTTCAGAATAATTCGGTAAAGGAGGAAATGTAATATGGCACACATTGATTGCAGTTTCTATTCTCCCAGTTTAAGGAAAAATGCACATTTGATTGTATATATTCCAACTACCAGTGCAGATGATTACCTGATGGAAGTGAAAACAGATTATTTTGAGAAAGATAAAAGATTCCCAGTGTTGTATTTGCTCCATGGCAGCTACGGAGACTGTACAGATTGGCATCGCTTTACGGGAATTGAACGATATGCCCAGGAAAAAGAGATAGCTGTAGTCATGCCTTCGGCAGAAAACAGCAGTTATACGAATATGGAACATGGAGAAGCATACCTTACTTATATCACGGAGGAATTGCCGGAATTTTTAAATAAGATTTTTCCGTTCAGCAGAAAGAGAGAGGATACGTTCATTGCCGGACTTTCTATGGGAGGTTATGGGGCTTTTCGCTGTGCATTGGAAAAAACGGAATTATATGGGAAAGCAGCCTCTCTTTCAGGTGCGTTGGACCAATCCAAGCTGGCAGATATGCCTCATGGCAGAAAAATGCCAAAGTCTTATGTGGGGGCAGTCGGATTTCAGCATGATTCGGATAATAATCTGTTGAATCTATTGGAGAAAAGAGTTTGTGAAAAAAGAGAATTACCTAAATTGTATATGACTTGCGGAACAGAAGATCCGTTATTTGAAGCAGGAGAATCGTTTTATCGGAAAGCAAGGGAATTGGCAGTTCCGGTGGCGTACGAGACCCATCCGGGTGTCCATGATTGGAATTTTTGGGACAGATATATTAAAGATGTACTTTGTTGGTTATGAAAGAAAAGGCGGAGTTCGGCATTGAGCCGGACTCCGCCTTCTTGTATCAATTTTCTGTATCGGAAATCTTGAAAGCACAGGAATGATATGGTAGAATAGACAGGATATAAATACAATGGGTGGTTTGCAGACTGAAGTGCAAAACACAGAAAAAATAAACAGGAAATAGAAGGAGGACGCCATGATCAACCGTCTGGTACAAAAGATTCAGAAGACAAAAGCCCCTATCTGTGTTGGGTTGGATCCGATGCTGGATTATATCCCCGACCAGCTGAAAAAAAAGGCATTTGAAGAATATGGGGAGACGTTGAAAGGGGCAGCAGAAGCAATTTGGCAGTTTAACAAAGAAATCATAGACCATACATGGGATCTTATCCCAGCAGTGAAGCCTCAGATTGCCATGTATGAACAGTTCGGAATAGAAGGACTGATGGTATATCAGAAGACGGTGGACTATTGCCAGCAGAAGGGGCTGATCGTGATCGGAGATGCAAAAAGAGGAGATATTGGTTCTACTTCAGCTGCATATGCGACTGCCCACATTGGCACTGTACAGGTGGGAAGCCAGACATTGTCAGCATTCCATACAGATATGCTTACTGTGAATCCATACCTGGGTACGGATGGTGTTAAGCCTTTTGTGGATGTATGTAATAAAGAAGATAAGGGAATCTTTGTGCTGGTCAAAACCTCCAATCCTTCCAGCGGAGAGTTTCAGGACAGATTGATTGATGGCCGTCCTCTGTATGAGCTGGTAGCCGAAAAAGTAGTAGAATGGGGAAAGACTTCTATGGACGGGGAGTACAGCAATGTGGGAGCCGTTGTGGGAGCCACTTATCCGGAGATGAGCCGTATTTTGAGAAAATTAATGCCGAATACCTATTTCCTGGTTCCGGGTTACGGAGCTCAGGGAGGTACAGCGGAAGACCTGAAGCCTTGCTTTAATGAAGACGGTCTGGGAGCAATTGTAAATTCATCCAGAGGAATTATTGCGGCATATAAAAAGGCTCCTTATGATAAGTTCGGACCGGAACATTTTGCAGAAGCTTCCAGACAGGCAGTGCTCGATATGGTTGCCGATATCAACCGGGTATTATAATCAGGGAACAGGAGGCAGACCATGGCACAGGTGAAGATGAATGGAATGGTAAAAAGCCAGGAAAAACTGGCTTCCGGCGTTTACAGTATGTGGATAGAAGCACCTCAGATTGCGGAACAGGCTGTGGCGGGACAGTTTATTTCCGTATATACGAAAGATCCTTCCAGATTGCTGCCAAGACCGATCAGCCTTTGCGAAATAGACCGGGAAGCTGGAGCAATCCGCATTGTGTATCGTGTGGTAGGAGCAGGGACCAGTGAATTTTCGTGCTATAAGGAAGGCGATTCGATTGAAGTAATGGGACCTTTGGGGAATGGCTTTCCTCTGAAAGAAAAAAGAGCTTTTTTGATCGGAGGAGGCATAGGAATTCCGCCTATGCTGGAATTGGCAAAGGAACTGAACTGTGAGAAAACAGCGGTACTGGGATACCGCGATGAGTTATTCCTGGAAAAGGAACTTGGTTCTTACAGTAAGGTGTATGTGGCAACAGAAGATGGGAGTGCGGGAACAAAAGGCAATGTATTGGATGCAATCCGGGAAGGAAATCTTGAAGCTGATATTATTTATGCCTGCGGCCCTACGCCAATGCTCCGGGCTGTAAAAGAATATGCAGCAGAAAAAGGAATAGAGTGTTATCTTTCCCTGGAAGAAAAGATGGCCTGCGGAATAGGAGCATGTCTGGCATGCGTGTGCCAGTCGAAAGAGGTAGATCATCATTCCCATGTTCACAACAAGAGAATCTGCAAAGATGGTCCGGTGTTTGCGGCTGAGGAGGTGGAACTCTGATGAATACGAAGGTGACAATAGCGGGAGTAGAGTTGAAAAATCCTGTGATGACGGCTTCCGGAACGTTTGGTTCAGGTGCAGAGTACGGAGAAATGGTAGACTTAAACCGATTGGGAGCAGTGGTGACAAAAGGAGTTGCCAATGTACCGTGGGAAGGTAATCCGACTCCCAGGATAGCGGAAGTCTACGGAGGAATGCTCAATGCCATTGGCCTGCAGAATCCGGGGATTGATGTGTTTGTTCAGAGGGATATCCCGTTTTTAAGGCAGTATGATACGAAAATCATCGTGAATGTATGCGGAAAGACCACGGAAGATTATGTGGCGGTAGTGGAACGGCTTGGCGATGAGGATGTTGACATGTTGGAAATCAACATTTCCTGTCCCAATGTGAAAGAAGGCGGAATTGCGTTTGGACAGGACCCCAAAGCGGTGGAAGCCATTACAAAAGAAGTGAAGCGTTATGCAAAACAGCCGGTGATCATGAAGCTGAGTCCAAATGTGACGGATATCGGGGTGATGGCGAAAGCAGCTGAAGCAGGAGGAGCTGATGCCCTGTCACTGATCAATACACTGACGGGGATGAAGATAGATATTCATAAGCGGAGATTTGCTCTTGCCAATAAGACAGGAGGATTTTCCGGTCCGGCTGTAAAGCCTGTAGCGGTACGCATGGTATATCAGGTGGCAAATGCGGTAAAACTTCCTATTATTGGTATGGGAGGAATTGCTACGGCAGAGGATGCCATAGAATTTATCCTGGCTGGAGCTACTGCGGTTTCTGTGGGTACGGCTAACTTTTTTAACCCGTATGCTACCATGGAAATTGTTCAGGGAATAGAAGCTTATATGGAAAAATACGGAGTGAAAGACATAAAAGAGCTGATCGGAGCAGTGCGTTGATGATGGCAGTATCAATGCTGGAAAAATAAGGAGGTCTGACCATATGGAACAGTATAAGAAAGAATTTATTGAGTTTATGATAGACTGTGAGGTTCTTAAATTTGGAGATTTTGTGACAAAAAGCGGCAGGAAGACTCCGTTTTTTGTGAACACAGGATTTTACCGTACCGGTGCTCAGCTGCGCAGGCTGGGTGAATACTATGCAAAAGCGATTGCGAATACGTTCGGTACAGAATTTGATGTATTGTTTGGACCGGCTTATAAAGGAATTCCGCTGACTGTAGCAGCCAGCATGGCTCTCAGTGAGCATTATGGTGCGGATATCCGTTATTGTTCCAACAGGAAGGAAGTAAAAGACCATGGAGATAAAGGAATCCTTCTTGGAAGTCCTATCAATGATGGGGACAAAGTAGTCATCATTGAGGATGTCACCACTGCCGGAACATCCATTCATGAGACACTTCCTATCATTAAGGCCCAGGGAAAAGTAGATGTGCTGGGATTGGTGGTTTCTGTAGACAGAATGGAAAGAGGACAGGGAGAAAAGTCTGCTTTAAAAGAGATTGAAGAGCAGTTTGGTTTTAAGACGACGGCTATCGTGACCATGGCGGATGTAGTAGAACACCTTTATAATAAGGAGTATAAAGGAAGAGTTATCATTGATGACAGTCTGAAAGCAGCGATTGACGCATATTATGACCAGTATGGTGTAAAATAGGAGTGGTGCCAAATGGAAAAAGTTTATAAGACTATGAGAAATACCGGCGTCAGCAATATTGTCATCGGTGCCGTTATCCTGACAGCAGGGATCGCAGTGGGAGTGATGGCGATTATCAGTGGTGCCGTGCTGCTGAAGAGAAAATCGGAAATTACATTTTAAAATCGGACAAGGCAGAAAAGGGGCGGATCTGCGAATCGCAACGCCCCTTTTTTGCCTGTGTCTGAATAAGAAACTGCAGGTTTTGCCTGATGATGTGGAGTTTGTGATATATGATTCGTAATACTACGAAAAAACAGAAAATGGGTTGGGTGATCCTGATCCTTTATATGATAGGAGTAGCATATTTCATGTTTTTTGCCGAGTCTTTTGACAGACTTGATGTAAGACAGGAGTATCACTATAATTTGGTTTTGTTTAAGGAAATAAAAAGATTTTTCATATACCGGGAACAGCTGGGGATGAAAGCATTCTTTTTAAATATATTTGGAAATATGATTGGTTTTATGCCATTTGGATTTTTTCTTCCAGTCGTCAGCAGAAGGAGCCGGAAATGGTATAATACGGTTTTGCTCAGCTTTATCTTCAGTTTATGTATTGAAGTGGCCCAGCTGATACTGAGGGTGGGAAGCTTTGATGTAGATGATATGGTACTGAATACGATTGGAGGCGCGCTGGGGTTTATTGCTTATCGTTTTGTGCAGAAATATCGAAGGAGGCGGATGAATGGAAAGAGGAGAACATAAAATCTCTTATGTCAGGAAGCCGTTTGCAAAAAGGAGTTTTATGGCAGCGATCCTTACAGGAGCAGCGTCGTTTCTGGGGATTCTTGGAGTTTATCTGGCTGTGGCAGGGAATGGCAATGCAGGTTTGTATGTGGCGGCTATAGGATTTGGCAGTCTGCTGTTTTCTGTAGTGGGACTGTGGTATGCCTGGCTGTCTTTTCTGGAAAGAAGTAAAAATTACATACTGGCCCGTATTTCAGTAGGGATCAGCGGAGTATGGGCAGTATTCTGGATATGTCTGATAATAGTTGGGTTGAAAGGATGATGAAATATGAAACAATATCACGGAGAGTCAGCTGATGCAGTGGTAAGGGAACGGTATGCCCTTTCCATGGAACGGATTTCTGGAATCAGGGAGGAGGAGGCAGTAGCAGCCTCCTTTCTTGATTATTTCAGGAAAATGGCAGAGTTTGTAGAACTGGTGGGGAAAGTTTTTCAGGATCTGGAAGCAGGAGTAGAATATTCTCTGGAAGAATGGGAAAAAAGAAATCAGGAATTGTATCAGGATATTCTGCCGGAAAATTATGAGAAGAGTTATGGGAATCCGGCCTATGCGGTAGAACGTCTTGGGGAACCGTATGGACAGCAGTTGTCATTTTTATATACCCAGCTGCGGGGAGAGATTCCAATGGCGTATGAAGGACGACTGGAAGAAATGACAGCTGTCCAGGAAACATTGATTGAGATTTATAATCTGTTTGTCATGGCAAAGGCAGATGGAGAAGCGTTGCCTCAGAATCAGGTGGAAGACGGTGCCAGAACAGAGTATCTGCCTGGGGAAGACCAGGTCAGGGAGGCGCTTTACTGGTATGTGAGTGATTACTGTGATAAGACGGTGGAGAGGCGGATAAGGGAATGTCTGGATCCGTCCCTGACGTTCGCTAAGGATATTATTATGAAATCCGATCTGTCGGATTTACGGTATCTTTACCGTTTTGGAGAGTATATATCGGACGGGGAAAAGAAAATTGCAGCTTTTTTAAACAGCCTTCCGGAAGAAACCATTGGACTTATGGCAGATACGTATACAGAAGGGTTCCGGAAAGGATTTGAAGTAATGCGTCGGGATCTGTCCAGGAAACATACGGTAATCATCCGTTATGAACTGGGATTTGAGAGAATGATCCGGAAAGCAGTGGAAAATTTCCGCAGTATGGGACTGGAACCGATTTTTTACCGTACGGCTGTCCATTCCATCAATACCAGTTCCGGAAGAAAGGTGGGTTATCATTCTGCAGGACCTAACCGGCAATACGATTATGATCATCGGTTTGACCAGGCCCTGTATCTGGACAAAGCGCTGGCAGACAGGAAAATAGGAGTTTTAAAGAAAGCCTATGAAACATACAGGAAAGAAGCGGGAGACTGTGCAGGACCGGCAGTAGTGGAAACCTTTGGACAGGAAGAATTCCAGCCGGTAAATAAAAAGGAATGTTTTTCCCTTTCGGAAAAACAGGAGAAGCTTCAGCGGTCAATGACCAGTGAAAATGCCAGGATTTCCCAGCAGTATATGCCTGGGGACGAGACGAGCTTTACGATCATTGCATTTCCGGTGCCGGATATTGGAGAGGCGTTTGAGGAGATTTTCAAAGAAACCATACGGATCAATACCCTGGATTATGAAGCATATAAGTCCATGCAGCAGACACTCATTGATGTGCTGGATCAGGCAGAATCGGTAGTCATCACCGGGGGAGAGGGAAATGAAACAAGTCTTACTGTCCGGCTTCACCATCTGGAGAACCGGGAAAAGGAGACAAATTTTGAAAACTGTGTGGCAGATGTGAACATCCCGGTAGGAGAGGTGTTTACGTCTCCTGTGCTGAAAGGGACCAGCGGCCTTCTTCATGTAAATCGTGTCTATATTGGGGATTTTCAGTTCCAGCATTTAAAAATGAAATTTGAAGACGGGATGGTAACGGAATATTCCTGTGAGAATTTCCCTGATCCGGAAGAAGGACGGCGTCTGGTAAAGCAGGTGATCATGAAAAATCATGATACCTTGCCTATGGGTGAGTTTGCCATAGGGACCAATACGTCAGCCTATCGTATGGCAGAGACTTATGGGATAACCGAAAAGTTGCCTATTCTGATCGCGGAAAAAATGGGGCCTCATTTTGCTGTGGGAGATACCTGTTACAGCTGGGCGGAAGATTCTCCGGTCTACAATCCCAATGGGAAAGAAATGGTTGCCAGAGATAATGAAATCTCAGTTTTGCGGAGAGAAGATCTGTCACAGGCTTACTTTAACTGTCATACGGATATTACGATTCCGTATAAAGAACTGGGAGATATTACTGCTGTTTTCCCGGATGGAACCAGGCAGGATATTATAAAAAATGGGAAATTTGCGGTACCAGGAGCAGAAGCGTTGAATGAGCCTTTGAAATAGAGGAGAAACATCTATTGACTTTGATCAGGAAACCTAGTAGTATTATTATAAGTAATGGTTGATTGATAAAAATTACTTATAATAATAGCTAATAAAAAACAAGAGATTTGCTGATGAATGAAAAGGAGAAATGTACGATGGCAAAAGTAGGCATTGTTATGGGAAGCGATTCTGATATGCCGGTGATGGCTCAGGCTGCAGATGTTCTGAAAAAGCTGGGAGTGGAATTTGAGATGACGATCATTTCTGCTCACAGAGAACCGGATGTGTTTTTTCAGTACGGAAAGTCAGCTGAAGAAAAAGGATATAAAGTGATCATTGCGGGAGCCGGAAAGGCGGCTCATCTGCCGGGAATGTGCGCCGCTCTGTTCCCTATGCCTGTCATCGGCATTCCTATGAAGACCTCTGACCTTGGCGGAGTGGATTCCCTGTATTCCATTGTACAGATGCCATCTGGTATTCCGGTGGCAACCGTGGCAATCAATGGAGGCACCAATGCGGGAATCCTGGCAGCTAAGATATTAGCAACTTCTGATCCGGAACTCCTGGAGAGGCTGAAACAGTATTCTGAGAATCTGAAACACGACGTGATGAAAAAGGCAGAAAAATTGGACGAGATAGGATATGAAGCATATCTGGATGGGATGAAAAAATAAAACAGTCTGCAGGAAAACGGAGGAAGAAGATATGGATTACAAGAATGCGGGAGTCGACATTGAAGCTGGATATCAGGCAGTTCAGCTGATGAAAAAACACGTTCAGGGAACCATGAGGCCGGAGGTGCTCGGAGGAATCGGAGGATTTTCCGGGGCATTTTCAGCAAAAGCGTTTAAAGATATGGAAGAGCCGGTTCTTCTTTCCGGAACTGACGGAGTGGGAACGAAACTGAAACTGGCATTTTTGATGGACCGGCATGATACGGTAGGAATTGACTGCGTTGCCATGTGTGTGAACGATGTGGCATGTGCTGGTGGAGAACCGTTATTTTTCCTGGATTATATCGCCTGTGGAAAACAGGTGCCGGAAAAGATTGCTACCATTGTTGCAGGTGTAGCAGAAGGATGCAGACAGTCAGAGGCAGCTCTTATTGGAGGAGAAACTGCAGAAATGCCAGGATTTTATCCGGTAGATGAATACGACCTGGCTGGATTTGCAGTAGGTGTGGTAGATAAAAAGGACCTGATAACAGGGGAAGAGCTGGAAGCCGGAGATGTATTGATCGGCATGGCTTCTTCCGGTGTACATAGCAATGGATTTTCCCTGGTGCGTAAAGTATTTGAGAAAGAGATGACCAAGGAAGGCCTGAATACTTATTATGAAGAACTGGGAAAGACCCTTGGAGAGACTCTTCTGGCTCCCACCAAAATCTATGTAAAAGCCCTGAAGGCGGTAAAGGAATCGGGAGTGAGAGTAAAAGCCTGCAGTCACATTACCGGAGGTGGCTTTTATGAGAATGTGCCCAGGATGCTGAAAGACGGTATCAGGGCTGTGATCCGGAAAGACAGCTATCCGGTACCTCCTATTTTTGCTTTGATGGCAGAAAAAGGGGAAATCGAGGAAAAGGTCATGTATAATACCTTTAATATGGGAATCGGTATGATCGTGGCAGTGAATCCGGCTGATGCGGAAAAGACAATGGAAGCCATGAAAGCCGCAGGAGAAACCCCTTATGTGATCGGTTCTCTGGAAGCCGGCGAGAAAGGTGTGGATTTATGCTGAGAGTAGGGGTCATGGTGTCCGGGGGAGGAACCAATCTTCAGGCTATTCTGGATGCCATAGATGAGGGACGGGTTACCAATGCAGAAGTATCCGTAGTCATCAGTAATAACCCAGGGGCATATGCTCTGGAACGGGCAAGAAAACACGGAATTCCAGCCATCAGCATTTCTCCGAAACAATTTTCCGACCGGGAGGCATTTCATAAAGCGCTGTTGGATAAGGTGAGGGAATATCACCTGGACCTGATCGTGCTGGCAGGTTTTCTGGTGACCATTCCGCCGGAAATGATACGGGAGTATCCCAATAAAATCATCAATGTCCATCCCTCGTTGATTCCATCGTTCTGCGGAGTAGGATATTATGGACTGAAAGTTCATGAGGCTGCTCTGGCCAGAGGGGTAAAGGTGACGGGAGCAACGGTGCATATTGTAGATGAAGGAGTGGATTCCGGTCCCATTCTGCTGCAGAAAGCAGTAGAAGTGAAGGAAGGAGATACGCCGGAAATCTTGCAGCGGAGAGTAATGGAGGAAGCGGAGTGGAAGATCCTTCCGGAAGCGATTCATCAGATAGCCAATGGAAGATTGGGAAAAGGAGAAAGGAGCAGTTCATGAAAATTCTTGTAGTAGGAAGCGGGGGACGGGAACATGCAATGATCTGGAAGATTTCCCAGAATCCTCAGGTGGAAAAAATATACTGCGCTCCTGGAAATGGGGGAATTGCAGGTCTGGCAGAGTGTGTGGCTATCGGAGCCATGGAATTTGAACGGCTGGCAGCTTTTGCGAAAGAGAAAGAAATAGACCTGACTGTTATTGGAATGGATGATCCCCTATGCGGAGGAATTGTTGATGTTTTTGAACAGAATGGATTAAGAGTGTTCGGACCGAAGAAAGATGCGGCAATCCTGGAAGGTTCCAAAGCATTTTCCAAACACTTAATGAAAAAATATGGAATTCCTACAGCTGCTTATGAGGTGTTCCGTGATCCGGATGAAGCACTCCGCTATCTGGAAACTGCGAAAATGCCTATTGTCCTGAAGGCAGATGGACTGGCTTTGGGAAAGGGCGTGCTGATCTGCAAAACCCTTGAGGAAGCCCGTGAAGGGGTGAAGACCCTGATGCTGGATAAACAGTTTGGTTCCGCTGGTGAAGAGATTGTAATAGAAGAATTCCTGACCGGACGGGAGGTTTCCGTATTATCTTTTGTAGACGGAAAGACAATCCGCATTATGACATCAGCCCAGGATCATAAACGGGCAAAAGATGGAGATCAGGGATTAAATACAGGCGGTATGGGAACATTTTCACCTAGCCCGTTTTATACCAGGGATATAGACCAGTTCTGCCGGGAGCATATCTATCAGAAAACAGTAGATGCCATGAGAATGGAAGGCAGAGAATTTAAGGGAATCATATTCTTTGGATTGATGCTTACAGAAGATGGTCCTAAAGTGCTGGAATATAATGCCAGATTTGGAGACCCGGAAACACAGGTAGTGCTTCCGAGAATGAAAAATGACATTGTCCGTGTATTTGAAGCCTGTGTAGATGGAACCTTGGATCAGATTGAGTTGGAATTTGAGGATAATGCAGCAGTCTGTGTGGTTTTGGCTTCGGATGGTTATCCGGAACATTATGAAAAAGGATTCCCCATATCCGGCCTGGAACGTTTTGAAGGGAAAAAGGATTATTTTGCGTTCCATGCAGGAACCCGTCTGGCAGAGGATGGAACTGTGCTGACAAATGGCGGACGTGTCCTGGGAATCACAGCCTGTGGTGCTGACCTGAAGGAAGCCCGGAAAAAAGCTTATGAAGCTACAGAATGGGTAAGATTTTCCAATCAGTATATGAGGCATGATATTGGAAAAGCCATAGATGAAGCGTGACATAATGATGGAAAAGACTTGATTTTTCTTGATTTTATGATAAACTGAACAGGTACTTTAGGAAGTACTTCGTTTGATACATTATCGCCAACAAGTGTGTGCTTGTTGGCGATTTTTAATCTGTGAGAATACAGTGGAGAGGAAATGAAAATGAGCAGACAGACAGTTTACAGGCAAAATGACTTTTTGGAGGGTCCGATTCTGCCACCATTAATACAGTTTGCCCTTCCCCTGATGCTGTCCCAGCTTTTACAGGCTCTGTACGGATACCGCTTTCTTACTTTTTAAGCCAGTTACCTGATACGGGAATGTTCCTTATCAGTCTGGCAGTACCTGCATCGGCACTGGTAATGTGCGTATGGTATTTTGCTTGGCTTCGGAGAAAAGATAGGGAGATGGAAATACAGCAGGGAAGATAGGATTCTCTGCTATATTTTTTCTTGCGAATAAAACAAAAAAGCTATCGGATTTCCGATAGCTTTTCATGCAGAAGAAGAGACTTGAACTCTCACGGTATTGCTACCACACGGACCTGAACCGTGCGCGTCTGCCAATTCCGCCACTTCTGCGAACCGTTCTCGTGAGAACCTGTCTCACAAGCACGTTTGTCATTATAAGGGATAAAAATCCATTTGTCAACCATTTTTTTGAAAAATTTTGAAAAGATTTGCCAAAAAATTTGGCAGACTTTTGGAAAAAAGGATTGCATTTAAAAATTGCCCGTGATATAATACCATACGTTAAGCGGGAGTGCTGGAATTGGCAGACAGGCAAGACTAAGGATCTTGTGGGTGTATGCTCGTGTGGGTTCAAGTCCCATCTCCCGCATAG